>NCKB01000003.1 GCA_002279065.1 Lysobacterales bacterium 15-68-25
CCCCATCGCGCACTCGGCGGGCTCTCGCCCGTCGCCTACGCCATGGCATCATCAACCACCTCTACTTCCGGCTGACTCGGAAAAACGAGGACGCTTCAACCCCTAGAGGGTCCGTTCACGCCTTCGCCAACCCCTTCGGAGTGCAGGCGCGCGCCTTGGTCGTGAACTCACCCGACATCGGCGCCCAATTTTTCAGGGATGTCGCCGCCGTACTCGGTGGCGGCGGACCGCCGGACAAGGTGGCGCTCGCGCAGGTGATGGGTCGCTATGGGCTGGTACCGAGCGCTCCTGGTTGATGCCTGGGCGGGGGTCCAGGCCAACCCGATCGTTCGCCCGGCCGGGGAGCATCCTGGCCCTGCGTTTACGAGACCTGCCATGCCATGCGGGACACGAAGGCGCCCGTCATCCTTCTTTCCACCAATGAAGCAGCCGACGGACGGCATTGCCATGATCCCCTGCCTGACTTGCGGAGCACCGCTGGAGCATCCGACCGCGACGTGCGCGTTCGACGTACCCGGGGAACGCGCACCCTGGCGAGCTGATTACGAGGCCATGGCCCGGGGCGAGATGAGCCACGCAGAGCACCAGGTGCTGGTTGCCCGCTGGGCCCTGCACAACGGCCACCTGCATAGCGAGCGCGCGCTGGCCAGGTTGCGCTCGATTGCCGCACTCAGCCACGGGCAGCCCGTCAGGATGTTCAAGCTTGCGGGGGAGTAAGGCGGCGGGCTTCGGCCGAAGCGCCGTCGCTTGAAGCAAGACTCCCCCCGGTGAGCGGCGGCGAATGTCGCCTGCCGGCCTCAACCCTCGCCTGGCACCCGGCACAGCTTGGCGATATCCAGCAGCGCGACGAAACCGCCGGCGACGGGCACCACGCCCTTGACCGGGTCGTCCGGGCGGGGGGCGCGGCCGGCCGGGGGCGGTTCGATGGCATCGGGCGTGGGGTGGATCAGCTCACCGATGGCGTCCACGCGCAGGCCGACCGTCTGCCCCGCCACCTGCAGCATCACCACGCGCACGCGCGCGTGATCGGCCGCCGGCTGGCGGGGAAGGTCGAGGCGGCAGCGCCCGTCCATCACCGGCACGATCTGCCCGCGCAGGTGGCGGATGCCGAGCAGGTCGGGCGCGGCGCCCGGCACGGGGGTGAGTTCGCCGTCACGCAGCACCTCGCCGACCCGGGCCAGTGGCGCGGCGTACTGCTGGCCGGCCAGGGCGAACACCAGCCACGACTGGTCGGTGGCTTCCACGGACGGCGTGCGGGTGCGGAGCGATGCGGTATTCATCGGAGGGACTCGCGGTCAGGCGGGTTGCTGGCCACCGCGGTGCCGTCGCCATGCACGGTGATCGTGGGGGCGACCGTGGCCGGACCGACGGTCGGCACGGCGGGTGCCTGTGGTTGTGCGGGGGCGAAAGCGTGGGCGACGGCGGCATCCACGCCGGTGGCAGGTCCGGCCGGCGGCGCGGCATCGGCCGACTGCGCCTTGCCGCCGGCGTCGTCGGTGAAGCGGCTCGGGCCTTCGCGGTCGCTCAGCACCACCACCAGCACGCGGCGGTTGCGGTTGCGACCTTCCTCGGTGGCGTTGTCGGCCACCGGGCGCACCTCGCCCCAGCCCATGATGCCGAGCCGGTTGAGCGCCACGCCGTGGTCGGCGAACAGACGCGCCACGCTGGCTGCGCGCGCCGCGGACAGCTCCCAGTTGGAGGGGAACTGCGGCGTGCTGATCGGCCGGTTGTCGGTATAGCCCTCGATGCGCAGCGGGTTGGGGAACGGCGCGAGGATGCCGCCCAGGTTGTCGAGCACGCTCTGCGCCTGCGGCGCGATGCGGGCCACGCCGCTGGGAAAGAGGATGTCGGTGCGGATCTCGATCTCCAGCCAGTTCGGCGCGCGTCGCAGCGCCACCAGGTTCTTGTCGATCAGCGGCTTGAGCGCGTCCTCCACGCTGCGCTGGATGGCGGAGAGGTTCTTCTGCTCCGACGACGGTGCGGGCTGGGCCGCCGAGCCCGGCAGCGCGATCGGCGTGAGCGCCGAGCCCCGACCGCTGGCCTGCGGATCGACCGCGGGCGCCGCGGTGGCCGGGGCCTCGGGTGCAAGGTTGGAAGGCGCGATCACGCGGGCGGAGCCGTGGAAGGCCTCCATCATCGACTGCGACAGTACGCGGTACTTGCCCTCGTTGACCGCGGACATCGCGTACATCACCACGAAGAACGCCAGCAGCAGGGTGATCAGGTCGCCGTAGGGGATCGCCCAGCGCTCGTGGTTCACATGCTCTTCGTGGCGCTTGCGCCTCATGGCAGGTAGCCCTGCAGCTTGCTCTCGATCTGCCGCGGGTTGTCGCCCTGCGCGATGGCCACCAGTCCCTCGACGAGGATCTCGCGCATCTCGGTCTGCTTGTGGATCGTGCCCTTCAGCCGCGAGGCGATCGGCAGCATCAGCAGGTTGGCCAGGCCGATGCCGTAGATGGTGGCGACGAACGCGGCGGCGATGCCATGGCCGAGTTTGCTGGGATCGGCCAGGTTCTGCATCACCGCCATCAGGCCCATCACCGCGCCGATGATGCCCATGGTGGGCGAGTAGGTACCGGCGTTCTCGAATACCTTGGCCGCATCGATGTCGATCTGCTCGCGCGTGCCCATCTCCACTTCCAGCACGCTGCGGATCGCCTCCGGCTCGCCGCCGTCGATCAGCAGCTGCAGCCCCTTGCGGGCGAAGCCGTCCTCCAGCGCGTCCAATTGCGGCTCCAGGCCGAGCAGGCCCTGGCGGCGGGAGATCTCGCTCCAGCCGATGATCTGGCTGATCAGGTCCTGCGGGTAGTGGCGTGGCGGCTTGTATACCCGCGGCAGCAATTGCACGGCGCGCTTGAGCACCTTGCCCGGGGTCTGCACCATCAGCGCGGCAAAGGTGCCGGCGAATACGATCAGGAACGCGGCCGGGTTCCACAGCGACTCCAGGCTGGAGCCCTTGAGCACCGTGCCGACGGCCACGACCACGAAGGCCAGGATCGTACCGATGATGCTGACCAGATCCATCAGGCGGTCATCCTCATCGACGGAAGCAGCTCACCGCTGTCGTCGGCCAGCCCGGCCAGGTCGAGCACCAGCGCCAGCCGGCCATCGCCGGTGACGGTGGCACCGGCCACGCCGGCCACGCCCTCGAACAGGTGGCCGAGCGGCTTGACCATGACGTCCTCGCGGCCGAGCACCTCGTGCACCAGGCAGCCCAGGCGCTGGTGACCGATGTGCAGCACCACCACGTGCCGCCCTGACGCGCCGGTGACGCCGGCCCACCCGGACAGGTCGCCCAGCACCAGGGCGCGCCCGCGATGCGCGGCGACCATGCGGCCGTCGAGCAGGCTATCCTGCCCCGGACGCAGCTCGAACACCTCGTCCACGTTGCTCAGCGGCAGCGCCAGCAGGCGATCGCCCACGCGCACCATCAGCACGCGCAGGATCGCCAGGGTCAGCGGCACCGCCAGCTCCAGCGTGCTGCCGCGGCCGAGCTTCGAGGTCACCTGCAGGGTGCCGCCCAGCTCGGTGATGCGGGTCTTGACCACGTCCATGCCGACGCCGCGGCCGGAGATGTCCGATACGGTCGCCGCCGTGCTGAAGCCGGCCCGGAAGATCAGTTCGTAGCACTCGTTCTCGGTCAGTCGGGCGGCCTGGGCCTCGTCGATGACGCCCTTCTCCACCGCCTTGCGCCGGAGCACCTCGGGGTTCATGCCACGGCCGTCGTCGCTGACCGAAATGACGATGCGCTCGCCACGCTGGGCGGCGGCAAGCCGCACCGTGCCGCGGCGCGGCTTGCCGGCGCGCTCGCGCTCCTCGGGCCCTTCCAGGCCGTGGTCGAGCGCGTTGCGGATCAGGTGCACCATCGGATCGGCCAGCGCCTCGACCAGGCTGCGGTCCAGGTCGGTGCCCTCGCCTTCGGTGACCAGGTCCACGTCCTTGCCGAGCTGGCGGGCGAGGTCGCGCACGATGCGCGGGAAACGCTGGAACAGGCGACCGACCGGCTGCATGCGCATGCCGAGCACGGCGCTCTGCAGGTCGTCCGCCACGCGGTTGAGCTCGTCCACGGTGGACGACAGGGTGTCGTCGCCGTTGCGCGAGGCCAGCGTGAGCAGGCGATTGCGCAGCAGCAGGAGCTCGCCGGCCTGGTTGACCAGCGCGTCGAGCCGGGTGGTGTCCACGCGCACGGTGGTCTCGGCTGCCGGAGCCGCGGCGCGGGCCGGCGCAGGTGCCGGGGCCGTGGGTGCCGGCGCAGGCACGGGAGCCGATGCGGCGGCGGGCGGTGCGGAGGCGGTCGGCAACTGGCCGGGGACACCGGTGCCGTGCAACGAGTCGAGCAGCGCTTCGAACTCGTCGTCGTTGATCGCGCCCGGTGCGGCGGGCGGCGTTGCGGGTGGCGCCGCCGAGGTGCCTCCCGGTGCGCCGCCACCGTGCAGCTGGTCCAGCAGCGCCTCGAACTCGTCGTCGCCGATGCTGCCCGAGGCGACCGCAGCCACGGGCTCCGGCACGACCGCGCCCGGCGCCGCCGTACCGTAGAGCGAGTCCAGCAACGCTTCGAATTCACTGTCGTCGATGGTGCCTGGCGCAGACGACGGCGGCGGTGCGGCCACGACCGGCGCCGGAGCCGGAGCCGGCACGGGCTTCGCTCCGCCGGGGGTGAGCCGGGCCAGCAGGCTGGCCGGCGGCATTTCCATGGACTGGCCGGCGGCCAGCGCGGCCATCATCGCCTGCAGCAGGTCCAGCGCCTCGAGCAGCGCGTCCATCCGCGGCGGATCGATCAGCAGCGCACCGTTGCGGGCGGCATTGAGCAGGTCCTCGGCGTGATGGCACAGCTGCACCATCGGCTCGACGTTGAGGAAGCCGGCACCGCCCTTGACCGTGTGGAAGGCGCGGAACACCGCGTTGAGCAGTTCCGCGTCCTGCGGGGCGGCCTCCAGGTCGACCAGCTGCTCGCCCAGGCGTTCGACCAGCTCCCCGGCCTCGACCAGGAAGTCGTCGCGCAATTCGGCATCGAAGGAGGGATCCATCTAGCCCCCTCTCCCCGACGGGCGCATCGCTTCGCCTGCCGCCGTGGCGGCGGGGTGGCGGCGCGGCGTGAGCGGCATCGGCATCATGCGCGCCTCAGAAGCCGAATTCGCTGAGCAGGCGGTCGGCCTCGTCCTGGCTGTTGATCTTCTCGACCTCCTCCACCGTCTCGCGACCGGACAGCGCGCCGGTGAGCCGCACCAGCTCGATCATCGCCGACTCCACCGAGCCGATGAAGGACACGACCTTCTTGATGCGCTGGCCGGACAGGTCCTGCCAGGACTGCGCCATCACCATGTCGTTGAGGCCGGCGGTGCAGTGCTCGGCGAATGCGTTGGCCTGCGTCGCCAGCGCGACCACCGGCTCGGCCGAGCCATCGGCGGAGGCCAGCATGGCCTGGGCATCGCTGGCCAGCGCCGCCGCCTGCGGGCGCATGCGCTCGGCGAAATCGATGGTGCGGTGCGCCGCCTGCGAGCTCATCTCCAGCACGTCCTGCAGGTGCTTGCGGGCGTCGGTGACGTTGTCGGGGTAGCCCTCCTGCACCAGATCGCCGCCGAGGCGGCTGACCGCGTCGTGCAGGTCGCGGGCAAGCACGCCGAGCGCGCGGAACAGTTTCTGCTCGCGCTGGCGCACGAGGGAATCGAGCGCGTGTTCGAAGGCCGGGCCGTCCGGGCTGGTCAGCAGCTGGTGCAGCTCGTCGGGCAGCGACTCGCGGGTCAGGGAAAGTTGCGCGCTCATGCGGCGGCTCCCGCGGCAGCGAGCCGTTCGAAGATCTTGGTCAGCTTTTCCTGCAGCGTGGCGGCGGTGAAGGGCTTGACGATGTAGCCGTTCACGCCGGCCTGCGCGGCGGCGATGATCTGGTCGCGGTTGTTCTCGGCCGTGACCATCAGCACCGGCATGGTCTTCAGCGCCGGCTCGGCACGGATCGCGCGCAGCAGGTCGATGCCGGTCATGTTCGGCATGTTCCAGTCGGTCACGACCATGTCGAACGGCTGGGCCTTGAGCATCGCGATGGCCGCCTCGCCGTCGTCGGCCTCCTGGATGAGGTTGCCGGCGAAACCCAGCTCTACCAGCAGGTTCCTCACGATGCGGCGCATGGTGGAAAAGTCGTCCACCACCAGGATTTTCATGTTCTTGTTCAAGCCCGTCTCCACTTGCACGCCTCGCGGTCGTGCGCCAGCCCTAGTGTTTCCGTGCGTCGCTCAGTCGTCGTCCCGCCACCCGGTCATGCGCGCGCGCAACCGGATGATGGCCTGGCCGTGGATCTGGCAGACCCGCGACTCGGTGACGCCGAGCACCGCGCCAATCTCTTTCAGGTTGAGTTCCTGCTCGTAATACAGCGACATCACCAGTTGCTCGCGCTCCGGCAGGGTGGTGATCGCGTCGATCAACGCCTGGCGCAGGCCGTCCTGCTCCAGTCCCTCCGCCGGGCCGAGGCTGTTGGCGTCGGCCACGTCCATCGCCGGGCTTCCGTCGCCGTCGTCCGGCGCCGTGAGGCTCAGCAACCGGGCGCTGGCGGCATCGGCCAGCACCTGGTGGTACTCGTCGGCGGTCATGCCCAACCGCTTCATGACCTCCGCATCGTCGGCGTCCGCGCCGGTCTCGATCTCGACCTGGCGCACCACGTCGGCGACTTCACGCGCCTTGCGGTGGACCGAGCGCGGCGTCCAGTCGGTCCGTCGCAACTCGTCGAGCATCGCGCCACGGATCCGGATGCCCGCATACGTCTCGAAGCTGGCCGAACGATCCGTCGCGTAGTTACGCGCCGCCTCCAGCAGGCCGATCATGCCCGCCTGGATGAGATCGCCCACGTCGACGCTGGGCGGCAGCCGCCCCATCAGGTGATAGGCGATGCGCCTGACCAGCGGCGCATGCGTTTTCACCAGTTCGTCGGCGCTTTGCCGTTGTAGTTGCAGGTATTCCGTCGCCACGCTCATCTCACCACCCCGTCGCCGGTGCAGCCTGACCACCGAAGAAAGCGATGCGGCCGAGCCCCTGACGATCGGGTTCTGCCCATGTATCGGCCGCACCTGCCAATTGCTTGAATGCCTGTGCCGAACGACTGCCCGGCGCCATGTCCACCACCGCGTTCTGGCGGCGGATGGCCTGGCGCAGGCGCTCGTCCTGCGGCACCCAGCCCATGAAATCCAGCATCACGTCGAGGAACCGGTCGGTCACCCGGGCCAGCTTCTGGTGCAGCGCCCGGGCCTCGCCCAGGTTGCGCACCATGTTGGCCACCATGTGCAGCCGCTTGACCCCGAAATCCCGGCTGAGCACCTTGGCCATCGCATAGGCGTCGGTGATCGAGGCGGGCTCGTCGCACACCACCAGCAGCACGTCGTCAGCCGCGGCGGCGAACATCGACACCGAGTCCGAGATGCCGGCAGCGGTGTCCACCAGCAGGAACTCCGGCACCTGCGGGAGCTCGTCGAAGGCGCGGATGACCGCGGCCTGCTCGCCCGAGCCCATCTGCGCCAGCCGGCGCGCGCCGGAGCCGGCGGGGATCACCTTCAGCCCGTGCGGGGCCTCCATGATCAGGTCCTGCAGCGCGCACTGGCCGTCGAGCATGTGGCCGAGGTGGCGCGAGGGCGCCAGGCCAAGCAGCACGTCGACGTTGGCCAGGCCGACGTCGGCATCCAGCAGCAGGGTGTCGCGGCCCATCATGGCCAGGGTCATGCCCAGGTTCACCGCCACCGTGGTCTTGCCCACACCGCCCTTGCCGCCGCACACGGCGATGGTGCGGCAGCGGTGGCGGGATGTGCGCCGATCGAGATTGGCCGCCTGCGTCCCGGCCAACCGGTCAGGGGTGGCGATGCCGGTGCCGCTGATCGACGAAACCATCTGCTTGAGTCCCCAGGCCTGATTCATGGAAGCCGCGCGCGGATCCGCCGCGGCGTCGGAAAAGTCGTCGAAGGTGGACAGCGCGTTCATGCGTGGGCCACCGCAAAGCCGAAGCGCTCGGCGAGCATGCCGTCGTCCAGCGGCGGCGCGGCTGTCTTCAGCGCATGCGCGGCGCGCAGCACCAGCACGCGGGCGTCGGCCACGGCGAGGTCTTCCGGCACGCGCTGGCCGTCGGTGGTGTAGTCCAGCGGCAGCTTGTGGCGGATCAGCACCGACAGCGCGCCACCGAGGTTGGGCGCCTCGTCCAGCTTGGTCAGCACCACGCTGGCCGGCTCCAGCGGCATGTAGGCGCGCACGGATTCCTCCAGCGACTGCGACTGCGCGTTGGCCGCCAGCACCAGCGAGATGCGCAGCGCGATGCCGTCGCTGTGGGCGACCTCGTTGAGCACGTCCATCTGCTGCTCCAGCCGCGGATCGGTGCCGGACACGCCGGCGGTGTCGATCAGCACGGTGTGCTTGCCCTTGAGCATCTCCAGCACCTGGCGCAGGCTCGCCGCGTCGTCGGCCGGGTACACGCGCACGCCCATCAGGCGGCCGTAGTGCTCGAGCTGGGCAGCGGCGCCGATGCGGTAGTGGTCGGTGCTGACCAACGCCACGTTGGCGGCGCCGTGGCGCACCACCGCACGGGCCGCGAGTTTGGCGATCGTGGTGGTCTTGCCCACGCCGGTCGGGCCGACCAGGGCGATCATGCCGCCGTCGCTGTCGCCGCGACCGCTGATCGCCACGCTGCGGCTGAGCATGCCCAGCGGCAGGTAGCGCGCCTGCTCGGCGCTGATCTGCTCGGGCAGGTCGTCGGCCAGCTTGCGGGCCACGTCGGCGTCGATGCCCAGGCGGGTGAGTTCGCGCAGCACGCGGGCGCGCAGCGGGTGGCGGCGCTCCATGTCGTTCCAGGCCAGGCTGGACAGCTGCATCTCCAGCATCTCGCGCAGAAAGCCCAGCTCGGCGCGCATGCGGGCGGTGTCCTGCATGGCGCGCTCGATCGCCGGGTGCACCGCCGGCGCTTCGGTGGCCGTGGCGGCTGCGGCGGCCGGCGCATCAGGAGCCGCCGTGACCGCGCTCGCCGCGACCGGCGACTTCGTTGCCGTGGCCGGGTTCGGGGCGGACGTCGCGGGTGCCGGCGCCCGGCTCACCGTCGCCGCGGCGGCACGGGCCGGTGCGACGTTGCCGCTCGCGCTGGCCGGCGTCGGCGCGCGACGGGTGGAACGCGTCAGGGCCACCGTGTCCTCGGCGAGCTCTTCGCCATACGGCAGCGATGCCGGGGCGGGACGCGGCGCCGTGGTGGCCGCGACCTCGGCCGGGGGCACCGGGGCGTCCGGCATCGACCGGCGGCCGAGGCGGCCGTGACGGGCGGCCGGCACGTGCTCGGCCGGCGTCGGCTGTTTGACTTCCGGCGTCGGCGCCACGTCGCCGGCCGGCGGCGCGCCGTGACGGGCAGCTTCGCGCACCAACGCCTCGTCGTAGTCGAGCGCGGCGATGATCTCGATGCCCTCGGGCAGGCGGCGGGTGGACAGGATCACCGCGTCCGGACCCTGCTCCTCACGCACCAGGCGCATGGCCTGGCGCATGTCGGAGGCGACGAAACGTTTGATCTTCATACGTGCTTGCTCCGCAGCGGATGGCGGGAAACCGGGATCGAGGCGCTCTTCGCGACGCGGCGCACGGGCTCGGCAGTCAGGACGACGATGCCGGCGGGATGGCCCGCCACGCGGTGCCAGTCCGCCGAGGCCTGCGGTCGGATGACCACCGGCGGTTCGCTCGTGACGTGTCGATCAGTTCTCATCGCGGATTCCTCGCTCAGCGTCCCAGCGCCTGCACCAGCCGCACCCGGCGGTTGTCAGGCACCTCGTTGTAGGCGAGTACGTGCAGGTTCTGTGCCACGTGACGGGTGAACCGCGCGAGCCACGGCCGCAGCGGCGGCGAGACCAGCAGCACCGCGGGTTCGCCGCTCATTTCCTGCTTGCGCGCGGCATCGGCCACGCCCTGCTGCAGGCGGTCGGCCAGGCCCGGCTCCACCGCCGCGCCGGTGCCGCCGCTGCCGGTGAGCGACTGGGTGAGGATCTGCTCCAGCTCCGGTGCCAGCGTGATGACCGGCACCTCGGTGCCCAGCCCGGTGATCTCCTGCACGATCTGCCGGCCCAGGGTGACCCGGACGGCGGCGGTGAGCACGCCGGGATCCTGACTCTGGCTGGCGTGCTCCGCCAACGATTCGACGATCGAACGCATGTTGCGGATCGGCACCCGCTCGGCCAGCAGGTTCTGCAGCACCTTGACCACCGTGCCCAGCGGCAGGCGCTTGGGCACCAGGTCTTCCACCAGCTTCGGCGCGCTCTGCGCCAGCCGGTCCAGCAGCTGCTGCACGTCCTGGTGGCTGAGCAGTTCGTGGGCGTGGTTGCCCAGGATGTGCGAGAGATGGGTGGCGATCACCGTGGCCGGATCGACCACGGTGTAGCCCAGCGACTGGGCGTTGTCGCGCTGGCCCTGCTCGATCCACACCGCCTCCAGCCCGAACGCCGGATCGCGCGTGCTGATACCCGGCACCTGGCCGTGCACCTGGCCGGGGTTGATCGCCAGCAGGCGGTCGGTGTGCACCTCGGCCTCGCCCATCGGCACGCCCATCAGGGTGATGCGGTAGGTGTTGGGGCCCAGGTCCAGGTTGTCGCGGATGTGCACCGGCGGCACCAGGAAGCCCAGTTCCTGCGAGAGCTTGCGGCGCACCGACTTGATCCGTCCCATCAGCTCGCCGCCCTGGTGGGTGTCCACCAGCGGGATCAGCCGGTAGCCCACCTCCAGGCCCAGCGGATCGACGCTGGCGACGTCTTCCCAGCCCAGCTCCAGGCGCTCGGTCGGCGCGGCCGGGGCCGGCACCTCGGTGGCCTGCTGCGCCACGCGCGCGGCGGCATCGCGCTCGCGCCGGATCATCAGCCACGCCGCGCCGCCGCAGGTGCAGCCCAGCAGCAGGAAGGCGATGTTCGGCATGCCCGGCACCAGGCCCATGATGCCCAGCACCGCGCCAGCCACCGCCAATGCGCGCGGCTGGCCGAACATCTGCGAGACCAGCTGCTTGCCCATGTCCTGCGCCTTGGAGACGCGGGTGACGATCACCGCAGCGGCGATCGACAGCATCAGCGAGGGCACCTGCGCGACCAGGCCGTCGCCGATGGTCAGCAGGGTGTAGGTCTTGGCCGCTTCGGAGGCCGACAGGCCGTGCTGCAGCACGCCGACGAAGAAGCCGCCGACGATGTTGATGATGAGGATCAGGATGCCGGCGGTGGCGTCGCCGCGGACGAACTTGGAGGCACCGTCCATCGAGCCGTAGAAATCCGCCTCCTCGCGCACTTCCTGGCGGCGCTCGCGCGCCTGTTCCTGGGTCAGCAGGCCGGCGTTGAGGTCGGCGTCGATCGCCATCTGCTTGCCGGGCATCGCGTCCAGGGTGAAGCGGGCGGTCACTTCCGACACGCGGGTGGCGCCCTTGGTGACCACCACGAAGTTGATGATGGTGAGGATGGCGAACACCACCAGGCCGACCGCGAAGTTGCCGCCGATGACGAACTCGCCGAACGCCTCGATCACCTTGCCGGCGGCGCCGGGACCGTCGTGGCCGTGCATCAGCACCACGCGGGTGGAGGCGATGTTCAGCGCCAGTCGCAGCAGGGTGGCCATCAGCACCACGGTCGGGAACGCGGCGAACTCCAGCGGCCGCATCACGTAGATCACCGCCAGCAGGATCACCAGCGACAGCGCGATGTTGAAGCTGAACAGCATGTCCAGCAGGAACGGCGGCAGCGGCAGCATGATCATCGCCAGCGCCGCCAGCAGGATCACCGGTGCCCCTATGCCACGTCGTCCGATCTGCTTGAGGTTATCGAGTGCGACGGTGGCCATGCGCGTATCCCTAGAGCTTGTATGGACCCATCAGGTCCGGATCGATGTCCGGCTGGGGCGGCTTCGGCGGGGCGTCGCCCCGGGCCGTGGCCGTCTTCAGCTGGTAGACGTAGGCCAGGATCTGCGCCACCGCGACGTACAGCGACGCGGGAATTTCCCGACCCAGCTCGGTCGTTGCATACAAGGCGCGTGCCAACGGCGGCGCCTCGACCAGCGGGATACGGTGGCCACCCGCCACGGCGCGGATCTGCTGGGCCATCACGTCCACGCCCTTGGCGATCACGCGCGGCGCGCCAAAGCGGTTTTCGTCGTATTTCAGGGCCACCGCGAAGTGGGTCGGGTTGGTCACCACGACATCGGCGGTGGGCAGGTCCTGCATCATCCGGCGCTGCGCCATCTGGTACTGCACCTGGCGGATGCGACCCTTGAGCTCGGGGTTGCCCTCGGTCTCCTTGGCCTCGTCCTTGAGCTCCTGCTTGGTCATGCGCAGGCGCTTGTTGTGGTCGAAGCGCTGGTACAGGGCGTCGAAGCCGCCGATCAGTCCGAGGATCACCCCGAAGGTGAGCGCGGCCCGGCCGAGCAGGCCGATCGCCGAGGCGATGCCGAAGCCGACGTCGCCGCGGCCGGTCGTCAATAAATCGCCTTCCCAGTGACGTAAAAGCAGCACCAGCGCGAAGCCGATCAGGGTCAGCTTGACCAGCGCCTTGCCCAGCTCCACCAGGCCGCGCATGGCGAAGATCCGGCCCAGTCCGGCGATCGGATCGAGCCGCTCGAATTTCGGCTGCAGCGCCTCGGCGCTGAAGTTCAGGCCACCCAGCAGGATCGGACCGGCCAGCGTGGCCAGCACCGTGCTGATCGCCACCGGGGCGAACATCGCCAGTGCCTCGCTCAGCGCCGCGTGCAGCGCGCGACCCGGCAACGCCCCGGAGAACAGCGCGTCACGGCTGTAGGAAAGGCCGAGGCCGTAGATCGCGCGCGCATGCGCCATCGCCGATGGCGCGGTGGCCATCATCGCCGCCACGCCGGCCAGCACCACCAGGGCGCCGGACAGGTCGCGCGATCGCGGGACGTCGCCTTTTTCGCGCGCTTCCTTGAGGCGTTTTTCGGAAGGTTGTTCGGTGCGGTCTTCGGCGCTGCTTTCTTCGCTCACGGCGCCCTCCTCAACGAGCCAACTGGCCCATCAGCGACCAGGCCCTGTCGGTCAGCGATTCGAAGGCGCCCGGCAAGCTGCGCAGCGACAGCCACAGCACCACCATGCCCAAGGTGACGGTGATCGGGAAACCGACTGCGAACAGGTTCATCGACGGCGCGGCACGGCTGATCGCCGCGAAACCGATGTTCACCACCAGCAGCGAGGTCACCGCCGGCAGCGCCACGCGCACGGCGCCGCCGAACAGCTGGGCACCGAACATCACCACCGCGTGCAGCGCGTTCGGGCCGAGCACGCCCTGCCCCGGCGGCAGCGTCTTGAAGCTGTCGGCCAGCAGCGCGACCAGCTGCAGGTGACCGTTCATGGCCAGGAAGATCAGCGTCACCAGGATCATGTAGAGCTGGCTCAGCGACGGCGTGCTGCCGCCGCCCTCCGGGTTGACCACCTCGGAGAAACCCAGGCTCATGCTCTGCGCCACCAGTTGGCCGCCGAAGGCGACCGCCTCGAACACCAGCCGCAGCACGAAGCCGATCGCCACGCCGATCAGCACCTGGCCGACCATCGTGCCCACGCCGGCCGCGGACAACGGATCGACCGCCGCCGGCGACAGCGGCGCCAACACCAAAGTAAGCATCACGGTGACGCCGACGCGGATGCGCGCGGGAAGCGTGGGGTTGCCGAACACCGGTGCCACCAGCACCAGGCCGCCGACCCGGCCCAGCGCCCACAGCAGTGAACCGACCCACTGCTGCAGCTGGACCAGGTCGACCTCGGTCACTTGATCGCCCCCGGCAAGCCGGTGATCAGGTCGTGGGTGAAGCGCACCAGGGTGCGCAGCATCCACGGGCCGGTGATCAGCGCCACCGCGGCCATCGCGATCAGCTTCGGGATGAAGCTGAGGGTCATTTCGTTGATCTGCGTGGCCGCCTGGATCACGCCGATCAGCAGGCCGACGGCCAACGCGGTGAGCAGCAGCGGCGCGGCGACCAGCATGGCGACGTACAGCGCGTGCTGGCCGAACTGGATGACCGATTCGGGCGTCATGTGTAGAAGCTCCCCGCCAGCGTGCCGATGAGGAGCGTCCAGCCGTCGACCAGCACGAACAGCATGATCTTGAACGGCAGCGAGATGATCATCGGCGAGACCATCATCATGCCCATCGACATCAGCACGCTGGCCACCACCAGGTCGATGATCAGGAACGGGATGAACAGCAGGAAGCCCATCTGGAACGCGGTCTTGAGCTCCGAGGTGACGAACGCCGGCATCGCCACGCGCAGCGGCACGGCATCCTTGCTGGCGTAGGGCTGGTCGCCGGCCAGGTGGGTGAACATCTGCAGGTCGGCGTCGCGCGTCTGGTCGAGCATGAAGCGCTTGAACGGCGCGGTGGCGGCCGGCAGCGCCTGCTCGGCGGTGAGCTGGCCGTCCATGTACGGCTTCACGCCGTCTACGTAGGACTTGTTCAGCACCGGCGACATCACGAACAGGGTGAGGAAGAGCGCCAGCCCCAGCAGCACCTGGTTCGGCGGCGTGGACTGCGTGCCCAGCGCCTGGCGCAGGAAGCCGAGCACGATGATGATCCGGGTGAACGAGGTCATCATCAGCAACACGGCCGGCAGCAGGGTCAGCACCGTCATCAGGGCCAGTACCTGCAGCGACAGCGTCCAGTTCTGGCCGCCGCCCGGCGCGCTCTTCACGGTGAGCACAGGAATCCCCGCGCCCGGACCGGACGGCATCGCCGGCATGGTCATCGCCGGCGCAGCGGCCGGAGCGGATTGCGGCGCGGCCTGGCCGACCAGCGGCAACAGCGCCAGGATGAGCAGCAGCACCAGCCGCGGCAAACGGAAACACAGGCGCGGCGACATCATGGATTGCGCTTCCAGCGGTTGAGCAGCTCGGCGAAGCCTGGCATCGGTGCGGCCGGCGGGGCGGCTTCCTCCGGCGGCGGCAGTTCGCCCTCGAACACGTGCAGGGTGCGCAGGCCGCCCGGACCGGCCCCCACCAGCAGGCGCTTGCCGTGGGCTTCGAGCAGCAACACGCGATCACGGGCGCCGACCGCCAGCGTCTCCACGCAGCGGATGCGCCGGCCACCCGGCACGGTGCGCGCCTGCAGGCGCTTGCTGAGCCAGCCGGCGGCGACGATCAGGCCGATGATGCCGGCCAGGCTGAGCACCACGCGCAGCAGCTCGGCGCCGACGTTGAAGTCGGTCGCCGTGTTGGCGGCGGCGGCCGCGGCCGGAGCGGCCTGGGCAAGGAGGGCGAGCACGATGCGGTCCGCCTCAGCGCAGCTTGCGCACGCGCTCGGCGGGGCTGATCACGTCGGTCAGGCGGATGCCGAACTTCTCGTTGATCACCACCACCTCGCCGTGGGCGACCAGGGTGCCGTTGACGAACACGTCCAGCGGCTCGCCGGCGGCACGGTCCAGTTCCACCACCGAGCCCTGGTTGAGCTGCAGCAGGTTGCGGATGCTGATGCGGGTGCGGCCGACCTCCATCGCCAGCGTGACCGGCACGTCGAGGATCATGTCGAGGTTGACGTCGTGCTGGTCCATGTTTTCCAGCGGAACGCGGTCGGCGGCGACCTGGGCGGCTTCGGGCGTGGTGCTCATGACGGGATCTGCTCCATGGAAAATTCGCTTTGCAGGCGCGTCTCGCGGCGGCCGGCAGGGGCTTGGAATCGCACGGCCTTGTGGCCGTTGGTCTGGCCGTAGCGGCCGCGGAAGATCGGCACGTCCTCGGCGAACACGGTGGTCAGCTCGGGAAGCTGCACGGGAATCACGTCGCCCGGGCGCAGCTGGAGGAAGTCGCCGATGGCCAGCTCGGTCTCCAGCAGCAGCGAGGTCAGCTCGACCTCGGCGTCGAGGATTTCCTCGTGCAGGGTCTCGCTCCAGCGGTCGTCGCGGTCGACGCGGTCGCTCTGCACGCCGGCATCGAGCAGGGTGCGGATCGGCTCGACCATGGCGTACGGCAGGGTCAGGTGGATCTCGCCGCCACCGCCGTCCAGCTCCACGTGGAAGCGCGAGACCACCACCGTTTCGGTCGGGCTGACGATATTGGCGAACTGCGGATTGATCTCGGAGTTGAGGTACTCGAACTCCAGCGGCAACACCGGCGCCCAGGCCTCGACCATGGCGGCGAACAGCTCCACCAGCATGATCTGGATCACGCGGTTCTCGGTCGCCGTGAAATCCCGTCCTTCGATGCGCGCATGGAAGCGGCCGTCGCCGCCGAAGAAATTGTCGATCACGGTGAACACCAGCCGCGGCTCCATCACCACCAGGGCGGTGCCGCGCAGCGGCTTGATCCTCACCAGATTGAGGTTGCTCGGCACGGCCAGCCCGTGCACGTACTCGGCGAACTTGACCATCTTCACGCCCAGCACCGAGACCTCGGCGGTCTTGCGCAGCACGTTGAACACGCCGGTGCGGAAGTAGCGCGCGAAGCGGTCGTTGACCATCTCCAGCGTCGGCAGGCGGCCGCGCACGATGCGGTCCTGCTGGGTGAAGTCGTACTGGATGACGGCGTCGGCCGGCAGCGGCTCGTCGGTCTCGGTCTCGACCGCGCCGCCCTCCACGCCGTTGAGCAGAGCATCGATCTCGTCCTGGGAAAGCAGGTCGCTCATCGCCGGTCTCCTTCGGTTACTGCATCACGAAGCTGGTGAAGTACAGGGCGTCGATACCCGGCTTGCCGGTGCGCTCCTGCACGATCTTCTGCACCGCAGCCAGCGCCTGTGCCTGCAGCTTTTCCTTGCCGGCCGCGTCGATCAGGTTCGGGTAGCTCTGCCCGCTGAACAGCAGCAGCAGCTGGTTGCGGATCACCGGCTGGGCTTCCTTCGCGGCGTCCAGCGATGCCTGCTCGTGGCTCATCAGGGTCACGCCCACCTGCAGGTAGCGCGCCGCCTGGTCGTCGCGGAAATTGACGACGAAGGCCGGGTCCAGCGGCAGGAACAGCTCGGGTTTCTTCTTTTCCGCCTGCGCCTCGTCCACCTTGCCGGCGGCGTGGCGCGGGCCGAAAGCGGCGTACAGGCCGGCACCGGCACCGCCGAGCACCACCAGGGCGAGGATGATGAGGATGATCAGCCGGCCGCGCTTCGGCTTGGGCGTAGCGACGAGACTGGGATCGGGTGCGGCGTTGTCCATGAAACCCTCGGAAATGTGCTGGCGTGCCTGGCCCCGCGCGGGGCGGGACGTTCCGAGGGGGATTTAGCAAACCGCGTGCCACGCGCCACGAACCGCACGGGAATGCGGAACGGCGGACACTGCGGCAGTTTCTTGACGCGCGCCGGAAAGGGCGCGCGTCGACTTCGCGACGGCGGGCCGGCGTGGCCGGACGCCCGGTGACGGGGTTCCGTCAGCGCACCGCCTCGGGCGCCGGCGGCAGGATCAGCATCGCGTCGCCATAGGAGAAGAAACGGTAGCGCTCGGCCACCGCGTGGCGGTAGGCCGCGAGCATGAACTCCCGTCCGGCCAGCGCCGACACCAGCATCAGCAGGGTGGACTGCGGCAGATGGAAGTTGGTGATCAGGCCGTCGATGCTGGAAAAGCGGTAGCCCGGGAAGATGAAGATCTGCGTCTCGCCGGCGAACGGGTGCAGCTCGCCGTCCACGCTGGCGCTCTCCAGCGCCCGTACCACGGTGGTGCCCACGGCGATCACCCGGCCGCCGGCCGCCCGGGTGCGGCGCACCTGCTCCACCAGGTGGGCGCCGACGTTGAGCCACTCGCGGTGCATGTGGTGGTTCCTGATGTCGTCGGCCCGCACCGGCTGGAAGGTACCCGCGCCCACGTGCAGGGTGACGTAGCCGGACTGCACACCCATCGCCTCGAGGCGCTCGAGCATCGGCTCGTCGAAGTGCAGGCCGGCGGTCGGCGCGGCCACTGCGCCGGGCTCGCGGGCGTACACGGTCTGGTAGCGCTCCAGGTCGCTGTCCTCGGCGCCGCGCTCGATGTACGGCGGCAGCGGCATCTCGCCGAGCTTGTGCAGCAGCTTTTCCAGCGGCTCGTGCGACTCGAAGCGCAGGCGGAAGAACGCCTCCTCCCGGCCCAGCACCACCGCATGGCTACCGTCGCCCAGTTCGATCCGCCCGCCCTCCTTCGGCTTCTTGCTCACGCCCAGCTGCACGATGGCCTCGTGCGCACCGGTGACGCGCTCGATCAGGATCTCCACCGCGCCGCCGGTGTCCTTGCGGCCGTAAAGCCGGGCCGGCAGCACGCGGGTGTCGTTGAATACCAGCAGGTCGCCCGGCCGCAGGAACTCCGGCAACTCGCGGAACATGCGGTCGGTCATCGATCCGACCGAGGCATCCAGGTGCAGCAGGCGGCTGGCCGATCGTTCCGGCAGCGGGGCCTGGGCGATCAGTTCGGGCGGGAGGTGGAAATCGAAATCGGACTTCTTCACGGGCGGCTTCGGGCGACCCCGCCGGGTGCGGGAAAGCGGCGATTATCCCGCACGTGGTCGTGAGCGGCACCTGCGCGTGGAACAATGACCTTTCAACCCGCCTCCACCAGCCGCATGCCCCGACTGCTCCAGGACTGGAACCACCGCCCGACCCATCGTCAGGTGTGGGCGCTGGCCGCGCCGATGATCGCCTCCAATCTCACCGTGCCGCTGGTGGCGCTGGTGGACAGCACCGTGGCCGGCCACCTCGCGCATGCCGGGCAACTGGGGGCGGTGGCGGTGGGCAGCGCGGTGTATACGCTGCCGATCTGGATCTTCGGCTTCCTGCGCATGGGGACGATCGGCTTCGCCGCGCAGGCCGGAGGACGTCGCGATGGCGATGCGCTGCGCCAGGTGCTGGCACAGGCCCTGTTGCTGGCCGCGGGGCTGGCGCTGGCCACCGTGCTGTTCGCCCTGCCGCTGCTCGGCCCGCTGCTGCACCTGATGAAGCCCTCGGCCACGCTCGACACACTGACCCGAAGCTATCTGCGCATCCGCCTGCTCGGGCTGCCTGCGGCGCTCATGAACGCCGCGCTGGCGGGCTGGTTCCTCGGCATGCACCGCGCCCGGCTGGCGCTGCGGGTGACGGTGCTGACCAACGTGGCGAACATCGCGTTGAACCTGGTGTTCGTGCTCGGGCTGCGCTGGGGCGTGCCGGGCATCGCGGCGGCCTCCGTCTGCGGCGAGTGGCTGGGCGCGCTGGCCGGCCTTGCCGCCATCCGCGGCCAGCTGCGGTACTTCCCCGGTCGGCTGCACCCGTCGACGCTGCGCCGCTGGGCGGCGTGGCGACCGTTGCTGGGCGTGAACCGCGACATCCTGGTCCGCAGCCTGGCGCTGCAGGGGGTGTTCTTCGCCGTCACCGTGCTGGGCACGCGGCTGGGCGATACGGTGGTCGCCGCCAACGCTCTGCTGCTCAACGGCCTGATGCTCACCGCCTACGCACTGGACGGTCTGGCCAATGCAGTGGAGGCACTGGCCGGCCACGCGGTGGGCGCAGGCGATGGTCCGGCGCTGCGCCGCGCGCTGGTGGTGGCCGGTGGCTGGTCGCTGCTCGGCAGCCTCGCCTTCGCCGTGCTGTTCGCACTGGGTGGGCACCTGTTCGTCGACCTGCAGACCGACATCGCGCCGGTGCGCGCGGTGGCCTACGCTTACCTGCCCTACCTCGCCATGCTGCCGCTGGTCGGGGTGTGGAGCTACCTGTTCGACGGCCTGTTCGTCGGCGCCACCCGCGCCCGCGAGATGCGCGACACCATGCTGCTCGCAGGCGCCGCCTTCCTGGCCCTCGCCATCGCGCTGCACCCGCTGGGCAACCACGGCCTGTGGCTGGCCTTCCTCGGCTTCATGGCGGTGCGCGGTGGGGCGATGGCGTGGATGGCCCGGCGCATCGCGCGGCGCGGCGGCTGGGTCGCGGCGTAGCGGCTACAGCCACCCCTTCTGCCGCGCCAGCCGGTACGCCTCGATGCGGTTGCCGACGCCGAGCTTGCCGATCGCCTCGGACAGGTAGTTGCGCACCGTGCCGTGCGACAGGTGCAACTGGCTGGCGATGTCGCTGGCGCTCTGCCCCTCGCCGGCCAGGCGCAGCACCTGGCGCTCGCGGTCGTTGAGCGGATCGGCTTCCGACCAGGCATCCAGCGCCAGCTGGGGGTCGATCGAGCGCCCGCCGCGATGGACCATGCGCAGCGCCTCGGCCAGGTTCTCCGCCGGCGCATCCTTGAGCAGGTAGCCGGACACGCCGGCCTCCAACGCGCGACGCAGGAAGCCGGGACGGGCGAAGGTGGTGACGATGATCACCTTGATCGGCAGCGCGTGGCGCTGGATGCGCTGGGCCAGTTCCAGCCCGGTGAGGCCGGGCATCTCGATGTCGGTCACCAGCACGTCGGGCTTCAGCCGCTGGAGTTCGCGCCAGGCCGACTCGCCGTCCGGTGCACTGCCCAGCACTTCGATGTCGCTCTCCAGGTTGAGCAGCGCGGAGAGCGCGCCGCGCACCATTGCCTGGTCCTCGGCCAGCAGCACGCGGATCATGCGGCGCTCCCGAGCCGGCGCGCCGGCGACGCGGCATGGCCGTCCACCGCCAGCGGCACGACCACGGTGATCGTGGTGCCCTTGCGCGGCGGCGACTCGATCATGAGGCGGCCATCGAGCGCGCGCAGTCGTTCGCGCATGCCGCTGATGCCGTTGCCGTGCGCGGCCAGCCCGCCGCATCCGTTGTCGCTGATCCGCATCCTGAATTCGCCTTCCTCGCTGGATATCTCGATGCGCGCCTCGGTGGCGCGCGCGTGCCGGTGGATGTTGGTGACCGCCTCGCGCAGCACCAGCGCGAGCGGCGCCTCGACCTCGCGCGGCAGCGTCAGCGATTCGGTCGCGCCGCCGCCGAGCAGGATGCCGGACGCCTCGAGCATGAGGCGGGCGGAGACCAGCTCGGCGGCGAGGTCGCCGCGACGCATGCCGGTGACCGCAGCGCGCACCTCGCCCAGCGCATGGCGGGCCACGCGCTCGACCTCTTCCATCTCGCGCTCGGCCGCGGCTGTGTCGCGCCGGGCCAGCCGGCGCGCCAGCTCCGACTTGATCGCCACCAGCGACAGCGTGTGGCCGAGCAGGTCGTGCAGGTCGCGGCCGATCCGCTCGCGCTCGGCCAGGGTGGCCAGCCGGCGCACTTCCTCCTGCGACAGCCGCAGCTCGGCGTCGCGGCGCACGCCACGCATGTAGACCCGGTTGCCGAAGCCACCGAACAGCGAGGCCAGCGGCACGGCCACCAGCATGCCCTGCGGCGCACCGGTCGTGGCGACCACGACCGCCGCCGCCGCGGAGGCCGCGATCACCGTGCCGATCCACGCGCGCCAGGACGGATGCAGCGCCATGGTGAGGCCGGCGACGATCAGGTAGACGACGGCGCCCTGGTTGAAGGGCGCCAGTGCCAGCGCGGTGAGCATCAGCCCGGCGGCGTTCAGCGGCATCTGGCGGATCGGCCGGAGGTACATGCGGCCGTAACAGATCAGGTAGGGCACCAGCGACAGAAGCGTCGCGACCAGCCAGCCCGGCTCGAAGCGGGTCTCCATCGGCAGCTTGACCAGCGCGACCACCGAAGCAAGCTGGAGCACGGCCTGCCAGCGCAGGTAGAGCGGCGAGTGCAACCGGCCGAGCAGCGATTCCGGGTGCGGCCGGAACAGGCGGCGGAAGGTCGCGGCGAGCCCGCTCTGCGGCATGCCATTCCCTGCGCGTTCGGCGGGCATGCTCAAGCCGCGCTCCTGCCTGCATCGGTGAGCGCCGCGGCAGACACCTCCCCATGCGAGGAAGCGACCGGCTCCGCCGTCGGCGCCCGCACCCGGATCGTGAGGTGGGTGCCGCGCCCGCGCGGCGAGTCGATCACGAGCTGGCCACCCAGCGTGCGCACCCGCTCGCGCATGCCGCGCAGGCCGTTGCCGTCCTCGGCGATGCCACCGCGGCCGTTGTCGCAGATCTCCAGCACCACCTCGCCGAGGTCGCAGTGCAGGCGGATCCGTGCCTCGCTGGCGCGCGCATGGCGCACGATGTTGGTCGAGGCCTCGCGGATCACCAGCGCGAAGTGGCGCTCCACCGCCTCGGGCAGCGCGGCGACACCGATCTCGTAGTCGAGGTGTACGCGCGAGGAAGCCAGCAGCAGGCGGGCCGAGGCCAGCTCGGCGGCCAGGTCGGTGGCGCGGATGCCGGTGACCGCCGCGCGCACCTCGGCCAGCGCGTGCCGGGCCACCGCTTCGGCTTCGCTCATCTCGCGCCGGGCCGCCTCGCTGTCGCGATCGAACAGCTTGCGCGACAACTCCAGCTTCAGCGTGATCAGCGACAGCGTATGGCCGAGCAGGTCGTGCAGGTCGCGGCCGATGCGCTCGCGCTCGGCGTTCGCGGCGAGCCGGCGCACCTCCTCGTGCGACAACCGAAGCTCGGCGTCCTTCTCGCTGCTGGTCCGCTCGGCGTTGATGATCAGGCCGATGATGAAGGTGACGATCGGCATCGTGAATGTTGCCTGCCACGGGTAGTGCAGCAGCCACGCCTCGGCCAGCAGCGCCACGTTGAGCCCGGAGAGGGTGAGCATGTAGGTGCGGAACGGCATCCGGCAGACCCGCAGCATCACGCAGCCGAACACGAAGTAGGTCATGCCGCTGGGGTACCAGGGCAGCATCACCATGCACAACACCAGCATGCCGCCCGCATAGGCGCGCGACGCGCGGCGCGAAGCGATGCAGCACATGCCGTAGAGCGCCAGGAACACCGGGTAGGACAGCGCGGTAAGCAGCAGCCAGTGGCGGTTCCAGGCGTCGTGGTCGAACACGGGCGTGATGAACAGCCAGGCGGTCCACAACAGGTGCACGGCATCGGTCCACGGCGACTTGCCGCGGGCCACGCTGTCGGCCACCAACGAGTCGGGCGCCGGCTTCAGCCAGGCAGGCAGCTTCGCTAGGCGCATGATCGGTCCCTGCCGGTCGGGCGTGCGGAGGCGGAAGCCATCAGCCTACCCGGCGCAGGCGGCGTGCCGCCAGAGCGAGGAACACCGCGGCGAAGCCGGCCAGGGCCAGCACGTGGGGCAGCAGCGCCCCGTGCCCCATGCCGACCGCGGCCAGGGTGAGCTGGTTGAGGTGGTAACTCGGCCACACCGGCGCCAGCGCCTGCAGCGGCTTGGGCAACATACTCAGCGGCAACCACAGGCCGGACAGGAAGGCCATCGGCAGATAGACCAGGTTGAGCAGGCCCGGCGCGCCCTGCCCCTTGATCAGGGTGCCGACGAACATGCCCAGCGCACAGAACGGCAGCACGCCGAACGCACCGGCAGCGAGCATGGCCAGCACCCGCGCCGGCGCCAGTACCACGCCGCCCAGGGTCAGGCCGAGGGTGAGCAGCAGCACCACGACCAGGCTGGCCACGCCCATCGCCATCACCATCTTGCCCAGCAGGTAGGCCCCCGGCGGCATCGGCAGCGCGCGCTTGAGGGTGAGCAAGCCGCCGTCGCGCTCGATCGCCAGCGAGGCGCCGAAGCCGAACAGCCCCGGCCCGATCACCCCGAAGGTGGTGTAGCTGGCCAGCAGGTAGCGCGAGGCGTCGCTGCCGGCATGGTTCAGCAGCACCCCGAACATCAGGTAGAACACCGTGGAGAACAGCGTCACCGGCAGGATGAAGCCGGGCGCACGCAGGTAACGCAGGCATTCGCTGCGGATTTCCTGCAGATAGGCCCCCGCCACGCGGCGGGGCGGCATCGCGATCGTGGCGTCCATCAGGCGGCCTCCCGGTCCTGGCGGCTGAGTTCGAGGAACGCCTCGGCCAGGCCGGCGCGGCGCACCTCCAGCTCCGACAGCGCGGCGTCGGCGTCGAGCAGGCGGCGCAGCACGGATTCAGCCGCCGCCGTGGTCACCACCAGCCGATCGGCCTCGCGCTCGGCCGCGGCCACCTGGCTCCAGCGCGCCACGGCCCCGGCATCCAGGTCGCTCACGCAGCGGATGCGCGTCAGCCCGACCCGGCCGCGCAGCTCGTCCACGCTGCCCTCGGTGATCACCCGACCCTGCCCCATCACCACCACGCGCCGGGCCAGCGCCTCGGCCTCCTCCAGGTAATGCGTGGTCAGCACCACGGCGCAGCCCTCGCCGACCAGGGTCCGGATTGCCATCCACAGCTTCTGCCGCGCCTCGATGTCCATGCCCACGGTGGGCTCGTCCAGGAACAGCAGATCGGGCTTGCCGCACAACGCCAGCGCGAACTGCACCCGCCGCTGCTGGCCACCGGACAGCTTGCCGTAGGGCCGCGCCAGCAGGCCGTCGACGCCGGCGAGCTCCGCGCTCTCGGCCAGCGGGCGCGGCGCCGGGTAATAGCTGGACGTCAGCCGCAGCAGCTCGCCCACGCGCAGCGTCGCCGGCAGCGCCGCGGACTGCAGCATCACGCCGATGCGGCGACGGGCGGCCACGTCCTGGGGGGCGGCGCCGAACAGCCGGGCCTGGCCGGACTGCGGTCGCACCAGGCCGAGCAGGACGCTGATCGAGGTGCTCTTGCCGGCGCCGTTGGGGCCGAGCAGGGCCAGCAGCTCGCCCGGGCGCACCGCCAGGTCGAGGGCGTCCAGCGCGGTCAGTGCGCCATAGCGGTGGGTGACGCCGACCAGCTCGGCGACAGGCGGGTTGGAAGGGTTCATGGGGCCTCCTCTGGCTGGCCACAAAACTAGTCATGGCGGGCACTTGCGGCCACTCGCGGACATCAGCCGGCGGACCTGACAGCCGTCATGCGGGGTACCGGGAAATGCCCCCTCGCGCTATCCTCGGCGGATGCCTGAAGCCCGCCAGCCCTTTTGCGGCGGTGCGTCAGACGGCCCGAAAGGCCTGCGGGAAGCGCTCCGTTCGCGGTGCGGCGTTCCCGCCCGGATCGAGAATCCACCGGCCTGCTTCGCGTTGGGTGCGAGGCGCCGGCGGATGTTGAGGAGGAGCGTTATGCACGTGATTGAACAACTGCGCGAACTGCGCGAATTCGGCGGCAAGCCGCGGACCACCGGCCTGGACGATGCCACCATCGAGCGCATGGCCGCGTTGGACCCGATGCTCGGACAGGCAGTGTCCGAGGCGGTGTCGCGCCATCGCGAGCTGCGCGCGGACCTGGCCGATTTCCTGAAGCTGGACGAGGCCGAGCAGTTGGCCCGCGCCCAGGCCGGCTACGTCAACTTCTACCCGGACGACGCCATCAACCCGTACCTGCCGGCCGCCGCGCGCGGCCCGTGGATCGTCACGCTGAAGGGCGCGGTGGTCCACGACAACGGCGGCTACGGCATGCTCGGCTTCGGCCACAACCCGCCGGCGGTGATCGAGGCGATGAGCCGGCCGCAGGTGATGGCCAACGTGATGACCCCGAGCATCGCGCAGATGCGCATGACCGAGGCGCTGCGCAAGGAGATCGGCCACCGTCGCGGCGGCTTCGCATACGACCGCTTCCTGTGCCTGAACTCCGGCTCCGAGGCGGTGGGTCTGGCCTGCCGCATCGCCGACGTCAACGCCAAGCTCATGACCGATGCCGGCGGCCGCTACGAAGGTCGCGCGATCAAGCGCCTGGCGGTCAAGGGAGCGTTCCATGGCCGCACCGACAAGCCGGCCCTGTATTCGGACTCCTCGCGCAAGACCTACCAGCAGCACCTGGCCAGCTACCGCCACGAGGACACCCTGATCACCGTCGCACCGTACGACGTGGAACAGCTCAAGGCCGCGTTCGCCGACGCCGACAGGCACGGCTGGTTCATCGAGGCGATGTTCCTCGAGCCGGTGATGGGCGAGGGCGACCCGGGCCGCGCGGTGACGCCGGAGTTCTACGCCGTCGCGCGCGAGCTGACCAAGGCGCACGGCACCCTGCTGATGGTCGACTCGATCCAGGCCGGCCTGCGCGCCCACGGCGTGCTGTCGGTGGTCGACTACCCCGGCTTCGAGAAGCTCGAGGCGCCCGACATGGAGACCTACTCCAAGGCGCTGAACGCCGGCCAGTACCCGATGTCGGTGCTCGCCGTGAACGCGCACACCGCCGGCCTGTACCGCAAGGGTATCTACGGCAACACCATGACCGCCAACCCGCGCGCGCTGGACGTGGCCTGCGCCACGCTCGGCGAGCTGAGCGACGCGGTGCGCGAGAACATCCGCGAGCGGGGCAAGGAGTTCGTCGCCAAGCTCAACGCGCTGAAGGACGAGCTGGGCGGCCTGATCACCAAGGTGCAGGGCACCGGCCTGCTGTTCTCCTGCGAGCTGGCTCCGCAGTTCAAGTGCTACGGCGAGAACTCCACCGAGGAGTACATGCGCGAGCACGGCATGGGCGTGATCCACGGCGGCACCAACTCGCTGCGCTTCACCCCGCATTTCCAGGTGACCAGCGCCGAGGTGGACCTGGTGGTCGCGCACGTGAAGCATGCTCTGCTGCATGGACCGAAGCGCGCGCAGGCCGAAGCGGCGTAAGCCGTACCGACGATGACGACGAAGGGCGCGCCCGGCCGGGCGCGCCCTTTTTCATGCCCGGTACGGCACCGACGGGCGGCCGGCGGCATGGACCGGCTTCTTCGCCGGCGCCCCACCGTACCGCATGAAATTGCGGTGGCGCGGACCATGCCCCCGGCGCGAGACTGCGCTGCCGGCATCCGCCGGTCACCTCGGGAGGATCGCACCATGGGCAAGCCGTTCCGCATCCTGTTCGCCGCCTCGCTTACCGTCGCCGGCGCCCTCGTCCTGTCCAGCCCGGTCGCCGCGACCGGCAAGCAGATGACCGCGCAACAACAGCGCATGGCCGACTGCAACAAGCAGGCCACCGGCAAGAAGGGCGCCGAGCACAAGGCCTTCATGAAATCCTGCCTGAAGGGTGAAGCCGCCGCGCCGGCCAAGATGACCCAGCAGGAAAAGATGAAGAAGTGCAACGCCGACGCCAAGGCCAAGGGGCTCAAGGGCGACGCCCGCAAGAGCTTCATGAGCACCTGCCTCAAGGGCTGAGGCCATCCGCACAGGCCGGCGCGGATGCGCGCGCCGGCCTGCGTCGATAAGCTTGGGCGCTGCCCGCGACGCCCCGCGTCGCCCCACTGCCAGGCCCGCCCCATGCCCGTCGTCGAAGTCCGCCACCCGCTCATCCAGCACAAGCTCGGCCTGATGCGCCGGGCCGGCATCAGCACCAAGGATTTCCGCGAGCTGGCCTCGGAAGTGGCCGCCCTGCTGACCTACGAGGCGACCAAGGACCTGGAGACCGTCGAGCAGGCGATCGACGGCTGGGCAGGCCCGCTCACCGTGCAGCAGATCAAGGGCAAGAAGATCACCATCGTGCCGATCCTGCGCGCGGGCCTGGGGATGCTGCCGGGTGTGCTGGACCTGATCCCCGCCGCCAAGGTCAGCGTGGTCGGCCTGCAGCGCGACGAGGAAACGCTCAAGCCGGTCACCTACTACGAGAAACTCACCGGCCGCATGGACGAGCGCATCGCGCTGATCGTCGACCCGATGCTGGCCACCGCCGGCACCCTGATCGCCACCGTGGACATGCTCAAGGCCGCCGGCTGCAAGCGCATCAAGGGGCTGTTCCTGGTCGCCGCGCCGGAGGGTCTCGCCCGCATGGCCGCTGCGCACCCGGACGTGGAGATCTACACTGCGGCCGTCGATCGGCGACTCAACGAAAACGGCTACATCCTGCCCGGCCTCGGCGACGCCGGCGACAAGATCTTCGGCACCAAGCAGCTGCCCGACGCGGACTGAACCCCGGCCCGGCCCCGGGCGCCGGCGGACGCCGTGCCCGCCGCGGCCTAGCCGGGCGTGGGAAAGCGCCTTCGCGAAACTGTCGTAAAAACTTGCTAGCGTCCCGGGTGCTCCGGATCCATCGGGATCCCGCACTAAAGGGACTCAACCATGCAGGGAATGAACGTGCGGCGCGCCGTGATGGCGACGCTCACCGGATTGGCGTTGTCGTTTTCGGCCTACGCCAGCGATCTGGAAATCAACCAGTTCCGCGTCCGCGGACCGGCCGGCGGCAACGACGAATTCGTCGAACTGATCAACGCCGGCCCGACCGCCATCGACGTATCGGGCTACAAGCTCAACGCCTCCAACGCCAGCAGCACGGTCGGCACGCGGCTGACCTTTCCGTCCGGCACCCGCATCGCGGCGGGCTGCCACCTGCTGCTGACCAACTCGGGCAGCAGCGGCTACTCCGGCAGCGTGGCCGGTGATCTGAGCTACAGCACCGGCGTCACCGACACCGGTGGCCTGGCGATCCTCGACGCCTCCGGCACCGTGCTCGACCAGGTCGGCCTGAGCAGTGGTTCGGCCTACCAGGCCGGCACGCCGCTGGCCTCGCTGGGTTCGAGCAACTCGGACACCTCCTACATCCGCACCACCAACGCCGCCGGCCTGCCGAACAACAGCGGCGACAACAGCGCGGACTTCGTCACACTGAGCCCGAGCGCGCCGCACAACAGCGCCAGCCCGTGCGTGGCGATGGGTGCCAGCGTGTCGATCGCCGACGCCAGCGCCACCGTCACCGGCGCCAGCGACGTGCAGATGCCGTTCACCGTGACGCTGTCCGCACCGGCCCCGGCCGGCAGCGGCGTGACCGTGCACGTGGCTACCGCCGACGACACCGCCTCGGCGGCCGCGGGCGACTACGACGCGCTGGACACCGACGTCACCGTAGCTCCGGGCGCGAGCAGCGCCAGCTTCGACGTCACAGTGCACGGCAGCAGCGTCGGCAAGACCGACCGCACGTTCGCCGTGAACCTCAGCAGCCCGAGCGGTGGCTACACGCTGGCCCGTGCCAGCGCGATCGGCGCGATCCTCTACGACATCCCGGTGAACGCCGAGCTGTTCGAGATCCAGGGCCGCGAGCAGACCTCGCCGCTGCTCGGCAAGCGCGTGATCACCCACGACAACGTGGTCACCGCGGTCGGCCCGGCCGGCTTCACCATGCAGACGCCGGATGCCCGCGCCGACGCCGATCCGCTGACCTCCAACGGCCTGTACGTGTTCACCGGCAGCGCCCCGACCGTGGCGGTCGGCGACGTGGTCGACGTGAACGGCCGGATCGACGACTACTACCACCTCACCGAGCTGAAGAACCCCGAGGTCACCGTGGTCGCGCACGGCGCCAGGCTGCCGAAGGCGGTCGAGTTCGACGCCGGCACGCCGTCGATGGACCCGGACCATCTGTCCTGCGGCACGACCAACTTCCAGTGCTTCATCAGCATGCGCGTGCACGTGCGCCACGGCATGATCAACACCGGCAACAAGCGCTTCAGCGGCGAGCCGTATGCGGAGGTGAGCATCACCGCGAACGGCCGGCGCTCGCTGCGCGAGCCGGGCGTGGTGTACGGCGTGCCGGTGCCGGCAGGCGTGGAGCTGCCGAACTGGGACGGCAACCCGGAAGTGTTCAAGATGAACACCGCCGACTTCGGCGCGGTGCCGTTGAACACCCCGTTCAATGCCGGCTCCACCTTCGAGGCCACCGGCGTCATCTCGTACGACTACGGCGCGTACACGCTGATCCCGACCACGTTCCGCCTGACCCGCGCGACCGAGCTGCCGCGGCCGGTGGACAAGGCGCCGCCGGTCGCCCTGCGCATCGGCGCGTTCAACACCGAGCGCTTCTGCGATGCGGTCTTCGATACCACCTACACCTGCAGCGGCGGCAGTTCCGAGCCGACCGAGGCGGCGGTGCAGCTGAAGATCGAGCGGCTCTCGGCCTATATCGGCGGCGTGCTGCGCCTGCCGGACGTGCTGTCGGTGGAAGAGGTGAAGAACCTGCCGCTGCTGCAGCGCCTGGCCAGGCAACTGGGTGACGACTACGGGGTGAGCTACGACGCCTACCTGATGGAAGGCCACGACCCCAGCGGCATCGACGTCGGGTTCCTGGTCCGCACGGACCGCGTGAAGGTGCTCTCGGTGCGCCAGCTGGCGGCCGACGAGACCTGGGACGACAACGGCAGCACGGCGTACATCCATGACCACCCGCCGCTGCTGCTGACCGCGCAGGCCGGCCTGATGCGCTTCCAGGTGATCTCGGTGCACACCAAGGCACGGCAGAAGGTCGACGGCAGCGGCAGCGCGACCGACCGCGACCGCGAGAAGCGCTTCCTCCAGGCCAAGTCGATCGCCACCCAGGTGCAGCTGCTGCAGCAGGCCTCGCCGCTGACCCCGTTGATGGTGGTGGGCGACTTCAACGCCTACCAGTTCAGCGATGGCTTCGTCGACATGGTCGGGCTGATCTCTGGGCGCTACGACGACGATCAGAACCTGCTGAAGCTCGGCGAGCCGAACATCGTGCATCCGGCGCTGTGGAACGCGGTGGAATCGGTGCCGTCGAACGACCGCTACTCGTTCCAGTTCACGCAGAACCTCGGTGAGATCCAGGGCTACACCAAGGCCGGCTCGGGCAACTCCGGCCGCTCGGTGCCGACCTTCCAGGTGCTCGACCACGCCCTGCTGAACCTGCCGGCCCGCTGGCGCTTCATGCACATGCAGTATGGCCGCGCCGACCTGGACGCCCCGGTGCAGACCGCCATCGACGCGGCCGGCGCCACCGGCATCGACAAGGCGATCGGCGTGTCCGACCACGACGGTTTCGTGGTGGAGCTGCTCGATCCCTCGCTGATGATCGGCCACGGCTGGCAGATGCACGGCCAGGACCACGGCACGGTGCACTGATCCGCTGGCCGCCTCGCGGCCATGAAAAAAGCCACGCCCGTTGCCGGGCGTGGCTTTTTCTTTTGGCGCGCCCGCCCCGATCAGGCCTGACGCGCGATGCCCAGCCCGGCGAAGCGGTCGGTGGCCTCCACCAGCTCGTGCAGGATGCCCGGCTCGAAGGCCGAATGCCCGGCGTCCTGGACGATGCGCAGGTCCGCCTCCGGCCAGGCGCGATGCAGGTCCCAGGCGCTGCGCAGCGGGCACACCACGTCGTAGCGTCCCTGCACGATCACCGCCGGGATCTTGCGGATGCGGTCGACATGTCGCAGCAGCTGGTCGTCATGCTCGAAGAAGCCGCCGTGCACGAAGTAGTGGCATTCGATGCGGGCGAAGGCCAGCGCGAACTCGTCCTCGCCGCTGGCGTCGATGTGTCCCTGGTCCTGCCACAGGAAGCTGGTCGCGCCTTCCCACACCGACCAGGCGCGGGCCGCCGCGATCCGCGCAGCCGCGTCGTCACCGGTGAGGCGGCGATGGTAGGCGCTCATCAGGTCGCCGCGCTCGGCTTCCGGGATCGCCGAGAGATAGGTCTCCCAGGCGTCCGGGTACAGCGCGTCGGCGCCCTTCTGGTAGAACCACTCCAGCTCCCAGCGCCGCAGCATGAAGATGCCGCGCAGCACCAGCTCGGTGACCCGGTCCGGATGGGATTCGGCGTAGGCCAGCGCCAGCGTCGAGCCCCACGAGCCGCCGAATACCTGCCAGCGGTCGATGCCCAGCTTTTCGCGCAGCCGCTCGATGTCGGCCACCAGATGCCAGGTGGTGTTGTCGGTCAGCTCGGCGTGCGGGGTGGACTTACCGCAGCCACGCTGGTCGAACAGCACGATGCGGTAGCGCGCCGGATCGAAGAAGCGCCGGCATTTCGGGTTTACGCCGCCGCCGGGACCGCCGTGCAAGAACACCACCGGCTTGCCGTTCGGATTGCCGCTCTGCTCGTAGTACAGCGTGTGCAGGTCCGACACCTTGAGGAAGCCGCTGTCGAACGGCTCGATCTCGGGGTACAGCGAACGACGCTCCTGCGACATGCGGTGCTCTCCTTCCGGCGGTGGGGGGCCGATTAGGCTAGCACGCAGCCGCCGCCGGGCTCATCGCGGCACGCGCAGCGCGGAATCCCTGAGCGCCTCCTCGTGGCGGACCTCGTCGGTCTCGGCCAGGTTCTCCGCCTCCAGCACCGGGGTGCCGGGCAGTGGGTGGATGCCGCCGTGCGGCGGATGGACGCCCTCGGTGCTTTCGGTGCCGGTCGGTGTCTTCACGCGTCGCTCCTTGGCGAATCAGAGATCGATCCGGCTCTCGGCCGGTTCCGGCGCGAACAGCTTGCCGGGATTGAGGATGCCCTGCGGGTCGAACGCCCGGCGCACGCCGCGCATCAGCGCGATCTCGGCCGCGCTGCGGGTGCTCTCCAGGTAGGGGCGCTTGACCAGGCCGATACCGTGCTCGGCCGAGATGCTGCCGCCGAACTGCTGCAGCGTGGCAGCCAGCCGCTTGGTGACCTGCTCGCACTGGGCGATGAAGGCCGCGTCGTCCACGTCGTCCGGCTTGAGCACGTTGATGTGCAGGTTGCCGTCGCCGATGTGGCCGAACCAGACCACCTCGAACTGCGGGTACTCGCGGCCGAGCAGGTCCTGCATCGCCTGCAGGAAGGCCGGCACCGTGCTGATGCGCACCGAGATGTCGTTCTTGTAGGGCTTGCGCGGCGCCACGCTCTCGGTGATGCCCTCGCGCAGCCGCCACAGCGCGGCGGCCTGGGCCTCGCTCTGGGCGATCACCCCGTCGAGGATCCAGCCCTGCTCCACGCCCGCCTCGAAGGCTGCCAGCGCGGCCTCCTGCGCCGCCTCGTCGGCGGCGTCGAACTCGGTCACCACGTAGTACGGATAGTCGCCGTCCAGCGCGCGCTGGGCGCCGTGCGCCAGCACGTGGCGCAGCGCCACGTCGGTGAAGAACTCGAACGCCTGCAGCGACAGCCGCGACTGGAACAGCGCGAATACCCGCATCAGCGCATCCATGTCCGGCAGCGCCAGCAGCATCACCTGCGAGGGCGGCGGCGGATTGGTGAGCCTGACCGTGGCCTCGACCACGATGCCCAGCGTGCCCTCCGAGGCGATCATCAGCTGGCGCAGGTCGTAGCCGCTGGAGTTCTTGATCAGGCCGCGGTTGAGCTCGAGCCGCTCGCCGGCGGCGGTGACCACGGTGAGTCCGGCGATCCACTCGCGGGTGTTGCCGTAGCGGATCACCCGGATGCCGCCGGCATTGGTGGCGATGTTGCCGCCGATGGTGCACGAGCCGCGCGCGGCGAAATCGACCGGATAGACCAGCCCGTGCGCCCTCGCTGCGTCCTGCAGGGCCTGCAGGGGCATGCCGGCCTGCACCGTGAGCGTGCGGTCGACCGGATCGAACGCCAGCATCCGGTTCATCCGCTCCAGGCTCAGCACCAGTTCGCCGTTCGCCGCCACCGCGCCGCCGGACAGCCCGGTGCGTCCGCCGGAGGGCACCACCGCCACGGCGTGCTCACCGGCCCAGCGCATCACCGCCTGCACCTCCTCGATGCTGGCCGGCAGCGCGATGGCCAGCGGCGCGGGCGTCCAGCGACGGGTCCAGTCGCGGCCGTAGTGCTCCAGGTCGGCCGCGTCGGTGAGTAGACGCAGGTCCGGCAGGCGGGTGGCGAGGTCGTCGAGTCGGGAGTCGGTCATGGGGAGATCCTGGCGCAGACGGCTAGGGTGACATCGGGCCGCGGGACGGTCCAGTGGTGCGGTGCCGCATTCCGTCCGAAGCTCTGGCATAGTGGGGCCCTTTCCCGCCTGTCCGGACCCGGCATGAAGACCTCGTTTCCCAAGCAAGACATCAAGGTGCTGTTGCTCGAAGGCGTCAGCCAGAACGCGGTGGAGACGTTCCGCCAGGCCGGCTATACGCAGATCGAATACCACCAGAAATCGCTGCCCGAGGCGGAGCTGAAGGCCCGCGTGGCCGAGGCGCACATCGTCGGCATCCGTTCGCGCAGCCACCTCACCGCCGAGGTGCTGGCCGACGCCAAGCGGCTGATCGCGATCGGCTGCTTCTGCATCGGCACCAACCAGGTCGACCTGCAGACCGCGAAGGTGATGGGCGTGCCGGTGTTCAACGCGCCCTACTCCAACACCCGCAGCGTCGCCGAGCTGGTGCTGGCCGAGGCGATCATGCTGCTGCGCGGCATCCCGCAGAAGAACGCGCTGTGCCATCGCGGCGGCTGGACCAAGTCGGCACTGGGCAGCTACGAGGCCCGCGGCAAGACGCTGGGCGTGATCGGCTATGGCCACATCGGCACCCAGGTCGGCGTGCTGGCCGAAGCGCTGGGCATGCAGGTGATCTTCCACGACATCGAGACCAAGCTGTCGCTGGGCAACGCCCGCGCCGCGGCGAGCCTCGACGACTTGCTGGAGCGTTCCGACGTGGTCACCCTGCATGTGCCGGAAACCCCGGCCACGCAGAACATGTTCGGCGCCGCGCAGATCGCGAAGATGCGCCGGGGTGCACTGCTGATCAACGCCTCGCGCGGCACCGTGGTCGACATCGACGCGCTGGCCGAGGCTCTTCGCGCGGGGCACCTGGCCGGCGCGGCGATCGACGTGTTCCCGGTCGAGCCGAAGGGCAACGACGATCCGTTCGTCTCGCCGCTGGTCGGCATGGACAACGTGATCCTCACCCCGCACATCGGCGGTTCCACGCTGGAGGCGCAGGACAACATCGGCATCGAGGTGGCGGCCAAGCTGGTGCGCTACAGCGACAACGGTTCGACCCTGTCGGCGGTGAATTTCCCCGAGGTGTCGCTGCCCGAGCACCCGAAGAGCCGCCGTCTTCTGCACATCCACCGCAACGTGCCGGGCGTGCTCTCGCGCATCAACGAGCTGTTCTCCGCCGGCAACATCAACATCGACGCGCAGTTCCTGCAGACCGATCCGGACGTCGGCTACGTGGTGATCGACGTCTCGGCGGACGAGGCCCAGGCCACCGCCCTGAAGGACCAGCTGGCCGCCATCCAGGGCACCCTGCGCACCCGCGTTCTCTACTGACACCTGTGTAGGAGCCCGCTCGCGGGCGATGCTTTCCGCTCCTGATCGACATCAAAGCCAGAAGCATCGCCCGCGAGCGGGCTTCTGCAACGGAAGCGAACGCTGGAAACAGCAACGGCGCCCAAGGGCGCCGTTTCTTCTTGTTCGGATTGGTCGGGGCGGCCGGATTCGAACCGACGACCCTCTGCCCCCCAGGCAGATGCGCTACCAGGCTGCGCTACGCCCCGACGATCAAACAAGTCGGCAAGTCTACCAGCTTGCGCGGCCCAGCCGGAAGCCTAGCGGCGGAGCAGGCCGAGGATTTCTTCCAGTTCCATGCGCACCTGGCGCACGATCTGATGCGACATGCTGGCTTCCATCCGCGCCTGCGGGCCTTCCAGCCGCGCCCGGGCTCCGGTGATGGTGAAGCCCTCGTCGTAGAGCAGGGACCGGATCTGGCGGATCATCAGCACGTCGTGGCGCTGGTAATAGCGACGATTGCCGCGACGCTTGACCGGATTGAGGGCAGGAAACTCCTGCTCCCAGTAACGCAGCACGTGCGGCTTGACCCCGCACAGGTCGCTGACCTCACCGATGGTGAAGTAGCGCTTGGCCGGAATGGCTGGAAGCTCGGTGTTATTCCCTTGGTCCAGCATAGCCCTCGACCCGCACCTTGAGTTTCTGACCCGGACGGAACGTCACGACCCGGCGGGCGGAGATCGGAATCTCTTCGCCCGTCTTCGGGTTGCGCCCCGGACGCTGGTTCTTCATGCGCAGGTCGAAGTTGCCGAAACCGGACAATTTGACCTGCTCCCCCCTTTCCAACGCTTCGCGGACCACCTCGAAATAGGCGTCCACGAACTCCTTCGCCTCACGCTTGTTGAGGCCCACCTCGAGGAACAGGCGCTCGGCCATCTCTGCCTTGGTCAGCGCCATATCAACCTCGCAACCTTGCCTTGCATGATTTCTCCAACGCAGCGACCGCATCACGTACGCAGCGGTCCGCGTCGTCGTCGGTAAGCGTGCGTGAAGCGTCCTGCAAAATCAAGCCCATAGCGAGACTCTTTCGGCCAGCTTCGACCCCCTTGCCACTGTAACGGTCGAACAGCCGGACCTCACGCAGCAGCCCTCCGAGGGTGGCACGCACCACCTGCTCGATCTGTGACCAGGCGACCGCTTCGGGCAGGTCCACGGCGATGTCGCGGCGAACCGCCGGGAACCGCGCCACGGCGCCGGCGCGCGGCAGGCGACGCGCCAGCAACGGCTCCAGCGCCAGCTCCAGCACGTGGACGTCCGGGCCCAGATCCAGCGCCTTGGCCAGCTGCGGATGCAACGCGCCCAGGTAACCCGCCGTCTCGCCGTCGCGGGCGACGCGGGCACCGCGCCCCGGGTGCAGCCAGCCGGGCAGGCCGTCCGCGTGAATGCTCCAGCGCTGCGGCTCGCCGCCCCAGGCGATCAGGGCGTCCAGCTCGCCCTTCAGGTCGAAGAAATCGAACGGGCGGCTCGGCTCGCCCCACTGCTCGGCGCGCGCGCTGCCGCAGGCGGCGATCGCCAGGCTCGGCGTCTCCACCGGCGGATCGCCGGCGGCGAACACGCGGGCCAGCTCGAACAGGCGCACGCGCTCCTGCTGGCGGGCGCGGTTGTGCCGCAGCGCCTCGATCAGTCCCGGCAGCAGCGACGGCCGCATCACTGCCAAGTCCGCGGAGAGCGGATTGGCCAGTGGCACCAGATCGCGGTCGAAGCCCCAGCGCGCCAGCAGCTCGGCCGGCACGAAGGACAGGTTCACCGCCTCGAAGTAGCCGCGGGCGGCCAGCTGCTCGCGCACGGCGAGCTCGCCGAGCCGGGCCTCGGGCTCCGGCGCCAGCGCCAGCGCGCCGGCCGGCGTGTGGGTGGGAATGCGGTCGTAGCCGTGGATACGGGCCACTTCCTCGATCAAGTCTTCCTCGCGCTCGATGTCGAAACGGCTGCTCGGGGCAGTGACCAACCAACCGTCCGCGGTCGCCGTCACCTGCATGCCCAGCGCGGTGAAGATGCGCGCCACCTCGGTATCGTCGACGACGATGCCCAGCACGCGGCGCAGGCGGTCGCGACGCAGCGCGACCGGTGCCGGCTGCGGCAGGTCGCCGGTACGTTCGGCCACCGACACCGGGCCGGCCCGGCCGCCGACGATCGCAAGCAGCAGTTCGGTGGCCCGCTCCAGCGCGCGCTGCGGCAGCGCCGGATCGACCCCGCGCTCGAAGCGGTGCGAGGCGTCGGTATGCAGGCCGAGCTTGCGCGCCTTGCCCATGATCGCGGCGGGCGCGAAATGCGCCGACTCGAGGAACACGTTGGCGGTGCTGTCTGTCACGCGCGAGTCGAACCCGCCCATCACGCCGGCGACGGCCAGCGCCTTCGCCTCGTCGGCGATCACCACGAAGGACGGATCCAGCGCGGCCTCGCTGCCGTCGAGCAGCTTGAGCGTCTCGTCGGCGCGGGCGTGCCGGACCACCACCTCGCCGCTGAGCGCAGCGTTGTCGAACGCGTGCATCGGCTGGCCCAGCTCGAGCATCACGTAGTTGGTCACGTCGACCACGGCGCTGATCGGGCGCAGGCCGGCCCGACGCAGGCGCTCGGCCATCCACAGCGGCGTGCGCGCGGTGGCGTCGATACCCTCGATGACCCGGCCCAGATAGCGCGGCGCATCCTTGCCGGCCTCCAGCCGGATGCCGCGGCGGGCATCGCTGGTCACCGCCGACGCCGCCTGCGCAGTCAGCTTCACGCGGCTGCCGAACAGTGCCGCCACGTCGTGCGCGAGGCCGACCAGGCCGAGGCAATCCGGCCGGTTCGGGGTGAGCTTGAGCTCGAAGCTGGCGTCCGGCAGGCCGAGGTAGGCCGCCAGCGGCTGGCCGACCGGCGCATCGGCCGGCAGCTCCAGCAGGCCGGAAGCGTCGGTGTCGACGCCCAGTTCCTTCGCCGAGCAGAGCATGCCGGACGAATCCACGCCGCGGAGCTTGGCGGTCTTGATGGTGATGCCGCCCGGCAGGGTGGCGCCGACCGTGGCCAGCGGCACCTTGATGCCGACGCGCGCGTTCGGCGCGCCGCAGACGATCTGCAGCAACTCGCCCTGCCCCGCGTCGACGCGGCAGACCTGCAGGCGGTCGGCCTCCGGATGCCTCTCGGCCGCGACGATCTCGGCCACGACCACGCCGTCCAGGCCTTCGCCCAGCGCGGTGAGTTCCTCGACTTCCAGGCCCGCCATGGTCAACGCGTGGGCCAGTTGGGCGCGGTCGGCCTGGATCTCGACCAGCTCACGCAGCCAGTTCTCGGAGAATTTCATGGGTGTGTTCCGGGAATAAGGAATCGGGGATGAAACATCGGAACGCTCTGCGGCAAGGGGAAGTCCGTCGGAAGGCGATGGAGTCGAGCGCGGCGCGCCGAACCGATCCCAATCTCTGACGCCCTACCCCTTTCCTCAGGCGAACTGCCGCAGGAAGCGCAGGTCGTTCTCGAAGAACGCGCGCAGGTCGGAGACGCCGTAGCGCAGCATCGCGAAGCGTTCCACGCCCAGGCCGAAAGCGAAGCCGGTATAGCGCTCCGGGTCGATGCCGCAGTTCTTCAGCACGTTCGGATGCACCATGCCGCAACCGAGCACCTCCAGCCAGCGGCTCTGGCCGTCCTCGGTCTCCCAGCGGATGTCGACCTCGGCCGAGGGTTCGGTGAACGGGAAATAGCTGGGACGGAAGCGCATCTCGAAGTCGCGCTCGAAGAAAGCGCGCACGAACTCGGCCAGCGTGCCCTTCAGGTCGGCGAAGCTGGAGGTCTCGTCGACCAGCAACCCCTCGATCTGGTGGAACATCGGCGAGTGGGTCTGGTCCGAGTCGCTGCGGTAGACCTTGCCCGGCGCGATGACGCGGATCGGCGGCTGCCGGCCCTGCATCGAACGCACCTGCACCGGCGAGGTGTGGGTGCGCAGCAGGCGCCCGTCGCCGAAATAGAACGTGTCGTGCATGGCGCGCGCCGGGTGGTGCGGCGGGAAGTTCAGCGCCTCGAAGTTGTGCCAGTCGTCCTCGATCTCCGGGCCGTCGGCGCGCTGGTAACCCAGCCGCGCGAAGATCGACGCGATGCGCTCGAGCGCGCGGGTGATCGGATGGATACCGCCCCGTTCACCGTCGCGGCCGGGCAGGCTGACGTCGATGGTCTCGGAGGCGAGGCGGCGGTCCAGTTCGGCCTGTTCCAGTGCGGCCTTGCGCGTGGCCAGCGCGTCGGCGAGCTGCTCCTTGACGCGGTTGACCTCGGCGCCGCGCGCCTTGCGTTCGTCCGGCGCGAGCGCGCCCAGCGACTTAAGCGCGGCGGTGACGATGCCGCTCTTGCCGAGCAGGCCGACGCGCAGGGCGTCGAGCGTGTCGAGCGAGGCAGCCTGTTCGATATCGGCCAGCGCCTGTGCGGCGCGGCGGTCCAGATCGTCCATCGATGCGATTCCGGTGAGTGCCCCAAACAAAAACGGGGAGGAGGCGTTGGCCTCCTCCCCGCTTGCTTTACATCATATCGTCGGCGCGCGAGCGCCTCGACGATCAAGCGGCCAGACTGGCCTTCGCCTTTTCCGCGATCGCGCCAAAGGCCTTGATGTCGTGCACGGCGATGTCGGCCAGCACCTTGCGGTCGACCGTGATGCCGGCCTTGGCCAGACCATTGATCAGGCGGCTGTAGGACAGGCCGAACTGACGCGCCGCGGCGTTGATACGCACGATCCACAGGGCGCGGAACTGGCGCTTGCGCTGCTTGCGGCCGATGTAGGCGTACTGACCGGCCTTGATGACGGCCTGGTTGGCAACGCGGAAGACCTTGCGACGGGCGTTGTAGTAGCCCTTCGCGCGGCCGATGATCTTCTTGTGACGACGACGGGCGGTAACGCCACGCTTAACACGAGCCATGGTTCGTCTCCTGCCTTAGAGGTACGGCAACATGCGAGCTACACCCTTGGTGTCGCACGCCTTGACGTGGTTGGTGGCACGGAGACCGCGCTTACGCTTGGTCGACTTCTTGGTCAGGATGTGCGACTTGAACGCGTGGCCTGCCTTGAACTTGCCGGATGCGGTCTTGCGAAAACGCTTCGCCGCCGCCCGGTTGGTCTTGATCTTGGGCATGGGAATGCTTCCTGGGTGGGCTTGTGGGCCCGGTTTCTGACTGAGCCGGCGGTGGCCCGTAAGCCACGCTTTCCATCCTGCCGGGATCGGTGCACGACCCGTCCTGGTGGGTCGAACCGGCGATTATACGGGTGCCCGGGGCCATTTGCCAGTGGGCAGCTGCCTGTGCGAGACGGCCTTTTGCCTCAGATCCGGCCGAAAGCAATCGCGCGCAGGGTGCGCCCCAACAAAACAAGGGCGGCCGGGGAACCCGGCCGCCCTGTGTGTCATCTGGAGCCGACGCAGACCTTACTGCTTCTTCTTCGGGCCGATCATCATGACCATCTGGCGCCCTTCCAGACGCGGGAAGGACTCGACCTGGCCGTTCTCGCCCACGTCCTCCTGGATGCGCTTGGCCAGCGCCTGACCAAGATCCTGGTGGGACATTTCGCGCCCGCGGAAGCGGATGGTCACCTTGACTTTGTCGCCCTCTTCCAGGAAGCGGAGCATGTTGCGCAGCTTGATCTGGTAGTCGCCGATGTCGGTGACCGGGCGGAACTTCACTTCCTTGATTTCGACCTGCTTCTGCTTCTTCTTGGCGGCCGAAGCCTTCTTCTGGGCCTCGAACTTGAACTTGCCGTAATCCATGATGCGGCAGACCGGCGGGTCGCCGTTTGGCTGGATCTCGACCAGGTCGAGGCCGAATTCCTCGGCAGCACGCAGCGCCTCGTCACGCGTGAGGATGCCCATCTGCTCGGAATCCGGACCGATGACTCGCACCCGCGGAACGCGGATCTCGAGGTTGCGGCGGTTGCCCTTAGTGTCGGTGGTAGCGATACCACTATCCTCCAGAAGAAGTTTCGGTTGACCGGGCGGAACGCCTCAGCGCTCCACTTCGGCCTTCAAGCGCTCGACGAAGTCGGCCAGCGGCATGCTGCCCAGATCTTCACCCGAACGGGTACGCACGGAAACGGCACCGGCCTCCTTCTCGCGATCACCCACGACAAGCAGGTACGGCACCTTCTGCAACGTATGCTCGCGGATTTTATAGCCGACCTTTTCGTTGCGCAAATCGGCCTCCACCCGGAAACCTTTGTCGACAAGGGCTTGCGTGACCTCGCGGACGTAGTCGGCCTGGGCGTCGGTGATCGAGAACACCACCGCCTGCACCGGGGCCAGCCAGGCCGGCAACAGGCCGGCATGGTGCTCGATCAGGATGCCGATGAACCGCTCCATCGAGCCGACGATGGCCCGGTGCAGCATCACCGGATGGCGCTTCTGCGAGTGCTCGTCGACGTATTCGGCCCCCAGCCGCTCGGGCATCATGAAATCCACCTGCATGGTGCCGACCTGCCAGGCACGGCCGATCGAGTCCTTCATGTGGTACTCGATCTTCGGGCCGTAGAAGGCGCCCTCGCCCGGCAGCTCCTCCCACTGGACGCCGGCCGAACGCAGGGCCGCGCGCAGGGCTTCCTCGGCCTTGTCCCAGACCTCCTCGGCGCCGATCCGCTTCTCGGGGCGCAGGGCGATCTTCAGCGCGATGTTGTCAAAGCCGAAGTCGGCGTAGACCTGCATCGCCTGCTGGTGGAAGGCGGTCACCTCCGGCTCGATCTGCTCGGGCGTGCAGAAGATGTGGCCGTCGTCCTGGGTGAAGGCGCGTACGCGCATGATGCCGTGCAGCGCGCCGGACGGCTCGTTGCGATGGCAGCCGCCGAACTCGCCGTAGCGGATCGGCAGGTCGCGGTAGCTGTGCAGCGAGTGGTTGAAGATCTGCACGTGGCCCGGGCAGTTCATCGGCTTCAGCGCGTAGGTGTGCTTCTCCGACTCGGTGAAGAACATGTTCTCGGCGTAGTTGTCCCAGTGGCCGGATTTCTTCCACAGCGACACGTCCAGCACCTGCGGGCAGCGCACCTCCTGGTAGCCCGACTTGCGGTACACGCCTCGCATGTACTGCTCGACCTGCTGCCAGATCGCCCAGCCCTTCGGGTGCCAGAACACCATGCCCGGGCCTTCCTCCTGCTGGTGGAACAGGTCCAGCGCCTTGCCGATCTTGCGGTGGTCGCGCTTCTCGGCCTCTTCCAGCTGGTGCAGGTAGGCCTTCAGGTCCTTGTCGTTGAGCCAGGCAGTGCCGTAGATGCGGCTGAGCATCTGGTTGTTCGAGTCGCCGCGCCAATAGGCGCCGGCCACCTTCATCAGCTTGAACGCGCGCAACTTGCCGGTGTTGGGCACGTGGGGGCCGCGGCACAGGTCGGTGAACTCGCCCTGCGAATACAGCGACAGTTCCTCGTTCGAGGGGATCGATTCGATGATCTGCGCCTTGTACTCCTCGCCCAGGCCGCGGAAGAACGCGATCGCCTCGTCGCGCGACTTCACGCTGCGGGTCACCGCCAGCTGCTCGTCGACGATCTTGTGCATCTCCGCCTCGATCTTCGGCAGGTCCTCCGGAGTGAAGGGCCGCTCATAGGCGAAGTCGTAGTAGAAGCCGTTCTCGATCACCGGGCCGATCGTCACCTGCGCGCCCGGGAACAGCCGCTGCACGGCCTGGCCCATCAGGTGCGCGGTGGAGTGGCGCAGGATCTCCAGCGCCTCCGGGCTCTTGTCGGTGACGATCTGCAGGCTGGCGTCACGATCGATGAGGTGACTGGCGTCGACCAGCTTGTCGTCCACCTTGCCGGCAAGGGTGGCCTTGGCCAGACCGGCGCCAATGGAGGCGGCCACGTCCTGCACGGTTACGGGATGCTCGAACGGCCGCTTGCTGCCGTCGGGAAGGGTGATCTCGATCATGGAAGGTTCTCGCAGAGAACAGAAAAGGGCACGCAGCCCTTTTCGAAGAAGACTTGAGGTGCGCGGAAGGTCAGCGTTGGGAGCTCGTAGTGGACATGTCGCACGCTCGACCGGCGCTTGGCGCGGGCCACCTTGGTCTCTAGAAGATGGATATTGGAGCGCTAGTCTAACCCGGAAACCAACCGGCATCGCCACCGCAAGGGGAACGCGGCACGCAGCGGTACAATGTGGGGGTCACGAACGGGAATCCTGCGGCATGCGCATCCTTGTCACCGGCACGGCCGGCTTTGTCGGCGCCGCCCTGGCGCAGCGCCTACTAGCGCGCGGCGACGAGGTCTGGGGGCTGGACAACCACAACGACTATTACGACCCGGCACTGAAGGAAGCCCGGCTGGCGCAGTTCGCGCAGCACCCGGGCTACACCCATCAGCGCGCCGACCTGGCCGACGCCGGCGCCGTCAACGAGGCCTTTGCCCACTTCCGCCCCGAACGCGTGGTCAACCTCGCCGCCCAGGCCGGCGTGCGCTACTCGCTGCAGAACCCGCAGGCGTACATCCAGAGCAACCTGGTCGGCTTCGGCAACATCCTGGAAGCCTGCCGGCATGGCGGCGTGCAGCACCTGGTCTATGCCTCGTCCAGCTCGGTCTATGGCGCGAACCGCAAGCTGCCGTTCGCGGTGGAGGACGCCGTCGACCATCCGGTCAGCCTGTACGCGGCGACCAAGAAGGCCAACGAGCTGATGGCGCATACCTACAGCCATCTCTATGGCCTGCCGACCACCGGCCTGCGCTTCTTCACCGTGTACGGCCCGTGGGGCCGGCCGGACATGTCGCCGATGCTGTTCGCCGACCGGATCAGCCGCGGCGAGCCGATCGACGTGTTCAATTTCGGCAACCACAGCCGAGATTTCACCTACATCGACGACATCGTCGAAGGCGTGATCCGCACCCTCGACCACCCGGCGCAGCCGGATCCGTCCTACGACCCGATGCAGCCGAACCCGGGCACCTCCGCCGCGCCCTACCGGGTCTACAACATCGGCAACGACCAGCCGGTGCAGCTGCTGCGCTTCATCGAACTGATGGAGCAGGCGCTGGGACGCACGGTCGAAAAGCGCCTGCTGCCGATGCAGCCGGGCGACGTGCCGGATACCTGGGCGGACGTCTCGGCGCTGCGGCGCGACGTGGGCTACGCACCGAACACCTCGATCGAGGACGGCGTGGCGCGCTTCGTCGCCTGGTATCGCGACTACTTCGGGCGCTGACCGGGCGGCTGCCGGACTTCGCTCAGAACGGCTTGGCCAGCACCAGGTAGATCACCGCCAGCAGCAACAGCACCGGCGGCTCGTTGAACCAGCGCAGCGCCCGCGACGACGGCAGCGGGCCGCCCTTCTCGCTGCGCTTGAGCAACCGGCCCGCCCAGATGAAGTAGGCCAGCAGCACCGCGACCAGGGTCAGCTTGGCATCGATCCAGTGCATGCCCGCGACGACATTCGGCAGCTGCCGCGGAAACACCCGCCAACCTTGCCAGAGCGCCAGTCCGAACACGAAGGCGATGCCGAACATGTTGTGCCCGAACTTGTACAGCCGCCGCCCCATCAGGTGCAGCCGCGCCCGGACCGCCGCGTCGTCGCCCGCCTCGGCGATGTTCACCAGGATCCGCGGCAGGTAGAACACCGTCGCCATCCAGGCGATCACGAACAACAGGTGCAGGGACTTGATCCAAAGATAGGTCATCGCATCGGCTCCGGAGCACGGCGGAAACGGACAAACAAAAACGGCGCCGACCTTTCGGGCGGCGCCGTCTTGCTGGATCGTGTTGCCTCGATGGCCCCGGCAAACCCGGGAATCATCGGCATCTTGGTGGGCGGTACAAGGATCGAACTTGTGACCCCTACCATGTCAAGGTAGTGCTCTACCGCTGAGCTAACCGCCCAAGAGCCGCGAAGTATAGCCAAAGCCCGGAAACCGGCGCAACAGGCGGTGGCGACCTAGCGCAGCGCCTGCTCGCGCAACTGGCCGATCTGGTCGCGAACCCGCGCCGCCTCTTCGAATTCGAGGTTTTGCGCGTGCTTGTACATCTGCGCCTCGAGCTTCTTGATCGCCGCCGACAATTGTTGCGGGCTGAGCGCCTCGTAACCCGCGGCCGGCTCGGCCACCGCCTTGTCGCGTTCCCGGCCGGTGCCGCGCCTGGCGCGCCGGCGGCCCGGCGCTTCGCTGCGCGCCCCTTCCATGATGTCGGCGATGCGCCGGACCACCGTCTGCGGCGTGATGCTGTTGGCCGCGTTCCAGGCGATCTGCTTCTCGCGGCGGCGCGCGGTCTCGTCCATCGCCGCCTGCATCGAGCGGGTGACCTCGTCGGCGTAGAGGATCGCCCGGCCGCGCGCGTTGCGCGCCGCGCGGCCGATGGTCTGGATCAGCGAGCCGGTGGAGCGCAGGAAGCCCTCCTTGTCCGCGTCCAGCACCGCCACCAGCGACACCTCCGGCATGTCCAGGCCCTCGCGCAGCAGGTTGATGCCCACCAGCACGTCGAACTCGCCCAGCCGCAGGTCGCGGATGATCTCGCTGCGTTCCACCGTCTCGATGTCCGAGTGCAGGTAGCGCACCCTGATGTCGTGCTCGGCGAGGTACTCGGTGAGGTTCTCGGCCATGCGCTTGGTCAGCGTGGTGACCAGGGTGCGGTCGCCCAGGGCGATCTGCTTGCGCACCTCGCCGAGCAGGTCGTCGACCTGGGTGCGCACCGGCCGCACCTCCACCTCGGGGTCGACCAGCCCGGTCGGGCGTACCACCAGCTCGACCACCGCGTCGCCGGACTTCTGCAGCTCGTAGTCGCGCGGCGTCGCGGAGACGTAGATCGCCCGCGGCACGCGCTGCTCCCACTCCTCGAACCGCAGCGGCCGGTTGTCCATCGCCGAGGGCAGGCGGAAGCCGAACTCCACCAGCGTCTCCTTGCGCGAGCGGTCGCCCTTGTACATGGCGCCGAGCTGGGGGACGGTGACGTGCGACTCGTCGATCACCAGCAGGCCGTCGGGCGGCAGATAGTCGAACAGGGTCGGCGGCGGCTCGCCAGGCAGGCGACGGGTCAGGTGCCGCGAGTAGTTCTCGATGCCCTGGCAGTAGCCGACCTCGGCCATCATCTCGATGTCGAAACGGGTGCGCTGGTCCAGCCGCTGCGCCTCGAGCAGCTTGTTGGCGGCGTAGAGCTGGTCCAGCCGCTCCTTCAGCTCCACCTTGATCGTCTCGATCGCATTCAGCACGCTCTCGCGGGTCGATGCGTAGTGGGTGCGTGGGTAGACCGTGTAGCGCGGCACCTTGCGCAGCACCTCGCCGGTCAACGGATCGAACAGCGCCAGATTCTCGATTTCCCCGTCGAACAATTCGATGCGCAGCGCCTCGGTTTCCGACTCGGCCGGGAACACGTCGATGATTTCCCCGCGCACGCGGTAGGTGCCGCGGCGCAGCTCCATCTCGTTGCGGGTGTACTGCAGCTCAGTCAGTTGACGGATCAGCTGGCGCTGCTCGATGCGCTCGCCGCGGGCCAGGATCAGCCGCAGGGATAGATAGTCCTCGGGATTGCCCAGGCCGTAGATCGCCGACACCGTCGCCACAATGATCGAATCGCGCCGCGACAGCAGCGCCTTGGTCGCCGCCAGCCGCATCTGCTCGATGTGCTCGTTGATCGAGGCGTCCTTCTCGATGAAGGTATCCGAGGCCACCACGTAGGCCTCGGGCTGGTAGTAGTCGTAGTAGCTGACGAAGTACTCCACCGCGTTGTGCGGGAAGAACTCCTTGAACTCGCCGTAGAGCTGCGCCGCCAGCGTCTTGTTCGGCGCCATCACGATGGTAGGCCGCTGCACCCGCTGGATCACGTTGGCGATGGTGTAGGTCTTGCCCGAACCGGTCACGCCCAGCAGCGTCTGCGCCGCGAGACCGGCCTCGAAGCCCTCGCTGAGGCGCTCGATCGCCTGCGGCTGGTCGCCGGAGGGCTGGTAGGGGGAAACAAGCTCGAATCGTTCGGTCATGACCTGACAGCATGCGGGCGGCGACGCGCATTTTAAATTGCCCCTGCTGACAGCCTGCGTCAGCAGCGACCCACGGCACGGACGTGGCGGCAACGGCATGCGCGACGCCGTGGCTTGCCTAGCATCTACGCGGTGACCCCGGCGATGGAGCCCGCCATGGAACGGCAGCCCCCGCAAGCCCGCCTCCCGCACCCGCCGCACCGGCAACGGGGCTGGACGCTGATCGAACAACTCATGGTGCTGGCCGTCGTGGCCGTGCTGGCGACTGTTGCGTTGCCTCCGATGGGGCACCTGCTCGCGGCAAGCCGCCTGCAGGCTGCGCAGATGGACCTGATCGCCGGCCTGCAACAGGCCCGCTACATCGCCGTATCACGGGGCCTGCCGGCGATCTTCTGCCCCAGCGGCGACGGCACGGACTGCCTGCGCTCGTCCCGCTGGGACGGCGGCTGGCTGGTCGCGCTGGACCGGGACGGCGACAACCATCCCGACCATGCGGCGATCTTCACCGGTCCGCCGCAACCCGATGGCCTGCAGGCCCGCAGCAGCCAGGGACGCTACCGGGTGCGCTTCCATCCCGACGGCAGCGCCGCGGGCACCAACCTCACCATCACGCTGTGCCTGGCCGACGGCCGCGCCGACGCCCTGAACGTGGTGGTGTCGAACGCGGGGCGGATCCGCGGCGAACGGGCCAGTCCGGTCCAGGCCCACCGCTGCCGGGGCATCGGCTGACCGCCGTGGCCCGGACAAGAAAAAGCCGGCGCGAGGCCGGCTTTTTCATCGAATATGGCGCCCGAAGTTGGACTCGAACCAACGACCCCCTGATTAACAGTCAAGTGCTCTAACCAGCTGAGCTATTCGGGCGTGAGCTCGATAGTTTGTCGAGGTGCGGGCAGGCTGTCAAGAGATCGCGCCGCCCGCCGCCATCACGCCGAACGCACCCGGTAGCAGGGCTCGTAGGCCGTGCCACCGGGTAGTTTCATGCGGTGCTGGGACACGAACGCCTGCAGCAGCTGGTCGAGCGAGCGCATGATGTCCGGCTCGCCGTCGATGTCGAATGGCCCGTACTGCTCGATCGCCCGCACGCCCTCCTCCTTCACGTTGCCGGCGACGATGCCGGAGAAGGCCCGGCGCAGGTCCGCCGCCAGTTCGTGCCGCGGGCGGTCGCGGTGGATCGCCAGCGAGCGCATCGCATCATGCGTGGGCCGGAACGGCACCTGGAACGCAAACGGAACGTGCAGCGCCCAGTTGAAGAAGAAGGCGTCCTTGTTGTCCAGGCGGTGGTTGCGCACCTTGTCCACGCCCTTGACCATCGCCCGCGCCACGGCGGCCGGGTCGTCGACCACGATCTGGTAGTGCTGGGCCACCTCGTCGCCGAGGGTCAGACGCAGGAAGCGGTCGATCTGCTCGAAGTAGGCGGCGGACTTGCGCGGACCGGTGAAGATCAGCGGGAACGGCACGCCGGCGTTCTCCGGGTGCAGCAGGATGCCCAGCAGGTAGAGGATCTCCTCGGCCGTGCCTACGCCACCCGGAAACACGATGATGCCGTGGCCGGTGCGGACGAACGCCTCCAGACGCTTCTCGATGTCCGGCATGATCACCAGGTGATTGACGATCGGATTGGGCGATTCGGCGGCGATGATGCCCGGCTCGGTGATGCCGATGTAGCGGTTGTTGCGCCGACGCTGCTTGGCGTGGGCGATGGTGGCGCCCTTCATCGGCCCCTTCATGGCGCCCGGGCCGCAGCCGGTGCAGATGTCCATGCCGCGCAGGCCGAGCTGGTAGCCCACCTGCTTGGTGTATTCGTATTCGTCGCGCGAGATCGAATGACCGCCCCAGCAGACCACCAGGTTCGGGTCGATCTGCGGCTTGAGCGTCCGCGCGTTGCGCAGGATCTCGAACACCGCGTGGGTGATGCCAACCGTGTCGTCGAGATCGAAGCCGCCCTGCTCGAGCTGTGTCGCCACGTAGACGATGTCGCGAACCACCGCGACCAGCAACTCGTTGATGCCACGGATGATCTGCCCGTCCACGAAGGCCTGGGCCGGTGCGTGGGTAAGCTCGATCTTGATGCCACGATCCTGCTGCAACACCTGGATGTCGAACTCGGGGTACAGCTCGAACATCGAGCGCGGGTCGTCGATCATGCTGCCGGAGGTCAGCACCGCCAGCGCGCAGCGCCGCAACAGGGCATGCATGCCCGAGCCGCTGGCATCGCGCAGGCGGGCGACCTCGTTGCGGGAAAGGATGTCCAGTCCACCGGCGGGCGAGATGCGCGCGCTGACGGTGGCGGGCCTGCCGACGGTGCCGGCGTGAATGTCGTTCATCCGGAAAATCTCCTTCCGCTGACGGCTCCGCTGCCTCATGCAGCACCGTGGCGGACCGCCAAGCATCCCGCGGCCACGTGACGCGGTCAAGGCAACAAAAAACCGGCGCCCTCGCGGGCGCCGGTCCATGAAACAACCCCTCCGGGCCGGTTAGAACGTGTACTTCAGCGTCAGCATCGCCGACCAGCGCGACACCACGCGAGTCGGGTTGGAACCACCGTCGTAGGTGCTCAGCTGCTGCGGCTGATAGTTGCCGTTCTTGTCGGTCGGCAGGTAGTACACGTACTGACCCTGTGCGTTTACGCCGCTGTAGCCAGCCAGGGTGCGGGTGAAGTACTGGATGGTCTGGGTCTGGCCCCAGTTCTTGTCCAACAGGTTCAGGAAGTTGTAGACGTCCAGGCGAACGATGCCCTTGTTGCCCTTGAACAGGCCCGGGATCTCCTGCTGGAAGCTCATGTCGAGCTGGTTCACCCACGGCAGGTGCGCACTGTTGCGCGCCGCGATCTGGCCGCGGTGCTTGCTCAGGTACTTGTCGTGGCTGATGAAGTCCTGGAACTGCTGGACGAGCTCGGGGCTGGCATTGCCGTAGCTCACACGCGGATCGTTGAGCGTCGGGATGTAGGCCGGATCCTCGTAGCTGATGCCGTCGCCATTCACGTCACCGGAGAAGATCCAGCTGTACGGCAGGCCGGAGTGGCCGTTGTAGAACGCCGAGATGCTGGTCTTGTAGTCGCCGAAGAACGCGTGCTGCCAGGTCAGCGAAGCCTTGAGCACCTTGGGGATGTTGCGGTCGGCGGTACCGGCCACTTCCTCGTTGGCGTTGGTGCGCACCACGTACTTGTAGCCCGACGAGGCCTGCGAGCTGTTGCCCGGGTTCACCTCGGTCGCGTGGCTCAGCGTGAAGCTGACGTTGCCGAACCAGTTCTCGGAGAACGGCTTGGACAGCGCCAGGGTCAGGCTGTCCGACTTGCCCTTGTGGGTGTTGGTCAACAGCGTCGAGTACTTGTCGAAGGCGTAGTTGCGATAGAAGTTCGCATCCTTGCTCGAAGTCTCGCCCGGGTTCTTCCAGTACTGCAGGCGTCCGTCCGGCAGCAGGATCGGGTTGCCATTGGCGTCGGACGTCGGCGCACCGATGTTGAGCGCCTGGTACAGGATGCCGTCGCGTGTCTGGATGTGCTGCAGCTCGACCGAGCCGATCAGCCCCCACCACGGCAGTTCGCTGTCCAGCGCCAGGGTGGTCTTCCACACGGTCGGGAGCTTGAAGTTCGGGTCGATGGTGTCGACCACGCCACTCACGCTGCCGTTGCCGGCCGGACGGTTCTGGCTGTAGGGATCCGCACTGAACGGGGTCGTCGCCGGGTCGAACGACGAGTAGCTCGCCACCGTCAGGCCGTTGTTCTGGTACGGGTTGGTCATCCACACCGTCGGCGGGAAGGTCTGGAACAGGCCCACGCCGCCGCGCAGCTGCAGCATGCGCTCGGTGTCGAAGTTGTAGTTGAAGGACAGGCGGGGCTCGACAACCCGGTTCTTCGAACCCAGCGTCGAGTTGTTCGGGTAACCGAAGGTCTGCTCGAACGCGGCGTTGTACAGCGGCGGATGGTCGGAGTGCGGAATGTCGATGCGCACGCCATAGGTCACCGACAGGTTGTTGTTGACCTGCCAGGTGTCCTGCAGGAACGGGCTGTACTGGCTGTACACCCACTTCGCCGCCACGTCATTGAGCGTGTAGCCGGCGGCCGGCTGGTACAGGAAGTAGGAGTTGTAGGCGGCGTTCTGGAAGTTGTCCAGACCCCAGAACGTGTACGAGCCGAACTCGGTGCGACCGAACAGGTTGTAGATGTCGTTGCGCTGGTAATCGATACCACCCTTGATGGTGTGATCACCCAGGTAGTAGGTACCGGCCAGGAACAGCGACCACTTCTTGGTCTGGATCGCGTTGTAGTGGCTGTACTGGTCTTCGCCCAGATAGACCGATGGACCCTTGCCGGTGTCGCTCAGGTAGACCTGCACCTGCGGCTGGTCGGCGAAGCCGGCACGGTTCTGGGTGAACTTCTGGTAGCTGATCTTCGCCTCGGTCGAGAAGTTGTCGGACCAATCGTCGAACAACTGCAGCGCGGTGTTCTCGGTCAGGCTGTTCTTGGTGTACCAGTAGCTGCTCAGACCGATGTTGCTGGAGCTGTTGCCCTGGATGATCGGCTGGCTTTCCTTGGTGCGCTGGTACGTCAGGCTGGCGCGGTGGCTGTCGGTGATGTTCCAGTCGATCTTGGCCAGATACCGCTTGTCGTTGAGCTCGGAACCGCCGGCGCCGAACGTGCCGGGGTTCAGGCCCAGTGCCTTGGCCGTGTCGATCACCTTCTGCAGATCTCCCGGGGAGACCTTGTTGGACGTGGATGCGCCACTGCCCAGCGACGAGTCCAGACCGTTGGCGGAATCGGCGCCGATGCCGGTGGTCTTTTCCTGCTCGGCCGACACGAAGAAGAACAGCTTGTCCTTGATGATCGGACCACCGACGGTGAAACCGCCGGTCCAGTCACGCTTGTAGCCGGTGTAGCTGTAGCCGGGGTTGGACGAATCCAGCCAACCCGCGTCACCCACCATATGATTGGCGTTGCGGTAGGCGTAGTACACCGAACCATGGAACTGGTTGGTACCGGACTTGGTCACCGCGTTGATGTCGGCGCCCACGGCGTCCGAGGCGACATCGAAGTTGGCGGTGGAGATGTTGTACTCGGCGATGGTGTCGACCGAGATCGGCGAGCCCTGGTACGGCAGGCCGTTGGCATTCAGGCCGAACGGATCGCCCTGGGAGATGCCGTCCACGCTGATGTTGTTGTAGCGGTTCGGCAGGCCGGCCATCGAGATCGAGCCGTCACCCTGGTCGGTCACGTTGATGCGCGGGTCGAGGCGCGCGATGTCGTCGATCGAGCGGTTGCCCTGCGGCGTGGTGTCGAGCTGGCGCTGCGACACGTTGGTCGACAGGCCCTTGTTGTCGGGCGAGAAGGTCTGCGCCAGCGCCGAGGCCGACACCGTCACCGCACCGAGGTCCTTCGCCTGGGAAGCACCGGCGATCTGCAGGTTGATCGCGGACGCCTGGCCCAGCTGCAGGTACACGTTGTCCTGCTGGGCGCTGGCCATGCCCTGCTTGCTGGCGGTGATGTCGAACGGACCACCCACGCGCAGGCCCTGCGCAACGTAGCGACCGTCGGCATCGGTGGTCACCACCTTGGTGGTGCCCGAGGGCTCGTGCACGATCTGCACGGTCGCGCCGGCAACCGGCTGGCCATTGGCGTCGACCACGCGGCCGGACACGGCGGCGGAGGTGACGTTCTGCGCAAACGCCGGCGCAGAGACCAGCAGGCTGGCGATCGCCAGCGGCAGGAGTTTGGTGCGGATTCGACTGTTCATTACGTTATCGACCCTTGAGTTCGCAATGGAAATCGGCAGTGAAAGCAAGAACGTACGAATGCCCGGCCAAGGCCAGGCTTCCAGGACGAACGCGTTTCCCCGGTTGTTTGACGCTTGTTATTGATTTCGGCGTGCGGTGGCGAGCGCCAACCGCGAACTGATCGTTAAACCGACTTTAACGACAGTGTATGACAGATTCGTAACGGTTTCACTGCGTGTGGACAACACGCCGCGCCGTCCGGCCAGGCACGGCTCAACGTCGCCCCAGGTAGCGGGCTCGCTTGGCAGGCTTGAGGTTCGCCAGATCGAGCATGACCAGCCCGTCGACGCAGCCGGAAAAGCCCGGATCCTCGCCGAAGTCGAGGAACTGGACCCCCTGCGGTTCCACCAGGTCGACGTATTGCCGGTACAGCACCGGGAGGCTCACGCCCAACGCATCGAGATGATGCTTGAGCTTGCCAAGTCCTTCCGCCGGATCCAGGCCACCCAGTGCCGCGCGGACCGTGTCGAGGACTCCATCGGAGACCACGAAAGGCTGTCGCGCCGAAGCCAGCCCCGGCGCACCGAAATAGTGGCGATGCGCCGCCGCGATCCACTCCCGCGCTTCGCGTGGAATGTTGACCGACATGCTGACCGGCCCGAACAGGTAGCGCAGGTCCGGATGACGCTGCAGGTAGAGGCCAATGCCCTGCCACAGCTGGTCGAGCGCGCGGGATTTCCAGTACGCCGGCGCAATGAAACTGCGCCCGAGCTCCAGCCCCTGCGCAAGACGGGACTCGAGGGCCGGCGAGTAGGTGAACAGGCTGGAGGTGTACAGCGCCGCCATGCCGCGCGCGGCGATGATCCGGCCGCCGTGACCGAACCGGTACGAGCCGACGATGCGCAACGCCTTGGGGTCCCACAACACAAGATGTTCGTAATAGGCATCGTAGGCGTCGAGATCACGGCGCGCGCCGGTGCCCTCGCCGACCTTGCGGAACGTGAGCTCGCGCAGGCGGCCGATTTCGCGCAGCACGGCGCTGTCAGTAGAACCCTGCAGCAACAGCACCTGCTTGCCGTCGGCCAGGTCGGCGAGCTTTTCCGCCTCGGCCGCCAGTTCGGCCACCACGCGCTCGGTCGGCTCCGGATGGGCGAGCGGAGCCTGGCCACCGAAGATCAGGCCGCGGTGGCGGCCGACCCGATAGACGTGGCGGCGCATCAGTTTTGCCGCCTGCGCCGGATCGCCGGCGCTGCGCTGGGCCAGTTCCTCCGCACTCACCAGCGCGCCGACGCTGAAGCCGATGCGCTGCTGCCGCGCCGGCGTCACCGCCTCGCGCGGCAGCATGGCGGTGGACAGCGGCTTGGCGAACATCGACACGCCGTAGAACATCGCCGAATTGCGTGCGGCCACGTGGATGGGTAGCACCGGGGCCTTGCTCCTGAGCGCAAGCCGCGCGAAACCGTCCGACCAGGCACCATCGCGCAGGCCGCCCGGCCCCAGCCTCGACACCTCGCCGGCCGGAAACACGATCAGCGCCTCGCCGTTTTCCAGCGCGCGGTAGATGTTTCGCATCTTCGACGCGGCGCCCTTGCCGAACACGTCCACCGGCAGCAGCAGCGGGCGCAATGGCTCGACCAGCGCAAGCCAGTCGTTGCCCAGAATGCGTACATCCGGCCGCACCGAGCCGATCAGGTGCAGCAGCGCCAGCGCATCGACCATGCCCAGCGGATGGTTGGCCACCACCAGCAGCGGGCCATCGACCGGAATGTTCTCGCGTTCGCGTGGATTGATCCGGTAACTGGCGCCGAGTTCGTCCAGCGTGCGGTCGACGAAGGCCAGGCCCTGGACGTCGCCCACCGCCTTTAGCACGCGATTGAACCCGGCCTCGTCAGCCAGCCGGCCCAGCATGCCCGCGACGGGGCGGCGCAGGCGGGGATGCTGGGCGAGCCAGGGCAGGCGTTCGATGAGGCTCTTGTCGATGCTGAGCATGACCATCTCCTTGGACTGCGCCCATGCTGGCGTCCAATTATGACAGCCGCTCGAAACCCGCAAATATCTGCGTCACACAGCCGCAGACTGGAACGGTTCAGACAGTCAGGTGGAGGTAGGCGGCCACGCCGCCCAGGAACATCTGCACCGAGAGGGCGATCAGCAGCATGCCCATCACCCGCTCCAACGCGGTCAGCACGCTCTCGCCCAGCCAACGGAACAGGTAGGTGGAGCTGAGCAGGATCGCCGAGGTCGCCAGCCACGCCAGCACCAGCGCGGTGGCCCAGTCGGCGGTGCGGCCGGGCTGGGTGTTGGTCAGCAGCAGCAACGCCGCCATCGCCGAAGGCCCGGCCACGCCTGGAATCGCCATCGGCACGATGAACGGCTCGGCCTGCCCCGGCTTGCCGAAGATGCCGCCGCCGTCGGCCGGCGGGAAGACCATGCGGATGCCGATCAGGAACAGCACGATGCCGCCGGCGATGCTGATCGATTCCTGCTTGAGCTGCAGCGCCTTGAGGATCAGCTGCCCGCCGACCAGGAAGCCCAACAGCACACCCAGTGCGATCAGCAACTCGCGCACCATCACGATGCGTCGCCGCCGCGGCGGCACGTCCTTGAGCAGGCTCAGGAAGAACGGGATGTTGCCCAGCGGATCCATGATCAGGAACAGCAGGATTCCCGCCGACAACGTGGTCATCTGCGTTTCCATCGAACGAACCTCGATATTGCGTTGCATCCGGCCTGTCGGCCGGACATGGATCAGTGCTTGCGAAGATCGAGCACAGCACCGCGTGCGGCCGCACCGCCCGGCCCGAGCAGGTGGACGATCGCTTCCGCGGTGGCGTCCGGCGGCGGCTGCTTGAGGGTGTCCTCGCCGAAATAGGCCTCGCGACGCAAGGCCGTGCGCATCGGCGCGGGGAGCACCACCTGCACGCGGAAGCTGCCGCGATCATGTTCCTGGTGCAGGATCGCCGCCATGCGCTCCAGTGCTGCCTTGGAAACCCCGTAGGCACCCCAGTGCGCGCGCGACAGCAGCTCCGGATCGTCCAGCACGAATACCACCGCACTGTCGTCCGCCCGCTTGAGCAGCGGCAGGCAGGCCTGGGTGATCGCGAACGGTGCGGACACGTTGACATGCATCGCACGCAAGAAGTGATCGGGCTTGTGCATCGCCAGCGGGGTCAGGCCGGTGAAGCTGACCGCGGCATGCACGATGCCGTCGAGCCGCCCCAGGTCGCGCTCGATGGCATCGGCCAACGCTTCGTAATCGACGGGGGTCGCAGCCTCCAGATCCAGGGGATGGATCACCGGCTCGGGGAGTCCGGCGCGCACCATCTCGTCGTAGAGCTGCTCGAGCTGGCGCTTGCGCCGCCCGGCCAGGATCACCGTGGCGCCGGCTCGCGCGGCCGCCTTGGACACCGCCGAACCGAGGCCACCGTAGGCGCCGGTCACCAGCACCACCCGTCCGGCGAGCGAACCGGCCGGCGCCTCATCGACCGGCAGGCGGACCAGCGGCAGCGCCATCAGTGCACCACCCCGGCCACGTCCTGGGCCATGCGCTCGAGTTCGCCGGCCACGTGCAGGTCCTCGATGATGTCGCAGCCGCCGATCAGCTCGCCCTGGATGTACAACTGCGGAAAGGTGGGCCAGTTGGCGTAGTGCGGCAGCGCCGCGCGCACCTCCGGGTCGGCCAGCACGTTGACCGCGTGGAAGGACGCTCCGGCGGCCTGCAGTGCCTGCACCGCGCGACTGGAAAATCCGCACATGGGGAACTGCGGCGTGCCTTTCATGAAGAGCACCATCGGATGCTCGGCGAGCACCGCCTTGATTCGTTCGTTAACGTCCATAGCTCGGGATTTCATCACTACAATGCAGGCAAGCCGCTAGTGTATCAGCCGCTTCCCCGGCCCCGCTCGGGTGCGGTCATTCCCTTTTCCCCTTTCCAGCCAACGTCAAGGAGCCATCGCCATGGCGATCGAACTACCCGCCCTGCCCTACGAAAAGAACGCCCTCGAGCCGCACATCTCGGCCGAGACGCTGGAGTACCACTACGGCAAGCACCACCAGGCCTACGTCACCAACCTCAACAACCTGATCAAGGGCACCGAGTTTGAAGGCGCGGCGCTCGAGGACATCGTCCGGAAGTCCTCCGGCGGAGTGTTCAACAACGCCGCCCAGGTGTGGAACCACACTTTCTACTGGAACTCGATGAAGCCCAACGGCGGCGGCGAGCCGACCGGCAAGCTGGCCGACGCGATCAACAAGGCGTTCGGCTCGTTCGAGAAATTCAAGGAGGAGTTCTCCAAGTCCGCCGCCGGCAACTTCGGTTCGGGCTGGACCTGGCTGGTGCAGCGCCCGGACGGTTCGCTCGGCATCGTCAACACGTCGAACGCCGCCACGCCGATCACCGGCAGCGACAAGCCGCTGTTCACCATGGACGTGTGGGAACACGCCTACTACGTCGATTACCGCAATGCCCGCCCGAAATACATCGAGGCGTTCTGGAACCTGGTGAACTGGGACTTCGCGGCCAAGAACCTGGCCTGATCCCGATCCAGCGTTCGACCAAAAAAAGCGGAGCCGGCGACGGCTCCGCTTTTTTTCATGCCTGACGTGCGCCGGGCCCGCCAGCCTCAGTCGCCGAACGCCCCGCGCACACCGGCCACGGCGGACTCCCAGCCGATCACCCGGGCCAGCGCCTCGGCCCGCTCGAGCAGGGTGGCGGCATCCGGCGCGCACAGCGTGGCGTGGCCCACCTTGCGGCCGGGGCGCGCCTGCTTGCCGTAGTCGTGCCAGTGGCCGTCGATGGTGCGCAGCACCGGCGCCGGGTCGGGCAGCGCGCCGATCCAGTTGAACATCAGCGAGGCGCCGCGGGCCCCGGTATCGCCCAGCGGCAACCCAAGCACCGCACGCACGTGGTTCTCGAACTGACTGGTATGCGCGCCCTCGATCGTCCAGTGACCCGAGTTGTGCACCCGCGGCGCCATCTCGTTGCCCAGCAGCTCGCCATCCCTTACGAAAAGCTCCAGCGCGAACACCCCCACGTAGTCCAGCCGCTCGGCCAGCACCCGGGCGAGCGCGGTGGCTCGCGGCTGCAGCATCTCGATGTCCGGCGCCGGCGCGAGGCTCAGGCTGAGCACGCCGTCGGTGTGCCAGTTGCGCGTGAGCGGCCAGGTGCGGAACTCGCCGTCGCGCCCGCGCACCGCAACCACCGACAGCTCGCGCTCGAACGGCACGAAGGCCTCGAGGATCAGGCCATGGATCGCCGCCTGGGCCCCGAGCGCCTCCCACGCCGCATCGGCGTCGGCCTGCGAACGCAGGCGGAACTGTCCCTTCCCGTCATAACCCAGGCGCCGGGTCTTGAGGATCGCCGGGGCGCCGGTGACGGCCAGCGCACGATCGAGGTCCTCACGCGTGTCCACCGCGACGAACTCCGGCGTGGCCAGCCCGCATTCGCGAAACAGGGTCTTCTCGGTCAGCCGGTCCTGCGCCACGGCCAGCGCCCCCGGGTTCGGATACACCGCGACCCGCTCGGCCAACCATTCGGCCGTGCTCGCCGGCACGTTCTCGAAATCGAAGGTCACTGCATCCACGCGGGCGGCGAAACCGGCCAAGGCCTCGTGATCGGACCAGTCGGCCACGATCAGCGGCGCTACCTGGCCGGCACAAGCATCGGCCGCGGTGTCGACCACCAGCGTCTTGACGCCCAGCGGTGCCGCGGCAAGCGTGAGCATCCGCGCCAGCTGGCCACCACCGAGGATTCCGAGTACCGGCTGTCGACGCCCGCTCATGCGCGCGGATCCGGGTGATCCAGCACCTGCCGGGTCTGGTCGGCGCGGAACGCCTCGACCGCCTCGGCCAGCGCGGGATCGTTGAGCGCCAGGACGGCGGCCGCCAGCAGCGCCGCATTCACCGCGCCGGCCCGACCGATGGCCAGCGTGCCCACCGGGATGCCGGCGGGCATCTGCGCGATCGACAGCAGCGAATCCATGCCGCTGAGGGCCTTGGACTGCACCGGCACGCCGAACACCGGCAGCCGGGTCTTGGCTGCCAGCATGCCCGGCAGATGGGCGGCGCCACCGGCACCGGCAATGATCACCTGGATGCCGCGCCCTGCTGCCTCCTCGGCGTACCGGAACAGCAGATCCGGGGTTCGATGGGCCGACACGACCCGGACCTCGTGAGCGACGCCCAACCGGGTCAGATACTCGGCAGCATGCTGCATGGTTTCCCAGTCGGACCGGGAACCCATGACTACGCCCACCCGCGGTGGCACGGCGGTAATCGTCATGGCTGGGCCATCCAAAAGCCGCTATTGTAAAAGCTTTCCTGCCGCCCTACATCCCGCCCCATGGACAAACGCCTGCTCGACATCCTGTGCTGCCCGGTCAGCAAGACGCCCGTTCGGCCAGCCACGCGGAGCGAGCTGGACAGCATCAACCGGGCGGTCGCTGCCGGCCAACTGGCCACCGTCGCCGGCGTGCCCGTCGGCGCACGGGTCGAGGAAGCGCTGATCACCACCGACCGCAAAGTGCTGTACCGGATCGAGGACGGGATTCCGGTGATGCTGCCCGAAGAGGGTATCGGCACCCTGCAGGTCTCCGACTTCCCGCACGGATAATTGGAAAACTGCGGTCCGTCACATGGTTTGGAGCCGGGTTTGGGCATATCGTGTGGGAGCTTGCGCCCACGGCGGGCGCGACTGTCCAGGCGGCCAACGCCCCAGGGGGCGGCGATGAACGACACGATCGAACCGAAAAAGATCGTCAACCTGAACCAGCATCCCAACGCGCCGGAGCGCGTGGGCGATTTGCTGCATGCCGTGCGCGACACCTCCAGCCGCCGCCTCCAGCAGTTCCTCGGCAACATGTTCGAGCACGTCGACGATGCGCTGTTCGACCTGGCCGAGAAGGCGGAGAACAACGCCGCGCAGATGCATTACTTCGATGGCATGCGCGAGGTCCGCAAGCGCCGGCCGGCGATCGAGCGCAGCTATCTGGCGCAGTTCAGCCGTGAACTCGCGGAGTTCGCCACGCAGCGCCGCCATGCGCCGGGGGGCAACGATACGTTCGGAACGGTCGAGCTCACGCTGGTCGCGGACAACGAGCTGGAGGAATCGCTTGCGATCACCAGCATGATCAGCAAGAACGAAACCCGCCTTGCCCGGGATCTGGCCGCGGTCAACCAGCGTCTCTCCGTGATCTGCGGCGGCATCCAGGTGTCCGAGGGCATCAGCCCGATCGGCCCTGCCATGCTGACCCAGGCATTCCGCCAGGCGATGCGCGAGCTGCCGGCGGACATGCGCGTCAAGCTGATCATCTACAAGCTGTTCGACCGCTACGTCCTGTCAGGGATGGAGGAGCTCTACGGCGAGCTCAACGACCTGCTCGCCAAGGCGGGCGTGCTGCCCAATCTCAAGCACGAATCGGGCAGGAGCGCGGCCACCCGCACTGCCCCCGCCCGCACGCCGGCGACCACCGAGGACACTGCCGCAGCTCCCGCAGTCTCGACGGACGAAGCCGGCAACCTGCTGACCACCCTGCAGGCGCTGTTCACCGCGCGCCGGGGGCATGCCAACGGCGCGACGGTCACGCTGGGTCCGCAATCGATTCCCACGGCGAACGAACTGCTCGGTGCGCTCAGCGTGCTGCAGGGGCAGATCGTCAGCCACGGCCTGCCCGCCATCGGCGAAGCCGGCTCGGTCGACATGGCGACCGAGGTGTCGCAGCTCAAAGAGCATCTGCTCAACCAGATCGGCGCACTGCGGGGCGAGCGGCCGAACCACGTTTCCTCCATCGACGAGGACACCATCGACCTGGTGGGCATGCTGTTCGAGTTCATCCTCGAGGACCGCAACCTGCCGCCGCAGATGCAGGTACTGCTCGCTCGGCTGCAGATACCCTATCTCAAGGCCGCGATCCTCGACCGCAAGCTGTTCGCGCATCGCCAGCATCCCGCTCGACGCCTGCTCGACGGTCTTGCCGAGGCAGCGAAGGGCTGGTCGGACGAATCCGACAAGGACCGCCGCCTGTACGAGAAGGTCAAGTCCATCGTGGAGCAACTGCTTCACGAGTTCGACGACGACATGGGCATTTTCGACCGCCTGCTCGGCGACCTGCAGGATTTCCAGGAACTGGCGCGCAAGCGCGCGGAACTGGCCGAGCAGCGCGTCGCGGAGTCGACCCGCGGCCGCGAAAAGCTGGAGCAGGCGCGCCGCCGCGCCGCGCGCGAGATCCTCGACCGCATCGACGGCAAACCCCTGCCCCCGTTGATGCACGGCGTGCTCGCCCGAGCCTGGGCGAACTACCTGGTGCTGATCCTGCTGCGACAGGGGGACAGCTCGCCGGAGTTCACGGAGGCGCTGCGTTTTGTCAACGAACTGATCGCCAGCACCCGCCTTCCGAAGGACGCAGCCGGGCGCGCGACTCTGCGTCAGATGCTGCCGAACATCGAGCGGGCGCTGCGCAAGGGCCTGGCCAACGTCGCCTTCCAGGAACAGGATATCGAGCGCCTGCTCGGCCAGTTGCGCGCGCACTACGCCGAACAGCTCGGCGACGTTCCCGCTGCCACCTCGCAGGAGCCGGCAGCGCCCGCGATCCCCGACAGCATCCAGTCGCTGGTGGAGAGCGTGCAGGACACCTCACCACTGGCACCGGAGAACCCCGCGGACCAATTGGAGATCCTGCCACCAGAGGTGCGCGAGCAACTCGAAAGCGTGCAGGCCATGAAGCCGGGCACCTGGCTGGAGTTCACGCCGGCGGAGGGAGCACCGGAGCGGGCCAAGCTGTCGTGGATCAGCCCGATGAGCGGACGCTACCTGTTCGTGAATCGCCGCGGGCTGAAGGTCGGCGACTACTCGCCGCAGGAGCTCGCCGCGATCCTCGCCGAGGGCCGTGCGAGCGTGCTGGCGTCCAACGCACTGTTTGACCGGGCGATGGACGCCATCGTCGGCAAGCTGAGCCAGCCAGCCGCGGCCCCGGAGCAGGAATGACCCAGTCTGGGCGCTTTACCCCTCCCTCGCGGGAGCAGATTCTTTCCGATATCGAACGGGCGTTCGCCGAGGATGTGGGCGCGGGGGACGCCACCGCCGAACTCCTCTCCGCCGAAGCCACGGCCCGCGCCACGTTGACCTGCCGGGAACCGGCCGTGCTCGCCGGGCGCCCGTGGTTCGACGCCTGCTTCCGGGCGCGCGACCCCGGAGCCATGATCGAGTGGTTCTTCGACGATGGCGATGCCATCCCGGCTGGCGCGGTGCTGTGCCGGGTTTCCGGCTTCGCGCGGGCACTGGTCACGGCGGAGCGTTCCGCCCTCAACTTCCTCCAGTTGCTCTCGGGTACCGCAACGACCACGGCGGCCTTTGCGGCCGCGCTCGCCGGCACAGGCACACGACTGCTGGACACGCGCAAGACCGTGCCCGGCCTGCGCCTGGCACAGAAGTACGCCGTGCGGTGCGGAGGAGGCGTCAATCACCGCGTCGGCCTGTACGACGGCATCCTGGTCAAGGAAAACCACATCATCGCGGCGGGTGGCATTGGCGCGGCGGTCGCTTCGGCGCGGCAGTTGCACCCCGGGCTGCCGCTCGAGGTCGAAGTGGAGAGCCTCGACGAACTCGATCAGGCCCTGGCGGCCGGTGTCGATCGCGTGATGCTGGACAACTTCGACCTGCCCGCCATGCGTGAAGCAGTCCGTATCGCGGGCGGCCGGGTGCCGCTGGAGGTGTCCGGCAACGTCGAACTGGCGACGATCCGCGAGATCGCCGCTACCGGTGTCGACTTCGTTTCAGTCGGCGCGCTGACCAAGCACGTGCGCGCGATCGACCTCTCACTGCGCCTGCATCTGGATTGAGGTCGCACGACCGCACCGGCTTGCGAACCGGACGGTGCACACACACACTGGCGTCATGGGCAACTTGCACGATCTCGCACTGCTGCTGGTCCTCGGTGCCATCGTCGCCGCCTGGATGAAGCTGGCCCGTGCCCGCGAACTGGCGGTCGCGGCCGCCCGGCGGCATTGCGAGCTTCACGGCCTGCAACTCCTGGACGAAACGGTCGGCCTGCGCTCGGTCCGCCTGCGCACGGTCAACGGCATCCGTGGCCTGGAGCGCGGCTATGCCTTCGAAGTGAGCATCGACGGCGATGACCGCGAGCCCGGTCGGATCTGGATGCAGGGACGACGGGTGACGGGATTGAGCTTGCCCACCATCCACTGGCACGCCGGTACGCCTGCCAATGACGATGTCCTCTCGGTCGGCACAACCCAGGTCAAGCACCGGGAGGTCGACACGGAGGCCCGCACGGGCAACGTCATCCCGCTGAGGCGGCGCCTGCCGCCCAACGGCTGAGCCGCAAGGGCCCTACTTCACGATGCGGAGATGACTGCCGCGCTTTGGCTTGTCGTCGTCGGACGATGGCTCCGGTGCGGATGCGGACTCCCCTCCATCCGGCGGCGAGGGAGGTGGCTCGACATCCGAATCGTCGGCCGGAAACATCATGCCCTGACCGTTTTCCTGGGCATAAAGGGCCAGGACCGCCGACACCGGGATGAGGATGGAGTGGCTTACCCCGGAAAAACGGGCCTGGAAACTGATCCAGTCGTTGCCGAGATCGAGATTCGCAACCGCCCGCATCGCAAGGTTGAGTACGACCTGGCCATTCTTGATCACGTGGGGGGGCACGCGAACGCCCTCACGGGTCGCATCGACCAAAACGTACGGCGTGAGGTTGTTGTCGGTGATCCAGTCGTAGATCGCACGCATCAGATACGGGCGATTCGAACTCATCGCGGGTGCGTCGGCCTGTCCCATTAGGGTCGCATCGCCTTTTCTTCCGCAGTAAGGCTGCGGGCATAACCCTGGCTGTTGAACAAACGCTCGCCGTAATCGACGATCGGACGCCCTTCCCTACCCAGGTCGACGCCAAGCCAGGGCAATCGCCACACGACGGGCGCGACCAGGCAATCGGCCAGGCTCATCTCCGGGTTCAGGAAAAACTTGGCGGCCTTGAACAGCGGCAGCGAGGCCAGCATCTGCTCGCGCAGGCGCTTGCGGGCAGCCTCGGCGGGGCGCCCACCGGCACGGATCGTGTCGACCTCCGGCAACCAGTCGCGCTCGATCCGCACGGCAGCCAGGCGGAGGCGCGCACGCGAAAGCGGGTCGATCGGCATCAGCGGAGGATGCGGATAGCGCTCGTCGAGGTACTCGCAGATGACCGTGGTGTCGTACAGGGTAAGCTCGCGATCGACCAGTGTCGGCGTGTCGCCGTAGGGATTGAGATCGATCAGGTCTTCCGGCGGCCTGCCCGGCTCCACCATCACCCGCTCGTAGCTGACGCCCTTGGCGGCGAGCAGCAGGCGGACGCGATGACACTGGATGTCATCCGCCGTGGTGTAAAGAGTGAGCACCGTACGCGAGCGAGCGCTTTGAACCATGCGCGATCTCCCCAGCTGAGAACGGAATGCGGCGGCCCGGAGGCCGCCGCATGCATGCCCCCAAACCTTTCGGTCAGTGGACGTCCTTCCAGTATTCCTTCTTGAGCATGTAGGCCAGGAAGGTAAAACCGGCCAGGAACAGCAGCACCCAGATACCGTAATGCTTGCGCTGGAGCGCGGCGGGTTCCGACACGTACTCGAGGAAGTTGGTCAGGTCGCGGGTGGCCTGCTGGAACTGAGCCGGCGTCATCTTGCCGGGCTTGGACAGCTCCAGCTTCTCCACTTCCTCGCTGCCGTCCTTCCTTACCGCTGTCTGGACACCCTGCAGCTCCCAGAGCGGGTTGGGCATCGAGGCATTCGGGAACACCGTGTTGTTCCAGCCCACCGGGCGGCTCGGATCGAGGTAGAACGAGTTGAGGTAGGCGTAGACCCAGTCGGCAGTCTTGGCCCGCACCTCAAGCGACAGGTCCGGCGGCGCCTTGCCGAACCATTTCGCCGCGTCAGCCGGCGGCATGTGCGACTCGATCGTCTCGCCGTAGTTGACGCCGGTGAAATTGAGGTTCTGCATGACCTCCTGCTCGGTCAGGCCAAGGTCCTCGCCGATACGCGAGTAACGCATGAACTTGATCGAGTGGCAGCCGACGCAGTAGTTGAAGAACAGCTTGGCGCCGCGCTGCAGCGACGCCTGGTCGCTGATGTTGTTGCCAGCCCTGGGGAGCTCGGGACCCTCGGCGGCGAGCGCCGAGGTGCAGCCGACCAGCAGGCCGAGGGCCAGCGCGATGGAGGAGAAATAACGCTTAGTCATGCATCGTCACCCGTTCCGGAACCGGCTTGGTCTTCTCCCAGCCCAGGCGCGTGTAGAACCCGAGGAAGACGAAGAAACCGAAGTACAACAAGGTCATCATGCGGCCAAACAGGTTCTCCCAGAACGTCACGTCGACGTTGCCGAACCAGGCCGGAATCACCTCCGCGGTCACGCCGGCGCCGACTGCGCCGAGCATGATGAAGGACAGCACGAACAGCGCCAGTGCCACCTTGAACCCGGTGCCGCGATAACGGATCGACTTCACCTGACCGACGTCGATCCACGGCAGTGCGAACAGCAGGGCGATCGCACCGAACATGCCCAGCACGCCCCAGACGGCGGTGCCGAAGAACGACGGGATCATGCGCAGAATCGCGTAGAACGGGGTGAAGTACCACACCGGCTTGATGTGCGACGGCGTCACCAGGTTGTTGGCCGGGATGAAGTTGTCGTGCTCGAGGAACCAGCCGCCGAAGGTCGGCGCGAAAAAGATGATGAAGGCGGCGATCAGCAGGAAGAAGCCGACACCGACCAGGTCCTTCACCGTGTAGTACGGATGGAACGGAATGCCGTCGGCCGGCTTGAGCGCATCCCAGCGATTGCCCTTCGGCCCCTTCTTGATCTCGACGCCGTCGGGGTTGTTCGAGCCCACCTCGTGCAGCGCGGCCAGATGCAGCACCACCAGCAGCAGCAGCACCAGCGGCAGTGCGATCACATGCAGCGCGAAGAAGCGGTTGAGCGTAGCGTCGGCCGGGATGTAGTCGCCCATGATCCACTGCACCAGCGAGTCGCCGATGTAGGGGATGGTGCCGAACAGCGAGATGATCACCTTGGCACCCCAGAACGACATGTTGCCCCACGGCAGCACGTAGCCCATGAAGGCCTCGGCCATCAGCGCCAGGAAGATCAGCATGCCGAGGATCCACACCAACTCGCGCGGCTTCTTGAACGAGCCGTACATGAGACCGCGGAACATGTGCAGGAACACCACCACGAAGAACAGCGACGCACCGGTGGAGTGCATGTAGCGGATCAGCCAGCCCCACTCCACGTCGCGCATGATGTACTCGACCGAAGCGAAGGCTTCCGCCGCGCTGGTCTTGTAGTTCATGGTGAGGAAGATGCCGGTGACGATCTGGTTGACCAGAACCAGCAGCGCCAGCGAACCGAAGTAGTACCAGAGGTTGAAATTCTTCGGCGCGTAGTACTCGGTCATGTGCTTGCGGTACGCAGGCATCATGTTCGGCGCACGCTCGTTGACCCAGTCGCCGATGCGGGTGAAGACGTTAGCCATCAGCCGGCCTCCTTCGGATCCACGCCAATCTGGATGGTGGTGTCGTTCACGAAGTGATACGGCGGCACCTGCAGGTTCTTCGGCGCGGGCACGCCGGCGAAGACGCGGCCGGCCATGTCATAGCGCGACTTGTGGCAAGGGCAGTAGAAGCCGCCTTCCCAGTTCGGATCGAACGGCTCCGGCTTGATCTCCGGGAAGAAGTCCGGCACGCAGCCCAGGTGGGTGCAGATGCCCACGACCACGAGCCATTCCGGCTTGATCGAGCGCGCCTCGTTCTGTGCGTACTTCGGCTGCTGGCCGGCGGAGGCACCGTCGGACTTCGGGTCGACCAGGCGGGAATCCACCTTCGGCAGCGCCGCCAGCTGGGCGGGCGTGCGGTTGACCACGAACACCGGCAGGCTGCGCCAGGGGAAGGTCACCTTCTGGCCGAGTTCGATCTTGCTGATGTCCACGGTCACCGGGGCGCCGGCGGCCTTGGCACGCGCGCTCGGTTCCCACGACTTGATGAAAGGCACGGCTGCTGCCACGACTCCCGCACCACCAACCACCGCAGTGGTCGCTGTGAGGAAGCGGCGGCGACCATGGTCGACGACTTCGTTCGCCATCAGGCTCTCCGGAACTTGCATTGCCATTGAGACACGAGCGAAGGGCTTCGGCAGGCGCGTGCGAAACGGTCCGCCGGCGGTCCGGACGGAGCGAGTCGACCACGCGTAGCGATCATCCTCCCCCGGGAACCGCCTTCGGGCCGGCCGGGTTGTCCGGACGGGCCGCTTCGCCAGCACCGGTCAAAATCCGGCACCCGCAAAAATCGCGTTAGTGTAGCGTCAGCCCCCCGCCCGTACAATCGAACGCGCGGCCTTCCCGACTGGTCGCGCCGTGCGCGTCTTCGCGCCCCACGCACCATTTTACGAAAGCCGACTCCATGAAACACGCCGCCGGCCTGCTTGCCTTTGTCGCCCGATTCGCGGTCCTGGGGCTGGCACTGGCCTTCGTGGTGAGTCTGCTGTGGCCCGGTACCGGTGCCCGGCTGCGCCAGCACTTCGGCCTGGATACCGGCTCCCCGCCTCCGGCGGCAAGTCCTGCCTCGACCGCACCGGCCGCCCCGACACTCTCGTACGCCGATGCAGTGGCTCGCGCGGCACCCTCGGTGGTGAACATCTACGCGAACAAGACGGTTACCGAGCAGGCCCTGCGGATGTACACCGATCCATGGATGCAGCAGGTGTTCGGCGGCGTACCGGTCGGCTCGGTCAAACGCAGGGAACAGAGCCTGGGCTCCGGGGTGATCGTCAGCGCCGACGGCTACGTGCTGACCAACAACCACGTGATCGCCAACGCGGACGACATCCAGGTGCTGCTCTACGACGGCCGGGTGGCCAAGGCGACACTGGTCGGCGCCGACCCGGAGACCGACCTGGCGGTGCTGAAGATCGACGCCGGCAACCTGCCGGTGGCGCACATCCTGCCGCACACCACCCTGCGCCCGGGCGACGTGGTGCTGGCGATCGGCAACCCGTTCGGCCTCAACCAGACGGTGACCATGGGCATCGTCAGCGCAATCGGAAGGCAGCTCAGCAGCTCAAGCCCGGAGGATTTCATCCAGACCGACGCGGCGATCAACCTCGGCAATTCCGGCGGCGCGCTGATCGACGCGCGCGGCAACCTGGTCGGCATCAACACCCTGCTGATCGGCAAGGCGGCCAATGCCGAGGGCATCGGGTTCGCAATCCCGGTGGACAGTGCCAAGAAGGTGCTGGACCAGATCATCGACACCGGCCACGTCGTGCGTGGCTGGCTCGGCGCCGACTACACCTTCGTGCCGGTGGCGGCCAACGGCGGCCTGCCGGCCGCGGCCCGCGGCGTGATGGTCGCCGATGTCTACCCCGGCGGCCCGGCGGCGCTGGCCGGCATCCAGCCGCGCGACATCCTGCTGGGCATCGGCGGCCAGGACATCACCGACCCATCGGACCTGCGCAGGCGCGAGGCCGCGCTCAAGCCGGGTAGCAAGGTCGAGGTGTCCGGCCTGCGCAACGGCGTGCCGTTCCACGTCGAACTGACCATCGCGCAACGCCCGTCGCAGCTGGACGACGGCTCACTGGACGGCTGAGGCAGCTACCCCGCTGGACGCCAGCGGGCGCCGCAGGGCTTTCCCGTAGCGCTGGCGCAGCTCCTCCACCCGGGCCACGTAGACGCGGGTCTCGGCGTAAGGCGGCACGCCGTTGTAGCGCTCCACCGCACCCGGGCCGGCGTTGTAGGCGGCCGCCGCGAGCCGCTCGTCACCCCTGAACGTCTGCAGCAACTGGCCGAGGTAACGCGCGCCGCCGCGGATGTTCTGCTCGGCGTTGAACGCGTCCAGCACACCCATGTCGCTGGCCGTCCCGGGCATCAGCTGCATCAGGCCCTGGGCGCCCTTGATCGACAGGGCGTGCGGGTTGAAGGCGCTCTCGGCGTGGATGATCGCCCGCAGGAACGCCTCGTCCACGCCGAAGTCGATGCTGGCCTGGCGGGTCACGCTGGCGTAGTCCTGCAGGTTGAGCCGCACCGAATTCCAGTGGATCGGCGAATGCAGGTCGCAGGCCATGCAGGTGGCGATGTAGGTGAACAGCATCGTCACCGCCGGGCCCTTGCCACCGGCCGGCGGGATGTTGGTGTATTCCACGCTGCCGTCGGTCCGCTTCACGCGGTACACAGCCCCGCGCAGCACGCGGTCGCCCGCCCCGGCCGCGGGCATCGCGGCCACCGTCGCGCGGGATTCGCGATAGGTCCAGCCACCCGGCTTGCCGCGCGGGACGGGCGGCACCGGCAGATCGGCAAGTGCCCGCCCGCTGGTCTGCACCGAGGCCTGGACGTCGGCAAAGGCGCCGCGCATCGGCTGCTGACCGGAGACCACGCGGGCCGTGGTGTCGACCGTTGCAGCCACCCCATCGAACGAAGCGCGCGCCGCCTGGGGCGCGCGGTGGCGTACCGCATGACGTGCCGGCGCGCCGTAGGAGCCGATCCGGCGACAGTCGGCGTAACCCGCCGGCTTGCTGGTGAACACCGCCTCGCCGCTGCCTCCCTTGCAGCGGTACATCGCCTCGGCGTGGACGTGCCACGGCACGGTCGCACCCAGCAGCAGCGCACAGACCAGCGCGATCCGGCGGAGGATCGACGGGTACGGGAAGCCGCGGACGGACCGACCGGCGCTTCCCCTCGGGCGCAAGGCAGCGGGCATGGGCGGCAGTGTGCAGCGATCGCCCGGCAGCGCCAAGTCCAGGGGGCCGGCAGCGTGCGGCGGTTCGCATCCGGCCAGCCCGGACGGCCGCGGGACCGCCCCGGAGCCGGCGCAAGTGCTTGATCCGGCAGTGGCCCCCGTGCGGTGGCGCGGGTAAACTGCGCGGTCCAGCGGACGCCCGCCGCCCCACTTCGAACCACGGTACCTCGCCCCATGAGCGGCAAGCTTTTCATCAAGACCCACGGCTGCCAGATGAACGAGTACGACTCGGCCAAGATGGCCGACGTGCTGAAGGCATCGCACGGCCTGGAGCTGACCGACAACGAGGCCGAGGCCGACGTCATCCTGGTCAACACCTGCTCGATCCGCGAGAAGGCGCAGGAGAAGGTGTTCAGCCAGCTCGGCCGCTGGAAGGAGCACAAGGCCGACGGCAAGCCGGTACTGATCGGCGTCGCCGGCTGCGTGGCGAGCCAGGAGGGCGAGGCCATCGTCAAGCGCGCGCCGTTCGTCGACCTGGTATTCGGCCCGCAGACCCTGCACCGCCTGCCCGAGCTGATCGAGTCGCGCCGCGCCACCGGCAAGCCGCAGGTGGACATCTCCTTCCCCGAGATCGAGAAATTCGACCACCTGCCCGAGCCGCGCGCCGAAGGCCCGACCGCCTTCGTCTCGATCATGGAAGGCTGCTCGAAGTACTGCTCCTACTGCGTGGTGCCCTACACCCGCGGCGAGGAGATCAGCCGCCCGTTCGACGACGTGCTCGTCGAGGTCGCCCAGCTCGCCGAACAGGGCGTGCGTGAGGTGAACCTGCTGGGCCAGAACGTCAACGCCTACCGCGGCGCCACCCACGACGGCGGCACCGCGGATCTCGCCGTGCTGATCCATGCCATCGCGCAGATCGAGGGGATCGGCCGCATCCGCTTCACCACCTCGCACCCGCTGGAATTCTCCGACTCGCTGATCGAGGCCTACGCCAGCGTGCCGAAGCTGGCCAACTTCCTGCACCTGCCGGTGCAGGCCGGTTCCGACCGCATCCTCACCGCGATGAAGCGCGGCTACACCGCGCTGGAGTTCAAGCAGAAGATCCGCAAGCTGCGCGCGGTGCGCCCGGACATCTGCATCAGCTCGGACTTCATCGTCGGCTTCCCCGGCGAGACCGACGAAGACTTCGAGAAGACCATGAAGCTGATCGACGACGTCGGCTTCGACCAGAGCTTCAGCTTCATCTTCTCCTCGCGGCCGGGCACCCCGGCGGCGAACCTGCCCGACCCGACCCCGGCCGGGGTCAAGCACGAACGGCTGACCCGGCTGCAGGCGGCGATCAACGCCAACGCCAGGGCGATCAACGAGGCGATGGTCGGCACCGTGCAGCGCGTGCTGGTGGAAAAGCCCAGCCGCAAGAACGCCCGCGAACTCAGCGGTCGCACCGAGAACATGCGCTACGTGAACTTCCCCGGCGATGCGCGCCTGATCGGCCAGTTCGTCGACGTGCTGATCACCGAGGCGATGAGCAACTCGCTGCGCGGCCGGCTGCACAGCCACGAGATGGCCGCCGCCGTGTAGGAGCCGGCTGACGGGCGATGCTCCTCCTCCTGATGCACATTCAAAGCGAAACGCATCGCCCGCGAGCGGGCTCCTACAAGCAGCGAGCGGATCAATCCAGCCGCTTGCGGAAGCGCAGGATCGCCCCGGTCATCATCACCGCGATGAACGCCACCAGCGCCAGCGCGTCGCCCCACAGGTCGAGCAGGCTGGCGTTGCGCAACATGATGCCGCGGATCAATCGCAGGAAGTGGGTCAGCGGCAGCAGCTCGGCAATCCACTGCGCCAGCTTCGGCATGCCCGAGAACGGGAACATGAAGCCTGACAGCAGGATCGACGGCAGGAAAATGAAGAAGGTCATCTGCATCGCCTGGAACTGCGACTGCGCCCGCGAGGAAATCAGCAGTCCCAGCGTCAGGTTGCTGGCGATCAGCAGCAGCGCGGCGAAGTAGACGTCCAGCAGGCTGCCGCGGATCGGCACGTCGAACAGCCAGCGTCCCAGCGCCAGGATCACCGTGGTCTGCACCAGGCCGATCAGCACGTACGGCACCACCTTGCCCAGCATCAGCTCGGTGCTGGTGAGCGGCGTGGCAATCAACAGTTCCATGTTGCCCCGCTCGCGCTCGCGCACGATCGCAATGGCGGTGAACAGCACCATGGTCATGGTCAGGATCACCCCGACCAGGCCCGGCACGATGTTGACCGCAGAGCGCCGCTCCGGGTTGTAGAACGAGGTCACCACGATGCGAGGTACCGACGGGGTGCTGGCGTAGGGCGCGTGCGCGTCGGGCAGGCGGCTGTCCACCGGCGTCTGCGCCAGTTGTGCCGCCGCGCCGGCCACCGTGGCATCGCTGCCGTCGACCAGCACCTGCGCGACGGGACGACCGTCCTGCTTGCGCGCCTCGAAGTCGGGGGGGATCACCACGCCGACGTTGATCCGGCCACGCCGGATCAGGTCGATCACCTGGTCCGGTGTATGGGCCGTGGCGACCGGGCGGATCACATCGGTGGCCAGCATGTCCATCACCAGCGCACGTGAATCGCTGGTCTGCGCCTGGTCGACGATGGCCGCATCCAGCCCACGCAGGTTGAGGTTGATCGCATAGCCGAACAGCACCAGCTGCACGATCGGCAGCACCATGATCATCGCCAGCGTGATGCGGTCGCGCCGCATCTGCCGGACCTCCTTCTGCATGATCGCCCACAGGCGCCGCAGGTTCATGCCACGCGCTCCCGTTCGCCCGGCCGCGTGGCGGCAACGAACACGTCCTCCAGATTGGGCGGCGTCGGATGCAGCCGCGCGGACTGCCCGGCGCGGCTCAATCGCTGCTCCAGCGCGGCGGCGAATCCATCGCCCTGCCCCCCCTCGGCGAGCAACCGCAGCGCATGGCCGACCTGCGCGATGCCGAGCACGCCCGGCGCATCGACCAGCGCACGCTGCGCGCGCCGGGGGTCGTCCGATTCGACCAGCCACGTACGCCCATCCAGTGCACGGGTCAGTTCGCCGGGGGTGCCGTCGGCCACCAGCCGGCCACGGTCGAGGATCGCCAGGCGATGGCAACGCTCGGCCTCGTCCATCAAATGGGTGGACACCAGCAGCGTGGTACCGGCATCGGTGAGTTCGAACAGCGCCTCCCAGAACTCCCGTCGGGATTCGGGATCCACGGCGCTGGTCGGCTCGTCGAGGAACAGAAGCTCCGGCTCGTGCATCACCGCGCAGGCAAGCGCCAGCCGCTGCTTCTGCCCGCCGCTCATCGTGCCGGCCAGCTGGTGGCGGCGGTCCGCCAGGCGGTAGCGGTCCATCAGCTCGGTGATGCGCGGGCGCTTGCGTTCCCGCGGCACGCCGAGGATCTCGGCGATGAACTCCAGGTTCTCGCCAACGGTGAGGTCGGCGAACAGCGAGAAGGACTGCGTCATGTAGCCGATCCGGCGGCGCAGGTCCTCCGCCTGCTGCGGCACGCGCAGGCCGAGCACTTCGATCTCGCCATCGGTCGGGGTGAGCAGGCCGCACAGCATGCGGATGGTGGTGGACTTGCCCGAGCCGTTGGGCCCGAGGAAGCCGTAGACGCGTCCATGCGGCACGTCCAGGTCGACGTGGTCGACGGCGAGCAACTGGCCGAACCGCCTGGTCAGGCCGCGGACGTGGATGGCCGGCGCCTCGTTCACGGCGCGGCCGGCACGACATGCACCGGCAGGCCGGCGGGAAGATCGGAAGGCTGGTCCAGCGCCACCTCGGCGAGGTAGCTCAGCCGCGTGGCGTCGTCGCCACTCAGTGCGTAGTACGGCGTGAATACCGGCTCGGCGCGCAGCAGGCGCACGTGCCCGGCCAGCGGCTGCGCGCGCCCCTGCATGCGCACCTCGACCGCGCCGCCCACTTTCAGCTGCGCGCGCATCGACACCGGCACGTAAATGCGCGCGTAGGGGCGATCCCCGACCAGCTCGATCGCCAGCGGCGCACCCACTGGTGCCTGGTCGCCGAGGCGGTAGGGCACGTCGTCGATGCGGCCATCGCGCGGCGCCACCACGTGCAACTTGCCCAGGGTGACGCGCAGCGCATCGGCCTGCGCCTGGGCGGCGTCGACCGCGGCACGCGCCTGTGCCAGTTGTTCGCTACGCGTGCCGTGCAGCAACTGGTCGAGCGCGGCGCGGGCCGCATCGGCCTGGCCGCGGGTGTTCTGCGCGTTGGCGCGGGCGCGATCCAGGTCGGAGGCGGCCACGGCATCCTTTTCCTGCTGCGCGACCCGCTGCAGCCGTTCCAGATAGCTGCGCGCATCGCGCGCCTGGGCCTCGGCGGCGGCCAGCGAAGCGCGGGCCTTGGCGATGTCCTCCCGGCGCGGACCGGCCACGCCTTCGGCCAGCACTTCCTGCTGGTGTTTCACCTCGGCCAGCGCCGCATTCAGGCTGGCCCGGGTATGCGCCGGATCGAGATCGAGCAGCGGCTGCCCGGCCTTGACCGACTCGCCGGCCCGCACGTGCACGGCCACGATCCGCTCCGCGGCCGGCGCCGGCAACGTGATGCGGTCGTACTCCAGCGTGCCGGGAGCCTGGTCCGTGTCCCGGTGGCAACCGGCCAGGACCAGGACAGCGAGGCCGAGCGCAAGCAGGCGTCCGCTCATCGGGGCGTCTCCGTTGATGGCGTTGCCAGGCCGTGGCCCAGCAACGCGAGGGTGTGGGACATCAGCGCGGGCATGTCGAGTCCCGGCATGCCGAACGCCTTTTGCCAGATTGGCGCGCCAGCGGCCGGGAACAGGGTCAGTCCGACCAGCGACACCACCAGCAGCCGCGGATCGATCCCCGGCGCCAGTTGGCCGGCCCGGCGTGCCGCCTCGAACCGCTGCGCCAGCACCTGCGGCAGGCTCGGCATCACTTCGCGGAACACGAACTCGCGCAGCGCACCGCCCTCGCACAGCACCTCGCGCACCCACAGTGCCGGCAACCAGGGCAACTTCGCGACGATGCCGGACACGCCCTGGGCGAACGCCTGCGCCAGTTCCAGCGGCGTCTCGCCCGCCGAAGCCAGCGTCTCCACCAGCGGCCGGACGTTCGGGAGCAGGCGTTCGCCGACGAGCGCGCGCACCAGCGCGTCCTTGTTGCCGAAGTAGTAGTGCAGCATCGCCGGGGTCACGCCAGCGGCCTGCGCGATGGTGCGCAGCGAGGCCGCGGCGATGCCGGTGCAGGCAAACTGCGCGGCGGCCACGTCGAGCAGGTGGCCGCGCAGGTCGCCGTCGTCGCCGGCGGGGCGGCCGACGCGGCGTCGCCTTGTTTTGTTGGTGGCTCGGGCTGGCATGCGGATAAATTAATTCATTGATTAATTTAAATGCAAGTGCGACCGCATCCGCCCCTTGCCGACACTCCGTCCGGCGGCGGAGCAACCTGCTTCCGCGTTATGCTGGCTGGTCTATGAGCCCCCTGAACCAACGCGACTTCGCCCTCGATCCGGTCGACAACGCCCGCCTGGCCAACCTGTGCGGCCCGTTCGACGAGCACCTGCGCCAGGTCGAGCTGCGCCTCGGCGTGGAGATCAACCACCGCGGCGGCATCTTCCAGGTGATCGGCGACGAGCCCGCCACCGGCGCGGCGGAAAAGGTGCTGCGCGCCCTGTACGACGCCACCGAAACCGAATCGCTGACCGGTCCGGTGATCCACCTGCACCTGGCCGAATCGGGCATCGACGCAATGGCGGCCGAAGCCGCCGAATCGGCGCAGGAGGTGGCGATCAAGGTCAAGCGCGGCGTGATCAAGGGGCGCGGCCCGAACCAGGCGCGTTACCTGCACGCGATCACCACCCACGACATCAACTTCGGCGTCGGCCCGGCCGGCACCGGCAAGACCTACCTGGCCGTGGCCAGCGCGGTCGAGGCGCTGGAGGCCAACCGCGTGCAGCGCCTGCTGCTGGTACGCCCGGCGGTGGAGGCCGGCGAGAAGCTGGGCTTCCTCCCGGGCGACCTCAGCCAGAAGGTCGATCCCTACCTGCGCCCGCTGTACGACGCGCTGTACGAGATGCTCGGCTTCGAGAAGGTAGCCAAGCTGATGGAGCGCAACGTGATCGAGATCGCGCCGCTGGCCTACATGCGCGGGCGCACCCTCAACGACTCCTACGTGATCCTCGACGAGGCGCAGAACACCACCGTCGAGCAGATGAAGATGTTCCTCACCCGCATCGGCTTCGGCTCGGTCGCGGTGATCACCGGCGACGTCTCGCAGGTGGACCTGCCGCGCAACGTGCGCTCGGGCCTGCGCCACGCGATCGAGGTGCTGCGCGGCGTGGACGGCATCAGCTTCACCTTCTTCACCTCGCGCGACGTGGTGCGCCATCCGCTGGTGGCGAAGATCGTGCGCGCCTACGAATCGTTCGAAGCCGCGGCCGAGGCGGCCAAGGGCAGCGGCGCATGAGCACGAACACGGTCGTGCATGTCGGCTACGCGGTGCCACGCGCCGGCGTGCCGTCCGCCGCCAGCTTTCGCCAGTGGGTGGAGGCGGCCCTGCGGGGTGCGAAGCGCCGGCGCGCCACCGAGCTGTCGATCCGTCTCGTCGATGCCGACGAAGGCCGCGCACTCAACCGCGACTATCGCGGCAAGGACTACGCCACCAACGTGCTCTCGTTTGAGGCCGACCTGCCGTCGGAGCTGAAGCTTCCGCTGATCGGCGACATCGTGATCTGCGCCCCGGTGGTGGCCCGCGAAGCCGCCGAGCAGGGCAAGGCGACACGCGACCACTGGGCCCACCTCACCGTACACGGCGTGCTGCACCTGCTCGGCCACGACCACATCGAGGAGACCGAGGCCGCGGCGATGGAGGCGCTGGAGACGCGCATCCTGGCCGGGCTGGGCATCGCCGATCCCTACACGACGGACGATGGCACCTGAGTTCCGATGCCGCGCCGCCGGCTTGGCCTCTGAATCGACACGATATTTCGGCTAGACTGACCCTTCCGCCCGGCTTCGGGCAGAGCTTCCCAGAGTAATGAACGACGACCCTGGCAGTACCGGCGGCCCGGCCCACCGATCATGGTGGGATCGACTGGGCCACATGTTTTCCGGCGAGCCGCGCAATCGCGAGGAACTGGTCGAGGAGCTGCGCGCAGCCCAGGCCAACGGCCTCCTCTCCAAAGACACCCTCACCATGGTCGAGGGTGCCCTGAAGGTCACCGAACTGAGCGTGGACGACGTGATGGTCCCGCGCGCGCAGATCGTGATGATCTCGGCCGACTCCCCCCTGAGCGACATCCTGGCCGCGGTGGTCGAGTCCGGCCATTCCCGCTTCCCGGTGCACGGCGAGGACAAGGACGAGATCCTCGGCATCCTGCTGGCGAAGGACCTGCTGAAGTACTTCGGCGACGGCGAGCATTTCGACATCCGCGCGATCCTGCGCCCGGCGGTGCTGATTCCCGAGTCGATGCGCCTGAACGTGCTGCTGGCCGAGTTCCGGCTCACCCGCAACCACATGGCGCTGGTGGTCGACGAATACGGCGGCGTCGCCGGCCTGATCACCATCGAGGACGTGCTCGAACAGATCGTCGGCGAGATCGACGACGAGCACGACGATGAGGAAGAGCCCGCCCTGATGCACGCGCAGCCGGGCGGCGACTGGCTGGTCAGCGCACTCACCCCGATCGCCGACTTCAACGAGCAGGCCGGCTCGGCCTATTCGGACGAGGAGTTCGACACCATCGGCGGCATGGTGACCTCCGAGTTCGGCCACCTGCCGGAAGTCGGCGAGGAGATCGCCATCGGCGACTTCCTGTTCCACGTCACCGAGGCGGACGACCGGCGTGTCCAGCAGTTCCGCGTCGGTCCGCGACCGGCGCAGGACTGAGCTCCCGCAAGCGCCCCGGAACGGATGTCCCGGGGGCGCGAACCGGCCGGTCGGCGCCGGTTCGACACACCGGCAGACGCCCTCTAGAGTGACGCCCTCCCCGCTCCACGGCGCGCCCTCGATGCACCTGATACGCCGCAGCCTCGCGCTGCTCCTGCTGATCCTCCTTGGCGCCACCACCCTGCCCGCCCGCGCCGGCGTCGCCGACGCCCCGGGCGACCGGCTGCAGGTCACCGTCATCACCTACGGCCCCGGCGACACCTACTGGGAGCGCTTCGGGCACATCGCCATCGAGCTGCGCGACGAGCAGGACGGTCAGGCCATCAGCTTCAACTACGGCGTGTTCGACTTCGACGAAAAGGGCTTCCTGCTCAACTTCGCCCGCGGCCGCATGCACTACCTGATGGATGCCGAGCCCACCGACGACGATACCGCCTGGTACGTGCAGGCCGGCCGCTCGATCACCCGCCAGCGCCTCGCCTTCGCTCCGGAACAGGCCGCCGCCCTGCGCGATTTCCTGCTGTGGAACCTGCGCCCGGAAAACGCCCGCTACGACTACGACTACTACGTCGACAACTGCAGCACCCGCGTGCGCGACGCACTGGACAAGGCGCTCGGCGGCATCATCAAGGCCGCCCTGACCGTGCGTCCCGGCGGCATGACCTATCGCCAGCAGACCGATCGGCTGATGAGCGCGCAGCCCTGGCTGATGCTGCTGCTCGACTTCGGCCTCGGCCCCTACGCCGACCAGCCGCTCACCGGCTGGCAGGAGAGCTTCATCCCGATGGTGCTGCAGCGCGAACTGCGGTCCGTGACGGTTCCGGACGGCCACGGCGGCCAGCAGCCGCTGGTCGTGGAGGAGCAGGAGGTATCGCCGAACCGCGTCGAGGCGCCGCCGGCGCAGGCGCCCGACCTGCGTGGACCGCTCGGCATGGCCGGCGCGGCCATCGCACTGCTGCTCGTCCTGACCCGCCGCCGGGCAACGAAGCTGTTCGCCACCCTCGGCACGCTGTGGCTGTCGCTGGCCGGCGTGGCCGGGCTGCTGATGCTCGGACTGTGGACGCTCACCAGCCACCATTCGGCGTGGGCCAACGCCAATCTCCTGCTGTTCAACCCGCTCGCGTTCGCCTTCATTCCGGCGCTGTGGCGCGCGGCACGCCAGCGACCCACGCGCGCGTGGGAAGACCCTCTGCTGATCGCGCAACTGCTGGCCGGCCTGGCGGCGCTCGCCCTGCACCTGCTGCCCGGCACCGTGCAGCAGAACCAGCCCTGGCTGCTGCTCGGCCTGCCGGTGTGGCTGGCGCTGGCGTGGTCGCTGCGCAGCGGCCGCGCCGCACCCGCCGCCGACGGCGGATGATTGCTCCTTCATGCGTGCCGCGGGCATGATTCGGTGATGCCGCTTCCCACGACCGCCGACCCGCAGAACGCACTCTCGCCCGCTTCGATGGTGGTGAACTGTGTCGCCTACCATCGCGACGGCCGCCGCATCGGCGACATCACGCTGGATGCGATCAGCGACGTGCTGGCCGAGGATGACAGCTTCGTCTGGGTCGGCCTGCACGAGCCGGACGAACCGCTGCTGGAAAAGCTGCAGGAGGAATTCGACCTGCACGACCTGGCGATCGAGGACGCCCACCACGCCCACCAGCGCACCAAGATCGAGTCCTACGGCGACTCGCTGTTCATCGTGGTGCAGACCGCGCAGCTGGTCGCCGGCAAGCTGGCCTTCGGCGAGACGCACATCTTCCTCGGCCCACGCTATCTGGTGACCGTGCGCCACGGCGCCTCGCTGTCCTACGCGCCGGCCCGCCGCACCTGCGAACACTCGCCGGAGCTGCTCGCGCATGGCCCCAGCTACGGGCTGTACGGCGTGCTCGACTTCATCGTCGACAACCTGATGCCGATCGTGCGCGACTTCCGCGAGGAGCTGCAGGAACTCGAGCAGGACATCTTCGCCGAGACCTTCAACCGCGAGACGGTGAAGCGGCTCTACGACATGCAGCGCGACCTGATGACCCTGCGCTTGGCGGTCGCCCCGCTGCAGGACGTGATCAGCCAGCTGGTGCGGCTGCACCCGAACCTGATCTCCGACGACCTGCGCGCCTACTTCCGCGACGTCTACGACCACGTGTTCCGCGTCAACGAGTCGGTCAGTGCCATGCGCGAGATGCTCGGCGCGACCATCAACATCAACCTGTCGCTGGTCACCTTCGGCCAGAACGAGGTGATGAAGAAGCTCGCCGGCTGGGCCGCCATGCTGGCCGCCCCCACCCTGATCACCAGCTGGTACGGCATGAACTTCCACCACATGCCGGAACTGGACAAGCCGTGGGCCTACCCGACCATGATCGTGATCGTGGTGCTGGTGGTCGGCGGGATCTACGGCTGGCTGCGGAAATCCCGCTGGCTCTAGCCCGTCGACGCCGGCCGCGCGACGTGGCCCACTACGCCGCCCTTCCCAGCCATCTGTGGGATACCTGATGCCAAGTCGTCCGTTCGTCGCGCCTCATCGCCACGTTTCCATCGCCCTGGTCGTGCTGGTGCTGCTTGTCGTCGCCTGGGTCTATGCCCCCGTCCGGCACGCCAGCTTTGTCTGGGTCGACTGGACAGATTTCCACGACACCGCATGGCTGCGCGAGGGCGATGCGTGGATGCATTACGTATTGAAGGACTTCAACGGCTGGACGAGTTACTTCCGGCCACTGGGCGTACTGCTGTTCACCGCCGAGGTGAGGCTGTTCGCGTCGCAACCGGGCCCGATGCACATCGTCTCGCTGGCGCTGCACCTGGTCGACAGCTTGCTGGTGTTCTTCGTGGCGGCCCGCTTCGCACGATCGCTGTACCCGGATCGGGCGGAGGGATACACGCCGGTTGTCGCCATGGCGCTGTATGGCCTGCACCCGGCGCTGATCGAGGTCGTGGCGTGGATCGGTTGCCAGTTCGAGATGCTGCTGACCCTGTTCATCCTGCTCGGACTCTGGGCATCCATGGCGATCACGCATCGCTGGGGTCGCGCCTTGGCGATCGCGGCATGCTTCTTACTGGCAGCAGGCTCGAAGGAATCCGCGGCAGCTTTTCCGTTACTGCTGGTGCTGTTCGACTGGACCCTGCAAAAGGTCGGACCGGAGATGACGCTGGCCAGGAGGATTCGCGGGTTACTGGCGTCCTACTGGCCAAGTTACCTTGGGATTCTGCTGGCCGGCATCGTCTATCTCGTCATCCGGCATGCCGCACTCGGCATGCTTTTTTCTCCACATGTCATCACGCCATTGAGTGTCCTCGGGCACATTCAGGAAGTCTCCTACCTGTACCTGCAGAACTGGCGGATGCTGCTCTGGCCGATGACCGGCATGAGCCCGATCCATCCGGTGGACACGAAGCAATTCGCCGAGCCGACTGCCCCCCTGATCGCGGCCAGTGCCGGCACGCTGGCCACCGTTGGACTGGCGACGTGGCGCGTCATTAGCAAACCGCCGGGCATCGCGACACTGGTGCTCGCCGTCACGCTGGCGCTGTTGCCGGTCCTGCACATCATCGCCGCCGATTTCGACAGCAGCCTCTACCACGAGCGCTACGTGATGGTGGCCTTGGCGGCCGGCTGCGTGCTCCTGCCCGCGCTGACTCCCGTCTTCGGCCATCTTCGGACGCTCTCCGGGGCAGCATTACCAGGCCTGGCGCTCCTGTTTGGAGGATGGCTGGCCATTTCCTCGGTGACGATCCGGACGACCTTGCCGCTCTGGGCGAAAGACACGAATCTGTGGCAGTGGGCGCTTGCCATGTACCCGGACTCCATGGATGCCAAGGACAACCTGCTTGGCGCTTATCTGCAGGCGAACGACCTGGCGGATGCACATGCACTGATCGATCGCCTGAAGGACGAGCAGCCGTTGTGCGTCAACTGCATGCTCAACGCCGCGGTACTCGCGGTACGTGAAGGCGACCCGGCGACCGCAGAGCATGACCTGGGCCTGATTCGCGATTCCCGACTGCTCGCCGTAGACCGCCAGATGTTCGGCAAGTACATGTTGACGATGGGCCAGATGCTCTTCCTGCAGGGCAAGGCGAAAGATGCGGCCGCGGTACTCGAGCAGGCCATGGCCGTGGAACCCCTCGACCCCGAGGCAGCGCTTTCGCTGGCCATCGTGGAAGCCGGGCTCGGCGACTGTGATCGGTCCGCACAACTGAAGGAACACGGGATCATGCTGCTCCCACAGCCGGCACGGCAGGCACGGCGCTCTGCCGTGGACAAGGAGGTCGTTGCCGCCAGCAGTGTCCGCGGCCGAGCTTGCCGACCAGGAACTGCCGCTACGCTCTAGATTCGGCGAGACCCCGCGATCACTGCGAGGTCCAGCGCTTCAGCCACGCATTCACCGTCTCGTGCCACTGCACGCTGTTCTGCGGCTTGAGCACGAAGTGGTTCTCGTCAGGGAAGGTTAGGAATTCGCTGGGAATGCCGCGGCGTTGCAGGGCGGTGAATGCGCCGAGCCCCTGGGTGATCGGGATGCGGAAATCGTGGCCGCTGTGCACCACCAGCATCGGCACGCGCCAGTCCTTGACGTGGTCGACCGGGTTGAAGCGCTCGTAGTTCTCCGGGTGATCGAACGGCGTGCCGCCGTTCTCCTTCTCCTCGAACCACAGCTCGTCGGTGGCGTAGTACATCATGCGTGCGTCGAACACGCCGTCGTGGTCGACGAAGCACTTCCACGGCTGGTTCCACACGCCGGCCATCCAGTACACCATGTAGCCGCCGTAGCTGGCGCCCAGCGCGCAGGCGCGATCGCCATCTAGGAAATCGTAGTTCGCCAGCGCCGCCTCCCAGCCGAGCTTGAGATCCTCCAGCGGCTTGCCGCCCCAGTCGCCGGAGATGGCATCGGTGAACGCCTGGCCGTAACCGGTGGAACCGTGGAAGTTGATGGTGACTACGGCAAAGCCCTGGCCGGCATAGGTCTGCGGATTCCAGCGGTAGCTCCAGGCGTTGTTCATGGCGCCCTGCGGGCCGCCGTGGATGATGAAGGCGACCGGATAGCGCTTGCCGGACTGGTAGTCGGCCGGCTTCACGACATACCCCTGCACCGTCTGGCCGCCGGCGCCGGCGAAGGTGAAGAACTGGAAGTCGCCCATCTGCAGTTGCTTCAGGCTCGCCGCGTTCACATGAGTGACCTGGCGCAGGCCGCGACCGCTGACCTTCACCGTGTAGAGGTCGGCCGGTCGCTTCAGGTCATCGCGAGCCAGCAACACCGCATCTCCGACCACCGAGTAGCCGCCGACCGCGCCGTCGCCGACCAGCCTGCGCACCGCACCGGTCGCAGCGTCGATGGCGAACAGCGGGTGCTGGCCCTCGTCGTCGGCGGTGGCGAACAGGGTCTTGCCGTCCGCCGAGATCGACAGGCTGCCGGCGGAACGGTCCCAGTGCGGGTCGACCTCGCGGATCGCCCCGCTGGACAGGTCCATCGCCATGATCGCGAAGCGGTCCGACTCGAAGCCCGGCTCCTTCATCGCCAGGTAGTACAACGTGCGGCCGTCCGGCGAAAGCACCGGATAAACATCCCAGGCCAGGTTGGACGGGGTGAGGTTGCGCGGCGGTGCCGAGCCATCGGCGGGCACCCGGTAGATGTCGAAATTGGTCGACCACGGCTCGGTGCTGCCGGCGATGCGCGCACCGAAATACACACTGCGGCTGTCCGGCGAAAACGCGATCTCCTCCATGCCACCAAACGGCTTGCTCGGCACGTCGCCGTCGATGCCCTTGCTGAGCAGGGTGGGCTCGGCCGGCAACCGGCCCTGCGCGTCGAAGCGTGCAATGAACAGCTGGTTGCGGCGCCCCGTCGCCCAGGCGTCCCAGTGCCGCACGAACAATTTCCTATAGAGCGTGCCGGTCGCCTTGTCCGCGGCCTTGCCGTCCATACGCTCCTTGGTGCAGGCCAGGTCCGCACAGTCCGGGTACACCTCGTAGTCCAGTGCCACGGCGTGGCCGTCGGGCGACAGCGCGTAACCACCGAGGTCGAGCACGCCATGACTGACCTGCACCGGCTGGCCGGGATGCACGCCCGCTTTCAGATCAAGGTCCATCCGCCACAACTGCGCCACGCCATTGGCCGGCGCAACGTAGTAAAGGCTGCGGCCGTCCGGCGACCAGCGCGCTGAACCGGCGTGGTCGACCACCCGCACCGGCTCGTGCGAACCCTTCAGATCCAGCACGTAGACCGCACTGATGCCCTTGTTCGCCGCGTAGTCGGTGCGGCGTTCGCTGAAGGCCGCGAAGCGGCCATCCGGAGAGAGCTGCGGATCGCTGACGCGGTCGAGCTTGACCAGGTCGTGGACTGTGAAGGGGCGGGGGAGAGCCGCCCCTCCCGCCGCGGACGTAGTGGCCAAGGTGGCCAGACCAATGAGCAGCGAGACCGGCAGGACTCTCATCTTTGAACTCCCAGCATCGATTCGGTTGGTCATTTTCGTCATTCAAGGGGTGCCAGCGTCAGCCCCAACGGCAACGCCTCGATCGTCCGCCCCCTGTGTGCAATCGGCAAATCACCAATCCGATCACAAATGGCCGCTCAGCTTGGTATGGAAAGTGCCTGCCCTCCGGAGATTTCCAGGGGAACAGACCATGACACCGCACCGAGCCGCCCGCGGCTTCACCTTGATCGAGTTGATGATCGTCGTGGCGATCATCGCCATCCTGGCCGCCATCGCCATCCCTGCCTACCAGAGCTACGTGATCCGGGCGCAAGTGTCCGAGGGGGTTGCCCTATCGGCCGGCGCCAAGGAAGCGGTCTGGGACTTCATGTCGAACACGGGACGATATCCGTCGAGCAATGAATCGGCAGGTCTGGCTACCAATACCTCGATCAATGGCAACTATGTGTCCAAGGTCGACGTCACCGGCGGCAAGGTCATTGTGGAGTTCAAAGGACCCGGGGCCAATGCCAAGATCCAGAATGAGACCTTGGTCCTGTCTCCCGTCAGTCATGCCGGCAGCATCGATTGGACCTGCAAGCCGAGCACGCTGGAAGGGAAGTATCTGCCGACCCTGTGCCGCAAATAAGCCCACGCAAACTGACGGAGAGCGGCAAAATGTGACGCCTAGCGACACTGCGCCATGCCATACCCATGTCTCGCTTTTTCGTTTTGCCGCGGCACAGAGGGAAGCTTGTAAGCCTTTCGTGATCACATGCACAATCACGGAGGCCGCCAATATGGAGAAATTGGCGCCGGAAGCAATGGCACGTATGCTGCTTTGACTTCCGCGAGCTTCCTGGTCGTTCCTGACCGCGAGAGGGTCCGATCCCACCTAGGGGGATTTGGGACTGGGGCTCAGGGGGCATCATCCGGTTAGCTAACCCAAGAAACAGAGGAACCACCATGAAGAAGATGCAGAAAGGCTTCACCCTGATCGAGCTGATGATCGTGGTCGCGATCATCGCCATCCTGGCCGCCATCGCCATCCCGGCCTACCAGGACTACGTGATCCGCTCGCAGGTGTCCGAGGGCTCGGTGCTCTCCGATGGCGCCAAGACCGCGATCTCCGAGTTCTACAACAACAAGGGCGCATTCCCGAAGAGCAATGCTTCGGCCGGTCTCGCCACCGACACCTCGATCAGCGGCAAGTACGTCGCTTCGGTTGACGCATCCAACGGCCTGATCGTCGCCAAGTTCGGCAACGAGGTGAACAAGAAGGTGTCCGGCGACGTGCTCGTGTTCTCCGCCATCACCAGCGCGGGCAGCATCAGCTGGAACTGCAAGCCCTCGGCCGGCGGCTCGACCAAGACCAACGTCGATCCGAAGTACCTGCCGACCGCCTGCCGCGGTTAATCCGACCAGCAGGTTCGTTGTACGAAAAGGGCCGCCACCAGCGCGGCCCTTTTCTTATGCACTGATGCGCACCGCTCGCCTCACCATCGCCGGCCTGACCATCATCGCTACGGCGCTCTGGGCCTATTGGCCCGGGTTGCACGGCGGCTTCCTGTTTGACGACTTCGCCAATCTTCCCGTACTGGGCGCCCAGGGCCCGATCACGCACTGGACGACGTTCTGGCAGTACATCACATCCGGGCAAGCCGACCCCACGGGCCGCCCGCTGTCCCTGCTGAGTTTCCTGATCGACGCGCATGACTGGCCCGCTTCGCCTTTCCCGTTCAAGCGGACCAACCTGATCATCCACCTGCTCAACGGCAGCCTGCTGGCAGTCCTGCTGGCGCGCCTCGGACAAAACCACCAGCCGCAAGACGAACGCCATCGCTGGCGCGCGACCCTCGCGGGGGGGCTCGCGGCCGCATTGTGGATGCTTCATCCGTTGATGGTGTCGACCACCCTCTACGTGGTGCAGCGCGAGGCCATGCTGGCTGCCACCATGACGTTGACCGGCCTGCTCATGTGGCTCGTCGGCCGGAGAGCCGTGCTCGTCGGCGACATCCGGACCGGCTGGCTCTGGATGGTCGCGGGACTCTGGGGCGGCACGCTCGCGGCCTTCCTGTGCAAGGCGAACGGGCTGCTGCTGCCCGCACTGGCACTCACGCTGGATGCCACGGTGATCGCGGGCAACGAATCCTCGCGGCAAACAGGTGGAGAGCCCATCGGCACTGCATCGGCCCGGGCCCGTCTGGCGCTGCGCCTGCTGGCCGGCCCTCCTGCGCTGTTCCTGGCCCTGTTCCTGCTCCACGCTGGCTACATGGGCATCGCCCACGGCATATCCGCCAACCGCCCCTGGACCCTTGGCGAGCGCCTGCTGACCGAGCCGCGCGTCCTGATCGATTACCTGCGCCTGCTCTGGTTGCCCCGCCCATTCACTTCGGGCCTGTTCAACGACCAGTTCCAGGCATCCACGTCTCTCTGGCACCCGGCCAGCACGCTACCCGCCATGATGGCGATCGGCGCACTCATCATGACGGCGGCGCTTGCGCGGCGGCGCTGGCCGATCTTCGCGGCGTCCGTGCTTTTCTATTTCGTCGGGCAGTCGATGGAGTCGAGCACCGTTGCCCTGGAGCTGTATTTCGAACATCGCAATTACCTGCCTGCCATGCTGATGTTCTGGCCGCTGGCGTGGTGGATCCTCTCAACCGGAACACGGCCCTCGCCGGCCGCCGGCACCATTCAGGCACCCCGGCGGCTGGATCAGCACCCGGCGTTCCGGGTCGCCGTCGGGATCGTGGTCATCGCATTGTTGGCGGTGATGACCCGTGACCGCGCCGAACTGTGGGGAAACAACCGCGAGCAGGCTTTGCTATGGGCAAGGCTGAACCCTGCATCGCCCAGGGCACAGGCCTATGCCGCAATGACGGAGATGTCGGCGGGTCGACCGGATGCCGCGATCAAGCGCCTGACGCCGGTGCTCGAGCAACACCCCAGAGAGGTCCAGATCGCCCTCAACCTCCTGTCGGCGCACTGTGAGCAGGGGCACATCCCCGCGGACAGCCTGCAAGCTGCGGAGCTTGCCCTGCGGGAGAGCCTTGACGCTGGCGGGCTGCTGGCGAGCTGGTTCGGCCGGGTCATCGCACAGAGCAGCCATCCGATCTGCCCCGAACTGGTATCGCCCACCATCTCTGCCCTGCTCGATGCTGCCGCTGCCAACCCGCGACTCGCTGCAGAACCGGGCAGGATGCAGGACATACTCTCGCTCAAGGGACAACTCGCCCTGCAAGACCACCGCTACGCTGCCGCACTGGACTTGTTCGACCGGGCACTGGCCCTGCAGGTTCGCCCGACCACGGCGTTCCAGCAGGCTGCGTTGCTCGGATCCGCCGGACAGCCGGAGCTTGGCCTGCAGCACCTGGCCTACTACGAGTCCATCAAGGATAAGGAGCTCCGGCCGGGCTCCGGCATGCGCGCAGTGCATGCCTGGGTCCTCAGGGAGCAGGGGTATTGGCCGCGCGAACTGGTGCGCCTGCGTCATACACTGAGCGTCGACGCTCAGGCAAGACCGCAGAAATGACCCCTCAATCTCGCACCACCTCGTGGGCACGGCTGATGCTGCTCGCCTCGCTGGCACTCACGGCCATCGTGTACTGGCCGGGCCTGAGCGGTTCCTGGTTGTTCGACGACTATCCGAATATTGTCGACAACCATGGGGTGCAGCCGCAGCACGCCACCCTTGGCACCCTCATCACGGCCGCCCTGTCCTCCCCCTCCAGTGAGTTCAAACGGCCACTGGCTTCGCTCAGCTTCGCCGCAAACTATCTGGCCACCGGGCTCGATCCGTTCTGGATGAAGGCCACCAACCTGCTGATCCACCTGCTCAATGGCCTGGTGATCTTTGCATTGGCGCGCAGACTCATGCGCAGCGCGCGCCAATCGGCAACCAGTCCGTCGCGGACCGAGTGGATCGCCGCTCTCATCGCCGCTGGTTGGCTGCTTCTGCCGATCAACCTGACCGGCGTGCTGTACGTGGTTCAGCGCATGGAGAGCCTTGCCAACCTCTTCGTCCTGCTCGGCCTGCTCGGATACGTCGCGGGAAGAGAGCGAATGGTCACCGGAAACGCGCGGGCCGGCTTCACCCAGTGCGTAGCCAGTATCGCGCTGGCCACGGGCCTGGGCATCACCACCAAGGAAACCGCGGTGATGCTCCCCCTTTACGCGTTTCTCGTGGAGTGGGTTCTCTATCGCTTTCGAGGTAGTGACGGGAAGATCAGCCGCCCCTTGGTGATCTTCTACATAGTGGTCCTGGCCACGCCCCTGGCGGCGGGGCTCGGCTGGCTTCTGCCCGGCCTTTTGCGACCCTCGGCATGGGCCAATCGCGACTTCACCCTTGGGACACGCCTGCTGAGCGAGGCGCGGATCGTCGTCGACTACATCGGCTGGACGCTGCTGCCCACGCCTCACGCGCTGTCGTTCTATCACGACGACTTCCGCATCTCGACGGGAGTGCTGTCACCATGGACGACACTGACCTCGATCCTGCTCCTGGCGACCCTGGGGACAGGAGTGATTCTCCTCCGCAGGCGCCGTCCGCTGGTCGCCCTCGGCCTGGCGCTCTACCTGGGATGCCACCTGCTTACCGGCACGATCCTTCCGCTGGAACTGATCTACGAACACCGGAACTACTTCGCCAGCTTCGGGCTGCTGCTCGCATTGATCCCCCTGCTGGCCGCTCGCGGCACATCGGCCGCAATCGGGCTCCGACAACAGCCGGTCGACCGGATTCCCGAAACGGAGCAGGCACTCCCCTTCAGGTTGCCGCGTCGAGTGCTGCTCGTCGGCCTGATGATGCTGTGGACCATCGAAACGGCGCTCACGGCGTACGCATGGGGCAACCCGTTGCGCCTGGCCGAGGACATGGCCGCAAGGGCCCCCCGGTCACCGAGAGCGCAGTACGAGCTCGGGCGCACCTACATCATCTATTCGCACTACGATCCTCAATCGCCGTTTACCCGCATGGCCTACGCTCCGCTGGAGCGAGCCATGGCGTTGCCGGAAAGCTCCATTCTCCCGGAGCAGGCGCTGATCTTCATGAATTCGCGCATGGGTCTGCCGATCAGGGATGCCTGGTGGGACAGCCTGACGGCAAAACTCAAGGCCCACACCCCGGGCGTGCAGGATGAGAGTTCCCTTGCCGCGTTGACACAATGCGCGCGGGATGGACGTTGCCAGTTGCCCACCACGCGCATGATGGAGGCCTTTCTCGCTGCGCTATCGCACCCGAACCCGAGTGCAAGACTGCTGGCGACCTACGCCGACTACGCATGGAATGTGCTGGGAGATAGGCCCCTAGGGCTGCGCATGGCCGAAGCTGCAGCCGAAGCAGCGCCGAACGAACCCGCTTACCGGATCAGCGAGACGCGCATGCTGATCGCCGAAGGTCAAGGTGCTGCTGCAAAGTCTTCCCTCGACAAGCTCAGTGCCATGAATATCGGTGGCACCCTCGACAAGGATCTGTCGACGTTGAGGACATCCATAGCCCGAATTGCACCGGCTCATTCCGCCCGCACGGCAAACTGACGCGAGTCCAGGCACCACCTTTCCGTCCCCATGATTGAAGCGCTGAAGAAAATCTGGTCTGTCTTCACCCCGGCAGAGCGACGCAAGGGCCGCTGGATGCTCGTACTTGTCGTGCTGATGGCCCTGGCGGAAACCGCAAGCGTACTCTCCATCATGCCGTTCCTGTCCGTACTTGGAAGACCTTCGGTCATCCAGGACTCGCCAACGCTTTCCAGGATCTACCAGTCGCTGGGGATGGTGGATACGCGCCAGCTCATTTTTGCACTGGGCCTCGCCTCTATCGTTCTTGTCGTGTCTTCATCGCTCTTCAAGACCGTTACGCTGCATGTCCTGAACCGGTTCGTGCACCTGGAGCGGCACTCCATCAGCACACGCCTCCTGTCCCGTTACCTCCAGCAGCCCTACGAGTTCTTCCTCGTCAACAACCCGTCGATCCTTGCGAGGAATGTGCTGTCCGAAGTCGACCAGCTCCTGTACGAGCTGATCCAGCCGGTATCACAGCTCATTGCCCAGGGCTCCGTGCTGCTGGCCATGACCGTACTGATCTTCTGCTACGACGCCACGACGGCGCTATGCATCACCGCAGCACTGGCCATCCTGTACGGAACCATCTACAGCCTCGTCCGCAAGAGGCTCGCCCGGATCGGTGCAGAACGCCAACGCGCTGACGGACAGCGCTACCAGGCATGCAACGAGGCCCTCGGCGGCATCAAGGACGTGAAGGTGACACATGCCACCAATGCGTATATCGGACACTTCGAGCGCGCGTCACGACTGTTCTCACGCCACTTCGCAACCAACGAGACCCTGGCACAATCTCCGCTCTACCTCGTTGAAGCTACCGGCTATACGGGCCTCATCATCATCGCCCTGGTGCTGCTCAACCGGACCAACGACGTAGCCCACGTCCTGCCTGCACTGGGGCTCTACGGATTCGCAGCCTATCGAATGCTGCCATCGGCCCAGATCATGTATCGCGGCTTCGCCAAGCTCCGGTTTACCTCCTCAACGCTCGACGCGATCGCGCAGGACCTTCAGCTGCCGCCCGAGGCGCCTGCAGCGGCCACCTCCACTCTGCCGCTGCGGCACGAGATCAGACTGAGCGGGATCAGCTACGCCTACCCCTCCACGCCTGACAAGCGGATCCTTGATGGCCTTGACCTGGTGATTCCGGCCAACAGCAGCGTCGGCATCGTTGGCAAAAGTGGCGCGGGCAAGAGCACACTGATGGACATCCTTCTGGGCCTTCTTCGCCCCCTGGAAGGCACCATGACCGTGGATGGCACTCCGATCTCCGAGGCCAACGTCGCCCGTTGGCAGCACACGATCGGCTATGTGCCGCAACACATCTATCTATCGGACGCCAGCGTCGCCGAGAACATTGCCTTCGGCCTGCCGAGGGAGGCTATCGACATGGCCGCCGTCGAACGGGCCGCACGGGCCGCACAGATCCATGACTTCGTAGTCCATGAGCTGCCTCAAGGATATGAGACGCAGGTCGGCGACCGCGGCATCCGCCTCTCCGGCGGACAACGCCAGCGAGTCGGCATTGCGCGGGCGCTCTACCGTGACCCGCCGGTCCTGCTCATGGATGAGGCGACCAGTGCGCTGGATACCGAAACAGAAGAAGCCTTGATCGACTCCATTCGCGCGCTCTGCGAAAGAAAGACAATCATAGTCATCGCACACCGAGAGGCTTCACTCCATTTTTGTCGACAAGTCATAGCGATAAATCAAAAACCGCGCTTTTCGTGGAGCCCCCCATGCTGAGACAAAAAATAGCAGATATCACTTCCCGACTGCTTCGCGCCGCGGTTATCCGAGTGGCCACAGATATCGAGCTGGCCACTGCGATCCAAGCAGTCTCGACGTCCGCCAATTTGGTTGACTTACTCATGAAAGACGCCAAAGCCTATCCATCCCGCTTGGACGTCATGCGTGCAGCCTTCGACTCCGCACCGGAATCGGGATTCATATGCGAACTAGGCGTCTATCGCGGGCAATCCTTGAACGAGATAGCTCGCCATTACGCACCGGAAAACGTTCATGGTTTCGATACGTTTACTGGGCTACCGGAATTTTGGCGAGACGGATTTCCAGAAGGCGTATTCGACGTCTCCACTGAAACGCTAGAATTTGAAGACAACTGCATCCTGCATAAAGGACTTTTCGATGACACGCTGCCGAAATTTCTGACTCAGGTTGAGGGCTATGCCAGATTTATACATATCGATTGCGACCTGTATTCAAGCAGCATCTCCGCGCTCCGAATTCTGGCGCCTCGCATAAAGAACGGAACCATTATCGTTTTCGATGAGTATTTCAACTATCCGGGCTGGCAAGAACACGAGCACAAGGCTTTCCGTGAGTTCCTGGCATTGTCCGGGCTTGATTGTAAATACATCGCTTATAACAAAGTTGGCCAGCAAGTCGCCATTGTCATTGTGGATAGATGAATAATTTCTTTATGGAAATGATCAGGAAGACCATCCAATCCATACAAAAGCGAGGATTTTTCGGCGTATTGCGCGCAGCAATCGCAGACTTCTTCGAAGTTACAAGCCGACACCTCGCCCACATTCGGGACTATGGTAGCAAGTACACATTCATCGACCGAAGATTAAACAAGCCAACACTTGTCGTAATCCTTGCTGGATACAAATCGTATCTTTGGTCAGCAACGCTTGCCCGCCTAGAGAAGCACGCCCCCCCCGACGCTGATCTCTGCATCGCGTCAGCAGGAACATACTCCAAAGAACTGGCTGATTTTTGCGCGCGCGCAGGATGGTCATATCTATCCGTTAAGCGCAACGCTCCAGGCGTTGCACTCAACAGGGCCATAGCCCTTCATCCATCTGCCGACTTCATATACAAGATCGATGAGGACATATTTGTTGGCCAAAAGTTTTTCCAGCTGTTACACGCAGGATATGAGCACGCGTGGCGAGATTCATTTCTTGAACCCGGCTTTTGCGCACCGGTATTGAATGTCAACGGAATAAGCTACCGCGCATTTCTGCGCGAGCTAGGACACGAGTCCGAATACCAAAGAGAGTTCGGCGAGCTGATCATCCGATGCAGCGAACTGCCTGTTCACAACGACCCCAAGGCAAGTTGGTGGCTTTGGCAGAGAACGCTACCTTTCGACGAAAAATCTGAGCGTTTTTCCAATCTCCTGGGGCGGTACTCCATATGCAGCACCCGCTTCAGCATCGGGGCGATCCTTTTTCGCCGGTCCTTCATAGAAAAGGTCGGGGGATTCAAGTCGTCGTGGCACTCCGGCGTCCTTGGAGTAGATGAGGACATGCTGTGCAGAGACTGCATCTCTAAATCGAGACCGATGTATATCATCGAATCCGCATTGGCCGGACACTTTTCGTTTTATCCGCAAGAAATTTTCATGCGGGAAAGATTGGCGGACATGGCTCGCCTTGACCCGGCAACGTTCCCCCCAGAGCACTTCTGCACTTCCACAAACCGACCGACCTAACGGTAGGGAGCCTTGTTTGGACGAGAGATCGATCACGGCGATTGTAGTTACCTATAATCGATGCGCGCTTCTCATGCGCTGCCTGTCTGCCCTTGCCAACCAGACACGTAAACCAGCACGCATACTCGTGGTCGATAATGCATCAACCGACGGGACACTTGAATTGCTGGAGTCTGCGGGGTGGCTAGCTCGCGAGGACGTCCGCCTCTTGCGGCTTGCGCACAATACTGGCGGCGCCGGCGGCTTCTCAGCGGGCCTTAATCATGCGATTCACCACGGTGCCGAGTGGGCCTGGATGATGGACGATGATGCGGAACCTCATAACAACGCACTTGAAGAACTGATACGAGTCATCGAACGTCCTTCTGATGTCTATGGTTCTTTAGCCGTCAACGAAAACGAGACCTCATGGCCAATGACACTGGAAGGGGCTCCTGCGCATACGACCTGCCTCTCCGCCGATATTCCCACCAAGGCCGAGGTGCGCATGCTCCCGTTCCTTGGATTCCTTATTCATAAAGACTTGGTTGCTAAAATTGGACTGCCTGACGCCGCATTTTTCATTGCAGCGGACGACGTGGAGTATTGCGTTCGGGCCCAAAGGGCCGGCGCGAAGATATTTGTCGCTGGAAAGAGCCACATCGAGCATCCAAAGTCGCGACCCTACCAAGTCAAGATACCTGGATACACACTCACGTCTCTGGAGTTACCTCCTTGGAAGAGGTATTACGACACCAGGAACAGGTTACTGGTGGCTCGCGAGCATTACGGCTTGAAACTATTTACCCATACGATCCCCGGGTCGTTTGTCCGGATGATTGCAACCTTGGTTAGAGAGCCCGGAAAGCTCGCCCAGCTCGGGGCCTTCTTTGCTGGTTTCATTGATGGCGTGCTTGGCCGCAAGGGGTGTCGTCACAAATCTTGGGGGATCAAGCAGTGAAGAACGACATTTTGATCGTCGGCGCAGGGTTCGCCGGAAGCGTCACGGCTCGCGAGTTGGCCGAAGCCGGCTTGACCGTACAGGTGATCGACAAACGCCCTCATATCGCCGGCAATGCCTATGACGAACCGGATGCCCACGGCATTCTGGTGCACCGCTATGGCCCGCACATCTTTCATACGAACGGCGAGCGCATCTTCCAATACTTGTCGCGCTTCACCGAATGGCGACCATACGAACATCGCGTGCGGGGTGTGGTCGGCGGACGGATGTACCCGTTCCCCATCAATCGGGACGCTTTGAACCAACTGTACGGCCTCGACCTTGACGAGGCTGGAGCCGCGGCGTTTTTCGAACAGGTCCGCGAGCCGCGCGAACCTGTGCTGACAAGCGAAGACGTGGTGCTCAACTCGGTGGGTCGGGACCTGTATGAGAAATTCTTCCTCAACTACACGCGCAAGCAATGGGGGCTGGAGCCCTCGGAGCTGAAAGCGGGCGTCGCGGCCCGCATCCCGGTTCGCACCAATACCGACGACCGTTATTTCACCGACACCTTCCAGGCGATGCCACTGCACGGCTACACGAAGATGTTCGAAGCGATGCTCGACCATCCCAACATCACGGTGCAGCTCGGTGTGGATTTCGAGGACGTGCGGGAACGGGAGACCTTCCGCCACGTGGTCTACACCGGACCGATCGATGCCTATTTCCGCTACGTCCACGGGCCACTTCCGTATCGCTCACTGCGCTTCGAGCATGAGCATCTGGCTGATATCGACCAGTACCAGGAGACCGGGACAGTCAACTACCCGAACGAGCATGCGTATACGCGCATTACCGAATTCAAGCACCTGACGGGACAGACACACCGGGGCACATCGATCGTTCGCGAGTATCCGCAAGCCGAGGGGGATCCCTACTACCCGGTTCCCCGCGCAGAGAACGAGGCCCTGTTCAAGCGCTATGAGGCATTGGCCAAGGCAGAGCCCAACGTCACCTTCGTAGGTCGGTTGGCCCAGTACCGCTACTACAATATGGATCAGGTCGTGGGGGCGGCGCTTGCCGCATCTCGCCAGTTGATCGAAAGCCTGCGCTAAGCCCGCCACCGACGGAACTCGACAGCCGAATGCGAATCGCCTTTCTCTGCAAGCGTCGCTACATGGGCAAGGACGTCATCGACGACCGGTATGCCAGGCTCTACGAGATCCCTTTCCAACTCGCCCGGCTCGGACACGAGGTGCACGGGTTCTGCCTTGGCTATCAGTCACAGGCGGAGGGACTCGTGGAGCACGAAGCGGCACCGGGGAGCCTTGCCTGGCATTCCAGGTCTCTGAATCGCAGTGTCTTGCCGCGACTGCTTGGCTATCCCGGGTGGCTGTCCGCGCAATTGCGGCAGGTTCGACCCGACCTACTCATCGGCGCATCCGACATTCCGCACGTCGCACTCACCGGGTGGCTGGCCAACCGCCTGGGTCTGCCATATGCCATCGACCTGTATGACAACTTCGAAGGCTTCGGCCAGGCACGCCTGCCGGGATTCAAGACCGCCCTGCGGCGTGCCACGCGCCATGCCGGACTGGTCACCACGACCAGCGACGCGCTGCATGACCTTGTCCGCGACGGTTACGCCGCCAAAGGCAATGTGGTGTCCATGCCAAGCACGGTGGACCTGTCCATCTTCACCCGCGGCGATCGCGGCGCAGCCCGCAAGGCCCTGGGCCTCCCGGCCGAGGCTCTGCTCGTCGGCACCGCAGGCGGACTTCACGAGGACAAGGGCGTCGGGACACTGTACGACGCCTGGCTGCGGATCGAGGCTGCGCTCCCGAACGTTCACCTGGTACTGGCCGGACCGATCGACCCGTCCCTGCCGCCGCCATCAGGACCCCGCGTTCACTATCTGGGAATGCTTTCTCACACCCGTGCGGCGACGCTCTTCCAATCATTGGACGTGGGCGTGATCTATCTTCGCGACACGACGTTCGGTCGCTACTGCTTTCCGCAGAAAGCCTATGAAATGCTGTCCTGCGGCCTGGCGGTCGTGGCCGCTGACGTTGGCGCCATGCCATCACTTCTCGCCGACGTACCGCAGGCGCGCTATCGCCCCGACGACCCGTCCGACCTCGCGCGTGCGGTGCAAGCCCAGCTCGAGGCACCCAAGCACCCGAATATCGCCATCGAGAGCTGGGAGACCATCATCGCCAGGCTCGAACCTGACCTCATGAAACTGACCCAGCCGCGGTCAACGGCTTGCGCGCAGTAGCCACCAACCCGTCACCAAGATCCATGCCATAGAACATTCGCTGGACAAGGCAAAAGGGCGCCACGACCCTTCCGCTGAAGACAGAAAGGATGCGAGCCACGCGCCTTGGCTTGACCTGTGCACTGCGCATGCTTCTCTCCACCGGGGTCATCGCATCGTAACTATGGTCGTCGCGCACGATACGATTCGATATGCGGCGCGTGAACTCGGTGATGGGAAAACCGTAGTTGAGCAGTGTCACATCCACCATCCCCACACTGGCAAGCAGATCGCCAAGTTGAGGTCTTTCATAGCGCCTGACGTGACCGACCAGTTCGTCGGAGCGACCGAATTTGCGCTGATGTGCGGGAACCGATACCAGAATGCGTCCCCCGGGACGGAGGAAGCGCACCCACTCCTCAAGAACCTCCCGATCGTTCTGGATGTGCTCGAGCACCTCGAATGCGAACAGGTAGTCGACCCCTTCGTGATCAAGCTCGTCCAGGCTTTCGACGACCTCTCCCTTGCCCAGGGCCTGGAACCGTTGGCGCATCAGCATCCGGCTTTCCTTGCTGAGGTCGTGACAAGAGCCTTCATAACCCCGCCGGAGAAAGCGCTCGGCCATGTGCCCCGTACCGGCCCCCATTTCGACGAACTGCCCGGGAGGCCACTTGGACGTCACGTCGTCAATGCAGCTCTCGCGAAGAACCAGCTTGGGTTGCTTGCTCATGATGCTCAGTACCGTTGACTGCGATGCCAGCGCCACGCGCTCTCGACGATGCTTGCCAGGTCGCTGCAACCGGGAACCCAGCCAAGTACCTCGGCAGCCCGCCTGCTGGACGCCACCAGCCGCGCCGGATCCCCGTCGCGGCGGGGCAGATCCCGGCTGTCGACGGCCCGACCTGAAACACGGCGCGCCGCCTCCAGTACCTGCAGCACGCTGAAACCGACGCCGCTGCCCAGGTTGAAGGCATGGAATCCCCGCTGCCCCTCCAGATATGCGAGCGCCAGGCGATGGGCCTCGGCGAGATCACACACATGGACGTAATCCCGTATGCAGGTGCCGTCGGGCGTGGGGTAATCCCGGCCAAAGATACTCACTTGCGTACCGTCGAGGGCAGCTCGCAACACATTGGGTATCAGGTGGGTTTCCGGTGAATGAGCCTCACCGATCTCCCCGGAGGGATCCGCACCGGCAGCATTGAAATAGCGAAGAGCAACCGCTCGCATATCATGGGCTGCGCAGGCATCGGCGATCACCCGCTCGGCCATGGCCTTGCTTGCGCCATAGGGATTGATCGGCTGGAGTGGGTGCGTCTCGTCGATCCACTCGGAAGCCGACATGCCATACACGGCCGCCGTCGAGGAGAACACCATGCGGTCGACACCGGCCTCTCGCATGGCCTCGATCAGGTTCAGCGTCCCCAGCACGTTATTACGGTAATAGCGCGTGGGTTCGCGTACGGATTCGCTCACGATCGACAGCGCCGCAAAATGCAGCACGGCATCGATGGGCTCGCCCGAAAACGCGCACCTCAATGCGACGGGGTCGAGGAGGTCGCCCTCTACGAGCGTTGCCCCTCCAACTGCCTCTCGATGACCGGTAGAGATATTGTCGAAAACGGTCACGCGGTATCCGGCGGCCATCAGCAGTCGCACCATGTGCGAGCCGATGTAGCCAGCACCACCACATACGAGCACATGGATCATGGCCGCAACTCGCCGAGGTTCGCCATGCAGGCCTGCAATTCCCGCCGATAACCCTGTGCGATCACGTCCCAGTCCACCTTCTCCGCAACAGCGCCGCGGATCGCAACCGCCCTCGCCAGGGCAAGCCCGGGCTGATCTAGCGCATCGAGGATGGCTTCTGCCAAAGCGTCACGATCCCTTGGATTTACCGTCACGTAGGCGGCATGCCCGCCAAGCAGGTCGTCGAGACCGGCGACGTCGCCCACGATGGCAGGGCAACCGCAACCGATAGCCTCCATCAGGACAACCGGAAGCCCCTCTTGATTGCCGGACTCATCGCGGACGAAGGGAGCGACGAACAGGGATGCCCGCCGATAGAGGTCCGGCAGTCTGTCCTGGGGAACAGCCCCCAGGAAGCGCACGGCGTGAGCCACTCCCAGTCGACTCGCCTGTGCCTCCAGGTCTGCGCGCTCCGGACCGAAGCCGGCAATCGTCAGGCTGGCCGCCGGGCGCCTGGCCAGCACGGCCGGCAGCGCATTCAGAAGAAGTGGAAGCCCCTTCTTGGGTACCAGCCTTCCCACGAAAAGCAGCTCATCCGCCGAACGGGGAACCGACGGATCAGGCACGTAACGGCGCTGCAGATCTACGCCCATGGGCAACACCGTGAGGCTGGGGGGACGCAACCCGAGGCGGATCGCCTCCTTCCGCATGGCATCGCTCACCACGGTCATGCGCGAACAGGCTGCCGCCACAGACCGTTTGACCCTGGTCAGCAAGCGCCCCCGGAAGCCGAACAGGTCTCCGCCGTGGGAAGTCACCAGAACCGGGATGCGCGCGGGCCGCGCGAGCCATCGCGCCAGCCATCCCTGCGGGATGATCCAGTGCGCGTGGATCACGGTCACACGATGGCGCTTGAGCACCCGCCTCGCAGCCAGGTACTGACCCAGGACGAAACCCGGCACCAGGAGCCACTTCCAGGGCGATCGGCGCAGATGGGTGGCGATTCCCCCATCGTTGACCAACGTCTGCCAGGCACGCGGCGCGTAGCGGTAGCGCACCACGTGGACACCGTCCAGGTCGCCACTGGGATCCGCTCCCGGCGCATCTGGAACGACCGCGATCACCTCATGGTCACGAGCGAGCCGGCGACTTAGCTCGTGGACGAATGCAGGCTCAGGATCATTCGCCCAACGCGGATAGGTCGACGCAAGCACAAGGACCGTCGGTCGCATGCGGGCTCAATCCGCGCGTCGATAGGTCAATGCCGTGATCTGCTCGGAGACCAGGCCGATCAGAAACACGATCACCGACGCGCTCCACAACAACGCACTCATGTTCGTCAGCCGCCCATAGTGCGTATAGGTCCACGCATAGTTGGCGCATCCCGCCAGGAAAAACACCATGCTCGCCGGCACGAAAAGCTTCAGCGGCGAATACAGCGTGGCGATCTTGAAGATGATCAACAGGAAGCGGAGGCCGTCGCGCAGTGGGCGGATGTGGCTGGTGGTGCCGTCCCGCTGTGCCACGTGGATGGGTTCGTAGGCGACCGGGTAGGCGCTGCGGAAGAACGCCATGGTGCTGGTGGTGGGGTAGCTGAAGCCGTTCGGCAGCAGGTAGAGGAACTCGCGGAACTTGTCCGCGCGCACCGCCCGGAAGCCGGAGGTGAGGTCCATCACCCGGTGACCGGTCATCCGCGTCGCCAGCCAGTTGTAGAACGTATTGGCCACTCCACGGCCCACTCCGGCCTGGCCCTCCCAGGAGCGGGCGCCGACCACCATGTCGTAACCCTGCTCCAGCCGGGCCAGCAATCGGGACACATCGGCCGGGTCGTGCTGGCCATCGCCGTCCATGAACACCAGGACGTCGCCCGAAGCGGCCCGGGCGCCGCGCTTGATCGCCGCACCGTTGCCCATCGAGTAAGGAGAGGAGAGGCAGGTCACGCCGACCCGGGCGCACACCTCGCGGGTGTCGTCGGTCGAGCCATCGTCGACCACGATGATCTCCGCTTCCGGATGCAGCGAACGCAGGGCCGGCAGCACGTTCGCCAGCGCGGCTGCCTCGTTCTTGGCGGGCAAGATGATGCTTGTCTTCAAACCAGGATTCCCCCGACGTAGGTCGGTGATCATAACGCGGCGATTGCACTTGCCGATGTGACTCTCCCCGGGAAAGACGGACCTGCCGCACACCGGCCTGCCGCCACTGTGATCCGGGCCCTTGCGAGAGATGACCACCCTGCTAGAGTGGGGTAAATTCCACGTGAATCAGCGGACTGGGGCAGGTTCCACCATGTCATCTCAAGTACAGGCATCGCTCGCCGGCCTCTCGGGCATGGCCCGACGGCTGGTGTCGGAGGGCGTGCTGCCGGAGGCCGATGTCCGCAAGGCCGTCACGGACTCGACCCAGGCCAAGGCCACCCTGGCCACCTGGCTGCTGGACCACCAGCTCGTCGACAGTACACGCTTCACGCAGGTCGCCTCGGTCGAATTCGGCATGCCGATGATGGACGTGACGGCGCTCGCACCGGCCAGCATGCCGCTGAACCTGATCAGCGAGGCACTGGTCACCAAGCATCGCGCCCTGCCGCTGTTCCGTCGCGGCAAGCGACTGTATGTGGGTATCGCCGACCCCATGCAGTCGCATGCGCTGGACGAGATCAAGTTCCACTCCAACTGCATGGTTGAGCCGATCCTGGTCGAGCGCGCTCAGTTGCAGCGGGCGATCGACGGTGCGCTGAGCACCATGAACTCCAACATCGGCGACGTTGGCGGCGGCGAACTGGACGACCTGGAGCTGGAAACCTCCGGCGGCGACGAGGAGGCCGACCAGACCGGCATCGATGCAACCGCCGGCGATGACGCACCGGTGGTGAAGTTCGTCAACAAGGTGCTGGTCGACGCGATTCGCCGCGGCGCCTCGGACATCCATTTCGAACCGTTCGAAACCCAGTATCGCGTGCGTTTCCGCATGGACGGCATGCTGCGCGCGGTGGCCAGCCCGCCGATGAAGCTGGCCAGCCGCATTTCCTCGCGCCTGAAGGTGATGGCCCAGCTGGACATCGCCGAGAAGCGCGTTCCGCAGGACGGTCGCATCAAGCTCAACCTGTCCAAGAGCCGCGCGGTGGACTTCCGCGTCAGCACCCTGCCGACCCTGTTCGGCGAGAAGATCGTGCTGCGTATCCTGGACGGCTCGGCCGCCCGGATCGGCATCGAGAAGCTGGGTTACGAGCCCGAGCAGCAGAAGCTCTACGTCGACGCGATCCACAAGCCCTACGGCATGGTGCTGGTGACCGGACCGACCGGCTCGGGCAAGACGGTGTCGCTGTATACCGCGCTGAACATGCTCAACACCGCCGAGCGCAACATCTCCACGGTGGAAGACCCGGTGGAAATCCGCGTCGAGGGCATCAACCAGGTCCAGCAGAACACCAAGCGCGGCATGACCTTCGCCGCGGCGCTACGCTCCTTCCTGCGCCAGGACCCGGACGTGATCATGGTCGGCGAGATCCGCGACCTGGAAACGGCCGAGATCGCCATCAAGGCGGCGCAGACCGGCCACATGGTGCTCTCCACCCTGCACACCAACGATGCCGCACAGACCGTGGCGCGCCTGATGAACATGGGCATCGCGCCCTACAACATCACCTCGTCGGTCACCCTGATCGTGGCGCAGCGCCTCGCACGCCGGCTGCATGACTGCAAGAAGCCGATCGATCTGCCCCCGCAAACCCTGCTGGCCGCTGGCTTCAGCCAGAAGGACATCGATGAGGGGCTGACCATCTACGAGGCAGGTGGTTGCGATAGCTGCAATGAGGGCTACAAGGGTCGCGTGGGCATCTACCAGGTGATGCCGATGCTCGAGGAGATCCAGAAGATCATCCTCAAGGGCGGCAACGCACTGCAGATCGCCGAGGCGGCCAGGAACGCCGGCATCAACGACCTGCGCGCCTCGGCCCTGCTCAAGGTCAAGCACGGCCTGACCAGCCTGACCGAGATCGACCGCGTCACCAAGGATTGACGGAACCGGTTCCGTGGCCCGCGACACACTGCGGATGCGGGTCCGGCCACGGAAAACGGCATTGGAAATGCAATAAGCTGCACCAGTTACCACCGGCTCCGTGCCGGTTCAGGGTGGGAAGAGGGGGAAACGCATGGCTACGGCGACGGCAAAGAATCCGCGGGACGTGGGAGCCCAGCGCGCCCAGGTCAGTCAGGTGACCATGTACGACTGGGTCGCGCTGGACAAGCGCGGCAAGCGTATGAAGGGCGAGATGCCCGCCAAGAACGCCTCGCTGGTCAAGGCCGAGCTGCGCCGCCAGGGCATGAACCCGCAGACGGTGCGCGAGCGGGCCAAACCGCTGTTCGGTTCGGCCGGCAGCACCGTCAAGCCCCGCGATGTGGCGATCTTCAGCCGCCAGATCGCCACCATGATGGCCTCGGGCGTGCCGATGGTGCAGTCGTTCGAGATCATCGCCGACGGCCAGAAGAATATCCGCTTCAAGAACATGCTGGTGGACGTGAAGCAGGCCATCGAGGGCGGCGCATCGCTGAACGAGGCCCTCGCCAAGTATCCCATCCAGTTCGACGAGCTCTACCGCAACCTGGTCCGTGCCGGTGAATCCGCCGGCGTGCTCGACACCGTGCTGGACACGGTGGCCACCTACAAGGAGCGCGTCGAGGGCATCAAGAGCAAGATCAAGAAGGCCCTGTTCTACCCGGTCATGGTGCTGGCGGTGGCGCTGCTGGTGAGCATGATCCTGCTGCTGTTCGTGGTGCCGGTGTTCCAGGACACCTTCAAGCAGGCCGGCGCCGAGCTCCCGGCGCCGACCCAGGTGGTGATCAGCGCCTCCGAGTTCATGCAGCACTACTGGTACATCGTGATCGGCAGCATCATCGGCGGCATCGTGGCACTGGTGATGGCCAAGAGGCGCTCGGTGAAATTCGCCCACTTCCTCGATCGGCTGATGCTGAAGCTGCCGGTGATCGGCAACATCCTGCGCCAGTCGGCGATCGCCCGCTTCGCCCGTACGCTGGGCGTTACGTTCCGCGCCGGTGTGCCGCTAGTGGAGGCGCTGGACGCGGTCTCTGGCGCCACCGGCAGCATCGTGTACGGCGACGCGGTGAAGGCCATGCGCGACGACATCGCGGTCGGTCACCAGTTGCAGCTGGCGATGCGCCAGACCGGGCTGTTCCCAAACATGGTGGTGCAGATGACCGCCATCGGCGAGGAATCCGGCGCCCTGGACAACATGCTGTTCAAGGTGGCCGAGTTCTACGAGGAAGAGGTCAACAACGCGGTAGACACGCTTTCCACCCTGCTCGAGCCCATCATCATGGTGATCCTCGGCGTGCTGGTCGGCGGCATGGTGATTTCGCTGTACCTGCCGATCTTCAAGCTCGCCGGCACCGTGTAAGCTGGCGCGTCCGGGCCCCTCTCCCACCGGGAGGGGGGCCTTTGCTTTTTCAGCGACAGGCGAACGATGGCCCTTCTGCCCCTCTGGATGTGGATCCTTGCCGCCGGCATGCTCGGCCTGCTGGTCGGCAGCTTCCTCAACGTGGTGATCCTGCGCCTGCCGGCGCGGCTGGAGGCCGAGTGGCAAGCCGAGGCCCGCGCCGTCCTCGAACTGGAGGACGAGCCGCTCCCGCCCAAGCCCCCCGGTCTCGTGTTCGAACCTTCCCACTGCCCTAAGTGCAAGCATCCGCTGGCGTTCTACGACAACATCCCGGTGCTCGGCTGGCTGCTGCTGCGGGGGCACTGCCGCTACTGCCGCGCGCCAATCTCGGCGCAGTACCCGCTGGTCGAATTGCTCACCGGCCTGTGCAGCGCGGCGATCGTCTGGCGCTTCGGCGCGGGCTGGCCGGCGCTGGCGGGGCTGGCTTTCACCTGGGCACTGATCGCCCTGTCCGGCATCGACCTGCGTACCCAACTGCTGCCGGACCAGATCGTGTACCCCCTGCTCTGGCTGGGGTTGCTGTTGTCGCTGGTGCCATTTCTCGTGCTGCCGGCGTCCGCCATCCTGGCAGCGGCCATCGGCTATCTGAGCCTGTGGAGCGTGTACTGGGCATTCAAGCTGCTCACCGGCAAGGAGGGCATGGGTCATGGCGACTTCAAGCTGCTCGCTGCGCTCGGTGCGTGGATGGGACTGGGCTGCCTGTTGCCGGTGGTGTTGCTCTCTTCCCTGATCGGCGCACTGGTGGGCGGCACGCTGATGGCGCTGAAGCGCCACGAGCGCGACGTGCCGATGCCGTTCGGCCCCTTCATCGCGGCCGCGGGCTGGGTGTGGTTCGTCGCAGGCGACCGGCTGTGGGCCGCCTACGCCCATCTGACCGGGCTGCACTGAGGCCGCCGTGTCCGGCTTCGTGGTCGCCCTGACCGGTGGCGTCGCTTCGGGCAAGAGCGCGGTGGAGGGCCGCTTCCGCGAGCTGGGGATTGGAGTGCACGATGCCGACCGCGCCGCGCGCGAGGTGATCGAACCGGATACGCCAGGCCTGGCCGCAATCACGGAGGCCTTCGGCAGGGAGGTACTGGGTCCCGACGGACGCCTCGATCGCCCGGCCATGCGGCGGCGCATCTTTGCCGACCCTGACGCCCGCCGCACGCTCGAGGCCATCGTCCACCCCCGCGTCCGTCAGTGGCTGCGCGACCGCGCCGACAGCGACCCGGGGCCGTACTGCGTGCTGGCGATTCCGCTACTGGTGGAGAACCTGGCGCATTACCGCTGGGTCGACCGTGTACTCGTGGTCGATGTGGATCCGGAAGAGCAGGTCCGCCGCCTGATCATGCGCGATGACGTGGACGAGGCGCTGGCCCGGCGCATGCTGGCCAGCCAGGCTTCGCGCGGGCAGCGGCTGGCCATCGCTGACGACGTGATCGACAACAGCGGCCCTGAAGACGCCCTGGACGGACAGGTGCGCGGCCTGCACGCGCGCTATCTCGCGCTTGCCCGCGCCTGAGGGATCAGCTTCCGAGCAAGGTCCGGAGGATCGCCTGGTCGGCCGGCGCCAGCTGCGAGGGGACCAGTGCCTCGGGTCGATGCCACTGCAGGCCCTGCCCTTCCAGCGGGCTGGGGGTGCCGTCCCAGGCGGTCACGATCCAGGTGTCCAGCAGCAGGTGGAACGCCTCGTAACGCCAGGGCAGCGTCAACAGCGGATACGCCTCGCGCACCTGGATACCCAGCTCCTCGCGCAGCTCGCGGACCAGCCCGGCGAACGGGAGCTCGTCCGGCTCGAGCTTGCCGCCGGGAAACTCCCACAGCCCGGCCAGGTGCTTGCCGGGCGGACGCTCGGTAGTGAGCACGGCACCATCCGGCCGGCGCAGTACACCGGCCATCACGTGCAGTGCACGCGACATGCTCACTGGTTGCGGATGTACTCGACCATGTCGAAGTCGTACGCGTGGTCGGCATCGGCCTTGTGGTGCGTCCGCGACACCTCGGTCCACTCGCTGAAGTGCACGCCGGGGAAGAACGTGTCGGCGCCCGCCACCGCGGCGTTCACCCAGGTCAGGTACAGGCGCTGGGCCACCGGCAGGGCCTCGGCGTAGATCTGGCCGCCGCCGATCACCATTAGGCCCGTGCCGTCGGCGCGGGCGCGCGCCTCATCGAGCGAGCGCACGGTGATCTGGCCGGGAAACGGTGCCTCGTGGCGGCGGGACAGCACGAGGTTGGTGCGCCCCGGCAGCGCCTTGCCGATCGCCAGCGCGGTGTTGTAGCCCATCAGCACGTACTTGCCGAGGGTGAGTTCCTTGAACCAGCGCAGGTCGTCCGGCAGGTGCCAGGGCAACTGGCCCTTGCGGCCGATGGCGAAGTTCTCGTCGAGGGCGGCGATCAGCGAAACGGCCATGACAATCCTTGCGGCGAAAGTGGCAATGCAGTGCGCCGCGGCGCACCGTTAACCGCCGGATTCTACCGCGCCGGCGCCGGCCGCGGCACCCTCGCGGCGCCCTGTCGGCGCCGCCACGGGCTCCGGGGCGGGGCTCAGACCGCCACCGGCGCCTTGATCGCCGGATGCGACTGGTAGCCCTCGATGGCCACGTCCTCATAGCGGAAATCGAAGATCGAGCGCACGTCGGGGTTGAGCCGCAGCGTCGGCAGCGCCAACGGCTCGCGCGTGAGCTGCAGCTTCGCCTGCTCGACATGGTTGTTGTAAAGGTGCGCATCGCCCAAGGTGTGCACGAAGTCGCCGACCTCGAGCCCGCAGACCTGGGCGACCATGTGGGTCAGCAGCGCATAGCTGGCAATGTTGAACGGCACGCCGAGGAAGATGTCGCCGGAGCGCTGGTACAGCTGGCAGCTCAGCCGCCCCTCCGCGACGTAGAACTGGAACAGCGTGTGGCAGGGCATCAGCGCCATCTTCGGCAGCTCGCCCACGTTCCAGGCGCTCACGATCAGCCGGCGCGAATCGGGGTTGCGGCGGATCTCGTCCACCACCCAGCGGATCTGGTCCACCGTGCCGCCGTCGGCCGTGGGCCAGCTGCGCCACTGCGCGCCATAGACCGGCCCGAGGTCGCCGTGGGCGTCGGCCCATTCGTCCCAGATGCTGACGCCGTTTTCCTTGAGGTAGGCGATGTTGGTGTCGCCGCGCAGGAACCAGATCAGCTCGTGGACGATCGAGCGCAGGTGCAGCTTCTTGGTGGTGACCAGCGGGAAACCTTCGCGCAGGTCGAAACGCATCTGCCAGCCGAACACGCTGCGCGTGCCGGTGCCGGTGCGATCGGATTTCTCGGTGCCGTGTTCCAGCACGTGGGCAAGCAGGTCGAGGTAGGCGCGCATCCGGCAAGATTACCAGCCGCCGGCACGGGACCGGGAGGCATGACGAGGGTCACTCCCCACCGTCGGCGAGCGCGCCTAGACTCGGACTTTTCCCAGGGAGTCAACGCAGATGGCCCAGTGGTACTTCAGCTACGGCAAGGATGCCGAACGGATCGGTCCGCTCGACGACGCGGCGGCCCGCGAGCAGGCCCGGCGCCAGCCTGACGGCTACTGCTGGCGCGAAGGCTTCACCGAATGGAAGCCGATCCGCGCCGTCGGCGAGCTGGGTTCGGGCCTCGGCGTGGCACCGCCGCCCGCCCCGCCACTGCGCGGCAGCCAGGCCGACGAGATCGACTACCGCATCGTCGGCACCGACATGCAGTTCGTCGAGATCGAGCTGGACCCGGGCGAAAGTGCCGTGGCCGAGGCCGGCGCCCTCATGTACAAGGAATCCGCCATCCAGATGGATACGGTCTTCGGTGACGGCTCGGCCGCCAGCCAGGGCGGCGGCCTGATGGACAAGCTGCTGTCGGCCGGCAAGCGCGTGATCACCGGCGAGAGCCTGTTCACCACCGTATTCACCCACACCGGCAGCGGCAAGGCCAAGGTGGCGTTCGCCGCGCCCTACCCCGGCACGGTGATGGCGATGAAGCTGTCCGAGCACAACGGCCGGCTGATCTGCCAGAAGGACTCGTTCCTGGCCGGCGCGCGGGGCGTGCAGCTGGGCATCTTCTTCCAGCGCAAGATCCTCACCGGCCTGTTCGGCGGCGAGGGTTTCATCATGCAGAAGCTCGAGGGCGATGGCTGGGTGTTCGTGCATGCCGGCGGCACCGTGGTGCAGCGCGAGCTCAAGGCGGGTGAACGGCTGGACGTGGACACCGGCTGCGTGGTCGCTTTCCACGACACGGTCAGCATGGACGTGAAGCCCGTCGGCGGCATCAAGAGCATGTTCTTCGGCGGCGAGGGCATGTTCCTGGCCACGCTGACCGGCCCCGGCACGGTGTGGCTGCAGTCGCTGCCGTTCTCGCGCATGGCCGGGCGCATGCTGGCGGCTGCGCCGCAGGGCGGCGGACAGCGCCGCGGCGAAGGCTCGATCCTCGGCGGGCTGGGAGACATCCTCGGCGGCGACCGCAATTTCTGACGCCCCGAATGGCCCCGGCGCCAACGCCGGGGCCTCGGACGGCTATTTGGTCGCCACCTCGGCCAGCGGCAGCACCGGCGCACGCCGCGACATCGCCAGCAGCACCAGCCCCACGACGATCAGCGGGATCGACTGCACCTGGCCCATGGTCAGCCAGCCCCAGGCCAGGTAACCCAGCTGCGGATCCGGCACGCGCACGAACTCCACCGCGAAGCGGAAGCAGCCGTACAGCAGGGCGAACAGGCCGGAGACGAGATAGCGCGGCCGCGGCTTGAGCGACACCAGCCACAGCACCGCGAACATCACCACACCTTCCAGCGTCAGTTCATAGAGCTGCGACGGGTGCCGCGGCAGGCCGCCGAACTGCTGCAGTCGTTCGGCCAGGGCGGGATGGCCGGCCGCCAGCTGCAGGTCCTCGTCACGCGAACCGGGGAAGATCATCGCCCACGGCACGTCGCCGGGCTTGCCCCACAGCTCGCCGTTGATGAAGTTGCCCAGCCGCCCCAGACCCAGGCCCAGCGGCACCATCGGCGCCACGAAGTCGATCGTGTCGAACGGATGCAGGCGGTACCGGCGCGACCACCACCAGCCGGTCAGCACCACGCCCAGCAGGCCACCGTGGAAACTCATGCCGCCGTCCCACACCCGGAACAGCGCCAGCGGATCGTGCCAGATCCAGCTGGGGCCGCCAGCGTAGTAGAACAGCATGTACCAGACGCGGCCACCGACGATCACGCCCATCATGGCGTAGAACATCAGGTCGCCCAGCGCATCGCGGCTCACCGGCAGGCGCCCCCTGCGGCGGCGGTACTCGGCCAGGGTCGCCACCAGCAGGAAGCCGAACAGGTACATCAGCCCGTACCAGTGCACCTGCAGCGGCCCGAGCTTGAAGGCGACGGGATCGAACTGGACGACGAAGGGCTGGGTCATGGCGGCCGACGGCAAAAATCCCAAGTCTAACGGCGCGAGCGAACCCTCGGGAAAGCCATTCACCGCGCGCGGCCGCTGGATATACTGCCGGTTAAGGGAAAAGGGAGTCCGCGCAAAGCGGAACCGCCGGGCACGATGCTCCTCCGTGTTCGAGCGCGCGGGGGAGGAGCACTCAGGGGAAAGCCAATGCGAAAGTATTCGCGACTCGCGCTGCTTGCGGCGGCGCTGGGTTGTGCCTGCACCACCGCGGCAGCTAGCGATCTCATTCCGGTGGAGTCCTTTGCCCGGCACCCGGCCGTGTCGATGCCAAGACTCTCGCCGGACGGCCAGTTCCTTGCCGTCCGCATGGATGGAGACGACGGCATGCATGCCCTGGTCGTCTTCAAGGTGACCGACATGAGCGCTCCGGTCAGCATGCTGCGCATGCCCAGGTACGAGGTCCCCGTCGATTTCGTCTGGGTGAGCAACAAGCGTCTCATCGTCGAGAAGGGCAAGGTATTCGGCTCGATCGACAAGCCGATGCTGACCGGGGAGATCATCGCCTCGGATTACGACGGCAAGCATCAGGACTACATCTACGGCTACCACACCGAGCAGAGCTCGCGTGCCGCCACGCGCAGCCTCGATCGCGGATTCGGCTTCTACGACGGCATGCCGGAGCCCGCCAACGGCCACTTCTACATGAGCGCCGAGAGCTGGAGCAACGATCACCAGAGCTTGCTCTACGACGTGGACGCCGACCACGGCACCCGCCATCTCATCGGAGACATCGGCGTGGGCGGGCTCGCATTCATGGTCGGCAACGACGGCCAGGGCCATTACGCCTACGGCCGCAACGACAACTTCGACTATGTCGTCTACCACCGTCAGAATGGCCAGTGGGTATCGCTCGGCCCGGACCAGATCGGTGCCAGCTTCGAGCCGCTGCGCAACACGCCGGATGGCCAGCGCATCTACGCCAGCTACGCGGCCGACGGCGGCCCGACCTCGCTGGTGGAGGAAGCCGAGGACGGCAGCAACCGGAAAGTGCTGGCCGCCGCGGGACCGGGCAGCGTGACCGGCATCGAATGGACGTCGCTGCCGCTGCAGCCCTTCGCCACCACGCTGGGCACGGGCATCCCGACGCCAACCTATCTCGACCCCAACGCACCGATGTCGAAGCTGCATCGCGCGCTCAGCCTGAAATTCCCCGGCAGCTACGTGCACTTCGTCAACTTCAGCGACGACGGCAGCGAGTTGCTGTTCGGCGTCAGCAGCGACCGGTCACCGGGAACCTACTTCCTGATCAACACGCATACCTACAAGGTCGTGAAGCTGTTCGACGTGGCCCCGTGGATCCAGCCCTCACAGATGGCCGAGCGCCGCCCGATGATGTTCAAGGCGAGCGATGGCACCGAACTGGAAGCCATCCTTACCCTGCCGAAGGGGGTGCCGGAAGCCAACCTGCCGATGGTGCTTTTGCCGCACGGCGGCCCGATCGACGTGCGGGACGACTGGTTCTACGACAGCGACGCCCAGTTCCTGGCCAGCCGCGGCTATCTGGTGCTGCAGGTCAATTACCGCGGCTCGGCGGGCCGCGGCGAGGCGTTCAAGGAAGCCGGCTACCTGAACTGGGGCACGCGCATCCAGCAGGACCTGATCGACGGCGTGAAGTGGGCGATCAGCCAACAATATGCCGACCCCAGGCGCATCTGCGTGTACGGCGGCAGCTTCGGTGGCTACTCGGCGATGATGACCACCATCCGGGCTCCTGGCCTGTTCAAGTGCGCGATCGGCTATGCCGGCGTCTACGACCTGGCAATGATGTACAGGAAGGGCGACGTACGGGAGAGCAAGAGCGGGCGCAGCTACCTGCACACAGTGATCGGACGGGATGACGCGTCGCTGGACGCCAACTCGCCCGACAAGCTGGCCGAGAAGATCGACGTACCGGTGTTGCTGATCCACGGTGAAGACGACCAGCGGGCGCCCTTCGCCCAGGCCAAGGCGATGCGGGCTGCGCTCGACGCCGCCCACAAGCCTTATGAGTGGCTGGCCAAGCCCGAGGAGGGCCACGGCTTCTACGACGAGAAGAACAACATCGAGCGCCTGCAGCGCATCCAGGCCTTCCTCGAGAAGTACATCGGCAAGGGCTTCTGAGGCCCTCGACGAAAGGGCCGCCCGAAGGCGGCCTTTTCGTCAAAGCAGCACGGGCCGGTCCGGCAGTTCGTCCGGGTTGTCGCGACCGTCGCTGGGGAATTGCTCGGCGGCCAGCGCGTGGATCGAGGCGATCCCGTCCAGGCTGCCTTCGCGCCAGCGGCCGGCAGCAAAGGCCGCGCGCATCGTCGCGCAGATGCGCTCCCACGCGTCACGATCCACCCTGGCGGCCAACCCGCGATCAGCGATGATCTCGATGCGACGTTCGGCCAGCAGCACGTAGACCAGCAACCCGGTGTTGAGCTCGGTGTCCCACACGCCCAGCTGCGCGAATACCTGCTGCGCGCGCTGGCGTGCGGTGATACCCGCCCAGACCGCCAAAGGCGGCAGGCGCGATTCCACCGCAAAGCGCAGCTCGACACGGTGGTGACGCTCGCCATCGTGGATCGCCGTGGCCATCTCGTCGAGCAGCGCGGATGGAAACCAGCGGCGCAACTGGAACCAGGCGCCGAACAGGTTGCGCGACAGCCGTTCGATGCGCCCCATCACCAGCTCCCCGAGGAACCGCCGCCGCCGAAGCTGCCGCCGCCGCCGCTGAAACCGCCTCCGCTGCCGCCGCCGAAGCCGCCGCCCCCGAAACCGCCACCGCCCCAGCCACCGCCGCCGAAACCGCCCCAGCCACCCCAGCCGCCGCCGCCGATGGAGCGCCCGCCGCCGCCGGGCATCAGCATCACGATGCCGCCGATGATGGCGCCGAGCACGCCGACGCCGACGGTCGCCGCGATCAGCCACAGCAGCCCGCCGGTCAGCGCCGCGCCCAGCGGCGTGCGAACGATCACGTGAGCCCGCCCGAACAGCCGGCGCAGGAACAGCGCCACGAACAGGCCGATCAGCATCGCGTGCCCGACGTCCAGCCCGCCCCGCGGTTGCCTCGACTCCTTGGGCGCCGGCAGGGGCTCGCCGTCGATCAGCTTGATCAACGCGTCGACACCGGCATCCAGGCCGCCATAGAAATCACCCTGCTTGAAGCGCGACTCGATGAACTCGCGCCGGATGCGCGCGGTGGCCGCGTCCGGCACCGCACCCTCCAGGCCATAGCCGACCTCGATGCGGTCCTTGCGGTCGTTCTTGGCCACCAGCAGCAGGATGCCGTCGTCGGTGCCCTTGCGACCGATCTTGTTGGCCTCGGCCACGGCCAGCGAATAGCTCTCGATATCCTGGTCGCCGGTGGTCGGCACCATCAGCACCACCAGCTGGGCACCCTTGCGCTGCTCGAGCGCAACCAGCTTGGCGTCCAGCGCGTCGACCTGCTGCGGCGTGAGCGTGCCGGTGAGATCGGTGACGTGACGGGTCAGGTGGGGCACGTCGGCCGCCCGCACCGGAGCGAACCACGCCAGTGCCAGGAGCAGGAAGAGGCGCGTCAGGCGCCGCATCGGATCAGTGCGCCGACGCGGGCGCGGCCGGCGCGCTGCTGCCGAAGTCGACCTTCGGCGCGGTGGAAATGGCCTGCTCGTTTTCCACGCTGAAGTTCGGCTTGACCTTGTAGCCGAACATCTTCGCCGTGAGGTTGTTCGGGAAGCTGCGGATCAGTGTGTTATACGCCTGCACCGCCTGTACGTAGCGATTGCGTGCCACGGTGACGCGGTTCTCGGTGCCCTCCAGCTGGGCCTGCAGGTTCTGGAACAGCCCGTCGGCCTTGAGCTGCGGGTAGTTCTCGCTGACCACCATCAGGCGCGAGAGCGCGCTGGAGAGCTGGCCCTGCGCGGCCTGGAACTGCTTGAGCTTCTCCGCGTCGTTGATGGTGTCGGCATCGACCTTGATCGATCCGACCTTGGCGCGCGCCTCGGTCACCTCGGTGAACACCTTCTCCTCGTGCTGCGCGTAGCCCTTCACCGTGGCGACCAGGTTGGGTACCAGGTCGGCGCGCCGCTGGTACTGGTTGATGACCTCCGACCACGATGCCTTCACCGCCTCGTCCTGGCGCTGGATGGCGTTGTAGCCGCAGCCGGACAGGCCGGCCACCAGAAGCAGGATCAGGCAGGTTCGCAGCAGTTTCATGGCTTCACTCCCTCGATGGAGACGGCGGGGCAATTCCCGATCCCCTCCAGCATACGACGCCCGCGCGGGCGCCGCCCGCTCAAAGCCAGCGCGGTCCCAGGACCAGCGCCCAGCACAGCACCATCAGCAACAGCAGCAGGAACACCGCAGCCGAGCCCATGTCCTTGGCGCGTCCGGCGAGTTCGTGGAAATCGGGACTGACCCTGTCCACCACAGCCTCGATGGCCGAATTGAGCAGCTCGGCCGAGAGCACGAGCACCGCCGGAAGCACCAGCGCGATCTTCTCCAGCGGCCCGTGCCCCAGCCACAGGCCCAGCGGCACCAGCACCACCGCCAGCATGGCTTCGAGCCGGAACGACGCCTCGTGCCGCCAGCCCGCCTGCAGCCCCTTCATCGACCAGCGGAAGGCGTTCCAGAGCTGGCGCGGGTTGCCGCGAAATCCACTGCCGGGCATCGGGTTGGTTCTCCAGGACGGACCAATGTCCCCGCCCACGGGGCGGGAGATCGAGTGGGCCGCATCATGCCACACGTTCCTGCGGACGCCTTTTGCCCTATTGCGGTGCAACTACAAGGCTGAGCCGAATCGGGTACCCTTCCGAGGTTGTGTCCCGCCAAGGGGCCACGCTTGAGAGGTGCTGCCGCGTGCGGTGCCAAGGCATGAACCCGCACGGAAAAGGTATGGCCATCCAGAATCCGCCCGTCTCGCAGACCCGCTCCTTCAGCACCGTCTTCCTGATCGAAATGTGGGAGCGCTTCGGCTTCTACGGCATGCAGGTGCTGATGGTCACCTACATGATCAAGAAGCTCGGCTTCGTCGACACCCGATCCAACCTGGTGTGGGGCGCGGCGGCGGCGCTGATCTACGTGACGCCGGCGATCGGCGGCTGGGTCGGCGACAAGCTGATCGGCACCCGCCGCACCATGCGCATGGGCGCGATCGTGCTGATGCTGGGCTACGCGCTGCTGTGGATTCCCACCGAAAGCGCCTGGTTCCTGTACTTCTCGCTGGGCGTGATCATCGTCGGCAACGGCATGTTCAAGCCGAACGCCGGCAACCTGGTGCGCAAGATCTACGAGGGCGACGACACCAAGATCGACAGCGCCTTCACCATCTACTACATGGCGGTGAACATCGGCTCGACCATCTCGATGCTGCTCACCCCGTGGATCCGCGACTACGTCGGCCAGCGCTACGGCGACGACTGGGGCTGGCACACCGCCTTTGGCGCCTGCGCCGTCGGCCTGGCGCTGGGCCTGATCAACTACGGCCTGATGAGCCGCACGCTGGCCCACATCGGCTCGCCCGCGGACGACAAGCGCGTGGACCTGAAGAAACTGGCCGGCGTGCTCGGCGCCGGCGTGGTGCTGGTGTTCGTCTCGGCCTTCATCCTGCAGAACGAGGCGGTCGCGCGGGTCTGCGTGTACGCCGCCGGCGTGGTGATCCTGGGCATCTTCATCCACCTGATCCGCTCCAGCCACCGCGACGAGCGCGCGGGCCTCACCGCCGCGCTGGTGCTGACAGTGCAGACGATCTTCTTCTTCATCTTCTACCAGCAGATGTCCACGTCGCTGAACCTGTTCGCGCAGAAGAACGTGAACCTGGACTTCAGCCTGTTCGGCTGGCACATCTTCACGTGGATCCCCGAGCAGTTCCAGTCGCTCAACGCGATCTGGATCGTGGCCCTGAGCCCGGTACTGGTGCTCATCTACAACTCGCTGGGCCGCGTCGGCAAAGACATCTCCGTGGCCGCGAAATTCGCCTGGGGCTTCGCCGCGGTGGCCGCCGGTTTCTTCATCTACGGCGTCGGCGCTCGCTGGGCGGTGGGTGGCCAGGTGTCGTCGTGGATCATGGTGTGGGGCTACGGCCTGTACTCGCTGGGCGAGCTGCTGGTGTCCGGCCTGGGCTTGGCGATGATCGCCCGCTACGTGCCGGCGCGGATGGGCGGCTTCATGATGGGCGCCTATTACGTGGCTTCCGGCATCTCGCAGTACCTTGGCAGCGTGGTGGCCAACTACGCGCACATCCCGGAAGGATTGACCGACCCGGTGCAGTCGCTGGACATCTACACCAGCCTGTTCAACAAGCTCGGCCTGGTCGGCGTGGGCTGCACGGTGATCGCCGTCGCGGTGCTGCCACTGATGAACCGCCTGTCGGCCAGCCACTCCGACGTGGCAACCAACCACGACCCGCTGCCTGCCTCGCGCAGCGAAGAGGGCTACGATACGCCCTCCCCGTGAGCCACCAAGGCCCGCCACCCGGCGGGCCTTTTCTCTTATGCCCCTGCTCAATCCCGCCTCGCCCCAACGCTTCGCCCCGTCGGCGCTGACCCGCACCCTCGCCTGGCTGCGCCTTTGCGCGATCACCGGCCAAAGCAGCGCCGTGCTGTTCGCGGCGCTGTGGATGCGCATGGAGATCCCGGTGCTGCCGCTGATGGTGGTGATCGGTCTCTATGCAATCTTCGCCGCCCTCGCATCCTTCCGGCTGACCATGCCCTGGCCAGTGCGCGAGTGGGAGACGATCGGCCACATTGCCGCCGATACCCTGGTGCTGTCGGCCCTGCTCTACCTGACCGGCGGCGCCACCAACCCCTTCGTCACCCTGCTGCTGATGCCGATCGCGCTCGGCGCGGCCGCGCTCACCGTCCCGGCCCTGCTGATCGTCTCGGCGCTGACCTGCCTCGCCTATGTGCTGCTGCTGGGACATTACCTGCCGCTGCCACCGATGATGGAAGGCACCTCGGGGTTTGCGCTGCACGTGCTGGGCATGGCGGTGAACTTCGCCATCACGGCGATGCTGCTGGGTTTCTTCATCAACCGCCTGGCCACCGCCGTACGGTTGCAGCAGGATGAGGTCCAGCGCGTGCGCGAGCGCGCCCTGCGCGACGAGGGCATCCTGGCGATCGCGACCCAGGCGGCTGGTGCAGCGCATGAGCTCAATACGCCGCTGGCCACCATGCGCACCCTGCTGCCCGAGTTGCGCCGCGAGCACGCCGCCGACCAGCCGCTGGCCGAAGACCTGGAACTGCTGGAGGAGCAGGTGGAGCGGTGTCGCGGCATCCTTCGCGAGATGGTTGCCTTCGGCAAGGCCCAGCTGTCGCAGGAGGAGGAACAGATGAGCGTCGGCACTTTCGTGCACGGCTGCCTCGAGCGCTTCCAGCTACTGCGGCCGGAAGCCGAGCTGGAGCTGGACATGACCGACACGGTGGCCGATGCCGCGCTGAGCAGCCCGCCCGGACTGCGGCATGCACTGATCAACGTGCTCAACAACGCCGCCGACGCCTCGGCGATGCGCGAATCCAACCAGGTCGCGTTGCGCGTAAGCCTCGACGGCGGCTGGCTGGAGCTGGACGTGAGCGACCGCGGCCCGGGTTTCCTGCCGGACGAACCGGGTCACGCGCTGGGCTACAGCGGCAAGCAGGGTGGCCTCGGCATCGGCCTCACGCTGGCCGAGGCCACTGCCGATCGGCTCAGCGGCGAGCTGACCGCGGAAAACACGCCCGATGGCGCCCGGGTCAGCATGCGCCTGCCGCTGGCTTCGATCGCCCCGGCCACGACGCGGCGCGAGGGTGCACGCGCGGCGGCGCAACCGTCAAAATAGGGGATACGCCACCGTGGATACCGTGATGACCGACGCCAACCTCTCCGCCCGCCCCCTGCTGATCATCGACGACGACCCGACCTTCGGGCGCGTGCTGGCCAGGGCCATGGGCTCGCGGGGGTTCGAGGTGATCAACGCGACCAACGCCGACGAGGCGCGCGCACTCACCCGGCGCCACCAGCCGCGCTACTGCGTGCTGGATCTCAAGCTCGGCGAGGACAGCGGCCTGCGGCTGATCCCCGACCTGCACCGGCTGGTGCCGGACATGCGCATCCTGCTGCTGACCGGCTACGCCTCGATCGCCACCGCGGTCGAGGCGATCAAGCGCGGCGCGCACGACTACCTGGCCAAGCCGGTGGATGCCGACGCGGTGGTCCGCGCGCTCACCGAAGGCGACGGTCCGCATGCCGACGATGACGACGTGGTGGAGGCACCCGAGGCGCCGCTGGCGCTGCGCCGCCTGGAGTGGGAGCACATCCACCGCGTGCTGACCGAGTGCGACGGCAACATCTCCGAGACCGCCCGCCGGCTCGGCATGCACCGCCGCACGCTGCAGCGCAAGCTGAGCAAGCACCCGGTGCGCGAGCGGCCGGACCGGGAGGACTGACCCGGACGGGTCAGTGGTCGGTGGCGGCGTCGTCGGGTGCCGGAGCCGGCAGGAGTTCGCCGGTTCCGTCGTCCTCGTCGCCGAAGATCGCCACGTGCGGCTGGCCGGTGCCGTCGATCCATCCGCGGAACATGCCGTCGGTATTGAACGGGATGGCGATGTGGCCGCGGTCGTCCAGCGCGATCGCGCCGCCGTTGCCACCCATCGCGGGAATTTCCTGGTTGATCACCTCCGCTGCCGCCCGGGCGATCGGCATGCGCAACTGGGTCACCCGCATGCAGATCGCGTGCGCGGCCACCGTGCGCATGTAGAACTCGCCCCAGCCGGTGCCCGACACCGCGCAGCCGGAGTTGGCGTAGGTACCGGCGCCGATGATCGGCGAATCCCCCACACGTCCGGGCATCTTGTCGTTCATGCCGCCGGTCGAGGTACCCGCCGCCAAATGGCCGTCTAGGTCCAGCGCCACCGCGCCGACCGTGCCGAAGTGCTTGGCTGTTGCTTGATCGGCATGCGGCTTGCCGGCGGCATCCTCCTTGAGCGCCCGCTGCAACTGCTGCCAGCGCTCCTCGGTGCGGAACCACGCATCGTCCTCCATGGCCAGCCCATGCGATCTGGCGAAGGCTTCGGCACCGGCGCCGACCAGCATCACGTGCGGCGAGTCGTCCATCACCGCCTTGGCCAGCAGGATCGGATTCTTCACGTGGGCGACCGCGGCGACCGAACCGGCCCGCAGCGTATAGCCGTCCATGATGGCGGCATCCATCTCCAGGGTGCCGGCATGGGTGAACACCGAGCCACGCCCGGCGTTGAACAGCGGATCGTCCTCCAGCACCACCAGCGCCGCGGCCACCGCATCGACCGACGGCTTGCCGGCCTTCAGCTCGGCATAGCCGGCCAGCAGGGCTTGCGTGAGTGCGGCGCGGATGGCCTTCTCACGCGCAGGCGGCATGTCCTTGCGCAGAACGCCGGCGCCGGCATGAATCACCAGCACCGGCCCGGCAGCATGGGCGGCCCCCGCCAGCCCAAGCGCGGCAATCAGGGTCCACAGGCGGCGCGACTTCACGATCGAATACTCCCCGGCGATGCGGGGAGTATATCGGCCCCTCCGGTGGGCTACTTGGCAACAAAGCGTACCGTTTGGCCGGAAAACTCCGGTTTCATGCCGACCAGACCGCCGATTATCTCCAACGCCTTTCGAGCAGGCACACCCTCGAAATTGCCGGCCACCGGCTGGGTGTCGTCCAGCGCTTCGGGATCGACCAGCGTCAGCCCCGCCCGCGCTGCGAAGCTCGCGGCCATCGCGCGGGCGCTCGGACCGGCGAATCGCGCATGCACCTTGCCATCATCAACGACCGGGGGCCGTGCGCCGCACCCCGGCCAGGCCGTGATATCCAGACGAAGCGTGTGGTCTACACCCGCCACCACCCGGCCGATCTGGATCGTCGCCTTCGGGCCGACTCGCGTGCGTAGGATCGGCGTCACCGGGGCGTCGAGCGACCCGCCCGTGATCCTGGCATGTATCTCCATCTGGCCGTCGGGTCCGGGCACGATCCCGATCTGCCCTTGCCAAGGCGGCAGCGTCTTGTCTTCGGAGTTGACGAATCGATACGCGTCCGCTGCGTCCTTCAGGCAGGTGGTGCTGTGCAAGTGCGGTGGCTGCCCTCCGACACTGACCGCGAGGTCCAGCGTGAAGGCCGCGCTGCCGGACGCATCGCCCCTCGCTCCCGCGGGGATGTAGGCACAGCCGTCGTGCAGTCGGGCGATCTCCGGAATATCCGGACTCTCGCACCGCCAGCGCATCGTCTTGTGCTCCGCGTCGGGCATCGCCACCAGCAGCACATGCCCGCCGCCGGCCGAATCCCTCAGCGTCGCCGTAGCGACGCCTCTGCTGAGCTCCACGCCAGCGACGTATTTGCCCTTGATCAATCCAGCATCGGGCAGATGCGCTGCAGCGTTGTCCGAAGGCAGTTCAAAGCCATGCTCCGGCCAGTAATAGGCTACCGCCTGCTGCACGCCATTGAAGAGCACGAGCGCCTCCTTCACGGCCGCGGCCGAAGGATGATGAGCCGTCGGCGCCGACTGGGCGGCGTAAACCCCCAGCGAACCGGCGAGCACGAGCGAACCGAGCAGCATGCGCGCGACCTGGCGACGCGCGGCGGTGGGAACAGGCAGTTTCAGCATGGCGACTCTCTCCGTGAGTGGATGGTGGGACGACCACGAGCACCCCACCGGCAGCATCAGCGGCGAGGCCTGGGTTTTCAGCATGGCGTTGGCGTATTCCCGGCGCGGGGCGCCGTGTTCGCGCAGCACCGCGGCATCGCAGGCCAGCTCCTGGTCCTGGCGCAGGCCGGTCAGGGCGAACCAGGCCAGCGGGTGGAACCAGAACAGCGCCGCCAGACCCTGCGCGAACAGACGCCAGAGGCCATCGCGGCGGCGGGCGTGCACCTGCTCGTGGGCGAGGATCAGCACCTGCTCGGCAAGGGTGTAGCGGGTGTGGAAGTCGGCAGGCAGCACGATGCGCACGCCCAGCGCGCCGACTACCGCCGGCCCGAGATCGCTGTCCACGGCCTGCCACACCGGGCGGCAGGCACCGGCGATATCGATCGCGTGGGCACCGGCGAGCCGCCGCAGATAGCGGCGCTGGACGATGCCGACACAGCCGAGCACGGCCAGCGCTCCGACCATCCACGCCGCCATCACCAGCGCTCGCCACGGAACCGTCCATCCGAGCGGTGCTGGAGGCACCGCCCAGTTCCCGCCACCGGCGATGCGCACCACCACCGGCGGCAGCGCCTCCACCGGTGCAACCGGATGCGGCACAAGCGCAGCGAACAGGGCGAGCGGCACGAGCAGCCACAGCAGGGGGCCAGCCTCAGCGCCGACGACCCGCCGCAGCGGCCGCCGCAGGGCGAGCACGAGTGCCGTGGCGAGCGTGAAGATCCAGGTCAGCCGCACCGCATGGGCCATCCAGGCCGCGGCGAGTACCTCAAGGCTGTTCATCGTCGAGCTCCTCCAGCAGCTGGCGCAGTTCGGCGATGTCCTTCTTCGACAGCTTGCGCTGCTCGGAGAAATGGGCCACCAAGGGGGCGACGCGCCCCTCGAACAGGCGGTCGAGCAGGCTCTTGCTGGTCTGGTGCACGTACTTCTCGCGCGCCAGCAACGGGGAATACAGGTAGCGCCGGCCGTCGCGCTCGGCCTTCACCGCCTTTTTCTTCAGCAGGCGGTTCAGCAGCGACTTCACCGTGCCCTCCTGCCACTGCTGGGCCTGGCCGACTTCGGCCAGGATCTCCTCGGCACTGCGCGGCGAGCTGCGCCACAGCACCTCCATCACCACCGCTTCGGCTTCGCTGATCACGATGCACTCCGTTTACGAATGTAATCGTTGATTGATGTTTACACGCGTAAACGATGCGCGCAAGCCCGACATGCTCCCGGCACCCCATCGGACCTTCGTACGAGGCGGCCCTGCCCCCATCCGTCGTATCCTTTAGGGCTGATTCCCCAAGCAGAAGAAGGCACTGCGATGGACAAGGTGTTCCCCAACGCCGCCAAGGCGCTCGACGGCCTGCTGTTCGACGGCATGACGATCGCGGCCGGTGGCTTCGGCCTGTGCGGCATCCCCGAGAACCTGATCGGCGCCCTGCTCGCCGCCGGCACCAAGGGCCTGACCATCGTCGGCAACAACGCCGGCGTGGACGACTTCGGCATGGGTCCGCTGCTGAAGACCCGTCAGGTCAAGCGCGTCTATGCCTCCTACGTGGGCGAGAACAAGGAGTTCGAGCGCCAGGTGCTGGCCGGCGAGCTGGAACTGCACCTGGTGCCGCAGGGCACCCTGGCCGAGAAGCTGCGCGCCGGTGGCGCCGGCATTCCCGGCTTCTACACCCGCACCGCATTCGGCACCAAGCTGGCCGAGGGCAAGGAAACCAAGGTCTTCGACGGCAAGGAATACGTGCTGGAGGAGGCGATCCACGCCGACGTGTCGATCGTCAAGGCATGGAAGGGCGATGCCCAGGGCAACCTGGTGTTCCGCAAGACCGCGCGCAACTTCAATCCGATGATCGCCACCTGCGGCAAGGTCTGCGTGGCCGAGGTCGAGGAACTGGTCGAGGTCGGCGCGCTCGATCCGGACCAGGTCCACGTGCCCGGCATCTACGTCGATCGCATCATCCACGGTGCCAGGTACGAGAAGCGCATCGAGTTCCGCACCGTCGCCGGCGCCAACACCGGCAAGGAAAGCCCGGTGCGCAGCGCGATGGCGCAACGCGCGGCGAAGGAGCTGCGCGACGGCTATTACGTGAACCTTGGCATCGGCATTCCCACCCTGGTCGCCAACTTCATCCCCGAGGGGGTCAAGGTCACCCTGCAGTCGGAGAACGGCCTGCTCGGCATCGGCCCGTTCCCGGACGATGCGAACGTCGATGCGGACCTGATCAACGCCGGCAAGCAGACCATCACCACCCTGCCCGGCTCGAGCTTCTTCTCCAGTGCCGAGTCGTTCGCGATGATCCGCGGCGGCCATATCGACCTGTCGATCCTCGGCGGCCTGGAGGTGTCCTGCACCGGCGACCTGGCCAACTGGATGGTGCCGGGCAAGATGGTCAAGGGCCCCGGCGGCGCGATGGACCTGGTCTCCGGCGTGAAGCGCGTGGTGGTGCTGATGGAGCACACCGCGAAGGACGGCTCGCCGAAGATCAAGAACCAGTGCGACCTGCCGCTCACCGGCAAGCAGGTCGTCGACCTGATCATCACCGACCTGTGCGTGTTCGAGGTGACCAAGGGCCAGGGCCTGACCCTGATCGAGCTCAACGAGGGCGTTACGGTCGACGAGGTGAAAGCCAAGACCGGCTGCGGTTTCGCCGTCTCGCCCGCGCTCGGCGGCTGATGACTGCCGGCTCCTGCGCGCCTGGTGCGCGCGGGAGCCTCAGGCCGCCTGCACCTGCGGGAAGCGGATGCGGGCGACGTTTTCGCCGCTCTCGCGGGTCTGCAGCTCCAGCGGCCAGGCGAAGCGCTCGCTGATACGCCGCGCGATCGCCAGCTCGAACCCGTGGCGATCGGCGTTCGTCAGGCTCGGGCGGTCGCCGCCGGCCTCCGACGGCAACGGCTCGGTCCGGTTTGCCACCACCACCGCGCCCGGCATCACCGTGACCACCACGCGGCCGCGCTCGGTCTGCTGGCAGGCGTTGCGGATGAGCTGCCAGAACAGCACCGCAAAGACCCGCGGCGACCCCTTCACGGCGAATCGCGCGGGTTCCTCCAGATCGAACTCGATCGGCCGTCCCACCAACATGTCGCGGGCGAACTCCAGTTCCTGCCGCACGGCGTCGTTGACGACGAACACCTCGTCGTCGACGCCGTTGTCTTTCTCGCGCGCGAGGATCAGCAGCGCCTCCACCAGCGCCTCCATCTCCCGCGCCGAGCGTCGAATCCGTTGCAGCGAACGCTCGCCGAAGCCGCTGAGCGACTGCTCCTCGGCGAGCATGTCCACCGACATCTTGATCACCGTGAGCGGACTGCGCAGCTCGTGGCTGGCGTCACGGGTGAAGTTGCGCTCGCGTTCGGTGTAGCCGGCGATGCGCTCGGCGAACAGGTGCAGGCCGCCGGCGAGCGAGGCGAGATCGGCATCGGCGCCGCGACCGAGGCGGTCGGGCGACAGTGCGGCGATGTCCGGGTGCTCGTCCCAACCATCGACCAGTCGCGCCAGCGCACTCACCGGCCGCCACTCGCGCCGCGCCGCCAGCCAGGCGAGCATGGTCACGATGACGATCAATGCAAGCACGGCGCCCACCGGCGCCATGCTGAACATCCCCAGGGTGACGCAGATCACCACCGCCACCAGCTGCAACACGAAGACACCCGCGATGCGACGCTGGAAGGCCCCCTTGCGGAACGTTCCCGAAACCTGAGTCGGACCCCTGCTTTTCATGACGGTGCCGAGCGGCGCAGCCCCCTTCGCATCAGGCTGGCTGCGAGGCGGCGGCCACCTCCGCCTCGAGGTCGGCCAGGCGGTATCCCGCCGAGTGGATGGTGTGCAGCAGCGGCTTGTCGAACGGCTTGTCGATCACGCGGCGCAGGTTGTAGAGGTGCGAACGCAATGTGTCCGAATCGGGCAGCGTGTCGCCCCAGATCTCGCGCTCGATGTCGCGGCGGCTGACCACGCGCGGCGACTCGCGCATCAGGATCGCCAGCAGCTTCAGGCCGATCGGCGACACGGTGAGCTCCTGCCCGGCGCGGGTCAGGCGCAGCGTGGCGGTGTCCAGCGTCATGTCGCCGACGGTGAGCACTTCGGTCGACACCTGCCGGCGGTCGCGGCGGATCAATGCACGCAGGCGGGCCTCCAGCTCGCGCACCTCGAACGGCTTGACCAGGTAATCGTCGGCGCCGGCCTCGAGACCGACCAGCTTGTCTTCCAGCGTGTCGCGTGCGGTCAGCATCAATACCGGCGTGGACTTCTTGGCGTCCTTGCGCAGCTTGCGGCAGACATCCAGGCCGTCCATCCCGGGCAGCATCAGGTCCAGCACGACGACGTCGTAACTGTTGGTGACCGCCAGGTGCAGTCCGCTGACGCCATCGGCGGCGTAATCCACCGAGTATCCGCGCCGCTCCAGGAATTCGCCCACCATCTCGGCGATCTGGCGGTTGTCCTCCACCAGCAAAACCAGTCCTGCCTGCTCGTCGCGTGTGCTCATATGCTCGTCCTGCGGTTTGCGATTTTCACATTCGTGAAAGGCTAGCGGGCGCCCCAGTGACCACGATGTGAAGGGGCGGAAAAGGCATTCACCTGACGGTCAAGCGGACGCCCACGCTCAGCGCGGCGCCTTGTGCAGCAAGGGCTCGAGGGCGGGCCACACGTTCTGCAGCACGCGCGGCTCGCCGGCGGCGGTGGGATGCAGGCCATCGTCCTGCATCAGCGAGGGATCGAGCGCCACGCCCTCGAGCAGAAACGGCACCAACGCCACGTGCTTGTGCTCTGCCAGGTCGGCATAGACCGCACGCAGGCCGTCGCGATACTGCGGTCCGTAGTTCACCGGCAACTCGATGCCGAGCAGCAGCACCTTGGCGCCGGCCTTGTGCGCCATGTCGATCATCGCGGCCAGGTTGTCGCGAAGCGCGTCCAGCGGCAGGCCGCGCAAGCCGTCGTTGGCGCCCAGCTCGATCACCACCACCGCCGGGCGCTCACGCGCGAGCAGGCCCGGCAGATGGTTGCGCCCACTCAGCGAGGTCTCGCCGCTGATGCTGGCATTGACCACGCGCCACGGCGGCTCCATCTTGGCCAGACGCGCGTACAGCAGGCTCACCCAGCCGGACTCGACCGGAATGTTGTGCGCAGCGGAGAGTGAGTCACCGAGCACCAGTACGCTCCGGGTCGGCGCCGCATGGGCGGCGGCCATTCCCCACAGCAGCAAGCCCAACGTGCAGAGGAAACGACGCATGAGTGATCCATCCGGTCCGGTGCTCGAGGCGATCGATGTTAGCAAGTCGGTCAGCGGCCCCGAGGGCACGCTGACGATCCTGCGCGGCGTGAGCCTTTCGGTGCGCGAGGGCGAGAGCTTTGCCATCGTCGGCGCCTCCGGATCGGGCAAGACCACCCTGCTCGGCCTGCTGGCAGGCCTGGACCTGCCCAGCAGCGGGAGTATCCGGCTGGATGGCCAGGCGCTGGAGACCCTCGACGAGGAAGCCCGCGCCGACCTGCGCCGGCGACTGGTCGGTTTCGTGTTCCAGTCGTTCCACCTGCTGCCCGCGCTCACCGCCGAAGAAAACGTGATGCTGCCGCTGGAGCTCGAGGGCGCGCGGGATGCACGAGCGCGCGCCCGCGAGGCGCTGGACGCGGTCGGCCTGACGCCACGGCGTCGACACTACCCGGCGCAACTGTCCGGAGGCGAGCAGCAGCGCGTGGCGATCGCCCGCGCCTTCGTGCACGGTCCGCGCCTGCTGTTCGCCGACGAACCGACCGGCAATCTCGACCAACGCACCGGCCGGCATGTCGCCGACCTGCTGTTCGCGCTCAACCGCGACCGCCGGACCACCCTCGTGCTGGTCACCCACGACGTCACCCTCGCCAGCCGTTGCCAGCGTCGCATCGAGCTGGCCGAGGGCGGCGTGGTGGACGCCGACCGGGGCACCACCGCATGAACGTGCTGCCACTGGCCCTGCGCGGCCTGCGCCGCGAGTGGCATTTGCCGGAACTGCGCACACTGGCAGCCTCGCTGGTGCTGGCGGTGGTCGCGCTGGGTGTGGTCGCCACGCTCGCCACGCGCATCGAGCGCGGCCTGCTGGCCAGCGCGGCGGAATTGATCGGCGGCGACGTCGGCATCAGCGCGCCGCAGCCGCTGCCCCCGGTCTTCGCCCGCGAAGCGGCGGAGGATGGCCTGCGCGCCAGCCACATGGCGAGCTTCCCCAGCGTGGCCTTCGCCAACGGCCAGAGCCAGTTGCTCGACGTGCAAGCCACCGATGCGACCTACCCGCTGCGTGGCACGCTGGAGCTCGCCGACGCACAGGGCAAGGTGCATGCCGGGCACGCACCCGATACCGGCGCGGTCTACCTCGACCATCGCGCACTGGTCGCGCTGGGGCGCAAGGTCGGCGACACCGTACAGGTGGGCGGCCGCGACCTGCGCATCGCCGCGGAACTGGTGCGCCAACCCGACGGCGGCGAGCTGTTCGCACTCGCGCCCCGGGCGATCATGAGCCTGCCCGACGCGGAAGCGGCCGGCCTGCTGGGCGTCGGCAGCCGCGCGCGACACCGGCTGTTGCTGGCCGGCGAACCCGACCAGGTGCAGCGCTGGCGCCGCTGGGCAAAAGCGCAGCCTCTGCCGCAGGGTGCGCAGCTGGTCACCCCGGAGCAGACCCAGGAGCGCATGCGCACGGCGTTCGATCGCGCCAGCGCCTTCCTGCGCCTGACCGCCCTGCTCTCCGCACTGCTGGCGGGCGTGGCGATCGCGCTGGCGGCGCAGCGCTATGCGCGCCGCAAGACGCCGGAGGTGGCCCTGCTGCGCGCGCTGGGCACGCCGCGCCGCCGCGTGCTGGCCCTGCTGCTGGGCACGCTCGGTGCGCTGGCGGTACCGGCCGTGGGGATCGGGATCGCGCTGGCCCTGGGGCTGGCGCAGGGGGCCTGGCTGATGGCCAGCCGGCTGTTCGGCAACGTGCCGACCGCGCTGCCGTTGCTGCCTGCCTTTGCCGCCGCCGCGGTGGGCGTGGCGGTGCTGGCCGGTTTCGCCCTGCCACCGCTTGCGCGGCTGGCCGACGTGCCTCCGGTGGCGGTGTTCCGCGCCAGCCTGGCGCGTCGCGTGCGCCGCTTCGACATCCTGTACCTGGTACCGGCCGCGGTGGCGATTGCCCTGATCTGGCTGCAGAGCGACTCGCTGAAGATGGCCGGCATCCTTGCCGCCAGCCTGGCCGGGGTCGCCGCCCTGGCGGCCGGACTGGCCGCACTGCTGCTGTGGCTGGCCCGGCGGGTGGCGCCGGGCGCACATCCGGCGGTGCGACTGGGGCTGGCCGCGCTGGCACGCCGTCGTGGCCTGAGCCTGATCCAGGCCACCGCGCTGAGCCTGGGGCTGGTCGCCCTGCTGCTGCTCGCTGTGGTCGCGCCCTCGCTGCTGGACGGCTGGCGCCGCGAGCTGCCGGCCGACACGCCGAACTGGTTCGTGCTGAACCTGCAGGACGACCAGCGCAACGGCTTCGATAGTGCCGTGCGGCAACTGGGCGCGAAGGAGCTGAACATGCTGCCGCTGGCGGTTGGCAAGCTCGCCGCGATCAACGGCGTGCCCGCCGACCAGCTGAGCTTCACCGACCCGCGCGCGAAGGACTGGGTCGACCGCCAGCTGCGCGTATCCTGGACCGGCGCGCTGCCACCGTCGAACCAGGTGATCGCCGGCGACTGGTTTTCGCCACGGCCGGCGCATGCCGAGGTCTCGGTGGACACGATGTGGCGCGACATGTTCCACCTGAAGCTCGGCGACACGATGCGCTTCGCCATCGGCGAGACCAGCCTGGATGCCACCGTCACCAGCGTGCGCCAGGTCGACTGGAGCTCATTCCGGGTGAACTTCTTCCTGCTGCTGGACCCGGTGCATGCCGGCACGCTGCCACATACCTGGCTGGCCAGTTTCTACCTGCCGCGCGGCCGCGCCGACGGGCTGGCGCGGGTGTCGCGCGACTACAGCAACCTGAGCCTGGTCGACGTCGACTCCTTGCTCGACCGCGTGCGTGAGATCGTGCAGCGGGTAAGCAGTGCGGTGCGCTGGATCCTCGGCTTCAGCCTGCTCGCCGGTGCACTGGTACTGGCGGCAGCCCTGGCCTCCAGCGCGGCGGAGCGCCGTCACGAAGCCGCCCTGCTGCGCACGCTGGGTGCACGACGCGGGCAACTGCGCGTGGCGGCAGCCTGCGAGTTCGCCCTGCTCGGCGCGGTGGCGGGGCTGACCGCGGCGCTCGGCGCGGCCGGCGCCGGCTGGTGGCTGGGCCGGGCGGTGTTCCATATCGAGCACTTCGTACCGCCACTCGGGACGCTGGCGCTGTACGCCTTGCTGGCGGCCATCGTGGTGATGCTGCTCGGCCTGGCCGGCACCCGCCGCGTCGTCCGCACCTCGCCCATGCGACTCTTGCGCGAGGGCTGAGCGCGCCGCCACCATCGCCGGATTCCCCCAAGCGCCCGGAGTTGGTCATGTACACGCTCTACTACTCTCCCGGCACCGCCAGCATGGTGGTGCACATGGCCCTGATCGAGACCGGCGCCCCGTTCGAGCTGAAGCAGGTGGACATCGAGCAGGGAGCGCAGCGCGATCCGGCGTATCTCGCGCTGAATCCGCGCGGCGTGGTGCCAACGCTGGTCATCGATGGTCGCCCGCGCCACGAGTCCGCCGCACTGCTGATGATGCTGGCCGATCGCCACCCGGCGGCCGGGCTCGCCCCGATGCCTGGCTCACCGGAGCGCGAGGCGTTCCTGCAGTGGCTGGTCTACCTGAGCAACACGCTGATGTCGACTTACCGTTTCTGGTTCTACCCGCCTGAGCTCGGCTCGGCCGAGCATCCGCCGCAGGTCCGCGCCGCACTGGCGGCGAAGATCGAAGGCGTGTGGGATTACCTCGACCGCGAGCTGGCGGCGAACGGCCCGTACCTGCTCGGCGACGACTTCAGTGCCGCCGACCTGCTGCTGGCGATGCTGATGCGCTGGTCGCGCAACATGCCGCGCCCGGCCAGCCAGTGGCCGGCGTTGGCGCGCCTGGCCGACCTGATCCGCGCCCGCCCGAGCTGGCAGCAGGTTTACGCCGTCGAAGGATTGAGCGGGTGGTGAGGTTCCTGCGCGACGCGCTCGAGTCGCGCCTGCTGCCGTGGCTGCGCACCGAATGGCTGCTGGCCGCGTTCGGCTCGCTCGCCGTACTGCTCGCGCTGGCCGACCCTCAGCCGCTGGAGCGCTACCAGGGCTGGCTCCAGGTGCCGACGCTGGCCGGCCTGATGGGCCTGATGATCGCCATCCAGGGCATCCGCGACAGCGGGCTGGTGCAGCGCGCGGCCACCGTGCTGGTCACCCGCGCCCACTCGTTGCGCGGCCTCGGCCTGATGCTGGTGGCCGGCGCCGAGCTGCTGGCAATGGTGCTGACCAACGACGTCAGCCTGTTCCTGCTGGTGCCGCTGACCGTGGCCATCGCCGGCCTGTCCAACCTGCCGCTGGCGCGGATGGTGGTGCTGGAGGCGCTGGCGGTGAACGCGGGCTCGATGCTGAGCCCGATCGGCAACCCGCAGAACCTGCTGCTGTGGCAGTCCTCGCACCTGCCGTTCCTGGCCTTCGTGCAGGGCATGGCGCCTGCCTCGGCGCTGACTTCGCTGCTGCTGGCGGCGCTCACCGTGCTGTGGCTGCCGAAGGGCCGGATCACACTGGATCGCGAGGCGCTGGACGGGCGGCCGCTGTTCCCGCCGCTGGCGGTGCTGTCGGTGCTGGCGCTGGCGTCGATGGTGCTGATGATGGAGCACGGTCTGGCGCTGGAGGGCGCGCTCGGCCTGCTGCTGCCGTTCGCCCTGCTGGCGCGCGACAGCCTGAAGCGGATCGACTGGCCGCTGCTGGCCACCTTTGCGGCGATCTTCGCCGGGCTCGGCCACTTCGCCGCGCTGCCGGCAGTGGGCGGGCTGCTCGACCGGTTCGATTTCGGGCAGCCGCTCACGCTGTATCTCGGCGGCCTGCTGGGTTCGCAGCTGATCAGCAACGTGCCGGCCACCGTGCTGCTGCTGGAGCGTGCGCACGATCCGATCGCCCTGGCCACCGCGGTCAACCTGGGTGGCTTCGGGCTGGTGGTCGGGTCGCTGGCCAACCTGATCGCCCTGCGGCTGGCGCGCCTGCCGCAGGGGCTGCGGCAGTTCCACCGCGTGTCGATCCCGTTCCTGCTGGTGAGCGCGCCACTGGTCTACCTGGCGACGCGCTGGCTCGGCTGAGGCCCGCGTTTCAGTCGTCGTCGCGCGGCACGCTGACCTTGCCCTTCACACCGCTGTAGTCGACGTCGCCGCTGCCCTTGGCGCCGAGCGAAAGGTCGCCGCCGACGTCGCGCACCTCGAGGTCGCCCGAGCCGAGCGTGTCCGCATGCACGCTGCCGCCGACGTGCTTCAGGGTCACGTCGCCCGAACCGATGCTGCCCACGCTGGCATCGCCACGCACGCCATCGACGCGGGCATCGCCCGAGCCGACCGAGCCGATCGACAGGCTGCCCACGTCATTGGCGTCCACGTCGCCGGAACCCACGCTGGTGGCGAAGCGCCCGGCGATGTGCCTGACGTGCAGGTCGCCGGAGCCGACCTGGCTGTCCAGTTGCTGCAGGTCGCTGACATCCGCATCGCCCGATCCGACCGCCACGGTCACGGGCATGCCGGCCGGCAGCTTCACGTTCACGTCCAGGCTGCTGTAGGTGTTGCCGAACAGCCGGAAATGCATGCCATCGCGGCGGGCCAGCTCGATGATCAGCTGGTCGCCCTCGCGGCGCGATTCCACCGTGAGGCTGTCCAGGATGTCCTTGTCCGAGGCGCAGGCGCGGCCGTCGAGCGTAAGCGCGGTCGCCGACGGGCTGCCCGTCACGTGGAGGTCTTCGGCATGCACGGCGATCTGCACGCTGCGCACGCCTTTCAGGTCGTCGTGCAGCTGGCGGGGTGCCTCGTATTTGCATTGGCTGGCGGCCAGCGCGGGCAACGGGGCAAGCAGGGCGGCGAGCAGCAGGATGTGGCGCATGTCGATCTCCGGTGGCGGGAATACCCCGCTCAGATGCACCGGAGCCGGAAAGGGTTGCAAGCGGGCGGTGGAACCGGGTCAACGACGGCGCAGCCGCGACGTTCATGGCGCCCATGCATTCATCCGCATCCGGAGACCGCCATGCAACACAAGACCCTGCTCGTCTCGACCCTGGCCCTGCTGATCGGGGGTGCTGCTTCCCTCGCAGTGGCGCAGGACAGAACGCCCCCCGCACCCTCCCCCGCGCCGCCGATGACCGGTCCGCACGGCATGCCCGCCGCTCCCGGCATCGACCGGCGCGGCGACTGGATGCGCCGGAGCCCCGATATCCGCAGGATGGGCGAAGAAGGCGGCGGCGTGATCGCCGACCTGCACGGCCTGGAGCGCCTCTATCGCGAAGCGGGCCGGACCCGTGAGCTCGTCGGCATCTACAACGAAGTGCTGGCCAAGTCGCAGGATCCCCGCGTGCGCGCCTACGCCTACCACCACCTGGCACGGGTGCAGGCGCAGCCGGCCAACCTCGACGCCGCCATCGCCACGATGCGCAGGAGCCTGGATGAAAGCCTGGCCAACGACGCCAAGCGTCACGCCGAGATGGAACAGCTGCGCGCGCGCTGGCAGCAGAACCAGGCGGATGCAGCGAAGGACGGCGGCGGCAAGTGAGTCGCCCTTCCGCGGCGGGCGCAGGCGCTACGCCTTGCCGCGGCCTTCCTCACGCTTGACGGCACCCCAGAGCGCTTCCTGCGCCGCCAGATCGCTCTGGGCCAGCGGCTGGCCGGCTTCCTCCGCGAGGGCCTCCATGCGGCGGAAGCGCCGCTCGAACTTGGCATTGGCGCGGCGCAGGGCCTGCGAGAAATCCACGCCCGCGTGGCGGGCCAGATTGATCAGTACGAAGGCGACATCGCCGATCTCGTCTTCCAGCCGGTCGACGGCGGCACCCGCGGCGAACTCCGCCCGCACCTCCTCGACTTCTTCGGCCAGCTTCTCCAGCACCGGCGCAGGATCGGACCACTCGAACCCGACCCGGGCCGCCTTCTCCTGCAGCTTCTGCGCCCGTTTCCACTCGGGCAGGCCGCGCGAGACACCGGCCAACGCACTGGCATCGTGGGGATCGCCCTTCGCGGCGCGCTCTTCGGCCTTGATCGCCTCCCACGCCGCCTTCTGCGCCTCGACGTCGTCGTAGCTGACGTCACCGAACACGTGCGGGTGACGGCGGATCATCTTGTCGCTGATCGCGTGGGCGACGTCGGCAAAGTCGAACAGCCCGCGCTCGCGCGCCATCTGCGCGTGGAACACCACCTGCAGCAGCAGGTCGCCGAGCTCGTCGCGCAGTTCCGGCCAGTCCTGCCGATCGATCGCGTCGGCCACCTCGTACGCCTCCTCGATCGTGTACGGCGCGATGGTGGCGAAGTCCTGCTGCAGGTCCCATGGACACCCACCCTGCGGGTCGCGCAGGCGGGCCATGATGGCGAGCAGGTCGTCGAGACTGTGGCGGTCGGTCATGGGCAGGCCGGGCGACTGGGTTTTCGTGGGAGCGCGCCGTGTGTGCGATCGGCGCGCTGGTAGGCTGCGGCGTGCGCGAACGGTTGCGTGCGTCAGCCGAGCCCGAGCGCCAGCCGCTCGGCCCAGTCGATCTCCGAATCGCCTACGGCGACGAACTCCGGGTTGAGCAGCGACTCGCCGCGGTTGTAGCGCAGCGGCATGCCTTCCAGGTCGAGCACCGCCCCGCCGGCTTCCTCCAGCACGCACTGCGCGGCAGCCGTGTCCCACTCGCTGGTCGGGCCGCGGCGCAGGTAGAGGTCGGCATCGGCCCGGGCGATCAGGCAGAACTTCAGCGAGGAGCCCATCGCCAGCGTGGTGAACGGGCCACCCAGCAACTGCTCGAGCAGCACCGCATCGCTGCCGCCGTGCGAGCGGCTGCCGGCGACCACCGGCGGATCGGACAGGGCCCGGCTGCGCATCGGCAGCCAGCCCTCGTCGTCGCGACGCATCCAGGCGCCACCGCCGCGCTCGGCCGCGTAGACCTCGTCCATAGCCGGCGCCAGCACCACGCCCAGCACGGGCCGGTGATGGTCGATCAGCGCGATGTTCACGGTGAACTCGCCGTTGCGCTTGACGAACTCGCGGGTGCCGTCGAGCGGATCGACCAGCCAGTAACGGTCCCAGCCCTGGCGTATCGCCCATTCGCAGGCGCTGGCCTCCTCGGAGATCACCGGAAGCACCTCGTCCAGCGCCGCCAGGCCCTGGGCGATCACCGTCTGCGCGGCGAGATCGGCGGCGGTCAGCGGCGAACGGTCGTCCTTGTGCTCGACGTCGAAATCGCTGGCGTAGACCGCCATGATGGCGTCGCCGGCATTGCGGGCGATCGCCACGATGCGGGCCAGCAGGGGGGAGAACGGTACGGTGCTCATGAGCGTTCGAACCGGCCGGCAAGGTATTCGCGGGCCATGAACAGGGCGGCGATCGAACGACCCTCGGTGACGTCGTCGCGAGCGATCAGCGTGTGCAGCTCGGCCAGTTTCCAGGGCACCACTTCCAGCTCCTCCGGTTCGTCGCCCTGCAGGCGTTCGGGATACAGGTCCTGCGCCAGCACCACGTGTGCCATGTGGGTCATGTAGGCGGGCGCCAGCGAAAGGTGGTGCAGGATGGTGAGCTTGCGCGCGCCGTAGCCGACCTCCTCCTTCAGCTCGCGGTCGGCACCCTGCTCCACCGTCTCGTCCTGATCCAGTCGCCCCTTGGGCAGACCCAGCTCGTAGCGACCCAGGCCAGCAGCGTACTCGTTGACCAGCAGCACCGTCTCGTCGTCGATCATCGGCACGATGATCACCGCCCCGAGCCCGTGCGACTTCAGCCGCTCATAGGTGCGCTGCTCGCCGTTGGAAAACTCCAGGTCGAGCTGCTCGGCGCGGAGGAAGTTGCTCTGCGCGATATCGCGCCGGGCATGGATGATCGGGAGCTTGGCCATCGGCCGATTGTAGCCCGTCGTCTGCCGCCCGGCTGCGACTCAACGGCGCAGTCGCGCCAACGCCTCGGCGTGCAGTGGCGGCACACCGGCCAGCACACTGCGCGTATCCAGCGTGAGGGAGGCCCCCTCCAGGTCGGTGAACACGCCGCCGGCCTCGCGCACGATCACCGCCAACGCGGCGACATCGAGGATGTTCACGTCCGACTCGATCACCAGATCCACGCCGCCACGCGCCAGCAGGTGGTAATGGCAGAAGTCGCCGTAGCCGCGGATGCGGTTGGAATCGCGGATCAACCGGCCTAGCGCGTCCCAGCGCGCGTCGGCGGTCAGCGTCTTGATGTTGCCGGTGGAGATCGCCGCCTGCGCCATCGTCGCCGTCGGCGCCACCTGGGCGCGGTTGCCATCCAGCCAGGCACCGCCGCCGGCATGCGCCCACATCGTCTCGCCGTACACCGGCGCGCTGGACACGCCCAGTACCAGTTCGCCCCGGTGCATCAGGGCGATCTGGGTGGAGAAGAACGGCGTGCGGCGTACGAAGCTCTTGGTGCCGTCGAGCGGATCGACCAGCCACAACAGGCCCTCGCGATCGCCATCCAGGCCGAACTCCTCGCCGTAGATCGCCGCCTCGGGCAGCGCCTTGGTCAGAATGGCGCGGATCGCCAGCTCGGCCTCGCGGTCGGCCACGGTCACCGGGGTATCGTCGGATTTCAGCTCCACGTCCACGCCCCGGCGCCAGTAGTGCAGGATCACCTCGGCGGCGGCGGCGGCGGCTTCGCGGGCGGCGGCCAGGGCGGGGACGAGATCGGGGTGGCTCATCGGGAGACTCCGTTGGAAGCGGGGACAGCGCCGAGTCCGGCACCGCGCTGCAGATGGATGACGCCCTGGGCGTCCGGTGGACCGAGGCGGGCCAGCCAGCGGGCCAGCGCAGGATGGTCGCCGCGTGGCGCCAGCACGGCCTGCAGGCGCCAGCCCAGCGGACTGGCCTGGAGCTGTCCGTCCAGCCGCAGCGGCCCGTGTCCGTCGTCCTGCAGGCCCGCCTGGATCACCCCCTCGCGAGCGGTGATCGTCGCGGCCAGGTTGCCCAGCGGCAACCGGCCATCCGCACCGTCGACCGCCGCGTCCTGCCAGCGCAGGTGGCCATCCATCGATACCGGCCAGCCGCCGCGCAGGGTGGCATGTGCCAGTTCGCCGCGCAGCTCGCCCCGCAGGCGTCCGAACGGCGTGGCCGGCGGCGGTACGAGGCGATCCAGCACCAGCCGCATCCGCACGTCGTGCCAGCGCAGCGTGTCGCCTTCGCGGAGGAAGCCGCCCTGCGCATCGAGCATCGACCCGGCGAGCTCGACGTTGCCTTGCGGCCGACCCAGCAGGGCGCGGTGCGACAGCGTCCAGCGCAGTCGGCCCAGATCGGTGCCGTCGGCCATCACGAGCGCGTCCGCCTGGCCGTCCCATACGCTGCCGGAAACGCCGCGCAGCGCAACGCCGTGCATGCGTGCGTTGAGCCACGGCGCAGCCCAGCGCGCCGGTGCAAACCACACCAGCAGCGCGAGCGCCAGCAGCAGCGTCGCGAGGCACAACAGCGGGATCTTCCACCACTTCAAAAGGCCGGACTCCGGGATCGGGGCAATGCCGCGGCTTGAGTGCCCGGCGCCAGCCCACGATCATAGCCGGATGAACAAGCACGACCGCAGCAACCGCGCGCTCGCCGCGCGCGATCTCCGCCACGTCTGGCACCCCTGCACCCAGATGCACGACCACGAACGCGTCCCGATGCTGCCGATCGTCCGCGGCGAGGGCGCCTGGCTGATCGATGCCGACGGCCGCCGCTACCTCGACGGCATCAGTTCCTGGTGGACCAACCTGTTCGGCCACGCCAACCCGCGCATCGCCGCGGCGCTGGCCGACCAGGCCACCCAGCTCGAGCACGTGATCTTCGCCGGCTTCACCCACGAGCCGGCGATCCGCCTGGCCGAGGAACTGGTTCGGATCACCCCGCCGGGGCTGGAGCGGGTGTTCTTCGCCGACAACGGTTCGGCGGCGATCGAAGTGGCGCTGAAGATGAGCTTCCACTACTGGCTCAACCGGGGCCACGGCGAGAAGACCCGCTTCATCGCGCTGACCGGCAGCTATCACGGCGAGACGCTGGGCGCGCTCTCGGTCAGCGACGTGGCGCTGTACCGCAAGACCTATGCGCCGCTGTTGCTGACGCCAATCCTGGCGCCCTCGGCGGATACCTACGAGGGCGAGCCAGGCGAGACCCCGGCCCAGCTCGCCACGCGCCGGCTGGGCGAACTGCGCGCACTGCTGGAACAGCACGCCCACGAGACCTGCGCGGTGATCGTCGAGCCGCTGGTGCAGTGCGCCGGCGGCATGCGCATGTACCACCCGGACTACCTCACCGGCCTGCGCGCGCTGTGCGACGAGTTCGACGTGCACTTCATCGCCGACGAGATCGCGGTGGGCTTCGGCCGCACCGGCACGATGTTCGCCTGCGAGCAGGCCGGCGTGTCGCCGGATTTCATGTGCCTCTCCAAGGGCCTCACCGCAGGCACCCTGCCGCTGGCAGTAGTGCTCACCACCGACCACGTCTACGAAGCGTTCTATGCCGAGTACAGCGCCGGCAAGGCGTTCCTGCATTCGCACAGCTACACCGGCAATCCGCTGGCCTGCCGGGTGGCCCTGGAGACGCTCGCGATCTTCCGCGACGAGCCGGTGCTGGAGCGCAACCGCACGCTGGCCGACCAGCTCGCTGCGCGGCTGGCGCCGCTGCGCGACCATCCGCATGTCGCCGACGTGCGCCAGACCGGACTGATCGCCGCCGTCGAGCTGGTCGCTGACAAGGCCCGCCGCACGCCGTTCCCGGCCGGCGAGCGGCGCGGGCTGGAGGTCTACCTCTACGGACTGGAGCACGAGGCGCTGCTGCGGCCGCTGGGCAATGTCGTCTACTTCATGCCGCCCTATGTGACCACGCCGGGCGAGCTGGACCATCTGATCGATACCGCCATCGGGGGCATCGAGCATGCCCTCGCCCGCTGAGCCCGCCCATGCGCACGATCCGCATCCACGTCGACCAGCCGCTTGCCGTCGGCACCACCGTCGCCCTGCCCGCACAGGCGGCCGAACACGTGGCGCGGGTACTCCGCATGGGCGTGGGCGACCCGCTGGTACTGTTCAACGGCGACGGCCATGACTACGCCGCGATCATCACCGAGGCCGGCAAGCGGCAGGTGGTGGTGAACGTCGCAGCAGCCGAAGCCGTCCACCGCGAGTCGCCGCTGCGGCTGGTGCTGGCGCAGGGCGTGGCGCGCGGCGAGAAGATGGACCTGATCGTGCAGAAGGCCACCGAGCTGGGAGTGAGCGCGATCGTGCCGCTGGTTACCGAACGCTCCGAAGTGAAGCTGGAAGGCGACCGCGCCGCCAAGCGGCTTGCGCACTGGCAGGCCGTGGTCGCCAGCGCCTGCGAACAGAGTGGCCGCGCCGTGGTGCCGGCGATCGCCGCGCCACAGCCGCTTGCGGCGTGGCTGGCATCGCTGGGCAGCCAGGATGCGTTGCGCCTGGCCCTGCTGCCTGAGGGAACGCTGCGGTCGAACGCACTCCGTCCCACGCCCGCCGGCGCCCTACTGGTGGTCGGGCCGGAGGGCGGACTGGGCGATCGCGATATCGCAGCACTGACGGCACACGGCTTCGCCGGGTTGCAGCTGGGCCCCCGCATCCTGCGCACCGAAACCGCCGGGCTCGCCGCCATTGCCGCGCTGCAGGCCCTGCACGGCGACCTCTGATCCAGACGAAAACGGCGCGCCCGCACCGGGCACGCCGTTGGCGACATGGATCCGCTGCGAATCAGGCTTCGGCGGCAAGCAGTCCGGTGAGTTCGCGCTCGAGCATTTCCACGTCGGGGATCACCGCAAGATCGTCGCGCACGAGCACCTGGGCGCGCACGCCCGGCGGCAGCGCGGTGCCGTCGTGGGTGGGAATGATCAGTTCGGCGTTGAGCGTGGTCAGGCGCGGAAAGCCACGCGTCACCACCGCGATGAACGGCAGCTCTGGGTTGCCGCCCAACGCCTTTAGCACGGCCACGCGAACGGCCAGCTCCTGGTCGCCCTCGCCGGCGCCGGCCAACTTGGTGAAGGCCACCAGCGGCACGCGCCAGCCGCGCCAGGCGATGCGCCCGAGCAGCCATTCGGGGGCGCCTTCGACCGGCTCCGGCGTCGGCATGGTGATCACTTCGGCGATCGTGGCGTTCGGCAGCAGCAGGCGCAGGTCGCCGGCCGGCACGAGCACGCAGCGGATCTCGCGCGGAAGGGGCTGTTCGCTCATCAGTATTCCTCGATCAGGCGCGCCGCCAGCTGGGCCGGCGTGCCGGAAAAATCGGCCAGATGCTCGGCCATCACGCCACTGACCATGTCGGCGAAATGCTCGCCCGGCGCATCCTCGACCCAGATCCTGCCGCCACGGTCGTGCACGGCCTGACAGCCGGCGACGGCGTCGTTGGCCTGCCCCGCGAAGAGAATCGCCAGTGCATCCACGCCAAACACGTTGGCCAGCGCACTGAAAGTGGCATCGATGGACGGGGTCGACGAAGGTGTTCCCTGTGCCGGCTTCAGTTCCATCCGGCCGTCGCGCGTGACGCGCAGCAGGTGGTCGGCCGGCACCACGATGAGCTCGCCGGCGCGCGCCTGCTGGCCCTGCGCGGCCGCCCGCACGTTCAGCGCGCAGGACGGAGACAGCACACGGACGAGCTCGTCCACCGGCCGGTCTCCCTGATGCTGCACGTGGACGATCGTGGCGCGCATACCCGCGGGCAGCGCCGACAGGAATTCCTGCACGGAGTCCCCGCTGGCGAAGGTCGCCCCCAGCAGCACGACCCTGCTCAGCCCACCGCTGAGCTCCTCGAGCATCATCTCGCCGCCGCCGACCGGCTCGTAGGGCTTCGGCGCGACCGCCTCCTCCATCGACACCAGCTCGAGCGTCATCAGCGGCTGGACGTCCGCCGTCTCCAGTTCGGATTCGGGTGCAAGGAACTCCAGCGCGCTCACTTTCTCGATGCCGAATTCCACGGCGGAAGGCTTGGGCACAGCCGGAGCCGGAGGCGGCCCGGCCAGGTCCTCGTCGTCGACCAATGCCCAGCTGTCGGTACGCTGGAACAGCTCCCGGGCATCGCCGGCCGGAGGGGCAGACGGCTTGGCCAGGGGGGCGTCGTCGTCCGCATCGGCCAGCCTGAGCACGTCCTCGATCAGTTCGTCGCCCTCGCGCCCGGCCTCCGGCACCGTCGCATCGGCTGCCGGCACCTCGCTGGCCGCGCCATCGGTGAAGTTGCCGTCGTAGAGCGGCGGGAGGTCGTTCGAGTCCAGCAGCAGTTCGTCGAGTTCGAAGTCATCCAGCTCGTCGACCGCGTCGAGCGGATGCGTGCCCGGAGCGGCGCCGGTCGCCCGCCCGGCTGCATCCGGGGCATCGCCAGGCAGCGGCTCGCCGGAGAGCAGCGCCTCCAGCTCGGCCTCGAGCGACTCGGACTCGGCGGCGACTTCGGCGTCGTGGGGATTCTGAGCAGGCTCGCCATCGTCCACTACGCCGGGCGCGTCGGGCGTGCCGCCCGGGATCGGCTCCAGCGGATCGGCAGCCTCGATGCCGGCCGCGTCCAACGGACGCGGAGGGTCGACGTCCGGACTGGCCAGCACCTTGGCTGCCAGATGGCGCGCCCAGCGTGCCCGCGCCCATCCGTCGAGCGAACGGCTGGACTCGGCCTCGTTGAACACCACGCGCGGATGATCGCCTTCGATCGCTCCCTCGAGGCGATCCATCACGTCGTCGATGTCGTCGCCGAGATTGATCACAACCACATCGGCCCCGACCCGATCGACGAGTTCGCGGTCGAGCTCACCCGGCCCGCCCTCGTGCACGATGCGGGCACCGCGCTCCTGCAACACCTCGCGCAGCAGCGCGCCGAGATCCGTGTCATCGAACAGCAGGACGACGGCCGTACCTTCAGCCATTGGCCAGCTCCATCGCCCTCTGTTCGAGCACTTCGTTGATCTGCATCAGCAGCTCGGCCTCCTGGTAGGGCTTGCCGAGATAACGGTCCACGCCGATGTCGAACGCGCGCTGCCGATGCTTCTCGCCGGTACGCGAGGTGATCATGATGATCGGCACGTCGCGCAGGCGCGGATCCGCCTTCATGTGCTCGGCCAGCTCGTAGCCGTCCATCCGTGGCATCTCGATATCGAGCAGCATCAGGTCCGGCACGCGCTGCTCGTGCAGCTTCTCCAGCGCGTCGACACCGTCCTTCGCCGTGTTGACCTCGAAATCGTGGCGCTCCAGCACGCGGCCGGTGACCTTGCGCATGGTGATCGAGTCGTCCACCACCATCACCAGCGGCTTGGCACGCGTCTCCTCGACCACCGGCACCGAAACCGGCGCCAGGCCCTCGGCCAGGCGCTGCTCGCGGCGGGCGATGCCGTGGCGGACCAGCGGCGGCAGGTCGAGAATCATCAGCACCGAGCCATCGCCCATGATGGTGGCGCCGAGCAGGCCGGGTACCGAGCTCACCTGCGGACCGACCGACTTCACCACGATCTCGCGCGAGCCGATCACCGCATCGATGCGGATCGCCGCCCGCAGGTCGCCGGCACGAGTCAGCAGCAGCGGCAGTTGCGGCTCGTCCGCGGCGTAGCTCGACGGCAGGCCGAGCAGCTCGGCCAGGTCGTGGATGCCGTAGTCCTCGCCGTTGTGCAGGAACGAGGGCTCGTCCGAAGCCAGATGGATCGCCAGCTCGTCCGGGGTAATGCGGGCCACGCCCTGCACCGAGGTCATCGGGATCGCGAAGGTCGACTCGCCGATGCGCACCAGGATCGCCTGGGTCACCGCGAGGGTGAACGGCAGGCGCAGCACGAAGGTGGTGCCCTTGCCCTCCTGCGACTCGATCGACAGCGAACCGCCGAGCTGCTTGATCTCGTTGGCCACCACGTCCATGCCCACGCCGCGGCCGGCCAGCTGGGTCACCGTGCTGGCGGTGGAGAAGCCCGGCTGGGTGATCAGGGCGAGCAGCTGGTCGTCGCTGGGCTTGGCCTCGGCGCGCAGCAGGCCGCGCTCGACACCGCGCTTGCGGATCGCCTCGCGGTTCAGGCCGCGGCCGTCGTCGGTCACGCGGATGACCACCTCGGTGGCCTCGCGCGCCACGCGGATGCGTACCGCGCCTTCCTCCGGCTTGCCCGCCTTGCGGCGGTCTTCCGGCGACTCGATGCCGTGGGCGATGGCGTTGCGCAGCATGTGCTCGAACGGCGCCTTGATGCGGTCGAGCAGGTTGCGGTCCATTTCGCCGTGCGCGCCCTCCACGAACAGCTGGGCGCGCTTGCCTTCCTCCTGCGCCGCCTGGCGCAGGGTGCGGCGCAGGTTCGGCACCATGGTGTCGAACGGCAGCATGCGGGTGCGCAGCAGGCCTTCCTGCAGGTCGGCGCTGACGCGCGACTGCTGGATCAGCAGCGTTTCGGACTGGCGGGTCAACTCGTCCAGCATGCTCTGGATCGACACAAGGTCGGAGACCGACTCTGCCAGGGCACGCGAGTACTGCTGCAGCTGCGAGAAACGGTCCAGCTCGAGCGGATCGAACACGCCGATGCCGGCCTCACGGTGCTCGCGCTGGAAGCGGGCAATGATCTGCGCCTCGGTCTCGATCTCGAGCATGCGCAGCTGGCTGCGCAGTCGCGACACGGTCTGTTCCAGCTCGACCAGGTTGAAGCGGTAGCCGGCGACCTGCTGCTCCAGGCGCGAGCGATAGATCGCCACCTCGCCGGCGTGGTTCACCAGGTGGTCCAACAGCTCCGCGCGGACGCGGATCTGCTCCTGCGGCGAACGCGACTCGTCGTAGCCTTCCGCAGCCGGCTCGGGCAACAGCTCGGGCAGGTTCTCCGGGGCCGCTCCTGCCGACACGGCGGGCGCCTCGGACACCGAGTCCGCGGCCACCGGCGCCACGTCGTGCTCGACCAGGGCCTCTTCGCCGGCGAGGGCGAGCAACCGGTCGATCGTGGCTTGCGGGTAACGGATGCCCTTGTTCTGGCCGATCCGCTGGACCAGCGCATGAAGCTGGTCGAAGCCGCTTTCGAGCGCGCCGATCAGCACGGCGGTCTGCTCCGGATCGCCACTGATCGGCTTCTCCAGCAGCGTCTCGATGGCGTGTGAAAGGTCGCCCACCGGCACGAAACCGGCGATGCGGGCACCGCCCTTGAGCGTGTGCAGATCGCGCTGCAACACCGGTACCTGGGCCAGATCGGAAGGCTCGGCGCGCCACTCGGCCAGCGCACCATCGGCGTGGTCAAGGATCTCGCGGGCCTCTTCGGTGAACACCTCCAGGAGATCCGGATCGATGTTGCCGCGCCAGAGCTCGCCCACCTCGTCCCCGGTCTCGGCCAGCTCGGGTTCGGGCTCGGCTGCGGCGACCCGCGCCTCGACCGCTGGTTCCTCCACCACGGGAGCAGCCTCACGCTCGACTTCGGTCGCTTCGCCCGCGTCGAGGGATCCGGTCGACTCCAGCGGCTCAAGGGCGTCGGCTTCACCCGCCCCGGACACGGCCTCGAGCTCGTCCGCCGGCAGGTCAGCGTGGTCGATGACGCCGTCCGCATCAATCGCATCCGCGTCTACCGGCTCGACGTGGAGATCGATCGATTCGGCGGCCTCGTCCGCGACGGGACCGTCCTCCTCCGGCACGCTCTCGGCCAGGTCGGTGGACTCCGTCTCCGATGCGTCGCCGAATTCGCGACCGTCGACCAGCCCGGCGAACATCGACGAGAAATCAGTTTCGCCCTGGGTGGGCTCGGCAACCGGAGCCGGCTCGGCCGACGCCGCAGCCAGCCCGCGCGGATCGAATGCGTCCAGCGCCGCCAGCATTTCGCTGGCCAGCTGGTCGTGATGGGCATCCTCCAGTTCCTGCTCGCGCCTCTCGTCTTCCGCAGTGGACGCTTCGGACGGGACTTCGGCCTCCTGATCCTCGAGCGAATCCTCATCCGCGTGGGCGTCGAACACGGCGTGCGCCACCTGCGGCTCCGGCTGCGCATCGCGCAGCTCGGTCAGGCGCGCGATCAGTACGTCGCAATCGGGCAACTGGGGTTCGGCGGCATCGAACTGCGCCATGACCTGGTCCACCACATCGGCCGATTGCGCCAGCAGGTGCACACCCTCGGACGAAAGCGGTACCCGCGCGGCACGAAGCCGCTTGAGCAGGCTTTCCAGCGGCGACAGCAACTGGGTCAGCAGCGGGATGTCGACCATGGCGATCGCGCCGTGCAACGTGTGCACCGCGCGCAACAGGCCGTCCTCCACGCGCAACTCGTCACTGCTGCGGCTGACGTAGGAACGGATCGTCTGCAGGTACTGCGCGACCTCGCTGCGCAGGATTTCCAGCAACACCGAATCCACCGGCGGCAGCACCGGCATCGGGATGCTCTCCGCCGGCGCAATGGTCTCCGTCGGCATGCGATCGGCCACGTTGGCCAGCGTCGCGGTCGGAACGTCGCCACCAGCGGCGGCCGCGCGCGGCACGCGGCGGCGCACGACCCGGCGGACGGCCTCGGTACCGCTCGCCAGCAAGGTGGCCAGGTCGGGATGTTCCCCGGCGGCAATCTGGTCGGCCGCCTGCATGATCCCACCCAGGGGTGCCGACGGAGTGCCTTCGCCGCGCAGGGCCGCATGCAGTTGCGGCAGCGCTTCGATGGCGCGCTGCACGACCGCACGCACGCCATCATGCGGCTCGACGGTGTGGTCGAGCACGCGGTTGAGCATGTTCTCCACGCGCCAGGCGAATTCGCCCAGCACGCTGGCACCGACCAGTCGTCCCGACCCCTTGAGGGTGTGGAACGAGCGGCGTACCGGCGTGAGCGCGGCGATCTGCGTGGGCTCGGCCAGCCATGTCTGCTCGGCCTTCAGCAGGTTGTCGATCTCTTCCTGCATCTCTTCCAGGAAGATCTCGCGGATGTCGTCGTCGATGCCGTCGGAGGAATCCTGGAACCCCGCCTTGGCGGCCAGCGGATCGACCACGTGGGTGTGCTCGACGATCTCTTCCTCGATCTCGACCCAATCGTCGCCGTCCTCGGTCGCGCCGGAATCGGGCATTACCGAATCCTCGGTCTCCGCCAGGCGCAGTCCGGCCACGTCGTCCGCCGCGTCGACGGGCAAGGGGGCCTCACCGATGAGCAGGGCATCGAGATCCTCGCCGTCTGCCAGGCTGACCGACTCGGACAACGCCGGCTGGGCAGCCAGTTCCTCGTGGAGCCCTGCCAGGGCGGAGGGAACGTCCTGCGTGGCGTCGCCGGCGGTGGCGACCGCGTCCGGCTCGCCCGCCTCCTCCACCAGCGGTTCGCGCGCGGGCGGCACCGGCCAGTAGCCAAGCATCTGCAGGCTGTGCTCGGCCACGTCGAGGATGTGCTCGAGTCCGCCACGATGCTCGCGCGCCGCCTCGAGGTAATACTCCAGCGCGGCCAGTGCGTCGGCCAGGTGATCCATCTGGGCACTGCCGGGCACGCGGCGGTCGACGAGCAGCTCGTTGCCGATGAAACGACCGATGCCCTCGGCCAGCTCGGCCGGGCGGCTGTTGGCCAGCATGCGCAGGGCGCCAGCCACCTCGTCCATCTGCGCCGGCGCATCCTTCAGATGCTGGTGCTGCCAGCCGGACTCCACGAAGCCGACGATCGCGTCCTTCACCCGCGTGGTGTTGGAGGTAGCTTCCTGCATCAGCGTGGACAGGATGTGGCGGGCCTCGCTACGTGGCAGCGTCGGCGCGGCCTGCACATCGGGATCCGGCTGCTCCTCGTTGCTGCCCAGGCTCTCGATGTGATCGTCCAGCGATGCCTCGACGTAGAGCAGCGCACCGGCCACATCGAGCAGGGTCTCGTCTTCCGGCGCGCGCATGCGGCTGGCGATTTCCTCCAGCACGCGGCGCTGTTCGTTGACCACCCGGCGCGGCACGGTAAGCGCGAGCATGCCCAGGGTGTCGCCGACGCGCTCGAGCACCTCGCTCTGGGTGGCCAGCTGTGACGGATCGGCATCGGGCTGGCGCAGGAACAGGTCCAGCGCCTCCTTCACACGCAACAGGTCGTCCTTCAGCGCGCGCGAGACCGAATCGAGCAGCGCGCGATTGTGGCCGGCCATCGAGCCGCGCGCGTGCTCCAGTTCGGCCGCATCCGGCAGCAGGCTGTCGAGCGCGTAGGTCCTGCGCAGCAGCTCCATCTGGGGGCTGCGCTGCTTCGCCTGCGCGACGATGAACAACAACTTGCGTGCGAGGTCGTCGGCGTCACCACCCCGCAGGCTCTCCTCGCCGTGCTCGAGCATCTGGCGAATGCTGCGGTCGACCTTGCCGATCAGCTGGCGCACCTCGGCCGACTGCTCCTTCAGGCAACCCTGCTCGAGGCCTTCGACGGTACCGGCAGCGATCCACCAGAGCCGCCTGCCGGCGGTGCTGTGGCAGCAACCGGTGATGGCATTGAGGGTGTCGCGCATGCCCTGCAGTTGCTGTGCCGGATTCTGGCCACGGAACCAGCCGAGCAGCTGCTGCTGGAAACGAAGGCGCAGGTCGGCCACGCGGCTGCGCAGCGCAAGCGCCTGGGCCTCGCTGACTGCCGGTGGAGCTTCGGCCGGCAGCGGGTTCTCCAGCCGAGGGCTGAACAGCGCCACCTCGGTCAGTGCAGCCATCTTGCGACTGGCGCGCAGGTCGTTCAGCAACGGCAGCAGCACCACCGGCACGTCACGATGGCCGCTGGAGAGCCGCTCAAGGTAGTCCGGGAGCTGCATCAGGCCGCGCATCAGCGCGGCGTAGGCTTCTTCACGCTCGGCGACATGGTCTTCGAGCAGCGCAATGGAGAGCGACTCCATCTCGTCGGCGACCATCGCCGCGCCGTACAGCTCGACCATCTGCAGCGTGCCGTGCACCTGGTGCAGGCTGTCCGCGCAGGAGCGCATCGCATCCCGGTTGCCCGGGTTGTCGACGTACGACTCCAGCGCGTCGCGGGCAGCCGCAAGCGTGTCGTCGAGCTCGGGCTTGACCCACTGCAGGGTGGTGAAATCGATGTGGTCTTGAAGTCTCATGCGCCCCTCTCTGCGGCTGCGCCTTTAAGGCATAGCGCAACCGGCGAGGTTGCCCCCTGTCGTGAATGCCCGAATCAACCCGGCAGCTTGAAGTGAGCCACCGAGCGGCGCAGATCGCTCGCCAACTGCGCCAGATAACCGATCGAGTCCGCGGTCTGGCTGGCACCCTGCGAGGTCTGCGAGGTGATTTCCTGGATCGCGTTCATCGACTGGGAGATGTCGGTCGCCGCCGCGGACTGCTCGCGCGCCGCGGTGGAGATGCTCTGAATCAGTGCCGAGAGGTCGTGCGACACGCGCTCGATGTCGCCCAGCGCGCTGCCGGCGTCCTCGGCCTTGCGGGCACCGGACACCACCTCGGCGGTGGTCTGCTCCATCGAGCTCACCGCCTCGTTGGTATCGGACTGAATCGCCTGCACCAGCGTCTCGATGCGCTTGGTCGCGCTCGCCGAGCGTTCGGCGAGGCGCTGCACTTCGTCCGCCACCACCGCGAAACCCCGGCCCGCCTCACCGGCCGAGGCCGCCTGGATGGCCGCGTTCAACGCGAGGATGTTGGTCTGCTCGGCAATGTCGTTGATCAGTTCCACGATCGAGCCGATTTCCTGCGAAGACTCACCCAGGCGCTTAATGCGCTTTGAGGTCTCCTGGATCTGGTCGCGGATCGAGTCCATGCCCGAGATCGTCTCACGCACCACTTCGGCGCCGCGCGAGGCGATCTGCACCGAGCGCTCGGCCACTTCGGCCGATTCGGCGGAGTCCTTCGACACGCCGTCCATCAGGCTGGCGATCTCGTTGATCGCCGAGGTCGCGGTGCTGATCCGCTGTGCCTGCGCCTGCGCCGATTCGGCCAGTTGGCGTGCAGTGGTCTGGGTTTCCTGCGCCGACGAGGACACCTGCTCGGAAGTCTCGTTGATCGTGGTCACCAGTGTGCGCAGCTCGTCGATGGCGTAGTTCACCGAGTCGGCGATCGCGCCGGTGATGTCCTCCGACACGGTGGTCTTCACCGTCAGGTCGCCTTCCGCGAGCGAGCCCATTTCGTCCAGCAGGCGCATGATCGCCTCCTGGTTGCGCTGGTTCAGCTCGGCGGAGTCCTGGAAGCGCCTGCGCTGGTCGCGCACCAGCTGGAACACCAGCAGCAGCGCGAAAGCGACGGTGCCGATCGCGCCGAAGATGCCCCACCACAGGTTGGGGAACAGCCGGCGCAGCGGCAGCTTGCCGATCTGGTCGGCCAGCTCGTTGGCGCGCAGCAGCACGTTCTGCGAGTCCAGCGAGGCCTGGTTGCCGGCGTTCTTCACGTCGATGATGTTGCCGGCGGCGGAGACCAGCTTGGACACCGGGTCCTGCAGCTGGGTCCAGCTCTGCTGCATACCCTTGAGGATCTTCTGCGCGTTGGCGTCGTTCATCGCCCGGATGCCGGCGGCGCTGTCGCCTTCCAGCAGGCCGTTGAGCACCGTGCCGTACAGCTGGGCGTCGCGGGCGAGGCCGTCCGCGGCCGACTGCGCCGAGTCGCCGCCCTGCAGCACCTCCTGCACGCGGCGGATCATGCGGTCGGCCACCAGCATCTGGCGCGAGGAGCCGAGCATCTGGTCGGCGCTGCCGTTGCGCTGCTGCAGGATGTTGACCACCTGCTCGGTGCTCGAGTTGAGCAGCGGAATCTGCTTGGACAGGGTGTCGGCACGGCTGGCCGAATCGAGCACCACCGCCTTGTTCGACAGGATCTTGCCGATGTCGCCGTCGAGCTGGGACCAGGCGTTCTGCAGCGCGCTCACCGCCCGACCGGCCGGCGAGGCGTTGTTGTCGGCGTAGGGCTGCATGCCGCCGGCGGGGTCGCCCTTGGCCAGTCGCTGCACCGCCGAGTCGATGGCGTTGCGGGTGCTGGCCAGCTCCTGGAAGGAGTTGACGTTGCCGTCGGCCGATTCGATCGCGTACTTCGCGGTCTGCTGCGAGAGCACCTGGATCTGCGTGGTCAGGCCGACCGCCTCGCGGTCCTCGGCGTTCTTCTGGTTGAGCAGCACGAAGTCCACGGCCGCCAAACCGATCGAGATCAGCAGCAGAACGATCAGGCCGGTATAGCCGCGCTCCTTGCCGATGCCCCCTGTAGTGCTCATGTTCACCTCACCCTTCCACAACCCGTGGGTTTGCGCGCCGATCCTGCCAGGTGCCCGAACCCGAAACTTGCCGCCCCTGTCCCGGCGCCAGCGGGCGCCGCCCCAACCGTCTTACCACCCGTCAGGCCGCGGCCTGACGGAAATCCGGGGCGCGTACCAGCCGCCCCATGCTGAACAACGCCAGCTTCTGCTCGCCGACGCGGTCGTCGACGAAGCGCGCCAGGCGAGGATCATCCTCCGGCTCGGCATCGCGACGCTGCACCTCGTCCACCGTACGCTGGCCGAATACCTCATCGACCATCAGCGCGACGTTGCCACCACCCTGCCGCACGATCAGCAGGCGGGTGCGCTCGGTGACCTGGGTGCGCGTACCGAACAGGAACCGGCCCAGGTCGATCACCGGGACCAGGTTGCCGCGCACGTTGGCCACGCCGAGCAGCCAGGGCTGGGTGCCCGGCACCGTGGTCATCACGGGTACCGCGAGCAGTTCGTTGATCTCGTCGATGCTGCTGACGAACAGCCGGCTACCCACTCGGTAGCCGATGCCGCGCCAAAGGCCAGGCGCCTCCATCGTCTGGCGGGTGTCCGAGGCATGGGCCAGGGAAAGCCGCTCGTAGCGGGCGAGAACCTCGAACGGTGAGAGATTGGCCGGCTGGTTCATGCCGCGCTCGGCAACAGGTCGTTGATGCAGGCCAGCAGTTCCTTTTCCTTCACCGGCTTGGTGATGAAGGCACGGGCACCCTGGCGCAGTCCCCACACGCGGTCGGTTTCCATCGACTTGGTGGTGATCATCACGATCGGGATGTTCGAGGTGGCCGGGTCGCGCGTGAGCGTGCGGGTGGCCTGGAAGCCGTTCATGCCCGGCATGATCACATCCATGATCACCAGGTCCGGCAGGTCCGCGCGCACGCGCTCGATGCCTTCCTCGGCCGTGCTGACCGCGGACACGGCATGACCGGCCCCTTCCAGCAGGGTAGTGAAGACCCGCACGTCGGTCGGCGAGTCGTCGATGATGAGAATCTTTGCCACAGGCCTCCCCTCAGACGCCGCTTTCGCACATGTCAGACTGCCGCACCGACGTGACGGTGGATCGCGCCGAGCAGTTCGTCGCGCGTGAACGGCTTGGTCAGGTATTGCTCGGCGCCGACGATGCGGCCACGGGCCTTGTCGAACAAGCCATCCTTCGAGCTGAGCATGATGACGGGCGTGGAGCGGAACAGCGGATTGTTCTTGATCAGCGCGCAGGTCTGGTAGCCATCCAGGCGCGGCATCATGATGTCGACGAAGATGATCGCCGGCTTCTGGTCGGAGATCTTGGCCAGCGCCTCGAAGCCGTCGACGGCGGTCAGCACGTCGCAGCCTTCCTTCTTCAGCAAGGTTTCGGCGGTGCGCCGGATGGTCTTGGAGTCGTCGATCACCATGACCTTCAGACCGGCCAGACCGTTAGCACTCACGTTCAAGTTCACTCAGTCCCCCTGCGGCCCGCCCCAGGCTCAGGTGAAGCGGCGATCGCACCTTGGCTGCCTTCGGCGCTATCGCAGCAGATTAAAAATGTCCAGCTTGGTGTTGTTATGACGCGTTTTTTCGAAGAACGTTCGCCAGCCGTTGCTGTTTACCGCTTGCCCCCCTGCCCGTCAAGCCGAAAGGCAGCGTGCTGCCCAGTGCGTCGCGCTCGCGAAAACGCTTAACCGCCGCTGCCGGGCAGGATGACCATCGGGCCGACCGTGCCTTGCCCGGCATCGGCGGGTCGGCGAACATGCCGGTCCCCGCAGCGGCCCGGCAATGGCCCTGCCCCCACCCGGAGAAGCCCATGCCGCTCTCGGTCGCCGTGCTGATGGACCCCATCGGCGCCATCAAGATCGTGAAGGACACCACCTTCGCCATGCTGCTGGAGGCCCAGCGCCGTGGCCACGCCCTTTTCTACATGGAACAGGGGGACCTGGCGCTGCGCGACGGCGTGCCATGGGCCCGGCTGGCCCCGCTGCGCGTGAAGGACGACCCGGGCGGCTGGTTCGAGCTCGGCCCGGCGCAATGGCGTGACCTGCGCGAGATGGACGTGGCACTGATGCGCAAGGATCCACCGGTCGACCAGCAGTTTCTCTACGACACGATGGTCCTCGAGGCTGCCCAGCGCGATGGCACCCAGGTGATCAACGACCCTCGAGCCCTGCGCGACTGCAACGAGAAGGTGTTCGCCCTGCACTTCCCGCAGTGCATGGCCCCCACCCTGGTGGCTCGCGACCCGGCCGAGCTGCGCCGCTTCGTCGACGAGCACGGCGAGGCGGTGCTCAAGCCGCTGGACGGCATGGGCGGTCGCGGGATCTTCCGCGTGAAAGCCGGCGACCCGAACCTGAACTCGATGCTCGAGACCTTGCTGGGCGGCGACTCGCATGGCCAGGGCCGGCAGTTCGCGGTGGCGCAGAAGTTCATCCCGCAGATCAGCGCCGGCGACAAGCGCGTGCTGCTGGTCGACGGAGAACCGGTGCCCTATGCGCTGGCACGCATTCCGCAGGGCAACGAGTTCCGCGGCAACCTGGCCGCCGGCGGCCGCGGCGAGGGCGTACCGCTGTCCGACCGCGACCGCTGGATCGCCGCCGAGGTCGGTCCGGAGCTGCGCCGCCGCGGCCTGCGCTTCGTCGGCCTGGACGTGATCGGCGACTACCTGACCGAGATCAACGTCACATCGCCGACCTGTGTGCGTGAGCTCGATGCACAGTTCGGCCTTAACATTGCCGGGACCCTGTTCGACGCCATCGAACGGACCGCCCCAGGAAGCCGTGCCTAAGTGAGTCGTCCCGTCCAAAGCGCCACCGGCCCCGATCTGTTCGGGGCGACCCTGCTGTTCTCGCTGGTGCTGCACGGTGTGCTGCTGCTCGGCATCACCTTCGATTTCGTCAAGCCCAAGCCCAGCCTGCCCACGCTGGATGTGACGCTGGTGAACGTGGCCAACCGGCAGGCGCCGGACAAGGCCGACTTCCTGGCCCAGGCGAGCAACCGCGGCGGCGGCACCAGCGACCGCGCCGAGCGCCCCTCCAACGCCTTCAGTGGCCCGCTGCCCAAGCCGACTCCCGGCATTGCCCCGGCGCCGTTGGACGACGCCACCCCGGCGCCGCAGCCGCCGCTGCCGCACCGCATGGTCACCACCACCGGCAACAGCCGCTTCAGCGTGGACGCCGGCAGCGAGCGGCGCCCGATGGACAGCGATCCCGCCGACCGCGCGGCGGAACTGCAGCGCCGACAGGAAATCGCCCAGTTGGCCGCGGAGCTGCGCAACCGCAACGAGGCCTACGCCAAGCGACCGCGCAAGAAATACATCTCGGCCAACACCCGCGAATACGCCTACGCCGCCTATATCCGCGGCTGGTCCGACCGGGTCGAACGCGTCGGCAACCTGAACTACCCGGAGGAGGCCCGGCGACGCCAACTGCACGGCGAGCTGATCCTTACGGTGGGTCTGGATCGCGACGGCAACGTGATCAGCATCAAGGTGATCCAGAGCTCCGGCTCGCCGCTGCTGGACGCCGCTGCACAGCGGATCGTCCGGCTGTCCGCGCCATTCCCGCCGATCCCGCGCGACAAGGGCGTGGACGAGCTGTACATCACCCGCACCTGGCAGTTCCTGCCCGGCGACGTCCTGCGCAACAAGTGATTTTACGGCCGTGCAGGCAGCGCGGCGCGCCGGCGACTACAATGGCGACCATGCAGCTCACGCCTCCCTCCTCCCTCGCCGGGCATTTCCTCATCGCCATGCCCAGCCTTACCGACGGGCCGTTCGCCCGTGGCGTGGTGCTGCTGTGCCAGCACGACGAGGACGGTGCCCTGGGCCTGCTGGTGAACCAGCTGTCCGAATACCGCCTCGGCGACATCCTGGCGCAGATGAAACTGGAGTGCGCCGATCCCGAGTTGGCCGACGCCCCGGTGCTGATCGGCGGCCCGATGCAGCAGGAACGCGGCTTCGTGCTGCACCGCGAGCACGGCCACTGGGAATCCAGCTTCCGCGTCAACGACGCCTGGTCGATCACCACCTCACGCGACATCCTGGCCTCGATGGCCGCCGGCGAGGGCCCGCGCCAGGCACTGCTCGCGCTCGGCTACTCCGGCTGGGGTGCCGGACAGCTCGAGCAGGAGCTGAAGGACAATGCCTGGCTGACGGTCGAGGCGAACGACCGCATCATCTTCGACACCCCGCTGGACGAGCGCTGGAGCGCGGCCGCCGGCCTGATGGGCCTGGACCCGCTGCAGTTGCCCGGCTACGCCGGACACGCGTGAGCGCAGTCCGATGAGCTGCGTGCTGGGCTTCGACGTCGGCAGCAAGCTGATCGGCGTCGCCGTCGGCAACCGCATCACCGGCAGCGCGCGCGCACTGGAATCGATCGCCATGCGCGACGGACAGCCGGACTGGAGTGCGCTGGACCGGCTGCAACAGGGCTGGTCGCCGGACACCCTGGTGGTCGGGTTGCCGCTGGACCTGGAGGGCGGCGAGCAGCCGGCCAGCCGCCTGGCCCGGCGTTTCGCCGACGCCGTGCGCACGCGCTACGGCATGCCGGTCGCCCTGGTCGACGAGCGCCACAGTTCGCGCGAAGCCTCGCGGCGCTTCGCCGACGCCCGCGCCGCCGGGCTCAAGCGGCGCCGCGACGGCGCACGGATCGACGCCGAGGCTGCCGCCGTCATCCTCGAACGCTGGCTGGCCGAAGCCGGCCCATCCCACTGACCTCTCACCTCGCCGACCGGACCGCCATGAGCTCACGCCTGCGCCATCTCACCACGCTGGAAAACCTGTCGCGCCCGACCATCGAGCGCCTGCTCGACCGCGCGGTGGCGCTGCGCGACGCCTGCGCGCACGGCACGCGCAAGATCGACGTGCTGTCCGGACGCACCGTGCTCAACCTGTTCTTCGAGCCTTCCACCCGCACGCGCACCTCGTTCGAGCTGGCGGCGCGCCGGCTGGGCGCCGACGTGGTGAACTTCGACATCGGCTTCTCCTCGGCCAACAAGGGCGAGGAGCTGTACGACACCCTGCACACGCTGGAGGCCATGCACCTGGACGCCATCGTGGTCCGCCACAAGGTCTCCGGCACCCCGGACGAACTGGTGCGCCATGCCATGAGCGGGGTATCGGTGATCAACGCCGGCGACGGCAACCGCGCCCATCCCACCCAGGGGCTGCTTGACCTGCTGACCATTCGCCAGCACCGCCCCGACTTCGAGAGTCTCAGCGTGGTCATCTGCGGCGACGTGAAGCACTCGCGCGTGGCCCGCTCGGACGTGCACGCGCTGTCCGCGATGGGCGTGACCGACATCCGCCTGTGCGGCCCGGCCGCGCTGATGCCGGAAGCGGCCGAGTTCCCGCAGTGCCGATTCTTCGACGATTTCGACCAGGCAATCGCCGGCGTGGACGCGGTGATCATGCTGCGGCTGCAGAAGGAGCGCATGGCTCAGACCGAACTGCCCGACGAGGCCGCCTATTTCCGCCAGTTCGGACTGGACACGCGCCGGCTGGCACTGGCCCGGAAGGGCTGTCTGGTGATGCATCCCGGGCCGATCAACCGCGGCATCGAGATCGCGCCGGAGGTGGCCGACGGCGCGCAGTCGCGCATCCTCGAGCAGGTCGGCAATGGCGTGTTCATGCGCATGGCGGTGCTCAGCGAGCTGCTCGCGCGCTGAGCCGGAAAGGGCAAACCACGTGGCGGCATAATGGATGCCGCGACACCACACTGAAACGGGGAAGACTATGCGACCGATGAAGCGCGCTCTGGCGCTGGGCGTGGCCGGCATCCTGCTGGCCGCCTGCAGTCACAAGGACAAGGATGCACCGCTGGCGTTCGTGCCGGCCGACACGCCGTACGTGGCCGCCAACCTCGACGTGCTCGATGACAGCACGCGCGAGGCGCTGTTCGCCCAGGCCAATGCCCAGCTGCCGGCCCAGGTCGCCCAGATGAAGGCGGCGGCGGACGAACTGAAGGCCAAGGATCCGGACGCCGCCAACCTGCTGCGCGCCTTCGCCGCCGAGTTCGACGGCAAGACCATCGAGCAGTTCGCCAAGGACACCGGGCTGGACACCAAGGGCTACTCGGCCTTCTACGGCCTCGGCCTGGCCCCGGTGGCGCGCTTCCAGCTCAGCGACCCGGCCGCCTTCGACGCCTTCATCGGCCGGCTGGAGAGTGCCTACGGCAAGAAGCTCGACATCGCCAAGGTCGGCGGTACCAGCTACCGCCGCTACGTGTCGAAGGAGTCGGGCACCGAGGTGATCCTCGCCACGGTCGGCAAGCAGGGCGTGGCCGCGCTGCTGCCGGCGGACGCCTCCGACCACTTGCTGCGTGAGGCGCTCGGACTGGACCGCCCGGCCAAGAGCCTGCAGGACGACGGTCGCCTGGCCACGCTGGCCAAGACCAAGGGCTACGGCAAGCAGGCCGTCGGCCTGGTCGACCTCACCCGCCTGCTGCCGCTGATCGCCAGCGGCAAGGACCCGCTGTTCCTGGCCATGTTCAAGGCCCACGCCGAGGCCGAGTCGGCCAAGACCGGCGAGCCGGTGGCCAACCAGATGCAGATTCCCGCCTCGTGCCAGACCGATGCCGCCCGTATCGCGGCGCGGGTGCCGGCGCTGAGCTTCGGCTATACCCGCCTGGACGCCAAGCACCAGGACATGCGCATGGACCTGTCGCTGGCCAGCGACATCACCCAGGCGTTCTCCGGACTGAAGGTGAACCTGCCGGGCCTCGGCACCGACGGCAGTGCGCCGTTCGACGTCAGCTTCGCATTGCCGGTGGCCGAACTGCGCGCGTTCTGGAGCGCGCAGGCCGACGCGGTGGCGGCCAAGCCGTTCACCTGCCCGGCGCTCGCCGACCTCAACGACGGCTTCGCCAAGCTCGGCCCGGCCATGCAGAAGGCGGCGATCCCGCCGTTCGGCGACCTGCTCGGCGTGCGCATCGCACTGGACAGCCTGGATGCCGGCAACGGCCAGGGCATGCCCGGCTTCACCGGCCGCCTCGTGGTCGGCACCAACAACCCGGCCGGCCTGCTGGCGATGGGCCAGATGATGACCCCCGCGCTGGCGCAGCTGAAGGTGACCGCCGACGGCAAGCCGGTCGCCCTGCCGGCGGACATGACGCGCATCCTGTCGCAGCCGGGCTGGATCGCGATGGGCGAGAAGGCGCTCGCGCTGGGCATCGGCAACGGCGAGGACGCCAAGCTGGCCGACACGCTCAAGCAGCCCGGGGGCGACGCCGGCCAGATGATGCGCCTGCACCTGGACGGCGCGATGTACCAGTCCTGGGTGAAGCTGATGATGGACAAGGCCGACAGCCTGGCGGCGATGAGCGAGGCGATGGCCAAGGCCGGCGGCAATGATGCGGACGCCGCCGCCGCAGCTTCCGCCCGCCAGCAGGCGGCGGCCCGCACCCACGCCCAGCTGGCATCGATGCAGGCGCAGGCGGCACGGGTGCAGGCGATTTCCTCCGAGGCCCACGTGGACGGCAAGGGTCTGGTCATCACCAGCCAGACCGAGTGGAAGTAGCACCGGCCCGAATCGCCGGTACGAGCAGGGGCGCCTCCAGGCGCCCCTTTTTTTCGTGAGTCCGGCGTGATCGGCTCCTTCGCATGCTTGATGGTCCGCTGAATGCGACCGATGGCGGGCGACAGAGCCTTCACGGCGGCGCTGTTGCGATGACCACACGGACGCCGCAGGCATCCGGGCAAGCCATCACGACAGCAAGGAGGGTTCCCCCATGCGCCATTCCACGATCCGCAACAACCTGTCCACCGCCATCCTGGTCGCCGCGCTCGGCGCCGTGCCGCTGGCGCAGGCGAATGCCCAGGACCCGTCGGCCGGGACGCAGATGAAATCCGACATGCACAAGGTGGAGCGCGCCACGTCCGACGCGTGGATCACCACCAAGGTCAAATCGGAGTTCGCCACCACCAAGGGCGTGGACGCCACCGACATCTCGGTCACCACCAGGCAGGGCCACGTGATGCTGAGCGGCACCGTGTCGGGCGAGTCGGAGATCACCGCCGCCAGGGAAGTGGCGATGAAGGTGAAGGGCGTGAAGAGCGTCGACACCAGTGGCCTGAAGATCACTCCGGGCGACGACTGATCCAGCGGCCTCCACCCATGAAAAAGGCGCCCGGCGGGCGCCTTTTTCGCACCATCGCAGATCGCCCGATCAGCGCTGCAGCAGGCCGCCGCCGAACTGCTGCTTGTCGCGGGTTTCCTCCAGCTCCACGCCTTCCAGGCCCTGCGACAGGGTGTGCGCGTCGCCGCCCTGGGCCAGCTTGATGCGCAGGCGCACCTCGTTGGAGCTGTCGGCGTGGCGCAGCGCGTCCTCGTAGGAGATCTCGCCGGCGTGGTACAGCTCCACCAGGCTCTGGTCGAAGGTGCGCATGCCAAGATTGGTCGATTCCTTCATGACCTCCTTGAGCTTGTGCACCTCGCCCTGGCGGATGTAGTCCTGCACCAGCGGCGTGCCCAGCAGCACTTCCACCGCCACCCGGCGCGCCTTGCCGTCCGGGGTCGGGATCAGCTGCTGCGCGACGATGCCCTTGAGGTTCAGCGACAGGTCCATGAACAGCTGCTGCCGGCGGTCTTCCGGGAAGAAGTGCAGGATGCGGTCCATCGCCTGGTTGGCGTTGTTCGCATGCAGCGTGCACAGGCACAGGTGGCCGGTCTCGGAGAAGTTGATCGCGTGCTCCATCGTCTCGCGGGTACGCACCTCGCCGATCATGATCACGTCCGGCGCCTGACGCAGGGTGTTCTTCAGCGCGTTGTCCCAGCTGTCGGTATCGATGCCGATCTCGCGCTGGGTGATGATGCAGCCCTCGTGCTTGTGCACGTACTCGATCGGGTCCTCGATGGTGATGATGTGACCGGTCGAGTTCTGGTTGCGATAACCGATCATCGAGGCCAGCGAGGTCGACTTGCCGGTGCCGGTACCGCCGACGAAGATGATGATGCCGCGCTTGGTCATCGCCAGCTGCTTGATCACCGGCGGCAGCGTCAGCTCCTCGATGGTCGGGATCTTCGACTCGATCCGGCGCAGCACCATGCCGACGCAATTGCGCTGATAGAAGCACGACACGCGGAAGCGGCCGACGCCCTGCGCGGAGATGGCGAACTGGCACTCGTGGGTCTTCTCGAACTCCTCGCGCTGCGAGGGCGTCATGATGTTCAACACCATGTCGCGCGACTGCTGCGGGCTGAGCGGGCTCTGGGTGATCGGCACGATGCGTCCCTGCACCTTCATCGAGGGCGCCACGCCGGCCGTGATGAACAGGTCCGAGGCCTTCTTGTGGACCATCAGCTTGAGGAACGAAGTGAAGTCGAAGTCGCTCATGGGTCCCCCCGGGACAGGGAATAGGGAGTGATGAACCGAGGATAGGAGAGCGGGAACGGTGCGGCCTGTGATCGCGGTTGGCTTTTCCCGTTCCCCGCCCCCTTATCCCCCGATCACTTGAAGATGTCCTTGTTCTTGGCGTAGGCGTACGCCTCCTGGCGTGCCACCAGGCCGCGCTTGACCAGGTCCTGCAGGTTCTGGTCGAGCGTCTGCATGCCGTACTGCTGTCCGGTCTGGATCGACGAGTACATCTGCGCGACCTTGTCCTCGCGGATCAGGTTGCGGATGGCCGGGATGCCGACCATGATCTCGTGCGCCGCCATGCGCCCGCCGCCGACCTTCTTCAGCAGCGACTGCGAGATCACCGCGCGCAGGGACTCGGACAGCATCGAGCGAACCATCGGCTTCTCGCCGGCCGGAAACACGTCGATGATGCGGTCCACCGTCTTGGCCGCCGAGCTGGTGTGCAGGGTGCCGAACACCAGGTGGCCGGTTTCCGCGGCGGTCAGCGCCAGGCGGATCGTCTCCAGGTCGCGCAGCTCGCCGACCAGGATGTAGTCCGGATCTTCGCGCAGCGCCGAGCGCAGCGCTTCGTTGAAGCCGTGCGTGTCGCGGTGCACCTCGCGCTGGTTGACCAGGCACTTCTGCGAGGTGTGCACGAACTCGATCGGGTCCTCGATCGTGAGCATGTGGCCGTATTCGGTCTTGTTGATGTGGTCGACCATCGCGGCCAGCGTGGTGGACTTGCCCGAGCCGGTCGGCCCGGTCACCAGGATCAGGCCCTGCGGCTGCTCGATCAGCTCGCGGAAGATCTTCGGCGCACCGAGGTCTTCCAGCGTCAGCACCTCCGACGGAATGGTACGGAACACCGCACCGGCGCCGCGGTTCTGGTTGAACGCATTGACGCGGAAGCGCGCCAGGCCGGGGATCTCGAACGAGAAGTCGGTCTCGTAGAACTCTTCGTAATCGCGACGCTGCTTGTCCGACATGATGTCGTAGATCAGCGAGTGCACCTGCTTGTGCTCGAGCGCCGGGATGTTGATGCGGCGCACGTCGCCGTCGACCCGGATCATCGGCGGCAGGCCGGCCGACAAATGCAGGTCCGACGCCTTGTTCTTCACCGAGAAGGCGAGCAGTTCGGCGATATCCATCGGGTGTTTCCCCCTCAAAACCGATCGTCTGGAATGGCAGCGGCGCCGGGTGGACGATGCGGCGGCATCATGCCCCCGGCGCTCTTCGCGGTGTGTTCCCGCGCGGCGCCGGCAGCGTGAAGCAACCCCGGACTTCCCCCTTCCGCAACGGCTCGATACTACTCGCCGCAAGGCCGCCGCGACCAGTCCTCGACAGCGGTTTTGCAACGCATGCACAGGCAGGTGCGCTAAGGTAACCGGCTGACGATCTGCAAAGGAGCGAACATGACACGCATCGCCTTCATCGGTGGCGGCAACATGGCCCGCAGCCTCATTGGCGGCCTGCTCCGCACAGGCGTGCCCGCCTCCTCGATCACCGTCTCCGACCCGCAGCCCGAGGGTCGTCAGGCGCTGTCGCGGGAGTTCGGAGTCGCCACCTACGCCGAGAACCGGCTGGCCGCGGCCGACGCCGAGGTGGTGCTGCTGGCGGTCAAGCCGCAGGTGATGCCGGCGATCCGCGAGGAACTGCGCGAAGCCTTCCAGCGCCAGCGGCCACTGCTGATCTCGATCGCCGCGGGCGTCCGGATCGATCAGCTCGAACGCTGGTTCGGCGCCCTGCCGATCGTGCGCTGCATGCCCAATACCCCGGCCCTGATCGGCGCCGGAGCCACCGGCCTGTGCGCCAATGCCCGGGTCAGCCCGCCGCAGCGCGCGCAGGCACAGCACATACTCGATGCCGCCGGCCTGACCCGCTGGGTCGACGACGAGGCGCTGATGGACACGGTGACCGGCATCGCCGGCTCGGCGCCGGCCTACTTCTTCGCCTTGGTCGAAGCGCTGGAGGATGCCGCCGTGGCCCAGGGCATGGATCGCGACACCGCCCGTGCGCTGGCCGCGCAGACCTGCCTGGGCGCCGGGCGCATGCTGACCGAGAGCGGCGAGGCACCGTCGGAGCTGCGCCGCCGCGTCACCTCGCCCAACGGCACCACCCAGGCGGCGCTGGAGAGCTTCGCACGCGACGACCTGCCCGGTATCGTGGCGCGGGCGGTGGCCGCCGCCACCCGCCGCGGCGGCGAACTGGCCGCGGAACTGGACAAGACCTGAGCCCGGAACGACCGACGTGACCTACCTGCTCAATGCCCTCTCGGTGATCCTCCAGCTGGCTTTCAGCATGGTGGCTACGCTATTCGTGCTGCGCCTGCTGGCCGAGGCGTCCCGCGCCGACTTCCACAACCCGCTCAGCCAGTTCCTGTACAAGGCCACCAACCCGGTGCTGGCGCCGATCCGGCGGGTGGTCCCCAACTGGCGCCGGATCAACCTCGCCGCCGTGCTGCTGGCATGGCTGGTGATGGTGCTGGAACGCGCGGCGCTGTTCGCCCTGATGGGTGTGGCGCCGCACGTCGCCGGCCTGCTGCTGCTGGGCGCCGCCGACCTGATCGACTTCGTGCTGCTGTTCTACCTGGTGCTGATCTTCGGCTGGTCGCTGCTGAGCATGCTGCAGGTCGATCCGTACCAGCCGCTGATGCGCATGGCCGGCGCCATCGTGGAGCCGCTGCTGAGACCGCTGCGCGGCAAGCTCACCGCCGGCATGCTGGATTTCTCGCCGATGGTGGTGATGCTGGGCCTGATCCTGGCCCGCATCCTGATCGCGGCGCCGTTGATCGATGCAGGCACGGCGCTGACCCTCGGCCGCTGAAGCCGCGCCTGCCGGCCGCTCAGCCGACCGCCGCCTCGATCCGCCTGCGGGTTTCCTCATCGAGGCTGGGCAGCAGGTCCAGCGCGTCCAGGTTGTGCGCCAGCTGCCCGGTCTTGCTGGCGCCCAGCAGCACGGTGGACACGTGCGGGTTGGCCAGGCACCACACCAGTGCCAGCTGGGCCATCGACACGCCCAGCTCCAGTGCGATCGGCTCGATCCGCTGCGCCCGCGCCACACGCCCGCGGCCCTTGTCCAGCAACTCGTCGCGCAGCCACTCGTAGCCCGGCTGATTCAGACGGGCGTCGTCGGGCACGCCGTCGCGGTACTTGCCGGTCAGCAGACCCGAGGCCAGCGGCGACCAGATCGTGGTGCCCATGCCGTGTCTCTCGTACAGCGGCGCGTACTCGCGCTCGACGCGCTCGCGATGCAGCAGGTTGTACTGAGGCTGCTCGACCACCGGTGCCGCCATATGCTGGGCATGGGCGATGCGGTGCGCCTGTTCGATCGCCTCGGCCGGCCACTCGCTGGTCCCCCAGTACAGCACCTTGCCCTGGCGCACCAGCAGGTCCATCGCCGCCACGGTCTCGTCGATCGGCGTTTCCGGATCGGGACGGTGGCAGAAGTACAGGTCCAGATAGTCCACCTTCAGCCGGGCCAACGCCTGGTGGCAGGCTTCGATCACATGCTTGCGCGACAGGCCGCGCTGGGTCGGCTTCGGATCCGTCGTCGCACCGAAGTACACCTTGCTCGACACGCAGTAGCTGTCGCGCGGGAAACGCAGGTCGGCCAGCACGTCGCCCATCAGCTCCTCGGCGCCACCGGCGTTGTAGGTCTCGGCGTTGTCGAAGAAGTTCACTCCGCGGTCGTAGGCCAGCGCCAGCAGCTCGCGCGCCTCGGATCGACCGACCTGGCGGCCGAAGGTCACCCAGGCACCGAACGAGAAGGCAGACAATTTCAGGCCGGTGCGGCCCATGCGGCGATAATGCATGTCAGGTCTCCCGTGATCAGGTCAGCTGGCGAAGGATGCCATCGACAACGTCAACGCCAGGGCAGCGGCACGCCAATCGTCCGTGCCAGCAGGCCCAGGGCCACGGCGGCAAAGATGCCGGCGACCACGTCGTCCACCATCACGCCCAGACCACCCTTCAGGCGGCGGTCCAGCCAGGCGATCGGCCAGGGCTTGCCCACGTCGAACAGTCGGAACAGCACGAAACCCGCAAGCACCGTCCACCACGGCGCCAGCACCGCCGGCACCAGCGCGATCCACTGGCCGACGAACTCGTCGATCACCAGCGCGCGATGGTCGTCGACGCCGAGCTGGCGCCCGGCCACCTGACAGGCCCAGATACCGATCACGAACACGATGGCGACCACCAGCGCATAGGTAGGTAACGGCAGATGCCGCATCCACAGCCATGGCAGGATCGCCACCAGCGAACCGGCCGTGCCCTGCGCCTTCGGCACCAGCCCGGAGCCGAAGCCACAGGCGATCCAGCCGGCCGGCGAGGTGATGAGCTGGCGGCGCTGGACGGGCGTGAGGGTCTTGCGATCGGCGGCAATCATGGGCGGGCGGTCTCGTCCGGAAAATGATCCCAGCCGCTGCGGACCGGCGTCAGCCACTGGCCGTCGGCATCGCGCACGCGCACGCCGTCGCCCGCGACGATCCGGCCGATGCGGGTCGCCCCGCAGCCGAGCCGTGCCAGGTCGGCCTGCACCTCGCCGGCGCGCGCGGGCGGCACAGTGAAGCAGAGCTCGTAGTCGTCGCCACCGGACAGGGCGTAATCGCGCGCCGCCGCCTCGTCGCAACAGCCGAGCAGCGCGGAGGACAGCGGCAGCATCGGTGCAACGAGTTCGGCACCCACGCCGCTGGCCATACAGACGTGGCCCAGATCGGCGAGCAGGCCATCGGAGACGTCGATGCAGGCACTGGCCCGCCCACGCAAGGCAAGGCCGGCCGCCACCCGCGGCTCGGGCCGGTTGAGCCGGGCGCGCAGCGCGACGCGGCGCTTTTCTTCGTCCGGATCGGGGGACGGCGCCAGCCGCTGCAATCCAGCCGCGGCATCGCCCAGCGTACCGGTGACAAACACCAGGTCGCCCACGCGCGCGCCATCGCGACGCAGCGCCTGTCCCGGCGGCACGAAACCATGCACCGCCACCGACAACACGAAGGGCCCGCGCGTGGTGTCGCCGCCGACCAGGGCCACGCCATGCGAGCGCGCCAGCTGTGCGAAACCGTCGGCGAGCCCGTCGACCAGCGCCTGCTGTGCTTCGGCCGGTTGCACCGGCAGGGTCAGCGCCAGCAATGCCCAGGCCGGCGTGGCGCCCATCGCGGCCAGATCGGACAGGTTCACCGCCAGCGCCTTCCAGCCGATGTCGGCCGCTGCCGTGCCGCGCGGAAAATGCACGCCTTCGACCAGGGTGTCGATCGCCACCGCCAGCTCCTGACCGGCCGGCACGGCCAGCAGGGCAGCGTCATCGCCGATGCCCAGCCGCACGTCGTCGCGCGCCTGCGCGGTCAGCGCCTGCAGGCGGTCGATCAGGCGGAATTCCATCAGCGTGCGCCCGTGGCCGGCACGTCGCGCGCGTACACGCCGATCGGCGCGTCGTTGAACATCGTGTCGTACCAGTGCCGGAAGCCGCCCTTTTCCGCCACACGGATCGAGGCGGGGTTGTCCGGCGAAATGATGCAGACATCGCGGTGCGCGCCGAAGTGCACATCGCCCCAGGCGGTGATCGCCGCCAGCGCCTCGCTGGCGTAACCGCGGCCATGGAAGGCCGGCGCCACTGCCCAGCCGAGCTCGGGCATGCCGTCGAGCGCCGGCTCGATCTCGCGCTGGAAGTCGGCATAGCCGATATCCCCGGCGAACAAGCCGGTCGCCTTGTCCTCGATCGCCCAGTAACCGTAGCCGAGCATCGGCCACATGCCGCCGTAGCGCAGCAGCCGGAACCACACGTCCTGCCGGGTCGCCGGCTTGCCGCCGATGCAGCGGTAGACGACCGGATCGGACCAGATCGCGTGCAGTGCCTCCAGGTCGTCGACCCGGTGCTGGCGCAGGCGCAGGCGCGCGGTCTCGAGCAGCGGCGCCGACGGAGCCGAGCCGAGCACGAGCACGCCACGCATCAGCCGCGCTTCTCCACCGCGCGCAGCTGCGCGGCCAGCTTGTCCAGCACGCCGTTGACATAGCTGTGGCCGTGGTCGGCGCCGAAGCGCTTGGTGACCTCGATCGCCTCGTTGATCACCACGCGGTAAGGCACGTCCGGGCGATGGGCCAGCTCGTAGGCGGCCAGGCGCAGTGCGGCGCGCTCGATCGGATCGACCTGCGCCACCTCGCGATCCAGGTGCGGGCGCAGGCTGGCGTCGAGCTGCTCGACGTTGGCCTCCACGCCGTGCAGCAGATCCTCGAAGTACTCGAGGTCGGCCACTTCCATGTCCTGCTCGTGGCGGAACTGCTCGATCACCGCGTTCATGTGGCTGCCGGAGAGCTGCCACGCATACAGCGCCTGCAGCGCGCGGCGGCGGGCCCGCGAGCGTGCGTTGGCGTCGATGCCCGAACCCTGCGCGGCCATCACAGCTGCCCGTACAGGTTGACCATCTCCAGCGCGGCCAGCGCCGCGTCGGCGCCCTTGTTGCCCGCCTTGGTGCCGGAGCGCTCGATGGCCTGCTCGATGGAGTCGGTGGTCAACACGCCGAAGGCGACCGGCACGCCGGTATCCATGCCCGCCTTGGCCAGGCCCTTGGCGCACTCGCCGGCGACATAGTCGAAGTGCGGGGTGGCCCCACGGATCACCGCGCCCAGCGCGATCACCGCAGCGTACCTGCCGGAGGCGGCAGCCTTCTGCGCAGCGAACGGGATTTCCCAGGCGCCCGGCACGCGGATCAGCTCGATGTCGTCGTCCTTCACGCCATGGCGCACCAGCGCGTCACGCGCGCCGGCCACCAGCGGCTCCACCACGAAGCCGTTGAAGCGGCCCGCGACGATGGCGAAGCGGCCCTTGGGCGTGGCGAAGTTGCCTTCGATGGTTTTCATGCAGTCGTCCTCGGTGGGCGCGCGGCCCGGGGCAGACCGCGCATTTTACGGGTTTGCGGCGCCCCCCGCTCGCGGCGGGCGGCTAGCCGTGATGGGGATAGCCGGAGAAGGCCAGCCGGGCAGCCGGGCCGTCGACACGCAGGCGGGCCGGCGTACCGAACGGCAGGGTCAGCTGGCCGGTACCGTGGCCGTGCGGCAGGCCGTCGATCACCGGGATGCCGGCCACGGCACGCAATTGCGCGAACGCCGCGTCCAGGGTGTAACCGTTGTCGCGGGGACCGGGCCGGCAATCGCTGAATCGCCCGAGCACGAGCGCGCGCTGGCGACCGAGGACACCGGACAGGTGCAGTTGGCAGAGCAGCCGCTCGATGCGGAACGGCGGCTCGCCGACGTCCTCGACGAACAGGATGCCGTCGTCGACCCGCGGGAAATACGGCGTGCCGAGCAGGCTGCAAAGCACGGCGAGGTTACCGCCCCACAGCGTACCCTCGACGTCCAGCCGGGCATCGCCGTTGCAGGCCCAGTCGACCTCGGCGGACGGCGCGGACAGCACCTGGCGGAACTGCGCCAGCGTCACGGCATCCTCCGGCTCCGCGCCCAGGTCGGCGAGCAGGGGGCCGGAAAACGTGACCAGGCTGCCGTGCGCGTGCAACGCCAGCTGCAGCGCGGTGAAGTCGCTGTGGCCGACCAGCGCCAGCGTGCTGCCGGCCAGCCGCTCGCGCAGTGCGTCGTAATGCAGGTGCTCCAGCAGTCGCGCCGCGCCGTAGCCGCCACGGGTGACCAGGGCGATGTCCGGCAGGGTGTCGGCGCTGGCCAGCGCGTTGAGATCGGCCGCGCGCTCGGCATCGGTGCCGGCGAAACGCAGCATCGACCGCCCCAGCACCGCCTCGTTCTCCACCGCGTAGCCGGCCGCGCGCAGGCGCGCCACGCCGCGGGTCATCGCGGCGGGGTCGGCGGCGTAGCCGGAGGGGGCGATCAGGCGGATGCGGGGCATGGCTTCAGGGCCAGGAGTGAGGGAAGAGGAGTGAGGAGTGAGGAGTGAGAGTGGAGCATGTGCATGCGGAGTGTCACGGAGAGGGCCGGCAGCGGTCTACAGCGCGATGGGTTGCCCGTCTGCGGTGACCGCCTTCTCTCGCTTCTCACTCCTCTCCACTCACTTCTCGCTCACACGTACTCGACCACTTCCAGCCCGAACCCACCCAGGCCGACCAGCTTGCGCGGCGTGCCGATCACCCGCAGCTGGTGCACGCCGAGGTCAGTCATGATCTGCGCGCCCAGGCCGAGCTGGCGCCACTGGTTGTGCTGCGCGTCCTCCGCGCTGATCGTCGCCGGCTGGCCCTTGAGCCGCGCCAGCAGCGCCTCGGGGGTGTCCTCGCCGGACAGCACCAGCAGCACGCCGCGGCCCTCGTCGGCGATCCGGCGCAGCGCGGCGGTGACGGTGAGGCCGAGGTCGTCGCGGGTCAGGTGCAGTACGTCGGACAAGGTGTTGCGCATGTGCACGCGGGCGAGCACCGGGGCACCGTCATCCACCGTGCCGCGCACCAGGGCGAAGTGCAGGCCGCGGCGGATCGCGTCGCGGTAGGCGATGAGGCGGAACGGACCGAACTCGGTCTGCACGTCCTCTTCGTGCACGCGCTCGACGGTCTTCTCGGTCTCCAGCCGGTAGCGGATCAGGTCGGCGATGGTGCCGATCTTCAGGCCGTGCTTCTGCGCGAAGACCTCCAGCTCGGGGCGGCGCGCCATCGAGCCGTCCTCGTGCAGGATCTCGATCAGCACCGAGGCCGGTTCCAGCCCAGCCAGCGCGGCCAGGTCGCAGCCCGCCTCGGTATGGCCCGCGCGGGTCAGCACGCCACCCGGCTGCGCGGTGAGCGGGAACACGTGGCCCGGCTGGGACAGGTCCTGCGGCTTCGCGTCGGACTTCACTGCCACCTGGATGGTGCGCGCGCGGTCGTGCGCCGAGATGCCGGTGGTGACGCCCTCGGCCGCCTCGATCGAGACGGTGAAGTTGGTGTGGTACGGCGAGGTGTTGTCGCTGACCATGGGCTTGAGGCCGAGCTGGCGCGTGCGCTGCTCGGTGAGCGTGAGGCACAGCAGGCCGCGCGCCTCGCGCACCATGAAGTTCACGTCTTCCGGCCGCACCATCTGCGCGGCCATGACGATGTCGCCCTCGTTCTCGCGGTCCTCGTCGTCGAGGATCACGACCATGCGGCCGGCGCGGATGTCTTCGAGGATCTCGGGGATGGTGTTGAAGCTCATGGGGTATCCGGAATGCTGGGGAAATGCGTCATTCCAGCGAAAGCTGGAATCCAGCGACGGTGTTTTTGCAGGTCATTTGAAAGCAAAAGGCACTGGATTCCGGCTTTCGCCGGAATGACGGGATGGGAGTTCAGGCGAAGCCGTGTTGCTTGAGGAAATCGACGTCGATGCCGGATGCCTGCCCGCCACCGATCAGTCGCTCGACGTAGCGCGCAATCACGTCCACCTCGATGTTCACCGCGTCACCGACGCGGCGCGCGTGGAAGGCGGTGTGCTCGACTGTATGCGGGATCAGGTTCACGCCGAAACGCGTGCCGTCGACCTCGTTCACGGTCAGGCTGGTGCCGTCGATGCACACCGAGCCCTTGGCGGCGATGTAGCGCGCCAGCGCCGGCGGCACCTCGAAGGTCCAGCGCTGCGAGCGGCCGTCCGGGGCGATGGCCACCACCTTGCCGACGCCATCGACGTGACCGGAGACCAGGTGGCCGCCGAGACGGTCGGCCAGCCGCAGCGCCTTCTCAAGGTTCACCGGATCGCCGGCCTTGTGCCGGCCAAGCGTGGTCAGCGACAGCGTCTCGTTGGACACGTCCGCGCTGAAGCCGCGCGCTTCCAGCGTCACCGCGGTGAGGCACACGCCGGAGACGGCGATCGAGTCGCCCAGCTGCACGTCGGCGAGGTCGAGGTCGGCGGTATCCACGTGCAGTCGCACGTCGCCGCCACGGGGCTCCAGCCGCACGATGCGGCCCACGCTCTGGATGATTCCGGTAAACATGAAACGTTCTCCTCAGGCACAAGCGAGAACGCCCCAAGGCATGAGGCAGGCGCGTCGCCCACGGGAGGCGCCGCACTGGCCGTCTTCTTTCATCCGGACTGTGACCGTCGGCTCCGGACTTGGACCGGATCTGCTGACCTCGCGACGGGCGTCGCGAGCGCTCGCGGGCTCGTGCCCGAAGGCACCTACCGCCGGTGGGGAGTTTCGCCCCGCCCTGAAGACGTCGCTGAATTGTCTTGCCGGCGAACCGGCCCGCGGATTCTAGCACCAAGCCCCGCACCGACCCGCCCGGCGGCGTCCACCGGGGCGAACAGCGCGTCTCAGCGGCCGCCCAGCTCGCGGGCCAGGAAATCGATGAGGGTGCGTACCGCCGGTACGCGGTCGGCGCCGGGCAGCCAGACCAGGTGGATCGGCGACTGGCTCAGTTGCCAGTCCGGGAGCACCTCGACCAGTTCGCCCGAGGTGATCAGCGGATCGCCCATGTAGTCGCCCTGGACACCGATGCCCACGCCGGCCAGCACGGCATCGCGGATCGCCTTGGAGTCGTTGGTCTGCATGACGGGATCGATCCTCACCGAACGCCGCTGGCGCTGCCGGGTGAACTGCCACAGCGTGCCCGTACGCAGGCCGCTGAAGGCCAGGCAGCGGTGGTCCTTCAGGTCGGCAGGATCGCGCAGCGGCGGCGCATGCTCGAGGTAGGCCGGCGTCGCGCACAGGTAACGGCGCATCGTGCCGACGCGGCGGGCGACCAGTTGCGAATCGACGAGCCGGCCGGCCCGCACCGCGAGATCGACCCGGGAGGCCACCAGGTCGGCATAGGCGTCGTCGTAGGTCGCCTCGATGCGCACCGAGGGATGCACCACCATGAACCGCGCGAGCAACGCCGCGATGCGATGGATGCCGTAATTGCGCGGCAGGTGGACGCGCAGCCTTCCGTGCAGTTCGCCCTGCTGCGGGTGCAACTCCTCCGCCAGCTCGCCGAGCACGGCATCCAGCCGCTCGCAATGCACGAGCAGTTGCTCGCCGCGCGCCGTCAGCGCCACGCGCCGCGTGGTGCGCAGGAACAGCCGCGCGCCCACGGCCGCCTCGAGCGAGGCGATGCGCCGGCTGAGCACCGAGGGCGTGCATCCCACCTCGCGCGCCGCCTGCGAGAAGTTGAGCAGCCGGGCCGACGCGGCAAAGGCGCGCAGCTCGCGTACGCGGGTCGGCGTCAGCTCGAATGATTCATTCATTTTTCGAATAAATAAAGTGCATGGTTGGCTGATTATCACCCGACGACTGCCGGCCCACCATGCCGCCTCCCTTCCTCGGAGCAACGCCATGCGCGCCTATCGACTGAACGCCTTCGGGCTGGACCACCTGCAACGCACCGAGCTGCCGGAGCCACAACCAGGCCCTGGCCGGGTGCTGGTGAAAATGCAGGCCGCCGCACTCAACTACCGCGACCTGCTGGTGGCTCGCGGCGAGCTCTATCGCGGGGTGGAACTGCCGCTGGTGCCGGTGTCCGACGGCGCGGGCACGGTGGTGGCAGTCGGCGAGGGCGTGCAGCGTTTCCGACCCGGCGACCGCGTCACCACGCTGTACAAGGCACGCTGGCTGGCCGGCGCGATCCGCCCGGAATGGGTCGGCGCCGAACCCGGCGGCCCCGACGACGGCGTGATGCGCGACCTGGCCTGCTTCGATGCCTACGCCCTCGCCCGCGCACCGCGGCATCTCGACCACCGCCAGGCCGCCACGCTGCCGATCGCCGCATTGACTGCCTGGCAGGCGCTGGACCTGGCACAGCTGACCAGCGGACAGTCGGTGCTGATCCTCGGCACCGGTGGCGTATCCCTGTTCGCCCTGCAGTTCGCCCGGCTGCGGGGCGCGCGGACGATCGTGCTGTCGTCCAGCGACAAGAAGCTGGAACGCGCGCAGGGACTGGGCGCCGACATCGTGATCAACTACCGCCGGCACCCGCAGTGGAGTCCGCTGGTCCGCGAAGCGACCGGCGGCCTGGGCGTGGATGCCGTGATCGAGACCGTCGGCGCGGCGACCCTGGCGCAATCGATCGACGCCGCCGCCATGCACGGCTTCATCGGCGTGGTCGGCTTCATGGGCGGCGACGAGGCGTCCATCCGCCTCACCCAGGCCGTGCTGAAGCGGTTGCGTATCCAGGGACTCTCGGTGGCGCCGCTGGAGCAGCACGAGCGCATGGTCGCGGCGATCGAGCAGGGCCGTCTGGAGCCGGTGGTCGACCGCGTCTTCGGCTTCGACCAACTGCGCGAGGCGATGGAGTTCATGGCCTCCGGGCAGCACTTCGGCAAGGTCGTGATCGACTTCGAGCGCTGACGCGGAACCCGGGCGGGCCGGCCAGGGCGACGCCCGTCGCGTCTACCGGCCGATCGCCTGCCCGGTCGCCCGACGCCAGTCGGCCAGCACCTGGTCCATCACCCACGCGGTGCGCAGGGCCGCCTCCGGAGTGGACGGGCAGGCCCCCGCCTCGCCGCGCAGTTCGGCCACGATGGTCTCGATCAGCGGCTGCTGGATGTGTGGCGGGTTGGCCTCGACGAAGCTTTCGCTGCCCTGCGCGGTCTCGTGCACGATCGGGCCGTCGCCGAAGGTGGCGAAAGCGAGCCGCCCCCGGTCGCCGGTGATCTCGATGCGGTCCTCGTAACGGAAGCTGCCGAACTGCCACAGGCCGGTGCCGACCAGGCCGCTGGCGAAGGCGTAGCCCATCGCCACGCTGTCCTCGACGGCATAGGCGCCGAGCTGGTTGGTGGCCAGCCCCTTCGCGGTGGCGATCGGGCCGAACAGCCAGTCAAGCAGGTTGAGCGTGTGGCAGCCCAGGTCCATGAATAGGCCGCCGCCGGAGATCGCCGGTTGCACGTGCCAGTGCGAACCGGCCGGATCGGTGTAGCGCGGGTGCAGCGGCTGATGCAGCGAGACGTGCACCGAGCGCGGCGTACCGATCGCACCGGAATCCAGCAGCTCGCGCACCCGGCGGAAGCGCGGCAAGGCGCGGCGGTAGTAGGCGACGAACACCGGCACGCCCGCCGACCGGCCGGCGTCGATGATCGCCTGGCATTCGGCCGCGTCGATCGCCATCGGCTTTTCCACGTAAACCGGCTTGCCCGCGGCGATCGCCATCAGCGCGTAGGCCTTGTGGGTGGACGGCGGCGTGGCGACGTAGACCGCGTTGACGGCCGGGTCGTCGACCAGCGCCTGCGCGTCGTCGTACCACGTCGGCACGCCATGGCGCTGCGCGTAGTCGCGCGCCCTGGCACCGTCGCGGCGCATCACCGCCACCAGTGAGGAATGGGCAGCGCGCTGCAGGGCCGGACCGCTCTTCACCTCGGTGACGTTGCCGCAGCCGACGATGCCCCAGCGCACCGCGTCCAGCGGCGCGACACTCATGCCGCGCTCCGCAGGCGCAGCCGCCAGTCGGGGCCGACCATGCGCTGGTCGAACACCTGCAGTTGCCAGCGGTCGGCCATCGCGTCCAGCGTTGGCAGCGCCATCAGCGGGCGCCCCTGGTCGCCGAGGAAGGTCGGCGCGATGTAGAGCAGCAGCTCGTCGACCAGACCGGCGGCGAACAGCGCACCACCGAGGCGCGGACCGGCCTCGACGTGCAGTTCGTTGACGCCGCGGGCCGCCAGCAAGGCGAGGATCTCATCCAGCGCCAGGCGCCCGTTGTGGTCGACCGCCACCCCGGCATGCTCGATGCCCTCGGGCACCGGCACCGGCGCCGGGATCACCCGGTCGTGCAACAGCAGGGTCGGCGCGCTGCCGTCCATCACGTGGAAGCGCGCGGGGATGCGCAGGTCGCGGTCCAGCAGCACGCGCAGCGGCGGCGTGAAGTCCTCGCCGGCGGGCAGGCGCACGGTCAGGCGCGGATTGTCCGCCAGCACGGTGCCGCTGCCGGCCAGGATCGCCGAGCTGCGCGCGCGCCAGCGCTGGCCGTCGGCGCGCGCCGCCTCGCCGGTGATCCACTGCGAGGCGCCGTTGGCCAGTGCAGTGCGCCCGTCCAAGCTCATCGCCAGCTTCACCCGCACATACGGCCGGCCGCGCTCGATGCGGCTGAAGAAACCGGGATTGAGCGCGCGCGCCGGCTCGCGCATCAGCCCCGTCTCCACCACGATGCCGGCCGCGCGCAGGCGCGCCAGACCGGCGCCTTCGGCCTGCGAGGTGTCCTCGGCGGCGATCACCACGCGGGCGATGCCGGCGGCGATCAACGCGTCCGCGCACGGCGGCGTGCGCCCGTGCAAGCCACAGGGTTCCAGCGTGACGTAGGCGGTGGCGCCAAGCGCCCGCTCGCCGGCGTCGCGTAGGGCGAACACCTCGGCGTGCGGGCCGCCGGCCCGTCGGTGCCAGCCCTCGCCGACCACGGTGTCACCGGAAGCGATCACGCAGCCGACGCGCGGATTGGGCTGGGTGGTGTAGAGCCCGCGCTCGGCCAGCGCGAGCGCGCGGGCCATGTGGGCATGGTCGATGGCGGAAAACGGCATGGCGGTTCGGTCGGCGGCGGATCCGGCCGGCAGCATACCGCCGGGGCGACTACTTCTCGCCCTTGCGCGCCTTGCGCGCCGGGTCGGCGCCGAGCAGCGAGAGCTGCAGCTTTTCCAGCTCCGGCAGGTCGCGCTCCAGCTTCTCGATCTCTTCGCGGAACGCCTGCACGTCCTCGAAACGACGGTAGACCGAGGCGAAACGCACGTAGGCGACCTGGTCGAGCTTGCCCAGCTCGCGCATCACCAGCTCGCCGATATGGCGCGAAGGCACCTCGCGTTCACCGCTGCGACGCAGGTCGTTGATGATCTCGCGCACCGAGTTGTCCACGTCCTGGCTGGCCACCGGGCGCTTCTGCAGCGCGCGCTCGAAGCTGGTGCGCAGCTTGCGCTCGTCGAACGCCTCGCGCCGCTCGCCGCTCTTCACGATCGCCGGCAGCTTCAGCTCGGCGGTCTCGAAGGTGTTGAAGCGCTCGCCGCACTGCGGGCACTCGCGACGGCGGCGCACCGTGGCACCGTCGTCGGCGAGGCGCGAGTCGATCACGCGGGTGTCTTCGTGCTGGCAGAAGGGGCAATGCATGATCAGTCCATGACGTTGATCGCCTGCGCGAAAGCATGCACGGCCGGCGGCAGCCGTCCATGCAGCGCATGGCGTTCGTGCTGGAACAAGGTGGCGACGAAGAACGGATGGCCGTCCAGCTCCACGCCGCGGACGTCGCCGACGTCGTCCACCGCGGACACCCGCAGCGGACCGCCTTCAATAGCGCTGCGGAAGGTTTCGGAGAGACCGTAGCGACAGTGGTAGCCCTCGGCGACGTCCGCCTGACCGTACGCTCCGGCCAGGATCGAACCGTCGACGAGGTGCACCGCATCCGTCGTCTCCACCAGCGAACACGCCAGCGGCACGATCACCGGGCGAACCGCGTCGGGCGACTCTTCGGCATGCTCGGCGTCGCTCCAGCCGAGCACGTTCCGTGCGTATTCGACGACGGCATGCTGAAACCCGCCGCAGGTACCCAGGAAAGGAATCAACTGCTCGCGCGCGGTGCGGATCGCGTTCAACGCACCGTCCATGCTGTGGTAAGGGCTGGCCGGCACGCACCACACGCCGTCGAAATCCGTCAGCAGGCTGCCGTCCCCCACCTGCGTGGTCGGCACCCAGACCGGCTCGATGCCGACGCCGGTGGCCTCGGCGGCCATGGCCAGCGCCAAGGGTATGGCCCGATGGGCGGCGACCGCGTCATCGCGGTCGCCGATCAGCCCCACCCTGCGCAGCCGCATGCCCGCAGCCTCAACCGTAGACCGGGAACTTCTTGCACTGCGCCTCGACCTTGGCGCGCACCGCGGCGATCACCGCCTCGTCGGCCGGGGCGTCGAGCACGTCGCAGATCCAGTTCGCCAGGTCCACGCAGTCCGCCTCGAGGTAGCCGCGGGTGGTGACCGCGGGGGTGCCCACGCGCAGGCCGGAGGTGACGAACGGCTTCTGCGGGTCGTTCGGCACGGCGTTCTTGTTCACCGTGATGTGCGCCTTGCCCAGCGCCGCTTCCGCATCCTTGCCGGTGACGCCCTTGCCGATCATGTCGATCAGCATCAGGTGGTTCTCGGTGCCGCCGGAGACGATCTTGTAGCCGCGCGCGATGATGGTCTTGGCCATCGCCTGGGCGTTCTTCACCACCTGCGCCTGGTAGGCCTTGAACTCCGGCTCCAGCGCTTCCTTGAAGGCCACAGCCTTGGCGGCGATCACGTGCATCAGCGGCCCACCCTGGATGCCGGGGAAGACGATGGACTGCAGCTTCTTGGCGATCTCTTCCGCCGCCTCGCCCATGCCCTGGTTGCTGGCCACGATGATGCCGCCGCGCGGACCGCGCAGGGTCTTGTGGGTGGTGGAGGTGACCACGTGCGCGTGCGGCAGCGGGCTGGGGTACACGCCCGCGGCGACCAGGCCGGCGATGTGTGCCATGTCCACGAACAGGTACGCGCCCACCTTGTCGGCGATGGCGCGGAAGCGCGCCCAGTCCAGCACCTGCGAGTAGGCGCTGAAGCCAGCCACGATCATCTTCGGCTTGTTTTCCACGGCGAGACGCGCGACCTCGTCCATGTCGACGATGCCGTTGGCATCCACGCCGTACTGCACGGCGTTGAACAGCTTGCCTGAGGCATTCACCTTGGCGCCGTGGGTGAGATGGCCGCCGTGGGCCAGGCTCATGCCCAGGATGGTGTCGCCCGGCTGCAGCAGGGCGAAGTACACCGCCTGGTTGGCCTGCGAACCGGAGTGCGGCTGCACGTTGGCGTAGTCGGCGCCGAACAGTTGCTTCACGCGGTCGATCGCCAGGCGCTCGGCCACGTCCACGTATTCGCACCCGCCGTAGTAGCGCTTGCCAGGGTAGCCCTCGGCGTACTTGTTGGTGAGCTTGGAGCCCTGGGCCTCCATCACGCGCGGGCTGGCGTAGTTCTCCGAGGCGATCAGCTCGACGTGATCCTCCTGGCGGCGGCCTTCATCGGCAATGGCCTGGGCCAGTTCGGGGTCGTAACCGGCGATCGTGCAGTCCTTCGGGAACATTCGGGGGCCTCGGCGGGTTCGGGGGTGGACAAGACCCGAAAGTGTAACGCCGGCGCCGGTTTGCAGCTACCGGCCCGCGCCGCGGCGGTGGACCGCCGAGACCATCACGTAGCTGATCACCATCAGCAGCAGCCAGGACCCCAGCTTGGCCAGCGGCACCGGGTGCCAGCCGGCCCGCTGCGCCGGATACAGCCAGGCATGGGTATAGGTGCCCACGTTCTCGGCCAGCCAGATGAACCCGGCTACCAGCACGAAGCCCAGCAGCAGCGGCATCCGCCGGTGCCGGCGGCGGATGCGAAAATGCACGCATGTCGGCCCGAACAGCCACGCCAGTGCGGCAAACAGCAGCCAGCGGGCATCCGGCAGGAAGTGGTGGCTGAAGAAATTCGCGTAGATCGCCACCGCCAGCGCCACGGTGGCGCCGAACGGCGGGTGCCGGGCGAAGCGGAAATCGAACAGCCGCCAGGCCCGGGCGATGTAGCTGCCCACCGAGGCGTACATGAAGCCGGTGAACAGCGGTACGCCGCCCAGGTGCAGCAGCGACGGCCCGGGGTAGCTCCACGAGCCCACCGCGGTCTTGAACAGCTCCATCGCGGTACCGACGGCGTGGAACAGCACGATCACCCGGGCCTCTTCCCGGCTTTCCAGCCCGCTGGCGAGCAGGCCGAGCTGGATCGCGATGGCCGACAGGGTCAGGAAGTCGTAGCGCGACAGCGCCGCATCGGCGGGGTACCAGCGCCAGCTCGCCACCAGCAGGGCCACCATCAGCCCGCCGAACAGGCAGGCCGAGGCCTGTTTCAGCCCGAAGCACAGGAATTCGTGGGCGAATACGGCCACCCGGCCGGAGCGGGCCGCCCGCCGCGCCAGCTGTACGTCGAGCCACCGCCAGCCGCGCAACGGCCTTGCCCGGCGCGCAGGCGCCTCCATCTTGGGGAGCATCGTCGTCCACCCTGCGGAAAACCCGCAGCGTGGCGGGCCGCGGGGCGGCTTCGCGGGCCCTGCCATGGCAGTGCAAGGGCCGATCGGCGATAATCGGAGGCCTTTTCCCCTTTGTTCCTCACTTGCCGGGCCGCGCGCGAACGCGGCTTGCGGACCGCCTTTCGGGAGCCAGCATGCAGTACATCTACACCATGAACGGGGTGAGCAAGATCGTTCCCCCGAAGCGCCAGATCATCAAGGACATCTCGCTCAGCTTCTTCCCCGGCGCCAAGATCGGCCTGCTGGGCCTGAACGGCGCGGGCAAGTCGACGGTGCTCCGGATCATGGCCGGCGTGGACAAGGACTTCCAGGGCGAGGCCCGCCCGCAGCCGGGCATCAAGGTCGGCTACCTGGCGCAGGAGCCGGAGCTGGATCCGGAGAAGACCGTCCGCGAGGCGGTCGAGGAAGGTGTGTCCGAGGTGCTCGACGCGCAGAAGCGGCTGGAAGAGGTGTACGCCGCCTACGCCGAGGAAGGCGCCGACTTCGACGCGCTGGCCAAGGAGCAGGAAAAGCTGGAAGGCATCCTGGCCGCCAACGACGCCCACGCGCTGGAGCGCCAGCTGGAGGTGGCCGCCGACGCGCTGCGCCTGCCGCCGTGGGACGCCAAGATCGGCCCGCTGTCCGGCGGCGAGAAGCGCCGCGTGGCGCTGTGCCGCCTGCTGCTGTCCAAGCCGGACATGCTGCTGCTGGACGAGCCGACCAACCACCTGGACGCCGAGTCGGTGGACTGGCTGGAGCAGTTCCTGCAGAACTACCCCGGCACCGTGGTGGCGGTGACCCATGACCGCTACTTCCTGGACAACGCCGCCGAGTGGATCCTCGAGCTGGACCGCGGCCGCGGCATTCCGTGGAAGGGCAACTACACCGAGTGGCTGGTGCAGAAGGACGAGCGCCTGAAGCAGGAAGCCCAGCAGGAGAAGTCGCGCCAGAAGGCGATCCAGAAGGAGCTGGAGTGGGTGCGCTCGGCCGCCAAGGGTCGCCAGTCCAAGGGCAAGGCGCGCCTGAACCGCTTCGAGGAGCTGAACTCGGTCGAGTACCAGCGCCGCAACGAGACCAACGAGATCTTCATCCCGCCGGGCGAGCGCCTGGGCCAGGAAGTGATCGAGTTCAAGAACGTCACCAAGTCGTTCGGCGACCGCGTGCTGATCGAGGACCTCTCGTTCAAGATCCCGCCGGGCGCCATCGTCGGCGTGATCGGCCCGAACGGCGCGGGCAAGTCCACGCTGATGAAGATGATCATGGGCAAGGAGCAGCCCGATTCCGGCGAGGTGAAGCTCGGCCATACCGTCAAGCTGGCCTACGTCGACCAGTCGCGCGACGCGCTCGATCCGAAGAACAACGTGTGGCAGGAAGTGTCCGGCGGCTCGGACATCCTCACCATCGGCAACTTCGAGATCCAGTCGCGCGCCTACATCGGCCGCTTCAACTTCAAGGGCACCGACCAGCAGAAGATCGTCGGCAACCTGTCCGGCGGCGAGCGCGGCCGCCTGCACATGGCCAAGACCCTGCTGCAGGGCGGCAACGTGCTGCTGCTCGACGAGCCGTCCAACGACCTGGACGTGGAAACCCTGCGCGCACTGGAAGACGCGCTGCTGGAGTTCCCCGGCTGCGCGGTGGTCATCTCGCATGACCGCTGGTTCCTGGACCGCATCGCCACGCACATCATCGCCTTCGAGGGCGACTCGCACGTGGAGTTCTTCCCCGGCAACTACAACGAGTACGAGGCCGACAAGAAGCGCCGCCTCGGCGACGATGCCGGCCCGCACCGCGTGAAGTACAAGAAGCTGGCCTGACCGGGGAGCGCGCGATGAACGACCGCAGGACGCCCATCGCGATCGATGCCGGTGACGCCCCCGAGCGCACCGGCTCGGGTTACCCCGCGCCGTTCGCCGCGCAGATGGGCGAGCGGCTCAGGCGCAAGCTGGGCGACGTGTTCGGCCTGACCGCCTTCGGCGTCAACCTGGCCCGCCTGGGGCCAGGTGCGCGCTCGGCACTGCGCCATGCACACCAGCTCGAGGACGAGTTCGTCTACATCCTCGAGGGCACGCCGACCCTGCTCACCGATGCCGGCGAGACGCTGCTCAAGCCGGGCATGTGCGCCGGCTTCAAGGCCGGCACCGGCGACGGCCACGCGCTGGTCAACCGCAGCTACGCCGAGGTGCTCTACCTGGAGATCGGCGCGCGCTGCACCGGCGAGACGGTCGATTACCCCGACGTCGATCTCAAGGGCGCCACCATCAACGGACGCTGGACCTACCTGCACAAGGATGGCACGCCGTACTGACGGCGGCCCTCCCAAAGAGGAACCCGCAATGAGCTTCATGCAGACCCTCGCCGACGCCTGGCAGCGCCACGACTCGCTGGTCTGCGTCGGTCTCGATCCCGAGCTCGGCAAGCTGCCGGCGCATCTGAAGGGACGGCCCGACGCGGTGTTCGAGTTCTGCGCAGCGATCGTCGACGCCACCGCCGACCTCGCCTGCGCGTTCAAGCCGCAGATCGCCCACTTCGCTGCACTGCGTGCCGAAGACACGCTGGAACGGCTGATCGCCCACGTCCACGCCAAACACCCCGGGATGCCGGTGATCCTCGACGCCAAGCGCGGCGACATCGGCTCCACCGCGCAGCATTACGTCACCGAGGCGTTCGAGCGCTTCGGCGCCGACGCGGTGACGCTCAATCCGTACATGGGCCGCGACTCGATCGCACCGTTCCTGGAGCGCGCCGACAAGGGCGTGATCCTGCTGTGCCGCACGTCCAACCCGGGTGGTGCGGATTTCCAGGCACTGGACTGCGGCGGCGAACCGCTTTATCTGCGCGTGGCCGAGACAGTCGCCCGCGACTGGAACGGCCACGGCAACTGTGCCCTGGTCTGCGGCGCCACCTGGCCGGAGGAACTGGGCCAGGTCCGCGCCCGCGTCGGCGACATGCCGCTGCTGGTGCCGGGCATCGGCGCCCAGGGCGGCGACGTGGCGGCCGTGCTGAAGCACGGCCTCACCGCCGATCGCACCGGCCTGATGATCAACTCCTCGCGCGGCATCCTGTATGCGGGCAGCGGCGAGGATTTCGCCGATGCCGCCCGCGCCGCGGCGCGGGAACTGCGCGACACGATCAACCAGCTCCGCCACTGACCGGGCAGCGCGTCGCGGCCTGCGCCGCGGATCGTGCCTGTACAACCAATGGAAAGGCCGCGGCTTGCGCCGCGGCCTTCCTTGTTCCGGGAGTAACCCGGCGGTCTTACTGCACGATCGGGTGCGCGATGTCGCACTCGTTGGTGTCGTTCGACCAGGTGCTCTGCATGGCGAAGGTGCCGTTGGCCATCACCACGTCGGCCGACTTGCCCTGGCCCGAGCTGATCCAGGCGCATTCGTCGCCGTTCTCCTGGCCGTAGCTGCTGCTCCTGCGCGTCATGTTGGTCCAGCCGCCGGCCGGGTTCTGGTCGGTGACGGTCTCGGCGTACTCGTGACCCTCGACGATCGAGAAGCCGTCCAGCACACCCGCCGAACCGCTGTTGACGAAGTTCTCGCCGCAGCTGGTGCCCATGTCGTAGACGTACGGCATGTTGGTGAACGCCACGTCGCCGACGGGCGAGCTCACGCTCCAGTCGCCGTTCCAGTCATGCCACGCGCAGAACTGGCCGCTGGAGGTGTTGAAGCCGTCCGGATGCGTGCCGGTCGGCGACAGGACCACGTACTGCACGTAGCGGTTGGACGCCGCGGTGGTGTTGCCGAAGTGCTGCGCCGCCTTGATCGCTTCCTGGGCGAGCTGGGCGCCGGTGGCGTTGGAGGGCGAGGCCACCGAGTTGTCATACCAGATGCCGGCAAGGGCGCCACCGGTCGGATAGCCGATGTGCGGCGCACCCGTCGGGCAGGAGGTCGCGCCGGTGGAAACCAGCGAGCCGTCGCAGTACTGGGTCATGGTGCCGGACCACAGTTCGCCACCGGTGCCCAGGCCCTTGAACAGGTTCTGCAGGTACGGCACGGCGCCGACCGGGTCACCCGACAGGGTCATGTTGCCGTTGGCGTCGGTACCGGCCGTGCCCCACTGGCTGCCGTAGACCACCAGGTAGACCTTGGGCGTGCCGCTGGTCACACCGATGCCATCCACGCCGCCACCGTAACCCAGCAGCTTCGAAGAAGCGGTGCCCGCGGTCCTGGCCGCATGCAGGGCCGCCCAGGCGCGCATCTGGCTGTGAGCCTCCAGGGTCGGCACCGGACCATGCCGATACGAGTGACCGTAGGCCGGTGAATAGGGATTCATCCCATCGCTCTGGGACGGGCCGGCCATGGCGCCTGCGGAAAGGCCAAGAAGCGCCGAAGCAGCCAGAACACCGAGCCACCGACTGTTGAGTCTGGACATAAATTCTCCCCACATTTGGTTGAGTTGAAAGCGAACGAACGTCTTCCATGCATCTGGCGATGCACGATGGATGGTTGCGCAAACAAACTCCGCCGCAGAAACGCCTTGGCGCGGCGCAGGCTATTTTCCCTCCCCAGGGAAAAGGCCTTCGGAAACTAGCGGTAGGCAAGTACCGCTTCAATCGGAAATTTTCCCATTGGATCAGCCATCTACATACGCAAGAAAGTGATGTAAATGAGAGAAAATGTTCCGCATCAAGGCATTGAAAGAACGTGCGAACGCATTATTTTGCGAGCGAGGCGGATTTAGCCGGCTCCACTGCGCCCGTAATATATTGCGGTTTGAAAAGTGCGAACGCGTTCATGCCAATGCGATCGCAAATGGGGGGCGTAGCCCAATGTTGCGCGCCGCGGATTTTCGGGGCATCGGACACGAAATATCCACGCCGCCATTCGCGGCGTGGCGGCCGGCAAGGCTGAATTCAGCGGGTATGCACCCAGTAGACGTGGATACCCCGGGCGCGGTCCTCGTCGCGACGCCCCTCGCGGCCGTCGACGACCACGCCCCACGTCGATCGGAGCGCGCCACCCTGGATGCGATCCACGCGCATCTGCTCACCCTTGGGGATGATGGCCTGCGTCGCCACGACGAGTACGCCCGGCTGCTCGTACACCAGACTCCCAGGCCGGCCCGCACCGGCGCCCCAGCCCACATGGACCTCGCATGGCACTGGCGCGAACGCGCTGCGGTTGTCCAGGCTCCATCCCTCGGTCTTGCTGAGCAGAGACTGCAGCTTGGGATCGCTCCAGTCGACGCTGTTGCCCGGTGGCGGCTTGTCGAAGTGGTCCATGGTCGCCACGGTCTCCCCATGTGCGTCAAGACCGCGTGGCGGTCGTGGCGTCCGGCTGGCAGGCTCGCGCGACTCGGTACCGTGGCCAAGGCATGAAGCGCCTGCCCCTGAAGGCCAGGCCAGACCGGTATCGGACGCCTGCAGGCCCGCTTCGTACGTCTTCATGCCCGACGTATCGGCAACCTCGCGCCGGACTTGAGCGCTGTCTCAGGATTGAGCGAGCCGACTTCCCCGCAGCCAGCGTTCGACGGGCTGGGTGAAGCCCCTCGCCACGCCCCAGGCAAGGATGAGGCAGCCGATGCACGCCGGCACGTACCAGAGCACGCCGGTGCGGCGGTCGGCGCCAATCGCATGCCATAGACGCACGGCGGCGAACACCACGAACATGTGGGTCAGATAGATCTCGTAGCTCAGGCGCCCCCAGTGCTCCAGTCCGCGCCAGACAGGCGCCGATGCGCCTCCGGGCATGGGGCGCGCTGCGGTCATGCCGAGCAGCAGGGCCGCGGTGGCTGAGACCAGCACCAGCATCGCGCCGTCGTGCAGCCACCGCCAGAACCAGGGCATCGCCAGCATCACCGCGGCGAGCAGCGCGCCGCCGCCCCAGCGCAACAGCCACGCTGCCCGGCGCAGGGGAAGCCGGCCGTGCAGCAGCAGCGCGGCTAGCACGCCCATCGCTATCGCCGCCATGCCGGGCAGGTAGGCCTTCTCCTTCCAGATCTCGTTGCCGGTGATCGCCGCCAGCGACCATGGCAGCGAAAGCGCCAGGATCAGCAGCAGCGGGACAAGCACCCGGCGCCAGCGCGCCAACAGGCAGACCAGCGGGAAACCCAGGTAGAACGTTTCCTCGATCGACAGCGACCAAAGCACGTCCCAGCTGCCCGGCAGATAGCCGGTCCGGCCCTCGTACCAGTTCAGGTACAGGCCGAGAGCGGATACCACCGCGCCACCCAGCGACTGTCCCGGCCGCTGGATCACGTAGTCCGGTACGCCCAGCGCATGCAGCAACGAGAGCACCGCCAGCAGGGCCAGCAGCAGCGGCAGGATGCGCGAGGCGCGTCGCAGGTAGAACGCCCGCAGGTCGATCCGTGCCAGGTCGCCCCAGCGATCCAGTGCGTTGCCGGCGATCAGGAAGCCGCTGATCACGAAGAATACGAACACGGCCTCATAGCCGTTGTAGTTCAGCGCCGCCAGCAGGCGGTGCGGCAGCCAGTCGGCCAGCACGCTGTCGCGCAGCGGGATACGCAGGCCCAGGTGATGCAGCACCACCAGCACGATCGCCAGCCCGCGCAGGCGGTCGATGCCGGGATGACGCGCTGCGGGTGCGCTCATCCGAAGCGCCGCAGTTCGCCCTCGTCCTTCAGGCTGAAGGGGTTGAAGTGGGTGCCCTCGTCATAGGTGTCCACACCTTCATGACGCTTGAGGAAACCCACCACGGCGTAGGTCAGCGGGGTGAATACCACCTCCACCGTCACCTTCATCAACCAGTTGAAGACGATCACCTTGGCGATGGTCTGGCCCTCCCAGATCCCGATGAAGGCGATCGGGTAGAAGGTGAGGCTGTCCACACCCTGCCCGACCAGGGTCGAGCCGATGGTGCGCGTCCACAGCCAGCGGCCGCGCGTGACGAGCTTCATCTTGGCCATCACGAAGGAGTTGGCGAAGTCGCCGATCCAGTAGGCCAGCAGCGAGGCCGCGGCGATGCGCCAGGTGCCGCCGAACACCACCTCCAGCGCCGGCTGCAGCTGCGCATTGAACGGCTCGGCCGGGCTGGCCGGCATGCGCAGGATCACCTGGGTCATGAAGGTGGCGAAGAGCATTGCGCCGAAGCCCGCCCAGATCGCCCGGCGTGCCCGCGCATAGCCGTATACCTCGGTCAGTACGTCGCCGAAGATGTAGCCGATCGGGAAAAACAGGTTGCCCGCGCCGAAGGTCAGCGCCCCCAGCACCGGCAACGTGACGGTGCAGACCTTGGCCGGCCCGATCAGGTTGGAACACAGCAGCACGGCGACCATGCCGCCGACCAGCAGGTCGTAGTAGCGAAAACCGCGCAGCGGTGCGGCTGAGGCGGAGTTTTCCATGATGATCCCCGGCGAACGAAGCGCGCAGCATACCCGCGCCCCGATACGGCCGTGCGTCGCGCCCCGATGCAGGGAATCAATCGACGATCCGCACGCCCTTCCAGAACGCCACCCGTCCGGCAATGGCGCGGGCGGCGTCCTTGGGGGCGGGGTAATACCAGGCCGCTGCCGGATTCACCGCGTTGCCCACCACCACGTCGTAATAGCTCGCCGTGCCCTTCCAGGGGCACACCGTGTGGAGGTCGCTGGCGCGGAAGTGCTCGCGCCGCAGGGAGTCGGCCGGAAAGTAGTGGTTGCCCTCGATCACGACGGTGTCGTCGCTCTCGGCCAGTACTGTGTCGCTCCAGATCGCGCGCATCTCGGTCGTCTCCCAAGTCCCGGGCGCGGAGCAGCACATTGGCCCGGCCGATCAGGTAGTCGCTTTATATCGCACCATGCGGCCAAGGAAACTGTCCCCCGGCGACCGATCGGCTGGCCCCTCGGATCCATGCCCGGACGACAGACCGGGCTGGACGACCGACCACGCCGCGCAGGCTGCACCTAGTAGGCCGACTCGCCCACCTGCTCGGCCGACCAGCGTGCGGCCACGAAATCGATGAAGGCGCGGGTGCGGGCCGGCAATTGCCGCCCCGGAGACCACACGATGTGCACCGGCATCGGCGGCAGCTGCCACGCATCGAGCACGGTTTCCAGCCGCCCCTGTTCGAGCAGGCCGCGCACCTGCCAAAGCGCGGCCACGCCGATGCCCAGGCCTGCCACCGTCGCCGCGTTGCAGGCTGCCGCGTTGTCGGCGTGGAACCGCCCATGTACATCCACGTGCTGGACCCTCGTGCCACGCCGGTAACTCCATCGCTGCGAACTGCCCGCCGAACTCCTCACCACGCATTCGTGCCGACGCAGCTCCGGGGGAGACCGGGGGCGGCCGTGACGGGCGAAGTAGCCAGGTGCGCCAACGGTCACCATCCGCAACTGGCCGAGCTGGCGTGCATGCAGGCGACTCGGCGCCAGCGCGCCCAGGCGGATGGTGGCATCCAGCTTTTCACGCTGCAGGTCGGCATGCGTATCCGCAACGACCAACTCCACGCTCACGTCCGGATAGCGCTCCATGAAGGCGGCCACCACCGGCACCAGGAATGGCGCACTGAACTGGGTGGAGCCGCCGATGCGCAACTGACCGTCGATGCGCCCTCCATGCTCCACCAGGGCGGAGCGGGCCAGATCGATATCGGCCAATGCCATCTTGATGCGCGCATGGAAGGCCAGCCCCGCCGCACTGGGCTGGGCGCGCCGCGTGGTGCGCTGGATCAGCTCCACGCCCAGCTCGCGCTCCAGTGACTGCAGCGAACGGCTCACCGCCTGCAGCGAACGATGCAGATGACGCGCGGCGGCACTCAGATTGCCTTGCTCGACCACCGCCACGAAGACGCGGTAGTCATCCAGACTGGCCACGATACATTCTCCCGATATTCGTGATTATCCATCCACGCACAATCGTATTCTCTCATCGACCAAGCGACTCAAGAATCTCCCGCGAACAGGCAATGACGCCTGCACAAGCGGAGACTCCCGTGAACACCGCCCCCTTGCCCTCGTCCATCGACGGTCACGAACACGACTTCAACCCCGATCATCCGCTCGCCGCGCTGGCCGGCTTCTACCGCGCGTTCAACGGGCGCGACCTGGAAGCCCTGGCCGCGAACTGGGCCGACGATCCTCAGGTATCGATGAGCAATCCGCTGGGATCGATCGCGCGTGGCTGGCCCGCCATCCGCGCCGTATACGCGCGCATCTTCGAGGGGCCGGCGCGCGTTCGGGTGGCCTTCCACGACTTCACCCTGCACGAGGCCGGCGAAGTGTTCTACGCCGTGGGCCGCGAGCGCGGCACGCTGGCGCGTGACGGGTCGGTGATCGAACTCGCGATCCGGACCAGCCGGGTGTTCCGTCTGGTCGGCGGCCGCTGGCGCCAGATGCACCACCACGGTTCGTTCGAGCACCCGGAGCTGCTCGCCGCCTATCAGGAGGCCGTGCGATGAACGCATCGGCATGCCCGGAGGAAACACGCGTCACACGTCCACCCGTGCGGCTGTTCGCCATGGCTACCGCAGTCATCGTGCTGAGCCTGTGGCTGGCCCAGCCATTGGTGGGAATGATCGGCCACTCGCTCGGCCTGTCTGGCGGAGCGGCGAGCCTGGTCACCACGCTGACCCTGCTCGGTTACGCGACGGGATTGTTCGCGCTGGTCCCGCTGGGCGACCGCCTGGAGAACCGTCGACTGATCCTGCTCACCCTGGGCGCCGACGTGGTGTGCCTGCTGGCAGCCGCCAGCCCGTTGCCGGTTCCGGCGTTCCTGGTCGCCTGCCTGCTGGTCGGCCTCACCGCGACCTCGATCCAGATGCTGGTGCCGATGGCGGCAGCCATGACCCCGGAAGCAGAGCGTGGGCGGGTGATCGGCAACATCATGAGCGGATTGATACTCGGCGTGATGCTGTCACGACCGCTGGCGAGCCTGATCGCCGGCCACTTCGGCTGGCGCGCCTGCTACCTGGCGCTGGCGGTGGCGGTCGCCCTGCTCGCGTTCGCATTGGCCCGGGTCCTGCCACTCCGGTATCCGCCGCAACGCACGCCTTATCCAGCATTGCTGAAGTCGATGGCCGGGCTGCTGCGTGACGAGCCGGTGCTGCGCCGTCACGCACTGAGCGCCGCGCTCAGCTTCGCCGCCTTCAACGCGTTCTGGAGCCTGATCGCATTGCGCCTGGCTGCACTGCCTTTCCGGCTCGGCGCGGACGGCATGGCGCTGTTCGCCCTGATCGGTGTGAGCGGCGCGGTGAGCGCGCCGCTGGCGGGACGACTGGCCGACCGTGGCTACGGCCGCCGGGTTTCCTTTGCCGCCCACGCGGCGGTGGCGTCGTCGTCCGTGCTGGTCTGGCTGGGTGGCAGCCTGATCGCGCCACACGGGCGACTGCCGGCACTGCTGGTGCTGGGTGTGGGCGCGATACTGCTCGATGCCGGCGCCATCGCCGACCAGGCATTGGGACGACGCGCGGTGAACCTGCTGCGTCCGGAGGCGCGGAGCCGGATCAACGGGCTATTCACCGGCCTGTTCTTCGTCGGCGGGTCGCTTGGCTCGGCGGTCGCCGGTGCGGCGTGGGCACGCCTCGGCTGGAACGGGGTGAGTGCCACCGCGCTGGGCTTTGCCGCAGCATCGGCCATGGCGGCGGTCCACCGCGAGCGGCGGGCGGCGCGGTGCCTGGCCGCCGCCTGAGTCGGCAACCGCTATTCGTCGTCGCCCAGGTCCTGGCCGGGGAACAGCACATCGGTGAAGCCGAAGCGGCTGAAGTCGGTGATGCGCGAGGGATACAGCCGGCCGATCAGGTGGTCGCATTCGTGCTGCACCACGCGGGCGTGGAAGCCTTCCGCACGACGGTCGATCGGCTCGCCCTGCGGATCCACGCCCTGGTAGCGGATCAGGCTGTGCCGGCTGACCACACCACGCATGCCGGGAACCGACAGGCAACCCTCCCAGCCGTCTTCCATGTCCTGCGAGAGCGGTGTGATCACCGGGTTGAGCAGGACGGTGCGCGGCACGGCCGGCGCGTCGGGGTAACGCTCGGCGCGGTCGAATCCGAAGATCACCAGTTGCAGGTCCACGCCGATCTGGGGAGCGGCCAGGCCGACGCCACCGGCATCGTGCATGGTGTCGAACATGTCGGCGATCAGCGCATCCAGCTCGGCGCTGCCGAACATCGCGTCGGGCACGGGCGGGGCCACGCGCAGCAGGCGCGGGTTACCCATCCTGAGAATCTCGTGGATCATCCATTTCTCCTTCGCCATCAATGCCCGGGGTGTGAGGACGCCTGCCGGCCGATGCAAGCGGCCCCCGGCGGCCCGTTCAACCGCCGCCAAAGACCTTGCGCAGCAGATCGGTGGTCCGCGCCGCCGGGTTGTGGCGGATCGCCTGCTCCTCGTTGGCGATCTCGGTGAACAGGCCATCCATGGTCTTGCGGGTCACGTAGTCGTCGAGGTCGAGCGAGCTGCTCCCGCTCTTTCCGCGTCCGCCGAGCGCGCCCAGCACGCCGCCGAGCGCACCACCGCCGCTGCCGGAGGTGAATGCCTTGTACTTCTGCGTGACGCCCACGCTGTCGGTCGCCTTGGCCACGATCGGCCGGATGCGCGCAGTCAGCTCGTCGCCGGCCACGCGACGGAAGAAGTCGGTTGCGGCGTGATCGCCGCCGCTGAGGATGCCGCGGGCATCCTGCAGGGTCATCTTGCGGATCGCGTTGCCGAAGATATCGGCGACCTGCGGCACCGCCTTCTCCGCGGCCCGGTTCAGGCTCAGCTCGAATGCATCGACCTTTTCCCCCTGGCCCAGCTCCCTGGCGATCTTGGCGGCCTGCTCCAGCTTGCCCGGGAGCGGAATGCGCACCTTGGGGTTGTTCCAGAAGCCGCCCTCGCGGCCCAGCGAGTTGATCGCCTTGGTCGTGCCCTTCGCCAACGCCTCCTTGAGGCCCGCCACGACATCGCTGCCGGGCAGGTTGCTGTTCGACGGGTTGCCGTCGACCTGGGCCTTGGCGGCCTGCTTGGCCTTGTCGAGCAGATCCTTGAACTGATTGTGGCCGGCGGCCATGGCGGCACCGCAGGTCAGCACGGACACCACCAGGGTCACGCAGACAACGCTCTTAGCGGAAACTTTATGCATGACTCTCTCCCTCTCGGCGGCGGCATTCCGCAGTGTAATGCGGTGCCCCGATACACATGCCCGCCATGACAACCATTCGACTAATGGCTAATGGGGACGATGCACTGCGACCATTGACCACCCCGCCCGTGCGGCGGACCCTTGGGTATCTCCAGCGGAGGACCCTCGAATGAATGCCACTGCGTCATCTCCATCCAGTCCCGCAGGGAAGATCCTGTGGGCGGCGATCGCGATCATCGGCGCCTTCTGCCTCAGCGTCGTCGCGCTGCGCCGGGGCGAATCCATCAATGCGATCTGGCTCGTCGCCGCTGCGATCTCGGTCTTCGTGATCGGCTACCGCTTCTACGGCACATTCATCAACAACCGGGTGCTCCAGCTCGATCCCAGCCGTGCCACGCCCGCCGTGCTGCGCAATGACGGCCTGGACTACGTGCCGACCGACAAGTGGGTGGTGTTCGGCCACCACTTCGCCGCGATCGCCGGTGCGGGCCCGTTGGTCGGCCCGGTTCTGGCTGCGCAGATGGGTTACCTGCCGGGTACGTTGTGGATCCTGTTCGGCGTGGTGTTCGCGGGCGCAGTGCAGGATTTCATGATCCTCGGCCTGTCGATCCGCCGCGACGGCCGCTCGCTCGGCAACATGCTGCGCGACGAGCTGGGGCCATTGCCGGGCATCGTGGCGATGTTCGGCGTGCTGGTGCTGATGATGATCGTGCTGGCGGTGCTGGCGCTGGTGGTGGTCAAGGCGCTGACGCACAGCCCGTGGGGCACCTTCACGGTGGCCTGCACGATCCCGATCGCGCTGCTCATGGGTGCCTACCTGCGCTGGTTCCGCCCGGGCCGCATCCTCGAGGTGTCGCTGATCGGCCTGGTGCTGCTGCTGGGCTCGATCTGGCTGGGCAAGGCGGTGTACGACTCGCCGGTGTGGGGCCCGATGTTCGACTTCGACGCCAAGCACCTGGCCTGGATGCTGATCGCCTACGGCTTCTGCGCCTCGGTGCTGCCGGTGTGGCTGCTGCTGGCGCCGCGCGACTATCTGTCGACCTTCCTCAAGATCGGCACCATCGCGCTCCTGGCGCTGGCGATCTTCCTCGCCGCACCGATGCTGCAGCTGCCGGCGGTGACCAAGTTCATCGACGGCACCGGTCCGGTGTTCGCCGGCAACCTGTTCCCGTTCCTGTTCATCACCATCGCCTGCGGCGCGGTGTCGGGCTGGCACTCGATCATCTCCTCCGGCACCACGCCCAAGCTGCTGGCCAACGAGGGCCAGGCACAGATGGTCGGCTACGGCGGCATGCTGATGGAGGCCTTCGTGGCGATCATGGCCCTGGTGGCCGCCGCCTCGCTGCATCCGGGCGTGTACTTCGCGATGAATTCGCCGGGTGCGCTGATCGGCACCACGGTCGAGCACGCCGCCACCACGATCAGCCAGTGGGGCTTCGTGGTCACGCCCGACCAGCTCACCCAGACCGCCAAGGACATCGGCGAGAACTCGATTCTCAGCCGCGCCGGCGGTGCGCCCACGCTGGCGGTCGGCATGGCCCAGCTGCTGCACGGCATCATTCCCGGCGAGGGCATGATGGGCTTCTGGTACCACTACGCGATCCTGTTCGAGGCCCTGTTCATCCTCACCACGGTGGACGCCGGCACGCGCGTGGGTCGCTTCATGATCCAGGAGATCGCCGGCCTCGTGCACAAGCCGCTCCAGCACACCGAGTCGTGGACCGGCAACCTGCTGGCCACCGCGATCTGCGTGTCGCTGTGGGGCTATTTCCTCTACCAGGGCGCGGTCGATCCGCTGGGCGGCATCAACACCTTGTGGCCGCTGTTCGGCATCGCCAACCAGATGCTGGCCGCGATCGCGCTGATGTTGTGCACGGTGGTGGTGGTCAAGCTCAAGCGCCAGCGCTACATGTGGGCCCCGGGCATCCCCGCCCTGTGGCTGATCGTGTGCACGCTGACTGCCGGCTACGAGAAGCTGGTCGGCCCGATCAGCTTCACCGCCGCTGCCAACAAGTACGCGCAGGGGATCGCCGACGGAAAGCTGATCGCGCCGGCCAAGACCATGGATGAGATGCGGCGCATCGTCAGCAACAACCACGTCGACACGGCGCTGACCGGGTTGTTCATGGCGCTGGTGGTGGTCATGGCGCTGTTCGCGCTGCAGGCCATCCTGCGTGCGATGCGGGCGAACCAGCCGACGGCCCGCGAAGAGCCCTACGTCGCCCTCGGCACCGTGACGCAGCCATGAGCACCGCGCTCGCCACGCCCCGCCATGCGCTCCAGGCTGCCGCCCACGCGGTCTGGAAATGGGCGGTGCAGACCGCGCGGCTGTGCTGCGGCGTACCCGATTACGACGTCTACGTGCAGCACCTGAAGCGTTATCACCCGGAGCGGCCGATCCCTTCCTACGAGGAGTTCTTCCGCGAACGACAGTCCGCCCGCTACAAGGGCACCGGCGGCCGCTGCTGCTGACAGCCACCGGGTTGTTCCACCCAGGGGCCGCGCCGTCATCGGCGCGGCCCTTTTTCTTGCGGCAAGACCAGGCATGCGACCTTCGACGGGTGGCGCCTTGTTGGTCCGCCCGCGACAATGGTGGGTCACGCCCCGCCTTTCCCCATGTCCCGGCTTCCCATTCCCCTCAGCACCGATGACGACACACCCGAGTCGAAGCACCGCTTCGGCCTGCGCCTGATCGCGACCTACAAGATCGTGCAGGCACTGGCGCTGGTGCTGGCCGGTGCCGCTGCGTTCCAGTTGCATCGACAGCGTGCCATCGACGAATTGCTGGACTGGCTGGAGCATCTGTCGATGGGCGATACGGGTGGACTGCGCCAGCACCTGATCGACGCCATCGCGCAGCTGGGCCCTGGTCGCTTCGTGGCGATCGGCGTGATTGCCCTGGCCTACGCCGCGCTGTTCATGACCGAGGGTATCGGGCTATGGCTGCGCAAGCACTGGGCCGAGTGGTTCACGGTAATCGCAACCGGATCGCTGATTCCGGTGGAGCTCTACGAGCTGTTCCGCGAGGCGAGCTGGATCAAACTGGGCGTTCTCGTGGGCAACGTGGCGATCGTGGTCTACCTGGCACGTATAGCGATGCAGCCGCATCGGCGCCACCGCTGATCCTCAACGGCGTGCGCGTGCCTGCCAGTCGCGGGCGAGCAGCCCGTAGAAGGCGGTATCGGCCACCTGGCCGTCGACGATCCAGCGCTCGCGCAACAATCCCTCATGCTGGAACCCGAGCCGCTCCAGGCTACGTCGCGAAGCCGCGTTGGCGGGATCGACGTCCGCCTCGAGGCGATGCAGGGCCAAGGGGCCGAAGGCCCAGTCCAGCCACTGCACCAGTGCCTCGTGCATCAGGCCCCGCCCCCAGGCGGAGCGAGCCAGTGCGTATCCGATCTCGGCGCGCCGGTTGGACTCGCTGCGATTGAACAGCGAGACCGTCCCGATCACGCGCCCCTCGTCGCGCAAGGTCAGGCCGACGCGGATCGCGCTGCCGGCCTCGAATGCGCTGCGGTCGGCGGCGAGCATCCGCCGGGCCTCTTCCACGTCCGTCCATGGCGCTCCGCTCCAATAGCGCACTACTTCCGGGTCACCGAAGATGGACAGCAGATCGTCGGCATCGGCGTCGGTCAGCGCACGGAGCAGCACCCGACCGGGAGGCGAGGGAAGGTTGGGAAACGGTGCCAAGCAATGCTCCTCAGCCGGCCTGGGTGAGCGCAAGCGGCACGGCCCGACGCAAGGCATCGAGCAGTGCCGGAAGGTGGGACATGTCGTCGAACACATAGTGCGCGCCGGCTTCGAGCAGACGCTCCGGGGGCAAGCCGGCTGCAAAGCCGAGCACGGTCATGCCGGCCGCCCGCCCCGCAGCGATCCCGGTCGGGGAGTCCTCCACGACCACGCAGTGTACGGGACGCGCCCGGAAGGTCTTCGCCGCCAGCAGGTAGAGATCAGGGGCAGGCTTGCCGCGCTCGACATCGTCGATGCCGAACCAGCGGCCATCGAAGCGCGGCAGCAGGCCGGTCACCCGCAAGGTGATCGCCATCTTCACGCGCAGGCCGTTGGAGGCGATCGCACACGGAAGCCCAATGGCATCGACCATGCCGGCCACGCCGGGCATGAGGGTGACTTCTTCCGCCAGGGCCGCGCGGCTACGTTCGCCGTAGCGCCTTTCAAAGTCCGGCGGCAAGGGACGCCCAAGGCGCTCGGCCGCCATGCTCAGTGAGTCTGCCGTGCTGCGGCCGACGCATTGTTCGGCCAGTTCGTGGCCGTCCACGTCGGCCCCCAGTTCCCGCAGCATGTCGGCGAACACGCGGCTGGTGATGCGCTCGCTGTCGACCAGCACGCCATCGCAGTCGAAGACGACCAGATCGATGGGGCGTGGCGGAACATTCATTCGGGTAGCTGCGTGTCGGCGGGAGCGGCCATTGTTCCACGGCCGGCCAACAAAAAAACGCCCGGCCACAGGGCCGGGCGTTTCGTCGATGGTGGGCCGTCCGAGACTCGAACTCGGGACCAATAGATTAAAAGTCTACTGCTCTACCAACTGAGCTAACGGCCCGTAAGACGGACTCGCGTGCTGGCACGCAAGCCGTTCATTTTAAGCAGTGCGCACGAAGCGCACAAGCAAATCGCCTCAGACGTAGCGCGTCGGGTCGGGCAGGCCCGCGTCGCGGAAACCCTGTGCGCGCAGGCGGCAGGCGTCGCAGTGGCCGCAGGCGCGCCCCAACTCGTCGGCCTGGTAGCAGCTCACCGTCTCGGCGAAGTCCACGCCGAGGCGTTGTCCCTCCCGCGCGATGTCCGCCTTGCTCATGCGCATCAGCGGCGCATGGATGCGCAGCCCCTGCCCTTCGACGCCGGCCTTGGTCGCCACGTTCGCCAGCTTCTCGAAGGCCTCGATGAAGGCCGGGCGGCAGTCGGGGTAGCCGGAGTAGTCCACCGCATTCACGCCGCACCAGATATCCCGGCTGCCAAGAACCTCGGCCCAGCCCAGCGCGATCGACAGCATGATGGTGTTGCGCGCCGGCACGTAGGTCACCGGGATACCGGAGTTCTCCTGGTCCAGCGGTACGTCGATGTCGGCGGTCAGTGCCGAACCGCCGATGCTGCGCAGGTCCACATGCACGGTCTTGTGCTCGACCGCGCCGAGCATGCGCGCGACCCGCGCGGAAGCCTCGAGTTCGGAACTGTGCCGCTGGCCGTAGGCCACGCTGAGTGCGTGCACTTGGTAGCCCTGTTCGCGCGCGATGGCGATGGTGACGGCCGAATCCATGCCGCCGGAGACGAGCACGACGGCGCGGCGAAGCGAGTTGTCAGACATGTGTTGCCTTCCTGCAGACGACCGGTCACCGGCCGGAAAGCGCCACCGGCAACACAGGCCGGCGCGCGAATGCTTCGACTGCGCCGAGGCTCAGTGACCCGGGGCGTCGTTCCACAGCAGCTTGTGCAGCTGCAGCTGGAAGCGCACCGGCAAGCGGTCGGCGATGATCCACTCGGCCAGCTCGCGCGGCTGCACCGCGCCATGCACCGGCGAAAACAGCACCATGCAGCGCCGGTCGATACCGTGCTCGGCGACCACCCCACGCGCCCACTCATAGTCGGCGCGGCTGGCGATGACGATCTTCACCTGATCGTGCGGCAGCAGGTGCTCGAGGTTGGACCAGAGGTTGCGCGCACTCTCGCCGGAATCGGGCGCCTTCAGGTCCATCACCTTGCGCACGCGCGGGTCGACGACCGAGACATCCAGTGCGCCGGAAGTTTCCAGCGACACCTCGTAGCCGGCGTCGCACAGCCGGGTCAGCAGCAAGGCACAGCGCTTCTGCGCCAGCGGCTCGCCACCGGTCACGCAGACATGACGCACCTGGTGAACGGCGACTTCGACCAGGATGTCGTCGATCGCCCGCCAGTCGCCGCCGTGGAAGGAATACTCGGTGTCGCACCAGACGCAGCGCAGCGGGCAACCGGTCAGCCGAATGAACACGGTGCGCCAGCCGATCGCGTCGGCCTCGCCCTGGATCGAATGGAAGACCTCGGTGATGCGCAGGCGATCGGCCATCTGCCCCGCCGGGCGGACCCCGGTCTCGCCCGTATCGATCGTGCTCACCGGGCCGGCCTCAGTTGGCCGACTGCGCGGACTGCAGCTGGATGCGGTTCAGGCGTTCCTGCGCCAGGCTGGCAGCCTTGCTGCCCGGATACTTCTTCAGCACGTCCTGCAGGGTCGCCTTGGCGGCGTCGACCTGCTTGAGCTCGTACTGGGTGTAACCGACCTTGAGCAGAGCATCCGGGGCCTTTTCGCTCTGCGGGAACTGCGCTAGCAAGCGCTTGAAAGCTTCGAGGGCCACCGAGTAATTGGTGGTCACGTAATAGGACTCGCCCAGCCAGTACCAGGCGTTCGGCGCCAGGGCGCTGTCCGGGTGCTGCTGGATGAAGTCGCGGAATCCACGCGACGCCGAGGCGTAATCGCCACCCCGCAACGCGTTGAAGGCCGCATCGTAGGCCGACTGCTCGTCGGCCGTGGCCGGCGCTGGCGCGACACCAGCCCCCGTCGCCGGCGCGCTGGCCGCGTTGCCGCCCGGCGCCGGCGTGCCGGAGGCGGCACCCACGGCGGAACCGGCGGCAGCCGGTGCGCCCTTGGCACCCGCGGCGGCCCCACCTTCGAGGCGGCCGAGGCGGGAATCCAGATCCACGTATTGCGCCTTGCTCTTGTCATCGAGCAGCTGCAGCTGGTGCTGGAGCTCCTCGATCTGGCCCTGCTGCTGCTGCACCTGCGACTGCAGTGCCTGCACCTGGTTGACCAGCCCGATGCCACCCTTGTCCTGGTTCTGCGCCTGCTGCTCAAGCCGTGCGACGCGCTCGGCGAGACTGAGGCGGGAGTCCTGTGCGGACGCGGGACCAGCCAACAGCATGGCGGACGCAAGTGCGCCCGCCATGCCCACGCTGGCTACGAGACGATGAGCCAGACGCGTCTTCATCACTTCGCCGTGTAGACGATCTCGACGCGACGGTTCTTGCTCCAGCAGTCCTCGTTGTGCTCGCGGCACACCGGCTTTTCCTTGCCGTACGAGATCACTTCGATCTGGCTGGCCGAGCCGCCGGCCGCCTGCAGCGCGTCGGACACGGCATTGCCGCGGCGCTCGCCCAGGCCCAGGTTGTACTCACGGGTACCGCGCTCGTCGGTGTTGCCCTCGAGGCGCACGTGCGCTTCCGGACGATCCTGCAGGTACTTGGCGTGGCAGGCCATGATCTGCTGGAACTCCGGCTTGATCTCGCTCTTGTCGAAATCGAAGTACACGACGCGCTGACGCAGGCAGGCGTCGGTGTCGAGGTCGGCCGGGGTGTACTTGCCGTTGCTCGGCGCCGGCTGGGTCACGGGGGCCGGCTCCGGCTGCGGGGCGGGCTTCACTTCCTGCTTCTTGGAGCAGGCGGCCGCACCCACGCACAGCAGGGCGACCAGGGCAACGCGAACGGTCTTATTCATGGTGACGTTCCTTAGAAACGGGTTGTTTTCCGACAGTCAATGACGATTACGGTTACGGGACAGCATGCGCCGGTGGTCCGGCTGTTCTTTTGACTAGACGCATAAGTCGATGCAGCGGGTTGCCTCGCCCTCGACCGTGGGTTGCCGTCGAACGCCCGGCGACCCCAAAACCGAAAGGACGCCCGTAGACGTCCTCGCGGACCCACTCCGTGGGCTGCCGGCGCGGCGATGACCTGCCGCGCCCGGTGATTCTCAGCGCTGCCGGAACGGGCCCCAGGCGGGTTCTCGCACGTCGCCGTCGGCCAGCACGAGTCGCTGACGGACCATGCCGTCGGCCGACGTGGCGTAGAGCACGCCGCGGGGACCTTCGGTCGCGGCATAGAGCAGCATGCTTGCATTCGGGGCAAAGCTGGGCGACTCGTCGATCGGACCCGGCGACAGGAAGCGCACCTGTCCGCCCAGACTATTGTCCATGACAGCAATACGATACACGTTCCCGTTGCCCTGCACCATGGCGATCTGCTTGCCGTCGTAGCTGATGTTCGCCTCGGCGTTGTACTGCCCCTGGAACGTCACGCGTTCGGGCGCGCCGCCGGTGGCGGGCATCTTGTAGATCTGCGGCCGGCCGGAGCGGTCGGAGGTGAAATAGATGCTCTGACCGTCCGGCGACCACTTCGGCTCGGTGTCGATCGACAGGTTGTTGGTCAGCCGGGTTTCCTTGTGGGTCGCCAGGTCGAGCACGAAGATCTCCGGGTTGCCCACGTAGGAGAGCGAGACGGCCAGCTTGGTGCCGTCCGGCGACCAGGCCGGGGCGCCGTTGATGCCCTTGCGGTGCGCCTCGACCAGCTGGCGGGCGCCGGTGGTGATGTCCTGCACGTAGATGTTGGAGTTGCCGCTCTCGAACGACACGTAGGCGATCTTCCTGCCGTCCGGCGACCAGGCGGGAGACAGCAGGGACTCGCGCGAACGGGCGACCACCTGCGGGTTGTAGCCGTCCGAGTCGGCCACGATCAGCGAGTAGGTGGTGTGGTTGCCCAGCCCGACCGCGGTGATATAGGCGATGCGGGTCCAGAACGCGCCACGCACACCGGTGATCTTCTCGTAGATCTGGTCGGCGATCTGGTGGGCGACGCCACGCAGGTCGCCGACCGGCGCGGTCATCGACTGCGAAAGCAGGCTCTGCTGCTTGTTCACGTCCCACAATTCGTAGTCGACCTTGACCAGGCCGCTACCGGCATCGCTGATGTGGCCGACCGTGATGTAGTCCTGCTTGAGCAGCCGCCAGGTGGCGAAATGGATGTCCGATCCCTTGGAGGGGGATTCGACGATTTCGCTCTTGGCCAGTGCCCGGAACTTGCCCGAGCGGTTGAAGTCGTTGCGCATCACGTCGGCGATGTCGGTGGGCAGCGGCGCGCCGCCATCCTGGGCGAACGGCACCACGGCGATCGGGGTGGCCGTCTTGACGCCACCGACGATATCGACGTTGAGGGATTGGGCGGAGGCCCGGGGGCCGACCAGGGTCGCAAGAACCAGCGCAGCGAGGGCGAGAAGCAGGTTGTGTTTACGCATGAGCCTCATCATTGCGGCCTGAAAGTGAAGGTGAGATCACGCCGGAACACACTCTCGAAACCCTTGTAGGGCAAGGGTTGCGCCCGAAGTACCGCGTTTTCCACCGATCGGCGTCCGGCGTCGTCATACGGGCAGCTGCTGTCGACTTTGGCGCTCATGACGTCGCCGCCGGGCAGCTGGGTGATGTGCACGACACACGGAGCGCTCGGCATGTTATCCGGGCGCAGCCAGTTCTGCGTGACCGCGTTCTGAATCGCCGCTTGATAACGGGCCAGCAGGCCGTCGTCCGGGCCGTTGGTGCCGGTCTGTCGCTGGGCAGCCGCCGGCACGTCCGGCAGGCCATCGTCCTTGGTGTTCTGAAGATCCTTGAGCTGCTGTTCCGCCTGGCGCTTCTTGTTGTCCGCCTGGCGCGTGGCCGCCGAAGCCTTGTCCAGCTTGGCGAACAGCTCGTCGATCTTCTTCTTTTCCTCTTCCTTCTTCTTGGCCGCCTGGGCGTCCAGCTCGGCCTGCCGCTGGCGCTGGCGCTCCTCCTGCTCTTTCTTGGCGTCCTCGGCCTTCTGCAGCGCCTCGGCGACGACCTTTTCCTGGTCGACCACGTCCGGATGCTCCGGCGGGGGCGGCAGCGTCTTGACCTGCGGTGCCTGCACCGTCGGCGTGGGCGGCGGCACGGCCGGAGGCGGTGGGGTCGTGTTCGGCACGGGGCGCGCCTTGGTCGGCTTCGGCGGCGGCGCACCGGTCGGGCCGATCAGCACGGCCTCGATCGGCTGGCCCGGCAGCTCCAGCGGCTTGGCGCAGGCGATCGGGTTCCACCCGGCCGGCAGGTGCAGCAGCTCGAACCACTTCTCGTAGGTCGAGCAGGGCAGGATCGCCAGGTAGAGGAACGCCAGGATGCCGAGGTGCAGCAGGGCCGCCAGCACCACGGCCAGGGGCGTGCGCTTACTTTCGTCCATCGGACGCGCTCGTCCCCTGCGGCGGCTGGCTCATCAGGCCAACCTTGGCCACGCCGGCCTGCTGCAGGTCGGCCAGCACCTGGTAGACCCCGTCGTACTTGCCGTCGCGGTCGCCGGCCACCAGCACGCTGACCTCGGGGTTCGCCTTGACGAAGGCGCCGACCTTGGCCTTCAGGGCCTCCTCGTCGATCGGCTCCTTCTTGGCATCGCCGAGGGTGAGGAACAGCTTGCCGTCGGCGCCGACGGAAATGATGACCGGGTCCTTCTTGTCCTTCAGCGAGCGTGCGTTGGCCTGCGGCAGGTTCACGTCGACGTTCGCGTTGAGCATCGGCGTGGTGACCATGAAGATGATCAGCAGCACCAGCATCACGTCGATGTACGGCACGACGTTGATCTCGGACTTGAGCTTGTGCCGCTTGCGATGGGTGGGACGCATGGCAGGCGACCCCTCAGCGGACGTCGTCGGACTGGATCTGGCGCTGCAGGACCGAGGAGAACTCCTCCTGGAACACCTCGTAGCGCGAGGCGATGCGCTCGACGCGGTTGGCGTAGCGGTTGTACGCCCACACCGCCGGGATCGCCGCGAACAGGCCCATCGCGGTGGCGATCAGCGCCTCGGAGATGTGCGGCGCCACCGCGGCGATGGTCACGTCCTTCATCTCGCCCAGGCCCTGGAACGCGCCCATGATGCCCCACACCGTGCCGAACAGGCCGACGTAGGGAGCGATCGAGCCGACGTTGGCGAGGAACTCCAGGTTGCGCTCGAGCAGCCCGATCTCGCGGGTGCCGGCCACGCGCATCGCCCGTTCGGTACCTTCCATCACCACGCGCATGTCGTGGGTCTTGCGCTGGCGCTGGCGGGCGAACTCGCGGAAGCCGGACTCGAAGATGGTCTCCATGCCGCCGTTGTCCGCACCGCGCCCGCTGACCTCGCGGAACAGGCCGGCCAGGTCGCCACCGGACCAGAAGCGCTCCTCGAACTCCTCGGCGCTCTCGGTGGCGGCCTTCATCTGCGTGTACTTGCGGATGATGATCACCCAGGACATGAAGGAGAACGCCAGCAGCACCAGCATGACGAACTTGACCGGCCAGCTCGCGTCCGCGACCAGCGTGAAAATGTTCAGTCCACCGTTCATGGCTTGGGGTGTTCTCCGCAGGGAATGGGAATCTAGGGGTTCAGGCCGGGGATGGCGTCGCCCGGTATCCGTACCGGGACCATGCGCTCGACATCGACGCAGGCGACGCGCACTTCGGCCTCGATCAGGCGGGTGCCGTCGCGACGCCGGATGACCTGACCGAACAGGATACTGGCTGCGCGACGCTCTTTGACTTCGACCGTCACGAGCAATTCATCATCCAGCAGGGCAGCCTTGAGGAATTCCAGCTTCATCGAGCGCACCAGGAAGGCCAGCCCGGTCCGCATCTTGAACTCGGACTGGGCCACGCCGAGGCTGCGCAGCCATTCGCTGCGGGCGCGCTCCATGAAGCGCAGGTAGCTGGCGTGGTACACCACGCCGCCGGCATCGGTGTCTTCCCAGTACACACGCACCGGCCATTCGAAGGGGGGCATCGTCGGACTCTCTTGCGAAAGGTGAGGCCGGACGCCGCGCCGGATCAGCGCTCGTCCGGTTCGGGAGAAAACAGGTCCGGCGCCAGCGCCTGCCTCGGCGGCGGCGCCAGCCCGAGGTGGCGCCAGCCCTTGGCACTGACCATGCGGCCGCGGGCCGTGCGGACCAGATAGCCCTGCTGGATCAGGTACGGCTCGACCACGTCCTCTAGGGTGCCCCGGTCTTCGCTGAGGGCAGCAGCCAGGGACTCCACGCCGACCGGTCCGCCGTCGAAGTTCTCGATGATCAGCGCCAGCAGGCGGCGGTCGAGCTCATCGAATCCCTGCGGGTCGACCTTGAGCATGCCCAGAGCCGCTTCGGCGGCCTCCCGGGTGATCTCCCCCCCTGCCCGCACCTCGGCGTAATCGCGAACCCGGCGCAGCAGGCGGTTGGCGATACGCGGCGTGCCGCGCGAGCGGCGGGCGATCTCCTGCGCCCCTTCCAGCTCGCAGGGGATGCCCAGGATCCGGGCCGCGCGACGGACGATGTCGGTCAGCTCGTCGGCCGTATAGAACTCCAGACGCTGCACGATGCCGAAGCGGTCGCGCAGCGGCGCGGTGAGCATGCCGGCGCGGGTGGTGGCGCCGATCAGGGTGAACGGCGGCAGATCCAGCTTGATCGAACGGGCGGCCGGACCCTCGCCGATCATGATGTCGATCTGGAAGTCCTCCATCGCCGGATAGAGCACCTCCTCGACCACCGGGGACAACCGGTGGATCTCGTCCACGAACAGCACGTCGTGTGGCTCGAGGTTGGTCAACAGCGCGGCGAGGTCGCCGGCGCGCTCGAGTACCGGGCCGGACGTCGTGCGGATGCTGACGCCCAGCTCGTTGGCGATGACGTGGCTCAGCGTGGTCTTGCCCAAGCCCGGAGGGCCGAACACCAGCACGTGGTCGAGCGCACCGCCGCGCTTCTTCGCCGCCTCGATGTAGATCGACAACTGCTCGCGCACCGGCGCCTGACCGAGGTACTCGGCCAGGCGCTTCGGGCGGATGGACGCCTCCAGCGCCTCGTCGTCAAGCTGGGCGGCGGCGGTCACGATGCGATCGGTCATGCCGGCATTATGGGGCCTGAAGCGAGGATTGAGTGAAGAGGAGTGAGAAACGAGAGCAGAGCAACTGCTCGCGTGGAGCGTCGATTTCTCTCACTCCTCGCTCCTCACTTCTGGCTTCTATTTCAGATCTCGATCTGCGCGCCCAGCTCGATCAGGCGATTGCCCGGGATCTGGAAAAAGGCCGTGGCCGGCAGCGCATTGCGCGCCATGAAGGCGAACAGCTTGTCGCGCCATGGCGCCATGCCCGGCCGGTGCTCGCCTGCCACGATGCTCTCGCGCGACAGGAAGAAGGTGGTGTCCATCAGGTCGAACGGAAGGCCGCTGCGCGAGCAACGCCCCAGCGCCAGCGGGATGTTCGGATCCTCGGCGAAGCCGAAACGCAGGATCAGCAGGTAGAAGCCACCACCCAGTTCTTCCAGCCGGATACGCTCGTCGGATTCGGCCACCGGCGTTTCCAGCGTCTCCACCGTCAACAGCACGTTTCGCTCGTGCAGCACCTTGTTGTGCTTGAGGTTGTGCAGCAGCGCATGCGGCACGGCATCCTGGTTGGCGGTGAGGAACACCGCCGTGCCAGGCACCCGCAACGGCGGGTGCTCGGTGATGTTGGCGATGAACGGCCGCAGCGCCAGCCCGCTCTGCTTGATCTCGCGCACCACCAGGTCGCGACCGCGGCGCCAGGTGGTCATCAGCATGAACATCACCAGGCCGAGCACCAGCGGGAACCAGCCGCCCTGCAGGATCTTCAGCGTGTTGGCGCCGAAGTAGCTCAGGTCCACCGACAATAGCGCGATCGCCGCGACGATCACCAGCGCCCGGTTCCAGTGCCACATGCGACGGGCCACGATCATCACCAGCACGGTGTCGATCGCCATCGTGCCGGTCACCGCGATGCCGTAGGCGCCGGCCAGCGCGTTGGATGAGCCGAAGCTCACCACCGTGGCGATCACCGCCACCATCAGCGCCCGGTTCACCCAGGGCAGGAAGATCTGCCCAATCGCCTCGCGCGAGGTATGCACCACCTGCATGCGCGGCACGAAACCGAGCTGGATCGCCTGTCGGGTCACCGTGAACGCACCGGAGATCACCGCCTGCGACGCGATCACGGTCGACGCCGTGGCCAGGCCGATCATCGGATAGAGCGCCCAGTCCGGCACCGAGTGGTAGAACGGATTGTCGATGGCGGCCGGCTCGATCAGCAGCAGGCCGCCCTGACCGTAGTAGTTGAGCAGCAGGGCCGGCATCACGAAGAAGAACCAGGCCGCACGGATCGGGAAGCGGCCAAAGTGGCCCATGTCGGTGTACAGCGCCTCGGCGCCAGTCACGCACAGCACCACCGAGCCCAGCGCCAGCGCCGACGCCATGCCGTGGGTCATGAAGAACTGCACGGCGTACCAGGGGTTGAGCGCGTAAAGCACGCCGGGCGCCTTGAGGATGTTCCACACGCCGATGGTGCCCAGGCTGAGGAACCACAGCGCCATGATCGGCCCGAATACCGCCCCCACCTTGGCGGTGCCATGGCGCTGCATCCAGAACAGGCCCAGCAGCACCACCACCGTCACCGGCACTACCCAGTGGGCCAGGCCCGGTGCGGCCACCTCCAGGCCCTCGACCGCCGACAGCACCGAGATGGACGGCGTGATCACGCCGTCGCCGAAGAACAGCGCCGCTCCCAGCAGCGCCATCAGCACGACCAGCTTGCGCATGCGCGCCGACTGGCCTACCGCGCGCTGCGCAAGAGCCATCAGCGCCATGATGCCGCCCTCGCCCTTGTTGTCGGCACGCATCACCAGGCTGACGTATTTCACCGCCACCACGATGATCAGTGACCAGGTGACCAGCGAGAGGATGCCCAGCACGGTGGCCGGCCGCGGGTGCAGGCCGTGCTCGGGCAGGAAGGTCTCGTGCATCGTGTACAGCGGGCTGGTGCCGATATCACCGAACACCACACCGATGGCGCCGAGGATCAGCGCCGAAGCGCTGCCATGCTGGCCGCCCTCGGTGGATCCGTCCTGTTGCGAAGCTTGCGATGACTGACTCATGCGTTTCCCCGCTGCCTAGCCGCCCAGGGCGGCGCGCAGCGCCTTGCGTATGATCGCCTCGGCGCTGTCGCCATCGGCGGCGACCTTCTGCACCAGGCGCGTGACCTCGGCCGGCTTGTAACCGAGCTGCTGCAGCGCGACCGTCGCCTCGCCCGCGGCGTCCATCGGCACGCCGGCAGCAGGCTGGCCGGGCAGCCTCACGTGCTCCAGGCCCTCCACGCGATCGCGCAACTCGACCACGATACGTTCCGCGGTCTTCTTGCCGATGCCCGGGATCTTGGTCAGCGCCACCACGTCACCGGCCTGAACCAGCCGCGCGAAGTCCCCCGTCGACACCCCGGAAAGCACGGCCAGCGCGATCTTCGCGCCGATGCCGCTGACCTTCAGCAGGCTGCGGAACAGGGCGCGCTCGGACTCGTGCAGGAAGCCGTACAGGGCGACGCTGTCCTCCTTCACCGCATGATGGGTGAGCAGGATCACTTCCTTGCCGGTGGCCGGCAGGTCGAAGATCGTCGACATCGGCGCCTCGACCTCGTAGCCGACGCCGCCGACGTCGACGAGCAGCCACGGCGGCTGCTTGGATACCAGGGTGCCGCGCAGACGACCGATCATCGCCCGCGCCTCCATGCCGTGCGCGGAATGCCGACGCGGGTCAGGCTGGACCGGGTATGGGCGTGCGTCACGGCGATCGCCAGCGCGTCCGCGGCATCGGCCTGCAACGGGCCCTTGAGGCCGAGCAGGACACCGATCATGTGCTGTACCTGGGTCTTGTCGCCACGGCCGCTGCCGACCACCGACTGCTTCACTTCGGTTGCTGCGTACTCGTGCACCACGATCCCCTGGCTGACCACCGCGCAGATCGCGGCGCCCCTCGCCTGCCCCAGTTTCAGCGCCGAATCGGCGTTGCGCGCCATGAACACGCGCTCGATCGCGCACTCGGCAGGACGATGGGCGCCGATGATGTCACACAGCTCGTCAAAGATGCGTTTCAGCCGCAGCGGGAACGAGGCTTCACCGGCCACCACCAGCGCACCGTGGAAGACGTGCGACAGCTTGCCCTGGGCATCGACGTCGATGATCCCGACGCCGGTGCGCTGGCTTCCGGGATCGATGCCGAGGATTCGGGTCATGCGCTGCACATGGCGACGCGACCCCGGGGCCGGCGCCGGATCAATCCGCCGCCTCGGCCGGCAGGATCGCGTTGTGGTAGACCTCGCTCACGTCGTCGAGCGCGTTCAGGCGCTCGAGCAGATCCTGCATGGTTTCCTGCGCGTCGGCGGGCACCGCCACGCGGTTGTTCGGGCGCATGCCGACACCGGCGTGGTCGGACTCAAGCCCGGCCGCGGCGAGCGCCTGCTGTACCGCCTCGAAGTTTTCCGGCGCGCAGATCACCGTGCTTTCGCCGTGCTCGTTCACCACATCGTCGGCGCCCGCTTCCAGCGCCGCCTCGAGCACCTTTTCCTCGGCAGCCTCGTCGCCGCCGGTAGCGAACACGATCTCGCCGCAGCGGGTGAACTGGAACGCCACCGAGCCGCTGGTGCCCAGGTTGCCACCGTGGCGGGTCAGCGCATGGCGCACGTCGGCCACGGTGCGGGTGGGGTTGTCGGTGAAGCACTCGATGATCAGCGCCACGCCGGCCGGGCCGTAGCCCTCGTAGCGCAGTTCCTCCATCGCCGCGCCGCCGTCGGCGCCGGAGCCGCGCTTGATCGCACGCTCGATGGTGTCCTTGGGCATGTTCGCCGACAGCGCCTTGTCCACCGCCGCTCGCAACCGCGGATTGCCGGCCGGGTCGGCGATGCCGGCCCGGGTGGCGACGGTGATCTCGCGGATCAGCTTGGTGAACACCTTGGCGCGCTTGGCGTCTTCGGCGTTCTTGCGACCTTCGATGGACGGGCCTCTACCCATGGCGCTGCACAACCTGGCTGTGGACAAGCGCCGAATTTTACTCCATCCCCGCGCAGGCAATGGAAGGGCGTCCCGGTCGACGCCTCAACCGGCCTTCCCCGCCGGCACAGCTCCCGAGGCGAAGCGCCCTTCGCGCAGGAATCGCGTGGTCAGTCGCGCCACGTCGGCCGAAAAGAGCAGGCCGGTGTGGTTGGTGTCCACCACGCAGTGGTCGGCCAGACCGGGCAGCCGGGTCTCGGCCACCGCCACGGTACCGTCATGTTCACCCTCGATATGGGTCAGCACGGCGCCCAGCCCGATCGGCGAACGCCCTGCGATCACACCCACCTCGCGCTGGCCGTCCCAGCGTTCGAAGCCCTTTTCAAGCAGGTCGCGGTTGTGGCCCAGCAACACCTCGCCACCCCGTCCGAAGCGCGAGAACTCCCGTGCCGCGGCACTTCCCCGCAACGGCGAGCCCAGACAGACCACCCGCCCCGGAGGCAGGTCGCCGGCTTCGTGGCAGGCCTGCAGCGCGAGGAGCCCGCCCAGACTGTGCCCGACCAGATGGACCGCACCGCCGATCTCGCCAATCCCACGCATGCGTCCGTGCAGCCCCTCCAGGATGCGCTCCTGGGTCGCTGCCACGCTGAGGTAGTCGAACCGGTGGACACGGAAGCCGGACTCCATCATCCGCCGGTGCAGCATGGCGAGCGCGAAGCCGCGCATCCACAGGCCGTGCAGCAGGATGACGTGTTCGAGCATGGGCACCGGAGGCCGAGTGAAAAACGGAATCGCCGAGGGGCGGGCCGAAACATTGTGCCTGCCCTGGCCCCCGGCGATTCGCCAACGCGCTCGCGCTTCAGACGGCGGGGTCGGCCACCGTGCGCACGTGCAGTTCCTTCAGCTGCGCCTCGCCGACCGGCGAGGGAGCGTCGGTCATCAGGTCCTGCGCGCTGGTGGTCTTGGGGAAGGCGATCACGTCCCGGATCGAGTCGGTACCGGCCATCAGCGCGGCGATGCGGTCGATGCCGAACGCCAGGCCGCCGTGGGGCGGCGCGCCGAACTTCAGCGCCTTGAGCAGGAAGCCGAACTTCATCTCGGCCTCTTCCGCGCCGATGCCGAGCAGCTCGAACACCGCGCTCTGCATTTCCGGCCGGTGGATACGGATCGAGCCGCCGCCGATCTCGTTGCCGTTGAGCACCATGTCGTAGCCACGGCTGACAGCGATCGCCGCGTTGGCTTTCAGATCGGCGATGTCGTCGACCTTGGGTGCGGTGAACGGGTGATGCAGGGCGACGTAGCGCCGCTCCTCCTCGTCGTACTCGAACATCGGGAAGTCGGTGACCCACAGCGGCTTCCAGGTGTTTTCCACCAGGCCGCGGTCCTTGCCAAGCTTCAGGCGCAACGCGCCCATGAAGTCGGTGACCGTCTTCCACTTGCCGGCGCCGACGAACACGATATCCCCGGTCTGCGCGCCGGTCGCCTTCAGCACGCCATCGAGCGCAGCATCGTCGAGGAACTTCGCCACCGGCGAGTTCACGCCCTCGCGGCCCTTGGCCAGGTCCTCGACCTTGATCCAGGCCAGGCCCCTGGCGCCGTACCTGGCGACGAATTCGGTCAGCGTGTCGATTTCCTTGCGCGACAGCGTGGCCGCCTCCGGCACGCGCAGCGCGGCGACGCGACCGGCCGGATCGTTGGCCGGCTCGGCGAACACCTTGAACTCGACGTGCTTCAGCGCCTCGGCCACGTCCACCAGCTCCAGCGCGATGCGCAGGTCCGGCTTGTCCGAGCCGAAGCGGCGCATCGCTTCCTCCCAGGTCATGCGCGGGAAGGTGGCGTCCAGCTCGACGCCCTGCACTTCGCGGAACACGTGACGGATCAGCTCTTCGACGAAGTCCTGCACGTCCTGCTCTTCCACGAAAGCGAACTCCAGGTCGAGCTGGGTGAATTCCGGCTGGCGGTCGGCGCGCAGGTCTTCGTCGCGGAAGCAGCGGGCGATCTGGTAGTAGCGGTCGAAGCCCGCCATCATCAGGATCTGCTTGAACAGCTGCGGCGACTGCGGCAGCGCGTAGAACTGGCCCGGATGCACGCGGCTGGGCACCAGGTAGTCGCGCGCACCTTCCGGCGTGGCCTTGGTCAGGATCGGCGTCTCGATGTCCTGGAAGCCGCGCTCGTCGAGGTAGCGGCGCAGCGCCTGCACCAGCTTGATGCGCTTGCGCATCATCGCCTGCATCTCGGGCCGGCGCAGGTCGAGGTAGCGGTAGGTCATCCGCATGTCCTCGTTCGGGTTCTCGTGCAGCGCGAACGGCAGGTCCTTCGCGGCGTTGAGGATCTCGACCTTGTCGGCCAGCAGCTCCACCGTGCCGGTCTTCAGCTTGTCGTTGACCGATAGCCGCGCACGGATCGTGCCGGTCACGCGCAGGCAGTACTCGTAGCCCACCTCGCCGGCCACGGCGAAGGCGTCGGCGTTCTCGCGCTCCACCACCACCTGGGCGAGACCTTCGTGGTCACGCAGGTCGATGAAGGCGACGTGGCTTTGCAGGCGGGTCTTGTTGACCCAGCCGCACAGGGTGACGGTCTGGCCGACCAGGGACTCGTCGATGAGTCCGCAGTAATGGGTGCGCATGCGCTTGGAACTCCGGGCCGCGATCGCGGGATGGGGCAGGAACGGGACCGCGCATGGTATCACCCCGACCGGCCGAAACCGTCGGCCGGCCGGGGATTCCCGGCCGGCGCCGCGGCAACGCTACCAACGCCGCTCCACCACGAACTGCCCGCGGCAACCGTGGTCGACCCACACGCCGGCGCGGTTCCAGCCCCAGCTGTAGCCTTCGGTGCAATTCGCGCTGGACAGCTGCCGCACCAGCCGCGCCCAGCCGCGACGGCCGACGTCGACCTGGCACATCTGGTAACGACGGCCGTTGCTGTCGCACTGCAGGCGGATGTCGCGATCCCAGCCGGGGCCGGGCCGCCAGCCGCCGCGATCGTCGTCGCGGTCATACTCGCCGCCATCGTCGCGGTGACGCCAACGGTCGCTGTTGCCGCGCCAGCCATCGCGGTCGCGGTCGCGGTCGCGGTCGCCATCACCGTAGCCGTAGCCGTAGTCCCGGTCCGCGCCGACGAAAAGGCCGCGGCAGCCGCGATCCACCCACAGCACGCCGCGATCCACGCCCCAGCTCTGTCCACGGATGCATGCCGCCTTCGACTCCTGGCGCAGCAGCCGGGCATCGCGCCATGGCATCACGCAGCGGGCATAGCGGCCGTCCTGGCTGTTGCAACGGACCGGATCGTTCCAGCCCTGCCAGGCCTGTGCCGGGCGTGGGATCGAGAGCAGCAGGGCCGCAGCGGCCAGGACGACACCACCGGAAACAGCAACAGATTTGCGCATGGCACCCCCATGGGACTCAGGTGGCCCGAACGCTATCGGTCACCGGCCCAACGGCAATTGAACCGCGCTCAGTCTCCGCTGGAGGAGGGCGCCGGTGCAGGCGATGCGGGCGCCGGTGCCGCCGAGGGAGCCGCGGCGTCGCCGGCGAGATTGCGCTTCTTGTCGCCTTCCTTCTTGAAGTCGGTCTCGTACCAGCCACTTCCGGCCAGTCGGAACGACGGCGCCGTGACTTGGCGCTGCACCTGCTCGGCACCGCAGGCCGGGCAGACGGTCGGGTCGGCATCGGAAAGCTTCTGCAGCCGGTCGAACGCGTGACCGCAGGCCTTGCAGGCAAAGGCGTAGATGGGCATGGAACGGAATCTCCGGGAAACCTCGATGGCGGCGTTTCATGGCGTCGCCCTGAGGATTTTCAAGCATGCCGTCCGGCGTATCGCTGGACGCAATTGTTACATGTTACTAACGCCAGGTTGACAGATGGACGTCCGCTGCCTAGCTTCCGGAAGTCAGGGACTCATGCCGCACCGCAATATTTCTTGCGATGCGGCCCGATTCGCATCAGGGACATCCATCGCGACCCACACGCGATCCGTCACCCCGGGGAGATATAGCAATGCCGTCACGACCCACACTGACCCGCACCGCCCTTGCCGCAGCCACCCTGCTCGCCTTGTCCCAGATTGCCGTGGCGCAGGACGCTTCCGCCAATCAGGACACCGCCAAGAAGAAGACCACCGAACTGCAGACCGTGGTGGTCACCGGCACCCGCTCGTTCGACCGCACCGAATCCACCTCGCTGGCGCCGATCGACGTCCTCACCCCGCAGGATCTGCAGAACACCGGCGCGCCGAACCTCGCCTCCGCACTGCGCACCCTGCTGCCGTCGTTCAACTTCCCGCAGCCCTCGGTCACCGACGCCACCGACGCCACCCAGCCGGCGCAGCTGCGCGGCCTGTCGCCGGACCAGACGCTGGTACTGATCAACGGCAAGCGCCAGCATCCGACCGCCATCGTCAACGTCAACGGCTCTCTGGGCCGCGGCTCGTCGCCGGTGGACATCAATGCGATCCCGGTGAACGCCATCGACCACGTCGAAGTGCTGCGCGACGGCGCGGCCGCCCAGTACGGTTCGGATGCGATCGCCGGCGTGATCAACATCATTCTCAAGGGCGGCGCCGACCACGGTTCGGTCAGCCTGACCGGCGGCCGCTACGACACCGGCGACGGCAAGACCTGGCAGGGCGGCGCCGACGGTGGCTTCAAGCTCGGCGACAAGGGCTGGATCCACCTGAGCGCCAACGCGACGCACCAGGACCCGACCAACCGCGCCGGCCCGGACATGCGCTACCCGGCCGACCCGACCTACAACACGGTCACCTTCCACTACGGCCTGCCGCAGACCCGCTCGAAGCAGGCGGCGATCAACGCCCAGTACGACCTGACCCCGGCCGCCCAGCTGTACGCGTTCACCCTGTTCAACAAGCGCAACGTCAGCGCCGGCGGCTTCTTCCGCTCACTGTCGACGTACGAAAACAGCTACCCCGGCGCACTGGCCCAGTATCCCAGCGGTTACCTGCCGATCGAGAACAGCGCCATCCGCGACGATTCCGAGGTGCTCGGCGTGCGCGGCAAGGTGGCCGGCTGGAACTACGATGTGAGCGCCAACACCGGCGGCAACCACTGGAAGCTGCACACCGCCGACACCTACAACTACTCGCTCGACCCGAACTCGCCGACCGGCTTCTACATCGGCACGCTGACCAACCGCCAGAACAGCTTCAATGCCGATTTCAGCCGCGATTTCGACGTGAGCGGCCTGCAGAGCCCGCTGACCGTGGCCTGGGGCCTGGAGTCGCGCCACGAGGAGTTCACCATCAAGGAAGGCGACGCGGCGTCCTACGCCGGCGCGGGTGCGCAGGTGTTTCCGGGTTACCGCCCGAACGACGCCGGCAAGCACAGCCGCAACAGCGAAGCGGCCTACGTCGACCTCGAGACCGACCTGACCTACAAGTTCTCCGGCGGCCTCGCCGCACGCTACGAGCACTACAGCGACTTCGGCAGCACCACCTCGGCGAAGCTGTCGGGTCGCTATGCGTTCACCGACACCGTCGCCCTGCGCGGCACCGTGTCCAACGGCTTCCGCGCGCCGTCGCTGCAGCAGGAGTACTACTCCTCGACCGCGATCAACTTCATCAATCAGGGCAACGGCGTGCTGGTGCCGTACACCGTGCGCACCTTCCCGGTGAGCGACCCGGCGGCGCAGGCACTGGGCGCGCAGAACCTCAAGCCCGAGAAGTCGCGCAACTACAGCGTGGGCCTGGTGCTGACGCCGGACAGCGGCCTGTACACCACGCTGGACCTGTACCAGATCGACATCGACAACCGCATCATCCTGAGCGGCAACCTGGTGGGCACGGCGGTGCAGGACTACCTGACCTCGGTAGGCATCCCGTTCGTCAGCGGCGGTCGCTTCTTCACCAATGCGGTGAACACCCGCACCCGCGGCGTGGACCTGGTCTCGACCTACCCGATCGAGCTGCAGAGCTCCTCGCTCAAGCTCACCGGCGGCTTCAACTACAACAAGACCACGATCCGCTCGATCGCGGCGAATCCGCCGCAGTTGGGACTGGCCGGCCTGACCCTGCCGATCATCGACCGCACCGAGCAGGGCCGCATCACCAAGGGCACGCCCAAGACCAAGGCCTTCGTCGCCGGCGACTGGACGATCGGCAACTGGAGCCTGCACGGCCAGCTGACCCGCTACGGCGAGTGGACCACCTTCGCCACCAGCCCCAGCGGCGACCAGACCTTTGGCGCGGCGGTGCTGCTTGACCTCTCGGCCAGCTACAACTGGAACGACTGGACCTTCAGCGTCGGCGGCAACAACGTGACCAACCAGTACCCCGACAAGAACCAGCCGCGCACCAGCAACTTCAACATCATCCTGCCGTACCCGAACTCCTCGCCGTTCGGCTTCAGCGGCTCGTACTACTACGCGACCGTGGCCTACCACTGGTAAGCCGCGCCGCGCAGGAAACGAAAAAGCCCGCCTCACGGCGGGCTTTTTCTTGGAGCGACACGCTGTCGATCAGGTCTTGCGGAACACCAGCTGGCCGCCTTCGGCATCCACCGCCACGGTGGCACCCGGCGGGAAGTATCCCTCCAGGATCTGCCGCGACAGCGGATTCTCCACCTGCTGCTGGATCGCCCGCTTCAGCGGCCGCGCGCCGTACACCGGATCGAACCCGACGTTGCCCAGCAGGTCCAGCGCCTTCTCGCTGATGGTGAGCGCGAGCTGCCGCTCGGCCAGCCGCTTCTCCAGGCTGCGCAGCTGGATCCGCGCGATCTGGCGGATCTGCGGCTTGGTCAGCGGGTGGAACACCACGATGTCGTCCAGCCGGTTGATGAACTCCGGCCGGAAGTGCGCCTGCACCACGCCCATCACCGCAGCCTTCATCTGCGTATAGGCCTCCGGGCTGTCGTCACCGGCCAGCTCCTGGATCTGGTGCGAGCCCAGGTTCGAGGTCATCACGATGACCGTGTTGCGGAAGTCCACCGTGCGACCCTGGCCGTCGGTGAGGCGGCCATCGTCGAGCACCTGCAGCAGAATGTTGAAGACGTCCGGATGCGCCTTCTCCACCTCGTCCAGCAGGATCACGCTGTACGGCCGCCGGCGAACCGCCTCGGTGAGATAGCCGCCCTCCTCGTAGCCAACGTAGCCCGGGGGCGCGCCGACCAGCCGCGACACCGCGTGCTTCTCCATGAACTCGCTCATGTCGATGCGCACCATCGCGTCGGCCGAGTCGAACAGGAACTCGGCCAGCGCCTTGCACAGCTCGGTCTTGCCCACGCCGGTGGGACCGAGGAACAGGAACGAGCCGCTGGGCCGGTTCGGATCGGACAGGCCGGCGCGCGAACGGCGCACCGCGTCGGACACCACCTTGATCGCCTCGTCCTGGCCGACCACGCGCGCGTGCAGCGCGTCCTCCATCTTGAGCAGCTTCTCCCGCTCGCCCTCGAGCATCTTGGACACCGGGATGCCGGTCCAGCGCGAGACCACTTCGGCGATCTCCTCGGCTGTAACGCGATCCTGCACCAGCTTGAAGTCGCCCTGCTGCTCGGCGGCCTGGGCCGCGGCAAGCTGCTTCTCCAGTTCCGGCAGCCGGCCGTACTGGATCTCGCTCATCTTGGCGTAGTCCTGCCGGCGCTGCGCCGCCTCCAGTTCGACGCGCGCGGCCTCGATCTGCTCCTTCACCTTGGTCGCGCCCTGCAGTGCGGCCTTTTCGGACTTCCAGATTTCGTTGAGGTCGGAGAACTCGCGTTCGAGCTTCTCGATGTCGGCTTCCAGATCGGCGAGGCGCTGCTTGGAGGCCTCGTCCTTCTCCTTTTTCAGCATCTCGCGCTGGATCTTCAGCTGGATCAGCCGACGCTCCAGCCGGTCCAGCTCCTCCGGCTTGGAGTCGATCTCCATGCGGATGCGGCTGGCCGCTTCGTCCATCAGGTCGATCGCCTTGTCCGGCAGCTGGCGATCGGGGATGTAGCGGTTGGACAGCGTGGCCGCGGCGACGATCGCCGGGTCGGTGATCTCCACGCCGTGGTGCACCGCGTAGCGCTCCTTCAGGCCGCGCAGGATCGCGATGGTGTCCTCCACGCTCGGCTCGCCCACGAACACCTTCTGGAAGCGGCGCTCCAGCGCGGCGTCCTTCTCGATGTACTTGCGGTACTCATCCAGCGTGGTGGCGCCGATGCAGTGCAGCTCGCCGCGCGCCAGTGCAGGCTTGAGCATGTTGCCGGCGTCCATCGCACCGTCGGCCTTGCCGGCGCCGACCATGGTGTGCAGTTCGTCGATGAACAGGATGATCTGGCCTTCGTTCTTGGCCAGGTCGTTGAGCACGGCCTTGAGGCGCTCCTCGAACTCGCCGCGGAATTTCGCACCGGCGATCAGCGCGCCCATGTCCAGCGCCAGCACGCGGCGGTCGCGCAGGCCCTCGGGTACCTCGCCCTTGACGATGCGCTGGGCCAGGCCCTCGACGATCGCGGTCTTGCCCACGCCCGGCTCGCCGATCAGCACCGGGTTGTTCTTGGTGCGCCGCTGCAGCACCTGGATGGTGCGGCGGATCTCCTCATCGCGGCCGATCACCGGATCGAGCTTGCCGCTCTCGGCGCGCGCGGTGAGGTCGATGCAGTACTTCTCCAGCGCCTGGCGCTGGTCCTCGGCGTTCTCGCTCTGCACCTTCTCGCCGCCGCGCAGCTTGTCGATCGCCGCCTCCAGGTGGGCCTTGGTGGCGCCGGCCGCTTTCAGCGCCGCGCCCAGCTCGCCCTTGTCCTCCAGCGCCGCCAGCACGAACAGCTCGCTGGCGATGAACTGGTCGCCGCGCTGCTGGGCCAGCTTGTCGGTGAGGTTGAGCAGCCGCGACAGGTCGTTGCCGACGTTGATGTTGCCTTCCTGGCCGCTGACCTGCGGCAGACGCGCCAGGATCTCGCCCACACGCTGGCGCAGCGCCGGCACGTTGACCTGCGCCTGGGCCAGCAGCGGCGCGGTCGAACCGCCCTGCTGGTCGAGCAGCGCCGCCATCACGTGCGCCGGTTCGAGCATGTTGTTGTCGCGGCCGACCGCCAGCGACTGCGCGTCGGCCAGTGCCTGCTGGAAACGCGAGGTGAGTTTGTCCATCCGCATGAGGTGATTCCCCTCTCGAAAAGAATTTGGCAGCCCCGCTGCCACTGAGCCGCAAGATGCGGACGGGGCCGGGCGATTCAAGCGATGCGCCCGGCCTTCACATGCTCCCGGCTACCGTGCCCACTTCATGAATCGCACCGTCCCACCCGCCTCCGATCTGCCCATCCCGCCCCTGCCCCGGGGCAACGAACGCTGGGCGCTGTTCCTCGACGTCGACGGCACCCTGCTGGACTTCCAGGACGACCCGGCTGCCGTTGCTGTCGATCCACCGCTGCGGCGACGATTGCTTGCCCTGCACGACGCGCTCGAAGGAGCAGTGGCGCTGGTCAGCGGCCGCGCGCTGGCCGATCTGGAGCGGCTGTTCGACCTGCCCTGGGCGATGGCCGGCCTGCATGGCCTGGAGCTTCGCCATGCCGACGGCGCGCGCCGCGTCCTGCCGGTCGATCCCGCCTCCCACAGCCTCCTGCGACGACGTGCCCGGCGTCTGGCCCGGTCCCTGGACGGGGTGCAGCTGGAAGACAAGGGGATCGCGGTCGCCCTGCATTGCCGCCGCCACCCGGATCGTTACGACACCCTCCTCGCCGCCGCGGCCGAACTGGCCGATTCGCTGGAAGGGTACGAGCTGCAGGCCGGCAACCTGGTGACCGAGATCAAGCCGGAGGGCATGGACAAGGGCCGCGCGGTGGGTGCGCTGCTCGAACGCCCGCCGTTCCGCGATCGCCGGCCGGTCTACCTCGGCGACGACCTGACCGACGAACACGCCTTCGAGGCCATCGACCGCCGCGACGGGCTGGCGATCCGCGTCGGCGACCGCACGCCCACCGCCGCCCGCTTCACGCTCCCTAGCCCTGCTGCCGTGCAGCATTGGCTGGCTTGCGTGCATGACGCGATCCAGCAAGGAGCCCCGTCCCATGCCCTTCGTCCCGAAGGAGACTCCGACCGCCAACCTTGAGCTCGGCGTGATCGGCAACGGCACCGTCGCCGCCCTGATCGACCCGCGCGGCAGCATCGTCTGGTCCTGCCTGCCCACCTTCGACGCCGACCCTGCCTTTTGCTCGCTGCTCTCGCCCCGCGGAGGCGGCGGCGACTGGAGCATCGAACTGCTCGATCTGGCCCGCAGCGAGCAGCAGTACGACACGAACACCGCCGTGCTGGTCACCCGCCTGTACGACCATCACGGCGGCGCCATCGAGATCACCGATTTCGCGCCGCGCTACCGCATCCACGGGCGGATGTTCCATCCGGTCATGCTGGTCCGGCGCGTGAGCCCACTGCGTGGTTCGCCGCGCATCCGCGTGCTGCTGCGCCCGCTGCGTGGTTACGGCGCGGAGTCCGCGTCCGCCACCACCGGCAGCAACCACCTGCGCTACCGGCTCGCCGACACCACGCTGCGGCTGACCAGCGACGTACCCGTACCGATGATCGAGCGCGCGCTTCCGTTCGGACTGGACCGCCCGGCGCACTTCGTGTTCGGCCCCGACGAGACGCTGCATGACAGCCCGGCCGACTTCGTGCCGCTGGCGCTGCGGCATACGCGGAATTACTGGCTGGACTGGGTGCGCTACCTGTCCATTCCCTACGAGTGGCAGGACGCGGTGATCCGCGCCGCGATCACGCTCAAGCTGTGCCAGTACGAGGCCACCGGCGCCATCGTCGCCGCACTCACCACGTCGATTCCCGAGGCCCCCGGCACGGAGCGCAACTGGGACTACCGCTACTGCTGGCTGCGCGACGCCGCCTTCACCGTGCGCGCGCTCAACCGGCTCGGCGCCACCCGCACGATGGAGAACTACATCCGCTATGTGTTCAACCTGGTCGCCGCCGACGGCGAGGACGAGGTGGGACCGGTGTTCGGCATCACCTTCGAACGCGAGCTGCACGAGCGGATCGAGCCGCACCTGGCCGGCTACCGGGGGATGGGACCGGTACGCGTGGGCAACGACGCCTGGCGCCAGCGCCAGAACGACGTCTACGGCTCGGTGGTGCTGGCCTCGGCGCAACTGTTCTTCGACCGCCGCATCGAGCGGCGGGGCGATGTGCGCGCGTTCGAGCGGCTCGAGCGCATGGGTGGACTGGCCATCCGCATGGCCGAAGAGCCGGACGCCGGGCTGTGGGAATTCCGCGGCCGCGCGGCCGTGCACACCTATTCGGCGGCCATGTGCTGGGCCGCCTGCGACCGGCTTGCCCACATTGCCACCGAGCTGGGCCTGGACGAACGCGCGCGCCACTGGCACGACCACTCGGTGGCCTTGCGCGAACGCATCCTCGCGCACAGCTGGAACGAGCGACTGGGCCACTTCGTCGACGCGTACGGCGGCGAGCACCTGGACGCCAGCCTGCTGCTGCTCGCCGACATCGGCTTCGTCGACCCGGCGGATCCGCGCTTCGTCGCGACAGTCGACGCGGTCGGGGCGGCACTGGGTCGCGGCGACTACCTGTTCCGCTACATCGCCCCGGACGATTTCGGCACCCCGGAAACCAGCTTCACCATCTGCACCTTCTGGTACATCGAGGCGCTGGCCGCGACCGGGCGTCGGCAGCGCGCGCGGGAAATGTTCGAACTGCTGCTGGCGCGCCGCAATGCGCTCGGCCTGCTCTCCGAAGACCTTGCGCCGACGTCCGGCGAGCACTGGGGCAACTTCCCGCAGACCTATTCGATGGTCGGCCTGATCCAGGCGGCGATGCGGCTGTCGCGCCGCTGGGAGGATGCGCTGTGAGCCCAGCGAAGACATCCGGTCGGCTGGTGGTCGTGTCCAACCGCGTGGCACTGCCGAAACAGACGGCGACCGGCGGCCTCGCCTCGGCGATGCGCGCGGCGATGCGCGAGCGCGGCGGCCTGTGGTTCGGCTGGAGCGGCAAGGTCGGCAGCGACACCGGGCGCGTCCGTCGCGTGCGCGACGAAGCGGTGGAGTACGCCACCGTCGACCTCTCGCGCACCGACCACGACCAGTTCTACGCCGGCTTCGCCAACCGGGCGCTGTGGCCATTGCTGCACTACCGGCCAGACCTGGTGGATTACCGGCGCGAACAGCTCGAGGGCTACCTGCGGGTAAACGCGCTGTTCGCCGATCATCTGCTGCAGATGCTCGAGCCCGACGACGTGATCTGGGTGCACGACTACCACCTGATCCCACTGGCGGCCCGCCTGCGCGCGCGGGGCGTGAAGAACCGCATCGGGTTCTTCCTGCACACGCCGCTGCCCGCCGCCGCGTTGCTGATCGGGCTGCCGCGCCACCAGGCACTGTTCGAGACGCTGTCCGCCTACGACCTGGTCGGCCTGCACACGGCCCGCGACCTTCGCGCGCTGGAGGACTACTTCCTGCACGAGATCGGCGGCGCGATGCGCCCCGGCGGGCGGCTGCGCGGGCCGGACGGGCGCAGCTTCCGCGCCCAGGTATTTCCGATCAGCATCGACACCGCCCACGTCGCGCAGGCGGCGAGCCAAGCCGCGGAACTGGACGAGATCGCCCAGCTCAAGACCAGTCTCCAGGGCCGTGCGCTGATCATCGGCGTGGACCGCCTGGACTACTCGAAGGGCCTGCCCGAGCGCTTCCGCGCTTACGATCATCTGCTGGAGCATCACCGCGACCTGCACCGGCAGATCAGCTTCCTGCAGATCGCACCACCGTCGCGCGGCAGCGTGCCCGAATACCGCCAGATCCGTCGGGAACTGGAACGCCTGGCCGGGCACATCAACGGCAAGTACGCGGCACCGGACTGGGTGCCGATCCGCTACGTCAACCAGTCCTTCCCGCATTCCCTGCTCACCGGCTACTACCGCACCGCCCGCGTGGCGCTGATCACCCCGCTGCGCGACGGCATGAACCTGGTGGCGAAGGAATACGTCGCCTGCCAGGATCCGAGGAACCCCGGCGTGCTCGTGCTCTCGCGCTTCGCCGGAGCCGCCGCCGAGCTGGGCGATGCATTGCTGGTGAACCCGGCCGATCCGGCCGAGGTGGCCGACGCGCTGAGGCGTGCGCTGACCATGCCGCTGCGCGAACGGCGCCAGCGCTGGCGGGCGATGATGGACGTGCTGGAGAAGCAGGACATCGATGCCTGGTCGCATGCCTTCATGGAGCGCCTGACCGGCTGAAAATCAGGCGTCGTCGAGCCAGATCAGCGAGGCGAACCGGCCACTGCGCGCGCCGTCCCGGCGGTAGGAATAAAACCGCGCATCGGTGAACGTGTCGAAACCACCCCCGTCGATGCGGCCGACCCCCGCGGACAGCAGGGTGCGCCGGGCCAGGCCGGCGAGATCGCACAACCAGTGCCCCGGACGTGTTGGCGAGAAGCAGGCGGCGTGCCCAGCGTCACGCACAAGGAAAGCGTCGCGCACCTCGGTGCCTACCTCGTAACTTGCCGCACCAATGCACGGTCCGAGCCACGCGGCGACGCGGGCGGCAGGCACGTCCATCATCGCAACGGTACGTTCGAGCACGCCCGCCGCCAGACCGCGCCAACCCGCGTGGGCGGCAGCCACCACCCCGCCCTCGGCATCGTGGAACAGCACCGGCAGGCAATCGGCCGTCAGGATCGCCAGCGGCCGCCCCCGCTCGCGAGTCACCGCCGCATCGGCGACCGGCTCTCCGACCGACGCCGCACCACCGATGACGCACACGTCGCAGCCATGCACCTGCTGCAACCAGCACGGGTCCGATGGCAGCCTCAGCGCAGCCGCCACCGATGCGCGATTGGCCGTGACGACCACTGGTACGTCACCGCTGCGCAGACCGAGGTTGCAACGGTCGAAGGGAGGGGCGGAGCTGCCCGGTCCATGACGGGTGGTGACGGCGGCGCGTACCCGCTCGGGCGCCTGCCAGCCGGGTATCACCCAGATGGCGTCCGGTGCCGACGCGCGATCAGTCGTCATCGGCCGGCCCGCGCTCGGCGAGATCCTGTCGCAGGGAACCCACCAGCGCTTCGAGGTCCGCCGGGCGTGGCGCCTCGAAGGCCAGCGCCTCGCCGGTGACCGGATGTTCGAAGGCCAGTCGCTCGGCGTGCAGGGCCTGGCGGCGGAAGGCGCGAAGCGCCGCGACCAGTTCATCGGTCGCGCCCTTGGGCAGCCGCAGTCCGGTGCCGTAGAGCGGATCGCCGACCAGGGGATGGTGGATGTGCGCCATGTGCACGCGGATCTGGTGGGTCCGGCCGGTCTCGAGGTTGCACTGGATCAGGGTGTGGGCACGAAAGCGCTCGCGCACCCGGTAATGGGTGACCGCACGTTTGCCGTCCTCCTCATCGCGTACCGCCTGGCGCAGACGGTCGCCCTGATGCCGGCCGATCGGCGCATCCACCGTGCCGCCGGCGACCAGTGTGCCCAGCACCACCGCTTCATACTGCCGCTCGACGTCGTGGTGGGAGAGCATCTCGACCAGCGCGGTGTGGGCGGCAAGGGTCCTGGCCACCACCATCAGGCCAGAGGTGTCCTTGTCCAGCCGGTGCACGATGCCGCCCCGGGGCAACTCGGCGAGCGAAGGATCGTGGTGAAGCAGCGCATTGAGCACCGTGCCGGTCGGATTGCCGGCACCGGGGTGCACCACCAGCCCGGCCGGCTTGTTCAGCACCAGCAGGTGCTCGTCCTCGTGGACGATGTCCAGCGCGATCGCTTCCGGCGCGGAGCTGACCTCGGCCTCCAGCTCCGCCTCCAGACGCACCTTCTCGCCGCCCTTGAGCAGCTGTCGCGGCGGCGCCTTGGCACCGTCCAGGGTGGCCGCGCCGGCCTTGATCCAGCCGGCCAGGCGGGAACGGGAATAGTCGGGGAACATCTCGGCCAGCGCCTGGTCGAACCTCCGACCTGCAGCAGCCAGCGGGACCACGGCCTCGTGACGGATCAGGGTCATACCCGTCCCCGCGAGGCCCGGCCGGTTTCGGCTATCATGCCTTTTCGATCAAACATCTGAATTCCTTGCCCATGCGCCTTTCCAAACTGCTCGTCGTGCTCGGCGTCACCCTCACGATGAGCGCCTGCTCGCTGTTCCACAGCAAGCGAGCCACCATCGACACGATGCCGCTGCCCCAGCTGTACGCGAAGGCGCACGGCGACCTGGAGAACAGCGACTACGCCGCGGCGACCAAAGCTTATCAGCGTCTGATCGCCCGCTTCCCGTCGGGCGAGTACAACGAGCAGGCCCAGCTGGAACTGGCCTATGCGCAGTACAAGGACAACCAGCCCGACGACGCCTATTCGACGATCAACCGCTTCATCAAGACGTACCCGACCAACAAGCACGTCGACTACGCCTACTACCTGCGCGGCCTGATCAACTTCGGCCGCACCTCGGGCATCATCGAGCGCTACATCTCGCGCTCCGGCGCCGAGAGCCGCCGCGACCAGGGCTACAACCTCAAGTCGTTCGACGACTTCACCGAGCTGACCCGCCGCTTCCCGGACAGCGCCTACGCCGCGGATGCCCGCCAGCGCATGATCTACCTGCGCAACGTGCTGGCCCAGTACGAGATCAACGTCGCCGAGTTCTACCTGCGCAACAAGGCTTACGTCGCCTCGGCCGATCGCGCGCAGTATGTGGTCGAGCACTACCAGCAGGCCCCGCAGGTCGGCGATGCGCTGGCGATCCTCTCGCGCAGCTACCTGGCGCTGGACCAGAAGAAGCAGGCCGACGAGGTGCGCAAGGTGCTGGCGCTGAACTACCCGGACCACCCGTACCTGACCGACCCGAAGTGGCCGCACGCGCCGTCCACGCTGCGCAAGATGGTGCCGTTTTCCGGGCATCACTGATCGGGTAGACCACCCTGGTCCGCAAAAAGCCGGCGAGCGATCGCCGGCTTTTTTGTTGCCTGTCGGGCGGTGTTAGATGACCGGCAGTCGGTGCCGCTTTTGCGGCATCCGTGCCGGCTTGCACCTGCCGCCAGAGCCGGCGCCGGGAGACAGGCAAACAAAAGGCCGCGCGATGCGCGGCCTTTTGCGTCGGTGCCGGGGGCGACCGACTTACTTCATCAGCTTGGCCAGGGTCTTGCCCAGGTCGGCCGGCGACTTCACCGTGGTGACGCCCGCCTTCTCCAGCGCAGCGAACTTCGCCGCCGCCGTGCCCTTGCCGCCGGAGATGATCGCGCCGGCGTGGCCCATGCGCTTGCCCGGAGGAGCCGACGCACCGGCGATGAACGACACCACCGGCTTGGTCACGTACTCGCCGATGAACTCGGCAGCGTCTTCCTCGGCGCTGCCGCCGATCTCGCCGACCATGATGATGCCCTCGGTCTGCGGGTCGTCCTGGAACATCTTCAGGCAGTCGATGAAGTTCAGGCCGTTGATCGGGTCGCCGCCGATGCCGATGCAGGTGGACTGGCCCAGGCCCTCGTTGGTGGTCTGGAACACCGCTTCATAGGTCAGCGTGCCGGAGCGCGACACGATGCCGACCTTGCCCGGCTTGTGGATGTGGCCCGGCATGATGCCGATCTTGCACTCGCCCGGGGTGATGATGCCGGGGCAGTTCGGCCCGATCAGCACGGTTTCCGGATGCTGCGCCAGCACGTTCTTCACGCGCAGCATGTCCAGCACCGGGATGCCCTCGGTGATCGCCACGATCACGCGGATGCCCGCGTCGATGGCTTCCAGGATCGAGTCGGCCGCGAACGGCGGCGGCACGAAGATCACCGACGCATCGGCGCCGGTCTCGACGACAGCCTCTTCGACCGAGTTGAAGACCGGCAGGCCGATGTGCTCGCTACCGCCCTTGCCCGGGGTCACGCCGCCGACGACCTGGGTGCCGTAGTCCAGCGCCTGCTGCGCGTGGAAGGTGCCCTGCTGGCCGGTGAAGCCCTGCACCAGGACCTTGGTGTTCTTGTTGACGAGAACGCTCATGGATTCGCTACTCCTCAGGCCTTGGCCGCAGCCACGGCTTTCTGCGCCGCATCGTTGAGATCGTCGGCCGGCGTGATCGCCAGGCCGGAGTTGGCCAGCAGTTCGCGGCCCAGCTCGACGTTGGTGCCCTGCAGGCGCACCACCACGGGGATGGTCAGGCCCACTTCCTTCACCGCGGCGATGATGCCCTCGGCGATCATGTCGCAGCGGACGATGCCGCCGAAGATGTTGACCAGGATGGCCTTCACCTTGTCGGAGGAGGTGATCAGCTTGAACGCCTCGGTGACGCGCTCCTTGGTGGCGCCGCCGCCGACGTCGAGGAAGTTGGCCGGCTCGCCGCCCGCCAGCTTGATCACGTCCATGGTGGCCATGGCCAGACCCGCGCCGTTGACCATGCAGCCGATGGTGCCGTCCATGGTCACGTAGTTCAGGTTGTGCTGCACGGCAGCCGCCTCGGCCGCGTCTTCCTGGGTCAGGTCGCGCATGGCGGCCAGGTCCGGATGGCGGAACTCGGCGTTGTCGTCGGAGTTGACCTTGCCGTCCAGCGCGGCCAGCGTGCCGTCGGCGAGGATCGCCAGCGGGTTCAGCTCGACCAGCGACAGGTCCTTCTCGTTGAACAGCTTGTACAGGCCGAGCATGATCTTGGTCAGCTGGCCGACCTGCTTGGCGTTGAGGTCCATCGCGAAGCCGAGCTGGCGGCACTGGTACGGCTGCAGGCCCTCGACGAAATCCACCACGATGGTGTGGATGTCTTCCGGGGTGTCCTTGGCCACCTGCTCGATGTCCACGCCGCCGTGCTTGGAGGCGATGAACGAGACCGACTTGGAATCGCGGTCGACCAGCACCGACAGGTACAGCTCCTTGGCGATGTCGGTGGCATCGGTGACCAGCACCAGGTTCACCGGCAGCGCGCGGCCGGCGGACTGGTAGGTCTCCATCCTGGTGCCCAGCATGCCCTTGGCGGCTGCGCGGACGTCGTCGAGGCTACGGCAGAACTTGACGCCGCCGGCCTTGCCGCGGCCGCCGGCATGGATCTGCGCCTTGACCATCCACTGCGTGCCGCCCAGCGCCTTGGCGGCGTCGACGGCAGCATCGGGGGAATTGGCAACCTTGCCCGGCGGTACGGTGATGCCGTACTGCGCGAACAGCTCTTTGGCCTGGTACTCGTGGAAATTCATTCGATACCTCGAGTGAATGGGGGACGTGTCGGGCCCCGCCATGGCGGCGGCGGGGGTCCGGGAGAGTCGACACGGCAGTGGAGGAACGCTGCCGGCACTTGCACAGCGCTGCCGTGGCATCCGGCCGGCGCGCCCGGGGCGCGGGGACCGGTCACCGCAAAACGGCGCGATACGGCCGCGCATTTTCGCAGCAGCGGCGCCGGATGGAAAGGGCGCACTGCCCCCTGACGCACCGCGGCACCCGCTGCGCGCGGCCCGGGAGGACGTCTATACTCGCGCAAGGACGCCCCAAAACCCTTCTGCGGAGTGCACATTGCCGTGTCCAGCCCCGCCCTGACGCCATCTCCGCCCCTTCGCCGCGCTACCCCGGCCACGCGACACGAACTGTTTTTCCTCAATTACTTCCGCCTGGCACAGGCGGTGGTCTACGTGGCGCTGGCGTTCGCCCCGGTCGACATGCGGTGGATCCGGCTGACCCATCCGGACCTGGCGCAGAGCGTGGTGCTCGCCTACCTGCTGGCGGCCGTCGCCATCCTGCTGCTGACCCGCCGGCTTGCCGTGATCGCCCCGGTGACCGTGTCGCTGACCCTGGTGGTCGACATCGGCGTGGCGGTGATGGCGGTGATCGCCATGCACGACGCACGCATCGGCATCGCGATGATGCTGGCGGTGAACCTCAGCGCGGGCGCGCTGGTGCTGCCGCTGCGGCTGTCGCTGTTCTTCGCCTCGCTGGCCACCCTGGGGATGCTCGGCCACACCACGCTGGAGACGCCCCCCAACGCCTCGATCGACAGCCACGAACTGCTCGAAGCCGCGCTGTTCGGCCTGGCCTATTTCGCCACCACCACGCTCTGCCACGTGCTGGGCCGCCAGCTGCGCGCCACCGAGGCGCTGGCCGAGCAGCGCAGCATCGACCTGGCCAACCTGGCGCAGGTCAACGAACTGATCATCCGCCGCATGAAGACCGGCGTGCTGCTGGTGGACGACGCCAACCACATCCACCAGATGAACGAGTCGGGCTGGATGCTGCTGGGCAGCCCGCCGGCCGACCAGCGCGACCTGGGCAAGCTGGCACCGGAGCTGTCGCGGCGCCTGTACCACTGGATGACCTCGGGCAAGCTGGACGAAACCTCCACCCAGCTCGCCGACGGCACGCCGGAAGTGGTGCCGCGATTTACCCGGCTGGCGCCGAACGACGATTCGCACGTGCTGATCTTCCTCGACGACACCTCGCTGGTGTCGCGCCGCGCCGAGGAACTCACGCTCAGCTCGCTGGGCCGGTTGTCGGCCTCGATCGCCCACGAAATCCGCAACCCGCTGGCGGCGATCCGCTATTCCGCCCAGCTGCTGGCCGAATCGCGCAACATGCCGCCGACCGACCAGCGCATGGTGGAGATCATCAACAACCACTGCGTGCGGCTGAACGAGATCATCGAGAACATCCTGCAACTGTCGCGGCGCGAGCGCTCGCGCCCGGAAACGCTGGACCTGGGCCACTGGGCCAACGCCTTCGTCGACGAATACCGCCAGGGCAACGACCTCGGCGAGGACTCGCTGCGGGTGATCAACTCCAGCGCGCCGGTGGCCGCGGTAGCCGATCCGCAGCAGTTGCAGCAGGTGGTCTGGAATCTGGTGCAGAACGCCCTGCGCTACGGCCGCATGCCGGGCGAACCGGCCCGCGTGATGGTGGTGACGCGCCCGGGCGAGCACGGCGTGCCGATCCTGGAAGTGATCGATCGCGGCCCCGGCATCGCGCCCAAGGTCGCCGCGCAGATCTTCGAACCGTTCTACACGACGCACGAATACGGCACCGGCCTGGGCCTGTATCTGGCGCGCCAGATGGCCGAGGCCAACCAGGCGTCGCTGGAATACGTCCGCGTGGCCGGCGGCGGCAGCTGTTTCCGCATCACCCTCACCCCCGCACATGCGCGGCAGACCGGCGACCAGGCGGTCGCCGACGAGAGCGTCAGGTAGCGCGCACCATCAGGCTGACGGGCAGCACCTGCGAGTCGACGTCCTCGCCGGCGATCAGCGCGAGCATCTTCTGCGCGAGCAGGCTGCCGCCGGCCTGCCAGTCCTGCCGCACCGAGCTGAGCGCCGGCTGGAATGCGGCCGCCATCGGCATGTCGTCGTAGCCCACCACCGAGCAGTCGTCCGGCACCTTGCGACCCAGCTCCTGCACCGCGCGGATGGCGCCCATCGCCAGCAGGTCGCTGCAGGCGAACAACGCATCGAAAGGCACTTTGCGGGTCGCCAGCGAGTGCACCGCGTCGATGCCCGAGGCCAGCGTGAACTCGTCGCGCCGCAGCAACAGCGGCTTGATCCCGTGCACGCTCAACGCGTCGACGAAGCCGCTCAGGCGCTCGAAGATCTCCGGATGGCTGGGATTGCCGACGAACACCGGGTGGCGGCGCCCCTGGCGCAGGAAGTGCTCGGCCACCAGCCGCCCGCCCATCCGGTTGTCGCTGCCGACCACGGCGTGTGCGTCGTCCTCGCCGTGCGCGCCCCACACCACCATCGGCAGGCCGAGCTTGTCGAAGCGGCGCACCGCGTCCTGGCGCACACCCTGCCCGAGCAGGATCAGGCCGTCGGCTGCCTGCACCGCCGCGGCCGCCGCGCCCTGGCGGGTGGTCAGCAGCACGCTGTAGCCGGCGGCGGTCAGCTCCTGCGCAATGCCGCCCAGCAGGGTCAGCGGGTAGGGATCGAGCATGGTGCGGTCGCTGGAAGGCTTCATCTCCACGATCACTGCCACCGTGTGGCTGCGGCGCAGCCGCAGGTTGCGGGCGCTCACGTTAAGCTTGTAGCCGTGGTCGCGCGCCAGCGCCTGGATCCGCTCGCGCGTCTCGGGGGTGACCAGGGGACTGTCGGCCAGCGCGCGCGACACCGTGATCTTGGACACGCCGGCCAATTCGGCCAGGTCCGCCATGGTGAGGCTGCCGGTGGATCGCGGCCGGTCTTTGCGGGTTCGACTCAAGTACGAGGCCTCCGGGCCAGATTCCGGATCGGGCCGAACAACCCGGCCACGTCCTCGCCAAGTGTGGCGATTTGCGCGCCCGGCGTCTAACCCGCCGCGCCGCCGCAACCAAGCCGTCAGGAAATGCCACCCGGCTCCGGGGAAACGGCGATCCCATGCCCTTTCCGCCACATCACACCACATTGCCAGACATGCTGTGACGCAACAATGATATCGATGTCTTGATATCGATATCATTTGCTGGCATCGTCGCTGCCCGCTGCCCGGGACAGATCCGTCACGGCGGCTCGACCGAAACTTCACAGGGGGAACGCTTGGAAAAGCTCGACGCCGCGCCGGCCCAATCACCGGCGCCAATGCCCCGCGGCACTCAGGCCTGGCCGCCGGCAGCGGCGAATCCCGATCCGTGGCACATCGTGCGCCACGGCACCGACCCGGCCGGCTTCGCCCAGGACGAGAGCCTGTTCGCGCTGGCCAACGGCGCGCTCGGGGTACGCGGCGGCCTGGAGGAGGAGCCCGGCGCCACCCAGGGCAGCTTTCTCGCCGGCGCGTGGGAGCGCACCCCGATCGAGTACCACGAACGCTTTCCCGGGTTCGCCGCGCATACCGATACCCGCATTCCGGTCGCCGACGCGATCGGCATCCAGTTGCGCCTGGGCGACATCCCGGTACGCCTGACCGAGGGCGAGTGGCTGGCCTTCGAGCGAGAGCTGGATCTGCGCACGGGCTGCTACCGCCGACGCCTGCGCTGGCGCGCGCCGACCGGCGCGACGCTGGAGATCCGCGCCGAACGCCTGGTGCTGCTGGACGAGCCGGGCGTGCTGGCGATCCGCTACAGCGTGCGGTCGGACGACTACACCGGCCCGATCACCCTGGAGTCCACCATCGACACCGGGCGCGACGCAGTCGAGCAGGGTTTCGATCCTCGCATCGGCGCACGCGTGGACGGCGGCTTCCGCACCCTGTCGGCGGCGGCCGACGAGCGCCATGGCTGGCTGGTGCAGGAAACCACCCACAGCGGCGTGCGCGTGGCCTGCATGCAGCGGCACCGCCTCGGCGACGCCATGCACTGCCGCTACGGCGGCCACGCCCCGCACGGCGTGGCCCAGATCATCGAAGGCGAGCTCGCGCCCGGCCGCAGTGTGACGCTGGAGAAATACGCCAGTTACGCCTGGACCGCGCCGCACGAGGACATCCCGGCCGAGACCCTTCGCCAACGTGCAGGCGAGGCGTTGCATCGCGCACACGACGCCGGCTTCGACGCCCTGCTCGAGGCGCAGGCAACCACGCTCGCCCCGCTCTGGAACCAGGCCGACCTGTCCATCGACGGCGACCCCACCGTGGAGCAGGCGCTGCGCTTCAACCTGTTCCACGTGTACCAGTCGAGCAGCCGCGACGGCCGCGCCAGCGCCGCCGCCAAGGGCCTGACCGGCGAGGGCTACGAAGGCCACTACTTCTGGGACGCCGAGGCCTTCATGCTGCCGGCGCTGGTCAATGTGGCGCCCGAGCTGGCGCGCAGCATGCTGACCTATCGCCACGCCACGCTGGAACGCGCCCGGCTGCATGCGCGCGAGATGAACCACGCACGCGGGGCACTCTACGCCTGGCGCACGATCAGCGGTGATGAGTGCTCGTCGTACTTCCCCAGCGGCTCGGCGCAGTACCACATCAACGCCGCCGTCGCCTGGGCGATCCGCCTTTACGTGGATGCGACCGGCGACCAGGGATTCCTCATCGACGGCGGCGCGGAGATCCTGTTCGAGACCGCCCGCGTCTGGCTCGACGTTGGCCATTTCAATCCGCGCCGCGGCGGCGCGTTCTGCATCCACGCGGTGACCGGGCCGGACGAGTATTCCGCCGTGGTGGACAACAACCACTACACCAACCGCATGGCGCAGCGGCACCTTCGCGACGCGGCGGCGGTGGCCCGCTGGCTGGCGGAGGAACATGCGGCCGAATTCGACGCACTGGCCGCGCGCATCGCGCTCGACGCGAACGAGATCACCGCCTGGACGCGCGCCGCCGACGCCATGTACCTGCCGGTGGACGCGGCGCTCGGCGTGTTCCCCCAGGACGATGCCTTTCTCGATCGCCCCCGGCTGCCGCCGCGCCCCCTTGTCGAGGGCAAGCACCCGCTGCTGCTGGAGCTGCATCCGCTCACGATCTACCGCCATCAGGTCTGCAAGCAGGCCGATACCCTGCTCGCGCTGATGCTGGCCGGCGACGACGTGGACCGCGCGTCCAAGCGTCGCAACTTCGACTACTACGAATCGGTCACCCTGCACGACTCCACGTTGTCGGCGTCGACATTCAGCGTGATGGCGGCCGAAGTCGGCCACGCGGACAAAGCCTATCGCTATTTCCTGGACACGCTGCGCGTGGACCTGGACGACCTGCACGGCAATGCCGCCCACGGCGTGCACATGGCAGCCATGGCCGGCAGCTGGCTCGCCCTGACCTGGGGGTTCGGCGGACTGCGCGTGGTCGACGGAGTGCCCGGTCTCGCCCCGACCCTTCCGGATGCCTGGAGCGGCTACCGATTCGGGTTGCGCTGGCACGGAGCACATCTGCGCGTGGAGGTGGCCCGGCGGGGCGTGCGCTACACGCTGTCCGGCACGCGGCCGCTGCGCTTCCGCCACGACGGCACGCTGCAGGAACTGGCCCCGGGTCGTTCGATCGAACTGCCGCTGGCGCCGTCCGCGCGCCTGCCACGCCCGCTCAAAGCGGTGATCTTCGACCTCGATGGCGTGATCGCCGACACCGCTGTCGTGCACCACGCGGCATGGCACCAGCTTGCCCGTGAGCTCGGCGTGCCGTTCGACGAGGCCACCGGCGAGCGCATGAAGGGCGTCGACCGGCTCGGCTCGCTGGACATCCTGCTCGAACGCGCCCAGCGCACCTACGCCGAGCACGAGCGCCTGGCCCTGGCCGAGCGCAAGAACGGCTACTACCGCGAGCAGATCGAGCGCTTCGGACCCGATCAGCTGCTGCCCGGGGCACGCGAGGCGATCGCCGCCGCGCGCGCGGCGGGACTGAAGGTGGGCCTGGCCTCGGCCAGCCGCAACGCGCCGTTGCTGCTCGAGCGTCTGGGCATCGCCGACCTGTTCGATCACGTCGTGGACGCCGCAAGCGTCGCCCGCTCCAAGCCCGACCCGGAAATCTTCCTCGCCGCCGCCCGCGGGCTCGGCGTGGAGCCCCACGAATGCCTCGGCGTGGAAGACGCCGCGGCCGGCGTGGACAGCATCCTCGCGGCCGGGATGGCCGCCGTGGCCGTGGGCGACTCGCCCGCGCTCGCGCATGCGGATGCGCGCATCCCGAACGTCGCCGCGTTCGACATCAAGCAATACACAAAATGAAGGCGAACCGGCGGCCCCGGGGAGGGCGTCCGCCATCACAAACGATCACTCGTGGGGAGCACAAGCCGATGACCAACAAGCAACTGACCCGACTGGCCCTGTCCGCGGCCATCGCCGCCTGCCTGATACCCGGCCTGGCCGCGGCACAGGACGCGAAGGCTGCCACCCGGCAGGCCAAGGCCACCAAGCCGGACACCAGCGCCGCCAAGACGCTCGACCAGGTCGTGGTGACCGGCAATGCCGCCACCGGCGGCCTGAAGAAGATCGACACCAGCTACTCGGTGGTCAGCGCCAGCGCCGAGCAGATCAAGATGGCCAACCCGAAGAGCACGGCCGACCTGCTGAAGATCTCCCCGGGCCTGTGGCCGGAATCCACCGGTGGCCAGACTGGCGCCAACATCGAGATCGCCGGCTTTCCCGGCGGCGGCGATGCGCCGTTCTTCACCACCCAGCTGATGGGCTCGCCGCTGTACGGCATGCCCACGCTGTCGTTCTTCGAGACCACCTCGATCTTCCGCCTCGACGACACCGTGGACCGCGTGGAAATCCTGCAGGGCGGCCCGTCGGTGGTGTTCGGCGACGGCCAGATCGGCGCCACCGCCAACTTCATGCTGAAGACCGGCACCGACGTGCCCAGCGGCAGCATCGGCGTGACCTACGGCAGCGAGAACCTGCGCCGCGTCGACGGCTTCTACGGATTCCCGATCTCCAACAGCTGGTACGGCAGCGTCGGTGGTTTCTACCGCGATTCCGACGGCGTGCGCGATCCGAAGTTCTCGGCCGACAAGGGCGGGCAGTTCACCGCCACGATCAGCCACGACAGCGACAACGGCACCATGACGCTGTACGCCCGCGCGCTGAACGACAAGAACCAGTTCATCACCCCGATCCCGCTGATCCAGCGCGGCACCGACCAGTTCAGCGCCTACCCCGGCTTCGATCCGCTGACCGACACCTACAACGGTCCGGAGATCCAGCACGTTTACCTGCCGGGCTACCCGGGCGGCGGCACCCACGCCAACCTGGCCAACGGCCGCGGCGCCAAGTTCAACTTCTTCGGCGGCAACTTCGACTACGACCTGGGCAGCAGTTGGACCCTGTCGGACAAGTTCCTGCTCGACGGCGGCGACGTCGACACCAACGCGCTGTTCTCCGGCACCAACCCGGGCTCGCTCAGCGACATGCTCTACACCGACGGATCGAGCATCGGCGCGTTCAACCTGCCGGCCGGTTCGGCCACCGCCACCTACGTCAACGGCGGCGGCGTGGTGGACCCGAACCAGAGCGTGATCCACCAGGGCTGGTGGTACATCCACAAGCACCTGAAGAACATGAGCAACGATTTCCGCCTGAGCAAGGAGATCTTCGAGGGCAACACGCTCACCGGCGGCCTGTACCTGGCCCACTACACGATGAACGACAAGTGGGCGCTGGGTAACCAGATGCTGATGACCAATACGCCGAACGCGCGGCCGATCCAGGTCAGCTACGTCGACGGCGGCGTCACCAAGCAGCTCACCGACTCCCAGGGCTTCCTCGACTACGGCGGCTACAACATCGCCCAGCACGGCACCGCCACCAACAAGGCGTTCTACCTGTCCGACGTGTGGCGCCTGGGCAAGTGGCTGTTCGACCTCTCCGGCCGCATCGAGAACGAGGACGCGGTCAACAACGTCTGCAACCTGACCCAGCGGAACCTGGACGGCAACGACAACACGCTCTACGACAACAAGGTGCCGGTATGCGACGGCACCTACGCCCGCACCAGCTACAACAAGACCCATCCGTCGTGGACCTTCGGCGTGAACTACGAGCTCGCCGACAACATGAGCGTGTACTTCCGCGCCAACAAGGGTGCGCACTTCGGCGACTTCGACAACGCCCTGCGCGGCAATACCACCGGCAACACCCCGCCGCTGCAGAAGATCACCAACATCGAGGGCGGCTTCAAGTACCAGTCCGACCTGGTCTATGCCGACATCAGCGTGTACCACCGCCTGTTCGACGGCCTGGTCTACCAGCCGACCAACAACCAGGGCGTGCCGGTCGGCACGCAGTCGCTGTACGGATCGGACTCCAAGGGCATCAACCTGACCGGCGCGGTCACCCCGTTCGAGAACTTCAAGCTGCAGCTGGTGGCGAACTACCTCGACGGCCACTACTCGCACAACAACGCCTGCTTCCTCTACACCGACCTGGCCACTGGCACCACGCAGTGCATCAGCGTCAACGGCAAGCAGTTGCAGCGCCAGCCGAAGGTTCGCTTCATGCTGACGCCGAGCTACCGCATCCCGTTCGCCTGGGGTGACGTGACCGCGTTCGTCACCTACACCCACGTCGGCCCGCACACCCAGGACCAGTCCGGCCTGCAGCAACTGGGCAGCTACGACACCTGGGACTTCGGCGTGGTCGCGAACGTGGAGAAGAACTGGGAGCTGCGCCTGCAGGGCACCAACATGACCAACGAGCTGGGCCTCACCGAGAGCAACTCGCGTATCTTCGGCTCGGCCTCCGGTACCGACGGGGTGATCCTCGCCCGACCGCTGGAAGGTCGCGAGGTGAACGTGCAGGTGAAGTACAAGTTCTGACGTCTCGCGTGTTACCCCGGAACGGTCCGGACCGCAGCGCACCGCGGTCCGGACCGTCGTTTTGACGCCCGACCACGAGTACCGCATGAACCGGATCCGCATGATCGTCGCGCTGGCGCTGATCTACATGGTCTTCGCCATCCTGCTCAACAGCGTCGGCACGGTGATCCTGCAGTCGATGGCCAGCTTCGGGGTCGACAAGCCGCAGGCCAGCCTGCTGGAGCTGTTCAAGGACCTGCCGATCGCGATCACCTCGTTCATGGTGGCCTCGTTCCTGCCCCTGCTCGGCTACCGCCGGGCGATGATGGGCGCGCTCACCATCGTCGGCGGCGCGTGCCTGCTGATGCCGATGTTTCCCGGCTTCCACACCACCGAATTCCTGTTCGCCTGCGTCGGCGTGTCGTTCGCGCTGGCCAAGGTGGCGGTGTACTCCTCGATCGGCCTGCTCACCAACGATCGCGCCGAACACTCGCGCCTGACCAACACGATCGAGGGACTGTTCATGGTCGGCGTACTGGCTGGCGGCTGGCTGTTCAGCGCCTTCGTCGACCCTGCCGCCCCGGGCGACGCCCGCTGGCTGCGCGTGTACTGGCTGCTGACGCTGATCTGCGCCGCGGTGATCGCCCTGCTTGCCGCCTCGCCCCTGGACGAGTCGGCAGCCCGCGACCAGACGCGCCGCTCCGCGGCTGCCACCGTCGGCCAGATGGTGCAGCTGATGACCCGACCGCTGGTCTACGTGTTCCTGCTGTCGGCCTTTCTCTACGTGCTGATCGAGCAGAGCTTCAGCACCTGGCTGCCGACCTTCAACAACGAGGTCCTCAAGCTGCCCAACGCGATGAGCATCCAGATGGCCTCGATCCTCGCCGGGGCCACCGCGCTGGGCCGCATCGGCGCCGGCCAGGCGCTGCGCCGGGTCAGCTGGCACCGGCTGCTAAATGCCTGCGTGGTGGCGATGGCCGCGCTGGTGCTGCTGGTGCTGCCGATGGCGCGCGGCGTCACGGTGACCCCCGACGTGGGCTGGGCCAGCGCACCGATGGCGGCCTACCTGATACCGCTGATCGGCCTGCTGATGGCGCCGATCTACCCGGTGATCAACTCGGTGGCACTCAGCTCGCTGCCCAAGCCGCTGCACGCCTCGATGACCGGGCTGATCGTGGTCTTCTCGGCGCTCGGCGGGACGCTGGGTTCGCGCATCACCGCGATGGTGTTCGCCCGCTTCGGCGGCATCCACGCGTTCTATTTCTCGCTGGTGCCGATGACCCTGGTGCTGGTGACGCTGTTCTTCTTCCGCCGGGAAACCGAGCGCGCTGGCGTGCTGGCGCCGGTAACCGTGGGCCTCGGCGGCAAGTGATCCGATGAACGGCGCCGGCAGCGGCCGGTGCGACCTGCCCGGGGAGTCCGCATGAGCCGCCTCGCTTCCGTCCTTCTGCTGCTCGCGCTCAGCCCGTTGGCCGGCGCGGCACGGACCGGGAGTGCGCCTCCCGGCGTGCGACCGGACGGAACCGTGACCTCCCCGGCGATCTCGGTCCCGTATTCGGATCTCGCCTCGCCCGAAGCGCGCGCACTGTTCCCGCGGTTGCTGGCCGAGGGCGCCAAGGCGCCCCCGATCACCGCACCGATCGCGGGAAGCCGGGCGTTCTACGACCGCATGAACGGCGATCGCGCGGCGCGCATGGAGAAGCGCTACCCGGTGCACATCCGCACGGCAACGATCGCCGGCGTGCGCGTCGACGTGGTGCTGCCGACCCAGGGCATCGCGCCGGCGAAACGCCATCGCGTGCTGATCAACCTGCATGGAGGCGCCTTCCTGTGGGGCGCCGGCAGCGGTGGCCTGGTCGAGTCGATCCCGATCGCCAGCGTCGGCCGCATCAAGGTGATCACGGTGGATTACCGGCAGGGGCCGGAACACACCTTCCCCGCCGCCAGCGACGACGTGGAAGCGGTCTACCGCGCGCTGCTGAAACGGTACCGACCGCAGGACATCGGCATCTACGGCTGCTCGGCCGGCGGCATCCTCACCGCCGAATCGGTGGCGCGGTTCATCCACGACGGCGTGCCGGTGCCCGGCGCGATCGGTACCTTCTGCGGCTCGCTGCTGGACCTGACCGGGGATTCCTCCTGGATCGCGCCGCTGCTGAACGGGCAGGGCGTACCGACGCACCGGCTGGGCTTCGGCGACCTGCCCTACTTCCGTGGCGCCGATCCGCGCGACCCGCTGGTACAGCCAGGCCTGTCACCGGCACTGCTGGCGAAATTCCCGCCGACCCTGCTGATCACCGGCACCCGCGACATGGCGATGAGCTCGGAAGTCCGCAGCCAGGCGCTGCTCCAGCGGGCCGGCGTCGAGGCCGAGCTGCACGTGTGGGAAGGCATGTGGCACTCATTCTTCTCCGATCCCGAACTGCCGGAGTCGCGCCAGGCCTACCGGACCATCGTGGATTTCTTCGATCGCCATCTTGGGCACCGCCCCAGCGACAGGCGTCACAGGGCACCCGACCGGACTCCCTGAACGCCCCGGCCTGCTTTGCCGACGGTGGACGCGGCGAGTATCCTGCCCGCCAACCCACGATCCCCAGAGCCCATGAGCCTACAGACTGTCCTGGTCGTCGACGACGAACGCGACATCCGCGAACTGCTCACCATCACCCTCGGCCGCATGGACCTGCAGGTGGACGCGGTCGGCACCGTCGGCGAAGCCAAGCGCGCACTGGCCGAACGCAGCTACGACCTGTGCTTCACCGACATGCGCCTGCCTGACGGCACCGGCCACGAGGTGATCGAGCTGATCGCCGAGCAGCACCCCGACACGCCGGTCGCGATGATCACCGCCTACGGCAACGTCGATGCGGCGGTGAGCGCGCTGAAGGCCGGCGCCTTCGACTTCGTCTCCAAGCCGGTGGACATCCAGATGCTGCGGCGGCTGGTGCGTACCGCGCTGAAGCTGGCCGAGGAAAAGCGCGGCGAAGGCGGTGCCAGCGCCGGTGGCGGCTCCAGCGACCGGCTGATCGGCGACTCGGCGGTGATGCAGCAGGTGCGTGCCACCATCGCCAAGCTCGCGCGCAACCAGGCACCGGTGTACATCGCCGGCGAGTCCGGCGTCGGCAAGGAGCTGGTGGCCCGGCTGATCCACGAGCAGGGTCCGCGCGCCTCCGGGCCGTTCGTGCCGGTGAACTGCGGCGCGATTCCCACCGAGCTGATGGAAAGCGAGTTCTTCGGCCACAAGCGCGGCAGCTTCACCGGCGCGGCCAGCGACAAGGAAGGCCTGTTCCAGGCCGCCAACGGCGGCACGCTGTTCCTCGACGAGGTCGCCGAGCTGCCGCTGCACATGCAGGTGAAGCTGCTGCGCGCGATCCAGGAAAAGGCCGTGCGCCCGATCGGCGCCCGCGAGGAAGTGCCGGTGGACGTGCGCATCCTCTCGGCCACCCACAAGAACCTGGCCGCGCTGGTCGAGCAGGGCCAGTTCCGGCAGGACCTGTTCTATCGCATCAACGTGATCGAGCTGCGCGTACCGCCGCTGCGCGAGCGTCGCGGCGACGTGCCGCTGCTGGCCGCGCACATCCTGCGCCAGCTGGCCGCCAAGAGCGGCATGGCGCCGGGCCGCCTGCTGCCGGCCGCGCAGCAGGCGCTGGACGAGTACGACTTCCCCGGCAATGTGCGCGAGCTGGAGAACGTGCTGGAGCGCGCGATGGCGATGAGCGACGGCGAGACGATCGACGCTGCCGACCTGATGCTGCCGCAGCGGGCCCCGCGTCCAGCCTTCGACGCCGGCGTAGCTGTCGCTGCCCCCGTCCCGGCCGCTGCCGAGGCGGTGTCGCCCGCCGCGCCCGGCAGCGGGGTGGCGCTGGAGGACTACATCAGCAACCTCGAGCGCACCGCGATCATGAAGGCGCTGGAAGAGTCCCGCTACAACAAGACCGCGGCGGCGAAGAAGCTAGGCATCACTTTCCGCGCACTGCGCTACAAGCTGAAGAAGCTGGGCATCGACTGAGCCCATCCCGGTTATCAGGACTCCGCACGAGGCCGCCGTTTCAGGTGGCCTCGCTGCTTTTCAGGGCCCGGCGCAGGGTCTGCAGCAGGCTGCGTGCCGTCACCGGCTTGTCCACCACGTGCAGGTGCGCCAGCGCCGGCAGCTCGTCCACTCGCGGCGGGGCTTCCGGGCGTGCCAGCAGCAGCACCGGCCCGTCGTAACCGCGCTCGACCAGGGCGGCCAGCGTGCGCACGCCGGTGAACAGGTTCATCTCCGCATCCATGACCACCACGTCGGGCAGGCCGTGGGCCTCGATCCACTGCAGCGCCACGGTACCGCTCTGGCTGCCGTGGGCCTGGTAGCCATAGGCATCGAGCATGTCGGCCAGCAGCGAGAGCTGGGCCGCCTCCTCGACCACCACCAGCACCCGCTCGGCCTCGCCCTGCAGCCAGTCGTCGCCGGCTCCGGGCGCGGCCGCCTCGTCCGGCGCGGCAGTCAGCGGCAGGTAGAGGTGAAACGCCGTGCCCTCGCCGACTGTGCTCTCCACCCGCATCACGCCGCCGTGGCCGGCCACGATCCGCTTGCACGACAGCAGGCCGAGGCCGGTGCCGGTCTCCTTGGTGGTGAAGAACGGCTCGAACAGGCGCTCCAGTGTCTGCCCGTCCATGCCGTGGCCGGTGTCGGCAACGGTCAACCGCAGGTACTCGCCTTCCCGCGACTCCTCGTCGTCCTGGAAGAAGTCCCCGGACAATTCGCAGCGACGGGAAGCGATGTGCAGGCGACCTCCGTCCGGCATCGCCTGGATCGCGTTGAGACACAGGTTCAGCAGGCACTGCTGCAGCTCGGTGTGGTTGCCTTCGAACGCCAGCTCCGGATCGTCCAGCGTCATCTCCATGTCCACCGAGCGGGGCACCGAACCCTGCAGCAGCAGCTCCAGCGCATCGGTCAGGGCACCGAGCCGCACCTGCTCGGCACGTCGCGCACCGCGGGCGAAGGACAGCATCGACTGCACCATCTCCAGGCCGCGCTTGCCGCAATCGCGGACCAGCGCGCCGAGCCGCGCCAGGCGGGGGTCGTCCTGGTAATCGAGCAGGCTGTCGCCGGCCAGCAGTAGCGGCTGCAGCAGGTTGCGCAGGTCGTGGCTGAGGCCGCCGGCCAGCATCGCCAGCGCCTCGAAGCGCTGGGCGCGGATCAGCTCCGACTCGGCGCGCCGCGCCGCACGCGCGGCCTCGGCTTCGCTGAGCGCGCGGCGCACCGCGCTGGCCAGGCGCGCCGGGTTCTGCTTGAGGATGTAGTCGGTGGCCCCGTTGCGCAGCGCCTCGATCGCCGCCTCCTCTCCCAGCGTGGCGGAGACGAAGATGAAGGGGATGCCATCGTCGCGCGCGCGCAGCAGCTCCAGCGCCCGCTGCCCGGAAAAGCCCGGCAGGCTCAGGTCGGACAGCACGATGTCAGGCCGGAACGAGGCCAGCGCCTCGACATAGCTGGCCTCGTCGTCGGCCAGCCGCACCTCGTAGGCGAGCCCGTCCGCCTCGAGCTCGCCAAGCATCAGCTCGGCGTCGAGCTCGCTGTCCTCCACCTGGAGAATGCGAATGGTGGGAATGGCCCGGTTCAACCTGTGCGGCATGTTTGGTGGCGTCCGATGGTGCTGCGTCCCTGTCCGCCGCGCAGCGTAGCGCGGCGCCCGCGTTCCGTCGCGGTCAGTCCAGCGCGGGCGACTGGTTGAGCACTGCCCAGAACTGGCCCAGCGTCCGCACCGCCTCGAAGAACTGGTCCGCGTCCACCGGCTTGATCACGTAGGCGTTGACGCCCAGGTCCCAGCTGCGCGCCAGGTCGCTCTCCTCGCGCGAGGAGGACAGGATGACCACCGGGATGCGGCGCAGGCGCTCGTCGCTGCGCATCTGGGTCAGCACGTCGAGCCCGCTCATACGCGGCATCTTGATGTCCAGCAGCACCACCGCCGGCTCGACCAGCTCGCGGGTCGCCCAGGCGCCGCGGGCATAGAAGTAGTCCAGGCAGTCCACCCCGTCCTCCAGGTGGATGACCGGGTTGGCCAGGTTGGCCTCGCGCAGGGCATCCATCGCCATCTCGGCGTCGGCGAGGCTGTCCTCGACCAAGAGGATGGGGCGGATCAGGCGCTTGCTCATGAACGGTCCTGTCGATGGCTGTCGCCGACCTCGGAGGCCGGCAGGGAAAAGTGGAAGCGCGCACCCTTGCCGAGCTCGCCTTCGGCCCAGACACGGCCTCCGTGCCGCGTCACGATACGGCGCACGTTGGCCAGCCCGATGCCGTTGCCGGGGAACTCCGACGCGCGGTGCAGGCGCTGGAACACGCCGAACAGTTTGCCGGCGTACTCCATGTCGAAGCCAGCGCCGTTGTCGCTCACCGTGAACTGGTAATCACCGTTCGCGGCACGCGCGGTCTCCACCGAGATCCGCGCCAGTTCGCACTTGCCGGTGTACTTCACCGCGTTGCCGATGAGGTTCTGCCAGACCATCCGCAGCATGTTCTCGTCACCGACCACCACCGGCAGCGGAGCGACCTTCCACTCCACCCGGCGATCGGCGGTGTCGGCCTCGCACAGGGCGCGCGCCTCCTCCACCAGCGACTGCATGTCCACCGGCTGCAGGCGCATCGCGCCCCGCCCCAGTCGCGAGAACACCAGCAGGTCGTCGATCAGCTGGGCCATGCGCCGGGCCGAACCGGAGATCACGTCGAGGTAGTGATGGCCCTTGTCGTCCAGTTGCTCGCCGAGATGGCGTTCCAGCTTGCCGGCAAATCCGGCGATATGCCGCAGCGGCGCGCGCAGGTCATGCGAGACCGAGTAGCTGAAGGCCTCGAGCTCGCGGTTCACGTCGGACACCTGCTCGATCTTGCCCTCCAGCTGCCGGTTGAGCTCCTTCACTTGCTGCTCCACCAGCGCGCGCACGGTGATGTCGCTCACCGTCATCAGCAGCGCCGGCGCATCGTTCTCCTGTTGCAGCCGCCGGGCATTGATCACCACCCGGCGATCGGCGCCATCCACCGTGCGCTGGTTGAGCTCGTAGTCCCACAGCTCCCGGTCGCGCAGCATCACGTCGCCGAGCCGCTGCAGCAGCGGACCGTCGTTCCAGGCGCCGCCGCCCAGCTCGGCCAGCGGCAGCGACTGCGTCTCGTCCGGATCCATGCCGTACAGTTCGGCGAAGGCGGCATTGACGAGCAGCGTATTGAGCTTCTTGTCGAGCAGCGCGATCGGCTCGCGCACCGCCTGCACGATCTGCCGCGAACGCCGCACCGCCTGGCTCTCGCGCTCCTCCGCGCGCAGTCGCTCGCCGATCTGCCGCTCGGAGACCACCACCACGATGCCGAGCAGCAGCATCTGCGCGAACGCGCCGATGCCGAGCACCAGCCGGTAGTTCTTCGACTGCGCTTCGGCCGCGTGGCGGCGATCGACCAGCAGGCGGTCCTCGGTGCTGACGATCTTGTCGAGCACGTCGCCCAGCACGAACAGCTTGCCGGCGTCGCGCAACGCCTTCTCGGCACCCAGCCGGTCGTTGTGGCGGGCCCGCCACAGCGCCTGCCACACCAGCGTGGCACGGCCGTTGATGGTGGTCTGCAGCGAGCCGATCAGCGCCTGCTGGTCGGGGTTGTCGCGGGTCAGGTCGCGCAGTTGCCAGATCAGCGTGGAGATGGTGTGCGCGGCGGCGTCGATGCGCTTCTGCGCGTCTGCGTCGTCGCCGCTGAGCACGATGTGATAGGCGGCCGCCTCCGCATCGCGGCTGAGGTAGGCAATGCGGTAGGTGATCGACTTCACCTCGGAGGAGTGCGTAACCCACTGCGAAGCGTCCAGCGCCTCGTTGGAGGTATTGCGGGTGATCACGTATGGCAGCGCCACGATCACCACTACCGACATAAGCAGGCCGATGACCCGCCAGCGCAGGAAGCTGAGGTTCCTCATCCGCATCTACGATCGGTTCCCCGGCCGACTCGAGGCGTCATTCTGGCACGACCGGGCGTGGCGGCATGCACGGTGCAGGCCGGCCCGCTCATCGCGTACCGACGGCCGCGGACGGGCGCGCCACCATGGTGAAATGCAGGGTGCCCCCTGCAACCAGGTCCCCGTGATGCAGGAAGGGTTGCCTGAGTGGATGGCCATCGAGGGTGATCTCGCCGACGTACGGATGCAAACCGTCGAAGGGTGACGCGGTGATCGTGAACGTCTTGTCGCTGGCCAGATGCAGCACCGCCTTCGGCACGAACGGCCGACCGATCGCATAGACGTCGCTGGCCGGCGTCACCGGGTAGAAGCCCAGCGCGGTGAACACGTACCAGGCGGACATCTGGCCCAGGTCGTCGTTGCCGGCCAGGCCGTCGGGCGTGGCCGCGTACTGGGTGTCCATGATCTGCTTCAGGCGCTGCTGGGTCTTCCACGGCGCGCCGGCGTAGTCGTAGAGGTAGGCCATGTGGTGGCTCGGCTCGTTGCCGTGCGCGTACCAGCCGATCAGGCCGGTGATGTCCTCCACGTTCTTGAAATGCGCCGGATCGACCTTGGCGTCGAAGGTGGCATCGAGCTTGGCGATGAACTTCTCGTTGCCGCCCATCGCCTGGATCAGCCCCGGCACGTCCTGCGGCACGTACCAGGAGTATTGCCAGGCATTGCCCTCGGTGTAGTCGCTGCCGTAGCCGGCGAAGGTCGGATCGAACGGCTCGCGGAACTTGCCGTTGCCGAGCCTGGCGCGCATGAAGCCGGTCTTGGGATCCCAGGCGTTGCGCCAGTAACCGGAGCGCTTCATGAAGGTCGCCGCGGTGGCCGACTCGTCCATCGCCTTGGCCATCTGTGCCAACGACCAGTCGTCGTAGGCGTATTCCAGCGTCTTGGAGGCGGCCTCCGGCTCGTGGTCGATCGGCACGTAGCCGAGCTTCATGTAATCGGCCAGGTCGCCGTAGGGCTTGTAGGTGGCGCTGGCCACCATGACCTTCAACGCTTCGTGCGCATCGAAGCCGCGCACACCCTTGACGTAGGCGTCGGCGATCACCGGCACGGCGTGGTAGCCGATCATGCACCAGGTCTCCAGGCCCTGGTACGCCCACACCGGCAGGATGCCGAACGGGCTGTCCTTGGCCGCGGCGACCAGCGAGCGCACGAAACCGGTGCTCATGTCCGGGCGCAGCAGCACCATCAGCGGCTGCTGGGCGCGGTAGACGTCCCACAGCGACCAGGTGGAGTAGAAGTCGAAGCGGCCGTTGGCGTCCTTCGCCTCGTGCACCTGGTGGTCCGGGCCGCGGTACTGGCCGTTGACGTCCATGCTCAGCGTGGGCGACAGGAAGGCGTGGTAGAGCGCGGTGTAGAACTGCGTCTTCTGCGCCGGCGTGCCATCGATGTCGATCGCCGCCAATGCCTTGTTCCAGGCGGCGGTGGCTTCGCGGCGGCGGGCATCGAAATTCCAGCCCTGGCCGCCGGTGTCTAGGTTGGCGATGGCGTTGTCCGCACTCACCGTGGAGATCGCGACCTTCACTTCCAGCGGCTTGCCCAGCGCGCCGAAGTCGAACACCGCCTCGAGCGCGCGGCCGTTCTGGTCGTCCGCGTCCTGCGGCTGGTTGCCCGGCCCCTTGAAGCCCTTGTAAGGCACGTTCTGCTCGCGGTTGTAGAGCGTGCGGCCGGTCATCGGCTGGTTGAAGCGCATCGCGAAGCACAGCTCGCGGCCGCGCGCCCAGCCGTTGGTGAGGCGGCAGCCAGTGACCGTGCCGTCGTCGCGCACGCGCACACGCGACCACAGCACCTTGCCGTCGTAGTCGTAGATCGAGGGGCGCAGGTCCAGCAGCAGGTGGGCCGGCTTGTCCCTGGGGAAGCTGTAACGGTGCCAGCCGATGCGCCTGCCTGCGGTGAGCTCGGCGCGGATGCCGTAGTCGCTCAGGGTGACGGCGTAATAGCCAGCCTGCTCCACCTCGGTGGCATGGCTGAAGCGCGAACGGTAGCCACTGCCGGGCTGGGTGGCATCGCCCGGATCGAGCTTCACGTCGCCGGCGATCGGCATCACCAGCACATCGCCGAGGTCCGAGTGGCCGGAGCCGGAGAAGTGCGTGTGCGAGAAACCCATGATGGTCGGGTCACCGTACTGGTAACCGGCGGCCCACTTGTAGGCATGATGGAAATCCGGCATGGCCGTGTCCGGCGACAGCTGGATCATGCCGAACGGCACCGTGGCACCGGGGAAGGTATGGCCGTCGCCGCCAGTGCCGATGCGCGGATCGACCGAGGCGGCGTGTCCGGTCGCGGCTGTTGCCGCAGGAGCCGCCAGTACCAGCGCCAGCAGTGCGGTTCCCGCCATCCATCGCCCCAGGTCCATGTCGCCCTCGCTTGGATCGTTCCAAATCGCCGAAGCTACCATCGTCCTGATCCGACCGCATGCTGCACTGCCCGAGGCCAGCAAGGCCCATTGCCGCTACATTTGGATCGTTCTATATCCGACGCCAAGCATGCCCAGTTCCCACGCCCCGGTCCGCCGCAAGGTCACGCTGATCGATATCGCCGCTGCCTGCGACGTCTCGCGCGCCACCGTCTCGCTGGTGCTGCGCAACAGTCCGCTGGTGAATCGGCACACGCGCGAGCGGGTGCAGGCCGAGCTGCAGCGCCAGGGCTACATCTACAACCGGGCCGCGGCCAACCTGCGCCGGCGCACGTCCTCCAGCATCGCACTGGTGGTGAACGACCTGGGCAATCCGTTCTTCGCGGAATTCGCCGCCGGCGTGGACGAGGTGGTCGGCACGGCCGGCTTCGTCACCCTGCTGGGCAGCACCGGCGAATCGGCCGAGCGCCAGCAGGCCGTGCTCAGCTCGCTGGTGGAGCACGGCCCAGGTGGCGTCATCCTGTCACCGGCCGAAGGCAGCGAGGCTGGCCGCGTGATGGATGCACTGGGACCGCAGATGCCCATGCTGATGTTCAACCGGGAGCTGGAGGGCGAGACCCCGGCATCCGCGCCGTGGGACATCCTGATGCTCGACAACGTCCGCGGCGCCGAGCTGGCCACCGAACACCTGATCGCCCAGGGCCACCGGCGCATCGCGTTCTTCGGCGGCCACACCCGTTCCACGCCCGGGCAGCAGCGGCGCGCCGGCTTCCTTGCGGCGATGAAGCGGGCCAAGCTCAAGGTGCCCGGCAGTTATCTCGTCGAAAGCGCGCCCAACCGGCTGGACGCGGTACGCGCCAGCGCCGCGCTGCTCGACCAGGATCCTGTCCCCACCGCCGCCGTCTGCTACAACGACGCGGTCGCACTGGGGCTGATGCTCGAACTCGGCCGACGCGGCCTGCGCCCCGGGCGCGACTTCGCCCTGACCGGCTTCGACAACATCGACGAGGCCGCGCTGGTCTCGCCCGCCCTGACCACGCTGGCCACCGCACCGCGCGAACGCGGGCGCCAGGCCGCCCGACTGCTGCTGGCACGCCTCGGTCACCCGCAGGAACACGGCCAGTGCACGACCGTCCCGGTCGAGCTGGTGATCCGCGAAAGCAGTTGCCCACCCCCGGCGGCCTGAGGCCGCTCCCTTCCATCCACACGGACCACGCCATGGCCCTCTCCGCACCCGCTCCTTCCACGCGCCCCGCAGCCAGCCCGCCGGGCGGCGAGCGCTACACCTACTACCCGATGGCGATGGCGGTGCTTACCGCCGTCTTCTTCATGTGGGGTTTCCTCACCTGCCTGAACGACATCCTGGTGCCGCACCTGAAGTCGACCTTCCAGCTCGATTACACCCGGGCGATCCTGGTGCAGTTCACCTTCTTCGGCGCGTACTTCGTGATGGCCATGCCCTCGGGCCGGCTGGTCGCGGCACTCGGCTACAAGAAGGGCATCGTGGCGGGCCTGGCCATCGCCGGCGTGGGCGCGCTGGGCTTCTGGCCGGCCGCCGCGCTGCATTCGTACCCGGCGTTCCTCGGCGCGCTGTTCGTGCTGGCCACCGGCATCACCGTGCTGCAGGTGGCAGCCAACCCGTACGTGGCGCTGCTGGGGCCGGAGCAGACCAGCTCCAGCCGGCTGACCCTGGCGCAGGCGCTGAACTCGTTCGGCACCACCATCGCGCCATACTTCGGCAGCGTGCTGATCCTCTCCAACGTGGTGAAGACGCCGCAGGAGCTGGCGGCGCTGGCGCCGGCCGACCAGCTGGCCTACCAGGCCCAGCAGGCGCAAGCGGTGCAGTACCCGTACCTGGGTCTGGCCGTGGTGCTGTTCCTGCTGGCGCTGTTCGTGTGGGCGTTCCGCCTGCCGGCGCTGGCCGAGGCCACCGACAAGGGCGACCACGACCGCCACAGCTTCGGCGAGGTGCTGCGGCACCGCCACGTGCTGTTCGGGGTGATCGGCATCTTCTGCTACGTCGGCGCCGAGGTGTCGCTGGGCAGCTACATGGTCAACTACCTGGCGATGCCGGAGATCGGCCATCTGAGCGAGGCCGACGCGGCCAAGTACGTGTCGCTGTACTGGGGCGGCGCGATGGTCGGCCGCTTCGCCGGTTCGCTGATCATGGCGTGGTTCTCGCCGCGCAAGCTGCTGGCGATGTTCGCGACGGTGAACGCGCTGCTGGTGGCGACCACCATGGCCACCAGCGGCCATGTGGCGATGTACAGCGTGATCGCGATCGGCCTGTTCAACTCGATCATGTTCCCGACCATCTTCGCGCTGGGCATCGAGCGGCTGGGACCGATGACCAGCAAGGCGTCGAGCCTGCTGATCATGGCGATCGTCGGCGGCGCGGTGGTGCCGCAGTTGCAGGGCATGCTGGCCGACCGCATCGGCCTGCAGCACGCCTTCATCCTGCCGCTGCTGTGCTACGCCTACATCGTGTTCTACGGCGTCTCCGGCTCGCGCGTGCGGGACGGCGCGCCAAAGGCTCCGCACGCGTGAGGCAGATGCCATGAGTCGCCCCATCCTGTGCTTCGGCGAAGCGCTGATCGACTTCCACGGCGAAGGCACCGACGAACATGGCTTCGCCCGCCATTTCGTGCCGTTCGCCGGTGGTGCGCCGGCCAACGTGGCCGTCGCGGTGGCGCGGCTCGGCGGCGGTGCGCGCTTCGCCGGCATGCTGGGCAAGGATCGCTTTGGCGACTTCCTGCTCGCCCACCTGCGCGATGCCGGCGTCGGCATTGACGACGTGGTGCGCACCGGCGAAGCGAACACCGCGCTGGCGTTCGTCACGCTGGATGCCGAGGGCGAGCGCAGTTTCAGCTTCTACCGGCCACCGGCGGCGGACCTGCTGTTCCGGCTGCAGCATTTCCGCCCGCAGGCCTTCGAGGGACTGCGCGTGTTCCACGTGTGCTCCAACAGCCTCACCGAGCCGGAGATCGCCGCGGTCACGCTGGAAGGCATGCAGCGCGCCCGTCGCGCCGGTGCGCTGGTCAGCTTCGATCTCAACCTGCGTCCAGCGCTGTGGTCGGCCGGACGCGATCCGCTGGATCATGTCTGGCCGGTGCTGCACATGGCGGACGTGGTGAAGCTCAGCGCCGAGGAACTGGCCTGGCTGGCGGTGGACGGCGAGGAGGCGACGCTGGACCGTCTTTGGCGGGGCCGCACCCGGCTGCTGGTGGTCACCGACGGGCCGCGTGCGATGCGCTGGTTCCACCCCGACGCCGAGGGCGAACTGCCGGCCTATGCGGTCGACACCGTCGACAGCACCGGTGCCGGCGATGCCTTCGTCGGCGGCCTGCTGTGCCGGCTGGCCGAAATCGACGGCGGTCCCGGGGCGATCGACCAGCTCGTCGGCAGGCTGCCCTACCTGCACGAATTGCTGCGTTACGCGGCGGCCTGCGGCGCGCTGTGCGCTTCCCGGCAGGGCTCGTTTTCCGCCATGCCGACCGATGCCGACGTCCACGCATTCATGGATGCCCAGCCGTGAGCAATCCGGTCCCGCCGTTCCCCGACTTCCGCTCGCCCGACTTCCTGCGCCGCCACATCGCGCAGACGATGGCGTTCTACCACCCGCACGCGATCGACCCGGCCGGCGGCTTCTTCCAGTACTTTCGGGACGACGGCACGATCTACGACCGTAGCCACCGTCACCTGGTCAGCAGCACGCGCTTCGTCTTCAACTACGCGATGGCGTGGCTGGCCTTCGGCAATCCCGAATACCTGGACGCGGCGAAGCACGGTCTGCGCTACCTGCGCGAGGTGCACCGCAATACCGCCAACGGCGGCTACCACTGGACGATCCGCGACGGCCGGCCGGAGGACAGCTCCAACCAAGCCTACGGCGTGGCCTTCGTGCTGCTGGCCTATGCCACCGCGGCGAAGGCCGGCATCGACGAAGCGAAGGCCTGGATGGATGAGACCTGGGACCTGCTCGAGCAGCGCTACTGGGAGGCCGGGGCCGGTCTGTACCGCGACGAGGCGGATGCCGACTGGCACTTCTCGCCGTACCGCGGCCAGAACGCCAACATGCACATGTGCGAGGCGATGATCGCCGCCTACCAGGCCACCCGCGAGGCACGCTACCTCGACCGCGCGCTGACCCTGGCCGACCACATGACCCGTTGTCAGGCGGCCAAGGCCGACGGCCTGGTGTGGGAGCACTACGACACCCAGTGGAACATCGACTGGGAGTTCAACAAGGACGACCCGAAGAACCTGTTCAAGCCGTGGGGTTTCCAGCCCGGCCACCAGACCGAGTGGGCCAAGCTGCTGCTGATCATGGACCCGCTGCTGCGCGAGCGCGGCACGCCGCGGGACTGGCTCGTTCCCAAGGCGAAGGACCTGTTCGACCGGGCGCTGGCGGCGGCCTGGGACAAGACCCACGGCGGTATCTGCTACGGCTTCGCACCGGACGGCCGCGTCTGCGACGGCGAGAAGTATTTCTGGGTGCAGGCCGAGTCGCTCGCCGCTGCTGCGCTGCTCGAGGATCGCACCGGCGACGCCACCTACGGCGCCTGGTACGAGAAGCTCTGGCGCTACAGCTGGCAGCACATGATCGACCACCAATACGGCGCCTGGTACCGCATCCTCACCCAGGACAACCGCAAGATCGACGACGAGAAAAGCCCGGCCGGCAAGACCGACTACCACACCATGGGCGCCTGCCACGAAGTACTGGCGCTGCTCGACCACTGAGCCACACCATCGCCGTGCCCTTAGTCGCATGGATGCCTTTGGGGCGATCACGTAAGGTGGAGGAACGGCTGCGGCGACGCGCCGTTCCTCCGCATTTTCTTGCCATCACAGGGGAACCCCGACCCATGCGCACCACCCCGACGACGCGGCTCGCCGCGGCCCTGGCGTTGCTGTTCGGCGCGACGCTGCCGCTGCACGCGGCCGACACCACGTCCGGTCCGTTCAACCCGCTGGAGACCTTCGCTGCATTCGCCTATCCGCACGCGTCCAACGCGATGCGCGACGCCAGCGGCAAGCCCGGCCCGCTGTTCTGGCAAAACCGTGCGGACTACGTCATCCAGGCCTCGCTCGACCCGACGTCGCGCAAGCTCTCCGGCAGCGAGACGATCACCTACACCAACCACAGCCCGGACGCGCTCGACGTGATCTGGCTGCAGGTGGAGCAGAACCGTTACCGGAAGGACGCCCGCGGCGCCTTCGGCGGCGGCAAGTTCCCCACCCAGTTCACCGATGGCGAGCACATCCGTTCGGTCGAGGTGGAGGACGCCAGCGGCCATCGCCAGAAGGCCAACTGGATCATCAGCGACACGCGCATGCAGGTGACCCTGCCCAAGCCGCTGAAGGCGCATGACGGCAAGCTCAAGCTGCACATCGTGTGGGACTACACCGTGCCCGGCGAATTCGGCGGCCGCACCGACTGGAACGCCAACAAGCAGGGCGACATCTTCGAGATGGCGCAGTGGTATCCGCGGGTGTGCGTCTACGACGACCTGCGCGGCTGGGACACCCAGCCCTTCCTCAACAGCGAGTTCTACCTCGAGTACGGCGACTTCGATTATCGCGTCACCGTGCCGTCGGACATGATCGTGGTCGGCTCGGGCGAACTGCTCAATCCGCAGGACGTGCTGACCAAGACCGAGATCAAGCGCCTGGACGAGGCCCGCCACAGCGACGCCACGGTAATGATCCGCAGCGCGGCGGAAGTCACCGACCCGGCCTCGCGTCCAAAGCAGGGCGGCACGCTGACCTGGCACTTCGCGATGAAGCACACCCGCGACGTCGCCTTCGGCGCCTCGAAGGCGTATATCTGGGATGCCGCCCGCATCAACCTGCCCGGCGGCAAGACCGCACTGGCGATGTCCGCCTACCCGGTGGAGAGCGCCGGCGACCAGGCCTGGGGCGTGGCCACGCAGGACCTGAAGAAGTCGGTGGAGTTCTTCTCCCGCACCTACCTGCCGTATCCGTACCCGGTCGCGATCAACGAGGCCGGCACCGCCGGCGGCATGGAATACCCGGGTATCACCTTCGACCACAAGAAGGCTGCCGGCCCGGTCCTGCGCATGCTGATCGCGCATGAGATCGGCCACAACTGGTTCCCGATGATCGTGGGCAGCAACGAGCGTCGCGACGCCTGGATGGACGAGGGCTTCAACACCTTCGTCGACGTCTACGAGGCCGAGGCCTTCGACGGCGGCAAATTCGCGCCCAAGCGCGACAGCGAGTACGCCCCGGGCAAGGGCACCCCGGCCGAGCAGATCGCCGCGATCCTCGCCGACCCGGCTGCCCCGCCGCCGATGACCTACGCCGACGCGATCCCGGAGAAGTACCGGCACCCGATCACCTACTTCAAGACCGCCTTCGGCCTGGTGCTGCTGCGCGAGCAGATCATCGGCCCGGAGCGCTTCGACCCCGCGTTCCGCCGCTACATCGCCACCTGGGCCTACAAGCACCCCAGCCCGTCGGACTTCTTCCGTTTCATGGGCAGCGAAACCGGGGAGGATCTCAACTGGTTCTGGCGCGGATGGTTCGAGCACAACTGGCCCTTCGACATGAGCGTGGACAAGGTCGCGCCTGCAAATGGTGGCTGGAAGAACGGCGCCGATGTCACCGTGTCCAACCACGACAAGCTGGTGCTGCCGAACACCCTGGAGCTCACCTACGCCGACGGCAGCAAGCGCGACGTGCGTGTGCCGGTGGAGACCTGGATGCAGCACACCAGCTACGTGGTGCATGTCGACGGCACCCAGCCGGTGACTTCGGTGGTGCTCGACCCGAAGCACGACCTGCCGGATGCCGATCGCGGCAATGACACGATCACGGTGAAGTAGGTCCGCGACCCGACAGGCATGTTCGAAAGCCCGCCGCTCTGGCGGGCTTTCGTCTTTTGCGGGGACCGCGCCGTGCCTGCAGGCGCAGATGCGGGTGACCGGCGGGCGGCGCGACACAAGGCACTGGATGACAGGCAGTCGCCATTGAAAAGCGCCTGCGGCTTTCGCCGGGATGACGGTCATGTAGCTTGAGGGCGACGTGGCCACAAAGCTTCGTTAGGCTTTGCCTCATCGAATCGCGCAACGCAGAAGTTGAAGCGCACTCCCAAAACCGTCATCCCAGCGACCGCTGGGACCCAGTGACCTGGATCTTCCAGGCAGCCCTGCCTTACCCCGCACCGGAGCGGCCATGACCCCACCCATCCGCGTCGGCCTGATCGGCTACGGCTACGCCGGCAAGACCTTCCACGCGCCGCTGATTGGCGCCACGCCCGGACTCGAACTCGCTGCCGTCGCCTCGCGCGACGCCACCAAGGTGCGCGCCGACCTGCCCGGGATGCGCGTGCTCGCCACGCCCGACGCGCTGATCGCCGACGACGACATCGACCTGGTGGTGATCGCCACGCCCAACGACACCCACGCGCCATTGGCCAGCGCGGCGCTGCGCGCCGGCAGGCACGTGGTGATCGACAAGCCGATGGCGCTGGACCTGGCCGAGGCACGTGCCCTCATCACCTTGGCCGACACCTCGCCCGGCCAGCTCTCGGTATTCCACAACCGCCGCTGGGACAGCGACTACCTCTCCGTGAAACAGGCCATCGCCGAGGGCACGATCGGCGAGGTGCTGCACTTCGAATCGCACATCGACCGCTACCGCCCCACGGTAAGGGACCGCTGGCGCGAGTCGGCCGACCCCGGTGCCGGCATCTGGTACGACCTCGGCCCGCACCTGGTCGACCAGGCACTGCAATTGTTCGGCCTGCCCGAGCGCGTACACGCCGGCCTGGCGATCCAGCGCGCCGGTGGCCTGAGCGATGACTGGGCACATGTACGGCTGGACTACGGCGCGCGGCAGGTGATCGTGCACGCCAGCATGCTGGTTGCCGGCGGCGCGCGACGCTTCGTCGTCCACGGCACCCGCGGCAGCCTGGTCAAGGCCGGCGCCGACCGCCAGGAGGCGCAGATGCTGGCCGGGCAGGTCCCCGGCAGTCCCGGCTGGGGCGACGATCACGATCCGCTGATCGTGATCGATGGCGAGGGACGCGAGACCCGGCGAGCGCCAGCGCCGGGCGACCAGCGCGCCTACTACGCCGGCCTGCGCGACTCCCTGCGGGGCGAGGCGCCGATGCCGGTGCAAGCGATCGAGGCACTGGCGACCATGGCGGTGATCGAGGCCGGCTTCGCCTCCCATCGCGAGGGCCGCGCCGTGCCCGTGCCGCTCACGCCGGTCGAGCGGCAGGCGCTCGACCAGCCAGGATACTGACCGTCGTCAAGCAGCGACCCGCTCGCCCGGAGGATGCTCTGTCCCCACGTAAGCGGGACGAAAGCCGGCGCGCACAGGATCGCGGCGTCCGGGCCCGTCCCCGCGATAACTGGGGAGATTCGCCATGCGCCGCCTTTGCCTCGTCCTGTGCCTGCTCGCCACGGCCTTCGCCAACGCACCCGCCCTTGCCGCCGGCGGCCCGTTCGGCATCGATCATCGCCTGCACTACGACAACAGCGGCATCTGGAAGCGCAACAACCAGCTGGCGCTGATGTACGGCAGCATCCTCACCGTCGGCGTCGGTGCGCTGGCGCTGGGCGACAACGACAAGCTCGGCGACACCTTCTGGCGCTCGGTGGACTCGATGGTGATCACCGGCGTCGCCGCCACCGGCATGAAGTACACCTTCCGCCGCGAGCGGCCCTCGCACACGGCCAGCCCCAACCAGTGGTTCAAGAGCTCCAGCGCGCAGAGCTTTCCCAGCGGCGAGGTCGCGGCGATCTCCGCCGCGGTCACGCCCTTCATCGTCAACTACGGCGACGAGCACCCGGCGGTCTACGCGCTGGCGCTGCTGCCGGCCTATGACGCGGTGGCGCGCATGAAGGTTCGCGGCCACTGGCAGAGCGACGTGCTGGTCGGTGCTGCCCTGGGTACCGGCATCGGCATCTGGAGCGCCCGCCGCACCAAGTCCCCGCTGATCCTCAGCTGGCTGCCCGGCGGCTTCCAGGTCGGCTTCGTGCACCGTTTCAAATAGACGCACTCTCTTTTCCATCGGGCACCGCCATCGATTCCTTGAGGCGATGCAAGGCCGCTCGGCAACCTGCCCGCCACTGCACGCCGCCGGGGAGAGCCACGATGCCCGGCGCATCGTTCGCCAAGTCCGAGTTGAAGCACTTCGAGAGTGCGGCGGGCGGGCTCATGGCACGCTTCGGGCGCCGCCCACCCGCGCCGCTCGCAACGCTGAAGGCCGGCTGCGAGCGGCGCTGGAGCAGCGGCGCAGGACACGGATGCCACCGGTGCAGGACGTTCTCCGGTACACCGCCGCCTGAGCCGCCGCCAGCAAGGGAAGAAAAGCAAAACGGCAGCCGCGAGGCTGCCGTTTTCGTACAGATCGGACCGACCGGACTCAGAACGGAATATCGTCGTCGTCGAAACCGCCGGTGTCGGCCGGGGCCGGAGCCTGCCGGGGCATGTCATTACCGCCACGCTGGAAGTCGTTGCTGCCACCACGGCCACCGCCGTAGCCGCCGCCACCACCACCACCGGAACGGCCACCGCCGCCCTGGCCGCGCTGCTGGTAGCCACCGCCGCCGCCGCCACCGCCGCCGCCCATGCCACCTTCGTTGCCGCCGCCGAGCATCTGCATCTCGCTGGCCACGATGTCGGTGCTGTAGCGCTCCACGCCCTGCTTGTCGGTGTACTTGTCGGTGCGCAGCGAGCCCTCGATGTAGATCTGCCGGCCCTTCTTCAGGTATTCGCCGGCGATCTCCGCCAGGCGGCCGAACAGCTTCACGCGGTGCCACTCGGTGCGCTCCTGCTTCTCGCCGCTCTGCTTGTCGGTCCAGCTCTCGGAGGTGGCGACGCTGAGCGTGGCGATGGCGGTGCCACTGCCGGTGTAGCGCACCTCGGGATCGGCGCCCAGGTTGCCGACCAGGATGACCTTGTTGATGCCACGTGCCATGGAACTACCTCGCTGTGCTTGACCGGCCCGGAAGGCCGGCCGGCGGTCGTGGATGACCGGGTCACCGGCGTCGGCCGGCTCCGGAATGGCCCCCTATCATAGCCCGAGCCTACCGCCTCGGCTCGGCTTGTACCCCGGCCACCACCTCCCGCCGCATCCGCGGCAGATCGGCGCGCGTAAGCAGCATGACCGGCGCCGAGCCCATTGCGCCGCCCGCTCCCGCCGGCGTGGAGGCCGACCTTGAGGACCATCCCCCTGTTGCCCGCGCTCGCGGGCCTGATCCTGGCCGCGGCTTCGACCGGCCATGCCAAGGGCGCCGCGCCCACGGACAGCACCGGCATCCGCCAGCTCGAGGGCCGGGCCTACGCCACCGGAGACGGCCACCTGATGTACACCGAAAGCCACTGGCTCTACGCCGACCACGGCGTTCCCGCCCGACTGGTGCTGTACCGCTGCCCCGACGGGCGACCGTTCGCGCGCAAGTGGCTGCGCGAGGACGGGCCGGCCCAGGCGCCGGACTTCGAGCTGACCGACGGCCGCACCGGCTACCGCGAGGGCGTGCGCCGGACCGGTGACGGCCGGATCGTGTTCATGCAACCGGGCGGAGGGGCCACCGAGCGGACCGCGAAACTGCCCGATTCGCCCGACCTGGTGATCGATGCCGGCTTCGACGCCTACATCCGCCAGCACTGGGACCGCCTCGGCCGCGGCGAGTCCGAAACGGTGCCGTTCCTCATCCCGAGCCGCCTGGGCGCGCTCGACTTCAAGGTGCGCCGCCTCGACGACGCGCTGGTCGAAGGCCGGCCGGCCCGCCGCTACCGACTGGGGCTGGCCAGCTGGATCGGCTTCGCCCTGCCCCACATCGATGTGGCGTACGACGCCGCGAACCGCGAACTGCTGCAGTTCGTCGGACTGGCCAACATCCGCGGCAGCAACGGCGACAATGTGCGGGCAAGGATCGTCTTCGATCCGGTCGCCGCGCACCCGGCGACACCCGGAGCGCTCGACGCGGCACGGGCCGAACCGCTGGACGGCCGCTGCCCGATCCCCTGAGGCGGGCTCAGGCCGCGCGCTCGCGCTCCGCATCCGGGGCGCCGGACAGGGTCGCGACCGGATAGCCTGCCTCCTGCCACGCCTCCAGCCCGCCCTGCAGCGGGCGCACGTTGCGGTAGCCCAGCGACATCAGCAGCTGCGCCGCCTTGGCCGCCGATACCTCGTTCGGGCAGCTGCAGTAGATCACCAGCTCGCGGTCGCGCGGCACGTCAGCCAGCGCCAGGTGCACGCCCTCCAGGTCGGCCAGCAGTGCACCGGGGATGGCCCGCCCGTCGAGCAGCCGCGCGGCGGACGAGCGCACGTCCACCACCACCGGATTTCGGCCGGCGGCGATCGCCTGGTTGAGCTCCTCGACCGAGATCCGCGCCATCCGCAGCGACACCAGAAGGCGGTGCCGCTGCCACCATTTGACGACGATATAGAGCACCAGCAGGGCGGCAAGCCCCTGCAGGGCGACCGCGCCGGCCTGCTCGATCGCATCGATCACGCGGTCGATCTGCGGCGCGAACACGTAACCAACCAGCACGGCCATGCCGGCCCACAGCAGCGAGCCGAGGCCGTCGAGCAGCAGGAAAGCGCCGGGGCGCAAGCCCATCGCGCCGACCAGCGGCGGCGCCACGGTGGACAGCCCCGGCACGAACTTGGCCACCAGCAGCATGCGCCCGCGCCAGCGCTGGAAGCGCAGCTCGGACTGTTTCACGCAGGAATCGGGCGAGAGCGAGATGCGGCACAGCGTGCGCATCACGCCGCCGCCGAAACGGCGTCCGGCCAGGTACCAGCCGGTGTCGCTGATCAGGCTGGCCGCCAGCGCCGCCAGCAACACGCCGGGCAGCGGCAGCCGGTCGCCGGCCGCCAGTGCACCGGCCACCACCAGGGTCGGCACCGCCGGCACCGGCACGCCGGCCTGTTCGGCCAGCACATTGACGAACACCACGAACAAGCCGTAGTGCGCGATCAGCGCAATGAGCTCATGGGCCATGCACGACGTCCCTGGCGCGGCCGCAACCGGCCGCAGGACGTCATGATTGGGTCGACAGGCCCGTCTTGCAATCGGCTTCGGCAGCGACCGCCCGGGCCGCGATGCGGCGCGCGCCAACCGCCACCAGCGGCAACCACAGCAGGGTCATCGCCGCGGCGCAGGCGAACACGCCGGCCGGCCCCAGCCGCCCCAGCGCGTAACCGCCCAGCGCACCGCCGACGAAGGCGCCGACGAACTGGCTGGTGGAGTACGCCCCCATCGCCGCACCGCGCAGCTCGGCCGGCGCCAGCCGCGAGACCAGGCTCGGCAGCGAGGCCTCCAGCAGGTTGAAACCCGAGAAGAACATCGTCGCGGCGACGCCGAGCAGGATCACGTGATCGCCCCCCAGCGCGAACAGCACCAGCGAGACACCGATCACCACGATGCATGCCTGCACGATGCGCAGGCTCTGCGCGACTTCCTTCATCCGGTGCATCATCCCGCCCATCACCAGGGCGGCGATCACCATCACCGGCAGATACAGTTCCCAGTGCGTCTGCACCGGCAGATGCAGCTGATTGACCAGCAGCAGCGGCAGGCCGACGAAGCTGGCGGTCAGCAGCATGTGCAGGAAGAACACCGAACCGTTGAGCACCATCAGCCGACCGTCGCCCAGCATCGAGGCCACGCCGCTGAAACTGCTCGCCGCGGGCGCCTTCGAACGCTCCGGCGTGGGCACGATGAGCCACAGCAGGATCAGCGCGAACAGCGCCAGCAGCGACGTGGCGGCGAACAGGCCAGGCAGGCCGTCGATCGCCTCCAGCGGCGGGCCGAGGATCAGCGCCAGCAGGAAGGCCATGCCGATCGATACGCCGATGATGCCCATCACCTTGCTGCGGTTCTCCTCGCGGGTGAGATCTGCCGCCAGTGCGGTACCCGCGCCGGCCACCGCACCCATGCCCTGCAGGGCGCGACCAATCACGATGCCCACAAGGGTGTGCGAAGCCGCGGCGACCAGGCCACCGGCGATGAACACCCCCAGTCCCAGGGTGATCGCAGGCTTGCGGCCGATGCGATCTGACAGCATGCCCAGCGGGATCTGCAGCAGCATCTGGCCCAGGCCGTAGACGCCGAGCGCCAGTCCGATCAGCAGGTCCGAGGCATCGGGCATCGTCTGCGCGTACACCGAGAACACCGGCATGATCAGGAACAGGCCGAACAGCCGCAGGCTGATCACGCAGGCCAGGGTCAATGCGCTGCGGCGCTCGAGTCGGGAAAGTGCACTCACGGGAGGTTCCAGATCGGCGAAGGTATCCGGGGATTATACGAATCGCGACCGGATTGGCCGTTGTGGCGACGTGTCGCGCCATCGCGCGATCCTGCGCCCGCCCTATAATCGGGCGCTTGTGACCACCCTGACCGCAAAGAATCCGATGCCCGCCGACGCCCCCCGCCCCGACGACTTCACCCGAGTGCGCGAGCTGGCCACCGGCGACATGCAACGCGTCGATGCGCTGATCCGGCACCGGCTGTCCTCCGACGTGGTGCTGATCAACCAGATCGCCGAACACATCATCGCCGGCGGCGGCAAGAGATTGCGACCGATGCTGCACGTGCTGGCGGCCGGCGCGGCCGGCTACAGCGGCGACAAGCACACCAAGCTGGCGGCGATCATCGAGTTCATCCACACCTCCACGCTGCTGCACGACGACGTGGTGGACGAGTCCGACCTGCGCCGCGGCCGCAAGACCGCCAACGCGCTGTGGGGCAACGCGGCGAGCGTGCTGGTCGGCGACTTCCTGTACTCGCGCTCGTTCCAGCTGATGGTCGAACTGGACGACATGCGCATCATGCGCATCCTTGCCGACACCACCAACACCATCGCCGAGGGCGAGGTGCTGCAGCTGCTGAACATCGGCAACGCCGACGTCGACGAGGCGGCGTATCTCGCGGTGATCGAGCGCAAGACCGCCGTCCTGTTCGCCGCTGCCACCGAGCTCGGCGGCCTGCTCGGCGGCCTGCCGGACGACCAGGTCGCCGCGCTGCGCACCTACGGCATGGAACTGGGCTACGCCTTCCAGATCGCCGACGACCTGCTCGACTACGTCTCCGATGCCGACACGCTGGGCAAGAACATCGGCGACGATCTCGCCGAAGGCAAACCCACGCTGCCGCTGATCTACGCGCTGCAGAAAGCCAGCCCGGAACAGGCGCAGTCGCTGCGCCACGCGATCGAGCACGGCGGGCTTGATTCGCTCGACCGCATCATCGCGGCGATCCGCGACTCCGGCGCACTGGAGCGCACCCACGAGCGCGCCCTGCAACACGCCCGAGCCGCCCGCGCCGCCCTGGCCGGACTGGCCGATTCGGCGCATCGCGACGCACTGCTGACGCTGGCCGACTACTCGGTCGAACGCCGGCACTGACGACCCGCCGAGGCTCCGCATAAGGACCTCGAACAATTTGCCCCCTGCCAAGCGGATCTGTGGCAGGGTCTGGTCGATGCGTCGCCGATCGGTCCAACTGCTCTTCGGCCTGTGCGGTTGCGGGCTGATTTTTTTCGCCTCGCCGGTATCGGCGAGGGAAGAAGCCGCGTCCGCCCAGGTCGTGCTGGGGCACGGCTGGCAGCTGCGGCTCGCACCCGGCTCGCCCGCGGCGAAGGAGCATCCGGAGGCTACCCGCTGGCAGGCCACATCCGTGCCCGGCAGCGTGCAGGCCACCCTGCTCGCCCACGGCCAGCTGCCCGACCCGGACTGGCGCGACAACGAGGCGAAGGTGCAGTGGGTCGGGCTGGCCGACTGGCAGTACCGGCTGCGTTTCACCGTGGTTCCCGCGCTGCGCGGCGAACGTCATCTTGCGCTGGTGTTCAATGGCCTGGACACCCTCGCTGACATCACCCTTGACGGTCGGCCGGTGGTGCACGCCGACAACATGTTCCGCCGCTGGCGCGTGCCACTCGATGGCCTCGACCGGGCGGGGGAACACATGCTGGAGGTGACCTTCCATTCGCCAGTGACCCGCCTGCAACCCTGGCTGGCGAAGCAGCCGTACGCCCTGCCTGGCGAGTTCGATTCTGCCTTCGGCGACGAGCCGCCCGGCCGCCAGGTCGCCAATTACGTGCGCAAGGCGGCGTACCAGTTCGGCTGGGACTGGGGCCCGCGCATCCTCACCGAAGGCATCTGGCAGCCGGTGCGGCTGGAGGCCTGGAGCGGCTGGCGACTGGACGACTTCCACGTGGCACAGACACAGGTCGACGCCGATCACGCGGCATTGCGCGCCGGCTTCGCGATCCGCGCCGATGCCGCCGGCCCGGCGCGGCTCACCGTGCACTGGCGCGCACCGGACGGCCGCGAGGGTTCGGCCGCGCGCGAGGTACGGCTGGTCGCCGGCGAGCAGCAACTCGACCTGCCGCTGACGATCACCCAGCCGCAACGCTGGTGGCCCGCCGGCTACGGTGCACCGAACCTGTATGCAGTGGCCGCCCAGGTGACGGTCGATGGCCGCGTGGTCGCCCGGGCCAGCCGTGATATCGGCCTGCGCTCGATCGAGCTGCGCCGCTCGCCCGACCGCTGGGGTCGCAGTTTCGCCTTCGTCGTCAACGGCGTGCCGGTGTTCGCCAAGGGCGCCAACCTGGTGCCGCTCGACTCCCTGCCATCACGCACCACCGACGCCCGCATGCGCCGCCTGCTGGACGGTGCACGCGCCGCGCACATGAACATGCTGCGCGTCTGGGGCGGTGGCTACTATCTGCCCGATGCGTTCTACGCCATGGCCGACCGCCGCGGCCTGCTGATCTGGCAGGACTTCATGTTCGGCGGCGCGATCCCGCCGCCCGATGCGGCCTTCCGCGCCAACGTGAAGCAGGAGGCCATCGAGCAGGTGACCCGGCTGCGCAATCACCCGTCGATCGTGCTGTGGTCGGGCAACAACGAGGTGCAGACCAGTTGGGAGAGCTGGGGCGACCGGCAGGCGTTCCGCCAGCGCATCGGCCCGGCCGAGAGCGCGCGCATCGCCGGGGGCATGCATGCCCTGTTCGACGGCACCCTGCGCGAGGTCGCCACGCGGCTCGAGCCCGAGGTGCGGTACTGGCCGGGATCGCCGGAAAGCGAAGGGCGCGCACCCGCCAACAGCCCGGACAGCGGCGACGCCCACGTGTGGAACGTGTGGGGCGGTTCGGCACCGGTCGAGGACTACCTGAAGACCACGCCGCGCTTCCAGTCGGAGTTCGGCCTGCAGTCGCTGCCGGCAATGGCAACGATCCGCCGCTTCGCCACGCCGCAGGACCTGGCCATCGACTCGCCGGTGATGCGCGCGCACCAGAAATTCGATCACGGCAATGGCAACCAGCGCCTGCTGCTGTACGTGCGTCGCGGCTACGGCGAGCCGAAGGATTTCGCGTCGTTCGCCTACCTCAGCCAGGTGATGCAGGCCGACGGCATCGCGCTGGCGGTGGACCACCTGCGCAGCGCGCGCCCGCGCAGCATGGGCGCGCTGTACTGGCAGCTCAACGACGTGTGGCCGGGCGCGTCGTGGTCGAGCATCGACGTCGACGGCCGCTGGAAGGCGCTGCAGTTCCGCGCCAGGCACTTCTACGCGCCGGTGCGCGTGGTGCCACTGCGCCAGGACGGCCGCACCGCGGTATTCCTGGTGTCCGACCGCACCACGCCGCTGGCCGCCCAGTTGCGCACGCGGGTGATCGGCATGGACGGCACGGTGATCGCGGACCGGACGCGGCCGGTCACCCTGCCGCCGCAGGCCAGCACGCGGATCGATGACCTCGCCGATGCCGACCTGCTGCACGGCGCCGACCCGCGCCGCACGCTGGCGGTGTTCGATCTGCTCGCCGATGGCAGGCGGCTGTCGCGCCACCTGCTGTATTTCCAGCGTGCGGTGGATCTGGCCCTGCCCGACCCGCATATCCAGGCCACGCTGCGAAGGGACACCCATGGCCTGGTGCTCGACCTTCAGGCGCAGCACTTTGCACGCGCCGTGTGGATCGACTTCGGCGACCACGACGCCACGCTGTCGGACAACGACGTCGACCTGCTGCCCGGCGAACACGTCGCCTTGCGCGTGATGTCGCACGATACGCTCGACACGCTGCGCCGGGCGATGCAGCTGCGCTCGCTGGTCGACGCCACCCTGCCGCACGGAACCCCGCCATGACGATGACCCGCCGCACCCTGCTGAAGCTCGCCGGCGCCGCAACCGTCGGACTGGCCTCCGGCGCTGGGCTCGGCCGCACGCCTGCCGCAGCGACCGCGATGCGCTTCGTCAGCCATCGCCCGCCGCCAGCCAGGCGCCTGTTCACCAGCGTCGCGGTGGAGCGGCAGCTGGCTCAGACCACGGCGAGGATCGGCGATCCGGAACTGGCCTGGCTGTTCGGCAACTGCTACCCGAACACGCTGGACACCACGGTGCATCTGGACACGCTGGACGGCCGGCCGGACACCTTCATCGTCACCGGCGACATCGACGCGATGTGGCTGCGGGACTCGTCCGCCCAGGTCTGGCCCTACCTGCCGCTGGCGCGCGGGGACAAGGCCCTGCAGCGGCTCTATCGCGGTCTGATCCATCGCCAGGCGCGCTGCATCGCGATCGATCCCTACGCCAACGCCTTCCTGCCCGATCCGCGCAGCCGCGCCGCGCTGGGCTGGGCGCTGCACGACGACACCGAGATGCGCCCCGGCGTGGCCGAGCGCAAATGGGAGGTGGACTCGCTGTGCTGGCCGATCCGCCTGGCGCACGGCTACTGGCGGGCCAGCGGCGACACCGCGCCGTTCGACGACGACTGGCGCGCGGCGATGCACAGCGTGCTGGCCACCTTCCGCACCCAGCAGCGCAGGCACGATCGTGGTACCTACCACTTCCAGCGCCTGTCCGAGGTGGCCTCGGAGAATCCGCCACTCAGCGGCTACGGCAACCCGACCCGGCCGGTTGGACTGATCCATTCGATGTTCCGGCCCTCCGACGACGCCTGCCTGTACCCGCTGTCGGTGCCGTCGAACTTCTTCGCCGTCACCTCGCTGCGACAACTGGCGACGATGAGCGACACCATCCATCACGACCGGCGCTTCGCCACCGACTGCCGCGCCCTGGCCGACGAGGTGGAACAGGCGTTGCACCGCTACGGACCGATGGACGGCGGCCCCGGTGGCGATGTGTGGGCCTACGAGGTCGACGGCTTCGGCAACCAGGTGTTCATGGACGACGCGAACTCGCCCAGCCTGTCCAGCCTGGCCTACCTCGGTGCCTGCGATCGTGATGACGCGCGCTACCGGCGCACCCGCGCGCTGGCCTGGAGCCATCGCAATCCGTACTTCTTCGACGGCACCGCCGCGCAGGGCATCGGCGGCCCGCACCAGGGCCTGCGGATGGTCTGGCCGATGTCGATCACCATGCGTGCGCTGACCAGCGACGACGACGCGGAGATCGCACGATGCCTGCACTGGCTCAGGACCACCCATGCCGGCACCGGCTTCATGCACGAGGCGTTCGACCAGGACGACCCGGCGAAATACACCCGCTCCTGGTTCGCCTGGGCCAACAGCCTGTTCGGCGAATTGATCGTCACGCTGGCCGCGCAGCGCCCACGGCTGCTCCGGGCCTGAGCCGCCCCACCGTTCCCGACCACGGAGAAATTGCACCATGGTGACCCGTCGCCGCTTCCTGCAAGGTTCCGCCACCGCCCTCACCCTGCTCGGCACCCGCATGGCGCACGCGACGCCGCTGGCCGCCGCGCTGGCCAATGCACGCCACGCAGAGACCCACGGCATCGCTGCGGACACCGGACTCGCCCGCTACGTCGATGTGTTCGTCGGCACCGGCGGCCACGGCCACACCTATCCCGGTGCCTCGGTGCCGTTCGGCATGGTGCAACTCAGCCCCGACACCTACGACGCGGGCTGGGACGCCTGCTCGGGCTACCATCAGGGCGACGGCTCGATCATGGGCTTCTCGCACACCCACCTGTCCGGCACCGGCGCCTCGGACATGCTCGATGTGCTGGTGATGCCGGCACAGGGGCCGGTGGAACTCGAACCCGGCGACCGCGGCCGGCCGGACATCAACTACCACTCGCGCTACGACCTGCCACCGGCGCCGGGCAAGCCGCAGCAGCTGCCGGTGGATGCGGCGATCGCGCCGGGCAAGGGCTATCGCCAGCGCTTCAGCCAGGCCGAGGAAGCGGCGCGTCCAGGCTATTACCGGGTGCGCCTGCAGGACCACGACATCCTCGCCGAGCTCACTGCCACCGAGCGCACCGGCCTGCACCGCTACACCTTCCATCGCCCGGGCAAGGGCCATCTGCTGGTGGATCTGGCGCACGGCTTCCACGACGACCCGAAGACCCCGTGCAAGGTCAGCGACGCCACCTTGCGCGTGGTCGGCTCCGACACCCTGGTCGGCTCGCGCCGCGTGCACCAGTGGGCCAACGGGCGGACCATCCACTTCGCGCTGAAGGTCTCGCGTCCGTTCGCCCGCGCCGAACTGTTCAGCGATGACAGCTTGCAGGGCGGTGCCGGCGAAGCCCACGGCACGCACCTGAAGGCGGCCCTGCATTTCGACGAGATCGGTGGGGCGCCGCTGCTGCTGAAGGTGGGTCTCTCCGGCGTCGACATCGACGGCGCGCTGCGCAACCTGGAACACGAGCAACCCGGCTGGGACTTCGATGGCACCCAGGCACGGGCACTGGCCGCATGGGAACGCGAACTGGGCCGCATCCGCATCGACGCGCCGTCCGACGAGACCAAGCGGGTGTTCTACACCTCCCTCTACCACACCATGCTGGCGCCCACGCTGTTCGACGACGTCGACGGCCGCTACCGCGGCATGGACCTGAAGATTCACCAGCTCGACCCGGGCCAGCACAATTTCAGCACCTACTCGCTGTGGGACACCTACCGCGCGCTCCATCCGCTGTTCACCCTGGTGCAGCCCGAGCGCGTGCCGGTGCTGGTGAACGGATTGATCCGCATGGCCGAGGAGAGCCCGGATGGCCCACCGGTGTGGCCGCTGCAGGGGGTGGAGACCGGCTGCATGATCGGCTATCACTCCGCCTCGGTAGTGGCCGAGGCGATCGCCAAGGACTTCCCCGGCATCGACGTGGCCAGGGCCTGGCCGCTGTTCCGCCAGCGCGCGATGGCCGACGACTACCGCGGCCTGCCGTACTACCGCAAGCTCGGCTACATCCCCAGCGACAAGGACTGGGAGGCGGTCAGCAAGACGCTGGAGTACTGCTACGACGACTGGGCGGTGGCGCATATCGCCGATGCCGCTGGCGCGCACGACGAGGCGAAGGCGCTGCGCCAGCGCTCGCGCAACTACCGCAACGTGTTCGACAAATCCGTCGGCTTCGTGCGGCCGCGCGGCGCCGACGGAAAGTGGCTGGAACCGTTCTCGCCCGATGCCGTCGGCCACTCCGACAAGTGGCGCGACTTCACCGAGTCCAATGCCTGGCAGGCCACCTTCCTCAACCAGCACGACCTGGCCGACTACATGACGCTGTTCGGCGGCGACAAGGCGTTCGAGGCCAAGCTGGACGGCCTGTTCAACGCCGCACCCTCGCTTTCCGGCAACGCGCCGCCGGACATCGCCGGCATGGTCGGCCAGTACGCCCACGGCAACGAGCCCAGCCACCACGTGGCCTACCTCTACGCCTACGCCGGCGCGCACCACAAGACGCAGTCGCGCGTGCGCATGCTGCTGGACACCATGTACCGCGCCGCACCGGATGGCCTGGCCGGCAACGAGGACTGCGGCCAGATGAGTGCGTGGTATGTGCTCGGCGCGCTCGGCCTGTACGCGGTGGACCCGGTGAGCACGAACTACGTGTTCGGCAGCCCGCTGCTGGACCGCGCCGAACTCGCTCTCGGCGGCAATCGCACGCTGGTGATCGAGACCAGGAACAACGGCCAGGACGCGCCGTACATCCAGTCGGTGACATGGAACGGCCAGCCGTGGACGCGCAGCTGGATCAGCCATGCGGAACTGGCCGGGGGCGGACATCTGGTGTTCACCATGGGCCGCACTCCGAACCCGGCCTTCGGCCGCGACGCGAAGGACCGGCCACCGTCGATGACGGTCTGAACGCAAAGAAGGCGGGCCGTCGCCCGCCTTCTTTACCTCCGGGGCTCGCTCAGTCGCTGCCGGCGAACGCGTGATCCAGCCAGTCGCGCATCAGCCGGTAGCTGCGGGCGGCGGCGCGGGCGTCGTACATGCAGCCGGGGCTGTGCTGGTCGGTTTCGGTGAAGCAATGCACGGCATGGCCGAGCACCACGAACTGCCAGTCGGCCGGGCTGCCGCGCATCTCGTTCATGAAGGCATCGGCGTCCTTCATGGTCCAGGTGTCGTCAGCACCGTTCATCACCAGCACGCGGGCCTTGATCTGTTTGGCCAGCGCGGGGTTGTCCGTACTCAGGTCGCCGTGGAACGACACCACGGCCGCCACGTCGGCGCCGCTGCGTGCGAGATCGAGCACGGCGGCACCACCGAAGCAGAAGCCGATCGCAGCCAGGTGTTTCAGGTCGATCGGCGCGTCCTTGGCCTGCGCCTTGAGCTGCGCCAGCGCCTCGTTCATGCGTTCGCGCAGTAGCGTGCGGTGGGTGTACAGCGGCTTGGTCGCGACCTCGGCTTCGGCGTTACTCGTTGGCCGCACGCCTTCACCGTACAGGTCGGTGACCAGGATCACGTAGCGCTTGCCTGCGATCATCTCGGCCTTCTTCACGGCCATGGCGTTCACGCCGTACCAGTTCGGCACCATCACCAGCCCGGGGCGCTTGGCCGAGGTAGCGTTGTCGTAGACCAGCACGCTCTTGAAGGTGGTGCCGTCGCGGGTCCAGGTCACCGTCTTGTGCACCATCGCCGCGTGGGCGACGACCGGGCCGAGTGTAAGCAGCAAGAGCGAGGCAAGACGAAGCAGGCGCATGGGACGACTCCGTGGTGGCGAAAGGGTGAGCGGTCAGCGACCGGCAGCGTGGTCGGCCAGCCGCTGCTTGAGCGGTGCGAAACGGTCGATCAGCCGCACGCCCAGGGCACGGGCGGCGACCAGCGGCGGCGCCTGCCAGGCATAGATTCGGCCCAGCGCATCGAAGCCCAGCGCATCCAGCGTGTCGGCGCTGCGTCGGCGGCGCGCGTAGCGGCGCAGCACGTGCGGCGCGGCGATGTCGCGGCCGGCGCTGCGCGCATCGAGCAAGGTGTCGCGCAGCTCGATCACATCGCGCAGGCCGAGGTTCACACCCTGCCCGGCCAGCGGGTGCACCGCATGCGCGGCATCGCCGAGCAGAACGAAACGCGGCGCGTCGTAGCGCTCGGCCAGCTGCAGGCGCAACGGGAACGCCGCGCGCGCGCTGCAGCCGGTGATGCGGCCCAGACGGAAGTCGATCGCCACGCCCAGAGCGTCGCGGAAGGCCGCATCGTCCAGCGCCAGCATGCGCGCCGCCTCTTCCTCGGGCAGCGACCAGACGATCGAGCTGCGCCCGTCGGCCAGCGGCAGCAGCGCCAGTGGACCGCCGGGCAGGAAACGCTGCCACGCGGTGTGTTCGTGCGGCCGCTCGGTCGCCACGTGGGCGACCACGCCACGCTGCGCATAGTCGCGGCCACGGGTATCGATGCCGGCCATCGTGCGCAACGGCGAGCCGGCGCCGTCGGCGGCGACCAGCAGGCGCGCAGCCAGCGTGCGGCCGTCGGCCAGCGCCACATCGACCCGATCCTCGCGCGCGTCGAAACCGGCCACCTCGGCCGGACACACGCGCTGCACGCCGGCACCGTCCAACGCCTGCCACAGCGCCGACTGCACCAGCGCGTTCTCGACGATGTAGCCCAGCGCCGCCAGGCCCTCGCGGCCGGCGTCGAAATCGATCGCCGCGCCGCTGGCGGCATCCCACACGTGCATGCGCTCGTAGGCACAGGCGCGGGCGTCCCGGATCGACGGCCACACGCCCAGTTCGTCCAGCAGGCGGATCGACGAGGCGGCCAGGCCGACTACGCGCAGGTCGACCTCGTGTTCGCGCTGCCAGGGCGCGGGCTCGCGCGTTTCGACCAGTGCGGTGGCGAAGCCGGCCCGGCCCAGCGCCAGCGCGGTGGCCGCACCGACCATGCCGCCACCCACCACCACCACGTCCAGCGCGGGACCGCGGCGCCGCACGCCTTCTTCCCGTCCCATCATCCGGCTCATGGCAGCGGCTCCCGCACGGCGCGCGGCGGCTCGCCGCGAAAGCCCATGCCGCGCCTGGCCAGCAGGCGCTGCAATGGCGGCACGCGGTCATAGGCCAGCAGGGCCAGCGAGCGGAACGGCGCCAGCAGCGGCTGCGGCAGGCAGGCCAGCTGCACGAGGCCGTGGCTCATCATCATGGTGCCTTCGCGGTCCGGGGCGCGTCGCCCGGCGTAGGTATCGAGCAGCGCCGAGGCACCGGGATCGGCGGCGCCGGCGACCAGCTCGGCCAGGGTCAGCGCATCGCGCAGACCCAGGTTGAAGCCCTGCGCACCGATCGGGTGGACCGTCTGCGCCGCGTTGCCGACCAGCACCGCGCGCGGGCCGGTCAGGCGCGTTGCCGCCACGCGGCGGATCGGCCAGGGCTGGCGTCGGCCGGGGCGGGCCAAGCGCCCCAGCTTGCCGCCGAAGCGCTGCTGGGCCAGGGCGGCGTAGGCCGCGTCGTCCAGCGCGGCGACCTCGTCGGCCCAGTCGGCCGGCACGGTGAGCACCAGGCCGGCGCGGCGTTCGGCCAGCGGCAGCAGGGCGATCGGGCCATCGTCGCTGAAACGCTCGAAAGCGCGCCCGGCCGGGTCGCGCTCCGGCGTGATGGTGCAAACGAACAGGCTCTGGCCGTAGTCGTGACGCTCGGCGGCAATGCCCAGCCGCTCGCGCACGAAGGACTCGGTGCCATCGGCGCCGACCACCAGGGCGGCCTCCAGCGTCTGCGTGCCGTCGGCGGTGCGCACGGTGGCGCGCCAGCCGCCGTCGACCGGATCCATCGCCTCGAGCGTGGCCGGCGCCAAGCGGACCAGATCGCGGCAGCTTTCCAGCCGGCGCTCCAGCGCCTCGCCCAGCTCGCGTGCCGGCAGGGTCCAGCCCAGCACGTCCACGCCATGGCGGGCGGCATCCAGCCGGGCGGTGCCGAACTCGCCGGCACGGCTGACGTGGATGCGGGTGATCGGCGTGGCGCGCGCCTCGGCATGCGGCCATACGCCCAGGGCGCGGAGGCCGTTGACGGTGGCGCGGGCCAGCGCCAGGTTGCGTTCGTCGTAGCTGGCCGGGGCCGCGCGGCGCGGCGGCGCGGCATCCAGCAGTGTCGCCGGCACGCCGGCGGCATCGAGCGCGATCGCCAGGCTGGCGCCCACCAGCCCGCCGCCGACGATGAGAACGCCGCGCGGGGCGGCCGGGTCGTTCAGGTTCATCCGTCGCATGATACGCGCCCGGCCGACCGTTCCCGCAGCGGTCGGGCGTCGCGCCCGTCCGGGTCGCCAAGCGCCGGGCGGCCGACTAGACTACCGGATCGATTTCCGCCGTTTTCCTCAGGGAGCCCTTCATGGCCATGACGCAGACCCAGCGCCTCGGCATCTTCAGCATTCTTGCCCTGGTGATGGCCGCTACGCGCCTGCACCACTTCGATGCGATCCCGGATGCGTCCTGGGGCGTGTTCTTCCTGGCCGGCTTCTGGCTGCGCGGCTCCGCGCGCTGGGCGTTCCCGCTGCTGATGGCGCTTGCCGTACTGGTGGATTTCTTCGCCATCACCAGCCAGGGGCTGAGCTTCTGGAGTCATTACTGCGTCTCGGCCGGCTACTGGTTCCTGGTGCCGTCGTACTTCGCGCTGTGGCTGGGCGGCAGCTGGCTGGCCCGTCACCAGGCCGGCCTGCACGCCTCCACCCTGGGCCTGGCCGCGCTGGCGCTGCTGGTCAGCGAGGGCGTGTGCTATCTGCTGTCCAACGGCAGCTTCTACTGGCTCTCGCCGGTCACCGTCGCCGCACGCAGCCTCAATGGCTGGTTCGCGAACCTAGGCGACTGGTACCTGCCGTTCCTCGGCACCACGGCGATGTACGTGGCGATCGGCGCGGTGTTCCACGTGCTGGTGACCCTGCTGGCCCGCACCGCCGACAGCTCGCGGACCAAGCTCGCCGGCTGAGGAAGCCATGGGCAATCGCCTCTCGAAGATCTACACCCGCACCGGCGACGACGGCAGTACCGGCCTCGGCGACGGTTCGCGCGTCCCGAAGGACTCGCTGCGCGTCGCCGCCTACGGCACCGTCGACGAGCTCAACAGCACGATCGGCATGGTGCTCGCCTGTGACGGCGTGCCCGAGGACATCGCCGAGGCGCTGACCCAGGTCCAGCACGAGCTGTTCGATCTGGGCGGCGAGCTGTGCATCCCGGGCATGGCGATGATCGACGACGCCGACATCACCCGCCTCGAGCAGGTGCTAGACCGCTTCAACGACCCGCTGCCGCCGCTGAAGGATTTCATCCTGCCCGGCGGCGGCATGGCCGCCTCGTGCTGCCACCTGGCCCGCACCGTCTGCCGCCGTGCCGAGCGCGAGGTGGTGGCATTGGGCCACGTCGAGGCGATCCGCCCGCAGGCACCGCGTTATCTCAACCGGCTCTCCGACCTGCTGTTCGTGCTGTGCCGCGTACTGGCCCGCGCCAGTGGCCACGGCGAAGTGCTGTGGCAGCACGAGCGCCGCCGCAAACCCTCCGCGTCCTCGCACGATTGAGCGCGCATGCTGCGCCTGTATACCCATGAGAGCTGTCTGCGACACGACCCCTGCCCGGGGCATGCCGAGTCGCCGCTACGCCTCAAGGCCGTACTGCAGGCGCTGGACGCCGACCGCTTCGCGACGGTAGACCGCGTGGAGGCGCCCCGCGCCAGCCGCGAGCAGCTGCTGCGCGTTCACGACGCCGCGCACGTCGACCGCGTGCTGGGCAGCGCACCGCAAGAAGGGCGGGTCCAGCTCGACCCGGACACCTGGATGTCGCCCGGCTCCGACGAGGCTGCCCTGCGCGCCGCAGGCGCCACCTGTGCCGCAGTGGACGCAGTGCTTTCCGGCCAGGTGCCGCGTGCGTTCTGCGCCGTGCGCCCGCCGGGCCACCACGCGACGTCCGGCGAGGCGATGGGTTTCTGTCTGTTCAATTCGATCGCCGTGGCCGCCGCTCATGCGATCGCCGCACATGGCCTGCAGCGCGTCCTGATCGCCGACTTCGATGTGCACCACGGCAACGGTACGCAGGACATCTTCGAGCGCGAACCGCGGGTGATGTTCGTGTCCAGCCACCAGTCGCCGCTGTATCCGGAGACCGGATCCGCGCACGAGCACGGCGTCGGCAATATCGTCAACGCGCCGCTGCCGGCCGGCGCCGGCTCGATGGAGTTCCGCGAGACCTGGCACCACGAGCTGCTGCCGCGCATGCACGCGTTCCGGCCACAACTGGTGCTGGTCTCGGCCGGCTTCGACGCGCACCGCGACGACCCACTCGCCGACCTGCGCCTGGGCGCGGAGGATTACGCCTGGATCACCCACCAGCTGGTCGACCTCGCCCGCACCCACGCCGGCGGCCGGCTGGTGTCGAGCCTCGAGGGCGGTTACGACCTGCGTGCACTGGCCTCCAGCGCCGCCGCACACGTCGAGGCCCTGCTCTACTGACCTGGGCGAAGGCGGCCTGCCCCTGAATCCGCAGGCCCCTTCGATGCCGCCCAACCTGCCGGCCCCGGGGCGTTTCTGCTAGCTTAACGGGCCATTTCCGCCGAAAGATTGCCATCGTGACGATGACGACGCGCCCGTTGCCTCCGCGCCGCCTGCTGGCGGTCGCTGCCGCCCTCGCCCTGGCCGGTGTGCCGCTCGAAGTGGCAACCGCCGCGGACGTGGCGCCGCTGCCCGGCAACATGCGCGCGCCAGAGGAAACCAGCTGCCCACTGGGATCGTTCTACTGCCCGGCGCGCCCGATCAGTTACGCGATGTGCCGCCCCAACGCGCTGCTGTCGTTCTACGACCCGTCCTTGCCGACGGACAGCTCGGGCCGCGACACGGCCGACACCGATGTCCACGCCGAGCACGTGGACAGCTCCAACCAGTCGATCTACAAGCTGACCGGCAACGTCCGCATGCAGCGCGCCGACCAGCTGCTGCGCGCCGACCGCGTCGACTACAACGACCAGACCACCGACTACGATGCGCGCGGCAACGTGCGCTACCAGGACGCGGGCGAACTGTTCTCGGCGGACCGACTGAAGGGCAACAACGAGGCCAAGCGCGGCGTCGCCGACAACGTCACCTACCAGTTGCTGCAGTCGCGCGGCAACGGCGTAGCGAAGCAGGCGACCCTGTTCGACGCGCAGCACAGCCAGTACTCCACCGTGACCTACTCGACCTGCGACGTCGGTCACCGGCTGTGGGAGATCAGCGCTCACCGGCTCACCCTGAACCGCGAGACCGGCGTGGGCGTCGCGCACGGTGCCACCATGCGCTTCGCGAATGTGCCGTTCTTCTACATTCCGTATCTGACTTTCCCGATCGACAACCGGCGCAAGAGCGGCTTCCTGTGGCCCACGTTCGGCAACTCCAGCCACTCCGGTTTCATGGCGAGCGTGCCGTACTACCTGAACCTGGCGCCGAACTACGACGCCACGCTGGAGCCGCGCGTCTACACCAAGCGCGGGGCAATGCTTGCAGGTCAGTTCCGCTATTTGCTTCCGGGCACCCAGGGCCAGTTTGACTTCGAGTATCTGGCCAAGGATCACGGCCCCAACTTGCAGGACTCCGGCATCACCACACAGGGAAGGCAGCGTTACCTGTACAAGTTCGGCGACTCCACTCGGCTGTGGCCCGGCTGGTCCTTCAATACCAGCGTGAACCGCGTTTCCGACAAGAACTATCTGCGCGACTTCAGCAACGATCTATACAACACGGCAACCAACTCCATTGCTTCGAGCGCCCATGTTTCCGGTGCCGGCAACTGGTGGAGTGCGTCCCTGGGCGTAGATAGCTATCAGAACACCGATCCATACCTGACCGATGCGAGCCTTCAATATCGACGCTGGCCACGCGGCACCTTCAATCTCGATATTCCGCTGAACAATTGGCTGGAGGCGGGATCCAACGACGAAGCCGTCGCATTCCGCAAAGACGGCTTCCTCGGCGGCAAGCGGGCCGATTTCTATCCCTACCTCGCGGCCAACTGGCAGGGCGCGGCATGGTTTGTCCGTCCGAAGCTGGCCTACCGGTACACGGCTTACCAGCTGGACGACAATTTCGATCACTACAGCTTCGGCGGCAGGTTGCCGCTGGGCCAGACCTCGCCGTTCGATACGCGCAACCCGACCCGGAGCCTGCCCGTCGCAAGCCTGGATACGGGACTGGTTTTTGACCGTCACACCTCGTTGTTCGGCACGGCCTACACGCAGACGCTGGAGCCGAGGCTCTATTACCTGTACGTGCCCTACCGCAATCAGGACGATCTTCCGCTCTTCGATACCCAGTTGATGAGCTTCGACTACTGGCAACTGTTCTCGCCGAATCGCTATTCCGGCGCGGACCGTCAGATGAATGCCAACAACCTGACCGGCGCACTGACAACCCGGCTGCTCGATGACAATGGCGTTGAGCGCTTCTCGGCGAGCCTGGGTCAGATCCGCTATTTCGCTCCACAACGGGTGCAACTCCCGGGCCAACCGGCAACCGACTGGACCGGCTCGGACTACGTCGCCCAGGCCAGCATCCAGCTCAACGACGATTGGAGAGCGAGCACTGCCTATCAGTGGAGCCCGAACACCCGCCAGGTGGACCTCGGCACCTTCCAGGTGCAGCGGCGGATCAAGACCGACGGCATCCTCAACTTCTCCTATCGATTCCGCCGCACCCCGGGCAGCACCAACGTGCTGCTGGAACAATACGACGCCTCCACGGTCTATCCGGTCTCGGATCGCTGGCGCCTGCTCGGACGCTGGACCTATTCGGTCAAGGACCGCCGCACGGTGGAGGCGCTGGCGGGCGTCCAGTACGAGAGCTGCTGCGTGATCCTCAGCCTGGTCGGGCGGCATTACGTGAACCAGTACGCCCCGTTCGGCACGACCACCGCCACGCGCATCCCGTCCAACAACGCGGTGATGTTCGAGCTGCAGTTCAAGGGGCTGGGCGCCTTCAATGGCCAAGCCGAGGACTTTTTGCGGCGTGCTATTCTGGGATATCAATAATTTGTCCGTCGCCCGAGGGCGATCCAAGGCACCGTTCTGATGAAGCAATCTCTCGCGCTGTTCCTGCTCGCGGTGGCCGCCGCGTCCGTCGCTCCCGTGCATGCCCAGCTGCTCGCACCAGCCTCCCAGACCAGCCCGAACGCCAGTGGCGAGCAGCCGCTGGACCGCATCGTGGCGGTGGTCGACGACGGCGTGATCCTGCAGAGCGAGCTGGACGATGCCGTGCGCGCCGTACAGCAGCAGTACGCCAGCAATCCCGGCCAGCTGCCGCCGCTGAACGTGCTGCAGCGCCAGGTGCTCGAGCGCCTCATCCTGATGCGCCTGCAGGTCAACAAGGCCGACGACCAGGGCATCCGCGTGTCCGATGGCGAGGTCGACCAGGCGGTCGCCCGCGTGGCCCAGCAAAACCGCATGACGGTGGACCAGTTGCGCGGCGCCATCGCGCAGAGCGGAGCCAGCTTTGCCGCGTTCCGTCGCCAGATCGCCGAGCAGCTGACGGTGCAGCGCCTGCACGACAGCGTGGTGCGTGACTCGGTGCAGATCACCGACAGCGAGATCAACAACCTGCTGAACAGCCCGACCTACAAGGCCGGTGAAGTGCATCTGGCGCACATCCAGATCAGCGTACCGGCTGGCGCCAGCGCGGCGGACATCCAGGCTGCCCAGGCCAAGGCCGCCGAGGCGCTCAACGCGATCAAGGGCGGCATGGATTTCAACGCGGCCGCCATCCGCTACTCCGACGCCCAGGACGCGCTCGACGGCGGCGACCTGGGTTGGCGCCGCATGGACGAGGTCCCGCCGGCGTTCACCGACACGGTGGCCGCGATGAAGCCTGGTGACGTCACCCCTGCGCTGCGCGGCCCCACCGGTTTCACCATCCTCAAGCTGGTCGGCCAGCGCCAACCCGAGCGGCAGGTCATCACCGAGTATCACGCCCGCCAGATCCTGATCAGCCCGAGCGAGCTGATCACGCCCGCGCAGGCCGAGCAGAAGGCACAAGACCTCTACCAGCGCATCGTCAACAAGCACGAAGACTTCGCCAAGCTGGCCAAGGCCGACTCGGCCGACGACACCACGGCCAACGCCGGCGGCGACATGGGGTGGTTCGCCAAGGATGCGTGGGGAGATGCGGTGGCGCAGCAGTTGTCCGCGCTCAAGCCGGACGAAGTCTCGCATCCGTTCCAGACGGAGGCGGGCTGGCACATCATCCAGTTGCTCGGCACGCGCCAGGCGGACCGCACCGACGAGATCGCCCGCAACCAGGCGCGCCAAGCCATCGGCAACCGCAAGGCCGAGCAGGCCTACGAGGACTTCCTGCGCCAGCTCAAGGCCAGTGCCTACATCCGGATCCTCGTGCCGGAGCTGCGCACCCCCGGCCAGCCGGACGACGGCACCGCCTGAGCCCAGCCACCATGGAGACCCGCACCCGTCCCCGGCTGGCCCTGACTGCCGGCGAGCCGGCGGGTGTCGGTCCCGAGCTGCTGGTTCGGCTCGCCTCGATCCCGTTCGATGCCGAGCTGGTGGCGATCACCGATCGCGGCCTGCTGGAGCGCGCCGCGCAGCGCTGCGGCATCGAGATCCAGTTGCTCGACGAGGAGGCTCCGGCACCGGCCGTCGCCACCGCCGTGCAACTGCGGGTTCGGCATGTGCCGCTCGGTGCCGTCGAGCATCCGGGGCATCCCGACCCGGCAAACGCGGCACACGTGCTGGCCACCCTGACCGAAGCCGCGGACGGCTGCCTTGCCGGGCGCTACGACGCTGTGGTCACCGCCCCCTTGCAGAAGGCTTCGATCAACGACGCCGGAGTGGCCTTCAGCGGCCACACGGAATTCTTCGCCGAGCGCGCCGGCGCGGACGTGGTGATGATGCTGGCCAGCCCCGAACTGCGGGTGGCTCTGGCCACGACGCATCTGCCGCTGGCTGCGGTACCCGGCGCCATCCATGCGGACACGCTCACCCGCAGCCTGCGCATCGTGGAGGCTGCGCTGCGGGCGAAATTCGGCATCGAACGCCCCCGCATCGGCGTGCTGGGACTCAACCCCCACGCAGGAGAGGGCGGGCATCTCGGGCGCGAGGAGATCGACGTCATCATCCCCGTGTTGGACCGCCTGCGCGACGAGGGCATGGAGTTGCTCGGCCCGTTGCCGGCCGACACCGCCTTCGTGCCCGCCATGCGCGCCCGCTACGACGCGGTATTGGCGATGTACCACGACCAGGCCCTGCCGGTGCTCAAGAGCGAGGCCTTCGACCGCACCGTCAACCTGACCCTCGGCCTGCCCTTCATCCGCACCTCGGTCGACCACGGCACGGCACTGGATCTCGCCGGCAGCGGCCGCGCCGACGCCTCGAGCCTGATCGCCGCCACCCGCATGGCGCTGGACCTGGTCCAGCGCAGCCGCCACAGCGCCTGATCCGGCGTGCCGACCGAGTCCGCCCATGAATGCACGCCCCAAGAAAAGCTTCGGCCAGCACTTCCTGCACGAAAAGCGCTACATCGAGCGCATCGTCAGCGCCATCGCACCGGAGGACGGTGACACGCTGGTCGAGATCGGACCGGGCGAGGGCGCGCTGACCCTGCCCCTGCTTCGCGCCGCCGGACGCCTCACCGCGATCGAGCTGGACACCGATCTGATTCCGGCGCTGGGCGAACGCGCGGCCGCGGTCGGCGAACTCCGGATCGTGCACGCCGACGTGCTCAAGGTCGATTTCGCCGCACTGGCCCGCGAACTCGGCGCTCCCCGTCTGCGCATCGCCGGCAACCTGCCCTACTACATCTCCAGCCCGATCCTGTTCCATTGCGTGGAGCACGCCGCGGCCATCCAGGACATGCACTTCATGCTGCAGAAGGAAGTGGTCGACCGGATGGCGGCGGAGCCCGGCAGCAAGGTCTACGGGCGGCTTTCGGTGATGCTGCAGCTGGCCTGCCGCGTGACGCCCCTGTTCGACGTGCCGCCGGGCGCGTTCCGGCCGCCGCCTAAAGTGGACTCCTCGGTGGTCCGGCTGGTGCCATTGGCGCCCGCGGAACGCCACGATGCCGACCCGCAGGCGGTGCACGCCGTGGTCAAGGCGGCGTTCGCCCAGCGCCGCAAGACGCTTTCCAATGCGCTGCGGCAACTGCTCGGCGCCGAGGCCATCCGCGCGGCGGGCATCGACCCGGGGGCGCGCGCGGAAACGCTGTCGCCGCTGGATTTCGTGCGTCTCGCCAAGGCGCTGCCGACGCGACCCGCGTCAGACTGAAGCTGACGGCCACGCACTGACCCGAGCCGCATCGCAGGCCTTACAATCGCATCATGAGTCCGAAGTCCCCCTATACCATCGATGTGCGCGTCCACACGCGCTTCGTCCCCGATCAGTCGAAGCCGGACGACAACCGCTACGTGTTCGCCTACACGATCACGCTGCGCAATGCCGGCCAGGTTCCCGCGCAGCTGCTGCGACGCCACTGGGTGATCACCGATGCCAACGGCAAGGTGGACGAGGTGCGCGGCGACGGCGTGGTGGGCGAGCAGCCCTGGCTGCGTCCGGGCGACGACTACGAATACACCTCCGGCGCCGTGCTGGAGACGGCCGTCGGCACCATGGCAGGCAGCTACCAGATGCTGGCTGACGACGGCACCGAGTTCGACGCCCCGATTCCCACCTTCACCCTCTCGATCCCGCGCACGCTGCACTGATGGCGACCTACGCGATCGGCGACGTGCAGGGCTGTTATCCGGAGCTGCAGCGCCTGCTGGACAAGCTGCGCTTCGATCCGGTGCAGGACCACCTGTGGTTCTGTGGCGACCTGGTGAACCGCGGAGGGCAGTCGCTGGAGACCCTCCGCTTCATCCATGCTCTGCGCGAGCGGGCCGTGGTGACGCTCGGCAACCACGACCTCAGCCTGCTTGCCATCGCCCAGCGCAAGCCGGACGCCCAGGCCCGGGTCAATCCCGAGCTGCGCGAGGTCCTGTTCGCCGACGACGCCCCGGTGCTGTTCGAATGGCTGCGTTCGCAGAAACTGCTTCATCACGACGAGCAGCTGGGCTGGACCATGGTTCACGCCGGCCTGGCGCCGGGCTGGACGCTCAGGCAGGCCCAGCGGTCGGCGCAGGAGATCGAGCGGGAGCTGACCAGCCCGCGCCATCCCCGCCTGCTCAAGAATCTCTTCGGCAATCGACCCGCGGCGTGGTCGAGCCGGTTGCAGGGCATCGAGCGGATGCGCGCCTCGATCAACACCCTCACCCGGATGCGCTACTGCGACATCCACGGGCGCATCGACTTCGAGGGCAAGGGCATCCCAGGCACGCAGAAGCCGGGCATGTACCCGTGGTTCGAGGTACCCGGCATGCGCCGGCGCGAGACGCGTATCGTCTGCGGTCACTGGTCGGCGCTGGGCCGGTTCGCCGGGCTGGGCGTTTACGCGATCGACACCGGCTGCGTCTGGGGCGGCCAGCTGACCGCCCTGCGACTGGATGCCGAGGAGCCGGTCTATTTCACGGTGAACGCCGAGCCGCACCGCAAACGCCCGCCCAACGCCGAGGATTGAGCAAGAAAAAAAGGGAGGCCATCGCCTCCCTTTTTTTTTCGCCGCCGTCCGGTCGATCAGCTCAGCTGGCCGTGGCAGTGCTTGTACTTCTTGCCCGAACCGCAGGGACAGGGGTCGTTGCGGCCGACCTTCGGACCCTCCGCCGCTGCCCCCACGGGCCGGGCGTCTTCCGCCGGCGCCGTGGGGGCGCCGCCGCCGGAGGCCAGCATCTGCCGCTGCAGGCGCTCGGCCAGCCGCTGCTGCTCGGCTTCCATCGCCGCGACCTCTTCCTCGCTGCGCACGCGGATGCGCGCCAGCATCTGCACCACTTCGGTCTTGATGCGGTCGAGCATGCCGGAGAACAGGTCGAACGATTCGCGCTTGAATGCCTGCTTCGGATCCTGCTGGGCGTAGCCGCGCAGGTAGATGCCCTGGCGCAGGTAATCCATGCTGGCCAGGTGCTCCTTCCAGGCGTTGTCGACCACGCTCAGCATGATGTGCTTCTCGAGCTGGCGCATGGTCTCGGCGCCGATCTGCGCCTCCTTCGCCTGGAACAACGCCTCGACCAGCTCGCGGACGTGTTCGAGGATGGCGTCGGCGTCCAGCTCGTGCTGCTGCTCGACCCACGACTTGAGCTCCGCGTGCAGGCCGAACTCGGTCTCCAGCTCGCGGTCCAGCCCGGCGATGTCCCACTGCTCGTCGATGCTCTCCGGCGGCACGTGGGTGCGCACCATCTGCTCGACCACGTCCTCGCGGATGTCGGCGATGGTGGCCGACACGTCGTCGCCGTCCAGCAGCTCGTCGCGCTGCTTGTAGATCACCTTGCGCTGCTCGTTGGCGACGTCGTCGAACTCGAGCAGGTGCTTGCGGATGTCGAAGTTGTGCTGCTCGACTTTGCGCTGCGCCTTCTCGATCTGCCGGCTGACCATGCGGTCTTCCAGCGCATCGTCCTCCTTCATGCCGAACATGCGCATCCAGCGGCCGACCCAGTCGCCGGCGAAGATGCGCAGCAGGTTGTCCTCCAGCGACAGGTAGAAACGGGAGGAGCCGGGGTCGCCCTGGCGGCCCGAGCGGCCGCGAAGCTGATTGTCGATACGGCGGGATTCGTGGCGCTCGGTGCCGATGATGTGCAGACCACCGGCCGCCAGCACCTGGTCGTGCCGCTGCTGCCACTCCGCCTTCACCCGCTCGCGGTCCGCCGCGGTGGCCTCGGCCGGCAACGCGGCCAGCGCAACCTCCAGGCTGCCGCCCAGCACGATGTCGGTGCCGCGACCGGCCATGTTGGTGGCGATGGTGACCGAGCCCGGTGCGCCCGCCTGGGCCACGATGTGCGCCTCGCGCTCGTGCTGCTTGGCGTTGAGCACCTCGTGCGGGATCTTTTCCTTGTCGAGCAGGCCGGAGAGCAGCTCGGACACCTCGATCGAGGTGGTGCCGACCAGCACCGGCTGGCCGCGCTTGTGGCAGTCCTTGATGTCCTCGATCACAGCGCGGTATTTCGCCGTCTGCGCGAGGAACACCATGTCCGGGTTGTCCCTGCGGATCATCGGCTTGTGGGTGGGGATCACCACCACCTCCAGGCCGTAGATCTGCTGGAACTCGTACGCCTCGGTGTCCGCCGTGCCGGTCATGCCGGCCAGCTTGGTGTACATGCGGAACAGATTCTGGAAGGTCACCGTGGCCAGCGTCTGGTTCTCGCGCTGGATCGGCACGCCTTCCTTCGCCTCGACCGCCTGGTGCAGGCCATCAGACCAGCGGCGGCCGGCCAGGGTGCGGCCGGTGAACTCGTCGACGATGATCACTTCGCCGTCGCGCACGATGTAGTCCACGTCGCGCTGATAGATCGCGTTGGCGCGCAGCGCGGCATTGAGATGGTGCACCACCGCCAGGTTCTTGGCGTCGTACAGGCCGCTGCCGGATTCGATCACCCCGGCCTGGCGCAGCAGCTCGTCGGCGTGCGCCATGCCCGCTTCGGACAGGTGCACCTGCTTCTGCTTCTCGTCGACCCAGTAGTCGCCGGCACCGTCCTCCTCGGTCTGACGCACCAGTCGGGGAACGATCTTGTTGACCTTGATGTACAGCTCCGGCGAGTCCTCGGCCGGGCCGGAGATGATCAGCGGCGTGCGGGCCTCGTCGATCAGGATGGAGTCGACCTCGTCGACGATCGCGTAATTCAGGCCGCGCTGGTAGCGCTGCTCCTTGGAGAGCGCCATGTTGTCGCGCAGGTAGTCGAAGCCGAACTCGTTGTTGGTGCCGTAAGTGATGTCGGCGGCATAGGCCGCGTGCTTGTCGGCATGGTCCATGCCCGGGTACACGACACCGACCGACAGGCCGAGGAAGTTGTAGAGCTTGCCCATCTGGGCCGAGTCGCGGCGGGCCAGGTAGTCGTTCACCGTGACCACATGGACACCCTTGCCTTCCAGCGCGTTCAGATACACCGGCAGGGTGCCCACCAGGGTCTTGCCCTCGCCGGTCCGCATCTCGGCAATCTTGCCCATGTGAAGCACCATGCCGCCGATCAGCTGCACGTCGTAGGGGCGCATGCCCAGCACCCGCTTGGCCGCCTCACGCACCGTTGCAAAGGCCTCCGGCAGCAGCTTGTCCAGGGACTCGCCGGCGCCGAGGCGCTGCTTGAACTCGTCGGTCTTGGCTCGCAGCGCATCGTCGCCGAGGGCGGCGTATTCGGACTCCAGCGCATTGATGCGGGCGACGGTCTTGGAGAGCTGGCGCAGTACGCGGTCGTTACGGCTGCCAAAAAGGCTCGTCAGGGCACGATTGAACATCGATCATCCGGTGACTGGAGACAGGAAACCCCGCCAGCACATGGCCGGCTGGGGCAAATTCACGATGATACTAGGGTCCGACGGCTATCCCAAACGCACGATAAAGCGCAAGGAAACGCGGCATCCCCAGTCCGTCGCCGCAGGGAGGGGTGGCGGCGGATCAGCGCGGTTTCAAGCCCCCGAAGCCACCGGATCGCCGGATTCAGCGGTGGCTGCGGACGTAAGCCAGCGGATTGACGACGCGGCCCTTGTACCAGACCTCGAAATGCACATGGGAGCCGGTCGAGCGCCCAGTCGACCCGGCGTCGGCGATCACGTCGCCGACGCGAACCCGCTGGCCCGGGCGAGCGACCAGCTTGCTGTTGTGGGCGTACCGCGTCATGTAGCCGTTGCCGTGGTCGATCTCGATCACCTTGCCATAGCCGTTGCGGATGCCCGCGAACGTCACCATGCCCTCGGCGACCGCATGCACAGGTGTTCCCAGCGGAACGGCGATGTCGATCCCCGTGTGACGAGCGGCGTGCCCGGTGAACGGATCAGGGCGACCACCGAAATAGGAAGAAATGTAACCCTGCACGGGCATGCCGGTGGGCTTGAGGTTCGACTCGATGCGCGCGTCCATCAGCAGGCTTTGCAACGCGGTCAGCTGGGCCTGCTGCGCGTCGAACTGCGACGAAAGCTGATCGATGCTCGTCTCGAGAGACTGCGGAAGGGTGTAGGAAGGACCACTCGAATCCTCCACGCCACCAACCGGCGGCGCCTGGTCGAAGTCGAATTCACCATCGTCCAGCTTGCCCATTTGCGCGAGACGCTCGCCGAGTGCGTTCAGTCGCGTGGACTGTGCCTGCAACTGCCCCAGCTTGATCGCGAGCGCATCGAGGTTGCGCTGGGCGTCGCGCTTGACCTCGGCCAGCTGCGCGTTCTGCTGTGCAACCGTTCCCTCAAGGGCGCGGACCTGGGCAATCGCCTGGTCGCGCGGACTTGCCACCACCAGCGCCACCGCGGCTCCCATGGCCATGCATGCACCAATCGCCAGTGCCGCCAGGGCGCCGATCCGCCACCGCATGCGCCGGCTTGCCAGATCGAGGGTCTTGGGCACCTTCTTGGTGCGGGACACAAGTATGATTTGCATGCATTTCCACGTTGAAGAAGTCGGCACCATGCAGCGCGCGGCCCCACCCATCCCTCGCCGCCCGGTCACGGGGCTCAAGCCCCTCGCCGAGTGTGGCGCGTTTGCCCGGCTGGCCTCGAAGGCTGCCGAGCTGGATGCGCTGGACCGAGCCCTGCGCCAGACGCTGCCGACGTCGCTGCGCGACCATGTGCGTTTCGCACAGAAGCGCGGCGACCGCCTCGTCTTCCTGGCGTCTTCCCCGGCATGGGCTTCCCGTCTGCGCCTGATGCAGGCGCAACTTCTTGCCACCGCGCGCGCCTTGGGCACGCACGCCAGTTCAGTCACCGTGAAAGTGGCCCCCCAACCGCCGGTTGCAACGGAACCGGATCGGTCAAAACCGCTTTCGCCTGCCGCAGCCGTCCATCTCAAAGCGGCTGCGGAGTCAGTCACAGACCCCGAACTGCGGGCGCTGTTCCTGGAGCTGGCGTCCCTCGCCGAAACTGCTGATTGAGCCCCCTGTGGCTCGCCGAGGCGCACCTCGACGTCCCTCGATCGGCACCTCCGGGCGCCGAAAATGCAGCCAGGCGGACGCCCGGCGCGGACGGTTTATAACACGCAGGTATGACGGCATGCCAACCCCATGTCCCGGCAGCGTGAAGCGTTCGCGGCTTGCTTCGTGACTGCAGCCACAAAACAGAACGGCCACGCTGTGAGGCGTGGCCGTTCTGTCTCGGAGGGAGATTCGCGCTGCAGCGAGGGGCTCAGATCGCCTGTGCCGGGTGCGCATAGGAGATCGGCGCAGTAGCCGGATCGTCCTCGTAGCTGACTTCTTCCCAGGCGCTGGCATCGGCGATCAGCGCGCGCAGCAGCTTGTTGTTGAGCTCGTGACCGGACTTGTGCGCATGGTAGGCGCCAACCAGGCTGTGGCCGAGCAGGTAAAGATCGCCGATCGCGTCGAGGATCTTGTGCTTGACGAACTCGTCCTCGTAGCGGAGACCATCCTCGTTGAGCACGCGGTAATCGTCGAGCACCACGGCGTTGTCCATCGAACCGCCGAGCGCCAGGTTGTGCTCGCGCAACATTTCGATGTCGCGCATGAAGCCAAAGGTACGGGCGCGGCTGACTTCCTTCACGAACGACGTGGTGGAGAAGTCGATCTCCGCCCGGGAAGTGCGCTTGTTGATGATCGGGTGGTTGAACTCGATCGAGAAACCGACCTTGAAGCCCTCGAACGGCTCGAAGCTAGCCCACTTGTCGCCTTCCTGCACCTTCACCGGCTTCTTGATGCGGATGAACCGCTTGGCGACCGGCTGCTCCTCGATACCGGCGGACTGCAGCAGAAACACGAACGGACCGGCGCTGCCGTCCATGATCGGCACTTCGGGAGCCGACAGGTCGACATAGGCGTTGTCGATACCCAAGCCTGCCATCGCCGACAGCAAATGCTCGACCGTGGATACGCGGACATCACCGCTGACCAGCGTCGTCGACAGGCGGGTGTCGCCTACGCAATCCGGGCGCGCATGGATATCCACCGGTGGATTCAGGTCGGTGCGACGGAACACGATACCCGTGTTCGGCGCCGCAGGGCGCAGCGTCATGTAGACCTTGTCGCCGGTATGCAGGCCGACGCCGGTCGCACGAATGATGTTCTTGAGCGTACGCTGCTTGATCATTTTTATGGGTACCCGTGAAAGGTAGCAGCCAGAATGGACGGGGAGACTAACACAGTCTTAACCTCGGACAATAGCAAACCGGACCGTACAGTCTTAAGCCGTCCTTCATGCTTTCGACCCGCCAACAGTGCGGAACCCCATCAAGAAAGCACCGTTAAAACATGAGCTTGCGATAAACAAAAGACCTCATGGCCGGGGACGGGAGTCCGGCCATGAGGTTTGCCGCGGGTCATCCGGACACGCGAGCTTGCTGACTCCTTCACATTTTTGAAGCCATCAGCGGTCTGCCTGGACCGGTGATCTGCCTGGGCGACCAAGGGAGCCGCCCGGTCCAGGGCAACCGGAGATGCTCAGACCGGGAGGCCGGGGGATGGTTCCGCCGGCTCCGGTCGCCCGCATCTTAGTCCGCCTGCCGGCGCAGGAAAGCCGGGATATCAAGGTAATCGAAGCTCGAGTCCGCCGACTTGGCGGGCGCGGCTTCCGGACGGTTGGACGGCACCACGTCGGGCTGGGCGTAGTCCACCACCTCGTTGCCGGTTCCCGTGCGCAGCACCACCGGACGCGGGCGCTGGCGCATCTCCACCTGCTGGGTCTGCACCGGGCGCACCGGCTGGCGGGCGGAAGCGCGGTTGAGGCCCGTAGCCACGACGGTGACACGCACGTCGTCCTGCATCTCAGGATCCAGCGAGGTGCCGATCACCACGGTGGCGTCCTCGGAGGCGAAGTCGTGGATCACCCGGCCGATCTCGTCGAACTCGCGCATGGTCAGGTTCGGACCGGCAGTGACGTTGACCAGGATGCCGCAGGCGCCGTTGAGGTTCACGTCCTCCAGCAGAGGATTGTTGATCGCGGCCTCGGCGGCTGCCTGGGCACGATCGTCGCCCCGGGCGGTGCCGGAACCCATCATCGCCATGCCCATCTCGGACATCACGGTGCGCACGTCGGCGAAGTCGACGTTGATCAGGCCGGGCGCCGTGATCAGGTCGGCAATGCCCTGCACGGCGCCCTGCAGCACGTCGTTGGCAGCCTTGAACGCGTTCAGCAGGGTCACTTCGCGACCGAGCACCGACAGCAGTTTCTCGTTCGGAACGGTGATCAGCGAGTCGACGTGCTGGGACAGGTCCTCGATACCCTTCAGGGCGACCTGCATGCGGCGACGGCCCTCGAACGGGAACGGCTTGGTGACCACGGCCACGGTCAGGATGCCCTTCTCCTTGGCCAGCTGCGCCACGACCGGTGCCGCACCCGTACCGGTGCCGCCACCCATGCCGGCGGTGATGAACACCATGTCGGCACCCTCGAGCATCTCCTCGATGCGCTCGCGGTCTTCCAGCGCGGCCTGGCGGCCGACTTCCGGGTTGGCGCCCGCGCCCAGGCCCTTGGTGACGTTGGCGCCGAGCTGCAGGTGGGTGCGCGAGCCGCAGTTCTTCATGGCCTGCGCGTCGGTGTTGGCGACGACGAACTCGACGCCCTCGATGTTCGCATTGAGCATGTGCGCCACGGCGTTACCGCCGCCGCCGCCCACGCCAATGACCTTGATGACCGCGTTGGGGGTCAATTTATCGATCAGTTCAAACATTTCCCGTCCTCCGTAGAGCTTTCGTTGTCGTTGTAACCACGGTGGGCGACTCCTGTCGTGCCGTGGTGGTGGGCGTCTCCTTCCGCCCGGGGCGAGGCATCCGGCCCCGCCGATTCCGTCAGAAATTCTTCTTGAACCATCCGCGCAGCTTGTCGAGCGAACTGCCCATGCTTCCGCCGACCGGTCCGCCATGGCGCACGCCGACGCTGCGCGCGCCATGCAGCAGCAGGCCGACACCGGTCGAGTGCAGCGGATTGGCGATCACTTCGCCCAGCCCGCCCACGTGTTGCGGCACGCCCACGCGAACCATCTTGTGGAACATCTCCTCGGCCAGTTCGAGCGCGCCCTCCATCTTCGCGGCGCCGCCGGTAAGCACGACGCCGGCAGCGATCAGGCTGTCGTAGCCGGAACGGCGCAGCTCGTCCTGCACCATCTCGAAGATTTCCTCGTAGCGCGCCTGCACGCTCTGCGCGAGCGACTGCCGCGCGAGCCGCCGCGGCGGACGGTCGCCCACGCTGGGCACCTGGATCGTCTCGTCGGCATGCGCCAGCTGGGCCAGCGCGCAGGCGTACTTGATCTTGATTTCCTCGGCATGCGCGGTCGGGGTGTGCACGCCGTAGGCGATGTCGTTGGTGACCTGGTCGCCGCCGACCGGCAGCGACTTGGTGTAGCGGATCGCGCCCTGCGTATAGATGGCGATGTCGGTGGTACCGGCGCCGATGTCGACCAGGCACACGCCCAGCTCGCGCTCGTCGTCGGTGAGCACCGACTTGCTGCTGGCGACCGCCGAGGGCACCAGCTCGTCCACCGACAGGCCGCAGCGCTGGATGCACTTGGTGATGTTCTGCACCGCGGCAGCCGCACCGGTCACCAGGTGCACGGAAGCCTCCAGGCGCACGCCGCTCATGCCCACCGGCGAGCGGATGCCGTCCTGGCCGTCGATGCGGTATTCCTGCGACTCCTTGTAGAGCACCTTGCGGTCGGCCGGGATCGCCACCGCACTGGCCGCTTCCAGCACCTGCTCGAGGTCGCCCGGGGTGACCTCGCGATCGCGGATCGCCGCGGTGCCGTGCGAATTGCGCGTTTCCAGGTGGCTGCCTGATATCGAGGCGAACACCGAGCGGATGTCGCAGCCGGCCATCAGCTCGGCCTCTTCCACGGCCCGCTGGATGGAATGCACGGTGGATTCGATATCCACCACCGAGCCACGCTTGAGGCCGCGCGAGACATGCGAGCCGATGCCGATCACCTCGATCGGCTCGCCCGGCTCGTACTCGCCGACGATCGCCACCACCTTCGAGGTGCCGATGTCCAGTCCGACGACCAGTTGCTTGTCGTTGCGCGTCTTCATAGGCAGTTGTTCTTCATGTGCGGGGCGCGCCCCTTTCCGCGGGATTCGGAGCCGCCGGCGGCATCCAGCGCACGGCAAAACCATTGGTGTAGCGCAGGTCGGCGTAGGCGAAGCCGGCGTCGTGCCCGGCGATCACCTTCGGGTACACGTCGAGGAAGCGCCGCAGCCGCCTGCCGGCCTGCTCGCGGTCGCCCAGCACGATCTGCGCGCCGTCCGCGGTCACCAGGCTCCAGCTGCCGCGCTCGGTCAGCGTGACGCCGGTGATCTGCAGGTGCGTACCGCTGAACGCCTTGCGCGCATCGGCGTAGAAGCTCACCACCTCGGCAAGGTGATCGTCCGGCCCATGCAGGCTCGGCAGGTCCGGCGACAGCTCGTCGGCCGGCACGCTGAACACCTGGCCCTGGCGGCTGATCAGTTGCTTGTCGTTCCATCGCGCGAACGGCTGGCGCTCGTAGATGCGAAGCAACAGCGTGTCCGGCCAGCGCTTGCTCGCTTCCACCGACTCCACCCATGGCAGCGACGCGACCGCCTTCTGCACCGCGTCGAGGTCGAGCGCGAAGAATCCGTGTCCCAGGTGCGGCAGGACCGCCGCACGCACCTGCTCGGCCTTCACGTGCTTGAACTCGGCCTGCACGGTGAGCTGCGTCACCGGCCACCGGTCCGCAGCGAACCACCCGCGCAGCACGCCGACGACCGGCAGCACCACCAGGGTGACCGCCAGACACCAGGCGACCAGTCGCAGGCTTCCCTTCACGGGCGTCCTCCGGGGATGCCACGATCCCTGTCGAAGCTGGTTTCCAGCACGCGCCAGCACAGTTCCTCGTAGGAGATGCCGGCAACCGCCGCGGCCTTCGGCACCAGCGAATGCGAAGTCATGCCAGGCGCGGTGTTGACCTCCAGCAGCCAGTTGCGGCCCTGGCGGTCGCGCATCACGTCCACGCGCCCCCAACCGCTGCAGTCCAGCGCGTCGAACGCGACCAGCGACAGCGTACGCAACTCGGCCTCCGCATCGCCCTGGAGACCCGGGCAGATGTAGCGGGTGTCCTCGGCGATGTACTTGGCGTTGTAGTCGTAGAAGGCACCCTTGGGGACGATATGGATCGTCGGCAGCACCTCGCGGCCAAGGATGCCGACGGTCAGCTCGTCGCCCTCGATCAGGGTCTCCATCAGCAGATCGCCGGGATACTTTTCCGCCAGTGCAACCGCGGCTTCCAGATCCTTCTCCTCGAACACGCGGGTCACACCGACGCTTGACCCTTCGCGGGCCGGCTTGACGATCAGCGGGAAGCCGATCTCCCGCGCCGCCGCATGCACGTCCGCACCGCGCGGCAGGGCCACGAATTTCGGGGTCGGCAGACCCAGCGACTGCCACACGCGCTTGGACCGCGTCTTGTCCATGGACAGCGCGGAACCGAGCACGCCCGAGCCGGTATAGGGCACGTTGAGCGACTCGAGCGCGCCCTGCAGCACGCCGTCCTCGCCACCGCCATGCTGGCCGTGCAGGATGTTGAACACGCGCGCGAAATGACCCGCGCGCAGGGCATCGAGCAGGGCCGGGATGCCGTCGATGGCGTGTGCGTCCACGCCGCGCGCCTTCAGCGCAGCCAGCACGTTGCGGCCGGAATCGAGCGACACCTCGCGCTCGGCGGAGCTGCCGCCCATCACCACGGCGACGCGTCCGAACTGGGCCGGATCAGTGATCTTGCTCATGGCTTGTTCGTCCTCAGGCTGCCCGACTGGGCCAGCTCCAGTGCCGCCGCGCCGATGTCGCCGGCGCCCAGCAGCAACAGCAGGTCGCCGTCGCGCAGCAACGTCGGCAGGGTTTCCTTGAACTCTCGGGGATGCTCGACCAGCACCGGGTCGACCTTGCCACGCGCGCGCACCGCACGAGCCAGCGCACGGCCGTCGGCACCGGCGATCGGCGCCTCGCCGGCCGGGTAGACCTCGGTGAGCACCAACACGTCGGCGTCCGCCAGCACGTTGGCGAAATCGTCGAGCAGGTCGCGCGTGCGGCTGTACCGGTGCGGCTGGAACGCGACCACCAGGCGGCGGTCCGGCCAGCCGCCGCGTGCGGCCGCGAACACCGCGGCGAGTTCGCGCGGATGGTGGCCGTAGTCGTCGATCAGCAGCGCGGTACCGCGATCCAGTTGCAGCTCGCCGCGCGCGTGGAAGCGGCGGCCCACGCCCTGGAAGCCGGCCAACGCGCGGCCGATGGCCTCCGCCTCCACGCCGAGCTGCCAGCCGATCGCGGCGGCGGCCAGCGCGTTGAGCACGTTGTGGTGTCCCGGCAGGTTCAGCTGCACCGGCAGCGGCGCGCGACCCGGCAGGATCAGATCGAAGTGCATGGTGAAACCGCGCTGGCTCACGTTCGCCGCGCGCACGTCGGCGTCGGCGCGCTCGATGCCGTAGGTCATGATCCGGCGCGAGGTGTCGCGCGCCAGCTCGGCCACTTCCGGATCGTCCAGGCACAACACGGCCAGTCCGTAGAACGGCAGCCGGTGCAGGAAGGTGGCGAAGGCCTTCTTCACCTCGGCGAAATCGCCGTGGTAGTTCTCCAGATGGTCGGCATCGATGTTGGTAATCGCGGCGACCACCGGCGACAGCAGCAGGAACGAGCCGTCCGACTCGTCCGCCTCGGCGACCAGGTACTGGCCGGTGCCTAGCCGCGCATTGGCGCCGGCCGCATTGAGCTGGCCGCCGATCACGAAGGTCGGGTCGTAGTTCGCCTCGGCCAGCACGCTGGCGACCAGACTGGTGGTGGTGGTCTTGCCGTGCGTGCCGGCGATCGCGATACCGCGACGGAAGCGCATCAGCTCGCCGAGCATCTCCGCGCGCGGGATCACCGGGATGCGCGCCTCGCGCGCGGCGACCAGCTCCGGGTTGTCGGCGCGGATCGCACTGGAGGTGACCACCACATCGGCATCACCCACGTGCGCCGCCTCATGCCCAATACGGACGTCGATACCCAGCCCGGCCAGACGCTGCGCGGTCGCGGAATTCGATTTGTCCGAGCCGGACACGGCGTAGCCAAGGTTGTGCAGCACCTCGGCGATGCCGCTCATGCCGACACCACCGATGCCAATGAAGTGCACGCGGCGGAAGATGCTCATCAGGTCTTCGTGCTGGAGCAGGCGACGCGGGGTCATGCGGCTACCTCCAGGCAGGCACGGGCGATCTCCTCGGCCGCACCCGGCTTGGCCAGCGTGCGGGCAGCGGTGGCCATCGCGAGCAGCGCGCTGCGGTCCTGCAGCAACGCCCCCAGGCGCTGTGCCAATGTCTGAACGTCCAGATCGCTTTCCTTCGTCAATTCAGCGGCGCCGACGGCGACCAGCGCCTCGGCGTTGCGGGTCTGGTGGTCGTCCACCGCGTGCGGAAACGGCACCAGCAAGGCGCCGAGTCCGGCGGCGGTGAGCTCGGCCAGGGTCAGGGCGCCGGCACGACACACGGCCAGATCGGCCCGGCCATAGGCGGCAGCCATGTCGTCGATGAACGGCACGACGTCCGCGGCCACGCCGGCTTCGGCATAAGCCTGGCGCGTCTCGTCCAGCCCGCGCTTGCCGCACTGGTGCAGCACCTCCGGCCGGCGAGTCGGCGGCAGCAGGGCCAGCGCCTTCGGCACGGCGAGGTTGAGAGCGCGCGCGCCCAGGCTGCCGCCGAGCACCAGAAGTCGCGGCGCACCCTCGCGTCCACCCATGCGCACGGCCGGCGGCGGCAGTGCCGCGATCGATTCACGCACCGGATTGCCGACCCAGATGCCGCCCGGCAACGCACCGGCGAAGCCGGTCAGCACGCGGCGGGCGAAGCCGGCCAGCTTGCGGTTGGTGTAACCGGCCACCGAGTTCTGCTCATGCACCAGCAGCGGCGTGCCCGTGAGGCGCGCGGCGATGCCGCCGGGACCGGCGACGTAGCCCCCCATCGAGAGCACGCTGCGCGGTTGCACCCGGCGCAATACCTGCAACGAAGCCAGCAAGGCGCGCGCCAGCATCAGCGGTGCTCCAAGCCGGGTCTTCCACCCCTTGCCGCGCAGGCCGCCGACCGGCACGACATGCAGGGGCAGGCCGTGAGCAGGCACTACCTGTACTTCCATGCCGCCCGCCGCGCCCAGCCAGGCCACCGGCACGCCCTGCGCGCGCAATGCGTCGGCGACGGCCAGGCCGGGAAAGATGTGGCCGCCGGTGCCACCGGCCATGATCAGCACGGGGCGCTGCCCGGCGCTCATGCCGCCACCGCCTCGCGCTCGCGGGGCGCGTTTGCAGGGTTCGCATCGGCCACGGCCAGCGCCGGCATGCGCGTGGCCATCTGGCGCGCGTCGATCGCGCGGTTGATCTCGTAGGTGGCGCGCAGCAGCACGCCGGCCATGGCGCAGGTCAGCAGTACCGAGGATCCACCCGAGCTGATCAGCGGCAGGGTCAGGCCCTTGGTCGGCAACGCACCAAGGTTCACGCCGATCGACACCATCGCCTGCAGGCCCAGCATCATCGAGATGCCGAAAGCCACGTAACCGGCGAAGCGCTGCCCCACTTCCACGCCACGCAGGCCGAGCACCAGGCCTCGGGACACCACCAGCGCAAACAGCGCCATCACGCCGATCACGCCAGCCAGCCCCAGCTCCTCGCCGATGACTGCCAGGATGAAGTCCGTATGCGCCTCCGGCAGGTAGGACAGCTTGAGCACGCTCGACCCCAGACCCACGCCGGTCCACTCGCCGCGGCCGATCGCCATCAGCGACTGGGTCAGCTGGAAGCCGTCGTTGAAAGGGTCTTTCCAGGGATCCATGAACGAGGTGAGCCGCTTCATGCGGTAGCTCTCGCTGGTCGCCGCGATCGCCAGCAGCGGCATCAGCGGCAAGCCCATGCCGAACAGGAAGATCGGCCGGGCCCCTCCCAGCCACACCATGCCGATGGTCACCGCGATCACCAGCGTGGCGGAGCCGAAATCCGGCTGCGCCAGCAGCAGCAGCACGATGACGCCGGCCACGATGATCGGCCGCAGCAGGCCCCAGAAGGTGTTCTCCACGCTCTCGCGGTGACGCACCAGGAAGCTGGCGATGTAGATCACCAGGATCAGCTTCACCGCCTCCACCGGCTGGAAGCTGATCACGACAAGGTTGAGCCAGCGACGCGCGCCGTTGATGCGCATGCCGAAGTGCGGCACGAACACCGCCAGCAGCATGAGGGCCGCGGCGAGCAGCAGCGGCACGGAGTACTTCTCGAGCAGCTTGAGTTCGACCCGCATCGCCACGCCGGCCAGGATCAGGCCCAGCGTCAGGTAGGCCAGGTGCTTCTTGAGGTAGTAGAACGCCCCCAGATGCTGGGCGTCGGCCACGGCGATGGAGCTTGAGGCCACCATCACCACACCGACACTGGCCAGGCCGACCAGCCCGAGAATCAGCCACAGGTCGTAGCTGCCGCGCGGACCGGTCCGCTTGATCGCCTGGCTGTTGCCGAGTCCGAACATCAGCGCACCTTCAGCGTGGCCAGACCGATGAGCACCAGCACCACGCTGATGATCCAGAAGCGCACGATCACGCGGGGCTCGGGCCAGCCCTTGAGTTCGAAGTGGTGATGAATCGGCGCCATCCGGAAGATGCGCTTGCCGGTGAGCTTGAAGCTCGCCACCTGCATCATCACAGAGACGGTTTCCATCACGAACACGCCACCCATCACCAGCAGCACGATCTCCTGGCGCACGATCACCGCGATGGCCGCCAGCGCCGCACCAATCGCCAGTGCACCGACGTCGCCCATGAACACCTGCGCGGGATAGGTGTTGAACCAGAGGAAGCCGAGGCCCGCGCCGGAGAGCGCGCCGCAGTAGATCGACAGTTCGCCCGCACCGGGAATCGAGGGAATGCCCAGGTACTCGGAGAACACCTTGTTGCCGGCCAGGTAGGCGAACACGCCCAGCGCGCCGGACACCAGCACGGTCGGCATGATCGCCAGGCCGTCCAGGCCGTCGGTGAGGTTCACCGCGTTGGAGAAGCCCACGATCATGAAGTAGGCCAGCACCACGAACAGCACGCCCAGCGGCACCGCGACCTGCTTGAACAGCGGCACGTACAGCGCCGTCTCGGCCGGAATCTGCGCGGTGTGGAAGAGGAACCACGCGGCGATCAGGCCGAACACCGACTGCCAGAAATACTTCCAGCGCGAGGCCAGGCCGCGACTGTCGCGCAGAACGATCTTGCGGTAGTCGTCGTAGAAGCCGATCGCGCCGAAACCCAGCGTCACCGCCAGCACCACCCACACATAGCGGTTGTGCAGGTCGGCCCACAGCAGCGTGGAGACGGCCACCGAAAGCAGAATCATCACGCCACCCATGGTCGGCGTGCCGGCCTTGGTCAGGTGGGTCTGCGGCCCGTCGGTGCGCACCACCTGCCCGGCCTTGAGCATCGCAAGCTTGCGGATCACCGCCGGGCCGAACAGCAGCGACAGCGCCAGCGCGGTCAGCGCCGCCATGATGGTGCGGAAGGTGATGTACTGGAACAGATGGATCGCAGTGAAGTGGCGGGCCATCCAGTCGGCCAGTTCAGGCAGCATGATCTGCGCCTCCTCGTTCTGATGGGGGGCGCAAGGCCGCGACGACCTGGTCCATGCCCGACGAACGCGAGCCCTTGACCAGGCAGGTGACACCGGCGTGCAGCAGCGGCTGCAGCGCGGCCACGAGTGCCTCCTTGCTGGCGAAGTGCTGCGCACCGTCGCCGAATGCCTGGACCGCGGCGGCACTCAGCGCGCCCACCGCGAACAGGCGATCCAGTCCACGCTCCCTGGCGCGGGTGCCGACGCCCGCATGCAACGCGCGAGCATCGGGGCCGAGTTCGGCCATGTCGCCGAGGACGAGGAACCGCTCGCCCGCGGCCAGCGCCAGCGTGTCGATGGCAGCCGCGACCGAGCCTGGGTTGGCGTTGTAGCTGTCGTCGATCAGCGTCCATCCCCCTGGCATCACTTCGACCTTCAACCGGCCGGCAACGCCGTCGACGTGCTCCAGCCCGGCCACGATGGTGTCCAGCGGCACCTCCAGCGCCAGCGCCACAGCGGCGGCGGCCAGCGCATTGGTGATGTTGTGGCGCCCGGCCAGCGGCAGGGACACGTTGGCATCGCCCACCGGCGTACTCAGCACGAAGCGCGATCCGTCGACGCGCTGGTCGACGATTTCCGCCCCCACATCGGCGACATGGTCGAGGCCGTAGCGCAGGACCCTGCGACCACCGGCGAGGCCGCTGAAGAACGAGGCGAACGCGTCGTCGGCGTTGATCACCGCCACGCCGTCAGCCGGCAGCGACTGGTAGAGCGCACCCTTGGTCTCGGCCACGCCTTCGATGCTGCCCATGCGTTCCAGGTGCGCCGGCGCGATGCACGTGATCACGCCCACGTCAGGTCGCGCGATCGAGGCTAGGTAGTCGATGTCACCCGGCTTGCCGGCTCCCATCTCCAGCACCGCGTACTCGGCGTCCTCCGGCATCGCCAGCAGGGTGAGCGGCAGGCCGAGTTCGTTGTTGTAGTTGCCCGCGTTGACGTGGGTGCGGCCATGGAGGGAAAGGATCGACGCCACCAGGGTCTTCACGGTGGTCTTGCCGTTCGATCCGGTGATGCCGACCACGCGCACGTTGCGCTGCGCGCGCACGGCGCTGGCCAGGTCGCCCAGCGCGGCCGCAGCGTCGTTCACCAACACCTGCGGCAGGTCGATATCCAGCTTCCGCGTGACCATCGCCGCCACGGCGCCGCGCGCCTTGGCCTCGGCGGCAAAGTCGTGCCCATCCACCCGCTCGCCCGGTAGCGCCACGAACAGATCGCCGGGCCGGAGCTTGCGGGTGTCGATCGCCACGCCCTGCACGGCCACGTCGTCGCCATAGCGGCGGCCGCGGGTCCACATGGCGATGGTTTCCAGCCGCATCATGCACAAGCCTCCAGTGCGGCACGCGCCACTTCCATGTCGTCGAACGGCCGCTTGCCTCGCGCGCCTTCCTGATAGGTCTCGTGGCCCTTGCCGGCCACCAGCACCACGTCACCGGCGCGCGCCATCGACAGCGCCAGCCGGATCGCCGCTTCGCGGTCGCGCTGCACGCGCGCCCGCCCCGGGTCCGCAAAGCCGGCCACGATCTGCGCGACGATGGCATCGCCATCCTCGCCGCGCGGGTTGTCATCGGTGACGATCGCCACGTCGGCCAGCCGTTCGGCGATCGCCCCCATCACCGGGCGCTTGCCCGCATCGCGCTCGCCGCCGCAACCGAACACGCACAGCAGGCGCCCGGCGCAATGCGCGCGCAATGCGGTGAGCGCCTGCTCGAGCGCATCCGGCGTATGGGCGTAATCGACCACCACCAGCGGCTGGCGCAGGCCATCGCCGAGGCGGTTCATCCGTCCGTTCACAGGCGCCAACGCCTGCACCGCCTGGACGATCTGCTCGAACGATTCGCCCAGCGCGCCCAGGCAGGCCACCACGGTCAGCAGGTTGGCCACGTTGAAGCGACCCAGCAGCGGGCTGCGCACCGACCGCGAACCCCACGGGGTGCGCAGCAGGAACGCGAGACCCTCGCCGGACGTGACGATCTGCTCGGCAGCCACCTCCGCACCTGGCAAACCGGCGGCGCTTACGCGCAGGCAGGCGATGTCCGGCGCAAGGCGGCCAGCCAGCGTGGCCCCGAACGCGTCGTCGATGTTGATCACGGCGGCCTTCAGCCCCGGCCACGCGAACAGTCGCGCCTTCGCCTCGCCGTAGGCCTCCATGGTGCCGTGGTAATCCAGATGATCGTGGGTGAGATTGGTGAACGCCGCTACATCGAAGGCCACCGCATTCACCCGTCCCTGCACCAATGCGTGGGAGGACACCTCCATGGCCACATGGGTCGCTCCGGCATCACGGAACGCGGCCAGCGTCGCCTGCACGCTGATCGCATCCGGCGTGGTGCGCTCACCTTCGCGCAGCTGCCCGACCAGCCCCGTGCCGAGCGTGCCGATGGTGGCCGCGCGATGACCGAGCGATTCGAGCGCCTGCGCCAGCAGTTGCACGGTGGATGTCTTGCCGTTGGTACCGGTTACGCCGATCACCCGCAGGCGCCGCGACGGCTCGCCGTAGAAGCGCGCGGCGATCTCGCCAAGCTGCGCCGCCAACCCGTCCACCAAGATCACCGGCACTTCCATCGCGGGTACCTCGGCCGGCACCGGCGCTTCCGCGATCACGGCTACTGCGCCGCGCGCAACTGCATCGGCAGCGAACGCGACGCCGTGGTGACGGGTGCCGCGCAGCGCGACGAAGGCGAAGCCCGGACGGACGTCGCGCGAATTCAGCGTGAGGCCGGAAACGGCGAGACCGCCCAGCGGGGCGGTTTCGGCGAGGCCATGAAGCAACTGGTCGAGGCGCTGGATCGTCATGGCGACACCCGATCTACCGGGGCCTCCTCGATGTTCGGGGCTTCGGGCGCCTTGCTGCCGATCAGTCCGTTCTTGTCCTGCAACGGCTGGCCGACGTACCAGCGACCGATGTTGTCGGGCGGGATGTCCAGCAGCCGCAGCGCGCCATCCATCACCTTGGCGAACACCGGGCCGGAGACGAGGCCACCGTAGTAGCTGCCCTTCTTGGGGTTGTCGACCACCACCGCGCCGACCAGGCGCGGGTTGGTCGCCGGAACGATGCCGACGAACGCCGAGGTGTAGCTGTTCTTCGAATAGCCGCCGGCACTGGCCTTGTGTGCGGTGCCGGTCTTGCCGGCCACCGCATAGTTGGCGACATACGCGTAGGGCGCGCCGGTTCCGCCCGGCTGGATCACCGTCTCCATCATCTGGATCAGCTCGTGCGCTATCTGCGGCGAGATGATGGCCTTCGGCGCGGAGTCGCTGCCCTTGATGAAACTCGGCGAATGCATCACGCCGCCGTCGGCGATGGTGGCGTAGGCGTTGGCCAGCTGCAGCACGGTCACGTTCAGGCCGTAGCCGTAGCCCATGATCGCCTTCTCCAGCGGGCGCCAGTCGCGGCCGATCTTCAGATAACCCGAAGCCTCGCCTGGAAAACCGCTGTTGGTGCTGTTGCCGAAGCCGAACGCCCGGTAGGTGTCGTACATCAGCTTGGTGTCCAGCGTCATCGCGATGTGCGCCGCGCCGACGTTGGATGACTTGGTGATCACGCCGGTGGGCGTGAGCACGCCCCAGTTGTGCGTGTCGTGGATGTCGTGACCCTGGAAATACCAATGCCCACCGGTGGTGTCGATCAGCGGGCTGGTGGGGGTGTACTGCCCGCTGGACAGCGCCGCGGCCATCAGGACCGGCTTGATCGTCGAACCCGGCTCGAGCACGTCGGTCATGGCACGATTGCGTCGCGACGACGCCGTGCTGGAGCCGATCGCGTTCGGGTTGTAGGTGGGCAGGTTGACCATGGCCAGCACCTCGCCCGTCTTCACGTCGAGGATCACCATGGACGCGGAGTCGGCCTCCGACTTCTCCACCGCGCTCTTCAGCTCGCTGTAGGCGAGGAACTGGATGCGCCGGTCGATGCTGAGCGTGAGGTTGTGGCCTGGCTTGGGCTCGCGGATCTGCTCCACGTCCTCGACGATGTGCCCCTTGTTGTCGCGGATCACCCGCTTCTTGCCCGGCTGGCCGGATAGCCAGTCGTCGAACGCCAGTTCCAGGCCTTCCTGGCCATGGTCGTCGATGTTGGTGAAGCCGAGCACATGCGCGGTGACTTCGCCCGAGGGGTAGTAGCGGCGGTACTCGCGCTGGCCGTTGATGCCCGGGATACCCAGATCCAGCACGGCCTGCGCCGCCTCCGGGCTCATCTGGCGCTTGAGGTAGGTGAACTCGCGGTTGGCGCGCTGCTCGAGGTAGGTGCGCAGCTGGTCGGTGGTGGTACCTAGCGCAGCAGCGAGTGCTGGCAGCTGATCGTCGTTTTCCAGCACCTGCGATGGCACCGCGGTGATCGAGACCATCGGCGTGGACACCGCCAGCGGCTCGCCGTTGCGGTCGAAGATCGCGCCTCGCGACACCGGAATCGGTACCTCGCGCAGGAAGCGGGCGTCACCCTGCTCCTGATAGAAGTTCTTGCGGATCACCTGGATGTCGAACGCGCGCGCGACCAGACCCAGCGAGGCGAGCCCGAGCAGGCCGACGACAAGGCTCAGGCGCCGCCGCGCGCTCGGCGCCGACGAGCGACGCCGGCTGCCGCCGAGATTCGCGGGAACGACCTTGCGCGGGCGGCTCATCGGCGCACCAGCTGGATGTCCTGCGGCGCAGGCGTGACCATCCCGAGCTTGCTGCGCGCTTCTTCGTCGATGCGACGCGGCTCGGCCCAGGTGGCCTGCTCGAGCTCGAGCCGGCCGTATTCCACGTTGAGCGCGTCGCGCTGGTTCTGCAGCGTGGTCAGCTGGACGAACAGCACGCGGCTCTCGTGGCGCGTCCACACCACGCCCAGCGCGCTCAGCAGCACCAGGCTGAGCAGGCCGACCAGGGCGATGGCGCCGAACACCTTCATGCGAGCTTCTCCGCCACGCGCAGCACGGCCGAGCGCGAACGCGGATTGGCCGCCTGCTCGGCGGCCGTGGGGAACTGCGCCTTGCCGACCGCGGCAAGCCGCGCCGGCGCCGCCGCCACCGGCGGGCCGCGGCGGCTGCCCTGGACGCGGCCGGAGTGGTCGCGGATGAACAGCTTCACCGCGCGATCCTCCAGCGAGTGAAAGCTGATGATCGACAGCCGTCCGCCCACGTTCAGCCGCTCAAGCGCCGCCTCCAGGCCGCGCTGCAGCGACTCCAGCTCGCCGTTCACGTGGATGCGCAGGGCCTGGAAGCTGCGGGTGGCCGGGTGCTTGCCGGGTTCGCGACGGCCGACGATGCGCTCGATCAGCGCCGCCAGCTGGCCGGTCCGGGTGAACGGCGTGGCCTCGCGGTCGGCGACGATGGCGCGGGCGATGCGGCGGGCCTGGCGCTCCTCACCGAACTGCCACAGCACGTCGGCGATCTCGCGTTCGTCGGCGCGGGCGAGGAACTCCGCCGCACTCTCGCCGCGGGTCGGGTCCATGCGCATGTCCAGCGGCGCATCGGCCATGAAGCTGAAGCCGCGGGCGGCCTCGTCCAGCTGCGGCGAAGACACGCCGAGGTCGAGCAGCACGCCGTCGAGCCCGGCCGCGGTCTCGTCCCATTCGGCCAGGGCGGAGAAATTGTCGTGGCGGATCGAGACCCGCGGATCACCGGCGAACGCGGCCCGCGCTGCGGCGATCGCCTGCGGATCGCGGTCCATCAGCAGCAGTCTGCCGTCGGGACCGAGGCGCGACAGCACGGCGCGCGCGTGCCCGCCGCGTCCAAACGTGCCATCCAGGTAGCGCCCGCCCGCTTTCACGGCGAGACCCTCCACTGCCTCGTCCAGCATCACCGGAATGTGCTGCAGCGGGGCGGAGCCTGAATTTGTCATCCGGCTCTCGCCCATACCGCACTCCCGCTCCCGTCCCGCTTTTGTCGCCGCTTCCTCTGGAATCTCAGAGGCGCAGATCTGCCATTTCGTTGGTGATGTCGTCTTCGCCGATGGTCTGGCGGATCTTTGCCAGATGGGCCTGCTCGCTCCACAGCTCGAACTTGTTGCCCATGCCCAGCAGCACCGCCTTCTTTTCGATCCCAGCGGTACCTCGCTGGCTCGCCGGCAGCAGGATCCGCGCGGCACTGTCCGGCTCGACCAGGGCTGCCGCACCCACCAGCTTCATCTGCAGGTTGCGGTGGGCGGCCTTGACGCTGGGAAGGGCATTAACCTGGTCCCGCACCTGCTCCCACTCCGCATGCGGGAACAACCACAGGCAGCCATGCTCGAACGGGTTGTAGGTCACCACCAGCCGATTGGCGCAGGCGCCCGCGACCAGCTCCCGATACATCGTCGGGATGGCCAGCCGGCCCTTGTCGTCAACGCTGATGGCGGTCTCGCCCTGGAACACGGCCCAATGGCTCCACAAAAACCCACGATTTCACACCGAAACCCACGATAGTCTCGCCCCCTGAGACTGTCAAGGGAATTTCTTTTGTGAATCAAGGAGTAAAGGCAAAGAGGTGACCGAATTTCACCTCTTACCTGAGGAAGACCGGCAAGATGATTGAAAGCATGGAATTTTTATTCCGGACGGTCGGCGCTTCCGGGCGCCCCGGGGGATGAACCGGCATTCAGAAGCCGTCGCCGCCCAGAAAAAACCCCGGGCGATCGCCGCCCGGGGTGGAAAAAGGTGGAGTCGGCCTGTAAGCCGGGTTCTGTACGCCTTGCGGCGCGACAGTCATTCCTCTCGGCCAGGCGTCGCCGCCTGGCTCCAGCAACCTACCCGGGAACAACGCGGGCCGCGTTATCGTCCCCCTATTTGGTCTTGCTCCGAGTGGGGTTTACCGTGCCGTACGGCGTTGGCCCCGTACGCGGTGCGCTCTTACCGCACCGTTTCACCCTTACCTGTGCCCTTGCGGGCCATCGGCGGTCTGCTCTCTGTTGCACTGGCCGTCGGCTCACGCCGCCCAGGAGTTACCTGGCACTCTGCCCTGTGGAGCCCGGACTTTCCTCGACGCACCGAAATGCGACGCGACTGCCCGGCCAACTCCGCTTCGCATTGTAGGGGGCGGGAGCAGGAATAGGGAGAACGGATCGGGAACGACCCGCGCAGGCAGCGCGCCGGGCTACTCGCGATACAGCAGCTTGCGAGGAGCGCCGCTGATCGCCGCGGCCAGCTTGGCCGCCCTGGCCGGTGGCAGCTCCTCGCGCAGGATCGCAAACACCCGCTCGCCCTCGGCCAGCCGGGCGTCGACTTCCTCGCCGCGCCCGGCCACCAGCACCACGCATTCACCACGCTGCTGGTCGGGATCGGCGGCGACCCGCTCTGCCAGCTCGCCCAGCGGCTCGCCCAGCACGGTCTCGAACAGCTTGGTCAGCTCGCGGGCCAGCACCGCCTCGCGCTGCGCGCCGAAGGCATCGCGCATGTCCGCCAGGCTCTCCGCGACGCGGTGCGAGGACTCATAGAAGATCAAGGTGCGCGCCTCCCCTGCCAGCTCCTGCAGGCGGGCGCGTCGCGCCGCTGCCTTCGGTGGCAGGAAGCCCTCGAACACGAAGCGGTCGCTGGGCAGCCCCGCCACCGACAGCGCGGCGATCGCCGCGCAGGCGCCCGGCACGGGGACACAGCGCACACCGGCCGCGCGCGCGGCGCGCACCAGCCGGAAGCCCGGGTCGGAGATCAATGGCGTGCCGGCGTCGGAGATCAGCGCCACCGATTCGCCCTCGGCCATGCGGCGAACCAGCCCATCGACCACCTCGCGCTCGTTGTGCTCGTGCAACGCCACCAGCGGCGTATCGATGCCATGGTGCTGCAGCAGCGGACGGCTGTGCCGGGTGTCCTCCGCGGCGATCACCGCGACGTCGCGCAAGGTCCGGATGGCGCGGGCGGAGATATCGTCACGGTGGCCGATGGGCGTGGCGACCACCCACAGGGAACCGGGTTGAACGGTTGGCATCGCTCGGGATCCTCGTCCGCCGCGGCGCGGCGGATTGATCGTCTATCATCGCGCAGTCCTACCTTTCCGATCACGACCCAAGGGATTCTTCATGCGCCTGACTCGCGCCGCCGGCCTCGGCCTGCTGATCAGCCTTGCGCTCACCGCCTGCGTGCCCACGGCCACCCAGCGCTCGCCCGCCGAGATCGCCGCCATGCGCCACGCCGACGCGCTGCGCCAGCAGGGCAGTTTCGACCAGGCCGCGCAGGCTTATCTGGCACTGGCTGGCGACAATCCCGCGCATGCCGATGCGTACCGCCTGAATGCCGCCGAGGCCTACCGGCAGGAAGGCGAGCTGGACAGGACCGCGAGCCTGATCGCCGGCATCCACCGCGACCGCCTCAGCGGCGATGAACCGGTCCGACTGGATCTGCTGCGAGCCGAGATCGCCCTGCACCACAACGATCCGCACACCGCGCTCGGCCTCACCACGCAACCGGCGCTGCGCGTGCCGCAGGACCTCCAGTTGCGCCTGCTGGAGATGCGCGCCCGCGCACTGGACGCGATCGGCGACCACTGGACCGCGGCGCGCACCCGCGCCCAGATGGATGACTCGCTCACCGGACTGGATCGCGCGCAGAACCAGCGCGAGGTGCTGGCACAGCTGGGCAAGCTCAGCGTAGCCGAGCTGCAGCAGCGCGCCAGCGCCATGACCCGCTCGGACCGCATGCTGCCGTGGATCAACGAGTCGCTCTCGCAACGCGGCATCACCGTCGCCACGCCGCAGCCCTCACTGGACCAGCCGGTGGGCACGATGATGCCCGGCGCCGAGGCCAACGTCCGCGAGGGATACCAGATGCCGGCACGGGTCGCCCTGCTGCTGCCCGACTCGCCCGACCTGGCCAGTGCCTCCACGTCCGTCCGCGAGGGCTTCTTCGCCGCCTACGCCGATGCCAGCCGCACGCATGCGCCACGGGCGGAGGTCCGCGTGTACGGCAGCGACGGCACCGCCGCGGGTGCAGTGAAGGCCTATCAGCAGGCGGTCGGCGACGGCGCAGAACTGGTGGTCGGGCCGCTCACCCGCGCGGCAGTCACCGCGGTAGCGACCCAGGCCAGCCTGCCGGTGCCGGTACTCGCCCTGAACCATGCCGACGACAACACGCCACCCTCGGCCAACGTCACCGAGTTCGGCCTGCTGCCCGAAACCGAGGGCGCCCAGGCCGCCGACCACTTGATCGAGCGCGGCCTTCGCTCGGCCTATGTGATCGTGTCCAGCCGGGACTTCGCACAGCGCGCGGCGGCGGCGTTCAAGGCGGAGCTGGTCGCGCGCGGTGGCCAGATCGTGACGCAGGCCACGCTGGCCGCCGGCGCCATCAACTTCACCCAGACCATCGCCGGCATGAACATCCCGGCAACCCAGCCCGACACGGCGATCTTCATCAGCATGCGTCCGGAGCAGGCCCGACTGCTGCTGCCGCAGCTGCGGGTGGCACACATCACGCTGCCGGTGTTCGGCACCTCGCATATCTATGGTGGCACCGACGATGCCGGTGACGATCGCGACCTGGAAGGCGTGGAGTTCTGCGACGCTCCCTGGCTGTTCGACGCCCAGCCCGGCCTGCCGCCACATGCCGGCATCGCCGCCCTGCTCCCGGCCGCAAGCGGCAGCGCGGCACGATTGTTCGCGTTCGGCATGGATGCGTGGAACCTGGTGCCATATCTCGGCTGGCTGAGGGAGCACCCCGGCAGCTACCTGCCCGGCGCCACCGGCCAGCTTGCCGCCGACCAGTTCGGCCACGTGCGTCGCGTGCTGGTGTGGGCGAAGTTCACCGACGGCGTGGCACACCCGCTGACCGGCAGCCTGCAGCTCGACACCCCGTCGATGGCCCCGCCGGAGGGCGCGCCGACCGGCGACAATCCGGCCCCGGCCGGCAGCACCGGGCAGCACTGATGCGCCAGGCCGGCGCGGCTTTCGAGGCGCAGGCGCAACGCGACCTCGAACGCGCCGGGCTGGTTCTGCTATCGCGCAACTACACCACCCGGCACGGCGAGCTCGATCTGGTGATGCGCGACGGCGAGCGGATCGTCTTCGTCGAGGTACGCCAGCGCGCCCGCGCCGGTCACGGCGGTGCCGCCGCGTCGATCACCGCCAGCAAGCGCGAACGACTGGTCCGCACCGCCTCGCTTTGGCTCGCCGCGCATCCGCAACATGCCCGGCGCGCCTGCCGCTTCGACGTGGTGAGCTACGACGGCACCGGCCAAGGAGCGCAGATGCGCTGGCTGCGCGGCGCGTTCGAGGCGGAATGAATCGGCGACTGCCTCAGCCCGGACGCTCACCCAGCAGCAGCCGCAGGCCGAACACCACGAACACCGCGCCAGCCACCGCGTCGATGGTCCGCGCCATCCGCAGATAGGTACGGCGAACTGCCGGCAGGCCGAAGCACAGGGCGACGAAGGCAAACCAGGCCAGCGTCTCCAGCACCACCAGCGCGAAGATGGCCCATCGGGTCGCGGTACCCGCGCCCGGCCCCACCAGCACCGAGAACACGCTGCCGAAGTACACCAGCGCCTTTGGATTGGAGAGGTTGGTCAGCAGCCCGGCCCGCAGGCTTCGCCAGGCATCCGGCGCCAGTCGCGCGGGCACGGCGCCGCCCGAGCGCCGCCAAACGCTGCGCAGCAGCTGCGCACCCAGCCAGATCAGGTAGATCGCCCCGGCCACCGCGATTGCCCGCTGCAACCAGCCCAGCCGCACCATCAGCAGATGCAGGCCGAGCAGGGCCAGCGCCGCCCAGACCGCCACGCCCAGCGCGATGCCGCATACGCCGGCCATCGCCTGTGCCCGCGACCGGCTGGCCGCGGTCTGCGAGACGAACAGGAAATCCGGCCCCGGGCTGGCGAGGGCCAGCAGGTGAACCACGGCGATGGTCAGCAGGTTGCCCATGGAGAAGACGTTGCCCGGACATGACAAGAGCGGCCAGTGTAGGCGCCCGCGCGCCCTGCAGTGCGGCTTGCCCCTCGCCGGGCGGCTCCTCTACGCTGCCGCGCACCGCATCCCGCCCCGACGGGACCGATCCGGGGAATGCCTCCTGACGTTTCCGGTCGATCGCGTGGCCCCGGCCGCGTCGGCCGCCGCGTGCTGGACCACCGCCCCCCCCAACACTCCGCACGAAGCCGACCGATGAGTATCAAGTTCCGCCTGGTGGTGATGAATTTCCTGCAGTTCTTCGTATGGGGATCCTGGCTGATCACCATCGGCGCGTACTGGTTCCAGAACCGCCACTGGGGCGGCGCGCAGTTCGGCGCGATCTTCTCCACCATGGGCATCGCCTCGGTGTTCATGCCCTCGCTGATGGGCGTGGTGGCGGACAAGTGGATCAACGCCGAGAAGCTCTACGGCCTGCTGCACATCCTCGGCGCGATCGTGCTGTGCATCGTGCCGATGATCGACCGGCCCGGCCTGCTGTTCTGGGTGATGCTGCTGAACATGTGCTGCTACATGCCCACCATCGCGCTGTCGTACGCGGTGGCCTACAACGCGCTCAAGCGCGAGGGGCTGGACGTGGTGACCGCGTTTCCGCCGATCCGCGTGTGGGGCACGGTGGGTTTCATCGCCGCGCTGTGGACGGTGAGCCTGCTGCACCTGGAGACCACCCCGGGCCAGTTCTATGTGGCCGCCGGCGCGGCACTGGTGCTGGGCCTGTACGCCTTCGCCCTGCCGCCGTGCCCGCCCAAGCTCGAGCGCATCGCCTCCAGCCGCTCGCTGCTGGACACGCTGGGCCTGACCTCGTTCAAGCTGTTCAAGAACGCCAAGATGGCGATCTTCTTCATCTTCGCCATGCTGCTCGGCGCCTCGCTGCAGCTGACCAACGCCTACGGCGACACCTTCCTGCACGACTTCGCCACGGTGCCGGCCTACCAGAACCTGATCGCGGTGAAGTACCCGGCGATCATCATGTCGATCTCGCAGGTCTCCGAAACGCTGTTCATCCTGGCCATCCCGTTCTTCCTCAAGCGGTTCGGCATCAAGACGGTGATGTTCATCTCGATGGCGGCCTGGACACTGCGCTTCGGCCTGTTCGCCTACGGCAACCCGGGTCCGGGGCTGTGGATGATCGTGCTGTCGTGCATCGTCTACGGCATGGCGTTCGACTTCTTCAACATCTCAGGCTCGCTGTTCGTCGAGGGCCAGAGCGACCCGGCGATCCGCGCCAGCGCGCAGGGCCTGTTCATGATGATGACGAACGGCATCGGCGCCGTGCTCGGCAGTTCGATCAGCGGCGTGGTGATCGAGGCTTTCTTCACCGCCCCGGACGGCGCCAAGGACTGGCACGGCATCTGGATAAGCTTCGCCGCCTACTCGGCGGTGGTTGCGGTCGCCTTCCTGATCCTGTTCCGCCACAAGCACGTGCCGGGGCGCGAGCTCGACGGCTCCGTCGCGCACTGAGCCGCCCCGTCGCCTAACCCGCGGTCGCGGCAGCCTCCACGCGGTCGCGGCCGGACGACTTGGCCGAGTAGAGCGCCGCATCCGCGGCGCTCATCCAGCCCGCCAGATCGCGGTGCCGTGACGCGTCGAATGCCGCGACGCCGATGCTCACCGTGATGCGTCCGGGCACCGCCTGCGGCGACAACGGCAGCGAGGCCACGCCTGCACGGAGGGTCTCGGCCAGCTGCATGCCCGCATCGTCACCCAGGCCGGGGCAGAGCACTGCGAACTCCTCGCCGCCGATGCGCGACACGCGGCCGCGCTCTCCGATCGCCTCGCAGAGGAATGCCGATACCTGCACAAGTACCCGGTCGCCCTGCGGGTGACCGGCGCTGTCGTTGATGCGCTTGAAATGGTCGACGTCGATCAGCATCAGCACCGGCGACCCGGCATCCGGATGCATCCGCAGAAGCGACTCCGCGCGCTGCAGGAAGGCCCGGCGATTGTCGATGCCGGTGAGCGGATCGCGCAGCGCCTGCAGCCGCAACTCGGCAGCATGCCGGCGCTGCGCGCGCAGCAGCAGGAACAGCAGCAAGGCCACGAGCACCAGTCCGGCCAGCGCGACCGCGGTCACCCGGCCCACCAGAACGTCGCGCCGCCGTGCTTCTTCGCGCCGCTGGGCCTCCGCGCGGGCGGCTCTCAGGGCCAGGTCCTTGATCCGGTTCTCGCGCTCCAGATCGTGGATGCGCAGCTCCTTCTCGCGGGCCGCGTAGCGCGCCTCCAGCTCCGCCTCCAAGGCACGCAGAGCCGGCGTGTTGCCCGCTGCGGTCAACTTGAGCGCCTCCCGCAGCTGGGCCAAGGCATCGTGCAGGCGCCCGACCTGCTCGGCCAGACCGCTCTCACTGCGCAACAGGTCGACCAGTTGCCCGTCGATCCCGGCAGCGCGTGCGCGCGCCACGGTGGCCCGCATCATGGCGTAGGCCTGATGGGGATGACCCAGCGCCGCCTCGGCACGCGCAATGTCGGTGCTGGAATCGAGCGAATCGCTGATCCGCCCCGCAGCCAGTTCGTGCGCGAGCGAGGTGCGCGAGAGCGCCAGCGCTTCGCGCGGACGACCCAGCTTCAGGTACATCTTGGACAGGTTGTCGCCAACCATCACCGCCAGTTCGGTCGCTCCCAGTCCGGAGAAGCGGCGACGCGAGCGCTGGTAGGCTGCCGCGGCATCCCGGGTCCGTCCGAGGGTGGCCAGGGCGATGCCTTCGTCGTTCTCGGCATCGGCGATACCCCAGGCATCGCCGATGGCGCGGTAGCTTCGCTCGGCCTCGCCGCACAGCGTCAGCGCCTTCGTGGCACTCTCGTCCAGCGCATAGGCGTCGCAAAGCTGGAACCGCGCCCAGGCGACGATCTCCGCATCGTCGCTACCCTGGACCAGGGCGGCGGCGTGCAACGCCTCGCCTAGTCCGTCGCCGATGCCGTTGGCCACGTCATGGCGGGCACGCAGGAACCCCGACGCCGCCAGCGCCACGGCATCTCCCCGGGCGTGCCCAAGGCTGTCCAGACGCAACGTGGATTCGGCCAGTGCGGCCTCGTCGTCAGCATTGATTGCCGCCGTGCCCATGCCCCAGAGCAGTGCGCGCTCGTCCGCCGGCGCCAGGTTCGCGCCGCCATGATCGAGGCGCTGGCGCACGTCGGAGATCACGCCGCGCGGATCGGTCACGGCCCGACCGCGCAGTGCGTTGATCGACATCGCACCACCGGCATGTGCCGCCAGCGGCAGCAACAGCACCATCGCGATCAGGTGTCTGGACATCGAATCCCTGAGTCTCCCTTGGGACGACCGACCGCTCCGGCTACGCGACTGGCACGGCCTGGCGCGGGCGCGTCTCGGCGCAGACGTTACACTAACGCCATGCAGATCGGCCCCTACCGCATCGACCCGCCGGTGGTGCTTGCCCCGATGGCGGGCGTCACCGACAAGCCGTTCCGCCTGCTGTGCAAACGGCTGGGCGCGGGCCTGGCCGTGTCGGAAATGACCACCGCCGATCCCAGCCTGTGGCATACCCGCAAGTCGCTGCGGCGGATGGACCATGAGGGCGAGCCCGAGCCGGTCAGCGTGCAGATCGCCGGCTACGACCCGGCGATGCTGGCCGAGGCGGCACGCTTCAACGTGGCCAACGGCGCGCAGATCATCGACATCAACATGGGCTGCCCGGCCAAGAAGGTGTGCAACGTGTGGTCCGGCTCCGCCCTGCTACAGGACGAGCCGCTGGTCGCGCGCATCTGCCGCGCGGTGGTCGAGGCGGTCCAGGTGCCGGTGACGCTGAAGATCCGCACCGGCTGGGATCGCGAACACAGGAATGCGCTGCGCATCGCCCGCATCGCCGAGGACGCCGGCATCGCCGCGCTATCGGTGCATGGGCGCACCCGCGCCGACAAGTACGAGGGCGAGGCCGAGTACGAGACGATCGCCGCGGTGAAGGCCAGCGTGAGTATCCCGGTACTGGCCAACGGCGACATCACCTCGCCGGAGCGGGCGCGGCACGTGCTCGAGGTCACCGGCGCCGACGCGGTGATGATCGGCCGCGGCGCACAGGGCCGGCCGTGGATCTTCCGCGAGATCGCCCATTACCTCGCCACCGGCGAGAAGCTGCCCGAACCCGCCCCGGACGAGGTGGCGGCCATCCTGCTCGGCCACCTCGAACACCTGCACGCGTTCTACGGGGAGCTGGCCGGCGTTCGCATCGCGCGCAAGCACCTGGGCTGGTACGCCAAGGACCGCCCGGAGAACGCCGCCTTCCGCCAGGTGGTGAACCGTGCCGAGACCGCCCACGAGCAGACCGCACTGACCCGCGCATACTTTGCTGCGCTGGCTGCCGGCGAGCGGATCTTCGACGCCGCGGCCTGAGCCAGGCACGCGCGCCGGCGCCTGCCCATCCATTCGCATCTCCCGCGGCATCGCGACGGGCGGACCGGCGGCGCCCCGATGGTCGATGCACGTGAACGGCCGCACGCGTACGATAGGCATCCGCCGTCGCCATCGGGCCCCCATGGAAGCCACTCCCACCGCCGCCAGTGACGCCCTCGCTCAGCTCGAGCGCAGCCGGGCGAACTGGTCCCGGCTCGACGCGCTGCTGCGCCGGCTGGTCACGCGACTGACCTACGCCGCCGACGGCCGGGGGCCTGCGCTCGACGCGGCGCTGGCGGCGATCCGGCGCCAGGTCCGCGATCCGATCGACGAGGCCGGACTCGAGCCCCTGCTTACCGAACTGGGCGAGGCGATCAAGGCGCTGGACGAACCTGCCGCCCCCAGCGGAAAGGGGGCCGAGCCGCTGCCGTTCACCGAGGCGCTCTCGGTCGGCCGGGTGCTGCTGGCACTGGTCGACCGCCTCAAGCTGGGCGACGAGGCACTGGATCGGCTCGAGGCCTTGCGCGAGACCATATCCAGCAGCACTGATCCCGCCACCCTGGCGATCCAGGCGGACGCCCTCGCCGCCCTGGTCAACCGCCAGTACGAGAAGCTGGGCGAAGCGCGCGACGCAGCCGAGCGCCTGCTCAAGCACGTCACCGAGCAACTGGAAGAACTCGCCGTCTACCTGGCGCGCGAGGACATGTCCCATCGCGACGGAGCCAGTGCGCGCGAACGGCTGGACCAGGAGGTACTGGGCGAGATCCGCGAGCTGGAGTCCGAGGTGGCCAGCGCACGCGAACTGGGGGCGCTGCAGGCGCAGGTGCAGCAGCGCCTCGGGACGATCAGCGTGCACCTGAAGAACTTCCGGCAACGCGAGGAGGCCCGCGAGCAGGAGTGGAAGGCACGCACCGAGCAGATGGGCCAGCGCATCCGCGAGCTTGAGCGCTCGGCCCAGGCGATGGAGGCCACGCTGCGCCAGGAACAGGCGCTGGCCTCGACCGATCCACTCACCGGCGTGGCCAACCGTCTGGTGTTCGAGCAGCACATCGCCGACGCCTGCCTGCGCGCCGCACGCTCCGGCGCCAAGAGCAGCCTGCTGGTGCTGGACATCGACCGCTTCAAGCAGATCAACGACAGCTTCGGCCATGCGGCGGGCGACCGCGCGCTGCGCATCGTCGCCGAACAGCTTCGCGCCGGCCTGCGCTCGGACGACCTGCTCGCCCGCTACGGCGGCGAGGAGTTCGTGGTCATCCTCGCAGGCGTGGGCGCCGAGGCCGCGCTGCGGGCGGCCGAGTCGCTGCGCCGGCGGATCGAAAGCCTGGGCTTCCACGGCCAGCAACGCCCGGTCCGCATCACGCTGTCCTGCGGCGTGACCGTGCTGCGCCCCGAGGACTCTCCGGAGAGTGCCTTCGAACGCGCCGACAGCGCGCTCTACAAGGCCAAGCGCGGCGGACGCAACCGCTGCGAACTGGCCTGACCCGGGCGGCTCAGCGCAGCCGTCCAGACGGCTGAACCGCAGGCCCGCCGCCCATTCCGGTCTCCGCTGCAAACCCGGAGCCGCCGTTGTATCATCCCGCTTTCTTTTTATCTCTTTATCCGAAAGGAAGGATATAGCCCGCGATGAGCAGCCATCTCTTCACCTCCGAGTCGGTCTCCGAAGGCCACCCGGACAAGGTCGCCGACCAGATTTCCGATGCCGTCCTCGACGCGATCCTCGCGCAGGACCCGCGTGCCCGCGTGGCGTGCGAAACGATGGTGAAGACCGGCGTGGCGATCGTCGCCGGCGAGATCACCACCAGCGCCTGGATCGACCTGGAAGCGCTGACCCGCAAGGTCATCGTCGACATCGGCTACGACAGTTCCGAAGTCGGCTTCGACGGCGCCACCTGCGGCGTGCTGAACCTGATCGGCAAGCAGTCGCCGGACATCAACCAGGGCGTGGACCGCAAGAAGCCGGAAGAACAGGGCGCCGGCGACCAGGGCCTGATGTTCGGCTACGCCACCAACGAGACCAGCAGCTTCATGCCGGCGGCGATCCACCTGTCGCACCGCCTGGTCGAGCAGCAGGCGAAGATCCGCAAGAAGAAGAATTCGCCGCTGCCGTGGCTGCGTCCGGACGCGAAGAGCCAGGTCACCCTGCGCTACGAAAACGGCAAGGCCGTTGCCATCGATGCGGTGGTGCTGTCGACCCAGCACGACCCGGACGTCAAGCAGAAGCACCTGATCGAGGCGGTGCGCGAGGAGATCCTCAAGCCGGTGCTGCCGGAGAAGTGGCTGCACAAGGGCACCAAGTACCACATCAACCCGACCGGCAAGTTCGTGATCGGCGGCCCGGTGGGCGACTGCGGCCTGACCGGCCGCAAGATCATCGTCGACACCTACGGCGGCTGGGCCCGCCACGGCGGCGGCGCGTTCTCCGGCAAGGACCCGTCCAAGGTCGATCGCTCGGCTGCCTATGCCGCGCGCTACGTGGCCAAGAACGTAGTGGCCGCCGGCCTGGCCGACCGCTGCGAGGTGCAGGTTTCCTACGCCATCGGCGTGGCCGAGCCGACCTCGATCTCGGTCACCACGTTCGGCACCGGCAAGATCGCCGACGACAAGATCGAGAAGCTGATCCGCAAGCACTTCGATCTGCGTCCGTACGGCATCATCAAGATGCTCGACCTGATCCATCCGATGTACCAGCAGACCGCCAGCTACGGCCACTTCGGCCGCAAGCCGTACGAGATGAAGGACGCCGCCGGCAACACCTTCACCGCGTTCTCCTGGGAGAAGACCGACAAGGCCGACGCGCTGCGCGCAGACGCCAAGCTGAAGTAAGCGCCCCGCCTCATCGGCGTGTCGTCGAAAGCCCCGCGCATCGTCGCGGGGCTTTTTTTGTGCCCGCACTCGCCGCAAGATGGGGCGGTGTCCAGGGCCGCAGGGATGCCCATGCCTGATTCCACCCGCCGTCCCATCGCCGCCCGTCGCAGCGCCTGGGCGCAGCGCGTCGCCGCCATACTCGCGCGCGGGGCGGTGACCCCCAACCAGATCTCGGTACTCAGCGTGCTGTTCGCATTCGCTGGAGCGGCCGTGCTGCTCTGCCTGCCGGGTGCAAGCGGCCTGCTCGGCTGCTCGCTGGCCATCGCGTTGCGCCTGCTGTGCAACCTGTTCGACGGCATGGTCGCGGTGGAAGGCGGCAAGGGCACGCCGACCGGCGTGCTTTACAACGAACTGCCCGACCGTGTCGCCGATTCGCTGTTCCTGGTCGCCCTGGGCTACGCCGCGGCCCTGCCCTGGCTGGGCTGGCTCGGTGCTCTGCTGGCGGCGCTCACCGCCTACATCCGTGCGCTGGGCGGAGCACTCGGCCAGCCGCAGGACTTCCGAGGCCCGATGGCCAAGCCGCATCGCATGTGGCTGATGGCCGGGGCGCTCGTCATCGCCGCACTGGTGCCGGCCTGGCGGCTGCCGATCCTGCAGGGCGCGGCGTGGGTGATCGCTGGCGGCGCCGCACTGACCTGCGCAACCCGAACACGCGCGATCGCCGCCCGCCTGCAGGACGACGGCGCATGATCACCTCGCAGCTGCTGGTCGGCATCACGAGACTGCTGGTCGGTGCGCATGGCCGCTGGATCCACAGCCGGCCCGCACCCACGCAGCGTATCTACTTCGCCAACCACACCAGCCACCTCGACACGCTGGCGCTGTGGGCGGCCCTTCCGCCGGCGCTGCGCGCACGCACCCGCCCGGTCGCGGCACGGGACTACTGGGGCGGCGGGGGCATACGCGGCTTCATTGCCGAGCATGGCTTCCGTGCCGTGTACATCGAACGTGGCCGCACCCAGGACAACCCCCTGGCACCGCTGGAGGCCGCGCTGGGGAGCGGCGACTCGTTGATCCTTTTCCCCGAGGGGACGCGCACGCCCGCGCCGCTGCCGCAGGCGTTCAAGGCCGGCCTCTATCATCTCGCACGGCGCCATCCGCAGGTCGAGCCAGTGGCGGTCTATCTCGACACGCTGCACCGCTCGATGCCCAAGGGCAGCCTGCTGCCGGTGCCACTGACCTGCAGCGTGCGTTTCGGGCGGGCAGTGCCAGTGCAGGCCGACGAGCCGAAGGAATCGTTTCTCGAGCGCGCCCGGGCGGCGGTAGTGGAGCTGGCATGAGCGAACGGCATAAATTCTGGCTGGTGATGGGGGGCGTGCTGGCGCTGCTGGTCGTGGCCAGCGTGATCGGCGCCTGGCTGAAGCAGCGCACCCGCTCCGACGGCGGCCGCGACGTGGTCGCCAATCTCGTCGCCCGCATCAATGCCTGGTGGGTGATGGTGGCTCTGCTGTGCGCCTGCTTCCTGCTTGGCAGGGCCGCCACGCTGGTGTTCTTCGCACTCGCTTCGTTCTTCGCGCTGCGCGAGTTCCTCACGCTGACCCCCACACGCCCGGGCGACCACCTGCCGATGGCGCTGTGCTTCTATGTAGCCCTTCCCCTGCAGTACTGGCTGATCGGCGTGGAGTGGTACGGCCTGTTCGCCATCTGCATCCCGGTTTACGGCTTCCTGCTGCTGCCGGCGATCAGCGCGCTGGACGGCGATGTCGATGGCTTCCTTGAGCGCAACACGAAGATCCAGTGGGGCCTGATGCTCACCGTGTACTGCGTCAGCTATGCGCCGGCCGTGCTGCTGCTGCACATCCCCGGCTACGAGGGCCAGAGCCTGCTGCTGATGCTCTACCTGCTGCTGGTGGTGCAGCTGAGCGACGTGCTGCAGTACGTGTTCGGCAAACTGTTCGGACGGCGCAAGCTGGCGCCGACGGTAAGCCCGTCCAAGACGGTGGAGGGCCTGGTCGGTGGCGGCCTGGCTGCCACCGCGGTGGGTACCGGCCTGTGGTGGATCACACCTTTTTCGCCGATGGGTGCAGCCGCGATCTCGGCCGTGATCGTGCTTGCCGGCTTCCTCGGAGGTCTCGCGCTCTCGGCGGTCAAGCGCAGCCTGGGGGCCAAGGACTGGGGCACGATGATCGAGGGGCATGGCGGCATGCTCGATCGTCTGGACTCGGTCAGCTTCGCGGCACCGGTGTTTTTCCACGTGGTGCGCTACGCGTACCACGGGTGAGACCGACCAACTCAGGGCAACGGTGGAGGCTTGCCTTCACCGAGCATGCTCAGCGCCTCCTGGCGTTCGCCGCGGAGGCTCGCGTTCAGTTTTCCCGGATCCATGGCGATGACAGGGTCCATGTAGCGCTTGCGCACAGCCTGGGCGGCTACCGTGTCGTGCAGGTGCTCGAGCACCCCGTACAGTCGCGAGGCGCTCTCGATGGTGTGTACGTCGCCACTGCCCAGCAGCTCGTTGCGCCCCTCCAGGGCCTTCTCGTAGGGCGCCCGGGCCGCAGCCCAATGACCGGCCGCAGCCTCGATGTCGCCCAGCAGGTTGTAGGTGGCGAACACGATGGGATGCTGCGGCCCGAGCACGCGGACCTGGCCGGACAGGGTCAGCCGCGCCTGGCTCAGCGCCTCCTGATACTGGCCATCGTAGCTGAGCAGGTTGGCCAGGCTACCGTGCGCCATCAGGGTATCGGGATGATTCTCGCCAAACTGCTCAAGCCTTGCCGCAAGGATCTTCCGTTCGATGGCGATTGCCTGCGTCAGGAACTGGTGGCGGGACGCCGGATCGCTGCTGGTATTGCCCCGCTGCGCCAGCAAGCGGACCATGAGGGTCATCGAGGAGATGGTCGCGGGATGATTGGCACCGAGGACGCGCGTGCGCGCATCGATCACGGCGCTCACATCACTGTGTGCCCTGGCGTAGGTCGCTGCATCCCTGGAGAGGTAAACCTCGTCCGTAGCCACCATGTTGCGGGCCGCCAGCGTATCCGGGTGGTCCGGCCCAAGCCGGCGGGTACGGATGTCGGCCACTTCGCTGGCCAGCGCCAATGACTGCTCGAAGTTTTGCCGGTAGTGCTGCAGCTGTGCCAGGGTGACCATTGCGTCCAGCGTCTCGGGCGCCTCGGGCCCGAACGTGGCACGGTCGAGTCCGACCATCGGCTCGGCCAGCGTCAAAGCCTCGTCGCGCAGGCCCAGCCCGATCAGGGTGGAGACGAGGTCGCGGCGCAGTCGAAGCAGTCCGGGGTTGGTTGCCGGCATCGTCCGGCTGAGCGTGTCGTATAGCGACTGCTGGTCCTGGCGCGCTTCCTCCAGATGGCCCTGGCCCGCCAGCACCTTGGCCCGGCCCGCTTCGGCCCGGATGCGCACCGGATCGCTGCGTGGCCGCAGCGCCGTAGCCGCCACCACCCCCGAATAGAGCGCCCCCGCCGAGGCCAGATCGCCCTGCCGCAAACGGACGCGTGCCAGATCCAGCTGCGCCGACAGCACCCCGTCCGGGTCCGCGGGTCGCAGCCTGCGCCGCGCCACCAGCACCTGCTCCAGCTCGGTCGCTGCGTGGTCGTAACTGCCGATGTTGAGCAGCACCCGTGCCAGCGACTGGCGAACATTCGCGGCCAGCTGCGGTGCGTCGGCAAAATCGTGCCCGACCCGATCCAGCGCATGGTTGACCACGAAGGTGTCCAGCACGCGACGCGCCAGGTCGGTATAACCCGCGGGGTTTGCCGGAGCGTCCCCTTCGCGCGCACCAGCGATCGCATGTCCCATCGCATCGATGTCCACGCTGTCGAGCATCGACTGCTGAAAGTCCACCACACGCTCGAGCTGCTGCTGCCGCTGCTCGGCGAGGCGACGTGCGGCACGCGCATCGTCCAGGGCGACCAGCGAGGCGAACAAGCCAACCAGCATGGTCAGCAACACCACGCCAGCGGCCGCCAACTGCCAGCCGTTGCGTTGCACGTAGCGGCGTGCCCGGTACAGGTGGCGCCCCCGCCTCGCCTCGACCGGACGGCACTCGAGGAAGCGTCGCAGGTCGATCGCCAGCTCGGTGACACTCGCATAGCGCTCGTCGATCCGGCGACGCAACGCCTTGAGGATGATCGCCTCCAGGTCCGAGGGCACCGCGCGGCCTCGGGCAGGCGGCAGGCCAGCTTCCTGCCGTGCCAGGCGGGCGGCTCGGCCGGGCGACACGATGTTGCCGCCGACGATGGCATTGGACAGCAGGTGCGGCGTCACCAGTTCCTGGTAAGGGCGACGCCCGGCGACCAGCTGGTAGAGCACCACGCCCAGCGAATACACGTCGGCTGCCGTGGTCAGTGGCGACCGCTCGATCTGCTCGGGGCTCGCGTAGGCCAGGGTCATCGCCTGCGCGGCCGTCGCGGTCCGCTGGGGGTCGAGATGGTCGCCAAGCATGCGCGCGATGCCGAAGTCGAGCAGCTTCGGCGATCCGTCTGCCGTCACCAGGATGTTCGCCGGCTTCAGGTCGCGATGGATGATCAGGTTGCGGTGCGCGTACTCCACCGCCGCACACACCTTCAGGAACAGCTCGATCCGGCTGGGCAAATCCAGGCTGCGCCTGCTGCACCAGACATCGATCCGTTCGCCGTCGACATACTCCATCGCCAGGAACGGCCGGCCATCGGCAAGCAATCCGCCATCGAGCAGGCGAGCGATTCCGGGATGCTCCAGCCGCGCCAGCAGCTTGCGCTCCTGGCAGAAGCGCTCGGTGAGCACCGGCGAACCCTCCGCTGCCGCGGTGAGCAGTTTCAGCGCCACCTGCTGGCTGAAGTCGTCGTCGACCCGTTCGGCCAGGTACACCGTTCCCATGCCGCCCTCGCCGAGGTGACGGAGCAACCGGTAATGTCGGGTGTCGCGCGCTTGCGCGTCGCTGCCGGTCAAGTCCGGCGAGGTGACCTGAAGGACCGGCAACGGGGCGGTATGCGTCGAGTCGATCGCCGCGAGCATCCAGCGGACTTCGCTCAGCAACGCCTCGTCCAGCCCGCACTCGCCCGCGACGAACCCGTCCCGCTCGGATTCCGGCAGGTCGGCAGCAGCCAGCGCGACGCGCTTGGCCTCGGCATAGTGATCGGTCAATGCCCCCCTCATGCCCTCCCCCCGAGGGTTCCTCCTTGGTACCGGCTCAGCCGAGTTTGCGCGCCACCAGGTCGATCAGTGCGGACATCCCCCGATGACCCGCTCCTTCGTCCAGTTCGGCGTCGTACGACGCCAGGTATTCGATGTGCAGGTCAGCAAAGGCCTCGCGCAGCATCGGCTCGGTGTACAGGTTGGCCAGCTCGGACGGTCCGCCGGTGCGGTAGTCCAGCTGTTCGGGCCGGTAGCCCTCCAGCAGCAGCACGCCACCGGGCTTCAGCGCGGCCTTCATGCCGTCGAAGATCCGGGTACGCAACGCCGGATCGGCGAACTGGATGAAGATCGCCGCGATCACGTCAAAGCGCTCACGCCCGAAATCCCAGCTGGCCAGGTCGGCCAGCTCCCAGGCGAGGGTCACGCCGCGCTCGGCGGCCAGGCGGCGGCTCTTGGCCAATCCCACCTCGGAAGCATCCACGGCCAGCACGTCCAGGCCCTGTTCGGCCAGCCAGACGCCATTGCGCCCCTCGCCATCGGCGACCGCCAGCGCGCTGCCGGAGGCAGGCAGCCGGTGCCGCTGGGCGCGGAGGAAAGCGTTGGGTGCGGTTCCGAACAGGAAACCCTCACCCGCGTAGCGTTCGTTCCAGCGATTCATCACGGATTCCGAGCGGACAGCCGGCGAAGTCTAGACCAGGTCGCCTGGCGCTGCATGTCCCGACCTCCAGCCGGATGCCCGGGGCCCGTACAATGGGCGGATGTCCCTGATCCAATTGCAGCGCGTCGACTTCTCGATCGGCGGCCCCCTCCTGCTCGAACACGTCGATCTGTCGATCGACCGCAACGAGCGCGTGTGCATCGTCGGTCGCAACGGCGAAGGCAAATCCACCCTGATGAAGCTGATCGCCGGCGAGCTGCAGGCCGACGACGGCGAGGTGCGCGTGCAGAACGGCATCGTCGTCGCGCGCATGGCGCAGGAGGTGCCGCAGGGCACCGGGGGCAGCGTGTTCGACGTGGTCTCCGACGGCCTCGGCGACCTCGGCCACCTGCTGGCGCGCTACCACCACCTGCTCGCCGAGGGCGACTTCGACGCGCTCGGCGACGTGCAGCACCAGATCGAGGCGCAGAACGGCTGGGACCTGGACCGCCGCGTCGCCGACGTGATCGCCCGGCTGGAGCTGCCCGGCGACACCGACTTCGCCGCGCTGTCCGGCGGCATGAAGCGCCGCGTGCTGCTGGCCCAGGCGCTGGTGCGCAAGCCCGACGTGCTGCTGCTGGACGAGCCGACCAACCACCTGGACATCGAGGCGATCGACTGGCTGGAGGGCTTCCTCAAGTCGTTCGACGGCAGCATCGTGTTCGTCACCCACGATCGTGCCTTCCTGCGCGCACTCGCAACGCGCATCGTCGAGATCGACCGCGGCCAGCTCACCGACTGGCCCGGCGACTACGACAACTACCTGCGCCGCCGCGAGGAACGCCTGCACGCCGAAGCGCAGGCCAATGCGCTGTTCGACAAGAAGCTGGCGCAGGAAGAGGTGTGGATCCGTCAGGGGATCAAGGCCCGCCGCACCCGCAACGAGGGCCGCGTGCGCGCGCTCAAGGCGCTGCGCGTGGAGCGCGCGCAACGACGCGAACTGTCCGGCAACGTGAAGATCACGGCCGCCGCGGCGCAGGCCTCCGGCAAGAAGGTCATCGACCTCGATCACGTGCACCAGAGCTACGGCGGCCGCGTGCTGATCGACGACCTCACCACCACGGTGATGCGCGGCGACCGCATCGGCATCGTCGGCCCCAACGGCGCCGGCAAGAGCACGCTGCTGAAGATCATGCTGGGCCAGCTCAAGCCCGAGCGCGGCACCGCCACGCTCGGCACCGGCCTGCAGATCGCCTACTTCGACCAGCACCGCGCCCAGCTCAACGACAATCTCAACGCGCTGGACAACGTCGCCGAGGGCCGCGAGTTCATCGAGCTCAACGGCCAGCGCAAGCACATCGTCGGCTACCTGCAGGATTTCCTGTTCTCGCCGGAGCGGTCACGGGCGCCGATCACCCGGCTGTCCGGCGGTGAGCGCAACCGCCTGCTGCTGGCCAAGCTGTTCGCCCAGCCGTCCAACCTGCTGGTGATGGACGAACCGACCAACGATCTCGACGTCGAGACGCTGGAGTTGCTGGAGGAACTGCTCACCGACTACCCCGGCACCCTGCTGCTGGTCAGCCACGACCGCGCGTTCCTCGACAACGTGGTCACCAGCACCCTGGTGCTGGAGGGGGACGGCCGGGTCGGCGAATACGTCGGCGGCTACAGCGACTGGCTGCGCCAGCGTCCGACGGCTGTATCCGCCACAGCTGCAGCACCCGCGGCCGCGCCGCCTGCAGCCCCCGCCCCGGCAGCTGCATCGACGGTCGCGAAGCGCAAGCTCAGCTTCAAGGACCAGCGCGAGCTGGAGCAGTTGCCCGCACGCATCGAGGCGCTGGAAAACGACATCGCCGAACGCACCGCCGCGATGAGCGACCCGGCCTTCTTCCGACAGGACAGCGCCGCGGTCACCGCCGCCAACGAGGCGCTGGCAAAGACGCAGGCCGAACTGGACGCCGCCTACGCACGCTGGAGCGAGCTGGACGGCTGAAGCGCGGGAGCGCTCAGCGGGTCGGCGCGAGTTGGGCCTTGATCGGCTCGGCGACGGGCGGCCTGTCCACCTGGAGCGGCGGCGGCCGCAGCGTCTCCGCTTCGGCCGTGCCGATCGGCGAGAGTGCATTGAGCACGCGATGGGCCAGCCCATGGCGCTGCGGATGCGGTGCCGAGGCGAACACGGCCGCTTCCCGGGCGCGATCGGCGAAGCCGCGGTCGAGCAGCTCGGCCATGCGGTGGTCGCGGGCGCGCCAGGTGTCCCCACCGAGCACGACGCCGAACAGCCGGTGACCGTTGCGCACCGCCGTCGAGGCGAGGTTGTAGCCCGCTGCCGCCGTGTATCCGGTCTTCAGGCCATCCATGCCGCGGTAGTGCGCCATCAGGTGGTTGTGCCCGCGGACGAGGCGGCCGCGGAAGCGGAACTGCGTGGTGGCGAACAGCGGCGCCCGGGACGGGAAATCGCGATACAACGCCATCGCCAGCCGGCTCATGTCACGCGCAGTGGTCGTCTCGTCACCGCCCGGCAGGCCGGAGGCGTTGGTGAAATGGGTATGACTCATGCCGAGCAGCAGCGCCTGCGCGTTCATGGCGTCGACGAAACGGGCCTCCGACCCCTTGCCGAGCCGCTCGGCAACCACCGTCGCCGCGTCATTGGCCGACTTGGTGATCATGCCGAGGATCGCGTCATGCACCGTGATCGTCTGTCCCGCGCGCAGCCCGAGCTTGGTCGGTTCCATGCCCGCCGCGTGGGCCGACACGGGCATCTTCTCGGTCATCTTCAGCCGACCGTCGCGCAGCGCCTGGAAGGCCAGGTACATGGTCATCATCTTGGTCAGCGAAGCAGGCGCGTGCGGCTCGTCCGCATGGTTCTCGCTGAGCACCAGCCCCGTGGTGCCGTCGACGATCACCGAGGTCTCTCCGGCATGCGCCACACCGGCCAGAACCAGCATCAGGGCCACCGTCGCGACCAGGCGAGCTGGCCAACTGCGCCGGGCGAAAGCGGGAGAAAAAAGGACGGTCATGCGGGCAGCACTCGGTGAACTGATGCAAACCGTATCGTGAAGATCGCATCAAATCCACAGGTCACTGCTCAGAACACGCTTCCAAATGATTGTTTAACCATTGGTTGTGACGCTCCCGGGGCCGCTGCCCGCGCGAGGTTCCACCCTTGCGCTCCGGCCTGATCGGTCGACCGCTCCAAGTCCTTGTGTGGCGTATGTTTTTGCGATTCTGGACATGACTTTCGGCAGGTCTTTCCAGCCACCCTTGTTACGTTATAGCGTCCGCTGTTTCCGACACGCCGAGCGACGCCTCCGGATGCTCTCACCACGGCTTCACACGCACCGCGCCCGACCCTCACGGTTCGCCTGGCGCAGGGCGAGCCTGCTGCTGGTCGCTACCGCCGCCCTGGGCGGCTGTGCGGTCGGACCCGACTTCAAGCCGCCGCAGGCACCGGACCAGCACCGTTATCTCGACAAGCCACTCACCCACACGGTGGGCCAGGCCGGGGTTGTCGAGGGCACGCCGCAACGCTTCCATGACGGGGGCTCGATCCCGGCGGACTGGTGGACGCTGTTCCACTCCGCGCCACTGGACAAGCTGGTGCGACAGGCGCTGGCCCACAACCACGACCTGAAGGCTGCACGGGCGGCGCTCACCGTGGCCCACGAAACCACCCTGGCCGGGCGCGGCAGCTATTTCCCGGCGGTGAGCGCGGGCGTCTCGGCCAGCCGCGAGCAGGATCCGCCCGGTGCGCTTGCCCCGGTACCCAGCTCCAACGCCTATCTCTACAACCTGTTCACCCCGCAGGTGAGCGTGTCCTACGTGCCGGACGTGTTCGGGCTGAACCGGCGCACGGTCGAATCGCTGGCCGCGCAGGAGGACGCCGTCCGCTACCAGCTCATCGCCGCGCGGATCACGCTCAGCGCCAACGTCGTGAACACCGCGGTGCAGGTCGCCTCGCTGCAGGCGCAGCTCGATGCCACGCAGGACTTGCTCAAGCTCAACCGGCAGATGCTGGACATCGTCCAGCACCGGTTCGACAAGGGCTACGCCAGCCGGCTCGACCTGGCCGCGCAACAGTCGCAACTGGCCCAGGTCAACGCGACGCTGCCGCCGCTGCGGCTGCAGCTGGCCCAGCAGCAGCACGCGCTGGCGGTACTCACCGGCCAGTTCCCCGGCGATGCCGACGCGGCGCACTTCACCCTCGACGGTTTCAGCCTGCCGGCCGAGCTGCCGCTGAGCCTGCCCTCGCAGCTGGTGGCGCAACGTCCCGACGTGCTGCAGGCGCAAGCCAACCTGCACGCGGCGAGCGCGGCGATCGGCGTGGCCGAGGCCGCGCGGCTGCCGCAAATAGAGTTGAGCGCCACCGCCGGCAGCACCGCGCTGGCGATCAACCAGGTGTTCCACGCCGGCACCGGCTTCTGGAACGTCGGCGCTGCGATCACCGCGCCGCTGTTCCAGGGTGGCGCGCTGCGCCACCAGGAACGCGCGGCGCGGGCTGCCTACGTGGAGGCCGCCGAGCAGTACCGCAGCACGGTGCTGGTCGCCTTCCAGAACGTGGCCGACACCCTGGTCGCGCTGCAGCAGGACGCCGACGGTCTGAAGTCCGCGGCGACCGCCGCGGATGCGGCCAAGGTCACGCTCGATCTCTCGCAGCGGCAGTGGAAGGACGGCTACGCCGACTACCTCGCCGTGCTCAACGCCGAACAGGCGTACCAGCAGGCGCGCATGACGCTGGTGCAGGCGCAGGCCGCCCGCCTTGCCGACACCGCCGCGCTGTTCCATGCGCTCGGCGGCGGCTGGTGGCATGCCGACGCCCACGCCGCGCCCCCTTCCGACGGGAACCACCATGACCAGTAATCCTTCCCGCCTGATGCGGATCCACGCGACCACGCTGGCGCTCGCGCTCGGCGCCGTGACGATGGCCGGCTGCTCGGGCGGTCGGCAAGACGCGAGCGACACCGCAAAGGTCTCCGCGCACGACGTCACGCTCAGCGCCGAGCAGCGCCAGCACATCCGCCTGCAGACCGTGGCCCTGGGCAGCTTCCATCCGGCCATCGAGACCACCGGCCGGGTGGACTTCGACAACGAGCGCGCCACCAGCGTGATCGCACCGTTCACCGGACCGGTGGTACGCCTGCGGGTCGCACCGGGCGACCGGGTGGCGAAGGATCAGGTGCTGGCCACCGTGGCCTCGTCCGATTTCGCCGCCGCGGTCGGCGCGTACCGCAAGGCGCTGGTCGCCGCACGCAATGCCCGCCATATCGCCGACATGGACCAGGACCTGCTCGCCCATCACGGCGTGTCGGCGCGCGAGGCCGCCCAGGCCGCCACCGACGCAGTGAGCGCCGAGGCCGACCGCGATGCGGCGCGCCAGGCGTTGCTGGCGATGGGCGTGGACGAGGGTTCGATCCGCGTGATCCAGGCCGGGCGCGCCGTGCCCGACGCCGGCGGCGCGATCCGCGCGCCGATCGCCGGCACCGTGGTGGAACGGCTGATCAACCCGGGCCAGCTGCTGCAGGCCGGCAGCACCGCCTGCTTCACCGTGGCCGACCTCTCGCACATGTGGGTGATGGCGCAGGTGACGCCGGCCGAGGTGGCACGCGTGCACCTGGGTGACAGCGCCGAGATCCGCACCGGTGACGGCGGCACGGCGATCACCGGCACGGTCACCAGCATCGGCGGGGTGGTCAACCCGGACACCGGGCTGGTCGACGTGCGTGTCAGCGCCCCCAATCCCGACGACGCGCTGCGCAAGCAGATGTACGTGAACGTGACGCTGAGCGCCAAGACCGGCTCGCAAGGCCTGCTGGTGCCGGTCTCGGCGATCCTGCGCGACGACGAGAACCTGCCGTTCGTCTACGTCGCGCAGCCCGACGGCAGCTTCGCCCGCCGCCACGTCACCCAGGGCCAGCGCACCGGCGACCGCGTGGTGGTGGACGAGGGGCTCCAGGCCGGTGACAAGGTGGTTGTCGACGGCGGCCTGTTCATGCAGTTCATGCAGAACCAATGAGCACGCCGACGCCCGGGGGCGAGACCCCTTCCCGCACCGCCTCGGTGATGAACCGCATCGTCGGCGCCTCGCTCGGCCAGCGCCTGCTGGTGCTGCTGCTCACCCTCATCCTGGTCGGTGCCGGCCTGCACTCGATCGGGCGGCTGCCGGTGGACGCCTACCCCGACCTGTCGCCGCCCATGGTGGAGCTGGTGACGCAATGGCCCGGCCACGCCGCCGAAGAGGTCGAGCGGCTGATCACCGTGCCGGTCGAACGCGGCATGACCGGCATCCCGCGCACTGCGGTCACCCGCTCGATCTCGCTGTACGGCCTGTCGGTGGTGGACATCACCTTCGCCGACGGCACCGACAAGTACTTCGCCCGCCAGGAAGTGTTCAACCGGATGGGCGACCTCGGCCTACCCGACGGCGTGACGCCCTCGGTATCGCCGATGTCCTCGCCCTCGGGGCTGATCTACCGCTACGTGCTGCAGAGCCCGGATCGTTCGCCCACCGAGCTGAAGACGATCGAGGACTGGACCGTCGAGCCGGCCTTCCGCTCCGTGCCCGGCGTGGCCGACGACTCCGGCTTCGGCGGCGGCACGCTGCAGTACCAGGTGAAGCTGGACCAGACCCGGCTGGCCGCGCTCGGCCTCACCGCCACCCAGGTGGAATCGGCACTGGCCGCCAACAACGCCAATGCCGGCGGCGGCTTCTACACCCAGGGCAGCCAGTTCTATTACATCCGCGGCGAGGGCCGACTGAAGACGCTGCAGGACATCGGCAACGTCGTACTCATGCAGCACAACGGCTCGCCGGTGCTGGTCAAGGATGTCGGTGAAGTGACCACCGGCATCGCGCCGCGACTTGGCGAGTTCGGCTACCAGGACCAGAACGACGCAGTCGAGGGCGTGATCTTCCTGCGCACCGGCTCGAAGACCCAGGACGTGCTCAAGCGGGTCGAGGCGAAGACCCGCGAGCTCAACGCCGACGTGCTGCCGAAGGACGTGAAGATCGTCCCGTTCTACGACCGCAGCGAGCTGATCAGCCGCACCACCGACGTGGTCCGCGACAACCTGGTGCGCGGCATGCTGCTGGTGGTCGTGGTGCTGGTGTTCTTCCTGTACGACCTGCGCGCCGGCCTGATCGTCGCCACCACCATCCCGCTGGCGCTGCTGGTCGCCTTCATCTGCCTGGATGCGCAGGGCGCCTCGGCCAACCTGCTGTCGATCGGCGCGATCGACTTCGGCATCCTGGTCGACGCGGCCGTGGTGATGGTGGAGAACATCTATCGCCAGCTCGCCGAGCGGAAGGGCGAGGACGTCGGGGTGTTCGAGGTGATCCGCGCCGCGGCGGCGGAAGTGGACCGCCCGCTGTTTTACGCGGTGGCGGTGATCGTGGTCAGCTTCCTGCCGATCTACGTGCTCTCCGGGCCCTCCGGCACGCTGTTCAAGCCGATGGCCGACACCATGATCTTCGCCCTGGTCGGCTCGCTCGTCGTCACGCTCACGCTGCTGCCGGTGCTGTGCTCGTGGTTCATGCGCAAGGGTGTGCGCGAACGGCGCAACCGCGCGTTCGAGGCCATCAAGTCGGTCTACGCGAAGGGGCTGGATTTCTGCCTGGCCCGCGCGCGCGGCACCGTGCTCGCCTCGGTGGTCGTGCTGGCCGTCTCGCTGCTGCTGGTGCCGCGCATCGGCGCCGAGTTCATGCCGCACCTGGACGAGGGCGCGCTGTGGGTGCGCGCCACCATGCCCTACACCATCTCGTTCGACGAGGCGGCCAAGGTCACCCCTCAGATCCGCGCGATCCTCCGCAGCTTCCCGCAGGTCACCATCGTGTCCAGCGAACTGGGGCGTCCCGACGACGGTACCGACCACACCGGCTTCTTCAACGCCGAGTTCTACGTGGGCCTGAAGCCCTACTCGCAGTGGACCGGCGAGTACCGCACCAAGCCCGAGCTGATCGCGGCGATGAACCGCAAGCTGGCGCAGTTCCCCGGCATCACCTTCAACTACACCCAGCCGGCCGAGGACGCGGTGGACGAGGCCGAGACGGGCCTGAAGAGCGCGCTGGCGGTGAAGGTGTTCGGACCGGACCTGCCCACGCTGCAGGCCAAGGGCCAGGCGATCAAGCACGTGCTGGAGAAGGTTCGCGGCATCACCCATGTGACCCTGGTGCAGGAACTCGGCCAACCTAGCCTGACCATCGACGTGAACCGCGCGGCGATCGCCCGCTACGGCGTCAACGTGTCGGACATCAACGGCCTGATCCAGACCGCGATCGGCGGCGACGTCGCCACCCAGGTGGTCCAGGGCGAGAAGGAGTTCGACCTGGTGGTGCGGCTGCAGGAGCGCTACCGCGACAACCCGGCGGCGATCGGCAACCTGCTGGTCGCCACGCCCGAGGGCAAGCAGATCCCGCTGAAGGCGCTGGCCGACATCCGCGTCACCAACGGCGCCTCCTTCATCTACCGGCAGGACAGCTCGCGCTACATCGGCGTGCAGTTCTCGGTGCAGGGACGCGACCTGGCCGGTGCGGTGGGCGATGCGATTGCCCAGGTGAAGAAGCAGGTGGCGCTGCCGCGCGGCTACCGCACCGACTGGGGTGGCGAGTATTCGGAGTACGTGGCGTCCAGCGCGCAGCTGCGCGTGATCGTGCCGCTCACCGTGGGGCTGATCTTCCTGCTGCTGTTCACGCTGTACAGCAACTTCAAGTTCCCGTTCATCACCGTGCTCGGCGTGGCGCTGTCGGCCCCGGTGGGCGGACTGATCGCGCTGTGGCTCACCAACACCCCGTTCTCGGTGTCCTCGGGCATCGGCTTCCTGGCGCTGTTCGGCGTGTCGGTGCAGACCGCGGTGGTCTACATCTCCTACGTCAACGAGCTGCGCCTGGGCGGCATGGCGCTCGCGCCGGCGATCCGCGAGGCGGCGATCCTGCGGCTGCGGCCGATCATGATGACCGCGCTGGTCGCCGCGCTCGGCCTGCTGCCGGCGGCACTGGCCACCGGCGTGGGCACCGACACGCAGCGACCATTCGCACTGGTAATCGTCAGCGGCCTGTTCACCCGCCTGCTGATCAGCGTGTTCCTGATGCCCGCGCTGTACGCGCTGGTGGCGCGTCCCGACGACCGGCTGGAGGTGTAGGCCACCGACCCGTTGCAGGAGCCCGCTGGCGGGCGATGCTCTTCGGCTTCGATGTGGATCAGGAGCAGGAGCATCGCCTGCGAGCAGGCTCCTACAGCAAAGGCGTCAGTGGGCGTCGCGCATGCGCGCCACGCCGGCCTGCATGATGCGGTCGGTCCAGGCGATGCCGATCGCCGAGGCGATGAACACCAGGTGGATGATCGTCTGCCACATCACGCCGACCGTGGTCAGGGTGGAGCACTTGAGGGTGCTGGCGGTGTTCATGGTGTCGGCCATCGTGGCGAGCACGTCGGGCGAGCAGAACGGCAGGCCCTCGAGGGCGCCGGCGGCGATAAAGGTCTTCAGCAGGTGGATCGAGGAGATGCCGATGATCGCCATCGCCAGCTTCACCTTCAGCACCGACGCGTTGACGTGGCTGAGCCACTCCGGCTGGTCCGGGTGGTGCTCCAGCCCCAGCCGCGAGACGAAGGTCTCGTAGCCGCCGACGATCACCATGATCAGCAGGTTGGAGATCATCACCACGTCGATCAGGCCGAGCACGATCAGCATGATCTCCTGCTCGCCCAGCCGCGGCGCCTCGTGGATCAGGTGCCACAGCTCCTTGCCGAACAGGAACACGTAGACGCACTGTGCCACGATCAGCCCCAGGTACAGCGGCAGCTGCAGCCAGCGCGAGCCGAAGATCAGGAAGGCGAGCGGATGCAGGCGGGGCGAAGGCGGGGTCGGCATCGACATGGCAGGCAGGCTTCGGGAATGGAGCGCGGAGCGTATCCGCGCGCCGGTGACGGTGCCAATCCCGCCGTGCCGTGCGGTTCAGCGCGCATCGAGCGTACGCCAGCGAAGCGATACACCCGGTCCAACGGCGACCGATCAGCCGGTGTTCTGCAGGCCCTGCGAGACGCCGTTGACGCAGGCGACCAGGGCGCGCAGCAGGGCCTCGTCCTCGCGGTCGCTGGCGCGCCAGCGCCGAAGCAGGTCGATCTGCAGCACGCTCATCGGGTCAACGTACGGATTGCGCAGGCGGATCGACTGCGCGAGCCGCGGCGAGTCCTGCAGCAGCTCGTCGCTGCCCTTCAAGCGCAGCACCCAGTGGCAGGTGCGTGCGAACTCCTCGCGGATCAGCGCGAAGAACGGCGCGTGCAGTTCGCCTGCCAGCTTCGAGAACGCCTCGGCGATGGCCAGGTCGCACTTGGCCAGCACCATCTCGACGTCGTCCAGCATGTTGCTGAAGAACGGCCAGTCGCGCGCCATTTCGACCAGCGCCGCCTCGCCGAACTCGGCGGCGCCCTGCTGCAGCGCGGTGCCCAGGCCATACCAGCCGGTGATGATCGAGCGGCACTGGGTCCAGGAGAACACCCAGGGGATCGCGCGCAGGTCCTGCACGCCGCGCATGGAGCGCCGGCGCGAGGGGCGCGAGCCCAGGGTCATGCGCTCGATCACGTCAATCGGCGTGGCGGCGCGGAAATACTCGACGAAGCCCTCGCGGTCGACGAAGGCGCGGTAGTGCCGGCGACTGGTCGCCGAGAGCACGTGCATGCGCTCGCGCCAGGCGTCCTCGCGCGGCTCCACCTCTCGCGGGCGCAGGCTGGCGCGCAGCACGGCGCCGACGGTCTGCTCCAGGTTGCGCAGCGCCAGCGCGCGGATGCCGTACTTGCGGTGGATCACCTCGCCCTGCTCGGTCACCCGCAACACGCCGGCCACCGAGCCGCGCGGCGAGGACATCAGCGCCGGCGTCATGCGGGCGCCGCCGCGGCTGGCCGAGCCACCGCGACCGTGGAAGAAGGCGAGCTGGATGCCGGCCTCGTGGGCGATGTCCAGCAGCTCCACCTGGGCGCGCTGCAGGCCCCAGCGCGAAGCCAGCGTGCCACCGTCCTTGCCGCTGTCGGAGTAGCCGAGCATCACCCACTGGCGGTCGCCGCGCGAGGCCAGGTGGGTGCGGTAGACCGGGTCGGCGAGCAGCGCGCGCAGCGTGGCCGGGGCGTTCTTGAGATCGTCCACCGTCTCGAACAGCGGCGCCACGTCCAGCGGCACCGGCTCGCCTTCCGCGGCCAGCCCGCCGTGGCGAGCCAGCGCGAGCACGGCCAGCACGTCGGCCGCGGTGCGCGCCATCGAGATGATGTACAGGCCGATCGCCTCGGGACCGTAGCGGCGGCGGGCCGTACCCAGCGCCTCGAACACCGAGCGCATGCGCCGGGCGTTCTCCTCCTCGACCGGGGCCAGCGACTGCTCGCCGCTGGCGAACGGATGCAGTTTCTCCACCCGCTCGGCCGGACTGCGCTGGCCCCAGCCGGCGTCGCCCTGCAGCGCGGCGAGGGCGTCGTCGTGCACCTGCGAATCCTGCCGCACGTCCAGCCGCGCCAGGTGCAGGCCGAAGGTGCGCACGCGGCGGATCAGGCGCAGCACCGCATAGGCGCCGGCGTGCAGGCCGTGGTGGTCGATCAGGCTCTGCGCGATCAGTTCCAGGTCGCCGGCCAGCTCGTCGACGGACGCATAGCCTTCCGGATGGTCGTCCTCGTGGGTGGCCTGCAGGCGCGCGCCGATCAGGGTGAGCAGGGTGCGGTACGGCATGTCGGCGTGGCGCGGGCGGATCTTCTTCGCCGCGGACGGGAAGCGTGCGCGGTAGTCCTCCAGACGCGCCAGCAGCTCCGGCGATACGGCCACGCGGCCCTCGGTCTGGCTGAGCAGGCGGGCCAGCCCGGCCACGTCTTCCTCGTAGTGTTCCAACACGTGGGCGCGCTGGCTGGCCAGGCTGGCGGCGATGGTGTCGGCGCCCACGTTGGGGTTGCCGTCCATGTCGCCACCGACCCAGGTGGCGAAGGAGAGCAGCCGCGGCATCGGCACCGCGATGCCGTAGACCTGCTGCAGCGCGTCGGCCAGCTGTTCGTACAGCGCCGGCACGATGCGGTAGATCGGGTTGGCCAGGTAGAAGCCGACGTGGTGGTGCTCGTCCTGCACGGTGGGCTGCACCGGCGAGGCCTCGGCGGTCTGCCAGCCGGAGGACAGCGCCATGAAGATGCGGTCGTCGTCCTCCTTGCGTTCCTGCGGGGTGCGGGTGGGGTCGAAGTTGTCCACCAGCGAGCGGACGATCGCCTGCTCCTTCTCCAGCAGCGAGCGGCGCACCGCCTCGGTCGGATGGGCGGTGAACACCGGCTCCACGTGCAGGCGGCCGAGCCAGTCGACCAGCTCGGCGGCGGTGACGCCCTGCGCCTTGAGCCGGGTCAGCACGTCGAGCAGGGACTCGGGCTGCGGGGTATGGCCGCTGCGCTGGTAGTCGCGGCGGCGGCGGATGCGATGCACCCGCTCGGCGATGTTGACCGCCTGGAAATAGGTGGCGAAGGCACGCGCCAGCGCCTCGGCCTCATCCGCCTGCATGCCGCTCAGCGCCCGGTCCAGCAGGGCCACCGGCTCGTCCTCGCGGCGGCGGCGGATGGCGCTGGTGCGCACCGCCTCGACCTTCTCGAAGAAGGCCTCGCCGCGCTGCTCGGCCAGCATCTGCCCGACCATCGCGCCGATCCGGCTGACGTCCTCGCGCAGGGGGGCGTCGTGCGGCAGGTCGGGGGTGTCGGGCTGGAAAGGCATGGAGGTCTCCCTTGTGTGAATCCGGTCAAGACTAGCAAATGCTGCGGGTGCAGCATGTCAAGAAACGGTCCACGCTGCACACCCGGGCGGACAGCCCGGGCCGGTTGCCGCTACAATGGTGCGCTGCCCGTCGAGGGGCGCTGCGACCACAGGCAGGCGGACTTCCGCCATTCCGTCCGGTTATCCGGACCGGAAAGCACCGGTGGCCAGGCTCGACGCGGCAGGTTCGAAAACGGCGCCCGGTTGCTATCACGCGGCAGTCTCGCGAGCGACCTTCCCCGGCGCCGCGGGGCTCCTGCACAGAACTGGAGCTCTCCGAATGAATGCTGTTACCCGCGAAACCGTTTCGCACGACTACAAGATCGCCGACATCGGCCTGGCCGACTTCGGCCGCAAGGAGCTGGACATCGCCGAGCAGGAAATGCCGGGCCTGATGTCGATCCGCAAGAAGTACGCCGCCAGCGCCCCGCTCAAGGGCGTGCGCGTGACCGGCTCGCTGCACATGACGATCCAGACCGGCGTGCTGATCGAGACGCTGAAGGACATCGGCGCCGACGTGCGCTGGGCCTCGTGCAATATCTTCTCTACCCAGGACCACGCCGCCGCGGCGATCGCCGCCTCCGGCACCCCGGTGTTCGCCTGGAAGGGCGAGACGCTGGAGGAGTACTGGGACTGCACGCTGGACGCGCTGTCCTTCCCCGACGGCAAGGGCGGCTACCTCGGCCCGCAGCTGGTGGTGGACGACGGTGGCGACGTCACCCTGCTGATCCACAAGGGCTACGAGCTCGAGAAGGGCGACCGCTGGGTCGACACCGCCTCGGAGAGCCATGAGGAGCAGGTGATCAAGAACCTGCTCAAGCGCGTGCACGCCGAGCGCCCGGGCTTCTGGCACACCGTGGTGAAGGACTGGAAGGGCGTCTCCGAGGAGACCACCACCGGCGTGCACCGCCTGTACCAGCTGGCCGAGGCGGGCAAGCTGCTGGTGCCGGCGATCAACGTCAACGACTCGGTCACCAAAAGCAAGTTCGACAACCTGTACGGCTGCCGCGAGTCGCTGGCCGACGGCCTGAAGCGCGCGATGGACGTGATGCTGGCCGGCAAGCTGGCGGTGGTCTGCGGTTACGGTGACGTCGGCAAGGGCTGCGCCCACTCGCTGCGCGCCTACGGTGCCCGCGTGGTGGTCACCGAGATCGACCCGATCAATGCCCTGCAGGCGGCGATGGAAGGCTTCGAGGTCAACACCGTCGAGTCCACCCTGGGCCGTGGCGACATCTACGTCACCACCACCGGCAACAAGGACGTGATCACGCTCGAGCACATGCAGGCCATGAAGGACCAGGCCATCGTCTGCAACATCGGCCACTTCGACAACGAGATCCAGGTCGAGCGGCTGCAGAAGAGCGGCGCCACCAAGCTCAACATCAAGCCGCAGGTGGACAAGTACACCTTCAAGGACGGCCGCTCGATCTTCCTGCTGGCCGAGGGTCGCCTGGTGAACCTGGGCTGCGCCACCGGCCACCCGAGCTTCGTGATGTCCAACTCGTTCTCCAACCAGACGCTGGCGCAGATCGACCTGTGGGCGCACAAGGACATCTACGAGCCGAAGGTCTACATCCTTCCGAAGAAGCTGGACGAGGAAGTGGCCCGCCTGCACCTGGAGAAGATCGGCGTGAAGCTGACCACCCTCACCGAGGCCCAGGCAAAGTACCTCGGCGTGGCCGTGGAAGGCCCGTACAAGCCGGAGCACTACCGCTACTGATCAACGGCAACGTTACGCGAGACCGAATCGAAGGGCGCAGCAATGCGCCCTTCGTTTTTTCCGGGGGTCAGACCGGCTCAGCGGAACCGCGGCCCGCAGCCCAGCGCACCGAGCGCCGCGTGCAGGGCGGGCACCTGCATCAGCCAGGGCGCAGCCATGGTCAGCAGGCCCGCCACGATGACCAGCGCCCCCGCGCCATGGCGGATGCCCGGCCGCTGCATCCAGCGTCCCATGCGCGCACCGGACCAGGTCAACGGCAACATCACCGGCAGCGTGCCGAGTCCAAACGCCGCCATGGTCAGCGCGCCATGCACCGCACTGGCCTGCATCCATGCGGCAACCAACAACGTGGTACTGAGCCCGCACGGCAGCCAGCCCCACAGCATGCCCGCCGCCAGTCGTCGCGGCATGGTGTTCGCCGGTAGCAACGGGCGCAGCAGGGGCTGCAGCCAGCGCCAGACCCGGGCACCCGGACGCGAGAGCGCGTTGAAGCGTCCGCTGCGGTCGAGCAGACGCAGGCCGGCGACCAACAGCACCAAGCCGACCGCCACCCGCATCGCCACGGCCAGACCCGGCACCTCGAACACCCGCAGCAGTCCATCGCCCAAGCCGCCGACCAGTGCGCCAGCGAGCACATAGCCACCGACACGGCCAAGATTGAGCTGCGCCGCGCCGGCCCAGCCGGCCTGTGGCGCACGAGCAGAGAAGCCGGTGGCGATGCCGCCGCACATCGCGGCGCAGTGCGCGCCGCCGAGCAGGCCGCTGAGCAGCGCCGCGGTCAGCGTCAGGCTATCGAGCGTCATCGTCCGGTTCGGTCGGCGTGGGCGGCGGATCGTCGCGCAGGATGTCCAGCGCCGGCGTGTCCAGATCGTCGAACTGGCCCCTGCGCACCGCCCACACGAAAGCACCGATGGACACGGCCAGCAGCACAAGGCTGAGCGGGATCAGCATCAGCAGGATGGTCATGGACGGCGCTCCTCGCGCGAACGGCGCATCAGTCGCAGCGCGTTGATGGTGACGACCAGCGAGGATACCGCCATCCCCAGCGCCGCCCACCCCGGGGTCACCCGCCCCATCGCGGCCAGCGGCAGCGCGATCAGGTTGTAGCCCACCGCCCAGATGAAGTTCTCGCGAATGATGAGCCGCGTGCGTCGCGCCAGCGCGATGGCGGCCGGCACGCGCATCAGCTCCGGCGCGGTCAGCACGAGATCGGCGGCACGCTGGGCCAGCGCCGCGCCCTCGCCCATCGCCAGCGAAACATCGGCACCGGCCAGCACCGGGGCATCGTTGAGCCCGTCGCCGACCATCGCCACGGTACGTCCCCGCGCCTGCAGGTCGTGCACCAGCGCGAGCTTGTCCTCCGGACGCTGCCTGGCCCGCGCATCGTCGATGCCCAGGGTCGCGGCCATCCGCTCCACCGCGGCAGCGCCGTCGCCACTGGCCAGATGCACGGTGAGGCCAAGCGCGCGAAGTGCACGGATGGTGTCGGCCGCGTCGGCGCGAAGCCCCTCGCGCATCGTGAAGCGGGCGAACGCGCGCGTACCGTCGCCCAGCCACAGCTGGCCGTCGTCGGCACGGCCGGCAGCGAACGGTGCGACACCCAGCCTCCAGTCGACGCCGTCGACCCGGCCAGTGAGCCCCTGCCCCGCGACCAGTTGCAGCGACTGGACTGCGAGGTGTTCCTCCTCACTGGCGAATGCGGCGGCGATCGGGTGGCCGCTGTCGCGTTCCAGCGCGGCGGCGAGCGCACAGGCACGTGCCTCGTCCATGCCATCGAAAACCTCGACCGCCTCGAGCACCGGATGCACGCGGGTCAGCGTGCCGGTCTTGTCGAATACCAGGTCGGTGACGCGCGCCAGGCGATCCAGCGCACCGGCACGCACCGGCAGGATGCCGCGCCGCGCCAGCGCCCCGCTGGCTGCGGCCAGCGCCGCCGGCACGGCCAGCGACAGCGCGCACGGACAGCTCACCACCAGCAGCGACAGTGCCACCTCGAACGCCCGCTCCGGCTCGACGATGCGCCAGCCCAGGTAAACCGCCAGTGCCGCCAGCAGCACGCCGCCGACAAACACGGCACCGATACGGTCGGCCAGTTGCGCCAGCGGCGGCCGCTGCGCCTGGGCCTGCTCGACCAGCCGGGTCAGCTGCGACAGTCGCGTGGCCGTGCCGATGCCGGTGATGCGCAGGCGGGCGGGCGTCTCGCGACAATGCGTGCCGGCATAGACCGGATCGCCGCTGCGCTTGGTGACCGGATGCGATTCGCCGGTGAGCAGGGCTTCTTCGAACATCGCCTGCGGATCGAGCAGCTCGCCGTCGGCCGGCACCGCCTCGCCCACAGCCACACAGGCGACGTCGCCGACACGCAGCGCCGACAGCGGCACCGACTCGCGCGTGCCGTCGGCGCGTTCGCGCACTGCCAGCACCGGGCGAGCGCGCGCCAGCGTGTCCACCTGCGCGCTGGCGATGCGTCGCGCGCGCTGCTCCAGCAGGCGCGCCAGCAGCAGCAGGAAGACGAACATCGCGGCTGCGTCGAACCACACGTGCGGGCCGCCGCGCACGGTGGCGACGGCGCTGGCCAAGTAGGCCAGCAGGGTCGACCCGGCGACCAGCACGTCCATGCCCAGGTGCCGCCGCTTGAGGCCGTTCCAGGCGCCTTCGATGAACGGCCAGCCGGAATAGAACACCACCGGCGCGCACACCAGCATCGTGAACCAGCGGAACAGATCGCGCGTGGGCACGCTCATGTGATGGCCGAAATCGAGATAGGCCGCCTCGGACAGCATCATCGTCTGCATGGCACCGAGCCCGGCGACGCCCAGGCGGAGCAGCCATTGGCGGCGGTCGGTCACGCGCTGGCGTTCGGCGGCGGGATCGCCCGCCAGATAGGGCCGGTAGCCAAGCATCGCCAGCTGGCCCAACACGGCCGACAGCCGCGTGCGGGCGGGATCCCAGGCGATGCGGATGCGCCCGGTGACCGCATTGGCCCCGGCGTCGAGCACGCCCGGCGTGCGCTCCAGTGCGCGATCGACCAGCCAGGCGCAGGCCGCGCAACGCATGCCATCGGTAAGCACGGTGATCTCGCAGCCGCCGTCGACCGGCACGGTGTGCTCGGCCAGCAGCTCGCCACCGTCCCAGGCGCCGAGATCGGCCGCTTCGGCATCGACCCGCGCACCGGCGTCGCTGCGCAGGCGGTAGTAGTCGCCCAGGTCGGCGTCGCGGATCCACTGCGCAGCGGTGGCGCAGCCATGGCAGCAGAACGGCTGCGGCTGGCCGTCGAGCGCCACCCACACGGGCGAGGATGGCAACCGCTCGCCGCAGTGGTAGCAGCTGTGCCCGACGCGCTGGTCCACCGACACGACCGCCTTACGGCGCCAGCCGCGCGAAGCGGGCCTCGGCCGGCCATTGCCCCTGGAGTCGCCACGGTGCCCGATCGGAGGTGGCCTCGATCCGCCAGGTGTGCTCGTCGCTGATCACGCCGGCACCGCGCCAGCCCAGTTCGCTGGGCTTGAGATGCACGACCAGCACCTGGGCGGAAGCATCCTGCGCCGTGAGGACGACGGTGAGGTCGCCGCCGCGGGCGATGCGCGCATCGGTGGGCACCGCTTCGATCATGCCGCCGTTGTGGCGCAGGATCAGCTCGGTCACCGGCTTGGATCCCCGGGTCTGCGGCGCTTCTTCCGCGGTCAGCTGCAGGTGGCCCAGGCGGGTGACCTTGTCCGGCGAATCGGCAACCGGTCCGCCGTGATCGACGGCAGCGAACAACAGCGCGAAACCGATCGCCACCATCGCAAGCGGCATGCCGATCAGCATCCACACCATGGGTTCACGCCAGGCTTTGCGGGGCTTTTTCATGGCGAAGGTCCGAAGAAGCTGCTGTCGATGGTCACGGTCGCCTGCGTATCGACGCCGTGCACGGTGAAGTGCACCACGTGGCGCCCGGTGGTTTCCGAGGAGGCCGCCACGGTGACCGGCACCGACAGCACCTCGCCACTGTTCGCCTCGACCACTTTCGGACCGCCGCGCAGCGAGAGGTCCTGCAGGTCCGCGCCCGCGGCCACCTCGATGCGGTAATGATGGGTTTCCTGGCTCTTGTTCACCAGTTTGATGGTGTAGCTGTTCTCGATGTTGCCGTCGTCGGCCTGCGCGTACATCGCATTGCGGTCGCGCAGCGCCTCGGCCAGCAACGGACTGCGATGGGTCACGCCCCAGCCCCAGGCAGCGGCCAGCACGGTCAACAGCAGGCCGTACACGATGATGCGGGGACGCAGCACCTTCGCCGGCGCGCCGTCGATCGCATTCTGCGTGGCGTAGCGGATCAATCCGCGCGGATAGCCGACCTTGTCCATCACCTCGTCGCAGGCGTCGATGCAGGCGCCGCAGGCGATGCACTCGTACTGCAGCCCGTTGCGGATGTCGATGCCGGTCGGGCATACCTGCACGCAGATCGTGCAGTCGATGCAGTCGCCCAGTTCCTCGAGGCCGAACTTCGGCAAGGGCTCGACCTTCACTCCCGGGCCACTCAGCGTGATCGTGCCACTGGCCTGGGTGCGGTTGTCCGCAGCCGAAGGATGACGGCTGGCGCGGAACACGTAGTCGTAGGCGGTCACCTTGTCGAGCAGGCCGCGCGCGCGCGCCAGCACGCTGGTCAACCCCCGCTTGCGCGGACCACGCGGTTCGCCGCGCATCGGGTCGTAGGCGATGATCAATGTGTTGCGGTCGAACATCGCGCTCTGGAAGCGCGCGTAGGGGCACATGTACTTGCACACCTGCTGGCGCAGGAAGCCGGCATTGCCCCAGGTGGCAATGCCGTAGAAGACGATCCAGAACGCCTCCCAGCCACCGAGATGAAACGGCACGCGCCGTGCCAGGTCGGTGATCGGGCTGAAAAAGCCGACGAAGGTGAAGCCGGTCCACAACGAGAACAGCGCCCACACCAGGTGACGGGTGCCCTTGCGCAGGATCTTCTCGCGGTTCCACGGCGAGGCATCGAGCTTGATCCGCTTGTTGCGGTCACCCTCGATCCACTGTTCGATCCACAGCGAAACTTCGGTCCACACCGTCTGCGGACAGGCGTAGCCGCACCAAAGGCGCCCGGCCAGCGCGGTGAAGAAGAACAGCGCCAGCGCGGCGATCATCAGCAGCATCGCCAGGAACAGGAAATCCTGCGGCAAGAACAGCAGGCCGAAGATGTGGAACTGCCGCGCCGGCAGGTCGAGCAGCACGGCCTGGCGTCCGTCCCAGCGCAGCCAGGGGAATACGTAGAACATGCCGAGCAGCCACACCACTGCGGCGATGCGCAGGCGGTTGTAGCGACCGGACACCTCGCGCGGATAGACCTTGCGCTCGCTCACGTAGAAGGAGTCGCTGCCTTCCTCGACGAGCTTGAGGGGAATGCGTGAAGTCATGGGCGGTGGTCTGGCGTCCCGGGCATCGACCGAAAGGCCTTGCGCGGTCGCAGAAGAATCCAGGTGAACAGGCTAGACGAGGCAGTGCCGATCCAGGCGAGGAAGAAGCCGAGCGTGTAGCCCAACTCACGATCCAGGTGCAGCGTGGGGAAGGTCATGTCCTGCAACGCCAGCGGATCGACGTAGGCGAAGAACACCATGGTCATCACCCCGGCGCAGAAAAAGCTCGGCCAGAGAATGGCGCCGGCGCGCCGTAGCAACCGGCGCGCCGGGGCGGAGGGTTGCCCTTCCGCCAGCCGGTTCACGGAGCAGCCTCCTGCGGCGCCGCGTCGTCATGCTTGGACAGCGTCCAGACATACGCACCGACCAGTCGCACGCGGGTTTCGCCGAGCCTCGGCTCCCACGCCGGCATCACGCCGTTGCGGCCTTCCGCGATGGTCTTGTGCAGGGCTTCCTTGCTGCCGCCATAGAGCCAGTGCGCTGTGGTCAGGTCACGCGCGCCGAGCATCTGGTTGCCCTTGCCGTCCGGGCCATGGCAAGCCACGCAGAGCGTGCCGAACATCGCCTTGCCGCGTTGCGCCGCCGCGTCTTCCGGCTGACCCGGCTTGGACAGCGACTGCACGTAGGCGACCACGTCGTCCACCGCCAGCGGGCCACCCTGCGCCGTGAGCACCGTGCCCCAGGCCGGCATCACCGCGTTGCGCCCCTTGAGGATGGTCTCCAGCACGCGGTCGGGCGAGCCGCCCCAGTACCAGGCCTTGTCGGTCAGGTTCGGGAAACCCTTGGCACCGAGGCCGGTGGAGCCGTGGCAGGCCGCGCAGTTGTCGGCAAAGATCGTGCGACCGATCGCCACCGCACCCGGGTCCTTGGCCAGCACGTCGATCGGCTTGCCGGCGTAGAGCTTCAGGGTCTCTTCCAGTCGTGCGTCCTCGGCCGCCTTGTCCAGCGCCCACTCCGATTTGGAGCTCCAGTGGCCGTAGCCGTGCAGGCGGCCCACGCCGTACCAGAACAGGTAGCCGATGGCGAAAACGATGGTGATGTAGAACAGGTTGATCCACCAGCGTGGCAGCGGCTTGTTGTACTCCGTGATGTCGCCGTCCCACACGTGACTGGTGTCTTCCGGCGCCGGGTCGCCCGGGCGGCGCTTCACGTTCGTCATCAGCAGCCACAGGCAGCCGGCGATGTTCAGCGCCACCAGGATGACCACGTACCACGTCCATCCCGAGGTCATCATGGCGTCTCCTCCCCGTTGTCGTCTTCGAGCGGCATGCGGGCCGCCGCATCGAGGGCCGGCTTGTTGCGCGGCAGCCATAGCCAGATCCAGCCACCGACGAACAGCACCAGCAGCACTGCGGTTATCAGTCCAGCCACCATGTCAGTCGCCCCCCTGCGGTGCGTTGTCGTCGGCCGGCGTCAGGTGCGTGCCGAGGTGCTGCAGGTACGCGACCACCGCGTCCTGCTCGGTCTTGCCCTTGACCTCTTCCGGCGCCGCGGCGATCTCGGCATCGGTGTAAGGCACGCCGATGCGCTGCAGCGCCTTCATGTGGCGAGCGACCTCCTCACCATCGAGCTTGTTCTTCTCGAGCCACGGGTAGGCCGGCATGATCGACTCCGGCACCACGTCGCGCGGGTTGTGAAGGTGCGCGCGCTGCCAGTCGTCGGAATACCCGCGCAGACCGACACGGGCCAGATCCGGACCGGTGCGCTTGCTGCCCCACTGGAACGGATGGTCGTAGACCGATTCGCCGGCCAGCGAGTAGTGGCCGTAGCGCTCGGTCTCGAAGCGCAGCGTTCGGATCATCTGCGAGTGGCAGTTGTAGCAGCCCTCGCGCAGGTAGATGTCCCGCCCGGCCAGCTGCAGCGCGGGGTACGGCTTGATCCCCGGCAGCGGCTTGATCGTCTCGGCCTGGAACATCAGCGGGACGATCTCGGCCAGGCCGCCGAAGGACACGGCGGCGGCGATCAGGATGGCCATCAGGCCGATGTTCTTTTCGATCTTGTCGTGAAGGTGTGTGCTTTCGGTCATGTCCGTCCCCTCAGGCCCTGGCATCCGCGGCGTCCGGCGGCAACACCGGCTGGGCCATGACGGCGCCCCGGGCCTGCTGGAAGGTCTTGAACACGTTCCACGCCATCACGAGCATGCCGCTCAGCACGATCAGGCCGCCGCCCAGGCGGAACAGGTAGTAGGGCTTGGTGGCGTTGAGCGACTCGACGAACGAGTACACCAGGGTGCCGTTGTCCGGATCGGTGGCGCGCCACATCAGGCCCTGCATCACGCCGGCGATCCACATCGAGGCGATGTAGACGACCACACCGATGGTGTGCATCCAGAAGTGCGTGTCGATCAGCTTGATCGAGTACATCTGCTGCTGGCCGAGCAGCCGCGGCAGCATCGCGTAGATCGAGCCGATCGAGATCATCGCCACCCAGCCCAGCGCACCGGAATGCACGTGGCCGATGGTCCAGTCGGTGTAGTGGCTGAGCGAGTTGACCGTCTTGATCGACATCATCGGCCCCTCGAACGTGCTCATCATGTAGAACGAGAGCGAGACGATGAGGAACTTCAGGATCGGATCGGTGCGCAGCTTGTACCAGACGCCCGACAGCGTGAGGATGCCGTTGATCGCGCCGCCCCACGAGGGCGCCAGCAGGATCAGCGAGAACACCATGCCCAGCGACTGCGCCCAGTCGGGCAGCGCCGTGTACATCAGGTGGTGCGGGCCGGCCCACATGTAGATGGCGATCAGCGCCCAGAAGTGCACGATCGACAGCCGGTACGAGTAGATCGGCCGGCCGGCCTGCTTGGGCACGAAGTAGTACATCATGCCGAGGAAGGCCGTGGTCAGGAAGAAACCGACCGCGTTGTGGCCGTACCACCACTGCACCATCGCATCGACCGAGCCGGAATAGATGGAGTAGGACGTCATCCAGCCGGACGGGATCGACAGGTTGTTGACGATGTGCAGCAGCGCGATGGTGATGATGTACGCGCCGTAGAACCAGTTGGCCACGTAGATGTGCTTCACCTTGCGCTTGGCGATGGTGCCGAAGAACAGCACCGCGTAGGCCACCCAGACGATCGCGATGGCGATGTCGATCGGCCACTCCAGCTCGGCGTACTCCTTGCCCTGGGTGTAGCCCAGCGGAAGGCTGATCGCCGCCGCCACGATGATCAGCTGCCAGCCCCAGAACACGAACGCGGCCAGCTTGTCCGACAGCAGCCGGACATGGCAGGTGCGCTGCACCGTGTAGAGGCTGGTGGCGAACAGCGCGCAACCGCCGAACGCGAAGATCACCGCATTGGTGTGCAACGGCCGCAGGCGGCCGAAGGTGAGCCAGGGCACGTTGAAGTTGAGTGCCGGGAAATAAAGCTGCGCCGCGATCAGCACGCCTACCAGCATGCCGACCACGCCCCAAACCACGGTCATCACGGCGAACTGCCGTACGACCTTGTCGTTGTAGTTGCCCACTGGGCCCCCTCCTGAGCATCGGAACGAGCGCATCGTCGGCGATGTGGGGGGCGGGCTAACTGATGCCGGTCAAAAATACTTGCGATGCCCGGGCGGACAGCTTGTCGCAGGGACGGCGCCGACTCGGGGGGCAGCCATACATCTTTTCATCGCGAATGAAAGATATATACTGCCCCGAACGCTTCCCGGTCCGACGCCATGCCACCGATCAGTTTCGAATTCTTCCCACCCAAGACCGACGAGCAACGCGCGCAGCTCGACCGCACCGCCAGCCTGCTCAAGGCGCGCCGGCCGGAGTACGCGTCGGTGACCTTCGGCGCCGGCGGCTCCACCCTGAGCTACACCGGGGAGACCGTGGCACGGCTGCACGGCGAGCACGGCCTCGACGTGGCGCCGCACCTGTCCTGCATGGGCGGCACCCGCCGGGAGATCGCCGAGCTGCTGGACGGCTACCGGGCCGCCGGTTACCGCCGGATCGTGGCACTGCGCGGCGACCTGCCGTCCGGCATGGCCTCGCCCGGCGACTTCCGCTACGCCGCCGAGCTGGTGCGTTTCATCCGCGAGCATTCGGGCGACCACTTCCACGTGGAAGTGGCGGCGTACCCCGAGACGCATCCGCAGGCCGACGACGCGCTGGCCGACCTTCGCCATTTCAAGGCCAAGGTCGACGCCGGCGCCAACGGCGCGATCACCCAGTACTTCTTCAACGCGGATGCCTACTTCCGCTTCGTCGACGACGTGCGGCGGCTGGGCGTGGAGGTGCCGGTGGTCCCGGGCATCATGCCGATCGGCAACTTCAGCCAGCTCAAGCGCTTCTCCGACGCCTGCGGCGCGGAAATCCCGCGCTGGATCGTCAAGCGCATGCAGGCCCACGGCGACGACGCCGAGTCAATCCGCCAGCTCAGCGCCGAAGTGGTGGCGCAGCTCTGCCGCCGCCTCATCGACGGTGGCGCCCCGGGCCTGCATTTCTACACGCTGAACCGCGCCCGCCCGACGCTCGCGATCCTCGACCAGCTGCACTGATCGCACACCGGGCCGGCCCTATGCTGGCCCGATGCGCCTGCTGCCCGCCTTCGCCCTGTTGATCCTGGCCTTCGTGGCCAGCCCGGCGGCGCGCGGACAGGATGCGATCCACCGCTGCATCGATCCGGCCGGGCGCCCGGTGTTCACCGACAGGCGTTGCAGCACGCTGGACGCCACGCCGGTGCGATCAACCGCCGCCGCGACCGCCGACCGGTCCGGCGCGGGCCGGCCGGCCGACGACGCGCCGCGGCTGTGCGCCGCCGACCCGGCCACGCTGCGGCAACAGGTGCTGGATGCGTTCGCCCGGCACGAGCCCAACCGGCTGGCCGGCCTGATGCTGTGGGACGACTACGGCGAGCGCGGCGCGGTGGAACGCATCCAGGCGCTGGGTGCCCTGGTCGGCCGGCCGCTGCTGGACCTGCGCGACGACGACGACGGCGCCAGCGGCGCCTGGCACGCCGCGGCCAGACCTGCCGCCTCGATCTACGACGCCAGCCGGCCGTTGCGCGACCAGCTCGACGACCTGTCGCCGACACCGCCAGCCGCCGCGGTCGCGGACGCTCCCCGGGCGCTGATCGCGGTCACCCCGGGCGACGACGGCGGCCCGCGCGAGACCCGCTTCGCGATCGAGCGCCGCGCCGGCTGCCTGTGGCTGCTGCCGCCCACCGGATGACCTTCGTCCGGGGCGGCTGCCGGGGCGATCCGTTATCATGGGCGGTCCCCAACGGAGAACCGTCATGGCGCAGCAATACCCCGAATGGATCTGGCAGAACGGCGAGATCAAGCCGTGGAAGGACGCCACCACCCACGTGATGTCGCATGCCCTGCACTACGGCTCGTCGGTGTTCGAAGGCATCCGCAGCTATGCCACGCCCGAGGGCGCGGCGATCTTCCGCCTCACCGACCACCTCAAGCGCCTGTACCAGTCCGCGCGCATCTACGACATGGAGATTCCGTACTCCATGGACGAGTTGGCCCAGGCCTGCCGCGACATCGTCAAGAAGAACGGTCTCACCGCAGCCTACCTGCGTCCGGTGGCCTACCGCGGCCTGGGCGGCTTCGGCCTGTCCGCCGAAACCCCGATCGACGTGGCCGTGGCCACCTGGCCGATGGGCCCCTATCTCGGGCCGGGCGCGCTGGAGAAGGGCATCAGCGCCTGCGTGTCGAGCTGGCAGCGCTTCGCGCCGAACACCATCCCGGCCGGCGCCAAGGCCGGTGGCAACTACCTCTCCGGCCAGCTGATCGCGCGCGAGGCGCGCCGGCTCGGCTTCGGTGAGGGCATCGCGATGGCCTCCACCGGCCTGCTCAGCGAGGGCGCCGGCGAGAACCTGTTCCTGGTATTCGACGGCGTGCTGCACACCACCCCGGCCAGCGCCTCGATCCTCACCGGCATCACCCGCGACACGCTCAAGGTGCTGGCCCGCGAGGAAGGCATCGAAGTGGTCGAACGCGACCTCCCGCGCGAGTACCTGTACCTGTGCGACGAGCTGCTGATGTGCGGCACCGCGGCCGAGATCACCCCGATCAATGCGGTGGACGGCAAGCAGATCGGCCATGGCGTCGCCGGCCCGGTCACCCGTCGCCTGCAGGAGCTGTACTTCGGCCTGTTCGATGGCCGCACCAACGACAAGTGGGGCTGGCTGGAGCCGGTCTGACCCTCGTCACGGCTCCGTGATGCGAAAACGCCCCGCGATGCGGGGCGTTTTCGTTGGTGGAGCTGCTGGCTGCGGATCAGCCGAAGACGAGACTGGCGATCGCACCGTTGCGGTCGCCGCGCGGCCGCATCGCCACCTGCCAGCCGTACAGCTCGCACAGGCGGCGCACGATCGCCAGGCCCAGGCCGGCACCGCTTCCGCCGGCACCCTCGCCGCGCACCCCGCGCTGGAACAGCCGCTCGGCATCCTCCGGCTTGATGCCGGGACCGGTGTCGATCACCTCGATGCCGTTGGCGTCGACCTCCACCCGCACCTCGCCTTCCAGCGTGTACTTGATCGCGTTGCCGATCAGGTTGGTCAGCGCCACCGCCAAGACGGAGGCCGGCGCGTTCACGCTGACCGGCGTGCGCACGTCAAGGTACACGGCAATCGGCTTGTCACGGATTTGCGGACGCTGGCTCTCGATCACGTCGCCGGCGACCTTGGCCACATCCGTGGTTTCGCCGCGGGTCGGCCCACGCCTCTCGGCGCGCGACAGCAGCAGCAGCGCCTCGATCAGCTCGGTCGCCTGGCGCGAGGCGCGCTCGATGCGCTTGAGCCGCTCGGCCAGCTTCGGCGTCAGGTCGGGCGAGCCCTGCAGCAGCTCGGTGGTGCTGGCGATCACCGCCAGCGGCGTGCGCAGCTCGTGGCTCACGTCGGAGTTGAATTCGCGGTCGCGCTCGACCATCGAGGTGAGCCGCGCGGCGTAGTCGTCCAGCGCCTGCGCCAGTTCACCCACCTCGTCGTCGGCAAACTCCGGCGCCAGCGGCTCGGCCTTGCCCAGCCGGCGGAACTCGCGCAGGCGTTGCGCCAGTTGGCTGACCGGCTTGAGCACCTTGCGCGACAGCCACAGGCCGATCGCCAGCGACAACAGGCCGAACAGAAACACGGCGCCGATGACGCTGAATAGGAGTTGCTGCTTGCCAAGCTCGTCGCGCGACACGTCGTAGCGCAGGAAGCTATAGATCCCGTCCTTGTGCTCGACCGCCAATTTGTAGCGGTGCAGCCGCCCATCGGCACCCTTCTCGGAGATGTCGTGCACGCCATTGGCCAGACTTTGCCAGGCAAGAGGAGCCTTGTAGATGGTGCGATCGCTCCAGGTCCATGCCTCGACGATCCCGAACCTGGGTTGCTGGTCAGGGTGTTCGTGCACCTGCTGATTGAGGTTGTTCACCTCATCGATCAGCGTCGCGGTGACCAGCTGGTCCTCCACCCGCGAACGGATGTTCAGCGCGGCAAAAGCAAACAGCGCACTGAGGCCGAAACCGAACAGCGCGAAGGAGACGACGAGGCGGAACCGCAGCTTACGCCTGGACCGCATCCGGATCGACCATGCGATACCCGATGCCGTGGCGGGTGTGGATCAACGGCTTCTCGAACGGCTTGTCGATCGCCGCGCGCAGTCCATGGATGTGTACACGCAGCGAATCGCTGTCCGGGAGCTCTTCGCCCCACACCTTCTGCTCCAGATCCTGCCGGGTCACCACCGACGGGCTCGCTTCCATCAGCGCCTGCAGCAGCTTCAAGCCGATCGGGTTGAGCTGGATCGACTTGCCCTCGCGGTTCACCGTGAGCGTGTCGAGGTTGAAAGTGAGGTCGGCGACCTTCAGCACCCTGCTCTGCGGGCCCTTGCCGCGGCGCGCCAGCACTTCCAGCCGGGCGGCCAGTTCCTGCAGCGCGAAGGGCTTGGTCATGTAGTCGTCGGCGCCGGACTCGAAGCCGGTGAGCTTCTGCTCCAGCGCGTCGCGCGCCGTCAGCATCAGGATCGGCGTCTGCTTGTGCGCCTCGTGGCGCAGCTTCTTGGCCACCTCCAGGCCGTCCATGCCGGGCAGGGTCAGGTCGAGCACGATCACGTCGAAATCGTGCACCACCGCCAGGTGCAGGCCGGTCACGCCGTCGCCGGCAAAATCCACGACATGGCCGCGGTCTTCCAGATAATCGCCGATGTTGGTCGCGATATCGCTGTTGTCTTCGATTACCAGTACGCGCATGGCCCACTCCATTGGCCGCCGTACCCGGCGGCCCTGCAAGCAAGCTTAACAAGCTTGCCCGCACTAGTTGCGCGTCCAGCCGCCCCGCGGCTGAACGACTCCGGCAGGCAAAGAAAAAGCCCAGGTGCGCGAACCGATCGCACGACCTGGGCTCAAGCTACTGCCCCGATACCGAAAATCTGCTGCCACCCAAACCGGTTACTCAAGTGCCAGGCAAATCTGCAGTTCGAGCTTTATAGGGGGGGGCTGGTTACGACCCGGTTAACTCACCTTGAGGGGCCGGTTAACCGCTCCCCGGGAGCGGCATGCGGTGGCTCCCCCTCAGGGAAGCGACAGATATGGGTGCCGGTGACCACGACACAGGGCCACCGGGCCTGCGCCGCGTGCAGGTTGCCCGTCGCCCGGGCCACAGGTTCGTGCAGGGTGAAACCGATGGCCTGCCGGTAGCGCGTCGCTGCAGGTGCCGGGGAGGCGACGTATCGCCAATCATGGAGCGCCGCCAGTGCCGCCTGGTCGAATACTCCTTCTGGCTCGGAGCGGAGCACGCGCATGTCGCGCACCTCGCCATGCGCGCCGATGCTGAACTCGATCACCACGCGCCCTTCGATGCCCGCCTCCAGCGCCTGCCGGGGGTAGACCGGCGGGCGGGCGCTCACCGGGACCGGCGCCGCCTTGCCGGCGGAGACGGCCGAACCGATGCGCGCCGCCACGACGGGACTGGCTACGACCGGGGGCGCGAATGCCGCGAAGGCCTGGCGGAGCTCAGGCGGCAGCGGCGCGACGGCCGCGGGTCTCGCATGTATCGCCGGGAGGGGACGGTCCTGCAGGGCGACGCGGGGATAGGCCGCGCCAGCACGGTGCGGTATCAGGTCGAGGAAGAGCAGGGCCATCCGATGCGCCCGGACGTCCAAATCGATCCGCAACTGTTGCGACGCTTCCGACGACCATGCAATGGCGGGAGGGATCGGGCCCCACGCGTGCGAAACCGCTGCCACCGCGACTGCGAATCCAAGGCCCGCGGCCAGCAGGCGCGCTGGCGACCCGCGCCCCGCCTGCAACTGGTGCGGGGACGCGATGAGCCGGACGCGCTCCAGCAGCAGGCCTCCGTTGGCCGCGAGCATCATCGGTTGCCGCCGCGCCAGCTCGCCCAGGGTGGCCAGTGCCTCGATGTAATCCCGTCGGCTGCCGGGATGCCTGGACAGGGCCATGCTGTCGCAACAGATCTCGCGCTCGCCGCGTACCTCGCGCGAGACCCAGCGCACCATCGGATGATGAAAGTAGAGCGTCTCGATGACGACCTGGAACAGGTTTGCAAGAGGGTCGAGGCGCCTGACGTGCGCCAGTTCGTGAGCGAGGATCAGTTCGACCTGGGCGACCGGCATGCGACACATCAGCGCGAGAGGCAGCAGGACGACCGGGCGGAACAGGCCAACCAGGACCGGGCTTCCCACCGCGTTGCTGCACAGGATCCGTACCCGCCGGACCAGCCCGAACCGGGCCGCGAGTCGATCCAGCCGGTCCTGCCACGAGGGCACCTCCTCCGACGACCGCACCAGGCGGCACACATCCAGCCACTGGATCCCCGCGCGGGAAGCGAGCAGCAGCACGCCGGCGGACCAGGCCAGCGCGATCCACGGCAGCGCGGCGTCGACCGCGTCGATCCATGAGGCCGTGCCCGCACCCGGCCCGTAGGTGGCGGCAGAAATATTGACCGGGACCGCGAGGCCCTCGCCGACCGCCGGCGATCCGGCCCCCGGCCACAGCATCGTCAGCGTGACCGCCTGCATCACCAGCAGGACGGCCAGGGTGGTCAGGCCGAGGCGGTAACGCGGCTCGCCACGACGCACGAATGCGCGGCCGGCGGCGTATACCAGTCCCAGGAAGACGCCCTGCCAGAGCGAGTGGACGATCATCCACCCGACCAGCCTCGCCACCGCGAGCATCTGCGGGGCCGCCGTCATGGGGATTCGCCCTTGTCGAGCTGGTCCAGCAGCTCGCGGATCGCCCTCAGCTCGGACGGACTGGCCTCGTCGTTACCCAGCGCCTGCATAACCAGCTGCGAGGACGACCCATCGAACAGGCGCCTGACGAGATCCCGGAGGAACCACTTCTGCGCCCGCTCCTTGCTGATGGCTGCGCGGTAGACGTGGGCCCGCGACGAGTCGTCGCGCAGTACCAGACCCTTGGCATGCATGACCTGCAGCAGCTTCAAGGCCGTGGTGTAACCGGACCGCCCGCCCCGCAGCACCTCGTGCACCTCGCGCACGGTGCACTGCTTGCGCGACCACAGGACGCGCAGAATCTCCAGCTCGGCCTCGGTCGGCCGCGGCAGGGGCGGAGCGGATCCGGACTTCATCCCGGGCACCCCGCTCCCGATCCATGAAGACGGGGACTCATGCTGCGCGCGGGCGGCGATCGATCACTTGCCACTCTTGATCTGGGGGTGGTTCAGCCGGGTATCGTCGAGGAACTGCTGGGTGCGTCGACGCTCCAGCTCCTGGTCCCGGTAAGTGGTGCAGATGGTCCGGGGGATGTGCGATCCGACCGGCGCGACGGACTCGCAGATCCGGCGGTTGTCGTCCCGGTGCCGCAGGATCGCGTTGATCTCCTCCTGGTCGTTGAAGAGCTTGATCTTCGCGTCCTGGTTCATCTGGTCCACGCTGCCGTAGCTGTCGAACAGCGCGGTCATCTCGTCGAGGCGCGCGTCGACCGTCGCGCGTTCCTTGCTGTCGATGAATTCGAACCGGCCGCCCGGCACCATTTCCTTGCGGACGGTGGCCGCCACGGCGGCGAACTCGTCCTTGGTCTGCGCCTTGACGATCGGCTTGTCCTTGGCGGCATGGACGATGCCGACCTGGCAGAGCCCGACGAGTACCAGCACACCCGCTATCCATTTCCGCAGCTGCATGCGACCTCCCTGCCCCGGCGCCGCCACGGCGGCAGCGTCCTCCGATGGGTGCGACCGATACTAGGCACGCCCCGGATGCGTGTCAACGAAGACCTTCGTACATTCCATTTCGTAGATGGAGCGGCCGACGTCCGACGTTCGCTACTTCTTCTTCCGCGTCCCCGATTCAAGCGACTCGATGATCTTCCCAGCGACGTCCACGCCGCTGGCCGCCTCGATACCCTCCAGCCCCGGGGATGCGTTCACCTCCAGCAGCAGCGGCCCGCGATTGGAGCGCAACAGGTCGACGCCCGCGATGCCCAGGCCCAGCGCCTGCGCCGCCTGCACCGCGATGCGCTTTTCCTGCGCGCTCAGCGTGGCCTTGCTGGCGGTGCCGCCGCGGTGCAGGTTGGCGCGGAATTCGCCTGCACTGGCATCCCGCTGCATGGCGGCCACCACCTTGTTGCCGACCACGAAGCAGCGCAGGTCGCTGCCGTTCGCCTCGGCGATGAACTCCTGCACCAGGAAGTTGGCGTACAGGCCGCGGAACGCCTCGATCACGCTCTGCGAGGCGCTGCGCTTCTCGGCCAGCACCACGCCAGTGCCCTGGCTGCCCTCGTTGAGCTTGATCACGTGCGGCGGGTCGCCCAGCATCGCCAGCACATCGTTGGTGTCGTCCGGATTGTCGCCGAACACCGTGGCCGGCATCTGCAGGCCGTGCGAGGCGAGGATCTGCAGGCAGCGCAGCTTGTCGCGCGCGCGCAGTACCGCGTCGGATGGATTGGGCGTGTACACGCCCATCATCTCCAGCTGGCGCAGTACCGCGGTGCCGTAGAACGTGCTCTGCGTGCCGATGCGCGGGATCGCCGCATCGATGTCGCGCAGCGCCTTGCCCTTGTAGCGGATCGCCATATTGCCCGGCGCGATGCGCACGTAGCAGCGCAACGGGTCGAGCACGCGCACCACGTGCCCGCGCTCGCGGGCGGCATCGACCAGGCGCTGGGTCGAATACAGCCGGGCGTTGCGGGAGAGGATGGCAATCTTCATGGGTTATCCGTGACGGCGCGCTCCGCGCGCGGCTGGGTGTAGGAAAGCCGGGGATCCACCGCGAAGCGCCCGGCGATCGCCGTGCGCCCCAGCAGCATGGGAAACAGCATGTGGCGACGATCGGTCAGGCTGATGTCAATCGCGAACATCTCACCGGCCACGCGCACCGTGCTGCGTATGAACCAGCGCTCGCTTCGCCGCCCACCCGTATCGGTGACGACGCGGCGGTCGAGCGCCGGCGCCTCGGCCTGCCATGTACGCAGACGACGGCGTCCACTGCTGACCTGGAAGCGCAGCCAGTCCGCTCCGTCGTGCCGGAACACCTCCAGCGCATCCACATGCAGCGCACTGGATCGCGCGCCGGTGTCGAGCTTGGCCTTGAGTCCGACGATGCCGAGGTCCGGCAACGCGACACGCTCCCGCCAGCCGAGGGTGATCACAGCCGCCATGGTCAGCGCACGCGTCGGGGGTGGGAGAACGAATCGGGGAGGGGAATGGAGCGGGTGAAGGGAATCGAGTCCCTTTCCCACAGTGTCTTGTTTTTGATCAGCTTTTCGTCAGGACACCAGCAAACAGCGATACCCAAAACGATACCCAACAAGCTTACCAGTCAGGCGACAACCCTCGCTAGCGGCGAGACTTCCTCGGCGTCGGTCCAGCGTGGCGCCGTCGCCTCGAATACGCTCCGAGGCTGAATGTTTCACAAACGGCGTTGGGATATTCTGTGACAGACCAAACACAAGTCGACGTTCTGCGATGCCGCCCATCGGCACGGGCCAGGCTCTTAGGGTCAACAAGGATGGCTACATGTGCGACGAAAGCCAGGACAAGGCTCCGGCGAGCGACCCTGCGAAAGAAGACGCGCTGCGCCGCCAAAAGCAGTTCGATGACTACTGGACCGAGCAGCAAACCCGCGAGCGCGCGAACAGTGACAAGTACGACAACACCATTCTCGCCTACTCCACCGGCGCGCTCGGCTTGTCCATCACCTTCATCAAAGACTTGGTGCCCTTGGCCACTGCCCACCATCTTTGGGCCATCAAGGTCTCTTGGCTGCTCTTCGCCGTCTCGTTGCTGCTGATGCTCGCGTCCTTCCCGATTGCGGCGGAATCAAACCGCCAAAGCATCGAATTTGCCCATGCGTATTTCATCAAGGGCGAAGAGGACTGCTTCAACAAGCAAGGATGGGCTGCCAAAGTTCTTGGATGGATCAACCCATTGGCCGGAGTGGCCTTTTTTGCCGCCGCCATGTTCACCGTGGTCTTTGTATGGACCAACATTCACGAGAAGGAGCCGGTCATGTCCGAGAAGGAAACCCCACCCGCCACGAAACCGTCTTTGCTTAGAGAGGGCGTGGGTTCCGCAGCAATGCAGCGGGTGCACAAAGGCATGCAGAGCGCGGCTATGGCTCCCGCAGCAGCCACACCGGCTCCGGCAGCGTCACCAGCAACGTCTGCTCAGGAAGCATCAGCCCCGGCTCCTGCTCCTGCCCCAAAGAGCGACTGATGTCGCAGCACTCATGGAAGGCGGGCCAGCAACAGAAGCACAAGAGGATCTCCCCCATGTCCGACGTCAAAACGATTCGCGCGTTTACCTATGATGGGATGCCGTCCGCTCTGATGAAAATGTCAGAAAGGGGAAGCGGCAACGGCGGGACCGAGCCGGGCACGAAAAGCGCTGCGATGCCACCGACCGGCCCACCCGGCTCGCCTCCTCCGTCTACCCCACCACCGCCTCCCCCGGAAAAGTAAAGGGAAAGCAGATGCTGGCGGTGGGTACAGTCGGCCTAATCGACCGTTGGTGAGCCCAACGCATCTTCGAGTAATGGGCAAATGCGCGGCGAGGGGTACCCCACGGTCGGTTCCACCAGGCTTGCAGGTCGGCAACGTCGCCCTGACCATCCGCCGGCTCGGGCCAGACTTGTGGGGTAACGCTAAGCTTAGTGTTGCAAGGGAAGCCTTCCAATCGGGCAAGGCCGACTGCAATGTAGGCCACCACCGCAATCAGTGTCGTCTCTTGCGTGATGCTAACTTAGCGTCACGGCGTCGCTGAGCGATTTTTCAGTCGCCTAAGACTCTCAACCCAACCAGAGGAACCATATGGCTATCAATCTCGAATCGCTCTCCCCTGCTGAACTCCAAGCGCTCATCAAGAACGCCGAAGCGCAGATGGATTCCGCGCGGAAGAATCACGTCAAGGAAGTGCGGACCAAGATCGATGCCATTCTGGCGAGTTCGGGCCTGACCATCGGCGAGGTGTACCCGACGCGTGGCGGCAAGAGCGCCAAGGGTCCGAAGTCGGCAGTTGCCCCGAAGTACCGTAACCCTGACAACGCAGCTCAGACCTGGTCGGGACGCGGCAAGCGCCCGGTGTGGTTCAACGAGGCGCTGAAAAAGAAGGGCGTGACCGCCGAAAGCCTGCTGATTGCCGGCGCCACGGCAAAGGCCGCACCCGCCAAAAAGGCAGCAAAGAAGGCTCCGGCCAAGAAGGCCTCGGCAAAAAAGAAAGCCTGACCGATCCTTGAAAAGCCCCCGCGTCAACATGCAAAGGCGGGGGCTTTCTCTGGATCAACCAACATCGCGAGATGCTTAAGTAGTGCACTCTCGCGGCCCTGCACCTGTACGCAGTCAGCGCAACGGCTTGATCTTCTTTCCGAACCGCTCGAGGAAATGGCTTACGGTCAGCCTATGAGAGTCGAGTAGACTCTGCACATGCGCAGGCGAAAGATCGCCAAAATCGACTGTTTCGAACGATTTGAAGAAAGCTGATACCGCCATCGTCAGCTCCGACAACTCAGCCGTTCGAACCGCCTCTACCTCGTGAAGGAAAGACGCAGCACTGCCCTCCTTATAGGAAGGATGCACAATTAACTTTCGAGATTTCATGCCTGGGTAGTGCTTAATAAACCAAGCGACCGAGCGATTCATTTGCTCTGCCTCACGCTTATTTATCTCACTCCTCGTGGTCTCGACTTCGTTCTTGCACTCCCAAATAATGTAATTTGTATCGTCAAGGGCCCACAGATTGTCAGGGCCCTCCTTCCACTCTTTATCGGGCCGCTCACCGCCAAAACCCAACGCGGCGCTGAGCTCGTTTAGCGCACCTTCAAACCGGTCAGCAACCGCGCCAAATCGCAAGTTGGTCAAGATGTCCGTGATTGCGACATTAAGATTCTCATAGGCTTCGTGTTTACGCACCCATGCAATGATTCGCTCAACCCGCCCCTGGCTCACAACATTCAGCTTAGCAACCGTGGTCCCATGCGCTGGTTTAAGAAGAGATCGATTGCACTTATGGGCAGCAACTTGGAGACGCTCTGATTCAGGACGATTTGCTTCGTAATTGAATCGAGCCATCATCTGTAAATACCACCCCTTGTCCTCGGGGGTTGGATTGCTATTATCCAGCAACGTCTGGATGTTGCGCGTAGCATGACCATAGTCACCCTGAGAAAAGCACTGCTCAGCTTTTAGCTCTACGGTATACGCTTGTAAGACAGTCTCGTTGGGACCTTTCGGAGTCACGCCAGCCATACGGGAAGCGTAATAGTTCTTCCATCCATCGTCTCTCCGCAAAGACTGTGCAATAAGGCTAAGGAAGCTATCGGATGGATCTTTACCTGCCGATATCTCCTGTTGAGACATACCGGCAATGTCTAGTCCTATTTCGATCTGCGTAGCCATCTGCGATGACAAAAAGCTTCGTGAAAACTTGTCCCTAAGCAGTCGAGTCGCTTCCACGCCTGTGACAATTATTACTGAATAGTCTTTCTCACCGCGCACGCTACGCCCCATGCCCTGCTCAACCGTTCGGATGGCACGCATGAGAGTCGTTGCGCTGTTTGGGCGACAAGCCTCTTCGTTTCGGTCAATCAAGTTCTCCGAAAAAGGCTTTCCATCAAAAATTAGGATACGGCACGTATCATCTGGCAAGTCGATGCCGTTATACCGATTCGCGAGAACGAGCGTCTCGGCATAACCACCTTTACGCAATCGATCAAGCTCCTGAGTCACGGTCTCTTTTTTGGCAATCCTGGCCCCGTATCTTACCCAATCATGCGCCCAGTCAAATCCAGGGACCAAAGCCACGACACCATAAGATCTTGATGTGTTGGGACGACCGAATGTACTTACAATACTTGCCCTATCAAGTACGTCACTAATAAGTGATGGAATCAGCACCATCTTTTCACCTGACCAGCGCTCCTTTGAATAGGATATTGGCCTAGTGATTGTGGAGGGATCTAACTTAAGACCCTTCACAAGGAACGCATCGTCAGTGACGGTAGCGGACATGAAAATGCGGTGCCCTGCATCTGCATAACTTCCAAAATCTTCGAGCGGCGCTATAAACGGCTCAATCTCGACCGCAGCCCCTGAAAAAACGCATTGGCAAGACATAAGCATATCGCGCAGAAGCGGCCACGCGAACTTAACCGACTTCCTATCGGACTGCTCAGACAAAGCCCTAGCCACGTCTGACACGTGCGCATTCCAGGCCCAGTAAGGTACAGGCAAAACGGCATCCCGGGAGCCGTTCATTAAATCAGCAAATGTTCCTACGCCCTGTTGCTCCAAATCTTGGGCAAATAGCTGACGCAAAACTGTATAGGCTGGCTCATCGTTAGGGATCCTAATTCGGCATGCTTCCCTTATCGCATCTGAACACGCATGCGCATCATCCATCAATAGCGAGCCGACCTTGATGGAATGACGCTTGAGACCGAACTTTGTCATACCATTAAAGAGCTTTTGAACGGAGGTAACCAAGATGGCTTCCGCATTGATGAAGGCATCGGGTAGCTCTCCATCCGTTCGGCACGTCTTCACACCAAACTGGCGCGCCTGCTCGCAGGTTTGATCAATAAGCTGATTATCGGGGCAAAGATAAACCGCAGGCCCTTCATTTTTGTTGAGCTGCGCTTGCAACATAAGTAGGCCAACGAGGGTTTTCCCCTGTCCAGTGTGTAACTTTACCAATACATCTTTCTCGCTGCGCCGAGATTCATGCCACTCTCGAAGCACCGCCTCCTGCGCCGGCCTCAACGGCCCCTTCTCCACCGACCTATCCAATGTTTCATAGAGCTGAATTGGATCAGTCGGCCTACCACCACCTGCGCCAGCCATTATCTTATTAAAATCAACCATAAATCCCCCTTCAAATTTGAAAAAATCAGACAGCAGAGCCATGCAACCAGTGCGTCAGCGAATAGACAATCCTGTTGATGTAAACGACAAAGGCCCCGCAGAGAATCCGCGAAGCCTTTTTCCGTCCCGACTTAGGACCAAGTTCTACTGAGTCCATGGTCGACTTTTTCTAATGTCAGTATCCTAGCTAGATCCATAATGACGTCTTCACTCTCTGGCGTTTCCACCAAGTCATTGTCTTGAGGAAACACATTCGACGTTATCACCTGATCCGGCCGAACGAAGAGGAGAACCTCGATGCTCCCATTTCGCAGCGCCTTGTCATGCCCGGAATTTGTGGATGGGATATCGATTATCCACCCATACCTCTCCAAGACCTTCATCTTCTCGATGGCATCCGCGCCGTAAATAGTAAGGCAACGCCTCTGTACCACACCTTCCACTGCCTTCTCCTTTTTTAAATAGTGCGCCATCGGCGCATAGCCCATCAAAGCGAATAGCTCACCTTTGTCCCCACTACGTTGATGTAGTCGCCGTCTTTCAAGCCCTCCACTAAAGTGGAGACCTCTTCTTCGTTCAGCTGCTTGGAGAACAGCGCACCGATGGTGCTGACCAGTGTCTTGACGGAGCGCGGCTTGGCTGCGCCACGCTGACGAAGGTTGGCCAACACAAGTGCAAGCTTGTCTTCAACCTTTCCCGACTTGGCGACATGACCAACTTTGAGCATGGGGATATCGCCGACGTCTTTGGACCGACAGGCGAAGACCTTTTGCCCCTTCAAGTGCTTGATGAGCGGGTCAAAGCCCGAGTCTTTGCTGATGATGTGGAAGAACGCGTTGGGATCTTGTGCCGCCAACTGCCCGATGTAGTACGCGATATGGAAGTCCAACGCGTTGGGGCCGTTGCCTGAGATCTTGATGTACTTCGCATGCTCGCCCAGCGCCTGCATGGCTTCGGCCACCTCGAAAGTGACCTTGGTCTGGCTGGCCCCTACGAACAGATACACCTTGAAGACGTGCTCACCCCTGAGCGCAGCCAGGCTCTTGGGCTGCACGTTCTCGTAGTCGATGAGGACGTAGTTGTTCTTCATGGCTCTCTCCCAACTCCCTTTCGAGATCCAGGCCGGATGTAATGAAGCATCGCTTGCAAGAGCGACATGGACACCGAGGTGATTTCGGCGTCGATACTGGCCAGCTCTTCAATGGTGTAGCCGCACGAAACAGTAGCCGCGAATGCCATCACCGCCTCGATCGCCAGCTCAGCACGAGCGCGATCCTCCGCCTCGCTCCGGGCCACTAACTTGGTCGCCAGGTCGAGATAGTCATTGGCATGGATGGCGAAAAGTCGCTCGCTTTCGCTAGGCTTGAACGCCCAGGTGTCATGTTGAACACGATTACGTCTGAGGCGAACCGCATCAAGGCGGTCAAGCATCTCGTTTAGCGATTCCAGCTCCGCCCCCGCAAGGGCCTTCGCAACAACCTTCCTCGCAAAAACGCTCGCCCTCTCTCCACCAACAGCCTTCTCAAACTTTTCGGCCACAAGCGCCGGTGTCGTTCCCAAGAGAGCGGCAAGCAGACAGTTCAGATTGATTTCGGCCTGCGCCCAAGATGCGGCGATTGCACCGACCTTCTCAGCGAAGATCGGCCGCCCCTTGATGACCTGCGGACCGACTTCCAGAAGAAGCGCACCCGCCTCGTCGAACACTTGAAGACCGTGATGTTGCTGCTCCATCTGTTGATCCCTCCTTTTGTGTGCAAGGCCCGAAGCATCTGCTCCGCCCCACTTCATGGAGTGCGTGTCGCCTTCGAGCCCCATCACGGCTGATGTTGACGCCACTCAGCCAGCTCGGCAACGGAAGGAGGTTCGAGCCTCCGCCCTAGGGGCCGTGCACGAATATTGGGTCGAAAAGGAGGCCTAAAAGCGGTAGGTTTCGCGCATTCGTTGGTGCAAGCCGGCCTCAGACTGGTTTTGCGGCATACGCCGTGTCACGCCAATCCCAAAGGGAGTTCCACATGCATCTCATCGACCACGCTTCCGTCCAACACGCACAGAACGCGCTCCTCACCCTTTTATCGGCCCTCCTCCTAGGAAAGAAGATCCTGAAACACGCCTCGAAGCTCTTTCCCAAGGGGACTGGCGCTTTTCTCATCAAGCAGTGCCGCAGGGTTCAGGCCTACATCATTCGAGAAACCACCCCGCCCATTCGCTATCCGCTCATCCGCAAGATGGCCGAGGTCTTTGTCTCAGCCCACTTCTATGTGCAGGCACTCACCTGCGTGGTCCTCTTCCTGCTGCTTCTGCTGAAACTGGGCATGAGTGACATCACCGTTTGGCGCTTGCTGGCCGCGACTGCCATCACGCTCCTCATCGGCTTGATGTTCTCCTTCTGCTTTACCCAGGCGGAAAAGCTTCGGGTGAAGCTGAGGGAAGAGAGCGTCGCCCTCTGGTAAGCGAGCGTCGCTTCACGCATCCAGTTGGGCGGGCCGCTCGGCCGGGTCTCGGAACACGACTTTGCTGGGATCAAACGCCAAGGGATCAAAGGGCCAGTAGACCTTGGCGTGTCCCTTGCTCAACCAGTCCCGCATCTCCCGATATCTGGCGGACTTCGGTCGCCCCAGCACCTCTTTGAGCTCCTCAAAACCATGCACCCCACCGCAGTCTTCGGGTGGGGCTGCGTTCTCCCCTGCCAGGCAACGGGGATAGTCACCGCCGTCACTCTCCCGGACTTCTTCCAGGTGGATGGTGTGTTGCCAGCAGTCGCCGAAGTCGTAGAGATAGGAGCAAGTCCGCACGGCGCCGAGCTGCTCGGACAGGGCCACCGACCAGCCTTGAAGGATGGGCTTTTCTGCGTAGTCGTCGGGAACCCCAATCGCAACCGGCCCAACCTCGAACTCGTGCAAGTGATAGTCCAGCCAGCCGAAGACATCCTGGATGGCCACATGCAGTTCCCAGAAGGTCGCTGAGGCCGGCATCTCGATACGCCGCCAAACCATGGGCTCGGTTCTGTCGAGCTCAATGCGAAGGCAAAAGATGGGCTGCGCGGGAGCAACGGTAGGCAAGGTCAAGGAAGCTTTACGGGGCTTGGTTGGCATGGGGCATAAGGCGCAAAAGAGACAAGCCTAGGCTAGTGACTCTTGCCTCAAAGAGCACGCAAGTTTTGAGCTCCCTAAGAAGGCCTGAGCACAGCGGGCAGTTTGCACGTTGCGTTAGCAAACGCGGGCAAATCGCAAGATATTTTTCTCATTTTGAGAAAATATTGAGAATTGCACTAGGGACCCAACCGACCAATTCACTTCGAAGCGGCGGCAGCGCACCCCCCAGCAGCCTTCCTGAAATTAGCCTTAGCGAACGTCAGTAGCTTCCTCGCCTCGCCCCCTACATTCGACAGAATACTTTCCCGGGCCAACTCGCTGACCTTGGGCTCAGCCTGAGGCCAGTAGCAAGAACCAACTTCTGGGTATGCTTCAAAGATCTTCTTTATTGAAATAATAGCTTTGTTCCTGTCACCATGTGTTGGATATGAAAGCTGATTGATAAGGTTACCAATCATCCGACCTCTTTGTTTTCCATTAACAAAAAAATTCGGGCGCAGCGCGATATATCGTGTTGCGTTATTCCGCACAATCGGGTCCGGATCGCTCATCCCATCAATCACCACACGTTGCACCAGATCATCCGACGGGATCAAATTGAGTTCCATATAGGCTGCGCGACGATCATCGAGCGAAGCGCATTGCTGTGCACAGGCCAACAGGTCCGTCGGACGAAGGTAGCGAGCGTAACTCTTGATTAATCTAGAAATATTCTGATCATCTGTACTTAAGACCCCTGCCTCATCTACCAGGTCATGAACGGACATGCCGCGATTAATATCATCCCTCTTTAACGATAAATACTCTCCATAAAGATCAATTAGCTGCGGCGCAAGCTTAACTTTGTCACTAAATGATCTTTCCTCAACAATTGGCGGCTTATCGCTCGTATCGACCAAATTAATGACGAGATAGGCCTCGGGACCCGGCATCACCACTAACTCACAAGAGTGGACAACCGGATTCTTAAATCGCTTCATGAATTTCTTAATATCCAGACATGAATCCTTCGCCTTAGGAAGCAGATCGTTGACGACCTTGCCTGGCCTCATTTTCTGGGAGGCAATCATTTCGTCGCGAGATATCTTTGTGCTTCCGACGATCTCGAAGCCTGCAAATTTCATGTTTAACGTGCCCGTAGCAGCGACACGCCCTACGGTTGCCAGAAGCATCATCAGCAAAGCTAATCTTATTCGGCTCATATCTTCACAATGCTCCCAAGTCGAATCTTTCACATACCTTGCTCAAGAAAGTCGACACCCTCGCCGGCGACAGCGAGGGTATCGACGCATCAATCAACCCAAGTTCATTCCGTAATCGGAATCAGAGTCGCACTGCATCCCGTTATCAGTATTCGTATCGGTGGACGTCATCTGACCGGAACCCAAAACTACCTGCGCGCCTGCAACGGAGCGAAGCTCAGTCTCGGATAGTTCACGGACCAGTTCGTGACCAAAGTACCTAGCCTGCTTGTTCATAAAAAACTCCTTCAATATATATTAAATGGAGTCGTTGTAATCTTGGACAACGAGCTCCTGATAGTCCGAACTCTCATATATCTCGGCCAACCTGAGCCGACCTGGATTCTCTACATAGACATACTCCCTGTCCTTTTCCTTGAGAAAATTTACGAATGTATCGAGCATCGGTATATCAGGACGCATCTCTTCAACCCACAAGAACTGGCCCGATTCATTGACCTCCAGGAAGACGAAATCGCCATCCGGTGTAACAATGAAGTCAAAGCAGCCGAAAACGATTCCGAGCCTTTCCATGAGCCGAACACAACACTCTCTAATGTCGTCCCTAAGTTCTATTGGGAAGATTTCATAAGCACCTCTTGCACGTCTCCAATCGTCGCGGCCTTGCTCAGTAGATTGCGAATCGATTCGTACCGCATGGCAATGCCTGCCAAAAAATGTCGCCCGTATTTCAAATAGTTTTGGAATCGGCACTTGCCAAATGCCAGGGGCACTCACTATGTTTTCTGAACCAAGGCTTTGCAAAGGAACACGGGTGCAATACATCATTGTATTGCCATCTTGCCAAGATACTGGTGCAAACGATTTAAACATCAGGTCGCCTGAGGCGCTGTACCGAGAAAAATCCTTCACATCCTCAGGGTCATTGCTCGCCAAAGTAACTGGTATGTTGAATCCGGCACTTTTGGCATACCGAAGTTGCAACAATTTATTGTCAGCCAACCTCTTTTTGTTTGGCGGATTGACCCAGAATATTTCTTTTTTATCGGCAAGAAGCGCGATCATGTTCTGGTAATAGTGAACGCTCTCTCGATCTGCGATATCTATGTCATCCGCATGAATGGAATTACTCAGTGTTGGCCGCCCCGGCCGCCTGAACCACACGCACTCAGCAGCACCTAGATTTATGGCCGAACCATCTTCTGTGAGGGTGAAAGAAATATCGACCTCATCCGTGGCAACTTCATCTATTAAGATGCTTGACCGCGCACGCACCGGAAATTCGTTACCAAAGAGTCGCGTCGCGGGAACACCCTGAGCATTTAGACAGTAGTAAATAACCCTCGCATGAGTGTCTCGCTTGTTAGTGAAAATCAGAACACTCACCGTAAGTCTCCAACTGAAATGAGAGGCGTCGCCTGGTTAAGAATTGATCACACGTTCCGGCACGGATCGCCGTCGATCCCGACCAGATCAAAATCAATAGCTGGAATAGTAATCAATTAAGCATTCCTTGGACGGGAACAATATCCACGTGGTTCACTACATCCGACTCATGGGCGGACCATCTGATGCGGAGTAGTGAGACGATAGATCGATCACGCGATCTGCCTGTGCAATCGTTTCCTGACGATGAGCGATAATTATCCGAGTAATGCTCAAACATCTAATAGCCTCGTTGGCTAATGACTCATTTTTAGGGTCAAGATGGCTGGTTGCTTCGTCGAGAACAATTATTCGAGGCTTACGATAAAGCGCTCTCGCCAACAGAATCCGCTGCTTTTGGCCACCTGAGAGCGCAGACCCCATGTCCCCCACCAAGGTTTCATATCCCATGGGCATAGCCGCGATCTCCTTGTGTATTGCAGCAGCCCTGGCGGCGTCTTCTATGTCAGTTAACTTCGCCACTGGATCAAAGAATGCGATGTTGTCGGCGATGCTCCCCGAGAACAACTGGTCATCTTGCATCACCGCCGCAAACATCGCTCGATAACGCGTCAGACCCAACGCAGCGATGGTCAGTCCCCCAATTTCAACCTTTCCTTCTTGTGGCGTGAGAAGTCCAAGAATTATTTTTGCCAGTGTGCTTTTGCCACACCCACTCGGACCAACGATCGCCACCGATTCACCATCACCGATCGCCAAGTCTAAGCTCCGGAATACCCACGGCTCGCCCTCAGCGTAGCGAAAGGCTAGATTGGTAATAACCAAACTGGACTGGGGGTCGCTTCCGCTGTAGATGCCTTGTGCGTGTGGCTCAGGCTCGGTGAGCGCGATGTCTCCAATACGCTCTGCGTGTAGCCTCAACATACGGAAGTCGACGGACTTATCCACAAGCCCGCCCATTTTTGTGGCGAATTGGTCTGCATAGGCGAGGTAAGCCACCAGCATGCCTGCCGAGAATCGGCCTCGCATGGTGAGATACGCTCCAAGTGCAATGAGTGCTATACGCTGAGCGCCAAACAAGCCACGATTGAATACTCCGAACGCCATCACGAGCCGCTGCATGCGCTCAGTTCGTTTGGCAGCCTCCAGTGTGGCATTGGCAAGCCTCGCTTTTCTCTCGCCTTGCTTATTAGCCAGCTTGATGGCCTGAATGCCTCGCACCGACTCCATTAGCTCACTTTGTTGTTTTGCAGCGTATACGATCTGCTCTTCATTAACCCTCCAAAGAGCGCTATACATCGCCCAACGAAGAGATGCATAAAGAGCAAGCATGAGAACTACGATAAGAGTTAATGGAATGCTATACAGGGCAAGGATGATCACTGAAAGTGACCCCATCAACCCATCTAGCAAGGCTTCCACGAAGCTTCCCGTGATCGTATTTTGGATAGCTTGTACTGAGGAAAAGCGCGACAGAATGTCCCCCATGTGGCGCTTTTCAAAGTAATCCAGTGGCAATCGCAAAAGGTGGTTGAACAGGTTAATGACCCATTGCGCGTTGAGCGCCGCACCAAACCAACTGATGATCCAGGCCCTGGCTAAATCTAGGGCAGTGGAAAGTCCCACAACAACCAGAAAACCTATGCTCATCACGAGCAAAAGGTTTGAGTCAGATGAAAGCAGCACCTGGTCTAAGATGAGCTGCATCTGGAATGGCAAAAGCAGCGCGAGCACCTCAATTGCCAGCGCCAGACCGAAAACCTGAATTAATACACGAGCAAGGCCGTCGACCCGCCCCGTTAAAGCTGTTAGAGAGACTCTGCGACGCTCTTGAGCAGGTACGAAGTTATCTCCGGGGGATAGCTCCAACACAATCCCCGTAAAATGCTTGCTCGCCTCCGCCAATGCAATTCGATATCGACCACGCGCCGGGTCGTAGATTTCCAACCACTTACGGGTCGCGCGATTTAATACAACAAAGTGATTCATGTCCCAATGCAAAATACACGGCAATTGGGCTCGCGGCAGATATTCGAGCTGCGCACGCAAGGGGCGAGCTTCGAGGCCAATAGTACCGGCTATCTCGATTACTCGGCCGAGGTCGATCCCTTTCAGTGACGTACTGAAACGGCGGCGCAGGCTTGGAAGATCGACCTCATGCCCATGAAAGCTCGCCAACATCGCGAGGCACGCAAGCGCGCACTCCGCAGCTTCCGTTTGCATCACCAGCGACATTGAACGCCGGCGCCCCCGTGAGGTCATGGTGCCACCATCAGCCATTACGGCTCTCCTGCCGTATTCGTTATCTCAGCATGGTCATTTAAGTCGCGTTTAAATCCCTGGATCGGTTCAAGCACCCATTCAATCAGGCGACGGCGGTCCAGGAGAACGTCTGCGTCCAATGTCATACCCGGTCGTAGCAACTCGCTTTTTCCGTAAGCGAAGACACTTTGACTGTCCAAGGACACCTCAACACGATAGCGAGGCTCCAAGATCTGCTCTCCAACCAATCGACTCACGTCACTCGCCATCACAGCGCTTCGTGAGACCTCGCTAACGCGCCCTACATATTGGCCAAACTTTTGATAGGGATAAGCACGATAGCGAATTCCTACGGCCTGCCCTTTACGAATAAATCCCATGGCTCTGGCAGGCACCCAAAGCTCCGCCAACAATTGGGCGTGAGCGGGCAAGACCATCATCAAGGATTGTTGAGCTGCAACCGTCTGTCCAGGATGTACAAGGACGGTTGCGACCGTACCGGCCGCAGGAGCTCTCAGCACCACCGCTCGCCGAGCGGCACTCTGCGCTAAGGATTGCTCAACATCCGCTAGCTTTCGTTCGATGTCATTACGCTTCGCCGCGACCGTCGACGGCAGTTGATCCAACTTCCCTTGCAGCTGTTCCTCCTGCCGCCGCAGGTCGAAGACCTGACCTTTTAATGACTCAAGTTGAGCACGATTTTGGAGAGCCAGGTCATGCTGCTGGAGCAATTGAAGCTTGCTTACGACACCCGTGCCTCCAACTTGCATCCACTGATCGTAGAGCGCCATCGCGCTCTCAGCGCGTTGTTGCTGCAAGCGAACCTGCTGCTCTTCCCGAGCAATCTGCTCATTTAACATCTTCAATTGTGACCTGAGATCTGCTCCTTGCAAAACTCCAAGGTGCTGACCGTTGGCCAAGTCGGACCGTAAGCGATCTCGCTTGATTTCTAACTGGGCGGTAATAGATGCGTCAGTGTCACCCAAGGAAGCGCTGACCTGCTCGCCGGATATATCCACCAGCGGCTGGCCTGCTTGAACTTGATCGCCCTCGCGAACCAGAACTCGCGCCACGATGCCCGAGGTAACTGGCGTGAGCGTTAAGAGCCCTCGGTCCGGCACTAACGTTCCATGTACCTCTTCATGACGGGTGTAATGCCCCCCGAACATGAGAGCTAGAACAGCCACAACCGTCATTAGGCCAATGGCAAGAAAAGTCCAGCCAAGACGAGGCGCCCTCAGACAAATCGTTCCGAGCCACTCGCTCCGCTGAGCGCTACGAACCTCTTCCCGGAATAGCCCTTCGGACACCTTCTTGCGACCTCTTTTCGTCCTTGAACCGATCCCCGGCTAGCCTGGTCTAGCAAGGCGCTGCTAGCAACACACCTCTAGATGACGCCGTCCAACCTTGGCGTGAGATCATCAGCCACTCATCTTCAACCCGACTTTCCACCTTTGTCAACAGGTTGCTCCACATACAAAATCACGAAAAAGCGCTATTTGGCCTCAATTGGTTGTCTCGGGCAGGGGAAGCCATCACATGGGGAGACCACCCCATAGAATTCACTTCATTATTTTTAGATTATGCGTTGCATACCAATTATGACTCGCTAAGTTCCTGCAAACGCCTTCGTCGAGCAGGACCCATACGGGTGTCCAGAGAAAGCGCACTAGACATAGTCAGGCAAGCCCGGTGCCTATTACCCTTCCAACTGGCCTGAGCCGCGCAGATCCTCTTCCACTTGTCCCGCAGGCAACGTCGCCGCGAGGCATATGTCTGCTTCCCTTAGTCTCGCTGTTATCATCAAAGGCGCGCAGCATGTGAACATAACGGTAAAAGCTCCGGATAACCGGTGCTTTCATATCACTTATAGGGTAGAACTACATGAGCGCTAAGCTCGGCGAGATGAAAATATCTTACTGCATTCACTATCCCATGTAGGAGAAGCCTTTTCATTTTCAGAATCGGAGCACCGAAGGATAATCACCTATTAACCCCATTGATGAAGTCATTTTCATCCAACCTTGATGGATGAGGGGCGGCTATGTAGCTCAGCGCTCCGGCGCACAGCCAACGTTGAAGGCAAGAGCTAAACTGTTTGCGTTAGCACTAAGGCCTGAATCGCAAGATCTTTTACTTATTTAAGAAAAAGATATTGGATTTTGCATTAGGGAGATATATACCAGAGCATTTTTGGAATTTCTCTGCATTAGTACACCCTGAGCAACTCATTTTGCATGAGTCACCAGTCATCCTGGCAGCACATTTCAAAACGTCAATGGATCGCTAGACACCGATTTTCGAAATGGCGATCAAAGTCACACTTTTCGCGCCATCGAAATATCGCATTGGAATGCGGTTTTTCGAGGTTTTCGATGGGCTCGGCGATCGAGAAATTTGGGGGCTTGACAGAAAAATGATCATCCCTTTAATCACTGTTTTTAAGATTAAAGAGGATTTATGCTCGATTCGTCCACAGGGGGCAGGTCAAATACGGCCCTTCCGCACTATCACATCGAATTACCCAACGGATTGAAGGTCACCGCTTCGGGACCTGAGGAACATGAGCGCGCCATGGAAGCCGTCGAACGGCTGGCGAAGCTCTCTTTCGCTCCACCACCAGCGCCCCTGCCCGCCCCGGCCTCACCACCCATGCCTGCGCCGCCTGTGTCCATCCAGGCACCGGTCGCATCGCCTCCTTTGGCACCGTCTCTGCCTCCTGCATTAGTACATGCCCCATCCAAGCCCGCCCTGGACCTGCTTGGTGAGGACGGACCGGCGCCCTCGAGGATTCCTTCGCCGTTTTTAAGCACGCGCATTGAGCCCTACGTGGCGTATGGCAAGCAGCGAAAGCTGGCCGTGTCGGTGGTTGGGGAAATGTCGTTCGTGCTGGACCTGTTCTTGGAACTGGCCGGGGACAAGCCCCTCAACGACTACCACATCGAGGACTCCGACCTTTTCCTGGCGGCGTTGAGCAAATGGCCCAAGCATGCGCAACGCAAGACCGCGCTGGCGCACATGTCCGCCCAAGCCATCGTTGAACGGGCTGAGCGTGAGGGGCTCGAACCCATCAGCTTGTGCACCCAGCAAAAGCATGTGGACTACATGCGGGGCTTCTTCCGCTGGTGCCGGGACCGTCGGCATTGCGAGAACGAGCTGTTCGACGGCATTCGGCTGTTTCGCCATCGAAAGGACGTGGCCACCCAGCGGGAGCCGTTCACTGCCGAAGAACTCAACACGTTGTTCGCACCGGCCAACCAACCGGACCTCGACGCACCCCACAAGCTGTGGGTGCCCCTCATTGCCCTGTACATGGGCATGCGCATCAATGAGATCTGTCAGCTCTATGTGGCGGATGTGGTGACCATTCGCGAAGAGGGGCATCCCAACTTCTCAGCCCTGAGCGTGTCCGGAGACCGAGAGGGCCAACACATCAAAACGCCTTATGCTCGGCGCGTGATGCCAGTCCACCCCAAGCTGGTGGACTTAGGTTTTCTGGATTACGTGAGGGACGTACAGGCTTCCGGCCATGTCCACCTGTTCCCTGGCCTGAGCTGGGCAGACCCTGGACCGGGCAACCAGGTCAGTGGTTGGTTCAACCGCACGCACCTTCGTCAGCACTGCGGCATCACTAGCAAGACCAAGACCTTCCATGGGTTCCGGCATACGTTCGCCACCTTGGCTGACCGCTCAGGCGTACCCGAAGCGCGCATCAGCCAGCTCATGGGGCACTGCACGGGGTCATCAACCGCCCAGCGGCACTACATCAAGCCCGCCGAAGTTCGGGAGGTGAAGACCTTCATGGAGCAAATCGAGGTTCCCGAGTTTGAGGTAACCAACTACCGCAGAGGGATGTTTGATCCGTACTTGCAGCATGCGCGGGCGAAGGCCGAGAAGAAGGCGCGAGGTGAGAAAGAGAAGCGAGGGAAGAAGTGAGCCTTGGTCAGATCCGCTCCACCACCGTCATGTCCCGCCCCATCTCCTGGTTCGCCTCTTCGAGAAAACTGAATCGAGCAAGGAGCGCGTGCGCGAACCGGTCCTTTGGATGAGGCTCGCCGTTCGCCAATGGCTGCCGGTTCTGGTTGTAGCGTCGAGCCAAGCAGCCACAGAAGAGATCTGCAAGCTGGATGGGGACAAGCTGCTTGGAATCGATGGCTTGGACGAGGGATACGTAGAGCCTTCCATCAAAAAGCGCTTGGGAGGCGTGCTTCAAGTCAGTGGTCAAATTGGCCACCGCCAGCTGGTCACGCGCTTGTCCTTCGGCATCCTTGAAGACGCTGATGGAGCGAGGCAACAGCGCGCGCCCCGTTTCGTGCCCATGTGCGACACCCCGGATGACCAGGTGTTTGAGCAGGTCGTCTTGGACGCGTTGAAGATCCCCATGGCCTCGGCGCTCGATCATGATGGCGCGGAAGCTGACCGTCGCAGCGTAGCGGTCTAGAAGTTCGAGGACCGCCATGTAGGCGTGCAGGTTGTTCTCTCGGATCTTGGTGAAGTGGAACTCATCCCGGAATTGATGCGCCTCCCGCCAATCGCTGACTGCCTGCGTCAGGGCCGGAACGTCTCCGCCCTCTAAGAACCACACGCTTCCGACGATGAGGAAGTCATCGGTCTTGCCAGTTTCATCGGAGTAGACCGTGATGGTGCCGATGCCGGGCTGGTCTTCCACTTGCCTCGCCCGCTCCTCGGCGTCTTTCACAACCCGTCGACGCCGCACCTCATCGGAGGCTTGGAACATCCGATACTCGTTCTGGATCTTTGCTCGCGCGCGAGTGATGTAGGTGAGCCTCGTGAGACGGTAGAGGTTTTCCAGCGCTACTTGGTTCGGCCCGGCCAACAACGCGCGGTCAAATGTGCGCCAGTAAATGATCTGCAACGTCACATCGGAGTCGCGAGCCTCGGGATGGCGATTGAGCACCCAAGCAACACGGGTCGGCACTGTGCTCGTGTCGCCAACGGCCAGCCTTTGAACGAAGTGCGCCTTATCCCTTTCAAGCTTTTGCTCCTTCGTCAGCGGAGGCTCTCTCCGCTCACCTTCGTCGTCTGCACCCTGCTCGTCTATTGGCATCACACGCCCTCCCTGCGTCTCTGCCGACAGACTACTCCCGCTTGCGATCGACGCGCTTGACCCTGGGGCGCTTGGCGTTCTGCGTGACCCGCTCCTCGAACTCGTCGATGAAGTCGGTCATGGCGACGTCGTAGATGCCGCATAGATCACGCACCAGCAGGAAATCCACGCCACGCTCGTTGATCTCGACGTCCGAGATGCTGGTCTGAGCGACGCCAAGACGTTGCGCCACCACGGCCTGAGAGAGCCCAGCTCGGAGCCGCAGCTCCCGGAGCAGTGCGACAAGCACCGCATGCTCTTCTCGATGAACCGATGTGACTTTCATGGCCTCAACCCCGCTTGGTGGCCACAGAAGTCTTTTACTCCAAACCCGTTTAACCTGTTTTCACCTACTTACTCCAATATCACTTAGGATCGGTCGCACCTTCGCTGGACCTCAGGGGATCCCATGATTCGTAAGACGATCGCGATTGCTCTTTTCGCTGCCGGCGCTCTGCTGCCGGTCGTGCTCACCCTCATCCACAACAAGGGCATCGCGTGGCCCACGTCCGTGGTTCTTTTCGCGGTGGGTGGCGGTCTGTGGTTTTCGGCGCGACCCAAGCCGCAGCCGGTCTATGCCCCCGATATGCGGCCCGGCGAAGTGCCGGTGAGTCAGGGCTACTCGGTGCCTCCGCAGACGAAGGCCACGGTTTTCATCGACAAGATGATCGACCGCACCCTGGTCCACCTCATTCCCGCGCATGCGGAGAAGGCGGTGGTCTGGCCGGTCATCGTCGCCATCGTGATGGGTGGGCTCGGGCTGTTTTTTGGTGGTATTGCGGCGGACCTCACCCATAACCCCTTGTGGCTGGTGTTCTGGGGTGTGCTTGGCTTCGCCCCGGCCTTCCTGAGTAGCCGAGTTCTCAACAAAGACCCGCGCGGCGAAGTCTTCGCGACCCGCCTCAATGTCACCGATACCTACATCGAGGCTCGGGACGCGGAAGGCGAGATGCAGATGTACCAGAAGGGCAAGATTGACCGCTTGACCAAGGAACCGGTGTATCTCTCCGAGCTCGGCAAGCACAAATTTCAGCAGGATCGCTTCGACTGGTACGCCAAGTATTCGTTTGCCCTCTTCATCACGTACGAAGGCAAGAAGATCGCCATCGCCAATGGCCTTGATGCGCCGGTCGCTGAAACGGCCTTCCAGGCGGTCTGCAAGCAGTTGGATTTTTCCTGACCACACCACCGCCTCAACCTTTTTCTCGCGGAGTCCCCTCAATTTCCCCAGGATGCTGCCGACAAGGTGGAACAGATTGTGTCTGCCCCACCATCGATAAGGAGTTTCTGTGGAAGGACTGTTTGGAGACCCAACCGTGATCTTGTTAGTGGCGGCGCTTGGACTGGCACTGATTCTCGCCATCTACGCGACGGTGCAACACCACAAACTCCCAACCCTGTCGAAGTACAGGGAGCTGCATCCCACCGCGAAAGACAGGAAGGGGGTCCCCACCTGTTTTTCGTGCAACACCACGAACATTTACTTGCAGAACGGCCAGAATGGCTTCGCCCAAGTGCACATCTGCCGCATCTGCGGCACCAAGCTGTGGCGCTCCTAGTAGACAGACTCAATGCAACAAGCCCCTCCCTGTGAGGGGCTTTTTCTTGGGTGGGGTGAGGTCGAGCGTGCGGTCGCCGGAAAGCTCTTCACGAGCCGCGTCCTCGTCTTCCCGTTCCCAAAGCATGGCTTGGATGAGGGCGCGGTCTTCGGCCGCCATGGCGGAGACCAGCGCAATGAGGGCCGGCTCGTCCTTTTCCCGAAGCTCGAAGACTGCCTCTCGAAGCTGGGCGAGGATGGCTTCTTGTTTAGCCAACAGCTCATCGGCCTCAGCCTGCGCCTCTCGAATCGGCTGGTCATGACGTGCCAGCTCCCGTTTGACTTGCTGGACCTGTTCGTTCCGCTCCCTTACTCGGGCCACCAGGGCTTGATGGTCCTTTCCCAGCCCGGCCAGTCCCGGCATGGCCGCAAAGGCCAGTTGCAACGAGTGACGGGCTTCCCAAGTCTTTTGGGCCTGCCCAGCCTCCTTTCGGTTCAGGCGTGCTCGGTCGAGTTTGTATGCCGTGTCGAGCCGGTCGGCCTTCAATCGCTCCAACAGGGAAAACAGACGTTCGATTGCGGTCCGGATCGAGCGGTAGGCTTCCAATGCCTGCTCGATGATCAGCGTCAGTGCTTTAAGCCGGGGCACGACCAGCTCACCGAGCCCGAGCTCTCGCCTTCTCGCCTCACTCATGACACCCGCCTGCGCTGTGGCGCCACTGGATGATGCAGCCGCTCCCGTTCGACTTGCCGGCGTGGAGACTGAGTCGAGCCGGATGGGGTTCGGAGCGGACAAGAGCTTCGAGAAGGAATCCTCGCGCTGAGGCCCCTCACGTTGGGCGGCCTCGCGCTCTGGACCTGTGGCGCCGCGCCCGCCTACAAAGGCACCAAATGAAGCTCTTGGCGATGGGTTGCCGGATTCCTCCGAGTGCCTCACTTGTTCCGTCTCGGCCACAGCCTGTTTGGCCGCAACGAAGATCTCGGACCGGGCAATCATCTCCCGGAGCTCTTGGCCTTTCCGTGTGGGCATGCCCTTCCGTTCCATCGCCGCCACGTGACGACCCACGGTGAGTTGAGGTTCGGCAGCTACACCCATGCGCTCGTAGCTGCGGTGATCGTAGTCGGCCACCAAGCCGGCCGCTTCGGTATACGCATTGGCCAGGTTCGCCCACCGCTCGTTGAGGCTCTCGACGAAGATGGCGCTGGTGTTCTTGTTCGAGAGCATCGAGAGCTTCTCGCCGAACCCCGAGCCTTGAACGCCGCCGTCCTCTTGGCCGTCGACCAGCTCCGCTAATCGGCGCGTAGGAAAGTACAGATGGGCGTGGAAGCCTTGCTTCTCCTTGGGCTTCATCACGCCAAGCGCGTCGAGCTCCGCGTCGCGATGAAGTCCGATGGAAACCGGGGTATGAAGCTGATCGCAGATGAAACGCGCCATCTCCTCAGCCAGCGCGCTCGCTGTGCTATCACCGAGGCCGAAGGGGATGGGAATGCGGTAGTCGCGGGCGAGCTGGGCGTCTTTTCGCTTCTCGGCCTGCTCCACCCGATTCCACAGCTCGCTCGGGTCAGTCGCCCAACCGGGAGCGCCAGGCGGCGCCACGGTGAGGGCGAAGACGATCTCTTCCCCGAGCGCCCGCCTCCGGAAGTCGTGCCATTGCTTGGCGCGCGCGTCGTACAGGCGAAGGCCAAGGCGGTAGGCCGCGCCGGCCACCGCCGAGTGGTCTTTGCCCCGGGTGTGGGTTTCGAGATGGGGACGCGCGTGGAATTGGGGTTCTGGCATGGAAATCCTCCTTGATGAAAGAAAGGCGGCATCCATGCCACCCCGGTAACGCTTAGCCTTATCCCCATCCAACCAGAAGATTTAAAAATGTCAAGTTTCCTTGACACATAAAAAGCCCGCTAACACTTAGTGTTGCGGGCTATGGGTTTTGCTTTGAGCGTCGTGTTGGAACAACACTAAGACGCGCTCTGATTTAAATCACAAAGCCCTGCTTGACAATTCATAAAAACCAGGTATTAGAAAAGTATCCGTATTCAAAAAAGAAAGCAATGAAAATCTCTAACGAAACTTCAACTCAAGCTCGTGCGGAAAACGCCAAAGCCATCGCCAAAGCCTTTCTCTGGATGCTCGCATATTATATTACAGCTCCCGTAATCGTCATTTTTTTCCTAACGAGACTTCTTCGGTGAAATAGCGTACGCGATGACGTAACCAGCAATCGGAAGGAGCGTCAACCACATGCTTTCTTGACCAAGGTAGTAATACACAAAAAAGACAGAAGAAAAGTTTACCAAAAAACCGGAAAAGTCTTCCCTTATTAAATCTTTGTATTCGTCGGCGTACTTTTTAACTCCGCAAAATCGTCCCAAAAGACCAAACAACGAGATTAAAACCGAAACGCTCAAAACCAATACAGCAAAAGCCTTCTTGTCCGCAAAATCATCATATCTAATATCCGACTTCACAAACCGCGCCAGGAGATCGGAGTCGTAAAACCTCACACATAGATAAGCAATCGTCCAAACACCGAGATTTATGACTATCTTCTCGAAGAACTTGAAGATTCGGTTGGCAAACAAATTGCCGAGAAATTTATCAAACATAGAGCCCATTCTCTTGCTGGCTGACCCTTCCATTTTGCACCTCTCCACTGTCATACAAATCATCAGAAAACCCGAAAAGAAAGCTCGTCGCATAGATGAGCCTCGCCAGTGCCGTCCTCATTTTACGGCACTTTTCAGCTGAGAAACGGAAGCTCAACTTCGCACGCTTGAAGCTTTAAAAATGGAGCTGCCCGCATCCGTAATCGACATGATGTCGCCGGCCTGGATGCAATAAGCGTGCGTGATGCGCTTGTGGCTCTTCATCGAGCAATCCCCTCCCTCGGCGTCAATCTTCACTTCCAGGGGGGCACAGTGCAGCGGGTACCCTCACGGCCTCTTTCGTAAAGTCGCAGGAGCTTCGCGACTTACGCCACCCCCCGCAGCCGAGAAATTTCTCCTGAGTACGGCCATTCATGCGCTCTACTAGAAAAGACTTTTCGCACTTCGGACATATTTCCGGCAGGGCTATTTGACCGTTGAACAACACGCGGCCTTCGCGATGCTCTCGTAGAAGCTCTAACACATAGGGTGACGGATATTGCACCTGCGCCAAGAGCATGACCTGATGCTTGGCTCGCGTCAGGGCAACGTAGAACAGCCGGCGCTCCTCCGCATCGATCAAACTTTCCTTGTCAGGCAGTACAAGTTGGAGCAAGGGATCTTCCTCACGCTCACTCGGGAAGCAGAAGAAGTCATACTCGACGCGGTGCATGCCTAGAATGAGCACGTAGTCAGCCTGCCGCCCCTTTGACCCATGCATGCTGTGGAACAACGCAGGCTTACCGTACTTGTCGTTGACGAAGTTGACGCGGCCTGACCACTTCTCCATCAGCTGAGCCACTTGTACGTCGTCTATCCCCTTCAAGTAGGTCGGCTTGTTGCGTCCCAGCAAGAGTACCGAAGGATTCTCGTCACGCGCGTGCGCCTGGACCCAACGCTGAATTTGATCGTCAACAAGGGAGACGACCTCCGCATCCCGTCGATACGTTCGGATGTCGATGACGCCTTTCCAGGCTTCGTCCCGAGCTTTGACTGACTTTGGTAGCTGCGAGGTGTTTTTGAGTACAAAGGATGTGCTGACGTCTGCGATACCTTGATTGGTGCGGAACGTCTCAGTCAGGTCGCAGCGTGCGTGTCCGCCCGGCCGCCGACCAAAGGCCTCTCCAAACCCTGTGAACAGCGAGATGTCGGAGCCCGCAAATCGATTGATGGCCTGCCAGTCATCACCCACTGCAAAAAGCCGTGCATCAGGCTTGGCTTTCAAAGCCTCACGGATGAGCTTGGCGCGGCCGGCTGCGGTGTCTTGGAACTCGTCAGCGAGGATGACCCGGTAGGGGCTAAGGCCCGGATTGCTCCGAAGATAGCCGATTGCTCGACGAATCATGCCGTCAAAATCGAGCAGCCCCTTAGCCTCCATCACTTCATCCAGCCGCTCGGCCACCTCCACCGCCAACTCTAAGAAGAGGGTCGCTCGTGCAGGTTCCCGTTGCTCAGCAATCCGTGGTGCAAGATCGCTATAGGTCCACTCGTTGGCTCGGATTTGTGAGACCGCCCTTTCGAGAAGCTCGTCGTCAACGCTTAAACCAATCTCTTGCAATCGCCTGAGTTTTTGCTCTTCCGAAGGCGGATCGAAAGCGACACCCAACTTCACGAGCCTAGCGTGTAGCCGCTCGAACAATGTGCCATCCCGGTACTCCGAACTGGTCGTCCAAAAGTGCCGACCATCAAGCCCCCGAAGCACCTCTTGCTTCGATTCGGCCTGCCGCACGTAACCCTCTGGATCATCAAAGAACGGAGGTGCCTTGCCCTTGTCATTGATCGCAAAGTGCTCATGGACGATGACCGTATTGCTCTCCGCGCCGTCGCCCCCAATCCGATAGCAAAAGTCCGGGCGCCACGTCTTACCCGGGCAAAGCACTTCCGCACCTTGGGCGAAGTGCGCCTCATACTCAAACTGCACGCCCTGCAAATAGAGCCAGTTGGAGATCGCCGCCTCCTCCAAGGACCGAACGGGGTGCGTCGTCCCCATGGTTGAGATGCCTTCGGCCTGGCTGCGGATTCCGGTCCAACTGGTCACTTATTCCGGAAGCGGCTGGTCAGCCTCTACGATGGTGATCGTTCTGCTGGTGCCGATCAGTATGCAACCGTGC
>NCKB01000004.1 GCA_002279065.1 Lysobacterales bacterium 15-68-25
CCCCATCGCGCACTCGGCGGGCTCTCGCCCGTCGCCTACGCCATGGCATCATCAACCACCTCTACTTCCGGCTGACTCGGAAAAACGAGGACGCTTCAATGGAAGCCGTCGCGCAGTCGGTAGTTGCCCTCGGGGCTGCCGGGCACCCGGTCAACTTCCACGGGTGGCAGGGGCGCACCCGCCGCGGCGGCGCGAAAGATTGCGGCGGCGCGCTCGTGTGAGAGGAGAGTGCGCTGTGTGGGTGGCGCTACCGCAGCCAGTGGAACGACAAGCGCGGACGGATCAGAGCAGGCGTATGCCAATGTGGTTGGCGAAAAGCCTAGTACGCCTGCAGCCGCGGCTGCCGTATCAAGGGAATCGGCCAAGGACATTGGCACCCATGGCCTCTAACGTTTGACATGAACGGGGTCAGGCGTACTCATTCGTGTACGCCTAAGGATTTGCGAATGACTGCCATAAGGGCGTAGTAGTGCTTACGGACCTCGGACTTTCCGACTACCTTCTCTTCAGAGAATTTGCCTGACCAGGCGGAGTTCCATGTGTACGTGCAATGGCTGGTCCGATCACCATCGGGACCGTTGACGTTTGACCGAATCTTCGCGTCGAGCCCTGCACCGGTGAACGTCTCAAACAACACGTGGATGTAGGTCTGGTATGCCTCGTACACCTCATCGTCAAACAAGTGACGATAGATGTTGAAGGATTTGTCGAGCTCGCGCTTTGCCTTGACTACGTCTTCAGGGGAGACCTCCTTCCAGTCGCCGACCCACGTATAGAAGCAAAGCAACTTGTTGAGCAAAGGTGCGACAGAGTCATAGACGGCCAACCTCTTCTCGATGAGTTTCTGATTGGACCATTGCACAAGTTCGAGTCGCTTTAAGCGACGGCTGATGAACCACCCCAGCGCAGCAACCGAGAGCGGCGTGAGAACGCCTGCGAACAGCTTGACGATCTCCAGCGTGTTCCATGGATCCTGTGGTGGCATCTCAGTTACCTAACTATTGAATATACGGACCTGCTTGTCCGGTTACACATCCGGGTGGCGCAACGAAATTCCTGTGCGACTCATTGTTCTTTCTGGAGCTTATTTCTGCCGCGTCCGGCTAACAACCGGACGCATAACCGGGCAGAGAGGCCCGGTCTTGGAATGGCGGTTTTGGGTCGGAAGCGGACTTATGATCGCCGTTATGACATCCAGCCAGCCAGCAAACAAGTTCGGTGCTGCCCTTGAACGCTAGCGTTCGTTAGGCGCGATGATCGAAGAGACATGGTGCTCCTTGAAGGATAGCGACGAACCGACGGTCAGCGTTCCCGCTGGTCTATGCGGCATCTCTCTGGACCATGGCCGAGCGATCCGGCTTCTGCTCTCGGTGGCTCCTCCGTCTGCGGTAGCACTTCTGCGCCCTCAGTACGAAAGCTTCGTGCGAGCAGTTTGGGCCCGACATGCCGCACGCCCAAGAGACCTCGACCGACTACTGGCACCTCTTACACTTGAAAGCCAGCAGGCAGCGAAGAGGCTGCCTGGCGTACCTGACATGTTGGCAGCGATCAACAAGACCGGTCCGAGGGGTGCTGGAGCGCTCCTAGCTAGAGCGAGAGAACGCCTCTGGGACGGTCTGAACTCCTTCATCCATGGAGGTATTCATCCGGTCCGGCGCGGGCAAGAAGGCTACCCGCTACCGCTGCTGACCGATGTGCTCAAGAATGCTAACGCGTTGTCGGTTATGACTTTGCTGGTCTTGGCGGAGTTAACTGATGACCCGGCTATCGTCGAAATTCTGCATGCCATGCATGGGGAATTCCAAGACATCCTGCCGCCACTTGAGCCGTTCGTGAGCTAACGTCCGCGGCCAGAAGCGAACGGTCAGCCATACCTATACCTATGGGTGATGCAGCAGCGGTATCCGGCCCGCCACCCCACATCGCGCCACCTCATCACCCGGCGATCGCGCCGCGACGGCGCCGACCGCTGAATGGTCGTGACGAGGTCCCGCTTCTTACTGCTTGCCGGCGAACAGCTTCAGGTCCACCGCAGCGGCCATCGCCCGGTAGCCTTCGCTGCTGGGGTGCAGATGGTCGCCGCTGTCGTAGACGGGAAGCATCTTCTGTGGCGCCGCCGGGTCGCGGACCGCCTTGTCGAAATCCACCACGCCGTCGAAGGCGCCGGAATGGCGGATCCATGCGTTCACCTGCTCGCGCGTCTTTTCGCCCGCGGCGCTGTGGTAGGGCCAGCCATTGCCGCCGTACGGCGTCAGGGTGGCGCCGTAGATCTTCACGTGCCGGGCATGCGCCCGCGCGATCAGCTGCTTCATGCCGTCGATCAGCTGCTGCGCGTCGATCTTGTCCTTGGTGTCCCAGGCGTAGCCCGAGCCGCCGATGTCGTTGATGCCCTCGAGCAGGATCACCCAGCGCACGCCGGGCTGGTCCAGCGCATCGCGGTCGAAGCGGGCCAGTCCGCTGGGTCCGTAGCCGTCGTGCAGCACGCGGTTGCCGCCGATGCCGGCATCCGCCACGGCGATGGATGACAGCTGCGGGTCGGCCTGCAGGCGCGCGGCCAGGTAGTCTGGCCAGCGCTGGTTGGCGTCCTGCTTGGAACCCACACCGTCGGTAATGGAATCGCCGAAGGCGACGAGCGTGTGACGCGGGGCCGCACCGGCCACCTCCACGTCGGTGAGGTAGAAGCGGCTGCCGCTGATTTCCTCGCGCGGAAAATGCACGGCTCCGGTGGCATCGCCCTGTTCGGTGATGTACGCGGTAGCCATCCCGGCGCTGTGGACAGTGGCCGGATGGTAGTGCGTGTCGGCCGTAGCGTAGATGCTCACCGCCAGCTGCTGCAGCGGCTTCACCGTCATCTTCAGTGGATCGCTGAGCACGCTCTCGCCCTTCGCGATGGTGACGGTGGGTTTGCCGTCGAACAGCAGCACATGGTCACTGCCGGGTACCGTATCCGCCCCGCCGGCACTCAGCGCCACGTGCACCGGGCCCAGCGTGACCGGCACGCTGCCGAGCAGGTTGGAAAGGCGCGCGCGCAGCGCAGAGCCGCCGATGCTGGTGCGCACGACCTGGCGCACCGTCTGCGCGTCCAGCACCGGGCCGACCGTGTCCGGCGGTGCCGACCACCCATCCGCCCACGCCCGTTGCGCACTGCCGTCGGCCGCCATGGCGCCGCTCGCCAGCGCGCCGACGGCTCCGGCGAATACCCATTTCACTAACTGATGCTGCATTCCGTTCCTCCTGCGTGGTTCCTGCCGATTCATCGGCGTGTCGAGGATCATTTCCCTGGTTTGCTCATCACCTTGACCAGCCCGGCCACCTTCCGGTCGAACGCGGCATCGCCACCGGTGGCACTGAGGACGCCCGATGCGTTGTTCCAATGCAGCCGGGTGGTCGTCCCCTTGCCCGTTTCGTAGTCGTACGAGGTGCCATCGTCGTTGTAGAGGGCGAAGTCGCCGTCGCGGCCCGGATAGACACGGATCTCGGCGATGGCCTGCTTCGATGCCGTCGACTGGATGTCCGAACCCAGCGGCACGATCGAGCCGGCACGAACGAAGACGGGAATCTGGTCGATCGGCGCCGCCACCTTGACCCAGCGTCCGCCGGCCAGCTTTTCGTTGGTCCAGAAGTTGTACCAGTCGCTGCCGGCGGGCAAATAGACGTCCTTTTCCGTCTGGCCCTGCGTGGTGACCGGCGCCACCAGGAAGGCCGGGCCGAACATGTATTGCGTGCCCAGGTCGGCGACGTTGGGGTCGTTGGGGAAATCCATCCACAGCGGCCGCATGAACGGCGCACCGGTGTCGTAGGTCTTCTTCGCCTGGCTGTAGATGTAGGGGATCAGGCGGTAACGGAGCTTGTCGTAGCTCGCCATGATCGCCTCGGCCTGATGGCCGAAGGCCCAGATTTCCGTGTGCTTGCGCATGCCGTGCAGGCGCAGGGTCGGCAGGAAGGTGCCGTATTCGAACCAGCGCGTGAGCAGTTCCGGGTAATCGTTGTTCTGCCCCACCGTGTCGCGCGCATCGGAAGGATCGAGCAGCGGCGCCTTGGTGGCGCTGGTCGTCTGCGGCAACCACTGCCAGCCGCCGATGTCGTTGCCCCAGTAGGCGATGCCCGAGGCGGTCATGTTCAGACCGGTGGGGATCTGGCGCTGCAGGGCCTCCCAGGAGGGGTCGATATCCGAAGACCAGAACAGCGCACCGGTCCGCTGCGACCCGAGGTAGGCCGCACGGGCGAGGATCAGCACGCGCTTGTCAGGCTTCCATGCGCGCATGCCCTTCGCGACGCCTTCGACGTGCAGCAGCGGGTAGACGTTGTGGTAGCGGTCACCGGAGCCGATCGAGAAGAAGAAGCCGTCCGGCACGAGGTCCGGTTCGGTCTCGTCCAGCCACGGATAGTCGAAGCCGTGCGACAGGATGTTGTCGCGCACGTGGTCCCAGTACCAGGTGCGCGCCGCCGGGTTGGTCGAGTCGATCAGGGCGCCGGCGCGATCCGTACGGAACGGCAGTCCGTCGACCGTCTTGCCGTTCCTGTCCTTGAGGAAATAGCCCTTGGCGTCGAGTTCCTTGAAGTAGCGTCCGGCGCGTTCGAAGCGCGGCCAGACCGAAATGATCGACCTCATGCCCATGGCATGCAGTTGCCGGTTCATGCCGTCCGGGTCGGGGAATTCCGCCGGGTTGATGTCCAGCTGGCCCATGTGCGTCCAGTAGAACCAGTCGATCACCATCACGTCGAGCGGGTAGCGCTTCTCGCGGTAGGTGCGGGCCACGCGCAGCACTTCGGCCTGGCTGTCGTAGCGCGCCTTGGACTGGATCAGGCCGAACGCTGCCTTCGGCGGGATCGGCGTCTTGCCGGTCACCCGCGCGTAGGCCGAATAGATCGCTTCCGGCGTGTTGCCGACGATCACGAAGAAGCTGACACGCTCGCCGACCTTCGACTCGAAGCGGGTGCGGCCGTTGATGCCGGCGACGAAGTGCGTATCCGAGGGGTTGTCCCAGATGATGCCGTAGCCCTTCGAGGACACCATGAAGGGCACGCAGACCGTCTCGCCGCTCGGTGCGTCGTACCACTGCTTGCAATCGATGACGCGGCCGCGCAGGTCGAGCGGGCCGAGGCTGCCCTGGTTCTGGCCCATGCCGTAGTAGTGCTCGTCGGCCGGTGCCGCGAACGTGGCGCCCACCTGGTAGGTGGCTTCGCCAGACACCTCGTGCAGCGACATGTTCCAGTCGGTCATGTCGACGATCGTTTCGCCCCTGGCGTTTTTCACCTGCAGGCGGATCGGCGCCAGGTCCGGCGCGAAATAGCGGTCGGTGATCCCCGGCACGTGCGGCGGTGGCGGCGCGTTCACATGCAGGGTCAACTCCGGGGACGCGAAGGTGTCGCCGCTCGCGTCGTGGGTCTGGCGGAACGCCGAGTTGTCGGCGTGGGCGGTGATGATCCCGTAGCCGGCCGGTTTCAGTACCTGGGCCTTGTCGGCGGCCATCGTGACGTGGACGACGTTCGGCCCATACGCCTCGACACTGACCCATGCACCCTGCCGGTCGAGCGTGGCCATCGGCGTGGCATCGGCGGCGGCCACCGCCGTGGCGCAGGACAGCAGCAGGCCGAGCCAGGCGATCCGGGAAGCGCGCACCACATGCCCCCGGCGCCGGACGAATGGCGTGGCTTCGGACGCGCCATCGGGATCCGGCGGTGGCGGACGCAGTCGCATGCGGCTCATCGTGCTTTCTCCAGGGTCAGGTCGGCGGCCAGCGGCGTGTGGTTGGACGCATCGCCCACGCGGATCACGAAGCGGCCCGGGTCGACGGTCCAGTCGTTGTGGTCGGGGTTGTAGTAGGCGAACGCGCGCCGGTCGAGCGTAAGGGTGACGCGACGGCTCTGTCCCGGAGCCAGGTTCACCTTCTGGAATGCCTTGAGCTCGCGCTCCGGCCGCTCGACCGTGGCCGACGGGTCGCTCACGTAGACCTGCGCCACCTCCGCACCGGCGCGCGAACCGGTATTGCGCACCTCGAACGACACCTGCACGGTATCGCCGTCGTGGGCGTGGGCCGGCGTCACCTTGAGCCCGGAGAACGCGAAGCTCGTGTACGACAGGCCGTAGCCGAACGGGAACAGCGGCTGCGGCTTGTCGGGGTGACTGGTGTACCAGCGGTAGCCGACGAACAGGCCCTCGCCGTAATGCACGGTGGGATGGGTGCCCGGCGGATGCGCCGGCGCGTCGTAGTAGTCGTGGGTGGGGTTGTCCTGCCAGCGGCGCTCGAAGCTGATCGGCAGCTTGCCTTCCGGCGAACGCGCGCCGAACAGCACCTCGGCCACCGCGCGGCCGCCCTGCTGCCCCGGATACCAGTTCTGCAGCAGCGCCGGCACCTGGTCCAGCCAGTTGGCCGTGGCATAGCCACCACCCGAGGTCACCGTCACGACCGTCTTCGGGTTCGCCTTGGCCACCGCCTCGATCAGCGCCTCCTGGCCCCAAGGCAGCGCGAACGTGCGGTCGTAGGCCTCGCTCTCCGAGGTCGGGTCGAAGCCGACCGCCACCACCGCGGCATCGGCCATCGACGCCATCTTCAGCGCCGCCGGCGAGATCAACTCGTCGACCGGCACCACGCCCAGGCCCATCCGGCTGTAGTCCACGTCGGGCAGGTAGTCCAGCCGCACCGACACCGCCTGCCCTGCCTTGAGGTCCAGCGCGGCGTCCAGCGGCGCTTGGCCCTCTCGCTTGGGCTGCGCGATCACCGGCTTGCCGTCCACGTACAAGGTGTAGCTATCCGCGCTGGCCGCCGCGGTGAGGAACAGGTAACGCCCCGCGTGCGGCGCCACGTAGCGACCGCTCCAGCGGATGCTGCGCCGCTGCACCGCCGGCGTGGTCCACAGTTCCGGCTTCCACTGGTCGACGTGGGCATCCACGGCGGTGGCTGCCGGGGTGCCGTGGAAGTCGGAATTGTCGAAGGTCTCGCGCTGCAGGCCGGGCTTGCCGCCAGCCGTGACAAAGCCGTCGCGCTTGAACACCGTGTCCGGTGACGGCAGGCCGCGGTCGTACAGCACGCGCACGTGCGGACCGACATGGTCGACGATGCCGGCGAGGATGCTCTCGCTGCGGAACGTGTCGATGTGCGAGCTGCCGCCCGCGGTGGCGTAGCCCGGGTAGGCATCCGGGCCGATCACCGCGATCGTCCTGATCGCGCCGGCATCGAGCGGCAGGACATGTCGATCGTTCTTGAGCAGCACCAGCGACTCGCGCGCCGAGTCCAGCGCCACCTGGTCGTTGGCGGCGCTGAAGCGCGGCTGCGCCAGGTCGAGCTGGGGCCGGTCGAGGAACCCAAAGCGCACGGCCGTGCGCAGGATGCGCCGCACCTTGTCGTCGAGCTCGGCCCGGGACAGGGTGCCGTCATGCAGGCCGGCCATCACCAGCGCGGGCTGCATCTTGTCGGCGGCGGGCATCTCCAGGTCCAGGCCGGCCTTGAAGGCCTTGATGCCGTCGTCCACCGCACCCCAGTCGGACATGAACAGGCCGTCGAAGCCCCAGTCGTGCTTGAGGATGCCGCTGACCAGGCGCTTGTTCTCGGCGGTGTATTCGCCGTCGAGCTGGTTGTAGCTGCTCATCACCGCGCCGACGTGGCCCTGCTTCACCGCCATCTCGAAGGCGCGCAGGTAGATCTCGTGCAGCGGCCGGGGATCGATGACGGAGTTGATCTGGCGGCGGTCGTATTCGGAGTTGTTGGCGACGAAGTGCTTGATCGTGGCCACCACGCCCTGGCTCTGGACGCCGTCGATCAGGCCGACGGCGGTGCTGCCGGCGAGGTACGGATCCTCGCCGTAATACTCCATGCTGCGGCCGTTCAGGGGCGAGCGGTAGATGTTCACGCCCGGCCCGAGCAGGAAGCTGATGCCGCGGGCGCGCGCATCGCGTCCCATGGCCTCACCGACGCGCCTGGCCAGCGCCGGGTCCCAGCTCGCCGCCAGCGCGATGCCGCCGGCATAGGCATTGGAGGGGCCACCCACGCGTACCCCGTAGGGGCCGTCGGACATGCCCAGTGCTGGCAGGCCGATCGAGGGCACGGCACGGATGTCGAAGCCGTCGGAGCCGCCGATCAGCGCCACCTCCTGCTCCAGCGTGAGCTTGTGCATCAGGCTGTCGACCCGGTGCTCGACGGCGGGCGAGTCGGGCTGCGGCCCGGCGGCCAGCGCCGGCAGGGTCAGACCGGTGAGCAGCAAACTCACGGAAAGCGTTTTCCAACGGATCATGCGGACATCCTTCAGTACGTGGCCAGCTTGACGTGCAGCCACTGCGGTGCACTGGTGAAATTGAGACCGTAGTCGGTCTGGTCGCCGTTCCACACGCGCAGGAATTGCCACTGGCCGTCGACGTAGCGGCCCTCTTCCACGCGCTCGAACATCGCGTGCCTGCCGGCGTTGCGGCCTGACGGCTGGAAACTCACCCGCGCGTGGTAGCCGGCCACCAGGTAGTCGTCGCGGCCGAGCTGCACGATCAGCACACCCCCCTGCGGCGACGGGTTGCCCTTGGGCTCGGGCGTGCCGAACTGCGGCAGGCCGTAGCCGACCTGCGCGGTCCAGTCGCCCAGGTCGACCTGCTGGGTATGGGTCTGCTCCGGCTCGGACACGCCCCACACCCTGCCCTCGGCGTTCGCCTTGGCGACCAGTGAGGCGATCGGGCGAAGCAGCGCATAGTTCAGCGCGAACGGCTTGAGCGTGTCGGCATCGATCTTCTGTGCACCCAGCGGCCAGTTGGAGTAGCCGGTGTAATCCATGCCGAACGGCGAGAAGCCGATGGCACCGTGCCCCAGTGCGGCGAACAGGTAGCGCGCATACGGCGCCGCGTTGCCCGTCTCGGCGATCAGCAGCGGGTTGTCGGCGCGGCGGTAGCGGTCCAGCACCGCGGTGTACTTCGCGTATTCCGGCATGTAGATGTCCGGCGCGACCAGATCCAGTGCCGGCGCGGCCACGCGCCAGATCGCGAGCACGTTGTCGGTGGGACCGCCGCTGGAATAGCCGCCGGGCGGGCCGGGATGAAACGGGTCGCGCAGCGCGACGTTGGCGTACATCGGCAGGTCGTAGACGGCCTTGCCCGCGGCGGCCACCTGGTCGACGTAGTGGGCGATGGCCCAGGCGTAGGAGAACTCAGCCGCGTCCTTGCCGAACACCTCGGCCCAGCTGCCGGCGTGGTGGCCGGTCTTCGCCAATACCGCCGCGGGCACCTCCGACTGCAGCAGCCGGTCGCCCGCGGACGAGTAATCGCGGTCGGTGCCGTAGGTGCCGGTTTCGTTCTCCACCTGCACCATGATCACGGTGTGCTGGTCACCGTCGATCTGGCGCAGGTGCTTCATCAGGGCCACGAAGGCTTTGCGGTCGGCGTCCAGCGTGGACTGGGCGAACGGCGACAACGAGTTCAGCGTGTCGCCGTCCTTCTTGCGCACCCGCGGGAAGCGCCGGTTGTCCAGCTTCACCCAGGCCGGTGCGTAGGCCGGGCCGTTGTTCTTCCAGGTGGCGAACCACAGCAGCACCAGCCGCAGCTTGTGCTCGCGCGCCTGCGTCACCAGGGTGTCGAGGAAGCTGAAGTCGAAATGCCCTTCGCTGGGCTCGATCTGCTCCCAGGCGATCGGCACCTGCACGGTGTTCACCTGCAGCGCGTCCATCGCCGGCCAGACCTTCGGCAGCATCGCCGGCCAGGCGCTGGAGTTGTTCACCTGCGCGCCCAGCATCAGGTAAGGCTGGCCGTCCACCAGCAGCATATGCCGGCCATGCGCGGTGACCACGCGCGGCAGTGGCGTGGCAGCGGCGGGTTGCACGGCAAGGATGCCGATGACGAGCGCGAACGCGCCGACGAAAGACCAGGGCCTCATGGTGCGGATTCCTCGGGGTCGCCAAAGACGATGCCGCGCCCGCCCGTGGCCAGGTAGACGCGACCGAAGACGCGGGGATCGCCGGTGAGCACGTCGATGCGGCCGTACTGGTGGGCGTCGTCGTCGATGCGCTGCCAGTGCAGGCCGCCATCGAGCGAGCGGAACAGACCCTGCTGTCGGCCGTAGCGGCCGGCCACGAACAGCACCGGCGAGCGGCTGCCCGGCGCCGGCTTGCCGAAGCCGAAGGCGTCGACGCCGGTGATGCCGGGCAGGTTCTGCTGCACGCGTCCCGTGTCATCGCCGCGCGTCAGTGGCAGGTCGCGTGCAGCGAGATAGAGCACGCCTGCCGCCCCGGGCGCAGCTTGCAGTTGCACGTGCTCGTGCCCCCGCGCCGCAGTGCCGAGTGCACCGGCCAGCGGCGCGAACGTCGCGCCGCCGTCGTGACTGGCGTACAGCGCGCCGGTGTCCGGATCGAACGCATAGCAGCGCCGCGGGTCCACGCGGTCGCCCAGCACCTTCAGGTCGCCCGGCAGGCCTGCCGCGACCTGCCAGTGCTGGCCGAAATCTCGGGTGAGATAGACATGCTTCGCGTGGCGCGGTGCCCACAGCACGCTGGCGCCATCGGCCGTCCACGCGATGCTGCCCGCGCCCTCGCCTTCCGGCGGTTCGCTGGCAAGGGCCTGCCAGTGCTGGCCACCGTCGTCGGACCAGGCCGCACGCACCGCCGGCCCGAACGGCTCGCGCAGGTAGCCGCTGCGCACGATCCGCTCCGGCCGCAACCCGGCGTAGTCGATGGCCTGGCTGTTGGCATAGCGCGGCGGCGACTGGAACTGCAGCGGCGCCGAGGCCAGATCGTCGTGACGATAGCCGTCCAGGTCGCCCAGTGCGCTGAGCAGGTGCGCGCCCTGCGGCGGGCTGATCAGGCCGAGCGGCACGGTCTCCTCCAGCCCGCGGTCCGCGAAGGTCCAGTGCACCTCGCCGCCCTGGTCGAGCCGCCCCATGTCACGCGTGGACCACAGACCGTAGCCGGTGACGAAGATCACGTGGTCGGGATCGAACGGATCGATTGCCACGGTGGTCATCCAGTGCGGCGTGTGCTCCACCGTCCAGGGCGCCTCGCTCCGGTCGAATACCGAATGCGCGAACACCTCGGTCCAGTGCGCACCGCGATCGGTGCTGCGGAACAGCAGGTCGTGCGGGATGTAGTGATGGTGGGTGCTGGCAACCAGCACCGCCGGGTTGGAGGGCGCCACTGCGACGTCACCCCAGCCGAAGCCCGAAGGCTCGTCGCGGCGGGGGATCGGCGTGATGTCGGTCCAGCGGTCCGTGGCCGGCTGCCAGCGCCAGATGGCGCCGTCGTTCATGGTGTCCGGGCCGGGCTCGTCGCCATAGCTCAGGTAGTAGTCGCCGTCACTGGCGCGGTGCATGTGGCTGGGCCGAAGCCCCACCGGCTGGCCCGGCACGGCACTCCAGCTTTGGCCGCCATCGGTGGATCGGAACAGGCTGGTCTGCCGGGTGGACACGCCGGCATAGATCACGGGTGTCGGTTGGCCCGGTCGACCGCTGGCCGGGTCGAACACCACGAACACGATGCCGATGGGTTGGGTGCGCCAGGCATTGCTGGCACTGGCCGACGGCGACGTGGCCACGGCCGGGAAGCCAGCCACCCGTGCCCAGTGCGCGCCATGGTCGTCGCTGCGCCAGAGCCCGGCATCGCGCGAGCCGAGGAACAGCACGCGGCCGTCGTTGGGATCCACCGCCAGCCGCTCGCCATTGCCGCGTCCCAGCTCGTTGCCGCCGAGCTTGAACGGCAGATCGACGCGCTGGAAGCTGCGCCCCTGGTCGTGCGAGCGCAGGATCGCGGCGTCGCCGGATTGGGGTGTGGTGTATGTGCCCGCGGCCAGGTACAGCCACTGCGGATCGGCGGGATCGACCGCGAAGCTGTCGATGCCGAACAGGTTCTGGTCCTTCGCCGCGATCCAGTCGGTCAGCGGCTGCCAGCGTCCGCGGCTCTCGTCCCAGCGATAGGCGCCGCCTACGTCGGTACGCGCGTAGTGCAGGCCGCGCACCGTCGGATGGAAGAGCACACCGGAGACATAGCCGCCACCGCCGATGCGCACATTGCCGAAGTGATAGGAAACGGTAGCGGGTTGGCTGGCGTAGGCGCTCAGCGAGAGGAACCAGGCGCAGGCGATGACGCCGATGTTTCTGAGCATGTCGAAGAAACTCTTTCTCAACCTTGCCACCGTCCCGGCCCATGCGTCGAACGGGTCGGGGCGCGACGGGACTTCGCGGGTGCCGGGCGAGGCATCCGATGCTGGATGCCCTGCCCCCTGCCGGAACCCCCATCGACGGTTCCGGCACCGCACGGTCAGAACGACGCGCGCAGTGTCAACGCGTAGCGGGTGTCGTTCACGTACCAGGACGTGGTGTGCTTGCCCGAGGCGTTCTGGACCATGATCGTGCGCTGCTCGGCGTTGTTGAGGTTGTTCATCTCCAGGCCGAGCTTCAGATGGTCGCTGAACGCGTAGAAGATCGAACCGTCCAGCTGTCCGTAGGCATCGGCGAACACCGGCAGCTTCCACGGGATGTTGTTGTCGGTGCCGTTGTAGCCGTTCGGTCCGATCGACAGCAGGTAGCGGCTGCGCCAGTTGTAGGCCAGGCGGACCTGCCACGGGCCGTGCTCGTAGAAGCCGGCGACATTGAGCGAGTTCTTTGACAGGCCATCCGCCGGGAGGTTGCCGTAGGTGGAGCCATCGGTGTCGACCGGCACCGCGGTGGTGTCGTTCGGCACGTGGGTCCGGCTGCGGATGTAGGTGTAGTTCGCCGACATGCCGAAGCCCTTGACCGGCAGGAAGTCGAAGAACTGGTTCCAGCCGAATTCCGCGCCGTCGATGGTCGCCTTGCCGACGTTCACCGGGCGGGTGATCAGGTACGGGTAGCTGTTGCCGTCGACACCCGGATAGGTGACGAACCGCGACTCGTTGCGGAAATAGTCCCTGATGCCCTTGTGGAACAGGTTGATCCAGGCCATGCCGCCGCGATCCTGGTCGAAGTACCACTCCAGCGACAGATCGAACTGGTTGGCCTTCATCGGCGTCAGGTACGGGTTGCTGTTGGAGCTGCCGGTCAGGGTCAACTTGTCGATCGGCAAGGAGGTGGCCCCCGGCGGCGGCGTATAGCCCGACACCACCGCGGCATTGAGGATCTGATAAGCCTGCATCTGGCTGAAGTCCGGCCGCGCGATCGCCTTGGAGAAGGCAAAGCGCGTGACCCAGTCCGGCGCCAACTCCCACTTCACGTTCAGGCTGGGCAGGACGTCGGTGTACTCGTTGCGGGCGTTGATGGGTGCGGACTGGCCTGCCCCCAGATACGGCGCCAACGCCAGGTTGGGATACACCAGGAAGCCATCTGCGGAGTTCCGGGTCTTCACTGCGCGTACGCCGACGTTGCCGGTCAGATTGGCCTCGTCGATCCCGAAGTCGAGCATGGCGTACGCCGCATAGGTCTTCTCGTGCTGGACATTGGTGTGCGCGGCATCGAGCAGCGTGGGCTGGTACGGGTTGGCGTAGCAGCAGGAGTAGAACGGAATGGCGGCGTCGTGGATGGCCGCGTAGCTGCCCGGATAACCCAGCGCGGTCGACAGCACCGGTGCATAGAACGCGCCGGGTACGCCAGCGTCGCCCTTGTAGAAGTTCTTGAACGTATCCAGGTGCACCAGGCTGCTGTTGACGGTGCTGTTGAGGTCCAGACCGGGCAGCGGCACGCCGCCGGGCAGTGCCCAGTACTGCATCCAGGTCTGGAACACGGGCATCCAGTTGTAGCCGGTGTCGATGTTGTCGGCATAGCGGTTGGTCAGGCGCACGCCCGCCTTCACGCCCTGCACGAAGCCGCTGCTGAAGCGGTGGTCGATATCGGCGCGCCAGGCCAGTTCCTTTGCGTAGTTCTGGTTCTGGTGGTCCATCGTGAACCCCCAGTAATAATTGGCGGGGTCCCCGGTAAAGCCGGTATCGACACCGATCCGCGGCGTGCCGCTGCCGTTCAGGGCCACATCGATGTAGGGCACGTTGGTGCCCAGGGCCACGGTGGAATCCAGGCTGTTGGTGGTGGCCTTGACGAACTGCACCGAGCTCGAGAGATCGGTTTGGTCACCCAGCCGCCACTTCATGCCCGTGGAGAAGTCGGTGGTCTTGGAGTGGCTGTCCGAAGCACGGATGTCGGTGCCCATCGGCACGCCGCCAGGCTGCGTCAGGCGCCCGGACTGGAACACGCCGCCGTTGATCTGGCTCGGCTGGCTGGCGTCCACCACCACCTGGGTCGGATCGTTGCTGACGAAGATCGCGTCCTCGTCCCAGACCTCGTGGTACTTGCTCTGGAACGCGGTGGCAAAAAAGTCGAGGTCGTCGTTCGGACGCCACTGGAAGGCCAGGTAGTAGCCGTCGCGCTTGCGGTTGTACTGCAGGGTGCGCCAGTCGGCACCGCGCGGCACCCAGATGCCGGCTGCGTTCTTGAAGAACGGACGCACGAACAGGCCGTCGGTGCGCGTCGTCAGGCGGGAATCGGCGACGTCGACGAGGAAGCCCATCTCGCCGAGGCTGGTGTTCCAGCGATTGCTGTAGAGCACCGAGGCGGACGGCTTGTACTTCTTGCTGAAGTCGCCGTAGTTCTCGCTCGCCGATGCGGCGATCTTCTGGCCCTGGAAGTCAAAGGGCATGAAGGTGCGCAGGTTCACCGTGCCGCCCAGGCCACCCTCGATCATCTCGGCCGTCTGGTTCTTGTAGACGTCGACACCGGACATCAATTCCGACGGCACATCCTGGAAGCTGAGCGCGTGCCCGCCGTTGGCGGAGAAGATGTCGCGGCCATTCAACTCCGAACGCACCTGGGTCAGGCCGCGCACCTGCACGCCATTGCCTTCGGCGGAGAAGTGCTCCGGATCGCCCTGCGAGAGGAAGTGGTCGATGGTGACGCCGGGAATGCGCGACAGGGTCTCGGTGACGCTGCGGTCCGGCAAGGCGCCGATGTCGGTGGCGGACAGCGAGTCGACGAAGGTGTCGGCGTCGTACTTGATGTCCTGCGCCTTCTCGACCGAGGCCCGGATGCCGGTCACCACGACGGCGGAAAGATCCTTGGTCTGCTTGTCGTCGGCCTTCGTCGCCCTCTTCTTCGGCGACTTCGCATCGCTGGCGGACGCAGCTGATGCGGCCTGGTCCTGCGTCTGTGCGGGGGCCGTCCCGACAGCCGGCTGCGCGCGCAGCTCCAGCGAACCGCTGCACAGCAGCGCGAAGGCGATCGCCCCCGACAACCGCGCCATCGGCATTCCGTTCGTCGAACGGCGACGCCCTGCATCAAACGTGAACTTGACCGGCATGATGAGCCCTCCCCCAAAGATGTGACATGGCCGACCTGTTCGAACGTCTGTCGGCTCTCCTGCAACCTGCACGGCATTCCCGGACCCCTCCTCACCCCGGGTGATGCCAGCGGGTAGTGATGCTGTCGCGACGCACTGAAGCCGTACAATTGCGAAATCGAAAGCCGGGGTTAACGTTTCTCCGTGTGCGCCTGCAGCAAGCTGCATTGCCCGAACGGCCCCGCCACCGGAAATGCCCGGAGACCGATGTCGCCGCTGCGCGAAGCGCACACGTGCTTCGCCGATACGCATCTTCGCCAAAGACCCTGTCTTGAAGCGCTCCGCGGCAACCGGGTGGCGATGACTGCGAAAAATGACGCAAATCAGGGCAAGGCACCGCTCTTGCGCCGATGCTTCACGCGTTTGCCGACACCGGCGCTGATGCCACACCCCGCCCTTGGTGCCGCCACCCGCGGCGCATGGACACCCCCCATGAATGCTTCGCCCCTCCCCGCGAACGAACCGCGCGACCACACGCTGGATGCCTGCTTCCTCGGCCCCTATGGCGAGAACGACGCCCTGCTGGAAAAGCTGCTGGTGGAGTTCCTGCGCGACCACGTGTACTGGCGACGCAACTTCCATCCGGAAGATCCGCCGGCCATCGGCACCGCCGCCGCGCGACATCCCGACTACCTCGCCTTCGAGTCGCGCATGCGACGCGAGCTGCACCTGCTCTCCGCGCAACTGAAGAAATCGGTGCCGTTCCACAGCCCGCGCTACATCGGCCACATGGCCAGCGACCTGCTGCTGCCCGGGCTTGCCGCGCAGATGCTCACCCTGCCCTACAACCCCAACAACGTCAGCGAGGATGCCGCACCGGTCACCGTGGACATGGAGGTGCAGGCCGGCCTGCAGCTGGCGCGCATGCTGGGCTATCCGCACGACCCCACGCAGCCGGCCTGCGCCTTCGGCCACCTCACCTCCGGTGGCACCCTGGCCAACTACCAGGCGCTGCGTCTCGCGCTGGCGCTCAAGGCCTTTCCGGTGGCTCTGCGCGCGGCGCAGGTGCCCGACCTCGAGCTGCCCGGGGACGACTGGGCCGCGTTCAACCTGTCGCAGGCCGAGGGCATCGCCTTGCTGGAAGCCTGGCAGGGCTGGCTGGCCGCGCAGGCACCCGCCGAGCGCAGGCGCTGGATCGCGCGGGTGGAACGCGAGCGCATCGAGCAACGCGGCCTGGTGGATTTCTTCGCCACGCACCCCGGTCTCCATGTCCCCAAGGTGCTGGTACCGATCACCGCCCACTACTCGTGGAGCAAGGGAGCGAAACTGCTGGGGCTGGGCCGTGACCAGCTCGAACTCTTGCCCACCATCGGCATGCGGCTGGATGCCGACGCGCTGTGCGACACCCTGGCCCGCTTTGCCCGCGAGCGGCAGAGCGTGTTGATGGCGGTGGCGGTGCTGGGCGGCACCGAGTACGGCACCATCGACCCGATCGACCGAGTGCTCGCCGCGCGCGAGGAGAGCCGCCGCGCCGGGCTGGATTTCGCCGTGCACGTGGACGCCGCCTGGGGCGGCTACCTCGCCACCCTGTTCCGCCGCGAGGACGGCTCGCTGCGCAACCGCGAGGAAGTGGCCGCCGACTACGTGGCCTTCCCTTCGCCCGACGTGCACGCCGCCTTCGCCGCGCTGGGCGAAACCGACTCCGTCACCGTCGACCCGCACAAGCTCGGCTACCTGCCCTACGGCAGCGGCGCCTTCGTCTGCCGCGACCACCGCGCGATGGCGCTTCTGGCCGAGCGCGCCGACTACGTATTCCACGGCGAGGCGGCCGGCGACTACCTCACGCGCTATCGCAGCCTGGGCCAGTACATCCCGGAGGGCTCCAAATCCGGCGCCGCTGCTGCCGCGGTGTACGTCATGCACAAGGTGCTGCCGCTCGACCACAGCCAATTCGGCCGCCTGCCGCGCGCCACGGTGCGCGCCGCCGAAGCCTTCTGCGCCGGCGCCAAGCGGCTCGCGCTGGAGCTGGCCGGCTGCGCCCGCGTACTGGTGCCGTTCGCACCCGACAGCAACCTGGTGTGCCTGGCGCTGAACCCGACAAGCAACACGTGCGTGGATCGCGCCAACGCCTTCGTGCGCGCACTGCACGACGAACTGCGCATCGACCCGACGCATCCCCTGCAAATCAAGGAGTTCTTCGGCTCGGTGACCAGCCTGCGCCCGGAGCTGCTGGGACCGGCGGAGACCGCACGCATCCTCGACGCGCTGGGGCTCGATCCCGTCACGCTGGGCGAAGACGGAGCCGACCGCCTGCTGATCCTGCGCCACACCCTGATGAACCCCTATCTGATCGACCGCGAAAACGGCATCAGCTACATCGAGCGTTATTTCAGCTTCCTCGCCCAGCGAGTACGCGTGCTGGCCAGGGAAGCGTCGGGGCATCTGAGCGCAGGAGCTGGCAGCTAACCGGACGCGGCGCACTTCGACCCTGGCGCACCTCCTTTCAGACGCGGGACGGCGTGGAATCCGGCTTCGCTGCAACTGCTTCGTGTAAACGACCGGGCGCGAATCAACCTGCCGACCGACCTGGTTTCACCGCCTCCGATTGATCGCAGTCAATACGGGGATCGGCGCGTCGCATAGGCTGAGGCCGTCTTGGTACATGAGACAGGCACATGCCCTGTGTTCCATCCGTTGCGGCTCCGGCAAGCACAAGGAATGGGTCGGTGAACCTGTCTTCGGATGAGCCGCCTGCAGCAGCGTGCAGCCAGGTGCAATCGGGGCGTCCACTGTGACCGCACTGACCTTGCTGGCCTACATCAGCGCGGCCCTGCTGCTTCAACTGGCGGCAGGCATCGGCTTGGCCGTGTGGCGAAGGCGGCGTGACGGGGTAGGCGTCACGCCGCCGCCACCACCGCCGTCTGCCGACCTTGCCTGGCCGGGCTGGCGTGAATTCCGGGTGGTGCGCCGCGAATTCGAGGATCCCGGCCACAGCCAGTGTTCTTTCTACCTGGAGCCGCTGGATGGCTCGCCGCTGCCGCCGTTCCTGCCGGGCCAGTTCCTCACTTTTGCCGTCGCTACCGGTGATGGGCAAGGCAGCCCGCTCGTGCGCTGCTATTCGCTCTCCGAGCCACCCAATCCGAAGCACTACCGCATCACGGTCAAGCGCGCCCTGGCGCCTGCCAGGCAGCCGGAACTCCCAGCCGGAGAGGTCTCGAACCATCTTCACGACGTGGTGCAGCCTGGCGATGTGCTTCAGGTGAAGGCGCCAGCAGGCCGGTTCGTGCTTGATCCCGCCCGGGATATGCCGGTGGTGCTGCTCGCCGGCGGGATCGGCATCACGCCCTTGCTGTGCATGCTTCGCTGGTGCCTGGCCGAGCAGCCAGGGCGCAGCGTGCATCTCTACTACGGCGTGCGCAGTGCCCAGGAACGGGCGTTCGGGGAGCTGCTGGCGGAACTGGAGCGAACCCATCCGGCCTTCCACCTGCATGTGGTGTGCAGCAGCCCTGCCTCCGATGACCGTGATTGTCGGCATGTCGGATACATCGATGTTCCCCTGCTGCGTCAGACCCTGCCGGCAGGGCGCCATCAGTTTTACGTGTGCGGACCGACGCCCATGATGGAGAGCCTGGTGCCGGCGCTGGCCGACTGGGGCGTGCCGCTGTCCGACATCCATTTCGAGGCGTTCGGACCGGCCTCGATTCACCTCGGCCCCGCTGAAGGCACGGACGACCAGGCTGCGGCCGGCGTGCATTTCGAGGTGGCGTTCCGCCGTTCCGGCCGGACACTGGTTTGGGATGGCCGGGATGCGTCGCTGCTCGATTTCGCGGAACGCCATGGCATCTCCGTCGATTCGGGCTGCCGCTCCGGCAGCTGCGGCAGTTGCGAGACCGCGCTGATCGAGGGGACCGTCGGCTACGCGCACACGCCCGATCACCCGATCGCCGCAGGCCGGTGCCTGCTGTGTGTGGGCACCCCGCGGTCACGACTGGTGCTCGACGCATGAACTCGATGAAAGCCCGCCTGCTGTTGCGCGAGGTACTGCCCTTCACGCTGTGGCTGGCAGCGCTCGCCGGGTTGTCGCTGCTGCTCGACGCCCTGTTGCACTACCTCGGCGTGGTCTGGGTAGGTCGCTATCTGGGCATTCCCGGCGTGCTGCTGATCATCGGCTCGTTCGGCTATTCATTGCGCAAGCGGCAACTGATTCATGTCGGCCAGCCGTTGCGCCTGCTGCGGCTGCATGAGCGCATGGCCTGGCTCGGCTCGCTGCTGGTGCTGGTGCATGCGGGCATCCACTTCAACGCGATCCTCGGCTGGCTGGCGGTGTGGGCGATGCTGATCAACGTTGGCAGCGGTCTGACCGGAAAATTCCTGCTGGAGCGCTCGCGCAAGCGCCTGCTCGCAGCCCGGGAAAAGATGCAGAAGCAGGGGTTGAGCGATGCCGACCTCGAGGAACGCCTGCACGTCGACACCATGACCTTCGATGTGGTCAAGCAGTGGCGACGGGTGCATTTCCCCATTGCCCTGGCGTTCGGGGTGCTGGCCCTGGCTCACATCATCAGCATCTTCCTGTTCTGGGGCTGGAAATGAACCGCCGCTGGTTGCTGCTGGTGATCGGGTTTGACCTGCTGGTGCTGCTGGGGCTGGCGTTTGTCTACCCGAACCTGATGATCAGCCCCGGGCCGTTGACGCCGGCCCATGCCGCCCTGGCCGACGACTGCTTCGCCTGCCATGCGCCCCTTCGCGGTGCGGCAACGGACCGTTGCGTGGCCTGCCACGCGATACCCGACATCGGGCGGCTGACCACCACGGGCATTCCGATTCCCCCGAAGGCGGGCCGATTGCCGTTCCATCAGGCGTTGGTCAGGCTCGATTGCATGGCCTGCCATACCGAGCACGCAGGGGTGAAGCTCACCCAGCCGCCGCACCCGGTGTTCACCCACGCGCTGCTGGACAGCAGCATCCGCGGACGCTGCGCCAGCTGCCACACCCCGCCGGACAACCCGTTGCATCGCCAGGTTGGCAACGACTGCGTCCAATGCCATGCACCTGAGCACTGGAAGCCAGCCGCGTTCAAGCACTCCATGCTCGCCGTCGACACGCAGCAGCAATGCGCGGCGTGCCACGCACCGCCGAAAGACGCCTTGCATCGGCAGATCAGCGGCAACTGCCAGCAGTGCCACGGCATGACGCAGTGGAAACCCGCCACCTTCGACCACGCCCGCTACTTCCCGCTGGTGGGGGAACACGACGCCCCCTGCGCCACCTGTCATGTCGGGGCCGACTTCAGGCGCTATACCTGCTACGGATGCCATGAACACACCCCGGCGAAAATCCAGGCCGAGCACCGGGAGGAAGGGATCCGCGACACCACCGACTGCGTCAAATGCCATCGCCGTGGCGACGCGGAGTCCGAGCGCGAGGGGGACGATTGAGGCTGGTGCGCTTTTGTTGACACCGTCCTGGTTTTCGAAGCATTTGAAACCGTGTCCATCACCGTGGACTCGTACAGATTCCGCCGCCTCAGGTCGCGCGGGTACTTCCAGGCTTTCCTGATCCGGCTGCTGTTGGTGTTCTCCGCGAACGTGCCCCAGCACGGGGGGAGGCGCCGCTCACGTGTGCCCCGCTTCAGGGGGGCCTGCGGAGGCTTGAGGCCACATCAGGAACGTAAGCCCTGCGGCTGCAGAAAAGACCGATGCGAGGAAGATTCCCATCTTGGCGCTGTCGATCAGGCTCGCGTCGAAAGCCATGTTCGCGATGAACAGCGCCATGGTGAAGCCGATTCCTGCAAGCAGGCTGCCGCCGACCAGCAGCCGCCAGGTGAGGTCCGGGGGGCGAAGCGCCACGCGAAAACGCAGGGCCAACCCACTGAACAGCAGAATGCCAAGCGGCTTGCCCAGAACGAAACCCAGGAAAATCGCCACGGTGACCGAGTTGCCCAGCGCGCTTGCCGTGAGCGGCAAGCCGGCGTTGGCGAAAGCGAACAGGGGCATGATGACAAAGCCCACCCAGGGATGCAGTGCGATCTCCAGGCGCTCGACCGGGGACAGCGTTTCACGAGCGGCGATCTCGGCCATCTGCAACGTCTGCCGGTCCTTCGTGCCCGCGCTGCTTTCGCTGCTGGTCGGATGCGCGACGACCTGATCCAGTATCGCGTACAGCCGCTTGTCGCTGACCCAACGGCAGGTCGGCGTCATCAGGCCAAGCATCACGCCGGTGACTGTGGCGTGGGTCCCGGAGGCGTCCACCACGAGCCAGACGAAGCCGCCCACGAGGAAGTAGAGCGGAAATCCCCGAAAACCCAGCCTGGCCATGACGTGTATCGCGACCAGACCCAGCCCGGCCAGCAACAACGGCCACCAGGCCAGCTGGCTGCTGTAGCCGATGGCGACGACGAGTATGGCGCCGATGTCATCCACGATCGCCAAGGACAGCATGAATACGCGCAAGCTCTGAGGAATGCGCGAGCCAAGCAGTGCCAGGCTGCCGATGACGAACGCCGTATCGGTCGCCATGACCGTGCCCCACCCACGGTGGCCGGGCTGCCCCGCCTGCAGCAGCAGATAGATCGTGGCGGGGACCACCATCCCGCCAAGGGCCGCTGCGATCGAGAGCGCGGCCATACGAGGCGTGTTCAACTCGCCCAGCACCAGCTCCCGCTTCAGCTCCAACGCGACGAGAAAGAAAAACAGCGTCATCAGGCCGTCGTTGATCCACTCCCGCAGCGAGCGCGCAAACTCGATCGAGCCAACCTGAAAGCCGACCCGCGTCTCCCAGACGTGCTCGAACGCGGCGGCCCATGGCGAGTTGGACAGCACGAGCGCAGCCACCGTGAGCAATAGAAGAATGGCACCGGCCGCCGACTCGATCTGCAGGAAGTGCACAAAGGGGCTCGCCAACCGACCGATAAACGTCCTCGGCAACCGGGCAGCTTTCGGGTTGACCTTCTGATCGGGCTCCATGAGAAGCCTCCGGGGTTCTACCCCGTTTCCGCGGACGGTTGGGTCAAGAATCTGAAGGCCTGATCCTTGGCAGGACTTACCCCGCTTCGGGCAGCGGGATGATCTGGGGGCCGGCGTCACTGTAACTGCTTCGCGCAGGAGGCGGATGATCTGCCCCTCGGAAATTCGCGGTGAAGGCCGTTGTCGGCGTGGGCACCGCCCCGGGGTTCAACAGGGAAGAGGATCGCCCACGCGCCTCGCGGCAGGAAGCCCGGCACCACCGACACCGACGGCAAGATCCATGCGACCCCGGCCAGCCCAGATCACCCGGCCCGCCGGAGCACCCCGCGCAGCTCGGTGCCGGGCGCGACCGTGTTGAACACCGTGCCGAACTTCTTCACGTTCTCGTGCAGCAGTTCGAGCCGGTGATCGCTCTCGTCGGAGTCGACCAGGATCTCGTAGTCGATCGACTCCATCCGCGGCGGCACGTCCTGGCGCACCCCGTGGATGCGCACCTCCACCCCGCGAAGCTGGAAATCCAGTATCGGCGTGACTCGCTCGATGCCCTTGAGCATGCAGGCCGACAGCGCGGCCAGCAGCAGTTCGGCCGGGTTGAAGGCGTCGCGACGCCCACCCAGATCGGTATCCAGTGCGATGTCGGCATCCTTGCAGTGCGCCGTGCTGCCGTGGGTGTCGATGCGGCGTGCCCGGACGTCAAAGGTCATTTTTGTGCGGGTGTCGCTCATGGCGCGGATCCTTGTGATGGATAGGAGTGCATGGAGGGGTTAGGCAGACGAAAGCGCGGTGCTGGGCGCCCGGCAAACAGCCTCCTGATCGGTCGGCTTTGCCGCGAGCTCCTGCTCGATCAGCCGGGCATGGACTTCGATCAGGTGGCTCTCTGGATCGTGCGTCCACAGCTCGCGCAACGGCTTGTGCCGGGTGACGCCATCATGCGCTTTTCGCATCGCTCCGGATCATGAGCACGCCGCGCCGGCGCCACACGATCCGTCGGCCTTCGCATTCCAGCGGTAGATCCCTAACAGCACTCGCTCGAATCGCAGCAGCCACCGGCTGCGGCACTCGATGCGCCACAACAACCGCGGCTGGTGTCGTCAGCCGGTGCCGCCTCGTCGCAACAGCCACCCGAGCCGGCGCCCGGCGAGCAGCATCCACCGACGCCGGCCTTGGCCGTACCGCTGATCGCCGCCGTATGCACGGGAAAGCCCTTGCGCAGCCACTTGGCCATGCCTTCTTCCATGTTGGCGACCTGCCGATAGCCCTGGTAGATCAGGTAGTGGGCGGCTTTCAGGCTGCGCTGGCCGCTGGCGCAAGCGGTGATCAATTCGCGCTCGCGCGGCAGTTCGGCAAAGCGCCGATCGATCTCGCTCAATGGGATATGTACGACCATCGGCACGTCGAAGGCAAAGGCGGCGACTTCGTCATGCTCGCGCACATCTACCAGCAGCGCATTGCCTTCGCTGAGCCTGCGCAGGGTTTGCGTCGGGCACAGCGAAGTGGGCTCGGCCAGCGCGGCGGGCTCGGGATGGGATGTCGTGGCGGGGCGTTCGGAGGGGGCGTTCATGCGCTCAGCCACTGTTCGACCTGCTGGCGGGTAGGAATGCCGCCGGCGTGGACCACCTTGCCGTCGATCACCACGCCGGGTGTGCTGAGCACGCCGTACTTCATGATCGAGGGAAGATCCTCCACCTTCTCGACCTGCGCCACCTTGCCGGTGGCTTCCAGCACGCTCCGAATGAGCTTTTCGGTGGCCCTGCAACTGGCACAGCCGGTGCCGAGTACCTTGATCTGGTTCACGCGTTGTCTCCTGCTTCGTGGGGAATTATTTGGGTGTACCGATCTGCGCATCGGATATCGGCTCGGTGTCGCCGTTCATCCGGGCATGGATGCGTCACATCAACAGGTTGAAGGCGTAGCCGACGAACACGATGCCCGCGGTGACCACTCCGGCGAACATCAGGATGAGCCGCGGTTTCATGACCTTCTTGAGGATCATGAACTCGGGAAACGACAGTGCCGTCACCGCCATCATGAAGGCCAGCGTGGTGCCCAGCGCGGCTCCCTTGCCCAGCAGCGCCTGCACCACCGGGATGATGCCGGCGGCGTTGGAATACATCGGCACGCCGATCAGCACCGCCAACGGCACCGACCACCAGTTGCCCTTGCCCATCAGATGGGCCATGAAGTCCTGCGGCACGTAGCCGTGAATCCACGCACCCACGCCCACGCCGGCAACGATGTACGGGGCGACCTTGAGCACGATCTCGCGCACGTGGCGCCAGCCCTGGGCAAAGCGTGAGGACCAGTCCATCGCACTGCTCGCCTGGGCGGCCGCGGGAATGTCGAATACCCACGGCTCGACCAGCTTCAACGCGTTCATGCGGCCGATCGCCAGGCCGGATACGAAAGCCACCGTCAGCCCCAGCACCAGGTAGACCAGGGCGATCTTCCAGCCGAACATGCCCAGCAGCAGCGCCAGTGCCACCTCGTTGACCATGGGCGCGGCGACCAGAAACGAGAACGTCACGCCCAGAGGCACGCCGGCGGTGAGAAAGCCGATGAACAGTGGCACCGCCGAACACGAGCAGAACGGCGTGACGATGCCCAGGCAGGCAGCCAGCGCATTGCCTACACCTTGACGTCGTCCGGCCAGCAGCGCCCGGGTCTTCTCTGGGGTGAAGAAGGTCTGTACCACGCCGACCACGAACACGATCAGCGCCAGCAGCATCAGCACCTTGGGCACTTCGAAGGCGAAAAAGCTCACCGCACCGTACAAAGGCGTGTCCGCGGTGATCGGCAGGTGCCGCATCAAGGCGTCGATCGCCGACTGAAGCTGGCTGTAGAGCGCCACCCAACCCGCCACGAACAGTGTGGGCACGAGCCAGGGGCGAAGCGCCGTCCGGCGAGCGGACGGTGCCCTGGCGATCACGGGGTCTTGCGCGGTCATGCGGCCTCCTGAGAGCGATTCGAAGATGCTTTGCTCAGGGAGACGAACGACCGCGCCAAAGGATGCACCGCATCCGCTCAGCGGCCCGGCAAATGGGTACCGAACAAGGTCGTCACTGCCGGATCCAGCCGGCCTTGGGGTCTGGAAGAGTCAGCGCTGGGGGGCGTGGCAGCAGATGCGTCCGGCGTCGTCGAAGTGCACCTGGCAGTGTTGCACCAGCGCTTCGCGCAAGCGCTGCCGGGCACGTAGCAGGCGCGACTTCGCCGCCGGCAAACTCAGACCGTGTTGTGCGGCGAAGTCCTGCTGCCGAATGCCCTTGAGGTCACATTGCTCGATGATCAGCCGGTCCTCGTCCGACAGCCGCGCAAGGTTTCGGGTCAGGCAGGCGTCCAGCTCATCCACCGGATCGCGTGCCGATTCCACCGCGGCCAGGTCTTCGGGCAGTTCGACCTGTGGCCTGATCAACCGCGAGCGATCGATCAGGGCGTTGCGCGCCACCTGGTACAGCCAGGCACGCGGCTGGTCGAGCTCGCAGAAATCGCGCCCCTGGCGCATCGCCTTGAGGAAAACCTCCTGCAGCAGGTCGTCGGCCTGGTCCGCATCACCCAGCCGATGCGTCAGGAAGCCGCGCAGCTCCGCCTCATGGGACCGCCACGCGGCAAGAACGCAGTCGAACGGCATGGGACGTGTTCCTCCGATTCGAGCCAGCTGGCAAACGCCGCGACGGCTGGCGACTCATTCCAGCATACTTGGCCTACCCCGCTAAACGCCCCCGATCACCTTGCCTCCGATCGGCTCTCGGCCAACAGCAAGCAGCCAGGTTTGAGCCGAGCGGCCAGCCGCAGGCATGCCAGCTTGCCGGGCGGACTAGGCCGTACCGTGGTCAGCCCAGAATCGCTCGGCACCGGATGGCATTTGCGACAGGACATGGTCGAACTCGACCGGATCCACCCGATTTCTCAGGGCCCTGGCCACCGCTGAAATCGCGTTTGGCGGTGAGAAATTGTGTCCTGGCCGGACGGACCGGACCTCTGCGAGCAGTTGCTCTTCCGTTCCAAAGCCCACCGCTTCCTGATCCGGGCTCCAGTGCTCCAGGAATAACGCGCGTATCACCGGGGGCAGGACCGACGAGAACGCGATGACCTGCTGGGACGAGAGGCGACGGCGAAATGTGTGAAGCACACCGACCACCATGTTCCAAGCCATGTTGGTCGTCGCGAGGCCCGCGTAGTCTCGAGCGTCGGTCATGAACCGCTCGAACTCCAGCGTTGCGTTCTGGTACTCGAAGGGAATGGTCATGGGATATGTGCGGCCTGACATTGAGCCAGCGATCTACCACCGGCCGCCCTGAGGGGTGGCCATCCGGGTCTTGAGGAAGCTGAAGTACCTCTCGTCTTCCGCGGCAAAGATCTCCCTGCCAGCCCCCATGCAGGCACGGCAAAGTTCATCTGCGACTCGCTCGTGGCTGCCCTGCTCGAACTGGGCCTGACCCAAGCGAAGATGAAGGAACGGATTTCCGATGGCACCAGTGCAATGCATGGCGTCGGACAGCACCTGGACCGCCTGATCATAGTTTCTTGCCTGAAAATACAGATCGCCCAGCGCAGCCATGATCCAAATGGTCGCCGCGAATGATTCCTTGGGCTCCGGAACAAGCTCAAGCGCGGAGATATATTTTTTTGTAGCGTGAAAATCGCCCATCCCCATAAAATCATCGCCTTCGGCGCAGAGATCCTGAATCTGGACGTGCGTCGCTTCAGGTATTTCCATCCGTCCCTCGGTTGCATCCGACTTTTGGGGATAGTGCGCGTCCGCCCGGGCGAGTGGTCGAGCAGATTCTGGCCAAAACGAATCATCTGACCGGATCAGCACTTTATGTCCTCCGGCAGGATAGCCAAACCCCACACCGGCTTCTGGTGAGGATGGCCGAGGTTATGCCCTTGCCGTTGGCAATCGAAGCAAGCCACCCGTGCCGAGATGATGTCGCAGCATCGCAAAAAATATGGCCTGAAATGTGAGAAGCGATGTAGATTTAACGAGCCAAACGGCCACCGCTTCATAGGAAGCGGTGCATCGAATGAGACCAAAGATCATGGCCACCAAGACCACTGCCAAGAAGACCACCAAAGCCAAGGCTGCCCCGAAGGCGGCTCCCACCATCAAGCCGATCAAGGACGCCCTGAGCAAGTCGGCGCTGATCGCGCACCTGGCCGAGCAGGCCAGCGTCGAGGCGAAGCACGTCAAGGCCGTGCTCGCCGCCCTCGAGCACACGGTGCTCGGCGCGGTGCACAAGAAGGGTGCCGGCAACTTCACCCTCCCCGGCCTGTTCAAGATCAACGCGGTGAAGGTGCCGGCCAAGCCGAAGCGCAAGGGCAAGAACCCCTTCACCGGCGAGGAGCAGGTGTTCGCCGCCAAGCCGGCCACCGTGAAGGTGAAGGTGCGTCCGCTCAAGAAGCTCAAGGACGCCGCGATCTAAGTCGTGGAAGTTGTCTGCGCGGCGTAGCCCGCGCAGACAACTCCGCTACAGGCGATCACGGGCGGAAGATGCATCGCCTGATCGCGGAAGAATGATTTGATGGTTCGACTCCCGAGGACAAACATGGCTATCAATCTCGACTCGCTCTCCCCTGCGGAACTGCAGGCGCTCATCAAGAACGCCGAGGCGCAGATGGAATCTGCCCGCAAGCATCAGGTCCAGGAGGTCCGCACCAAGATTGACGCGCTGCTCAAGAGCGCCGGCCTGAGTATCGACGAGGTCTACCCGCGGCGCGGCGGCAAGGGTGCCAAGGTCTCCAAGGCCGTCGTCGCACCGAAGTATCGCAATCCGGAGAGTCCCGCCCAGACCTGGTCGGGCCGCGGCAAGCGTCCGCTGTGGTTCTCCGCGGCACTGAAGAAGAAGGGCGTCACCGCCGAGAGCATGCTCATCGCCGGCGCTGCACCGAGGGCCGCGCCGGCCAGGAAAGCGGCGAAGAAGGCCGCCAGGAAGGCTCCGGCGAAGAAAGCGGCGAAGTAAGTAGATCCCGCACCGCTGAAAGCAAAGCCCCGCAGCTCGCTGCGGGGCTTTTTCATGATCGAAGCCCTGTCGCGTCGAGGATGTCGTTCGCGACCACCGTGCGAGACCTAGCTGTCTGCGAGGTAGCGGTCGAGCACGTTTGACGTCACCCGGGCGACCATCGGGTCGTTGCGCAGCAGCGCCGCAACCCACTCGCAGCTTCCGGCGTGGAACACCTCGCCGGCGCCGCGCGTGAAGTGCACGATCATGCCGCAACCGCGCTTGACGCGATCGACCGATGCCTCGCCCGCATCGCCGAAGCGCAGCTCGGCGACGTAGGTCGCCTCCTCGTCGCCGATGAAGCGGTCGTCGGTATCGGCCTGTGAGCGGGGCTCCTCGATCAGCGAAGACATGCCGAGCGCCAGAATCGAGAGGCTCTCCGGCGCACCGCCCGTGGGCAGGGCTTCAGGCAAGCCATCGCGAATCACATAGGGCAGACCATCGACCTCGTAGCCGAACGCGTGGCCCTCGGCGCCCAGCAGGTCGCCGTAGGAGAGATCCGTGCCACGGAAGGCCCAGTGCTCGGGCCGATAGACAGGAAATCCACGCACGCCGCGTGCGGCACAGCCGCCCCATCCGGCGTACAGGCCGTCGATGGCGTTGAGACCGAACGTGGCCGCGCCCGGCCGTCCGGTTTCCGGCGCTTCCCAGGAGCCGGTCGTGCGCGAGTTGTCGGGTTCGCGATAGACCGGGTCCTCGGCGCGCGCGCGGTACTTGTAGCAGACCTGGCGCCTGCCGCCGTCCTCCAGCCGGGTCTGCCACATGAAGTTGCCGGCGAACCGCGCCACGTGCCCGCCGCCCTCGACATAGGCGTCGATGGCGTCGCGCATCTCCCAGGTCCAGTACTCGTCGTGGCCGACCATGACGACGCAGTCGTAGTCGTGCAGCAACTCCGGCTCGTAGTGAAGCTCGTGCTGGCTGACCAGGTCGACGGCGTAGCCGGCGCGTTCAGCCCAGCGCATGAAGTGCGAGTCGTAGCTCGCCCAGCCAGCCGAGGCATATTTGATCGAATGACCGGTCGCATAGGCCCACTCCATGTGCGGGTAGCGCAGGGGCGCGCCGGGCGGCGGTGAGCATTCGAGCGGGACCCGCGGTGCGTCCGCAGGCAGCACGACGAAACCGCGGCACCACGGCCGCTCGATGCTGACGGTCGGCGCGTACTGGTCGCGATTCGGTCCGGTCAGACCCCGATAGTGGTTCGAGCCGCCCCAGGTGTTGTAGGCCGTCCAGGTTCCGGTGGCGGCGACCTGCAGGATCCGGCGCGGCTTCGGGCCGCGCTTCGGCTTGACGATGAACAGGTGGTGCGACCGGATCGGTGTTCCGTCGCGCCCCTCGGCCGTCAGGCTGACCCGATAGGCTCCGGACGGCCAATCTTCCCCGATCCGGAACTCGAACGCGGTCTCCCAGCCACAGCCCACGACCGAGCAATCCTCCGGGGTCGGCTGCCAGCGCAGACCCGCCAGCGATTGCTCCAGGACGACGCGCAGCTCCGCACCGTCACGGGCGATCTCGAGTTCCGCGCGCTCCACGCTCGAGCTGATCATCAACCGCACGAGCGAGCCCGGCGCATAGGCCAATGCATCGCTGTAGCACCACAGCTCGCCACGGGCGCCATCCATGCCCGGATACTCGTATCGATGGCTAAACACGGCATCGCGGCGCTGCGCCGCATCCAGTCCAAAATCAGGGTAATCCGTGCTCATCACCGAGGCCTGTTGCGCGTTCGCATTGCGAACAAAAACAAATAGTTGTGACTGGTGTGCGTTTGTGTTCTCTTCGCACGACACCGCAAAGCGAAAAATACTTGCACGCCCATGCAAACCCGCACAAGCACGCGTCGACGTCGAATCGAACAACACACGATCTTCCCGATTCCGCTCGATGAGCGACACGGCAAGGCGCGGCAATTGTTCTCGTTATGGTTCGGCGCGAACTTGAACGTGCTGACGATCGTCACCGGTGCACTGGCGACGACCGTGTTCAGGCAATCGTTCCTCGCCGGCACCCTGGCCATCGTGCTCGGCAACCTGATCGGCACCTTGTTCATGGCGCTGCATGCCGCGCAGGGGCCGCGCCTGGGCGTGCCGCAGATGGTGCAGAGCCGCGGCCAGTTCGGCGCACGCGGTGCGGCGTCGGTGGTGGCGCTGGTGATCTTCATGTACGTCGGGTACGGGGCGACCGCACTGGTGACCGGCGGCCAGTCGCTGCACGCGATCGTGCCGTCGATCGGCGTGCGCGAAGGCATCGTCGTGGTCGGCCTGGTGAGCCTGGCGATGGCGATCTACGGACACGACCTGATCCATGCCGCCACACGCGCGATTGCCTACATTTCCGGCGCGGCGGTGGTGCTGTGCTACGTCGCCCTCGCAGTGGTGGGGAAGATGCCGCACGAATACCTCACGCACGGCTCGTTCTCCGTCGTCGGCTTCCTCGGCATGATGTCGATCGGCGTGTTCTGGCAGCTCGGCTACGCCCCGTACGTCTCCGACTATTCGCGCTACCTGCCCCCCGACACCGGCCCACGGCAGGCGTTCTGGGCCTCGTACTGGGGCACGACCCTGGGCGCGGTGCTGCCGATGATCTTCGGTGCCTTGATTGGCCCCGCCGTCGTCGGCGGCGATGTCGTCGCCGCGATCTCGGCGTTGACCGGACAGGCGAGCACGCCGATCGTGGTGCTGTTCACGCCGGGCGTGGCCGTCGCTGGCGCGATCTGCATCTACGGCGGCACGCTCGCGGTGATCACCCTCGCGCAGACCTTCATCCCCGACTGGCATGCGAGTTGGCGCACGCGGGCGCCGATTGCCACCGCGATCTTCCTCGTCGCCGTCGCGCTCGGCACCGTCGGTGCCGCCAGCTTCCTGCCGCTGTACAGCCGTTTCACCGAGTTGCTGCTCTACCTGATGGTGCCGTGGACGGCGGTGAACCTGGTCGATTACTACTGGGTGCGGTTCGGCGATTATCACGTGCCGTCGTTCTTCGCCGCCGACGGCGGCGTCTACGGCCGCTACAACGTGGCGGCGCTCGCCTCCTATGCGCTAGGCATCGTCGTGCAGGTGCCCTTCATCGCCGCCGATTTCTACGTCGGCCCGGTGGCGCGCGTGCTCGGCGGCATCGACCTTTCCTGGCTCGCCGGTCTCGTGGTCACCGCGGCCGTCTATTACTTCAGCGCGCCCCGCCATGCCGTGCCGGTGATGCTGGCCGACGCCGAAGGCGTGGAGTAGCCCGGCTCGACGCCCTGATGTCTGGGCGACTCACGCGCTCTCCCATCGGGCAACCACGGCGAGAGGCAACGGAAACGTGCACTCGGGGGCACGGATTGCGTGCGCGGACGTCACCGCGCCCGCCTCATCGCTGAGGATCGCGTCTCTCTGGCGAAGCCGGCAACGCTCCTCCCGGTGCCGAGGCCTTCGATGCACGTCACCCGCCACGACGCGGGTGGCGTCAGCCCTGGTCGACGATGAAGCTCACGCGCATGTCCACGCGCCATTCGGTGATCTCGCCGTCGGGCGTGGTGCAGACCTTGATGTCGCTGATCCAGGCACCGCGGATGTCGCCGATGGTCTTGGCCACCCGGCCCAGGCCGAAGCGCACGGCATCCTCGATGCCCTTGTCCGAAGCGGCGTTGACTTCAATGACCTTGGCAAGCTGCGTTTTCGCGGACTTGGACTTTTTCGTGGCCATGGACGGCTCCTCCGTCGCAGAGATGTCGGACCACGGTAGGTGCCGGGCACGGGGCGATCTTGATCATGATCAACAAGCCGGATCGCCCGAGGGGACGACGTTGCGGGCCCGATGGACGCGGGCCTTGACTTCGATCAACGGCGGCGCCTTCGCTCGCTGGACACTCCCCGCATCACACGAAGCGCCGGAGGCAAGTCGATGCCGCGGGAGATCAAGCTGTTCGGGCTGGGCGCCAGCCGCCCGTTCGCGGAAGCGATCGCGGCCGGGCTCGGCTTGCCGCTGGCGGCGATCGAAGAGCGCGAGTTCGAGGACGGCGAACACAAGGCGCGACCGCTGGAGAGCGTGCGCGACGCCGACGTCTGCGTGGTGCATTCGCTCTATGCCGACGAGCAGCAGAGCGTGGAAGACAAGCTGTGCCGCCTGCTGTTCTTCCTCGCGACCTTGCGCGACCACGGCGCTGCGCGGGTCACCGCCGTGGTGCCGTACCTGTGCTACGCGCGCAAGGATCGTCGGACCCGGGCGCTCGATCCACTGGGCACGCGCTACCTCGCACAGCTGTTCGAGGCGGTCGGCGTCGATCGGGTCATCACGCTCGAGACGCACAACCCCGCGGCGTTCGGCAACGCCTTCCGCTGCGGCGCCGACAACCTGCCGGCACACCGTCTGCTCGCCGCCGGGCTTGCGCCGGAACTGGGCGCCGAGGACGTCGTGGTGCTGTCACCGGATGCCGGAGGCATCAAGCGGGCGGAAGCGTTCCGGCAACAGCTGGCGGCCTCGCTGGGACGACCGGTGCAGCTGGGCATGATGGAGAAGTGGCGCAGTGGCGGCATGCTCTCCGGCTCGACCTTGTTCGCGCAGGTCGCCGATTGCGACGTGGTCATCGTCGACGACCTGATCGGCACCGGTGGCACCGTGTTGAGGGCGGCGCACGCGGCCCGCGATGCGGGGGCCCGGGCGGTGCACGCGGTGGCCGCCCATGGCTTGTTCACGGGCGATGCCACCGTGGCCTTGGCCGACCCGGTGCTTGCCAGCCTGCGGGTCACCGACAGCGTCCCGCCGTTCCGGTTGCGCGGGAGTGCGGTGCTGGCCCGGCTGAGCGTGCTGCCCGTCGCGCCGCTGTTCGTGCAGGCGATCCGGCCGCCGGTCGCCGACGATGCGGCGTGACCGGCGCATGCGTCCGCATCGGGTCGGGACGCGCCGGAATCCCGCGTACGCAGGATTGACGCGCTAACCGGAACCCCGACGGCTCGCCGGGCTGCGATGCGGATGTCCCCGGTTCCGCAGGCCATCGGCGTAGCCACGCGTGCGGGCCAGGTAATCGCGGGCACGGGCGAGCCAGCGGCGACGGGGACCGGTATCCGGATCGTCAAGATGCCAGAGTGCGATCTTGGCGCGCACGAAGGCGTTGAGCGCCTTGTGGAACTCGATCAGGGAACGCGGCGGATGGTCTGCGGTGCGCGCCCGGTAGGCGGCGAACAGCCAGGCGTCGACCTCGCGATGCCCCAGCCGGTCGCACTCCATCGCCAGGAAGGCCAGTTCGTCGATGGGGTCGCGCAAGCGCAGCTCGCGGTCGAACTCGATGCAGTCGACGATGGTCGGCGGCGCGGTCAGGTAGACGTGCTCGGGACGCAGGTCGCCGTGTCCCTCGACGATGCGACGTTCGCGCACGCGGGCCGCCAGGAGGTCGGCATGCGCATCGAGGAAGTCGAGCAGCGCCGTCGCCAGGGCTTCGATCTGGTCGCGCGCCTGCCCGTAGCCGGGGCGGCACAGCTCCGCCGCCGTGCCGGTGACCCGGGTACGCAGATGCCGCAGGTAGGCCCGGACGCTCCAGCGCACACGCGGCCCGTCCCGGAACAGCGGCAGCAGTCTCGCGACCACCCGGCCGATCTGCATCGGCGTCACCGTTCCGGCGCGCAGGCGCTGTTCCAGGGAAAACGCCTCGGGCAGGCGCCGCATGTGCACCAGCCAGTCGATCGTCCGGCCCTTCCCGTCCAGTGCCATGCGCCCCTCGGCGTCGATGGTCAGGCGGACCGTGCCGAGGTAGTCGTCCGGTGCCAGTCGACGGTTGAGGCGCACCTCGCGCAGGCAGTTGAGCCGTCGCGCGGCAGGTGTCGCGTAGTCGATGCGCTCGTGCCGGTAAGGCTTCTTCAGCTTGTAGACGTCGGGCCCGGCAAGGAACAGCCAGGACATGTGCGTCTCCACCGACTCGACCCGGTCGACACGGCCTGGATAGCTCTCCGGCCGCTTCAGGAAGGCAAGCTTCCTGGCCAGGTCCGGTTCGCGGGGGGCATGCGGGGGGCTTCGCGGCGAACGCCTGCCGGGACGCTGCGACAGCGTCGCGCCGGAACGGATCGACTTCGACTCCCGCGACGATGGCCCGGGCACCAGGAAACTCACGACGCCCCTGCCCCCATGTGCGCGAGAAACCAGTCGCGTGCCAGCTCCGCCACCTGTTCGAGGGCGCCCGGTTCATCGAACAGGTGGGTCGCTCCCGGAACGATCTTCAGGGCGCGGACGCAGCGCATGTGCGCGAAAGCCTGGCGATTTAGCTCGAGCACTTCGCCGTCCTGCCCGCCAACGATCAGCAGCGTCGCCGCCTCCACCCTCGACAGGGCGGCCCCAGCCAGATCCGGGCGGCCGCCGCGCGAGACCACGGCCTCGACCCGCCCGACCTCCTCGGACGCCGCCACCAGCGCGGCAGCCGCTCCCGTACTGGCGCCGAACAGGCCCAGTGGCAACCGGCCCACGTCGCCGCGCCCGTCCAGCCAGTCGATCGCTTCGCCCAGTCGGTTGGCCAGCAGTTCGATGTCGAAGACATGGCGCCGGTCGGCAGCCTCGTCCTCGGTCAGCAGGTCGAACAGCAGGGTGGCGATGCCGGCACGACCGAACGCCTCGGCGACCGCGTTGTTGCGCGGACTCAGCCGGCTGCTTCCGCTGCCGTGCGCGAAGGCCACCATGCGGTGCGCGGACTCCGGAATGCGCAGCAGGCCTTCCAGCCGCCGCGCCGAGACCTGCACCGTGCGCACCGCAACGGCGGCAGCGTGCTGGACGGATCGGGCCATGGCGAGACTCTCCCTTCCGGGGACAATGGCGGAAAGCGTGCGTGCTCGCCCCGCACCCCGTGCTGACCCAGATCAACATCGCCCCTCACCGGAACCTTGACCCAGGTCGATACCGCAGGCCCGGGCGACGCTAGCCTGGAGCGGTCCATCGAGGGCGCCGCCATGGCCGTCGACAACGCCGCCATCGCCGCCGCGTTCGAGGAGATCGCCGATCTGCTCGAACTGCAGCAGGCCAATCCGTTCCGCGTGCGCGCGTATCGCAATGCGGCGCGCACCCTCGCCTCCTGGCCGGAGGAAATGAGCCTGTGGGCGGCCCAGGGACGCGACTTCGACGAGCTTCCCGGCGTCGGCAAGGACCTGGCGGCGAAGATCGCCGAGATCCTGCAACGCGGTACCTGCGACCAGCTGGAGCGGCTGCGCGCCAGCTTTCCGCGCGGCATCACCCACCTGCTGCAGATCCCCGGGCTCGGTCCGCGCCGCGTGCATGCGCTCTACCACGAGCTCGGCGTGCGCACGCCGCAGGAATTGCTGGACGCCGCCCGGGCCGGCCACATCCGGGCCATCCCGGGATTCGGCGCGACCAGCGAGCGGCGCATTGCCGAGGCGGTGGCCGGCTACCTGGACCGCTCCCACCGCTGGCCCGTGGCCCGCGTGGATGCCGCCGTGCAGGCCGTGCTCGCCCACCTCCGCGCCGGACCCGGCGTCGAGGATGTCGTGGTGGCCGGCAGCTACCGGCGACGACGCGACACGGTCGGCGACATCGACGTGCTGGTCGCCGGCTCGCGCGGTGGCGATGCGTGCAGGCGCCTGTGCGACTTCGAGCGCGTCTCGCGCGTGCTGGCGCAGGGCCGGACCCGCGCCAGCGTGGTGCTGCGCGACGGCCTGCAGGTGGACCTGCGCGTGGTGCGCCCGGAGAGCTTCGGTGCCGCCCTGGTCTACTTCACCGGTTCCAAACCGCACAACATCGCGCTGCGGCGGATCGCGCAGTCGCGCGGGCTGAAGATCAACGAATACGGCGTATACCGGGGCACCCGGCGCATCGCCGGCAAGACCGAGGCCTCGGTGTACGCCACGATCGGATTGCCCTGGATCCCGCCGGAGCTGCGCGAGGACCACGGCGAGATCGAAGCGGCGCGCAGCCACGCCCTGCCCCGGCTGATCGAGCGCGGCGACCTGCGCGGCGACCTGCACGCACACACCAGCGCCAGCGACGGCGCCGACAGCCTGGAGGCGATGGCCGCAGCGGCGCGCGAGGCCGGCCTGGACTACCTGGCGGTCACTGACCACTCCAGGGGCCTGCCAGTCGCGCACGGCCTGGATGAAAAGCGCCTGCTGGCACAGATGGAGGCCATCGACCGGCTCAACGAGCGGCTGCGTGGCATCGTCCTGCTCAAGGGTATCGAGGTGGAGATCCTCGCCGACGGCTCGCTGGACCTGCCCGATCGAGTGCTCGGCCGGCTCGATCTGGTGGTCGGCGCCGTGCACAGCGCTTTCGACCTGCCGCGCGAGCAGCAGACTGCACGCATCCTGCGCGCCATGGATCATCCGCACTTCAGCATCCTGGCGCACCCGAACGGCCGCCTGTTCGGCACCCGCGGCGGCTGCGCGCTGGACATGGAGCGCATCGTCCGCCACGCCGCCGGGCGCGGCTGTTTCCTCGAACTCAATGCGCAGCCGGACCGGCTCGACCTGTTCGACGTGCAGTGTCGCCAGGCCCGCGATGCCGGCGTCGCCGTGGCGATCGGCAGCGACGCGCATCGCGGCAGCGATTTCCACTGGCTGCAGCTGGGCGTCGACCAGGCGCGCCGCGGCTGGCTGCAGAAGGACGACGTGCTCAACACCCTGCCGCTTCCTGCGTTGCGCAGGCGCCTGGCCGCGAGCATGGGCAGGTAGGCACGCGGCTTTTGGCGCTCGGTCCGGTGCCATTCCTTGATTGCCGTCAAGGTGGCGATCGCAGCGGCGCGCAGGCTGCATCACGAGTCACTCCTGACCATGGGATCGTGCCATGCATGCCGCCGAAATCTGCACCCGCCACGTCGTCTACATCGACCGGAAGGCGTCCATCCGCGAGGCGGCGCAAAGCATGCGCAGCCACCACGTCGGCGCCCTGGTGATCACCGACCAGCCGAACGGCGAACGCGTGCCGGCAGGCATCATCACCGACCGCGACATCGCCATCGCCGTAGTGGCGGCGGGCATCCAGCCCGAAAACCTCACGGTCGAGGACGTGATGAACCGCAACGTGGCCACCTGCACCGAGAGCGAGGACCTGTTCGACATCATCACCACCATGCTCTCCCGCAGCGTGCGGCGGCTGCCGGTCGTCAACGACAAGGGGGGGCTGGTCGGCATGGTGTCGGCCGACGATCTCTACGGCGCCTTGTCCACGCACCTGCGCATGCTGAGCCAGGCGCTGGCTCGCGAGCAGGTACGCGAGATGGAAGTCCGCGTCTGAGTTGCCGCCATGAAGCCGCGCATCCTGCTCACCTACTACTCGATGACCGGTCACACCCGTCAGCTCGCCGAAGAGCTGCGCTCGGCGCTGCAGGCCGACCTGGAAGAGATCCGCGAACCGCGACCGCGGCATGGGCTCTCGGGCGTGCTGCGCGCCCTGTTCGAGGCGATCCTGCGCCGCGAACCGCCGATCGGCATGCCGAGCCACGACCCCGCGGCATACGACCTGCTGGCGCTGGGTGGCCCGGTGTGGGCCGGCCGCATGGCCTCGCCCCTGCGCAGCTACGCGCACCGGCTGGCCGGACGCTGCCCGCGGGTGGCGTTCTTCTGCACCGAGGGCGGACGCGGCGCGCAACAGGCGTTCGACGATCTCGGCGAACTCTGCGGCAAGGCACCCGAGGCCACCCTGGTGGTGGATGCCGAGCATCTGCCGGCGGACCGGCACCGGGAGACGCTGCACCGGTTCGTCGTGAAACTCCGGACCGAACTGCCCGCCCCCGGCCAATGAAGCCGTGAGCGGCATGCTCTTCGTCGACCGCATCCAGGCGGCCCACATGCTGGCCGAACGGCTCGGCGCCTATCGCGATGCCGATGCACTGGTGCTCGCAATCCCGCGCGGCGCGGCACCCATGGGCCGCGTCATCGCCGACGCCCTGCACGCGGACCTGGACGTGGTGCTGGTGCGCAAGCTCGGTGCGCCGGGCAACCGGGAATTCGCCGTCGGCGCCGTCGACGAGTCGGGGACCGTGCACGTGGCCGAATACGCCGCCACCACCGGTGCCGACCGCAGCTATCTCGAGCACGAGCGCGCGCGACAGCTGCAACGCATCAGGGAACAGCGTCGGCTGTACAGCCAGGAGCGCCCGCCCATCGATCCGGCCGGACGCGTGGTGATCGTGGTCGACGACGGACTGGCCACCGGCGAGACCATGGTCGCCGCACTCGCCGCCGTGCGGCGGCAGGCACCGGCGAGACTGGTCTGCGCGGTACCGGTGGCTTCCAGGGACGCACTTGCGCGCGTGCGCTCGCTCGCCGACGAAGTGGTCTGTCTGCACGTCCCGCCGCACTTCGGCGGTGTGGGCGCGTTCTACCTGCGTTTCGACCAGGTCGAGGACGAGGATGTCGTCGCGACGTTGCGCTGAGGCGCCCGACCGGCTGGCTCAATCCCGCGCGCGGCCACCGATCAGACCGACCAGGAATGCCGCGGCCGCCACGCCTCCGAGCACGATCCAGGGCTGCTCGTGCACATACCGGTTGCCACGGGCAACGGTCCGCCGCATGCGGTCGCCGGCTTCGCGCTCGAGCCGGGAGACCCGCTCGCGGATCCCGCGCAGGCGCGCATGGACGTCCCCGGCGCCCTCCCCGGCCGCGGCCGCCACGTCCTCCATCAGCTGCTCGACATCGCTGGCGATCGCGTTCAGGTCGCTCTTCAGGTACTCGGCGTGCACATGCGCCATGGCTGGTCTCCCGTATTCATCAAAAAGATTCGTGGCTCTGCAGGGGCGTGGTGCGCAGGCCGCCAAGCCGGACAGACCGCCCTTCAACTGGCCGCCGCCAGCGGCGCATCGCACCGGGCCGGCGGGGAGGCGTCGCCCCTGCCCCAGACGGCCGAGCGCTCGAGCAACGCCGGATCGCGAATGCGGATGCTTCGCCCCTGCACTTCCACCGCGCCGGTGCGGTTGAACCGGCTCAGCCCGCGGCTGACCGTCTCCAGCTTCAGCCCCAGGTAACTGGCGATGTCCTCGCGGGTCATGCGCAGCAGGTACTCGCTGGCCGAGCAGCCGCGCTCGGCATAGCGCCGCCCGAGCTCGAGCAGGAAGGTGGCCAGGCGCTCCTCCGCCTTCGCCGAGCCCAGCAGCATGAGGGTCTGCTGTTCGTACTCGACTTCGCGGGACAACCTGCGGATCAGCGCCACGTACAGGCCGCGGATATCGATGCCCGCCTGTTCCAGCTGGGGCAGCGGAATCTCCAGCGCGACGCTGTACTCGAGCATGCGGATCGAGGTGGGGTGCGTTCCGGCGTCCATCGCATCCAGCCCCAGCAGGTCTTCGGCGAGGTAGAAGCGGGTGACCTGCTCGCGTCCGTCGCCCCCCGGCCGGGTCGCCTTGGCCGAGCCGCTGGAGAGCAGGAACAGCGAGCGGAAGGGTGCGCCGGCACAGGCGAGGTAGGCGCCCTTCTGCAGCCGATGCACGTGCAGCGTGAAGTGCGAGGCCACGTTGATCAGGGTCCGGCCGAACGCGCTGCGATGGAGGACAGTCTCGGTCAGCACCCGTGCTGAAGACAGGGGGATGATCGTCGCAGGCATGGGCGGCTCCGGGTCAACGAGAGAGCCCTCACTGTGCATTGCGTCGCGCAATTCATGGCTACGACGGGGTAACTGTTCGTAACGGTGTGTAACAGACCGAGCGACGTTTCATGCGTGATTCACCACTCCTTAACGCCAACGAGACAACTATCGCCGGACAACCCGAGGACGTCCGGCTGCAAGGTTTTCCGCGCCAGGTCAGTCACGGCCTCTCGGAATAACGGAGAGCGGGGGCTTCCGTGCCATCACTAGAGAGTGACAAGCACGGCACATCATGCCGTCAGGTGCGCGTGCTTGTGGTCGATGACGATGCCGAGGTGGCGGCGCTGTTGACGCGCTACCTCTCTGCACAGGGTTTTTCGGTGAATGCCGTCGCCTCCGGGCGGGAGATGCTCGCCTTCCTGACGGGCAACGCCGTCGACCTCGTCCTGCTCGATCTCGGCCTGCCGGGCGAGGATGGCCTCGATCTCACCCGGCACCTGCGCGAGCACTGGCGCGGTCCGGTCATCATCGTCAGCGGACGGGCGGATTCGGTCGATCGCATCGTGGGGCTGGAGGTCGGCGCCGACGACTACGTCACCAAGCCGTTCGAGCTGCGCGAACTGCTGGCACGCATCCGCAGCGTGCTGCGCCGGGTCGGCGAATCGCCGCGGGAAAACAACGCGCCACCGCCCGTCTATCGCTTTGCCGGTTATCGCCTGGAAACCCACAGCCGGACATTGACGACCGATGCCGGCCAACCGGTCACCCTCACCAACGGCGAATACGAGCTGTTGCAGGTCTTCGTCACCCATCCGAACCAGGTGCTGTCCCGGGACGAACTGATGAATCACCTGTACGGAAGGGATTCCGGACCGTACGACCGCGCCGTGGACGTCCAGGTCGGCCGCCTGCGCCGCAAGGTCGAGCCCGACCCGGCCTCGCCGACGCTGATCAAGTCGGTGCGCGGCGCCGGTTACCTGTTCGCCGACTCGGTACGGCGGGATTGACGCCATGCCACTGTCTCGTTTCGGCGGCAAGGAAGAGCTGTACCGGACGCTGTTCGAGACGGCGCCCGATGCGATGGTGGTGGTCACCCACGATGGCGAGATCGTGCTGGCCAATCCGCAGGCGCACTCGCTGTTTGGCTACACGCTTCCGGACGGTTTGCACGGCCTGAGCATCGAGGCACTGCTCCCGCTCGATGTTCGGGAGATCCATGCCCGCCATCGCGAGCACTACATGGCGCACCCTCGCGTGCGCCCGATGGACGGGGGCTACGAGCTCACCGGCGTGCGATGCGATGGCCGGGCGTTTCCCGTCGAAGTTGCGCTCAGTCCGATCGGCCATGATTTGTTCGCCGCCTCGATACGCGACATCTCGGCGACCCAGCGGGTGCGCCAGGCATTGCAGCACGCGCGCTACGACAACTACCTGGCCCGACTGGGCAGGCTACTGCTGGAGTCCAGCCGCGACGAGTCGACCAGCATCTCGGTGCCGCGGCTGATCGCCGAGGCGCTCGATGTCGAAGCAGTGGTGGTAGCCGTCGGGCTGCCTGGTGCGGCGGTACTGTCGATACGCGCCTCCCACGGGGTCACACCGGCATTGGCGGAGACCTTGCTCGAGGCGTTCGCCTGCGACCGGCTGACCGATCACCTCGTGGACTTCCGGTCGGCCGGCGTCTGGACGCTCTCCCGCAGTGCGGCCGACGATCTTCCCTGCATCCGGACAGTGCTGGAGGCCCATGGCTTTGCGGACATGGCCATCGTGCCGTTGATCGACGATCGCCAACCCACCGGGTTCGTGCTGGCAATGTCCAGCGAACCGGACAACTGCGACAACGACAAGTCGAACTTCCTGCGGTTGACCTCGCACATCCTGGCTGCAGCCATCCAGCGCAGCCGCAGCGAGGAGCAGCTTGCCCATATCCACCGGCTGGATGCGCTCGGCCAGCTCACCGGCGGGATAGCGCACGACTTCAACAACCTGCTGACCATCATCTCCGGCAATCTGCAGATGCTCGAAGCGAACCATGCCGACGACCCGGCAGCGCGCGCGATGATCGACAGCGGACTGCGCGCTGTCGACCATGGCGCCGCGCTGACCCGCAAGCTGCTCGGATTCTCCCGACGCCGTTCGCTCACGCCGCGTCCCCTGCGGCCCCAGCGCGTACTCGACGAGCTGGGCGAGATGCTCCTGCGAACCCTGGGCGAACGCATCCGACTGAGCGTGGACTGCGCCCCCGAACTGCCGGCGGTCCTGGCCGATCCCAGCGAACTGGAAACCGCGCTGGTGAACCTCGCGCTGAATGCGCGCGACGCGATGCCGGAAGGCGGAGGGCTGCGCATCACCGCGCGTGCGTACCTCGCCAGCCCGCTGGGCGATGACGACCTTGCTCCCGGGGATTACGTGGCGTTCATCGTCGCGGACACCGGCACCGGCATGTCGCCAGAGGTGCTCAAGCAGGCGATGGACCCGTTCTTCACCACCAAGGTGGCCGGCAAGGGCAGCGGGCTCGGCCTCAGCATGGTGTATGGATTTGCCAGGCAGTCGGGTGGCCGGGTCAGGATCGAGAGCATGCCCGGCCAGGGAACGCGGGTGGAGCTGCTGCTGCCGGCATCCCCGCTGTCGGTCCCGGACGAAGATGAGGGCGAAACGGCCACTGGCAGCCACGTACCGCCGAGCCATACGCGGGTGCTCGTGGTGGAGGACGAACCCGAGGTGCGAGAGGTAACCACCGGCCTGCTCCGTTCGCTCGGGTACGACCCGGTGGAGGCAAGTCATGCCGCGCAGGCGCTCGAGCAATTGCATCTCGACCCGTCCATCCGCCTGTTGTTTTCCGATGTCGTACTGGGTCGTGGGCACTCGGGATTCGAGCTGGTGCGCGAGGCACGTGTGCTTCGCCCCGGCCTTCCCGCACTGCTGACATCCGGATATGCGTATGCCTCCGCGGGTGCCAAGGATGCCGAGCGCGCCGGCATCCAACTGTTGAGCAAGCCCTATCACCAGGATCAGTTGGCGCAGGCGCTGGCACAGGCCCTTGAGAAGAACGTACCGCGTTGACCGTCCCGACCGACGTGACCGGGCACGATCCACGCTGCGCCATGGACGTCGAGGTGCGAGGCGCCCCGCGCTTCAGGGCACCAGTACCGCAGCGCCCTGGAACCGCCCATGGCGGAGGTCGTCCAGCGCCTGGTTGGCGTCCTCCAGGTGGTAGTGCCGCGTGGTGGCATGCACGCTGGCACGGCACGCCTCGGCAAAGAAGGCCCGCGCGTCCGCCCGGGTCAGGTTCGCGACCGACACCAGCTCACGCTCCTCCCACAGCCACCGATACGGCATCGACGGGATGTCGGACATATGGATGCCTCCGCAGACCACGCGCCCGCCCTTGCGTACGGAACGCAGCGCCTGCGGCACGAGCTCGCCGGCGGGGGCGAAGATGATCGCCGCATCCAGCGGCTCGGGAGCGGCCATGTCCGAGCCGCCGGCCCAGACGACACCGTGATCGCGCGCGAAGTCCTGCGCCGCCAGGTCGCCGGGCCGGGTGAATGCCAGCACGCGGCGGCCCTGGTGACGCGCGATCTGGGTCATCAGGTGGGCGGCCGCACCGAAGCCGTAGACGCCGATCGTGCGGGCCCGGTCCACCCGGGCCAGTGCCCGCCAGCCGATCAGCCCGGCGCAAAGCAGCGGCGCCACGGTCGCCGGGTCGGCCTGGCCCAGGGGAATGCAGAAGTCCGCGCGGGCGACCAGATGACTGGCGAAGCCACCCGGGCGCGTGTAGCCGGTGAACTCCGGCGCGTCGCAAAGGTTCTCGCGCCCACTCCGGCAGTACCTGCAACTGCCGCAGGTGGAACCCAGCCATGGCACTCCAACCCGCTGGCCGGGAATCAACTCGTCGACGTCCGAACCCACGCACTCGACCCAACCGACCACTTCGTGCCCCGGCACGATCGGCAAAGCCAGATCAGGCAACTCGCCATCGACCAAGTGCAGGTCGGTACGGCACACACCGCAGGCCTCCACACGCAAGCGCACCTCGCGTGGGCCGGGCAAGGGGACCTCGTGATGGCGCAGCACCAGCGGGCCGCCGACCTCCTCAAGCGTCATCGCGCGCATGGCAGTGCCCTCAGTGATGGAACAGCACGGGCAACGACGCGTTCCACAGCACGTGCCGGGTGACTCCGCCGAGCACCCACTCCCGGAACCGGCTGCGCCCGAAGCCTCCCATCACCAGCAGATCGGCATCGAACCGCCGCGCATGCTCAAGCAACGCCGCACCGACCTCGTGACCGCCGGTGGTCAGATCCTGCGAATGCGGTCGGACGCCGTGGCGGTTGAGATAGGCGTCGACGTCGAACGGCGGCTTCCAGACGATGTCGCGGAAGGCTTCCCGCGGTGCGCCGCGCACCAGCAGCACCTCCTCCGCCCGCTGCAGCAGCGGCAGGGCCGAGTGCACGGCCCGGATCGCCTCGGGCGAACCGTTCCAGGCGATGGCGATGCGTGCGATGGAAACCACCCCCACCGGTCGCGGCGGCACGACGATACACGGCAGGCCGACCGAGAGGATCAGCCCGGCCAGATCTTCCGGGGTCGACCAGGTGCGATCGTCGTCCCGCTCGAGGACGAGCAGGTCGTGCCAGCAGGCGATCTGGGCCAGCGCGTCGGACAGGTTGCCCTGCGCCACCACCCATGTGGCCCGATCGACACCGAGGCCTTTCGCCCACGCGACGAACGCCTCCCTGGCGCCGAGCGCGCTGGCCTCCAGGGCCCGGGACATCCCCACCAGCGTCTCGATCACGTCGGGCGTGCCGAACTCCGGTGTCGCATAGAGCGGTGACGGATAGACATATACCCCGGTGACCGCCGCGCCGATGAGGGCAGCCAGCTGCGTGCCGTACTGGGCATCGCGGGACCAGGTCTCGAAGTTGATGGTGTTGACGAGGATGTCGTGCATGGCGGGGTCTCCGTTGCGCCGTGCCGTCCGCGGACAGCTCCAAGACCGAAACGGTGGGCCACCTCGACGGACCGCTTGGTGACACAGATCAAGGTTGTGGCGCCAAGCCGGCACGGCACGGGAAGGCAGCGCAAGGCGTGAGCATGATCTGGATCAAACCGGTCCGCGGACAGGCACGCATGCTGGAGACCATCCGGCTCATGGCGCTGCCGGGGACCGGGAGGTAAGACGTGTACGACATCGTCGTCCACAGTCCGGATTTCCGGCACTGGCCAGCCAGTGTGCGCTTCGCCGCCCGGCTCGCCGCGGACACCCGTGCCGGACTGACCGGCCTTTATGTCGCCGCACCGACATCCTCCCTGGCCGGCCCGCCGCACCTGGTCCAGGAAGCGCTGGCGTACGCGCAGGACGAACTGCAGCAGGCGATGCTCGCCGGCCCGGCCTTCGCCAGCTGGGCCGCCGCGCTGGGCGTGCGCGATGCGCGCTGGCAGGTCGCGCTTGGAGCGGTCGCCGAGGCGCTGGTGCTGGCCGGCCACTGGCATGACGTGGTGGTGATGAAGGGCAACCCGCCACCCTGCTCCATCGAGGAACGCCCGGTGCTGGAGACGCTGCTGTCGGGTGTGGCCTGCATCCTGGTTCCCGCCGCGGCTTTCTCGCCCGGCCGGGTGGCGCACGCCGTCGTGGCATGGGACGGCAGCCCGGCTTCGAACCGTGCTCTGCACGGCGCCCTGCCGCTGCTGGCCGCGGCGGACTCGGTCTCCCTGTTGCAGCCACCACCCGAGCCGCGGGCCAGGCGCCCCCTGTTCGATCCTCTCGCACACCTGCGCGCCCGCGGGATTGCCGTCGCCCATGTGGAAATCGTGCCCGAATCCGGGGAATCGGCAGGCGAACACCTGCTGGCCAGCGCTGCCGACGAACACGCCGACCTGCTGGTACTCGGCGCGAACGGCTGCCGGCGCCCGGGCGGCTGCAGTTTCGGCGCAACGACCCGCGCGGTGCTGTCGCAAAGCCACCTGCCGCTGTTTCTCCGGCACTAGCGGACCGGCACCGGCGCGGAGCCCGATGCCCCGGTCTTGACCGGCATCAACAAGCGCGCCGGCACGGACGGTAGCGTGGGAAAACGGGACGGCGGTGCGGAGGAGGCATGAAGCGCGAACGCCCATTCAACTCGTGGTACTTCGTCGCTGCGCTGCTCTCGGTGGTGGCGATGCAGTTCCTGTTTACCGGCAACAGCGTCGAAACCGTGCCCTACAGCCGATTCCAGACCGAACTGCGCGCAGGCGACATCGCCGAGGTCACCGTTTCCGGCGACAGCATCCGTGGCACCTACCGCACACCGGCGGCCGACGGCCGGCCGCGCCGCTTCCAGACCACCCGGGTCGCCCCGGAACTGGCCAGCGCCCTGTCCGATGCCGGGGTTACCTACAGCGGCAAGGCATCGCCGGGCTGGGGCGAACGCGTGCTCGCCTGGCTGCTGCCCCCGCTCCTGTTCGTCGGCATGTGGCTGCTGCTCATGCAGCGGCTCCCCGGCGGCGGGCGCAGCAGCGCGCTGTCGATCGGCAAGAGCAAGGTGAAGATCTATCTGGAGAAATCGATCGCCACCACCTTCGACGACGTCGCCGGCGTGGACGAGGCCAAGGAGGAGCTTCGCGAGGTGATCGCCTTCCTGAAGGACCCGGCAGGCTACGGCCGACTGGGCGCGCACATCCCCAAGGGCGTGCTGCTGGTCGGGCCACCGGGCACCGGCAAGACCCTGCTGGCGCGCGCCGTCGCCGGCGAGGCGGGCGTGCCGTTCCTGTCCATCAGCGGCTCCGAATTCGTCGAACTGTTCGTCGGTGTCGGCGCCGCCCGCGTGCGCGACCTGTTCTCCCAGGCCAGCGAACATGCGCCGTGCATCATCTTCATCGACGAACTGGACGCCCTGGGCCGTGCCCGCGGCGCGGCGCCGATCAGCGGCGGGCAGGACGAGAAGGAGCAGACGCTCAACCAGCTGCTGACCGAACTGGACGGCTTCGACGTGCGCAGCGGCGTGGTGCTGCTGGCGGCCACCAACCGGCCGGAGATCCTCGACCCCGCCCTGCTCCGCGCCGGGCGCTTCGACCGCCAGATCCTGGTCGACCGGCCGGACAAACCCGGGCGCATGGCGATCCTGCGCGTGCACGCGCGCAAGGTGAAGCTGGCGCCGCAGGTGTCGCTGGAAGAGATCGCCGCGCTTACCGCGGGCATGACCGGCGCCGACCTGGCCAACCTGATCAACGAGGCCACGCTGCTGGCCACGCGGCGCGGCGCCGAGCAGGTCGAACCGGACGACCTCACCGGCGCGATCGAGCGCGTGGTGGCCGGCCTGGAAAAGAAGAGCCGGGTGCTCAACGACCGCGAACGCAGGACCGTGGCCTACCACGAGATCGGCCACGCGCTGGTGGCGATGGCGGTGCCGGGCATCGACCCGATCCAGAAGGTGTCGATCATCCCGCGCGGCATCAGCGCGCTCGGCTACACCATCCAGCGCCCGACCGAAGACCGCTTCCTGATGTCGCGCAGCGAACTGGCCGACAAGATGACCGTGCTGCTCGGCGGCCGGGCAGCCGAGATGCTGGCGTTCGACGACATGTCCACCGGCGCCGCCGACGACCTGGCCAAGGCGACCGGGATCGCCCGCAGCATGGTGGTGCGCTACGGCATGGCGCCGGAGCTCGGCCAGATCACTTACGAGGACGAGGCCGACTCGATGCTCGGCTATCCGATCGAGAGCTGGCAGCCGCGCCGCTACAGCGAAGCGAGCGCCGCGGCGATCGACCGGACGGTCCGCGACCTCGTCGAGCAGGCGTTCGTGCGCGCCCGGGCGATCCTCGTGCGCGACCGCGCCGCGCTCGACCGTGCGGCCGACGCCCTGCTTGCCCGCGAGACGCTGACCGGCGCCGAACTGGCCAGCGTCGTCGGCCCGCGCAGGGAGGCCGGTCCGGCACCTGCTGCGCCGGCGGACGTCGCCCCGCCCCCGCTCGCGGCGCGAGGCTGATCTGGATCAACCCCCACATTCCATCCGGCCCGAACATGGACAGGGCCCAGCCAACGACGTGGAGTCCCCGTGATGAGTTTCCTGATCGAAGTGAGTTTTCTGGACATGCGTCCGTCCAAGGCGTTGTACGACGACATTTCGCGCCACGCGCTGCAACTGGAACGCTTCGCGCCCACGCTGACCGATTGCCGGATCACGGTGCGCCACAGCGAGGCGCGTCACCACACCGGGAACCACTACCGCGTGCTCGCCCGGGTGAGCATGCCCGGCGGTCAGTTCGAGGCCGGGCGCGAGACCGGCAACGACACCCATGCCGATGTCTACGTGGCGGTACGCGACACCTTCGCCGCGCTACGGCGCCAGCTGCAGGATTTTCTGCACGTCCGCCGCGGCGAGGTGAAGCACCACGAGCGACCGGATGCACGATGAGGAGGACCGGCGTCCGCCGGGCCATTGATGCAGGTCAAGAGGCGCGACCGGCTCCGCTCCTAGCATCGGAGCACCACATCTCATTGGCCCGAAGGGCGGGAGGCAACATGGCATCGACCTGGATTCTGGTGGCGGATGCCGCCCGTGCGAGGGTGTTCGAATCCGACCGGCGCGGCGGTCCGTGGACGGTGGTGTCGTGCCTTGCCAATCCGGACGGAAGGGCCCCGGGCCGCGATGCCACCACCGAGCGTGCACCACGCACCATGGAAAGCGTCGGCTCGGCGCGGCATGCGATCGAGCCGCACACCAGCCTGCGCGACAAGAGCAGCGAACGCTTCGCGCGCATGCTGCGCGACGAACTGGAACGCGGCTGCACGGAACGCCGCTGCGAACAACTGGTGCTGGTTGCCCCGCCGCGCTTCCTCGGCACCCTGCACGGCGTGCTGGACAAGGCACTGCGCGAGCGCGTCAGCGGCGAATTGCAGAACGACTTCACCGCGCTGGACGAGCTCGACGTGCGCGAGCGCGTGATGCGCGAGCTGCCGGTGTGAACTGAGCACCCGGAGCGGACGCACCGCGCAACGCGGTGCGTCCTGGGCGCGGGATCACTTCACCGCGATGCGATGGCTGCTGCCATTCGCCTTCTTGGGCAGGGTGAGCGTGAGAACGCCACCTTCGTAACGCGCGTCCGCCTTGTCGCTGTCGACTTCGTTCGGCAGGCCGAAAGCGCGATAGACCCGTCCCACGTAGCGCTCGCTGACCAGCGTGTGCTCGTTTTCCTTCTTCTCGCTGCTGCGCTTGGATTCCGCGCTGATCGCGACCTGGCCGCCGTCCACCGAGATCTCGATGTCGTTCTTGTCGACGCCGGGGATGTCGGCCTTGACCACGTAGGCGTCGTCCTTTTCGGTGACGTCCAGGCGCATGTCCGGAACCATGTCCGCATCGTGCCAGAACGGGCGATGGGCCATCGAACGGAACATGTCGTCGATCCCGCCAAGCGGGAAGCCGGCCATCGGGTCGATGCGGGAGGCGTTCTTGAAGGGATTCCAGTGTGTGAGGGTACTCATGGGGGTTCCTCCGGGTTGGGCAACAGCGCAACGCCGCGGTCGCGCCTCCGGACAATCTGCGTCCGCAGCGATGGCCCCGTGTTGATGCCGATCAAGCTGCCGTGCCGCCCACAGGGCACAAATTCCTGCTGCCGATTCGGCGCACCGGGTGTACCGTTTGGCGGTCGATTCACCGCACGGCCCCGGGCGCCTCTGCCGTTCCGACGGCGTCCGCCGCCTTTCCGGAGGTAAGACCGCATGTCCCAGCGCAAACCGCCCCAGCCGCCCGCGGGCGATGCTCCCGCTCCCGCCGTGTCGATCAGCCGGCGCGGCTTCCTGCAGATGGTCGGCGTGACCGGCGCCGCCTCCACCCTGGGCCTCGGCGGCCACGCCCTGGCAGCAACTGCAATGGCCCATCTGCCGCCGGACGCGCCGGGCCAGGACGGCGACGGCACGGTCACGGTGAAGCTCACGGTCAACGGCCAGCCGCGTACGCTCACCGTCGATCCGCGCACCACCCTGCTCGATGCGCTGCGCGAGCACCTCCAGCTCACCGGCACCAAGAAGGGCTGCGACCACGGCCAGTGCGGCGCCTGCACGGTGCACGTCAACGGCCGCCGGGTGAACGCCTGTCTCAGCCTGCTGGCGATGCACGAGGGTGACCACGTCACCACCATCGAGGGGCTCGGCGCGCCCGGGCGGCTGCACCCGATGCAGCAGGCCTTCCTCGAGCACGACGGCTACCAGTGCGGCTACTGCACCTCCGGCCAGATCATGTCGGCGGTGGCGATGCTCGACGAACCCTGGGGCCCGGACGACGCCGCAATGAAGGAGGCGATGGCCGGCAACATCTGCCGCTGCGGCGCCTACCCGAACATCCACGCCGCGATCCGCCAGGTCCGCAAGGGCTGAGGGAGCACATCATGCAGGCCTTCACCTTCCTCCGCGCCACCGACGCCCGCCAGGCGATCGACGCCGGCGCCCGTTCTGCCACCGCCCAGCAGGGCGCCAGCGTGCGCTTCGTCGCCGGCGGCACCACCCTGCTCGACCTGATGAAGCTGCACGTGGAGACGCCGCAGCAGGTGGTGGACATCAACCACCTGCCGCTGGACCGGATCGAGCGCACGCCCGACGGCGGCCTGAAGATCGGCGCGCTGGCGCGCAACAGCGACGTGGCCAACCACGCCGACGTCAAGCGCGACTACGCGGTGCTGTCGCAGGCGCTGCTGGCCGGCGCCTCGGCACAGCTGCGCAACATGGCGACCACCGGCGGCAACCTGCTGCAGCGCACGCGCTGCATGTACTTCCGCGACGAGCACATGCCGTGCAACAAGCGCCAGCCCGGCAGCGGCTGTCCGGCGATCGGCGGCGCCAACCGCACGCTCGCCATCCTCGGCACCAGCGCGCACTGCATCGCCACCAACCCCAGCGACCAGAACGTGGCGCTGGCCGCACTGGAGGCACGCATCGCGATCCACGGCGCGCACGGCGAGCGCATCGTGCCGATCGCGGATTTCTTCCTGTTGCCCGGCGACACGCCCGACCGCGAGACGGTGATGCAGCCGGGCGATCTGATCACCCACGTGCTGCTGCCGCCGCCGAAGGCCGGCACGCGCTCGCACTATCTCAAGCTGCGCGACCGCGCCTCGTACGAGTTCGCGCTGGCCTCGGCCGCGGTGGTGCTGGGCGTGGACGGCGGGCGCATCCATCACGCCCGCGTGGCGCTGGGCGGGATCGGCACGCGCCCGTGGCGCGCGCCCGAAGCCGAACAAGCCCTGCTCGGCCAACCCGCCACGCCGGCCAGCTTCGCCGCGGCCGCGACCGCGGCGCTGCACGACGCCCGCCCGCAGAGCGAGAACGGCTTCAAGGTGGAGCTGGCCCGGCGCTGCCTGGTACACGCCCTCACCACCGTGGCCACCGCCTGAGCGTCCCGCGAGGAGAACCGACCATGTCCCCCGACGCCACCTCCACCCGGCCCGCCATCGGCGCCTCGATCCCGCGCGTGGACGGCCCGCTGAAGGTCAGCGGCCGCGCCACCTACAGCTCCGACCACCACTTCCCCGGCCTGCTCTACGCGGTGCCGGTGGGCGCAACCGTCGCCCGCGGCGAGATCGCGGCCATCGACGACTCCGTTGCCGCGGCGATGCCGGGCGTGCGCAAGGTCTACACCCGCGCCAACATCGGCACGTTCTACAAGCCCGGCAAGTCCGGGATGATCGACGAGAGCCGGCCACCGTTCGAGGACGACACCGTCCACTACTACGGCCAGTACGTGGCGCTGGTGGTGGCCGACACCTTCGAGCAGGCCACCGCCGCGGCGCGCGCGGTGAAGGTGGACTATCGCAACGTGGTCGCGCCGGACGTGCGCATGCAGCTCACGGCCGAGGAAAACCAGACCACCGACTCCGAGCGCGGCCACGTCGATGCCGCGCTGGCGAGCGCCCCGGTGACGGTCGACCAGACCTACACCACGCCGCCGGAAACCCACAATCCGATCGAGCTGCACGCCAGCGTGGCGGTGTGGGACGGCAAAGCGTTCACGCTGTACGAGACCACCCAGTCGATCATGAACCACCGCGCGGTGATGGCGCAGATGCTTGGCGTGCCGAAGGAGAACGTGCGGATCGTCACCGAGTTCCTCGGCTCCGGCTTCGGCGGCAAGCTGTGGCCCTGGCCGCACGCCCTGCTCGCCGCCGCTGCGGCGCGCGACCTGGGCAAGCCGGTGAAGCTGGTGGTGACGCGCCAGATGATGTTCCACAACGTCGGCCATCGCACCAACACCCAGCAGCGCGTGCGGCTGGGCGCGAACCACGACGGCAAGCTGGTCGCGCTGCGCCAGGACTTCATCTACCGCACCTCGCGCATCGACGACTCCAAGGAAGACTGCGGCGAAGTCACCGCCTTCCTCTATTCCACGCCCAACCTCAAGGTCACCAGCGGCCGCGCCCGTCGCGACATCGCACCGAACACGGCCATGCGCGGTCCCGGCGCGGTGCCCGGCCTGTTCGCGATCGAGTCGGCGATGGACGAGCTGGCGCTGGCGCTGAAGATCGACCCGGTCGAGCTGCGCCTGCGCAACGAGCCGGCCATCGACGAAAGCCTCAACCTGCCGTTCTCCTCGCGCCACATGAAGGAGTGCCTGATCGAGGGCTCCAAACGCTTCGGCTGGTCGCGGCGCAATCCGGCAGTCGGTTCGATGCGCCGCGACGGCCTCGTGCTCGGCTGGGGTGTGGCGGCCTGCGCGTGGATGGCGCAGCGGCTCGACGCGGAGGTGTCGCTGCTGCTCAACGCCGACGGCAGCGTGCGCGTGGCCAGCGGCACGCAAGACATCGGCACCGGCACCTACACCATGCTGGCGCAGATGGTGGCGTACGACCTGGGCGTGCCGATCGAGCGCATCCAGGTGGTGATCGGCGACAGCGCGCTGCCGCCGGGGCCGCTCTCCGGCGGCTCGATGGTCACCGGCTCGCTGGTGCCGGCCGTGGCACAGGCCGCGGCCAACGCGGTGCAGCAGCTGCTGGACACCGCCGCCGGCCACGGGCCGTTCGCCGGGGCAAAAGCCGAGCAGCTCGCCTTCACCGACGGCCACGTGCACCTGCGCAGCGGCACGCCGGCCGACGGCGTACCGTTCGCCGACATCCTGAAGCAGGCGCGGCTGGCGCACGTCGAGGGCAAGGGCAAGTCGCGCAACACCTTCGGCGACAAGGAGGCGAAGAAGTTCTCCATGCACTCCTACGGCGTGCACTTCGTCGAGGTGACCTGGGAGCCGGCCATCGCGCGGCTGCGGGTCAGCCGCGTGGTCACCGCGATCGACGCCGGACGCATCCTCAATCCAATGACCGGGCGCAACCAGATCGAGGGCGCCATCGCGATGGGTGTGGGCATGGCGCTGTTCGAGGACACCCGCTACGAGCCGCTGCACGGCAAGGCGATCAACAGCAACCTGGCCGACTACATCATGACCACCCACGCCGACATGCCGGACGTGGACGTGCTGTTCCTCGACTACCCGGATACGAAGCTCAACGCACTCGGCGCCCGCGGCATCGGCGAGATCGGCCTGGCCGGCGTGGCACCGGCGATCGCCAACGCGGTGCACCACGCCACCGGCGTGCGCGTGCGCGACCTGCCGGTGAAGATCGAGGACCTGCTCGGATCGACAGCGGTCTGACACCGGCTCACGGACGCGGCCAACATCCCCGTACTTCCACCAGGACCACTGCTTGATGCCTGTCCCGACCGGTTCCGCCCCGCGATGAATTCGCCGCACGAACTGGCCCTGCTGATCGATGCCCTGTGCACGCTGCACGGCGAGCCCCGGCCGCGCGCCGCGCTCGCCACGCTCACCCGCACGCGCGGCTCCACCTTCCGCCGCCCCGGCACCCACATGCTGGTGCACGAGGACGGCCGGGTGGTCTGCGAACTGTCCGGAGGCTGCCCGCAGCGCGACATCGAGCGACAGGTCCTCGAAGCCATCGCCAGCGGTCAGCCACGCCGGATCCGCTACAACAGCGAGTCCGGGCTGGATGTGCTGATCGAAATGGGCTGCGGTGGCGAACTGGAGGTCCTCATCGAACCACTGCCGTCGCCGGGCGCCATCGACTTTGCCGGGGAACTGGCGCGGTGCATGGCATCGCGCGAAAGCGTCCGGCTGGCCACCCTGTTCGCCGTGGACGACCAGGTGATCGTTCCCCGGCGACTGCTCTGGAGCGACGCAAAGGTGCGCTTCGACGGCACCGGCGACGCTGTCCTCGGCGACGCCATGACCGCTGCCTGCGCGGGCTGGCCGGGACGCGGGGCGGGCACGCTGCAGCTTCCCTCGCCGCACGGCAGGCTCGACGTGCTGGTCGAAGCGGTCGAGCCGCCGCATGCGCTGGTGGTGATCGGCAGCAGCGCCGCCGCACGTGCCCTGCTCCCGCTGTCGATCGCACTCGGATGGCGCACCACCCTGGTCGACCACGATCCGGAGCGGTTGCGCCGCCACGAACCGCTGCCGGGCCTGCGCACGGTGTGCACGGTCCCGGAGCGGCTCCGCGACGCGCTGGTGCTGGACCGGCACACCTCGGTGGTGGTGATGACCCACAACCTGGAGCTGGACATCACCTGGCTGGCGGCCCTGCGCGGCGTGCCGGTCGCCTATGCCGGCGCGCTCGGCTCGCGCGAGCGGGTCGCCCGCATGCGCGGTGCGCAGGCGCTGGCCGGGCTGCGCCTGCATGCGCCGGCCGGGCTGGACATCGGCTCGGAGACGCCGGAAGAGATCGCCCTCGCGGTGGCCGCCGAGATCATGGCCGTGCTCAACGGTCGCGACGGCGGGCCGCTGCGCGACAACGACGGGGCGATCCACGGATGAACTCCGCCGACGGCACGCCGGTGATCCTGCTGCTGGCCGCCGGCGAAGGCGCCCGCTTCGGCGGCATCAAGCAGCTGGCCGAGGTCGACGGCGAACCGATGATCCGTCGCAGCGCCCGCCAGGCGCTGGCCTGCGGCGTACCGGTGCGGGTGCTGCTAGGTGCCCATGCCGACGCGGTGGCGCCGGTGCTGGCCGACCTGCCGCTCGAAGTGCAGGTCCATTCGGACTGGTCGCGGGGCATGGGCGATACGCTGGCTGCCGGCGTGCGCGGCCTGCAGGCGCGGCATCCACACGCCAGCGGCGTGCTGGTGGCGCTGGCCGACCAGCCCCGGATCGGCCAGCGGTTGCTGCCCGCGCTGCTTGAGGCCCACGCCCGGTCGCCACGGGGGATCATCGCCACCGCCCTCGACGGCCGCGCCGGACCGCCCGCCCTGTTCCCCCGCGACGACTTCGCCGCGCTCGCCGCGCTCACCGGTGCGCACGGCGCCCGCGTGCTGCTGCAGCGCGAGGCCGCCCGCGTGACCCTGCTCGACCCGCACGACCACGACGCCGACCTGCTCGACATCGACACGCCGGCCGACCTGGCCCGGGCCAGCCACCCTCCCGCCGACGCGACGGACCGCCCATGAACGCCGAACCGACGCCGCCCACCGCCCACCACTGGTTGAACCGCACCGTCGCCGGCGCCGGCATCACCAGTGCGCTGGGCGACTTCTGCTACGAGACGACGACGGTGATCCTGCCCGGCTTCCTCGCCGTGCTCGGCGTCCCGGCCGCGGCGCTGGGGCTGATCGAGGGCGCGGCCGACGCGCTGGCCAGTTTCACCAAGATGGTCGCCGGCCACGTGGCCGACCGGCTGGGCCACCGCAAGGCGCTGGTGGTCGCCGGCTACGCACTGACGCCCGTCGGCCAGGCATTGATCGCACTGGCGGCGGGCTGGCCGCTGCTGCTCGCCGGCCGGCTGCTGTCCTGGTTCGGCAAGGGCCTGCGCGGGCCGTTGCGCGACGCCATCGTGGTGCAGGCGGTGAGCGAGGCCACCCGCGGCCGCGCCTTCGGCTTCCATCGGGCTGCCGACACGCTGGGCGCAGTGGCCGGTCCGTTGCTCGGCGTGGCCCTGCTCGGCTGGGCGCGCGGACTGAACGGCGCGGACGCGGCCTGGCCGTTCCGGCTGGTGCTGTGGCTGTCGCTGGTCCCGGGGGTGCTGGCGGTGCTGGCGTTCCTGCTGCTGGTGCGCGATCCGGGCGAGTCGCCCAATCCCGGGCTGCGCCTGATGCGCTCGCTGCGCGAACTGCCGGCCAGCTTCAAGCGCTACCTCGGCGCGGTCGGCCTGTTCGGCGTCGGCGACTTCTCGCACAGCCTGCTGATCCTCGCCGCGACCACCCTGCTGGCGCCGTCGCTCGGACTGGTGCAGGCCGCGCAGGTGGCCGGCCTGCTGTACGTGGGCCGCAACGTGGTGCAGGTGCTGGCTTCGTTTCCCATCGGCGCCCTGGCCGACCGCGTGGGTCACCGGCCGGTGCTGGTCGCCGGCTATGCGCTGGGGGCATTGACCGCGCTGCTGATGGCGGTGGCGGTCGCGCGACAAGTGCACAGCGTGGCGCTGCTCGCCGGGGTGTTCGTGGTGGCCGGGCTCTACACCGCGGTGCAGGAGGCGCTGGAATCGACCGTCACCGCCTCGATGGTGCCGGCCGACCGGCTGTCCACCAGCTACGGCGCGCTGGGTACGGTGAACGGCGTGGCCAAGTTCGTCTCCAGCGCGGCGGTGGGGCTGGCCTGGAGCCTGCACTCGCCCGCCGCCGGCTTCGCACTCGCCGCCGGCCTGATGCTGGCCGGCACGCTGGCGATGCTGCGCGCACGCTGAGTCGGGGCGGTTGTCCGGCGGGCGGATTCATCGTTATATAGCCAGGTTAATAACGAAGCCCGGCAGCCCCATGCGCGCACCGCTATTCCGACGTTTCGCCGCCCTGGCCGTGGCGCTTGCCGCCATCGGCACGGCCCGCGCGGACGACCTCGTGGTGTCGGCCGCCTCCAGCCTCACCAACGCCTTCCAGTCGATCGCCAAAGGCTACGAAGCCGCGCACCCCGGCACCCACGTGGTGCTGAACTTCGCATCCTCCGACACCCTGCTGCGGCAGATCGTCAACGGAGCGCCCGCCGACGTGTATGCCTCGGCCGACCAGGTGGCGATGGATCGCGCGCAGTCGCAGGGCGCCATCGTGCCGGGCACGCGGGTCGACTTCGCCGGCAACCAGCTGGTGGTGATCGTGCCCGTCGGCACGCGTACCCGCGTCGCGGCGCTGGGCGATCTGACCGATCCGGAGTTCCGGCGCATCACCTGGGGCGACCCGGCCTCGGTGCCGGTAGGCCGCTACACGCAGCGCGTGCTGCAGGACGCCGGTCTCGCCGCCCGGTTGGCACCGCGCGCCGTGCTCGCGCAGAACGTGCGGCAATGCCTGGACTACGTCGAGCGCGACGAGGTCGACGCCGGCTTCGTCTATGCCACCGATGCCGCCATCGCCGGCAGCAAGGTGAAGGTGGCCCTGCGCCTGCCCTCGCCCACGCCGATCACCTATCCCATCGCGGTCGTCGCCGGCTCCCGACATGCCGCCCAGGCCCAGGCTTTCATCGACTACGTGCGTTCCGCCGCGGGCCGGCAGCAGCTGGCGAGCTACGGCTTCCTGGCGCCCTGACATCGTGCGTCCGGAGATCTGGCAGCCGCTGCTGCTGTCGCTGAAGGTCGCGCTGTGGGCGACCGGCATCAACCTGGTGCTCGGTGTCGCGGTGGCCTACGGGCTGTCGCGCTGGCGCTCGCGCTTCAACGCCACCGTGGACGCCCTGCTCACCCTGCCGCTGGTGCTGCCGCCCACCGTGCTGGGCTATTACCTGCTGGTGCTGCTCGGGCGACGCGGGGTCATCGGCGGCTGGCTCGACGACCTGGGCCTCAATCCCGTGTTCACCTGGCAGGGGGCGGTGATCGCCGCCACGCTGGCGGCTTTCCCGCTGGTGCACAAGGCGGCGCGGGCGGCATTCGAGGGCGTGGACGCACAGCTGGAAGACGCCGCGCGGGTGCTCGGCCTGAAGCCACTGGCGGTGTTCGTGCGGGTGTCGCTGCCGCTGGCGGCGCGCGGCATCGTGGCCGGCGCCCTGCTCGCGTTTGCCCGCGCGCTGGGCGAGTTCGGCGCCACGTTGATGATCGCCGGCAACCTGCCCGGCCGCACCCAGACGCTGTCGGTGGCGATCTATTCGGCGATCGAGGCCGGCGACGACGCCGGTGCCAACGTGCTGGTGCTGGTCGCCTCGGCCACCTGCGTGGTGGCCCTGCTGGTCGCCAGCCGGCTGACCCGCGAGCGCACGCCGCGGAGGGCCGCCTGATGCGCCTGGACATCGCCATCCAGCGGCACCTCGACGACCCGCAGCGTCCGTTCGCACTGGACGTGGCGTTCCGTTCGAACGTCGGGCGGCTGGTGCTGTTCGGCCCCTCGGGCGCCGGCAAGAGCCTCACCCTGCGCGCCATCGCCGGCCTGTTGCGCCCGGACCGTGGCCACGTCACGGTATCCGGCCGCACCCTGTTCGACGATTTCCGCGGCGTCGACGTGCCGGCGCGGGAGCGCCACGTCGGCTACGTGTTCCAGGACTACGCGCTGTTTCCCCACCTGACGGTGGCGCAGAACGTCGCGTTCGGCCTGCGGACGGGCTTATGCAACCCGTCGCGGCGGCGCCTGCCCGACGCCGCCCGCCACTGGATGGAGGTCTTCGAGATCGACGACCTGGCCGGCCGCCACCCTTCGCAGCTCTCCGGTGGCCAGCGCCAGCGCGTCGCGCTGGCCCGCGCGCTGGCGCCGGAACCGCAGCTGCTGCTGCTCGACGAGCCGTTCGCGGCGCTGGACACCGCGCTGCGCAGCCGGCTGCGCGACAGCCTGGTCGCGCTGCAGGAGCGGCTGGGGCTGCAGATGCTGGTGATCACGCACGACCCGGCCGACGTGGAAGCACTCGGGCAGCAGGTGCTGGAGATCCGGGACGGGCGCATCCACGGGGATGCGCGATCCGGCTGATGCCCTTTAGCCGGTGGTGCCCAGCAGCACGCCGGACGCCTCGATCAGCGCCTGCACCGGCCGCCCTTCGGCCAGTTGCAGCGCATCGATCCGGTCGGGCGGCACCACCGCGACCAGCACGCCACCACCGTCCAGTTCGAGCCGCACCTCGGCGTCCGCCGCATCGCGATGGATCGCGACGACGGTGCCGGCCAGGCGGTTCCCGGCGTCGGAGTCGTCATCGCTTCGCGCCAGCGCCACCGCCGAGGCCTTGATCAGGGCGATCGCTTCGCTGCCCATGGCCAGCCCCAGGTCGCGCGTGCTCTGCCGGGTGATGCTGGCGGTCAGTCGCTGGCCGCCGGACAGTCTCAGCTCGACGACGTCGTTGACCTTGCCCGAGCGCACGCCGACCACGGTGGCGGCCAGCTGGTTGCGCGCGCTGGTGCGCAACGCGAAGCGACGCATCAGCTGCAGGTCGCGCAGCGAAGCCTCGCCCAGCGCACCGAGCCGGGCCACGTAGCGCGCGTGCTCGTCGGCCATCGCACGGAACACCTCGACCAGCCGCTGGCCGCGCGGCGTGAGCGTGGTGCCGCCACCGCGGCGACCGCCGGCGGCGCGCACCACCAGTGGCTCGTCGGCGAGATTGTTCATCGCGTCGATGGCATCCCAGGCGCCCTTGTAGCTCATACCTACCGCACGGGCCGCGGCGCTGATGCTGCCGGTTTCGCCGATCGCCGCCAGCAGCTCGATGCGCTCCGGCCCGCCGAGCGGGCGGTCGCCGGCATGCAGCGAGAGTGCCCCCTTGAGTTCGAAGCTGGCCATGTGTCCTCGTATTGCCGGGCGATGCCCGATGGAGTCTAGCCGCAAGCCGGACGCCCGCCGCGCGTGCCGGCGTCGGCCACGGGCGTCATCCGGGAGCGCGGATCGCGCGCGAGAAATCCTCGTCCGGACCGACACGCAGGGCCTTCTCCGTGATGCGCGCATGGGCACGCTGCACGTCCTCCGGCTCGCGGGTGTCGATGGCGTCGTGGTCGCGCAGGTAACCCTGCAGGTGGCCGGTGAGCAGCAGGCGGATGTCCATCGGCAGGCCGGGATTGATCTGCCGCGCCATGCGGTACACCAGCGTGGTGCAGTTGGAGGTCACCGTGTTGTAGAAGGCCGGCCGCTGGGCGAGCTGGTTGGCCGCCTCGACGTAGGCGAGGAACAGCCGGCGCATCGTCGGCCGCTCCAGCGTCATCGGATAGAGATAATCGTCCTCGCCGCGCACGTTGGTGCGCACACGCACGATGTCGTTCTCCTCGGCCGCCACCAGCACCGTCTCGAACTGCTTGAAGAACCCGCCGATGCTGGAGAACGCCTCGCCGCGCTTCTTGCGGATCTCCACCGAGAACACCACGTGGCGGCCGTCGTCGAAGCCGAACGAGATCATCGCGTGGGCGATCGCCCGGCTGCCCCAGTACGACAGGATCGCGTCGGCCGAGACCAGCCGGTCCAGGTCGTAGCTGCGGGTCTCCCAGCGAATGTCGTAGTCGTCGTCGCGGCGCCAGGTGAAGTCGCGCACGTTGACCAGGGTGACCCGGTTGCCGTGCACCTCGCCGCCCAGCAGGCGCGCCACGTCGTCGGCCCAGACGCGGTCGTGGCTCGGCCGGATCGAACTCCACCAGGCCAGCAGCACGGCAAAGGCGACCAGGTAGATCGCGAGCGGCCAGCCGCTGCGCCGGACGATCGCCAGGGCGAACACACCGAGCACCAGCAGCGACCACAGCGCGCTGCCCAGGCCCCGCACGATCGTGCCCCCGGGCAGCTGGTACCACAGCGCCAGCGTGCCCCATGCGCCGCTCAGCACCATCACCAGGCCGGCGAACACCGTGACCGCGGCGTGCACGATGCGCGGCAACCTTGGCGTGCGCGGTGCCGGGGCGGTCTGCGGTGATTCGATCATGCCGGCAGTCTAGTGCCTCGCCCGTTACCCCTGGCCCAGGAGGCACCGGGAGGTGACGGGAGTCCTGCACGCGGAAGCCACGACCCGCAGGACGAGCGCACCGCATGCGAGGACGGGCTCACGCCCCCTGCAACGGCTGCTCCGCCATCGCCGGAACGGCGCATACCGGATGGGCGCGGTACCAGGCGAGGAACTCGTCGGCCGGCATCGCCCGGGCGTACAGCCAGCCCTGCACCAGATCGCAGCCCAGCTCGTCGAGGCACTCGACCTGGGCAGCCTGTTCGACGCCCTCGGCGATCACGCGCATGTCCAGGCTGTGCGCCATGCCGATCACGGCGGAGACGATCGCGCGGGAGCCGTGGTCGTCCGGCAGTCCGGCCAGGAAGCTCGGGTCGAGCTTGATCGCCTGCACCGGCAGCCGGCGCAGATAGGCCAGCGAGGAATAGCCGGTGCCGAAATCGTCGATGCACAGGTCCACCCCCAGCCGCCGCAGCGACTGCAGCAGCGACGCCGTGGCCGCACCGTGTTCCATCAGGCCGCCCTCGGCGACCTCCAGTTCCAGCAAGGCCGGCGGCAGGCCGGAGTCGGCCAGCACCCGCACCAGGTAGAGCGGAAGCTGCGCGTTCACCGCCTGGCGTGGCGACAGGTTCACCGACATGCGGATCGGCGGCAGGCCATCGGCCAGCCACCCGGCCAGCTGACGCGTGGCCTGCGCCAGCACCCACTCGCCGATCGGCTCGATCAGGCCGGTTTCCTCGGCGTAGGGAATGAACTGGTCGGGCATCGCATCGGCGTCCCCCCCGGGCCAGCGCAGCAGGGCCTCGACGGCGACCACCCGGCCGCTGCGCAGGTCGATCTGCGGCTGGTAATGCAGCTCGAACGCCTCGTCCCGGATTGCCTTGCGCAGCTTCGCCCCGAGCTGGAGCCAGGCGCTGGCCTGGTCCGTGAGCGAGCGGTTGTAGAAGCGGCAATCGCCCGGCCCCGACTGCTTGGCCCGGTCAAGCGCGGCGTTGGCATTCCTGAGCAGGGTGGCGCCGTCGCGACCATCCACCGGGAACAGGCCCACGCCGATGCTGGCACCCACCATCACCTCGCTCCCCTCGAGCAGGTACGGCTCGGACAAGGCGCGCTGGATGCGCCCGGCCGCGGCGGACACGCTCATCGCGGTGACGTTGCTGGCCAGCAGCACCAGGAACTCGTCGCCGCCGAGGTGGGCGATCAGGTCGTGCTCGGGCACGCTCTCGCCCAGGCGTTTCGCGGCTTGCTGCAGCAGGACGTCGCCGGCGGCATGGCCCAGGCTCTCGTTGACGCGCTTGAAGTTGTCCAGGTCCACCGCCAGCAGCGCCAGCGGCGAAGCGTTCGCCTGGCTGGTGAGCTGGTCGAGCCGGAACTGCAGCATGCGCCGGTTCGGCAGCCCGGTCAGCGCGTCGTGGTGCGCCAGGTGTTCGAGTGCGCGGGTTCGCCGCTCCACCGCCCGCCGCAGCGACAGGCCCCACAGCAGCAGCGCGAGTCCAAGTCCGACCGCCACCAGCAGCGCGTAGCCGGCCAGGCGCATGTACGGCGTGAAGTTCAGCGGCTGCCCCATCCACTTGCTGCGCAGCGCCTCGCGCTCGGCCGGGGTGATCATCGCCATGCCGCGCTCGACCAGGGCCAGCGTCCGCGTGTCGCCCTTGCGCACGCCGCGGCGGAATTCGTCGGTGTAGAAGTCGAACGCCTTCACGAAGCGGGTGTCGCCCTGCAGCCGGTACAGGTAATAGGCGGCGGGCATCTCGTCCATGCAGAAGATGCGGATGTCCAGCCGCTGCGCTGCGCCGATGATGTCGGCGTAGCCCGGGTACTCGTGCAGCGAATCCACCCCGGCCCGGTGCAGCCGGTCCACGCAGGCATCGCCGCGCTCCACGCCCACGTTGAAGCCCGACAGCGCCTCCGGACCGTCGATGCCGGCGATACCCGCATCGACGTAGACGCCCACGTGCACGGTGGCGAACGGTTCGGTGAAGTCGTAGGTCGCCTCGCGCTCGGGCGTGCGGAAGATCATGTCGATCACGTCGGCCTGGCCGGACTGCAGGCGCTGCTGGGCATCGGCCCAGTCGGTCGCCACCAGCTCCACGTGCACGCCGGTCTTCTTCTCCCACAGCTTCCACTCGTCCACGACGTAGCCGCGCGGCTTGCCGTCGGGACCGAGGAACAGGTACGGGGGATAGTTGTTGTCGCCGACCACGCGCAACACCCCACCCGCTGCCGCCGTCGACGGCAGCAGGAGCATCAGGGCCAAGATCGCGCACCAGAGAACCGGCCTTGCAGTCACCACGATTCCTTCGTCGGAGATTGCTCCGGGCCCCTCCCCACGCCGGCCCGCCTGGGCGCAGAGCATCCTCCAGCGCCCGCACGCAGGCAACTGGGAAAACTGTCAGCGCTTCGCGCGGAGGTGGCGGCTTCGCTCACGGGCCTCGCGCAGCCGCTGGCCGTGGGCCGCGAGCAGATCGCTTCGGGTCAATATGCCGACCATCCGCATCTCGCCGTCCGCGGCCAGCACGATCAGCCGACCCACGTCGGCGGCCACCATATGATCGGCCGCCTCGCGCAGGCTGTGGTCCTCGCGCACGGCCAATGGCGGACGCGTGACCAGGCTGCCCACGGTGGCGGTATCGGGCACCGTGGCGTCGAACAGGTTGCGTCGGGTCAGCACGCCGATCGCACGTCCTTCACCGTCGAGCACCGGGAAGCCCTGGTGGCGCGACACGTCCTCGCCGCGGGCCAGCCAGGTGCGCAGTTCGGCCATGGTCTGGCCGGCACGCAGCGACACCACCTCGCGCGTGCACGCCTCGCCCACCGCGATACGGTCCAGCGGATCGGCGCTGTAGTCCGACGGCACCCGCACGCCGCGGCGCACGATCTTCTCGGTCATGATGGTGTTGCGCATCATCAGCCCGGACACCAGGTAGGCCGCCGCGCACGCACCGAGCAGCGGAAGCAGGCCGTGCGGCTGCAGCGTGGTCTCGAAGGCAAACACCACCGAGGTGAGGAACGCACGCGAGGCGCCGGCGAAGATCGCCGCCATGCACACCAGCGCGGCCATGCGCGGATCGACATGCAGCCACGGCATCGCCTGCGCCACCACCAGGCCAATCGCGCCGCCCAGGGTGCTGCCGATGGTGAACAGCGGCGCCAACGTGCCGCCGGAGGTGCCGCTGCCCAGTGCGATCGACCATGAGGCCAGCTTGGCCAGGCACAGCATCAGCAGGGCCGACACGCCGAGCGTGCCGCCGATCGCGGTGGTGATGTTGGCGTAACCCACGCCCAGCGTGAGCGGCTGCACGTAGCCGATCAGGCCCACCGCCAGGCCACCCAGCGCCGGCCACCACATCCAGTGGATCGGCAGCTTCTCGAACGCGTCCTCGATGCCGTAGCAGAGCCTGGTGATGCCGACGCTGACCACGCCGATCAGCACGCCCAGCAGCACGTAGACCGCCAGCGCACCGGGCGCGGCCGCGGCCACGTCGGGCATCGGGAACATCGGTTCGCTGCCCTCCAGCACGAAGCGCACGCCGGTGCCGACGAACGCCGCCAGCGCCACCGGGATCAGCGAGCGGGCACGGCGTTCGAACAACAGCAGCTCGATCGACAGCAACACCGAGGACACCGGCGCGGCGAACACCGCCGCCATGCCGGCGGCGGCGCCGGCGGCGAGCAGCGTCTTGCGTTCGTCGGCGGTGACGTGGGCGAGCTGGCCGAGCAGCGAGCCGAGCGCGCCGCCGGTGGCGATGATCGGTCCCTCCGCGCCGAACGGCCCGCCGGTGCCGATCGCCACCGCCGAGGACACCGGCTTGAGCCAGGTCATCCGCGGCGGGATGCGGCTCTCGTTGAGCAGGATCTGCTCCATCGCCTCGGGGATACCGTGGCCGCGGATCGCCCGCGAGCCCCAGCGTGCCATCACGCCCACGATCAAGCCGCCGACCACCGGCACCGCGATCACCCATGCGCCGAGGTGATGCCCGGCCGGGCTGACCAGCGAGGTGCCCCATCGGCCATAGAACGCCAGGTGGGTGATCGCGCCGATCAACGCGGTGAGTCCCCGCGCCACGCCGGCCACCACCGCACCGAGCGCCATCGCGGCCAGCGCGATGCCGACGACGCGGCGGTCCAGCGGGCGGAAGCGGCGCGGCAGATGCACCTCGGCCAGCGTCGGGTCCAGCGAAGGCGCAAGCGGAATCGCCGCACGCGAGTGCGGTGCGGGAGCATGGTCGGTCATGGGAATTCGCGAAGCAGCGAAGAGGCCGCGCAAGGCTACGCGGATCGAAGCGTCGTAGCTGGCTGGAAAATGAACGGGGTGGCGGCCGGCGCGACAGCACGCTATCAATAGCCGCCGCCCAGCCGCCGAATCTCCATGTCCGCTGCTCCCACCGAACGTCCGCTGCGCCTGATCCTGCTGAGCCGGCCGCGCTGGCTGCTGGCCTATTTCGCCGGCTGGACCTTCATCGGCCTGTGGCTGGGCACCAATGTGTGGATCAGCCAGCGCGACAACCCCGAAGCGGTCGCCTGGCACTACTACACCTGGGAACTGAGCAGCGCGCTGGTGATCGGCGCGCTGGCGCTGGCGGTGGCGCGGTTCGAGTCGCGCTGGAAGATCACCGGCCCCGGCGCCTGGCGGCGGATGCTGGTGCACCTGCCGGCGGCGGTGGTGTTCTCGCTGGTGCACGTGGCCATCATCGTGGCCATCCGCAAGGCGGTATACGCCGCCATGGGCTCGTCCTACGTGTTCGGCGAGGTGTGGATCGGGCTGGTCTACGAGTTCCAGAAAGACCTGATGACCTACCTGAGCCTGGTCGTCGCCTGCGCCCTGATCCGCACCATCCGCGAGCGCCGCCAGCAGCAGCTGGACGAGCTGGAGCTGCGCCGGGCGCTCAGCGAGGCGCGGCTGGCGCACCTGTCGGCGCAGATCGAGCCGCACTTCGTGTTCAACACGCTCAACGCCATCTCCAACCGCATCTACGAGGACGTGCCGGCCGCCGACCGCATGATCGTGGCGCTGTCCGACCTGCTGCGCGCCGCGATGACCGCCGACGGTTCGGAGTTCGTGCGCATCGCCGACGAGGTGCACTGGCTGCGCGCCTACACCGCGCTGATGGCCGAGCGGCAACCCGGCCTGCTGCAGGTGGACATCGCCGTGGACGAGGGGCTGGAGGGAGTGCGCCTGCCGCGCCTGCTGCTGCAGCCTCTGGTGGAAAATGCCTTCCGCCACGGCCTGCGCAACGGCCGCGGCCGGCTCGCCGTCACCCTGCGCCGCGACGGCGGGCAGCTGCACTGCCGGGTGGAAGACGACGGCGTCGGCTTCGCCGCCGATGCACAACCCGGCGTGGGGCTGGCCAACGTGCGCGAACGCCTCGCCCTGCTCTACCCGGATCGCCACCGCTGGCAGATCGGCCCCGGCGCGCAGGGCGGCACCATCGTCGACATCACCCTGCCGCTGGAACGCTGGACGGCGGAGCCGGCCGCATGACCCTGCGCCTGGCCATCGTGGAAGACGAGGCTCCGGCCCGCACCCGGCTGCGCCGGCTGCTGGCCGAGCACGAAGATGTCGAGGTGGTGCTGGAAGCCGACACCCTTCCCACCGCCCTGGCCGCCCTGCCCGGCGCCAACGCCGATGCGCTGTTCCTCGACATCGCGCTGGGCGAGTCCACCGGCTTCGACCTGCTGGACCAGTTGCCGCCGCCGTGGCCGCTGCTGGTGTTCGCCACCGCCTACCACGAGCACGCGCTGCGCGCGTTCGAGGTCGCCGCCGTCGACTACCTGCTCAAACCCTTCGACGCCCCGCGCCTCGCCGCCACGCTCGACCGCCTGCGCGCTCGCCTCGCCGACGCCGACGCGCTGCCCGCCGAAGAGGACCTGCGCCGTCTGCAGGCCGCCATGCCCGCCCCCGCCTTCGGCGCCCCGCCACTGGTGGTCACCGAACGCGGCCAGCGCGTGGTGGTGCCGCTGGACGAAGTGACCCACCTGGTCGGCAGCGGCAACTACGTGGAACTGCACACCCCGCAACGCAGCTACCTGATGCGCGCCACCCTCACGCAACTGGCAAGTCGGCTTCACCCCGCGCAATTCCTGCGCGTGCACCGCAGCTACCTGGTCCGCGCCGACCAGATAGCCGCGCTGGCGCCACGGGGGCACGGGGATGCCGAACTCACCTTGCGCGACGGGACCACGGTGATGGTGAGCCGGCGGTACCGGGAGGCGTTGCCGGAGGGGTTGCGGGGGCGCTGAGGCGGAGCATCGCCACTGCCCCCTGCTTCTCGGCGCGGCCTAAATCATCGGCAACGCCATCATCAAAAGACCGACCATGCTGGCCAGCCAGACCAGCGATCGCAGCCAGGGGATGCCGCTGACGTAGGTGGGCACATAGACGACGCGGGCGACGAGAAAGACCAGGGCGCCCTGAGCCTCGGCCTCCTGGTTGGTATCTCTCGTGAGGGCCAGCAGTGCCAGGGAAATGAAGATCGGCAAGGCCTCGAGAAGATTGTTCTTCGCCCGATCCAGCCGTGCCGCGATCACTGAGGGTTCGGGCTGAACGTCGCGATTGCCAACAATGCCCTTGAGGTCGAACCTGAAGCGCGAGGTCTCCTGCAGGAAGATCTGCGCGACATATAGAGCCAGCACGAGCAGGATGATGGTCGTAAGGTGCACTCGATAGCCTCCAGTAACTTCGCCCAACAGCAAAAAGCGTCAGAGTGCGGTTTCACCACCATCGCTCATCGAAAAGCCGACTCTGAGCCCTGCTTTTGTCTCCTGAGCTAAGCCTAGCCACGAAGCGGCGACGGCTTCGAAGGATTGCTAAGCCCCGCTATCGATGATGACGAGCGTGCCATGGCTTCCTTCTGCCACGGCGTGCGGCACACCGGCCGGCACGATGTACACCTCGCCGGGGCCTACGCGTGTTACCGCGTCGCCAAACTGCAGATTCATCTGCCCGTCCAGAACCAGAAGCGCCTCATCGAACGGATGGGATTCGTTCGGATAAGCCTGGCCGTCCATTCGCACCACCTTGAAGTTGGCACCGGCAGGCCGGCCCACCACATGCGACCGCCAGGCTTCCGGGAGCGAGGATGCAAGGGCGACAAGATTTGTGTGTTCGGCCATGGGGAGACTCCTTGTAGGGCCTGACGCTGGAGAACCAATAACAATAAGGGGACGGCTAATTAATCCAAGCAGACGCCCGCCCTGCCAGACCGCCCCCCGCACTTAATTAGCCACGCCCCTTTAGTTTGGCATTTAATTAGCCCGCCCCCTTAAATTGGCAATCAGAACCAACCGAAAGGAAGTTTCGTTGAAACTGGGAGCTGCCCTACAATCTCACGAAGCGCCGAAGTTTTTGTCTTTAGGAGCCCTCGCTTGGCAGAATCGGCCTGCCGGTCTGCCGACTTGAATGCATTACCAAGCGCGTCATCACCAGTCATTAAAGCGTGAAGCTCATCAATGCTCAAATCAAGATGTAGCCGCCCATTATTTGACCTCGCATTTCTAAAATAGGCGTCAACCCGAGCACTCAGGCGGTCTTGCCATTGCAGAATATTTCTCTCTTCTGCGGGCAACGAACCACTCTCCCGCCAATAGTTTTGCCCAGCGATTGAATACTCTTCAAGGGCCACCTCAATAGCCTCAATGCGCTTTTGTTGCGATTGCCTGCGAAAGTTCCAAAAACTCGTAAACCAAGCCACCACGCCGCTAAAAAGAATATTGATCAGAAAGAGTGAAAATTTTTCCATGCGCCGAGTGCTTCCTATGCATTTATCCAAGCCGTGTACGCGGATTTGGCCCTTTAGGCAACTGTCCGCGACGAACTTTTATGGCGTCATCGAGAAATGTTTCAGCAAGGCGCTTGTAGCGCTGCGCTGGCGCTGTATTGGCTATTAACTTGAGATTCTCACGAAGAAAATCTTCCGAAAAACCATAATGGCGAACCAATCCGCCAAAGGCCTCCTCAAGAAAGGATGAGCCAAATCCTTCGGTATGATCAAGTATGACGATGACCTCACCTTTCTCAAGAGCCGGGGCCAGCCACTTGTCTCGAAAAGTCTCGCCATTGAACTCTCCATCGCGAGGAAAACGCCCACCCGGGATGTCTGAGAAGTCCTTTGCGATATCTATCGTTATGCTCATATTGTTTCGCTCGTTGCGTAATCTTCAATTACCCATTCGATAAACGTACCTCGAAAAGGAACAGGGAGCTTGGTGAGCTCAACCTCATCAGCCTGACTCGATCTCTTTCTGAAAATGTATTGCCCTGAGCCGCTAATAATCCGCATACTACCCACCGCCTCATGAAGCTCAACATAACCTTGAATGTCACGCTTCAGACCATTGCCTCGATGCTTTGTTTGTAGTCGTGTCCGATCCACAGAGATTGCAGCCTCAATCAGCCTTGCATGATCCTTTAGCAGGCCCGACAGAACACCCATGCCACCAATACCCGCACGGATAACCTCCCACAGGTCGCTCTTGGGGAGAGTTCGTGGAATAGTTAAGCCGTGATCTACAAACATTACAGTCAATTTATTGGAAGTTGAGTTCACTGAAGCCGACATCCACCACCTTTTCACTTGGGCATCCACAGGGTAAGCGTGGTGCTCTACGTTAGTCATAGCTTCAATCAGTCCATCGTAAAGAGCATTCGCATCCCGAAGTTTGGCGCCTAACCCTTCGATCGCTTGCCGCAAATGCTGCGCCTTTGCGCCTTCTGATTTGTGGCCTGTCACAAACTCAAGGAACCGCTCCTCGTCCGGGTCTTCTGGATCCACTAGATCACAACTGGCGTTAAGGACTGTGAAGAAACCCATATCCTTCAACCGCTTTCGAACCGATGGCGTCCACTGGGGCAAATCCAAAGACCTGAGCCGTTCGCCCGCCGTCTTCTCTTTCCAGCGGTCGAACTCAGCGACAAGCAACAAAGCGCCCGCTGGAGTCACATGTTTAATCTTCGTAAAGTCGACCCAAAAGGTTCCTTTCAGAACACCAGCGGTCGCTCTAACCGCCTCCAAGAATTCGATTGTTTCTTTGTAGTTGCTCGAAAGACTGACCGTCGAAGGGGGCGTGATACAGCGCGAGCGCTGCGAACTTCCATCGGGAAGTTCACGGAATGGAGCATGCTGGAAAACCCACTGCGCCCTCGTGATATGGAGGAGCCGTCGATGCGACAGCTTCTCTTGCCGCGCGAGCCTATGTCGTTCTCGCCTACGCTGTAATCGAATTTCCTTCCCGACCATCCACCCGCTCCCTCCTGTTGGGACATTTTGCCTAGAGTACAGGGCACGCCACAAATAGCATGCCGTTGAGGGGCGCTGCTCCCCACCGCTCTTGTTAGCCACGACCGAAGTCCGTGGCAGCCACCGCCCCGCCTGCCTCGTCCCACCTAACCCACCCCCCATCCCACTCACCCCAAACCGCTTGCCCTACCCCACGCCACCCGCGACCCTGCGCCCACTGTCACAGGGAGTGTTCGCCCATGCGTGGTTCCACCTTCATCCTCGCCGCCGCCGTCACCGCCCTGCTCGTTGGCTGTTCCCGGCCGGCCCCGGTCAACGTGCCACCGCTGGATGCCGCGGCGCATGCGTTCCAGTGGAATGCCTGGGGTGGCGATGCGGGCGGCAGCCGGTTTGCACCGCTCACGCAGATCACCCCGGCCAACGTGGCGGCGCTGAAGCCGGCGTGGACCTTCCATACCGGGGCGCTGGCCAAGGGCTGGGAAACCGAGGGCAAGCTGACGTTCGAGGCGACGCCGCTGTTCGTGGACGGCACGCTGTACTTCAGCACCGCCACCGGCGAGGTGTTCGCGCTGGATGCGGCCACCGGCACGCAGCGCTGGAAGTACGACGCGCACGTTGACGGCAGCGAGGACCGCTCCGAACTCTCCTCGCGCGGCGTCACCTGGTGGCGCGACCCGACGGCGGCGGCCGGCACCGCCTGCGCCACGCGCATCTTCTTCGGCACCGTCGATGCGCGGCTGATCGCGCTGGATGCCGCCACCGGCAAGCCTTGCGAAAGCTTCGGCGAGCACGGCCAGCTGCAGCTCTCCGCGCACCTGCTGCGCGATTCCTCCAAGGGCGACTACGAGTTCACCTCGCCGCCGGCGGTGGACGGCGACACGCTGATCCTGGGCTCGTCGATCGGCGACAACTACTCGGCCGCCAACGCGCTGGGCGTGGTGCGCGCGTTCGATGCCCGCACCGGCGCGCTGCGCTGGCACTGGGACCCGATCGAGCGCACCGCCGAGGCCGGCGACCCGGAGGCCAAGCCCTACCCCACGTGGGACGGCGCGGCGAATGCCTGGGGCGTGTTCTCGGTGGACGCGGCGCGGCACCTGGTGTTCATCCCCACCGGCTCGGCCAGCCCGGATCCTTACGGCGGCGAGCGCCCTGGCGACAACCACTGGGCCAACTCGCTGGTGGCGCTGGATACCGCCACCGGCAAGCTGGTGTGGGCGCGGCAGTTGATCCACCACGACGTGTGGGACTACGACCTGGCCGCGCAGCCGATGCTCATTGACCTCAAGCGCGACGGGCAGAGCATCCCGGCGGTGATCCAGCTGACCAAGACCGGCCAGGTGTTCGTGTTCCGCCGCGACGACGGCACGCCGCTGTTCGACATCACCGAGAAGCCGGTGCCGCAGGACAGCGTGCCGGGCGAGAAGCTGTCGCCGACCCAGCCGTTCTCCGCCCTGCCATCGCTGGTACGCAACGGACCGGTGACGCCGGCCGATGCGCACGGCCTCACCTTCTGGGATCGCAACCGCTGCCGCGCGTTGATCGGCTCGCTGAAGAGCGAGGGCATCTTCACCCCGCCCAGCCTGCAGGGAACCATCGAGATGCCCAGCTACGCCGGCGGCGTGAACTGGGGCTCGGGCGCCTGGGACCCGGCCACGCAGACCCTGGTGACCAACGTCAACGACCTGCCGATGCAGGTGCAGCTGCTGCCGCGCGAGGAGTGGCTGCGGCAGATCAAGGCGGGCGGCGCCAAGGGCTGGGAATACGCCCGCATGAAGCACACCCCGTACGGCATGCGCCGCCGCGTGCTGCAGTCGCCGCTGGGCGCGCCGTGCATCGCCCCGCCGTGGGGCCGGGTGGTGGCGCTGAACCTGTCCACCGGCAAGCTGGACTGGTCGATCCCGCTGGGCACCGGCAAGCACAAGGCGCCGTGGCCGATCTCGATCAAGGGCATGCCGGGCATGGGCGGGCCGCTGATGACGGCAAGCGGGCTGGTGTTCATCGGCGCGGCCACCGACGGCTACCTGCGCGCGCTGGACCGCGCCACCGGCAAGGAGCTGTGGCGCGCCGAACTGCCCGCGCCGGGCATGGCCACGCCGATGACCTACGCGGTGGGCAACCGGCAGTACGTGGTGATCGCGGCGGGCGGGCACGGGAAGCTGGATACCGGGCGCAGTGATGCGCTGGTGGCGTTCAAGTTGCCGGAGTGAGGTGGGCGCGGCTTGCCGCAGAGCCTCGCACTCCCTCACCGTCATCCCAGCGAAGGCTGGGATCCAGCGACTCACGCGGGATGCAAAAAAGACGCTGGATCCCGGCTTTCGCCGGGATGACGGCGTTGTGGGACGTGGCATTTGCCTGGGGACTCGCTCCGTGGTGGATGGCGTACCCGATGCTGCGCGGGTGTCTCGGATCCGCATCGCTCCCGCTCGTCATCCCGGCTTTCGCCGGAATGACGGATCAGGGGAGCCTTGTGACCTGCGGCCAAGGTGGTCGCCCGCGGGTTCGCGGCGCGGGCGAAACCACGTAGCATCGGCATGTTTGCTGCACCGGAGCTTGAGGCATGCCCTCCGATTTCGACTCGCCCTACCGCCACGGATTCGTCCGACTTGCCGCGGCCGTGCCGGCCGTGCGGCTGGCCGACCCGGCGGCGAATGCCGAGCGGACCATTGCGCAGCTGCGCGAGGCGGCGGACCAGGGCGCGGCGGTGGTGGTATTTCCGGAGTTGGGCCTGTCCGGCTACAGCCTGGACGACCTGGCCCAGCAGGACGCCTTGCTCGACGCCAGCCTGGCCGCGCTGGACGCGGTGCGCGAAGCCACCACGCAGCTGCTGCCGCTGGTCTTCGTCGGCCTGCCGCTGCGGCTGGAGGGCCAGCTGTTCAACGTGGTGGCGGCGCTGCAGGGCGGCGAGCTGCTGGGCGTGGTGCCCAAGCGCTACCTGCCGAACTACCGCGAGTTCTACGAATCGCGCCAGTACACCGCCGGCAGCCACGCGGTGGCCGACACCGCGGTGGTGCTGGGGCGCGAGGTACCGTTCGGCAGCGACCTGATCTTCACCGCCGCCTCGCATCCGCAGCTGCGCGTGCACGCGGAAATCTGCGAGGACATGTGGGTGCCGGTGCCGCCGAGCACCTACGCGGCGCTGGCCGGCGCCACCGTGCTGGTGAACCTGTCGGCCAGCAACGTCACCGTGGGCAAGGCCGACTACCGGCGCCTGCTCAGCGAGAGCCATTCGGCGCGCTGCCTGGCCGCGCACGTCTACACCTCGGCCGGCGCGGGCGAGTCGACCACGGATCTCGCCTGGGACGGCCAGGCGATCATCGCGGAGAACGGCACGGTGCTGGCCGAGTCCGCGCGCTTCCAGGCGGACGACCACCTGCTGCTGGCCGACGTGGATCTGGAACGGCTGGTGCAGGAACGCTCGCGCATGACCAGCTACAACGACCAGGTCCGCGACCTGCAGCCGCAGCTCAAGGCGATGCGCCGGGTGCCGTTCGCGTTCCGCGCACCGGTGCTCACCGACACCCGTCTGCGGCGCAGCGTGCCGCGCTATCCGTACGTGCCGTCCAACCCGGCCACGCTGGACCAGCGCTGCTACGAGGCGATCAACATCCAGGCGCACGGCCTGATCCAGCGCATTCGCGCCACCCTCGCCGAGCGCGTGGTGATCGGCGTGTCCGGCGGGCTGGATTCCACCCTCGCCCTGCTGGTGGCGGTGGAGGCCTTCGACCGGCTCGGCCTGCCGCGGAAGAACATCCTCGGCTACACGATGCCCGGTTTCGCCACCAGCACGCAGACGCTGGAGCAGGCGCACACGCTGATGCGCTCGCTGGGCGTGAGCGGCGAGGAGATCGACATCAAGCCGTCGTGCCTGCAGATGCTGGCCGACCTCGGCCACCCGTATGCGAAGGGCGAGAAGATCTACGACATCACCTTCGAGAACGTGCAGGCCGGCGAGCGCACCTCGCACCTGTTCCGCCTGGCCAACCAGCAGCGCGCCTTCGTGCTCGGCACCGGCGACCTCAGCGAGCTGGCGCTGGGCTGGTGCACCTACGGCGTGGGCGACCACATGTCGCATTACAACGTGAACGCCTCGGTGCCGAAAACACTGATCCAGTACCTGATCCGCTGGTTCGCGCAGGGCGGCCGCCACGACGACGCCACCCGCGCCGTGCTGGAGGCGATCGCCGGCACCACCATCTCGCCCGAGCTGGTGCCCGCGGACGCCGATGGCGCGATGCAGGACACCGAGGCCCATGTGGGCCCGTATCCGCTGCAGGATTTCACCCTGTACTACCTCACCCGCTTCGGCTTCCGCCCGAGCAAGATCGCCTACCTCGCCCACCAGGCCTGGGGCGACGCCGCGCGCGGCGAGTGGCCCGCGCTGGTGCCCGAGGACCGCCGTCCGGCCTACACGCTGGGCGAGATCAAGCACTGGATGCGGCAGTTCCTGAGACGCTTCTTCGCCGCGCAGTTCAAGCGCAGCGCGGTGCCCAACGCGCCCAAGGTCGGCGGCGGCGGCTCGCTGTCGCCGCGCGGCGACTGGCGCATGCCCAGCGACGCGGTACCCGACGCCTGGCTGCGCGACCTGGACGAGAACGTGCCGGCATGAGGCTGCGACCGCTCAGCGCCGACCGGCCGGCGAAGATGCCCGGCAAGCTGCAGCTGGCCCGCGCCGCCAGGGCCCTGCGCGCCGGCAAGCTGGTGGCCTTCCCTACCGAAACGGTCTACGGCCTCGGTGCGAACGGGCTGGACCCGCAGGCGGTGGCGCGCATCTTCGAGGTGAAGCGCCGGCCGCGCACCAGCCCGCTGATCCTGCACGTGCCCGACATCGCCGCCGCGCGCGAACTGGTCACCGAGTGGCCGGAGGCGGCGCAGCGGCTGGCCGAGGCGTTCTGGCCCGGACCGCTCACCCTGGTGCTGCCGCGCCGCGACGTGGTGCCGGACATCGTCACCGGCGGCGGCACCCATGTCGGCGTGCGCATGCCCAACCATCCGGTCGCACTGGCCCTGCTCTCGGCCGCCGGCGTGCCGGTGGCCGCGCCCAGCGCCAACCGCTTCACGCAGATCTCGCCGACCACCGCGCAGCACGTGCGCACCGGGCTGGGATCGGACGTGGACGTGATCCTCGACGGCGGCCCCTGCCACGTGGGCATCGAATCCAGCGTGCTCGCGCTGTACCCCGACGGACCGGTGCTGCTGAGGCCCGGCGGGATCAGCCGCGAGGCGATCGAGGCGGTGATCGGCCAGCCGGTGGCCCGGCCCGGCCAGGCGCCGGCGAAAGGCGCGGTGCACGCCGCACCGGGCATGCACTTTCGCCATTACAGCCCCCGCACGATGACCCTCACCGCCCATCCGGCGATGGCGGTGCCGAGCGGCACCGGTGCCCTGCTCACGCACCGTCCCGGCCACTACGAACACCTGCCGGTGACGCACCTGCAGGTGATGCCCGACCAGCCGGTGGCCTACGCGCAGCGCCTGTACGCGGCACTGCACGAGCTGGACGCCCACGGCTACGACTGGATCGCCATCGACCTGCCACCGGACACGCCGGAATGGGCCGCGGTGCGCGATCGCCTGAAACGCGCGATCGCCCACTGACCCCGGGGCGTCTCAGCGCCCGTTGATCACCGCCAGCAGCTCGCCGACCGTGCAGTGGGACTCCACCGCATGGCGCAGCCGCGCGCCCGGGATCACCGCGTAGCGGTTGCGGCGGCCCTCGCGCTGGCGTTGCAGCACGCCCGCCAGCTCCAGCTCGGCCACGATTCGCAGCACCGCCCGTTCGGTGACGCCGACGCGGGCAGCGATATCCTTCAGCAGCATGGTCGGTTGGGCCGACAGGCAGAACAGCACGTGCGCGTGATTGCTGAAGAAGGTCCAGGCGGACGCGTGCCTGGGCGCCTGTTTCGCGGTCGCGATGGGCATCCCCGATTCGCCCGCCTGGACGAAGGACCGCGCGGCCAACGCAGATTCCTGGCTATTCATGCCAGCCACCCCCCTGATTTTTCCCTGCCCCATGGTGGGAGAAGACCGCGTGCGCGCGACCTTCTCCGTTCCCCGTCACCACCCCTTGTCCGCCACTGTAGCCCGATACGCCCTCGCCGTCGCGCCACCGGCCCCGGCAGGGCAGCCGCGACGACCGGCTCCGTCCGCACGCGGCGATCCCTCGAACCGGATGGGCGGGTAGCCCGCCCGCGGCGCAGGCGACGACTCAAGCCACCTGCAACCCACGCCAGCGGAACACCGGATGGTGCGCCAGGGCGAGCATTTCCCGGTCCTCCACGGTGTCGCCGTAGGCATGCACCCTGTCGTAATCGTCCAGGCGGAAGCGCGCGAGCACCCGCGCCGCCTTGGCCGGACCGGCACAGTCGCCACCACGGTACATCCCGGTAAGCCGCTTTCCGTCCGCCTCGAGCTCGCTGCAGATCAGCTCCAGGCCGTGGGCACGGCACCAGGGCACGAGATAGGCATCCAGCGAAGCCGACACCACCACGACGCGGTCGCCCTGCTCGCGATGCCAGGCGATGCGCGCCATCGCCTCCGGACGCAGCACGCGCGGTAGGCGCTCGCGGGCGTAGCGTTCTCCGAGTGCGCGGATATCGGACGCCCGCCTGCCGGTCAACGCGTAGGCGGTGACCCGCCGACGCACGGCCACGCCGGACACCAGGCCGAGCCTGTAGCCCAGCCATGGCCACAGCAGGCTGCGCCAGGCCCGACGCTTCATGGCGGCGGTACTCACGTACTCGATGAACGGCGTGTAGGTGTTGCCGGTGGTGATGGTGCCGTCGAAGTCGAACAGGGCGAGATCCATGCGCGTCCGGTCGTCCGTGGAGAGGACGCGCAGCATACTGCGGTCGGCGCCGAGGGTTCGCAGCCGCGGAGACCTCGGATATCATGCGCAGGTCATTGGGGAGTAGCCGCTCTTCGTCTCTCGAAGAGGCCCGCGTCAACACACTTGGCCCACCGGCCATGGCGCAGGCAGCCCAACCGCCTGGCAAGACCTTTGACCACACGCCTCCGACTGCGGCCGGGGAGGCGTGTGGTCAATCGTCTTCGTCCGGCCCGGGAAATCATCCATGGAAGCCCTCCTCGTCTCCGCCGGCGTCGTCGCCCTGGCCGAAATCGGCGACAAGACCCAGCTGCTCGCCTTCATCCTCGCCGCGCGCTTCAAGAAGCCGCTGCCGATCATCGCCGGCATCCTCGCCGCCACCCTGGTCAACCATGGCCTGGCCGGTGCGCTGGGGGCGTGGATCACCTCGGTGCTGAGTCCGGGGATCCTGCGCTGGGTGCTCGGCCTGTCGTTCCTGGGCATGGCGGCGTGGACGATGATCCCCGACAAGATCGAGGAAGAGGAAACCCAGATCGCCAGGCGCGTGGGCGTGTTCACCGCCACCGTGATGACCTTCTTCCTGGCCGAGATGGGCGACAAGACGCAGATCGCCACCGTGGCGATGGCTGCGCACTTCCAGCAGCCGCTGCTGGTGGTGGCAGGCACCACGATCGGCATGCTGGTCGCCGACGTGCCGGCGGTGTTCATCGGCGACCGGCTCGCCGCGAAGATCCCGATGAAGCTGGTGCATTCCATCGCCGCGGCGATCTTCGCCGCGCTGGGCCTGGCCACGCTGCTGGGCGCGGGCGCGAAGCTGGGCTTCTGATCGCGCGCCCGTCCGCTGCAGGCGGATTCACCGGCCGCCGGCACGGCACGCCGCGAGGCAGGGTCGTGGCGTGCGGGGTCAGCCCTTGCGGGCGGCCTTGAGGCGGCGTGCGCTGTCGCGCACGTCGACGTCAAAGCGGATCTGCAGGGCTGACCCGGGCGCCTCGCCCTGCAGCTCGAACGTCAAGCCATCGCGGGTCGGCAACCGACCGGCCAGTTCGCGGACCGGCGCCCCGGGCAGCGCCAGCGTCCAGTGCGCGGCGTCGCCCTCCAGCGTGGCGATCGCGCCATCGTGCAGGTGCACGACGGCCTGGAGCCGGAAGCGCCCGGCCGCATCGCTGGCCATCGTCACCGTTTCGCGGGCGAGCAGCTGCTGGAGCTCGTCCTCGTCGATGCGCACGCGCCATTGCTGATCTTCGAGCTGCAGCTTCATCGCATGCCTCCGGAGATGTCGGGAGCCGGACCGATCGCCAGCCCGGTCTGCGGATCGAGCGAGGCCACCTGCACCACGCGCCCGGGCGCGCAGTCGCCGGCCTCCTCGTCCAGGATCACCCAACCGTCCGCCGCCGCGAACGGTGCAATGCGGAACGGCTGCTGCTGCGGCATCACCTGCGCGTGCAGACGGCCATCGGCATCCAGGTGGAAGTTCGCCCGCAGGAAGTGCCGCAGGCCGGCCTTGGGCTGCTGCGCCGTGTCGAGCACCGCGTGCAGCAGCGCCTCCGGCGCGAGCCCGAGCATGGCGCGCAGCACCGGCGCGACAAAAAACCGGAGCCCGGCGGCCACCGCCATCGGCGTGCCCGGCAACGCCATCACCAGCGGACCGTCCCGCAGCGTGGCGGCCAGCAGTGGCTTGCCCGGGCGCATGGCCACCTTGTGGAACAGCACGTCCGCACCGAGCCGCCGCAACGCCTCGGGCACGAAATCGTAGCGCCCCATCGACACCGCGCCGGTGCTCACGACCAGGTCGACGCCGGCTGCCTGCGCGCGCCGCAGGGCGTCGACATAGGTGTCGGTGGTGTCGTCCACCACCTCGCACATCACCACCTCGGCGCCGGCCAGGGCCAGCGCGGCGGCGAGATAAGGCGCGTTGGAGCTGTAGATCTGGCTGCCCGCCAGCGGTTGTGCGGGGTCGGTGACCAGTTCCTTGCCGGTGCCGATCACCACCACCCGGGGGCGACGCACCACCGACACCTCGCGCACGCCGGCACCGGCCAGCAGCATCAGCTGGGCGGGACCGATCCGCGTGCCTGCGGGCAGTGCCACCGCGCCCCGCGCGATGTCCACCCCGGCGTGGCGCACGTTCTGCCCTTCGCTGAGCGCGTCGAGCAGGCGGATCCGCAAAGGACGTCCGTCGGCCGCTGCATCCAGCAGCTCGGTCCGTTCCACTGCCACCACCGCGTCCAGCCCGTCGGGCAGACGCGCACCGGTCATGATCTCCCAGGCGCCGCTCCCGCCCGATCGCGCATCGTCGCCGGCCGCCTGCGAGCCATGGACCAGGTGCTCGCTGCCGGGCTCCAGCGGTTCCGGTGCAGCCAGGGCGTATCCGTCCATCGCCGCATGATCGAACGATGGCAGCGCGATCGGACTGATCGCGTCGCCCGCCAGCACGCGGCCCGAAGCCGCCGCCGGCGCGCAGGATTCGGCCGGCAGCCGCGACGCACACGCCAGCAGGCGGACGATGGCCTCGTCGTAGCGGATCATCGCGTCTCGTCCCGGCCGGTGCTCACGAAGCCATCAGCGCGGCGATACCGCCGGCCAGCGACCACGCGTCCACTCCCTGCTCGCGCAGCAGCCTTGCGGCATGCGCGCTACGCCGGCCGCTGGCACAGACCAGCAGCACCGGACGCTCCAGGTGCACCAGCGCGTAGGCGGAGATCTCGCCCGACGGTACCCGTAACGAGGTCACGTGCAGCGGCGTGGCATCGATCTCGTCGGGCTCGCGCACGTCGACGATGGCGTAACCGGCGTGAATCGCCTCCTCGAGCCGCTCGAAGCGCCGCTCGAGCTCGCCCTCGGCGTGCGCCCGCTCCAGCGACCGGCGCGCCACCGCCACGCAGCCACCGTGTTGTGCGCAGCCCTGGCTGGCGTCGATCGGCAGTCGCTGGCTGGTGCCGTCGAGCAGGTTGACCAGCTGCAGCGCGTGCTCGGCCGGGCGCGGCAGATCGAGCAGCAGCTTCAGTGCCTCCATCGCCTGCATGGTGCCGAGTACCCCGGGCACCGGCCCGAGCACGCCGGATTCGACGCAGCTGCCGGCCAGCGCCGGCGCCGGCGGCTCGGGCCACAGGCAGCGCAGGCAGGGTTCGCCAGGCTCCGCGGTGACCACCTGCAGCTGGCCCTCGTACTGGTACACGCTGGCCAGCACCAGCGGCGTGCTGGTGAGTACCGCCGCGTCGTTGGCGAGGTAGCGGCTGGCCAGGTCGTCGGTGCACTCGACCACCAGGTCGTAGCCGGCGAAGACATCGGTGATGTCGCCGGCATGCAGCGGCTGTTCGTAGGTGATCACCTCGACCGCCGGGTTGAGCTGGGCCACGCGCCGTGCAGCAAGATCGACCTTGCGCTGGCCGACGTCGCGCGCGTCGTACATCACCTGGCGATGCAGGTTGCTGGCATCGAGCACGTCGCCGTCGACGATGCCCAGCGTGCCGACACCGGCGCCGGCCAGGTAGCTGATCACCGGCACGCCGAGGCCACCGGCGCCGATCACCAGCACGCGAGCCTCGGCCAGCCTGCGCTGTCCCGCCTCGCCGACCTCGCGCAGGCGGACCTGGCGCGAATAGTCCGGCGCGAACTTGTCGGCCCGCGAGGGGTGCGGGTGATGGTGATGGCCGTGCGCGTGCGGCGGCTCCAGCTCGTGCGCCCGCTCGGTGTGCGAGCAGGCCACCCAGGCGGTATCGCCTTCGAGGTAGTGCTCCTTCTTCCAGATCGGCAGGCGGTGCTTGATCTCGTCGATGATGTAGCGGCAGGCGCGGAACGCCTCGTCGCGATGCGGCGCGGAAACGCCGATCCACACGGCCAGGTCGCCGATGGCCAGGTTGCCGACCCGGTGCACCGCGCTGGCGGCCAGCACGCCGTAGCGCTCGGCCGCCTCCGCCAGGATGCGCTCACCCTCGGCGATCGCCAGCTCGGTGTAGGCCTCGTATTCCAGACCGCTGACTTCGCGGCCCTCGTTGTTGTTGCGCACCCACCCCTCGAACGCGCAGAAGCCGCCGCTGCCCGGGTGCTTCAGCGCCTCGCGCTGGGCGGCCAGGTCGACCGGGGCGGCAGTGAGCTCGAAGCGGTTCATCCGCCGGCCACCGGCGGGATGAAGACCACGGTGTCGCCCTCGGCGAGCAGACGGTTCCAGTCGGAGAACTGCTTATTCACCGCCACCTTCAGCGCCTCGACAGGCAGCGAGAAGCCGTGCCGTGCCTGCAGCTCCGCGTAGAGGTCGCGCAGCGTGGACGCGGTGGTGCTCACCTGCTCGCTGCTGGCGCCGGCCTGCTCGCGCAGTTGTGCGTAGTACTGCAGGGTCACGCGGGTCACGACTGCGGCTCCAGCTGGCGTTGCATCTGTTCGAATTCCTCGGGGGTGTTGACGTTGTCCAGCGCCTCGCCCGGCGCCGGCAGCAGCAGGACGTCGCCCTGGATCAGCGCCTTGCGCGGGCAGTAGCTGCCGCTGTCGAAGCGCTGCCTGAGGCGGGCGTGGCTGGACGGCTCCCAGATCGCGCACAAGGGTTCGGGCAGGCCGTCGAAACGGCTGGTGAAGACGGTGGCTTCCTTCGCCGGATCGCGCTGGGCCAGCAGCGTGCGCAGCGTGGCCTCGTCCAGCCGCGGCAGGTCGCAGGCGATCACCAGCCAGGCGGCCTCCGGATAGGCGTCCTGGGCGGACAGGATGCCGGCGACCGGACCGACCGCGTCGTAGCTGTCCACCAGCTGCGGCAGCTGCGCGCGCAGCGGATCGTCGCGCTGCGTCTCGCGCACCGAGACGAAGGCCTTCTCGGTCACCGCGGTGAGCGCGCGCCAGGCGCGCAGCAGCTGCGGCTCGCCCGCGTAGCTGAGCTGTGCCTTGTCGCGCCGCATGCGCTGGCTGGCGCCGCCGGAAAGCAGCAGGCCGTAGACGGGGGCGCTCATGCCGGCTCTCCGCGGAAGTCGAGGTCGCTCTTGCCGCCGGCCTTGCGCAGCAGGCGCACCTCGCGGATCACGATGTCGTGCGACATCGCCTTGCACATGTCGTACAGGGTGAGCGCGGCGACGCTGGCGCCGGTGAGTGCCTCCATCTCCACCCCGGTGCGGCCTTCGCAGGACACGGTGCAGACGATGCGCGCCACGGTGCCGTCCATGGCGATGTCGATGTGGCACTTGTCCAGCGCCAGCGGATGGCACAGCGGAATGAGCTGGGAGGTGGCCTTGGCGCCCATCACGCCGGCGAGGTTGGCCACCGTGAGCACCGCGCCCTTGGGCGTGACGTAGCCGGCGCCGTGCAACTGCGCGGCAACGTCCGGCGGGAACACCACCTCGGCCTGTGCCTGGGCGGTGCGCCGGGTCACTGCCTTGCCGCCCACGTCGACCATCTGCGGTCGCTGGGCGTCGTCGAGGTGGGAGAGCTTGCTCGTGGTCATGGGATTCCGTGCGGCGGCTCAACCGCCGATGTAATGCATTTCGATCTTCGGGCGCGAGCGCTGGCGGCGTTCCTCGCGCTCCTCGCTGTAGCGGTCGGCGCGCTGCAGCCAGACCTGGCGCAGCCGCTCGCGCAACGCCTCGTCGCTGCTGCCGTCGCGCAGCGGCGTGCGCAGGTCGGTGCCCTGCACCGCGAACAGGCAGGTGTAGAGGGTGCCCTCCGACGACAGCCGGGCGCGCGAGCAGCCGCCGCAGAACGGCTGGCTGACCGAGGAGATGGTGCCGATCTCGCCCTGCCCGTCGCGGAAGCGGAAGCGCGTGGCGACCTCGCCCGGGTACTTCGGCGGCAACGCGTCCAGCGGCCAGCGTGCATCGATGGCGGCGATCAGCTCGGCCGAGGGCACCACCGCCTCGCGGTTCCAGTCGTTGCGGTTGCCGACGTCCATGTATTCGATCAACCGCGGCACGATGCCGGTACCGCGGAAGCGCCCGACGAGGTCGAGCACGGTGTGTTCGTTGACGCCCCGCTGCACCACGGTGTTGAGCTTGACGCCCTGCGGAAAGCCGGCGGCATGTGCTGCCTCGATGCCGGCCAGCACCTCGTCCAGCGCGCCGCGGCCGCCGCTCATGCGGTGAAACAGGGCCGGGTCGAGCGTGTCCAGGCTGACCGTCACCCGGTCCAGTCCGGCCTTGCGCAGCTCGGCCGCGTGACGCGCCAGCAGTACGCCATTGGTGGTCATCGCCAGGTCGGTGATGCCCGGAATGCGGCGCAGCCGCGCGACCAGCTCGGCCAGCTTCGGACGCAGCAGCGGCTCGCCGCCGGTCAGGCGCAGCTTGCTCACGCCCAGTTCGGCGGCCAGCCGGGCGATGCGCTCGATCTCGTCGAAGCCCAGCCGCTCGTCGTTGCCGAGGAAGCGGTAGTGCTCGCCGTAGGTCGATTCCGGCATGCAGTACGGGCAGCGGAAGTTGCAGCGGTCCATAACCGAGATGCGCAGGTCGTGCAGCGGCCGGCCGCGGGTGTCCCGCGGTGGCGCCTCGGCAGCGATCTGGGTGTTGGCGTGCGGATCGGTCATGTCACCAGCGATAGAGGTAGGCCACGGTACCGGCGGGTGCCCGGCTGTCGGACGGTGCCAGTTCGGCCACGCCGTCGGTACGCGGCAGCGCGGAAAAGTCGCCGGAGGTCGGCATCGGCACCGGTACGGCGACCGACCGGGCGGCATCGTCATCATGCACCCGGACCGGTACGAAGCACGTCAACGCGGGACTGGTGCCTGCCGCTTCGGCCAAAACCACCCGTTCCGGCGGTCGCGGCGCGAGTCCCATCGCCTGGTCCAGCGCAGGCAGCAGGTAGCGCACGGCGCAGACCAGGGCCGACACCGGGTTTCCCGGCAGGGCGAATACGATCTGGCCCCGCAATCCGATGCCGAACCACATCGGCTTGCCGGGCCGTTGGGCGATCCGGTGCAGCACCTGCTCCACGCCCAGGCTGCGCAGGGCCTCGGGCACGAAGTCGCGCTGCCCGACCGACACGCCGCCGGACAGTACCAGCACCTGGCGCGAGGCCAGCAAGGATTCGAGCGTTGCGGTGGTGGCAGCGAGGTCGTCCGGCACCCGCGTGAGATGCACGTCGTCGAAGCCACGACCGCGCAATGCCGCAGCCAGGGCCCGATCGTTCGATCGACGGATCTGTCCCTCGCCCAACGATCGCTGTCCCACCTCGGCCAGTTCGTCGCCGGTCGCGACGATGGCGACCGAGGGCACACGGGTGACCTCGACCATGTCGAGGCCGTTGGCGGCAAGCACGGCGAGTTCGGGTGCGCGCAAGCGCACGCCCGGCGACAGCAACTCGTCGCCACCGCGGCAATCGGAACCGCGCGGGTGGATGAACTGGCGAGGGGTCGGCTGCCAGTCGTCGGCGAGCCGCACGCGGCTGCCGTCGCGCCGGATCTGCTCGACCGGCACCACGCAATCACAGCCCGCCGGCAGCATGGCGCCAGTGGTGACCTCGATGCATTCGGAGACGTCGTCCAGCGCCTGTCCGCTCATGCCGGCCATCTGCCTGCCGGCCACCACGAACTCGCGGCGACTGCCGTCGCCGAGGGCGATCGCGATACCGTCCATCATCACCCGGTCGAACGGCGGCTGATCGCGCTCGGCATGCACGACCTGGCGCAATACCCGCCCGGCCGCCTCGTCGATGGAGACCTTCTCGATGCCGAACCGCGGCAGCCTGGCGCGGATACGCCGCTCGGCTTCGGTGACGCTGGGAAGTTCGCTCATGAAGTTAAGAAAACCTGCCTTGCACGGCGGCGACGCCGGCCGCGTCATCGCCGGCATCATGAAACCGGGGGTGGGCTTTGACAACCGCGCCCAAAGTCGAAAAGCGCGTCGCGAAGCCTTGTGGCAAGGGCTTCGTCGGCCACCGTGCAGCGGTTACCCCAACGTCGCGGTGCCGACCTTCCATGCCCTCGCTATGATGGCCCGATGGCCGCTCCAGCCCGCCCCTCCCCGACCGAAGCCAGCCCGACCGAAACCTGCCCCGGTGTCGTGAGCCGGCACATCGTCCGCTGGCGCGATGGCCACAGTGCTCCCGCCGACGACTTCGTGTCCGAGGAACGCCCCATCGCGATGACCTACAACGGCCGCGCGTTCGCCGTGATGATGGCCACGCCGCACGACCTGGAGGACTTCGCGCTGGGCTTTTCGCTGAGCGAGGGACTGATCCGCGATCCGGTCCAGCTGCAGTCGGTGGAGGTCCGCGAACTGCTCGAGGGCACCCAGCTGGCGATGACCGTCCATGCGGATGCGCATGGCGCACACCTCGACGACGAAGATGATCGCCTGCTGCCGGGCCGCAGCGGTTGCGGCATCTGCGGGACCCGCCAGCTGGAAAGCGCGGTGCGCCAGCCCGGCGCCGTGCATGGCGATGTCGGCCTCACCCATACCGCTCTGCAAAGCGCGCTGGCCGAGCTGCAGCAGCGCCAGCCGATGAATGCCGCCACCGGCGCGGTCCACGCCGCGGCGTGGGCCCAGGCGGACGGCGGCATCGTGCTGGTGCGCGAGGACGTGGGCAGGCACAACGCGCTGGACAAGCTGATCGGCGCCCTGCACCGCGCCGGGCTCGACCCGGCCGCCGGCTTCGCCCTGGTCACCAGTCGCGCCAGCTACGAGATGGCGACGAAGGCGGCCAGCGCAGGCATCACCGTGCTGGCGGCGATCTCCGCACCGACGGCGCTGGCGATCGAGCTGGCGCGCAGCGCCGGGCTGACCCTGGTCGGCTTCGCCCGCCCCGGCAGCCACAACATCTATACCCATCCGGAACGCCTGCACGCATGAATGCCGCGATCCAGCCCGAAGGCGACGCCCGCCTGCGCGACTTCATCGACGCGAACCCGCGGCTGTTCGTGATCACCGGCGCCGGCATCAGCACCGATTCGGGCATCCCCGACTACCGCGACCGCGCCGGCCAGTGGAAACGCACACCGCCGGTGACCTACCAGGCCTTCATGCACGAGGCGGCCACCCGCCGGCGCTACTGGGCCCGCAGCCTGGTCGGCTGGCGACGCTTCGGCCGCGCCGAGCCGAACGCCACCCACCATGCGCTGGTGGCGCTTGAGCGGCGCGGCCAGGTGGAGTTGCTGGTGACGCAGAACGTGGATCGCCTGCACCAGCGCGCCGGCAGCGAGCGCGTGGTCGACCTGCACGGCCGGCTGGACGAGGTGCGCTGCATGGCCTGCGACTGGCGGCAGGACCGGCACGCGTTCCAGCAGGCGCTGGTGGCGCGCAATCCGGATTTCGCCGCGCTCGATGCCGCCGACGCGCCGGACGGCGACGCGGACCTGGAGGGCCACGACTTCGGCCGCTTCGACGTGCCGCCCTGCCCGGCATGCGGCGGCATCGTGAAGCCGGACGTGGTGTTCTTCGGCGAGAACGTGCCGCGCGAACGCGTGGCGGCCGCGATCGAGGCCTGCCAAGCGGCCGATGCCGTGCTGGTGGTCGGCTCCTCGCTGATGGTGTTCTCCGGCTACCGTTTCGTCGCCGCGGCGGCCAAGGCGGGCAAGCCGATCGCCACGGTGAACCTCGGCGTGACCCGCGCCGATCCGCTGGTGACGCTGAAGATCGATGCCCCCTGCGCGGAGGCGCTGGCGTTCCTCGCCTGAGCCGGCGGCGGCTCAGAACACGTCGTTGACCAGCCGGCCGATGCCCTCGATCTCGATGGCGATCTCGTCGCCGCGCTGCAGGAAACGCGGTGGCCGGAAGCCCACGCCCACACCTTCCGGCGTACCGGTCGCGATGATGTCGCCCGGCTGCAGCGTGATCCCGGCCGAGATCGTCTCGATCAGCGTCGGGATGTCGAAGATCAGGTCGCGGGTGTTGGCCTGCTGGCGCAGCTCGCCGTTGACCCAGCAGCGGATGTCCAGCGCCGACGGGTCCAGCTCGTCGGCGGTCACCAGCACCGGCCCCATCGGACAGAAGGTGTCGAACGACTTGCCGAGGAACCATTGGCCATGGCGTTGCTGCCAGTCGCGTGCGGTGACGTCGTTGACGACGGTGTAGCCGAACACGTGCTGCAGCGCCCGGGCTCGCGGGATGCCGCGCCCGCCGCGGCCGATCACCACGGCCAGCTCGGCCTCGTAGTCGAGCGCCTCGCTGAGCCCTTCCGGGTAGAAGATGCTGTCGCGATCGCCGATCACCGCGCCGGGCAGCTTGGAGAACACCACCGGATGCGCCGGCACCGCCGTGCAGGAGGCGGTATCGAAGCCGCTCTCGGCAAATTCGTGGGCGTGCTTGCGGTAGTTCTTGCCCACGCAGAACAGATTGCGCGGCGGTCGCTGGATCGGCGGCAACAAAGTCACCTCGGCCCGGGTCAGCATCGGCCGCATCACGCTGGGCGTGGCCAGATCGAGGCCCTCGCGGATGAGCGTGAGCATGTCGGCGATGGGTGTGCCGTCGACCTGGTCCAGCGGACGGATCCGTGTCGCGTTGGCGTCGGTGAGGCCGACGCCGGTCATTCCATGGTGCAGATAGGTAACGAGTCGCATGACGCTCCCGGACGGCAAGGGTGGCGCGCTGCTCGATGGCCGCGGCGCCCGGAAGCGTGAAGTCGATCACATTTTGCCAGCACTGCGCGAGCCCCTCCGGACCCGACGTCGCGCTGGCGCCGGTCAGCGACGCGCGCGAAAGAAATTGCGTAGAAGCTCGGACGAGACCTCGGCCAGCAGTCCGCCCTGCACCTCGATCCGGTGGTTATGCCGCGCATCGACCAGCGTGTCGAAAACGCTGCCGGCGGCGCCGGTCTTCGGGTCGCTGGCGGCGTAGACCACCCGGCCGATACGCGCATGCACCAGCGCCATGGCGCACATCGAGCAGGGCTCCAGCGTCACGTACAGCGTCGCGCCCGGCAGGCGGTAGTTCTGCTGTTTCTCGCCCGCGGCGCGCAGCGCCATGATCTCGGCGTGCGCGGTGGGATCGTGCAGGGTGATGTTGCGGTTCCAGCCCAGGCCGAGGATCTGGCCGTCGTGCACCAGCACGGCGCCGACCGGCACCTCGTTCTCCGCGTCGCGGGCGTGCTCGGCCAGTTGCAGGGCCCGCCGCATGTAGCGCTCGTCTTCGTCGGTGAACGCCGGCGTGGCGGGCGTGGTGTCGTCGGTCATGCCTGGCGGATCGCGGGTCGGTGGGAGCGGCATTCTAGCGGTAGCGCTTCACGCCAACCGCGACGGGCGTCCCTGTACGATGTCGATCGCGTGCAGCCAATCAATTGAATGGATTCAATGGCTTGAGGAAACAACTTGAGAAATGCCGGGCACATGCCCGGCAGAAACCTCATTCCCACTCGATAGTTGCGGGCGGCTTGCCACTGATGTCATAAACGACACGAGAAACACCACGCAACTCATTGATAATTCTATTTGAGCAGCGACCGAGGAAGTCATACGGCAGGTGCGCCCAGTGCGCCGTCATGAAGTCGATGGTTTCCACCGCACGCAGCGCGATCACCCATTCGTAGGCCCGGGCGTCGCCCACCACGCCCACCGACTTCACCGGCAGGAACACCGCGAACGCCTGGCTGACCGTGTCGTACAGGTCGGCCTTGCGCAGCTCGTCGATGAAGATCGCGTCGGCCCGGGCCAGCAACTCGGCGTACTCGCGCTTCACCTCGCCGAGGATGCGCACACCCAGGCCGGGGCCCGGGAACGGGTGGCGATAGACCATCTCGCGCGGCAGGCCGAGCTCGACGCCGATGCGGCGCACCTCGTCCTTGAACAGCTCGCGCAGCGGTTCGACCAGGCCGAGCTTCATGTCCTCCGGCAGGCCACCGACGTTGTGGTGGCTCTTGATGACGTGCGCCTTGCCGGTCTTGCTGCCGGCCGACTCGATCACGTCGGGGTAGATCGTGCCCTGCGCCAGCCACTTCACGTGGCCGTCGCCGGCGGCGGTCACCTTGGCCGACTCCTCGTCGAAGATCTCCACGAACAGGCGGCCGATGATCTTGCGCTTGGCCTCGGGGTCGGCCACACCTTCCAGCGCCTGGAAGTAGCGGTCGGCCGCGTTCACCCGGATCACCTTCACGCCCATGTGCTCGGCCATGGTGGCCATCACCTGGTCGCCTTCCTGCCAGCGCAGCAGGCCGGTGTCGACGAACACGCAGGTGAGCTGGTCGCCGATCGCCCGGTGCAGCAGCGCGGCAACCACCGAGGAATCCACGCCGCCGGACAGGCCCAGCAGCACGTGGTCGTCGCCGACCTGATCGCGCACGCGGGCGATCTGGTCCTCGATGATGTGGGCGGCAGTCCACAGGGTCTGGCAACCGCAGATCTCGGTGACGAAGCGCCTGAGCAGCGCGGTGCCCTGCTTGGTGTGGGTCACTTCCGGGTGGAACTGCACGCCGTACCAGCGCTTGTCCTCGTTCTCCATCACCGCGACCGGGATGCGGTCGGTGGTGCCGGTGATGACGAAGCCCGGCGGCGCCTTGGCGACGTGGTCGCCGTGGCTCATCCACACGTCCAGGCGATGGCTGCCGGCGTGGTCGCTCAGGCCGGCGAACAGGCGGCTGGCCGCGGTGATGTCCACCTCGGCATGACCGAATTCGCGGGCATCGGCCGCCTCGGTGGCACCGCCCAGCTGCGCGGCCAGGGTCTGCATGCCGTAGCAGATGCCGAGGATCGGCAAGCCGGCATCGAACACCTCCTGCGGCGCCTTCGGCGCGCCTTCCAGCGTGGTCGACTCCGGACCGCCGGAGAGGATGATGCCCTTGGCGCCGAACTTCGCGATCTCGGCCGGATCGTGGTCCCAGGCCCAGATCTCGCAGTACACACCGATCTCGCGCACGCGGCGGGCAATCAGCTGGGTGTACTGCGCGCCGAAGTCGAGGATGAGGATCTTGTCGCTATGGATGTCGGTCACGGTCCGGCTCCGATGCGCGGCAGGCGTGCCCTGCCCTGCGCCTGAATCGTCGAATGCAAAGGCGACGCCCGCGGGAAGCGTCGCCTTGGGGTGGAAACAACGCGCCGGCCAACGGGCCGGCGCGGGGCGATCACGAGTTCAGCCGGTAATTCGGCGCTTCCTTGGTGATCTGGATGTCGTGCGGGTGCGCCTCGGTGACGCCGGCGCCGGTCACCCGCACGAACTGCGCCTTGGCGCGCACATCCTCGACGGTGGCCGCGCCCAGGTAACCCATCGAGGCGCGCAGGCCGCCGATCAGCTGATGGATGATGTTGCGCAGCGGACCGCGGTACGGCACACGACCCTCGATGCCTTCCGGCACCAGCTTGTCGGCGTCCGACTCCTCCTGGAAGTAGCGGTCCTTCGAACCCAGCGCCATCGCGCCGAGCGAACCCATGCCGCGGTAGCTCTTGTACGAGCGGCCCTGGAACAGCTCGACCTCGCCCGGCGACTCCTCGGTGCCGGCGAACATCGAGCCGAGCATCACGCTGGACGCACCGGCGGCCAGCGCCTTGGGAATGTCGCCCGAGTAGCGGATGCCGCCATCGGCGATCAGCGGGATCTCGTCCTTCAGCGCGGTGGCGACCAGGTCGATCGCGGTGATCTGCGGCACGCCGACGCCGGCGACCACGCGGGTGGTGCAGATCGAGCCCGGGCCCACGCCGACCTTCACCGCGTCCACGCCGGCATCGAGCAGCGCGCGCGCCGCTTCGCCGGTGACGATGTTGCCGGCGATCACCTGCACCTTCGGGTAGTGCTTCTTGACCCACGCGGCACGCTCGATCACGCCCTGCGAATGGCCGTGGGCGGTATCGACCACCAGCACGTCCACGCCGGCGTCGACCAGCATCGCCACGCGCTGCTCGGTGTCGCCGCCGACGCCAACCGCCGCGCCGACCAGCAGCGCCTCGTTGCGGTCCTTGGCGGCGTTGGGATTGTCGCGCGCCTTCTGGATGTCCTTCACGGTGATCAGGCCGCGCAGCTGGAAGTCGTCGTTGACCACCAGCACCTTCTCGATGCGGTGCTTGTGCAGCAGCTGCAGCACTTCGTCCTGGCTGGCGCCCTCCTTCACCGTGACCAGCTTGTCCTGGCGGGTCATGATGTTGCGCACCGGGTCGTCGTGCTTGCGCTCGAAGCGCATGTCGCGGCTGGTGACGATGCCGACCAGCTTCTCGCCCTCGACCACCGGCACGCCGGAGATGTTGTGGGCGCGGGTCAGCCGCTGCACCTCGCCGATGGAGGTGTCCGGGCTGACGCTGAAGGGGTTGCGGATGACGCCGGCCTCGAACTTCTTGACCAGGCGCACTTCGGCGGCCTGCTGCTCGGCGGTCATGTTCTTGTGGATGATGCCGATGCCGCCGCACTGGGCCATGGTGATGGCGAGGCGGGCTTCGGTGACCGTATCCATGGCGGCGGACACGATGGGGATGTTCAGACGCAGGTCGCGGGTGAGCCGGGTGGACGTGTCGACGTCCCGCGGCAGGACGACCGAATGGGCCGGAACAAGGTAGACGTCGTCGTAGGTCAGGGCCTCGGCGAGGATGCGCATGGAAATCTTCCCCGGCAAAGAGAGGATTATACGCGCCTCACCCGTCAGGCCGCCAGATGTTGCAGTGCGGTCGGATGCCGCCCGCAACGGATTGTGTTCAGCCGCGGCGCGCCACCGACTCGCCGGCCTCGGCCGCCTCGAGGGTGTTCTCCATCAGCGTGGCGACCGTCATCGGCCCCACTCCGCCCGGCACCGGGGTGATCCAGCTGGCACGCTCGGCGGCCGGCCCGAATTCCACGTCGCCGACCAGCCGACCGTCGTCGAGGCGGTTGATGCCCACGTCGACCACCACCGCGCCGGGCTTGATCCACTCGCCCTTGACCAGCCCCGGCTTGCCCACCGCGACGATGATGATGTCCGCCTGTCGCACGTGGCTTTCCAGGTCCTTGGTGAAGCGGTGGCAGCAGGTGGTGGTGCAGCCGGCGATCAGCAGTTCGAGCGCCAGCGGCCGACCGACGTGGTTGGATACGCCGACCACCACCGCATGCTGGCCGCGCACGGGCCGGTCGGTATGCCCGAGCAGGGTCATCACGCCCTTCGGCGTGCAGGGACGCAGCCCGAAACGGCGCAACGCGAGCCGGCCCACGTTGATCGCCTGGAAGCCGTCCACGTCCTTGGACGGGTCGATGCGATCGACCAGCGCATCCTCGTCAATGTGGGGAGGCAGCGGGGACTGCACCAGGATGCCGTGCACCTCGGGATCGACGTTGAGCTTGTCGATCAGCGCGAACAGCTCGTCCTGGGTCACGCTGGAAGGGAGATCGAAGTCGAACGAACGGAAGCCGACCTGATGGCAGGCCTTGCGCTTGTTGCGCACGTAGACCGAAGAGGCCGCGTCGTCGCCGACCAGCACCACGGCCAGGCCGGGCGCGCCCAGCCCCTTGGCCTTGCGCTCCTCGACGCGGCGCCCGATGCGCTCAAGCAGCTCCTGGGCGATGCGTTTGCCGTCGAGAATGCGTGCGCTCATGCGGGGGTGACCTGTCGGAAAAGGCGCTTATTATCGGTTGCCGCCGCAGCTGCGCACAAACGGAATTCGCCATGACCCTCCCTCGCGACACGGAAATCGTCGATGGCCCCCTGCTGCTGCGCCCGTGGCGACCGGACGATGCTCGCGCGCTGGAAGCGGCGGTCGTCGAGTCGATCGACAGCCTCGGTCGCTGGCTGCCCTGGTGCCGTGCCGGCTACGACCTCGCCGCAGCGCAGGACTGGGTCCGCCGCTGCGAGCAGGGCTGGACGGACGGGGAGCATTTCGCGTTCGGCATCTTCGACCGGGCCAGCCACGAGCTGCTCGGCAGTATTGGGCTGAACCAGCGCAACCACCTGCACCGCAGTGCCAACCTGGGTTACTGGGTGCGCATGTCCTGCCAGCGGCGAGGGGTGGCGGCGACGGCCGTACGGATGGCCGCGCGCTTCGGCTTCCGGCAACTGGCCCTGCAGCGCATCGAGATCGTCGCGCTGCCCGACAACCAGGCCAGCCGGCGGACCGCCGAGCGCGCCGGCGCCCGGTTCGAGGCGGTCGCCCGTCGTCGGATCTGGGATGGCGAGCAGGCGAAGGACGGGGCGGTGTATGCGCTGGTCCCCGAGGATCTCGAGCAGGCGTGAGCCGCGCCGGCGTCACCAGGCCGGAGGATCCCGATCAGGCCCCTGCCCCTGCGCCGACGCCCGACCATCGCCGACCCGCCGAGGCGCTACGGCAGATGTAAGGAAGCGGGCTGAGGAGCGTGCCGGCCTGTCGCGCCATCACGACGCGCCACGATGGGCGGCCCACGGCGGACGCCCGGCCTACTTGCGCCGCTTCATCTCGCGGATCATGCGCTGGCGCTTGCGCAGCTGGCCCTCGGTGAGGACGTTCTTCTTGCCTGCGTACGGGTTCTCGCCGTCGCGGAACTCAATGCGGATCGGCGTGCCCTCGATCTTGAAGCGCTTGCGGAAGAAGCCTTCGAGATAGCGGCGATAGGCCGGCGCGATGTGCTTGGTGCGGCTGCCGTGGATGACGATGGTCGGCGGGTTGCTGCCGCCCGGATGGGCGAAGCGCAGCTTCGGGGCATGGCCGCGCACCAGCGGCGGCTGGTAGCTCTCGTAGGCCTTTTCCAGCGCCCGGGTGAGCTCGGACGAGCCGAGCTCGCGGGTGGCCCCGGCGTGCGCGCGCACGATGGCGCGCATCAGCTCGCGCAGGCCCGAGCCGTGCAACGCCGAGATGAACACGGTCTTGGCCCAGTCCACGAACACCAGCCGGCGCTCCAGCGCGCGCTGGCACTGCTCGCGCTGGTACGCATCCATGCCGTCCCACTTGTTGACGGCAATGACCAGCGCGCGGCCCTCGTCGATGGCATGGCCGATCAGGGTCAGGTCCTGATCGGCGAGGTTTTCGCGCGCGTCGATCATCACCACCACCACCTGGGCGGCGGCCATCGACTGCAGCGTCTTGATCACGCTGAACTTCTCCACCGCTTCCTCGACGCGTGCCTTGCGGCGCACGCCGGCGGTGTCGATCAGGGTGTAGCGCTTGCCGTCGCGCTCCAGCGGGACGCGGATGGGGTCGCGCGTGGTGCCCGCCACGTCGGAGACGATCAGGCGGTCCTCGCCGAGCAGCCGGTTGATCAGGGTCGACTTGCCGGCGTTGGGCCGGCCGACGATCGCCACGCGGATGCTGCCGTCCTCTTCCGGCGCGACCTCCTCGTCGGCGTCCTCGGGCAGCAGCGGACGGATCGCGCCGACCAGGTCCTCGGTGCCGCGGTTGTGCGCGGCCGAGGCCGGCAGCGTGGCGGCCAGGCCGAATACCGAGAACTCGGCCATCGCCGTGGCGAGGTCCAGCCCGTCGGTCTTGTTGACCACCACGATGATCGGCTTGCCGCTGCGACGCAGTTCGCCGAGGATCACGTGGTCCTGCGCCAGCAGGCCGTCGCGCGCGTCCACCACGAACACCAGCACCTGCGCTTCCTCGATCGCCAGGCGCACCTGTTTGGCGGTGAGTACGTCCAGCGCTTCCTCGGTACCCGACAGGCCGCCGGTATCGACCACGACGAACGGCCGGTCGCCGAGGCGACAGACGCCGTAATGACGATCGCGGGTCACCCCGGGCATGTCGGCCACCAGCGCGTCGCGGCTGCGGGTGAGGACATTGAAGAGGGTCGACTTGCCGACGTTCGGACGGCCGACCAGTGCAACGACGGGAAGCATGATAGGAAACCAGGAGTTGGGTGACGGCGCTTACGGCCGGGCGCGCCAGAACGGCGCGAGGCGGTAGCGTCGGCAGTGTAAGGCAAGAAGACCGGCGGCACCGGCCCTCATCGCAAAAACGGGCGTCGCACCTAGGCGACGCCCGTCAGGAAAGGAGGCGGGCACCGGCGGTGCCAGACCCGAATCAGTTGGCGGAGAGACGGTAGGCGCCGATGTGGCCCTTGATGTCTTCCACGTAGACCACGTCGCCCACGACCACCGGCTGGGCGCGGATCGGCTTCCTCGAGAGCCGCTCGCGGGCGGCCAGCGCGCCGTCGCCGCTCTGCAGCCAATGCACGTAGCCCTCGACGTCGCCGACCACCACGTAATTGCCCTGCACCGCCGGGCTGGTCAGCCAGCGGTACTTCAGCGCGTCGTTCTTCCACTGGTCGGCGCCGCCGCCGTGATCGAAGGCCCACACCTGCGACTGGTCGTTCACGGCAAACACCATGTTGCCGGAGACCGCGGGCGAGCCGTAGCTGGAGAACTGCCGGCTCCACAGCGGACGACCGCTCGGACCATCGATGGCCACCAGGTTGCCATGGTAGGCGGTGCCGAACAGGGTGGTGCCGTCGAGTACGACTGCGCCGTCGGCATCATCCAGCCGCTCGATATCGGTGCGGCCTTCGCCACTGGCCAGCGACTGCTCCCAGAGCTTCTCGCCGTTGTCCATCCGCAGGGCGACCAGCTTGCCGTCGTCGCTGCCGAAGAACACCACGCCGTTGGCCGCCAGCAGGGGACCATTGCCGCGCACGCTCAGCAGCGGCACGTTGCCCTGGTCGTAGACCCAGCGATGGTCGCCGCTGGCACGGTCCAGTGCGTAGACCCGGCCGTCCTGGGTGCGGACCAGCACGAGGTCGCCGACGATGACCGGGGGAGTGATCACCTCCGACTTCAGGTCGGCCACCCAGCGCTGCGACCCGTCCTTGGAGCTCAGCCCGTAGACGTGGCCGTCGAGCGTGCCGACCGCCAGCAGGTCGCCGTCGACCGCCGGACCACCGGCGTAGAGGGCATCCTTGCGGTGCTTGTCGCCCCAGCCGAACCAGCCGTGGGTGCTCGACTTCTTCGACCACAGGGACTTGCCGGTCGCAGCGTCGAACGCAGCCACCTCGCCGTCGGTGCTGGCGGCGTAAAGCACGCCATCGACCACCACCGGGCGCATCCGCACGCCGGTCACGCCGGCGCCATCGCCCACCCGCGCGCTCCACACCTTGGCCACCTTGACGGTGGGGGTGAAATCCTTCGCCAACGGGGTCGGCGGCTCGATGTTGTCCTTCTTCTTGTTATGGCAACCCGCCAGGGCCACCAACGAGGACATGGCGATCAGCCAAACGCATTTCTTGAAAACCGGTTTCATGCACCCTGCTTCCCGGCCGCAGCCAGATCGTCAATTTTCAGCTGCAGGGCATCACGCAACGGCGAGTCCCCACCCATGGCCGACAGCGCCGTCTGGTAGGACTTGCGCGCATCATCGACCCGGCCAAGCTTGACCAGCACATCGCCCCGTAGTTCCGAGGCCAGACCGGTGTACTGCTTGTCGGTGAGCTGATCGAGCGTGGCCAGCGCGTCCTTGTCCTTGCCTTGGGCGAACTGGACCCGAGCCATGCGCAGGAGCATCAGGGACTTCAGCGCGGGCTCCTCGGCGTGTGCCAGCGCCCAGTCGAGCGACGCGGCGGCCTTGTCGAACTGCTTGGCCTCCGCGAGGTGGCGGGCCCGCTCGCTGGTGGCGAACACCGCGTAGCTCGACTTGCCGTAATCCTTCTGCAGTTGCTCGGTGAGCTGGTCGGCGACCGCCTGGTTGCCCACGGCCTCGGCGGCCTGAACCTGCTGGTAGATCGATGCTGCCGCTGCGCGATTACTTGCCTGGTGGTTGCGCCACTGCTGCCAACCGAAGATGCCGACCAGGCCGATCGCGATACCTACCGCGATGGATACGCCATTCTCGCGCAGCCATTTCTGTACGCGTTCGCTCTGCTCGTAATCGTCGTATGCGTCGAAAGCCATGCAATCACCGTTGGAAACGCCGGCCGTGACCCGGACCGGGCTGGCCGCAGCGCGTCTGTTGAGGGACCGGCGCGCCGCGGCGCACTCGGGTAAAGGGCAAGAATAACCGAAACCGCGACCGCCGCGCCCGGCACGGCAGGCGCGGCTCGCTTGGCGCGCCCGATGTCAGACGCCGTCCGGAACCGCCTTGCCGTCCTGGATCCGTATGCGGAAGTGCGCGACGTTGGCCCTGCGATAGGGATCGAGCGACAAGGGCTTGCCATCCAGGCTCACGGTCGCACCGCCCGCATTGCCGAGACGGATCTCCAGCGGCGTCGCACTGTGATAGGTACGGTGCGTCCCGGCCGGAAGCAGACCGTACTCGAGCCGGCTGCCGTCTTCCGACGTGATCTCAACCCAGCTCGCATCGGTCAACGCCAGCGTCAGCACATGCCCACCCTGCGCGATATCGGCAGCAACCGGGGCGGCCGGAGTGGCCGGTTTGATCGAGTCGGCGGTGATGTTGGGCACCATCGAGGCCAGCAGCGGCTGCTCGTCGTCGTTCTTCACCGGCGCCACGGACGGAGTGGCCGGGACGGTCGGCTGACCTGCCGTCGGGCGGCCCGCCGTCTGCACTTCCTGCTGCGCCACCGGAGCCGCGTCGAGCGGCGCGAGGTGGGCAATGTCCCGGCTCAGGGTGCCACGGATGCCCAGCCAGACGACCGGAACCACGATCACTGCGGTCAGCACCACATACGTTGCCGCCGTGGCGTAGCGCTCGAGCAGGTAGCGCGAGTGCGAGATGCCGCCGGTCGCCACCAGCTCGGGCTCGCTCTTGCGGCGGATGCGGGAGACCTCCGCCTGGATCAGCGTGTCCTCGATCCCCAGGTGGCGACCGTACTTGGTGATGTAGCTGCCAAGATAGACCTTGTAGTCGATGCCATCGTAGCGATCGCCCTCCAGTTGCCGCAGCACGCGCGCGGGCAACTTCAGCTGCTGACCGCAGGTTTCGATGTCCAGCCCGCGGGATTGGCGAGCCGAGCGCAGGCGCTGGCCAAAAGAGATCTCGGCGCCCCGGTCCTGTGCTGCATCGGTGTGGGCGCCGGCCTGACTGGAAAGATCCATTTCAAGTGAAGTCTGGTCTTGCATCGAGGACGGAACAGAATTCATGGACGGGTGCTTTGATCGAGGCTACGGGCCTGGTCCGAGTCCGGAAACTGGCTGAGCAGGCGCTGGCGGTACGATTGGGCGGCGTCCGTGTTGCCCAGGCGGGATTCGATCTGGTTGCCAAGCAGGTAGGCGTCCGGCGTCGGGTGACCGAGCGCGTCGAAGCGTTGCAGGAACGCCCTTGCGTGAAACGCGTCGCCCGACTTGAACAGCGCACTGGCCAGTTGGTAGAGCGCTTCGCCATTGTTGGGATTGCGCTGCAGCGCGTCCCGGAAATCCTGTTCGGCAGCGGCCTCGCGACTGGCCTTGATCTGGCAGATGCCGGCGTTGGTCAGCGCCACGTCGGGAGTCTTGTAGAACGGATCGGTGATCGCCTTGCGGAAATAGGTCTCGGCCTCGACCGGCTTGCCGATGCGGCAGAGAAACGCGCCGAGGTTGTTGTTCGGGCCACCCCGGTTCGGCTCCAGCTCGACCGCCCGCCGGTAGTGCTGCTCGGCGTGGGTCATGTCGTTGATCTTCTCGTACACCACCGCGATCACGGTGTGCGCCGGTGCGTAGTTCTCGTCGAACTGCAGCGCCAGGGTCAGCTTCTGCAGCGCGGTCTGCAGGTCGCCGGTTTCCAGGTAGTGCTGGCCCAGCTCGGTATGGATGCGGGCCGCGTCCTCTGCCTGGTCGGCATTGCTGGTCTTGGGAAGATGGTCGCCGGAGCCGCCGTCGCCGGAATTGCCGCCCACCGTGACACAACCGGCGAGCAACGCGCACAGCAACAACCCACTCCAACGATCAACCCGCATGGACAGCCCCCTGATCCAGACGTTTGAGAAATTCGGCCTGGCGCCGCGTTCGATCCAGCACCTGTCCCTTCAGCTGCCCGCATGCGGCATCGATGTCGTCGCCGCGGGTCCGTCGCAGCATCGTCAGGATGCCGGCATTAAGCAACTGCGTCTGGAAGGCCCTGATCGTATCGGCGTCCGACCGCTCAAAACGTGTTCCAGGAAACGGATTGAACGGGATCAGGTTCACTTTGCAGGTGGGCAGCTTGCGCATGAACCGGATCAGCTGGCGCGCATGCTCCGGCTGATCGTTCACGCCCTTCATCAGGGTGTACTCGAAGGTGATCGAGGTACGCGGCTTGCGCGCGATCCAGCGCTGGCAGGCCTCGGTGAGCTCGGCGATCGGGTAGCGCTTGTTCAGCGGCACCAGCTCGGTGCGCAGCTCGTCGTTGGCCGCATGCAGCGACACCGCCAGCGACACGTCGATGGCCTCGGACAGCTTGTCGATCATCGGCACGAGGCCGGCGGTGGACAGCGTCACGCGCTTGGACGCCAGGCCAAAGCCCAGGTCATCGCGCATCAGGCTCATCGCCTTGACCACGTTGTCGAAGTTCAGCAGGGGTTCGCCCATGCCCATCATCACCACGTTGGTGATGCGGCGGTTCTGGTGGGTGATGTTGCCCAGGTACTTGGCCGCCACCCACATCTGGCCGATCACCTCGGCGGTGGACAGGTTGCGGTTGAAGCCCTGCGTGGCGGTGGAGCAGAACTGACAGTTCAGGCCGCAGCCGACCTGCGAAGACACGCACAGCGTGCCGCGGGTCGGCTCCGGGATGTACACCGCCTCGATGGCGTTGCCGCCATCCATGCCGAGCAGCCACTTGTGCGTGCCGTCGGCAGCGCCCTTGTCGAACAGGGTCTTGGGCGGACCGACGTAGCACGTGGCCTCGAGCTTGGCGCGAAGCGCCTTGCCCACGTCGGTCATCTTGCCGAAGTCGCTCTCCAGGTGGTGGTAGATCCACTTCATCACCTGCTCGGCGCGATACGGCTTCTCGCCGATCTGCGTGAAGAAATCACGCAGACCCTGGCGATCGAAATCGAGCAGGTTGACCTTGTCCACGGCGTCGGCCGGGGCGGTCGGGATGGACACCACCTGGTTCACGGTCATGCCTCAGCGCGGAAAGACTTCCGTCTCGGCGAAGAAGTAGGCGATTTCGGCCTTGGCGGTTTCCGTCGCATCCGAACCGTGCACGGCGTTGGCGTCGATCGACTCGGCGAAGTCGGCGCGGATCGTGCCCGGCTTGGCTTCCTTCGGGTTGGTCGCACCCATCAGCTCGCGATGCGCCAGCACGGCGTTCTCGCCCTGCAGCACGCTGATGACCACCGGACCGGAAATCATGAACTCGACCAGTGCATTGAAGAACGGACGCTCCTTGTGCACGGCGTAGAAGCCTTCGGCCTCCTTGCGCGACAGGTGCTTCATCTTGGCGGCGACGATCTTCAGGCCGGCCTTTTCAAAGCGGGCGTAAATCTCGCCGATGACGTTCTTGGCGACGGCGTCGGGCTTGATGATGGAAAGAGTGCGCTCGAGCGCCATACAGATGTGCTCCGGAAAACTTGGGTAGGAAAGATTCGTATCTAGGCCGGAAAACCTGGCCGAAAGATGCCAAAACCGTCAAGGAATGAGGATTTAGCACAGGAAAGTTTGACAGATTCTAGCCTAATCGCAAGCCGGCCCGCGCCGGCTGCAAACGTTCGTTTGACGGCTGGCGAGCCCCGCGCGTATGCTCAAACGATCGTTTGATTCTGCCGTGGACGGTGGCTGTCTGCCGTGAACAGTTCGACCTCGACCAAGGAACGCATCCTGACCGCCGCCGAGGCGCTGTTCGCCCAGCGCGGCTTCGATGGCGCCTCGCTTCGCCAGCTGACGGCCGCCGCCGGCGTCAACCTTGCCGCGGTGAACTACCACTTCGGCTCCAAGGAGAAGCTGGTCGAGCAGGTGTTCAAGCGCCGCCTGGACGCATTGAACCAGCACCGCCTCGCCGAACTGGCCAAGGTCGCCGGCAAGCCGGGCACGAAGCTCGAAGACGTGCTCGCCGCCTATATCCGTCCGGCACTGGAGCTGTCCCACGAAGGCAACGGCTCGCTGTTCATGCGCGTGCTCGCCCGCGCATTCGCCGAACACGACGACACCCTGCGCCAGTTCCTGTCCGAGAACTACGGCCACGTCATGAAGCAGTTCACGGCCGAGTTCGCCCGCTTGCTGCCGCACCTGGACAAGGCCGAGCTCTACTGGCGCATCGATCTGGTCACCGGCGCCCTGACCCACGCGATGTCGGGCTTCGGCATGATCCAGCGCAAGGACAACGTCACCGAACAGCAGCACCGCGAGCAGACCGCGGCGCACCTGATCCGCTTTGCCGCCGCGGGCCTCAGCCACCCCTGATCCCTTTCACCGGACTGCCACGGCAATCCGGTCCACTTGCCGTGTCCGAACCCCAATCGTTCGATCGTATGGAGAAGCCAATGACCGCTGCACCAACTTCCCCGACTGCGCTGCGCATCCGCAAGGCCGCGGTGCTGGGCGCCGGTGTGATGGGCGCACAGATTGCCGCCCACCTCACCAATGCCGGCGTCGAGACCGTGCTGTTCGACCTGCCCGCCAAGGAAGGTCCAAAGAGCGGCATCGCGCTCAAGGCGATCGAGCACCTGAAGAAGCTCTCGCCTGCCCCGCTGGCCGACAAGAATCTGGCCGGTGCGATCATTCCGGCCAACTACGACGAGCACCTCGACCTGCTCAAGGACGTCGACCTGGTGATCGAGGCGATCGCCGAGCGGATGGACTGGAAGCTGGACCTGTACCGCAAGATCGCGCCGCACGTCTCGGCCACCGCGGTGCTGGCGTCCAACACCTCCGGCCTGTCGATCAACGGACTGGCCGAGGCGCTACCGGAAGAGATGCGCCACCGCTTCACCGGCGTGCACTTCTTCAATCCGCCGCGCTACATGCACCTGGTGGAAGTGATCCCCACCCGCCTCACCGAGCCGTCCGTGGTCGATGGCCTGGAAGCCTTCCTGACCACCACGGTCGGCAAGGGCGTGGTGATCGCCAAGGACACCCCGAACTTCATCGGCAACCGCATCGGCGTGTTCTCGATCCTCTCCACCATGTACCACACCGAGCAGTTCAAGCTCGGCTTCGACACGGTGGATGCACTGACCGGCCCGGCACTGGGCCGCCCGAAGAGCGCGACCTACCGCACCGCGGACGTGGTCGGCCTGGACACCATGGCCCATGTCATCAAGACCATGGCCGACACCCTGCCGGAAGATCCCTGGCACCAGTATTTCAAGGCGCCGGTGTGGCTGACCGCGCTGATCGAGAAGGGCGCGCTGGGCCAGAAGACCGGCGGCGGTTTCTACAGGAAGGCCGGCAAGGAGATCCAGGTGCTGGACCTGGCCAGCCAGGGCTTCCGCACCTCCGAGCAGAAGCCATCCGACGAAGTCGCCGCGATCCTGGCAATCAAGGATCCGGCAGAGAAGTTCGGCAAGCTGCGCGCCTCGTCCGACCCGCAGGCGCAGTTCCTGTGGGCGATCTTCCGCGACCTGTTCCATTACACCGCCTACCACCTGGCCGACATCGCCGACACCGCGCGTGACGTCGACTTCGCGATCCGCTGGGGCTACGGCTGGAAGCTCGGTCCGTTCGAGACCTGGCAGGCCGCCGGCTGGCAGCAGGTGGCCGGCTGGATCGCCGAGGACATCGCCGCCGGCAAGACCATGAGCAACGCGCCCCTGCCCGCCTGGGTCACCGACGGCCGCGCCGGCGTGCACGGCAAGGATGGCTCGTGGTCGGCCAGCGCCGGCCAGTACAAGCCGCGTTCGACCCACCCGGTCTACGCCCGCCAGCTGTTCCCCGATCCGATCCTGGGCGAGAAGTTCGACCAGGGCACCACGGTGTGGGAGAACGAAGGCGTCCGTCTGTGGACTCTGGGCGACGACGGCGTCGGCATCATCTCGTTCAAGACCAAGATGAACACGGTCAACGACTTCGTGCTCGACGGCGTGCAGCAGGCCATCAGGATCGCCGAAGAGAAGCTCAAGGCGGTGGTGATCTGGCAGACCGGCGAGCCGTTCTCGGCCGGTGCCGACCTCAAGGGTGCGCTGGGCCTGCTGCAGGCAGGCAAGTTCGACGACTTCGAGAAGATGGTCGCCAACTTCCAGGCCACCAGCATGGCGATCAAGTACGCGCTGGTGCCGGTGGTCTCGGCCGTGCGCGGCATGGCCTTCGGCGGCGGCTGCGAGTTCCAGATGCACTCGGCCCGCACCGTGGCGGCGCTGGAAAGCTACATCGGCCTCGTTGAGGCGGGCGTCGGCCTGCTGCCGGCCGGCGGCGGCCTGCACGAGCTGGCGGTGCGCGCGGCCAAGGCCAATCCGGCCGATCCGTTCGAGGAGCTGAAGAAGGTGTTCGAGACCGTGGCGATGGCCAAGGTCTCCTCCAGCGCGCTGGAAGCGAAGGCGATGGGCCTGTTGCGCGACAGCGACGTGGTGGTGTTCAACGCCTACGAGCTGCTCTACGTGGCGAAGAAGGTCGCGCTGGGCATGGCCGAGACCGGCTACCGCCCGTCGCTGCCGGCACGCGCCGTGCCGGTGGCCGGCGATACCGGCACCGCCACCTTCAAGGCCTCGCTGGCCAACCTGCAGGAGGGCTACTTCGCCTCGCCGCACGACATCGAGATCTCCAGCCGTATCGCCGACTGCCTGTGCGGCGGCGCGATCGAGCGCGGCTCGCAGGTCGACGAGGCCTGGCTGCTGGCGCTGGAGCGCAAGCACTTCGTGGCGCTGGCCAAGATGGAGAAGACCCAGGCGCGCATCGCCCACACGATGAGCACCGGCAAGCCGCTGCGCAACTGACGAGCCGTCATCCCGGCGAGAGCCGGGATCCAGCGACTCACCACCGTTTGAAGGCACTGGATTCCGGCTTTCGCCGGAATGACGATCAAAACCTTGGGCGTCGCCGCGCTACGCGCGACGCCACGGAGCAAGCACCATGACCAAGCAAGTACAGGACGCCTACATCGTCGCCGCTACCCGCACGCCGGTCGGCAAGGCGCCGCGCGGCGTATTCCGCAACACCCGTCCGGACGACATGCTCGCCCACGTGATCCGCGCCGTGATGGCGCAGGCGCCGGGCGTCGATCCGCATCGCATCGAGGACGTCATCGTCGGCTGCGCCATGCCCGAGGCCGAGCAGGGCATGAACGTGGCGCGCATCGGCGCCCTGCTCGCCGGCCTGCCCTACACCGTGCCCGGCGTGACCATCAACCGCTTCTGCTCGTCCGGCGTGCAGGCCATCGCGATGGCCGCCGACCGCATCCAGCTCGGCGTGGCCGACCTGATGATCGCCGCCGGCACCGAGAGCATGAGCATGGTGCCGATGATGGGCCACAAGGTGGCGATGAACCCGGCCATCTTCGCCAACGACGAAGACCGCGCCATCGCCTACGGCATGGGCATCACCGCCGAGAAGGTGGCCGAGCAGTGGAAGGTCACCCGCGAGCAGCAGGACGCCTTCGCGGTGGAGAGCCATCGCCGCGCGCTGGCCGCGATCGCCGCTGGCGAGTTCAAGGACGAGATCACCCCGTTCCAGCTCGACGACCATTACCCGAACCTGGCCACCGGCGGCATCGTCACGGACAGCCGCGTGATCGACACCGACGAGGGCCCGCGCGCGGGCACCACGATGGAGGTGCTGGCCAAGCTGCGCACGGTGTTCCGCAATGACCGCTTCGGCGGCTCGGTCACCGCCGGTAACTCCTCGCAGATGTCCGACGGCGCCGGCGCCCTGCTGCTGGCCAGCGAGAAGGCGATCAAGGAGTTCAACCTGACCCCGATCGGCCGCTTCGTCGGCTACTCGGTGGCCGGCGTGAAGCCGGAGATCATGGGCATCGGCCCGAAGGAAGCGATTCCGAAGGCGCTCAAGCAGGTGGGCCTCAGCCAGGACCAGCTGGACTGGATCGAACTCAACGAGGCCTTCGCCGCGCAGGCGCTGGCCGTGATCGGCGATCTCGGCCTGGACCCGGCCAAGGTCAACCCGCTGGGCGGCGCCATCGCGCTGGGCCACCCGCTCGGCGCCACCGGTGCGGTGCGTGCCGCCACCCTGCTGCACGGCATGCGCCGCCGCAAGCAGAAGTACGGCATGGTGACCATGTGCATCGGCACCGGCATGGGTGCGGCAGGCGTGTTCGAATCGCTTTGATCCGCGATCCGGCTCGAACGAAAAAGCGCCGCAGCGATGCGGCGCTTTTTCTTTTGGGGCAATCACCTCACTCAGCCGGCCTCGCTCCGGTCGAAGTGCCATAGCCCCAGGCCCGCCATCAGCAGGCCACCGAGCGATCCCACGACGACCACCTGCATCAGGTGGTTGGATTGACGCGCGAGGACCTGCACCGGCATCGACCAGGGAAACCACGGACCGAACCGCGCCGACTGCCCGATCAGGAACCCGGCCACCGTACCGGCCACGCCGACGAACACCGACGTGGTGAAGCTCTGCCAGCGTATGGCCACCCAGGCCTGCAGCGCGATCATCAAGCCGGCGGCCGCCACGCACGCGCTCGCGTGGACTGCCAGCCAACGCCACGGCGCCGGACCGGCGATGCCGAACGCCGGCTGCGTATGCATGATCACCCAGCCCGCCAGCGGCGTAGCGAGGGCAAGCAAGGCGGTCGCCATCACCACCATCGCCGCCAGCACGAACAGCTTGGCCGCGTAGTGGCTCCAGCGCGGCAGCGGCAGGGCCAGCAGATGCTTCCAGGTCTGCGGGCCGTGTTCCATGTTCGCCAGCAAGGCCGCCTGCAGGGTCACGAACAGCGGCAGCATCAGGAACACCCACAGCACGAACAATCCACTGGCAAAGCGCAGCCAGGCCTCCTGCCCGCTCAGCGACGAGGGCCCATGCAGCCGGCTCAGGCTGATCTGCAGCACGCTCAGCAGCACCACCAGCATCGGCGCCAGCACCACCATCCAGGCCGCCAGGCTATGCCGCAGCTTCACCTGCTCGGCGGCCAGCGCCCGTCCCAGTGCACTCATGCGGCATCCCTCCCGGTCATCTCGAAGAACAGCGTCTCCAGGGATCGCGGGCTGCGGCCCAGCGCGTGCACCTCATGGCCCTGCGTCACCAGCCAGCGGTTGATCTCGTGGTCGGGCCGCTGCGGCATCGGCACGCGCACGGTGGTCGGGTCGACCCGTTGTGCCAGCTCGCCCAGCTCCGCAAGCCCGGTGCAGACGGCATCGCCATCGGTGCAGCGGATCACCAGTGGATCGCCATAGCGGTCGCGCAGCTCGCCCGGCGTGCCCTGGAACCGCAAGCGCCCCTGGTGCAGTACGCCGACATGCGAGGCCATCTGTTCGACCTCGGCCAGCAGATGGCTGGAAACGAACACCGTGATACCCAGTTCGCCGGCCATGCGTCGCAGCAGCGCGCGCAACTCGACGATGCCGGCCGGATCCAGGCCGTTGCTGGGCTCGTCCAGGATCAGCAGGCGCGGGTCGCCGAGCAGGGCCAACGCGATGCCCAGGCGCTGGCGCATGCCCAGCGAATACACGCGCACGCGCCGATGCGCATCGCGCTCCAGATCCACGATGCGCAACACCTCGTCGATGCGCCGGGGCGGCAGATCGAGCAGGCGGCGCGTGACTTCCAGGTTCTCGTAGCCGGATAGATGCGGATACAGCGAAGGCGATTCGACCATCGAACCGACCGCACGCAACGGCTCGCGCGCCTGCCGCGTCAGCGGCTGGCCGAACAGGCGGATCTGGCCGCCATCCGGGCGCAGCAGGCCCAGCAGCAGGCGGATGGTGGTGGTCTTGCCGGCCCCGTTCGGGCCGAGAAAGCCGTACACGCTGCCTGCGGGCACAGCCAGATCGAGTGCTTCCACGCCGTGCCCGGTGGCAAAGCGGCGCGTCAGCGCGTGGGTTTCGATCGCCAGCATGGTGCATGCCTCTCCCTGCGTTGTCCGTCCCTTCCATCAAGCCAGACCGGGCGCGCCCGGGCCATAGGCCTAAGCTCACAGTGACTAGTGGCCGGCAAGGTCCGGCCTCGACCGTCGACCACCTCGAAGCGGTAACCGGCACCAGTGCGAATGGATGAAGGACTGCCCCGGTGCGACGTCCTCCAGACTGTGGCGCAGGTTGCGCACGTGACTGTCGACCGTGCGGTCGGTCACGTCGCGCAGGTCGGCGTGCATCAGGTCGAGCAGCCGCTCGCGCGAGGAGATCCGCTCGGGTTGCGCCGACGCTGCCTGCAGCAGGCGGCGCCGCGGGACGGTCAGTGCCTCTCCGCCGATCTATAATCCGCCGCGCGCCGCTCCCCGGCGCGAGCGCCACCGAGGTCGTCCCCACGGCCGCCGCTGGCTTCCCCACGCCCGCATCGAGTCGCCCCGTGAGCCAGTCGACTGCGGAAACCCTTGCGTCCGATGTCGAGGCGCCGGCGTTTCCCGACTACCGCGTCATCTCGCTGATCATCGCCTGCGCGATTTTCATGGAGCAGCTGGACGCGACGGTGCTGGCCACCGCCCTGCCCACCATGGCGCGCGACTTCCACGTCGGAGCGCCCGCCATGAGCATCGCGATCACCAGCTATCTGCTGGCCCTGGCGGTCCTGATTCCGGTCAGTGGCAAGGTCGCCGACCGCTTCGGCGCCACCCGCGTGTTCGCCGCGTCCATCGGGGTGTTCCTGCTCGGTTCGGTCGCCTGCTCGCTGGCGCCCAACCTGCCGGCGATGGTGGCCGCGCGGCTGCTGCAAGGGGCCGGTGGCGCGATGATGGCGCCGATCGGACGCCTGATCCTGCTGTCGGCGGTGCCGCGCCGGCATCTGGTCTCGGCGATGTCCTGGTCGCTGGTGCCGGCGTTCCTCGGGCCGCTCGCCGGTCCGCCGCTGGGCGGCCTGATCGTGACGTACCTGACCTGGCGCTGGATCTTCTACATCAACCTGCCGATCGGCCTGCTCGGCTTCTGGCTGGTGCGGCGCTTCATCCCGCCAATCGCGCCACATGCGAAACACAGCCCACTGGACCTGGGCGGATTCGCGCTGTGCGGTGCGGGACTCGGCGGCCTGCTGTTCGGGCTGGAGATGGTCGGCCAGAGCGCGGACCTGGCGATGGCGTCGGCGCTGCTGGCGGTCGGCATCGCCGGCTGCCTGGGCTATCTGTGGCATGCCCGCCATCGCGCGAACCCGCTGCTCGATCTGTCGCTGATGCGCATCGACTCGTTCCGGCTGTCGGTGATCGGCGGCTCGCTGATGCGCATCACCCAGGGGGCGCAACCGTTCCTGCTGCCGCTGATGTTCCAGATCGGCTTCGGCTTCTCCGCCGTGCGCAGTGGCCAGTTGATCCTTGCCACCGCCCTGGGCGCCCTGCTCACCCGTTCGTTCACGCCGCGCCTGCTGCAGCTGGTCGGCTTCCGCAACGGCATGCTCTACAACGGCGTGCTGAGCAGCCTCGCCTATGCCGTGTGCGCGCTGTTCCGGCCGGACTGGCCGTTCGCGGCGATGTTCGGACTGCTGATGGGCTGCGGCGCGGTGATGTCGTTCCAGTTCGCCGCCTACAACACCGTGGCCTACGAGGGCGTGCCGCGCGAACGGCTGGGCGCGGCCAATGCGCTGTACACCACGTTGCAGCAACTGATGCTCTCGTTCGGCGTCTGTGCCGGCGCGCTGCTGCTGAAGTTGGCGATGGGCGTGCGCGGCCATGCGCACCCGCAGGCCGGCGACTTTTCCTTCGCCTTCGTCGCGGTGAGCCTGGTCTCGCTCAGCTCGACGGTGTGGCACCTGCGCTTCGCGCACGATGCCGGCCACGAACTGAGCGGGCACCGGCCGCGCTAGACCTCGCTCGCGGTGGGCTGGCAGGCTTCGCCGAACTCCTCCAGCGCACGCACCGCCTCGGCCGCATACATCAGCGACGGGCCACCGCCCATGTAGACCGCCACCGCCAGCGTCTCCATGAACTTCTCGCGCTCCACGCCCAGGCGCACCAGCGCCTTCACGTGGAAGCCGATGCAGCCGTCGCAATGCCCGGCAACGCCGATGGCCAGCGCGATCAGTTCCTTGTCGATGGCCGACAGCGCGCCCGGCTCGAGCGCCGCCTTGGCCATGGCGGAAAATCCGCCCATCGTGCCCGGCGCCGCAGCGCGGAAGGTGGCGATGGCGCGGTTGAGATCCTGGGTGATCTCGACGAAGGACTTGCTCGACATGACGGTCTCCATGGCATCGATCGGATGCCGCCCATCTTGGCCGTCAACGTGGTTCCGCCCGATGACGCACGTCAATCGGCGAACCGCGCCACTGCTCTCGCCGAGCCGCTGCGGCACCCTGTCGCGCCCGTCAATCGTGCGACTGTGCCACCACCCGCTCGATCCGCCGGTCGGGCACCAGCCACAGCAGGGCCGCACCGGCGTAGAACGCCATGCCCAGGCCCGGCGCGCAGACCGAGAAGACGATGCCGGCCACGTAGATCAGCGGCGACAGCTTGCCCTTCCAGTCTCGCCCGAGCGCGCTTGCCAGTGCCGATCCCGGTCCCTGCACGCGGATGATCGCCCGCTGCAGGATCCAGTACGCCACGGCCGCCATCAGCAGCACCGCGCCGTAGAGCGCCGAGGGTACGGCGGCAAAGTGGTTCTCGCCCATCCAGCCGGTGGCAAACGGCAGCAGCGACAGCCAGAACAGCAGGTGCAGGTTGGCCCACAGGACGCCACCGCTGACGCTGCGTACCAGGTGCAGCGTGTGGTGGTGGTTGTTCCAGTAGATGCCCACGTAGACGAAGCTCAGCACGTAGCTGAGGAAAACCGGCAGCACCGGCCACAGCGCATCCAGCGTCGGGCCATGCGGCACCTTCATCTCCAGCACCATGATGGTGATGATGATGGCGAGCACGCCATCGCTGAACGCTTCGAGCCGGGTCTTGCCCATGGGTGCCTGCATCGGTGGACGGGAGATGGCCAGAGTATCTCCGGTGCCACGACCTTCCGCATCCGATACGAGGCCTCGCCTACTCGTGCCGCAGCGCCTCGATAGGATCGAGCCTTGCCGCCCGGCGCGCCGGGAAGTAGCCGAACACCACGCCGATCACCGCCGAGAAGGCGAACGCGAGCAGGTTGATCGCCGGACCGAACACATAGGGCACTTCGAGCACCCGTGCCAGGACGATCGAGCCGACCGTCGCCAGCAGCACACCCAGCAACCCGCCGATCGAGGACAGCACCACCGCCTCGATCAGGAACTGCAGCAGCACCTCGCGTTCCAGCGCACCCACCGCCAGGCGGATGCCGATCTCGCGGGTGCGTTCGGTGACCGACACCAGCATGATGTTCATGATCCCCACGCCGCCCACCAGCAGGCTCACCGCCGCCACCGCGCCGAGCAACAGGGTGAGCACGCGCGTGGTGCTGGAGAGCATGTCGGCGATCTCGCGCGTGTCGAGCACGTTGAAATCGTCCTCCTGGCCATCGGCGATATGCCGGCGCTCGCGCAGCAGGGCCTCGATGCGTTGCTTGGCCTGCGCGGTCGGCACGCCGGGCTGCACCGAGACCAGCACCATGCCCACGTCCTGGTTGCCGGCCAGCCGCCGCTGCACCGTGCGCAGCGGCATCACCACCGTGTCGTCCTGGTCGCGCCCCATCGATGACTGGCCCTTGGCCGCAAGCAGGCCGACCACCTCGCAGGAAAACTGCTTGACGCGGATCGCACCGCCCACCGGATTCTCGCTGCCGAACAGCTTGTTGCGCGCGGTCTCGCCCAGCACGCACACCGCCTTGCCAGCCTGCAGCTCGGCGTCCAGGAAGGGACGCCCCGCGGCAAACTTCCAGTTGCCGGCGGTGAAGTAGTCGTTGGTGGTGCCCACCACGCTGGTCGACCAGTTGCTGGCCAGGTGCACCACGGTCACCGTGCGCGAGACCACCGGCGCCACGCCGGCCAGGCCGCTCACCTGGCTCTGGATGGCGCTGGCATCGGCCAGCCGGAAGGCCGCCGCGCCGGCGGTGTCGCGGGTCGGCCCCAGCCGCTGGCCGGGACGCACCATCAGCAGGTTGCTGCCGAGGCTGGCGATCTGCGCGGACACCGACGCGGTGGCGCCGTTGCCGAGCGTGACCATGGTGATCACCGCGGCCACGCCGATCAGGATGCCGAGCACGGTGAGGAAGCTTCGCGTGAGATTGCGGCGGATCTCCTTCAGCGCCAGCAGCAGCGTGTTCCAGAACATCAGGCCACCCCCGTCTGACGCGTGTCGCTCTCCACCTGGCCGTCAACGAAGTGCACCACGCGCCGGGCATAGGCAGCCATGTCCGGCTCGTGCGTGACCATCAGCACGGTGATGCCGCGGTCGCGATTGAGCGCGGCGATCAGGTCCATGATCTCGCGGCTGCGCTGGGTGTCGAGATTGCCGGTGGGCTCGTCCGCGAGCAGCACCGCGGGATGCGTGACGATGGCGCGGGCGATCGCGGCCCGCTGCTGCTGGCCGCCGGAAAGCGCGGCCGGCACGTGGTGCTCCCAACCGGCCAGACCCACGGCCGCCAGTGCTTCGCGCGCCGCGGCATGGCGCGTGGCCGGCGGCTCGCCGCGATACAGCAACGGCAGCTCCACGTTCTCCAGCGCCGTAGTGCGCCCGAGCAGGTTGTAGCCCTGGAACACGAAGCCCAGGTAATGCCGGCGCAGCAGCGCCCGCTGGTTGCGCGACAGCCGCTCCACGGCGGTACCGCGGAAGCGGTAGCTGCCGGTGGTCGGCACATCGAGGCAACCGAGAATGTTCATCGCCGTGGACTTGCCCGAGCCGCTCGGCCCCATGATCGCCACGAACTCGCCCTCCTCCACGACCAGATCCACTCCGCGCAAGGCCTGGAACGCCACCGCGCCCTGGCCGTAGGTCTTGGTGACGCCGGCCAGTTCGATCAGCGGCGCCGCGGCGCCATCGCCCTGGCTCACTGGGCACCGCCCAGGCTTTCGGTGATCACCCGCGCGCCGGGCTGCAGCTCGCCACCGGTCACTTCCGTCAGTTGCCCATTGCTGGCCCCGACCGTGACCGGCACCGCGACCGGCTCGCCGTTGCGCAGCACCCACATCCGGCGGGACTTGCCGTTGCCTGTGCCCTGGGCGCGGCTCGTGCCATGCGGTGGCCGCGGCATCAGCCGGCTGACCAGGCTGCCGGAGGTCTGGCCGGACGTCGCGGATGGCGGCGTGAAGCGCAGCGCGGCACTCGGTACCAGCAGCACCTGGTGGCGCTCGTTGACCACGATCGCGGCCGTGGCGGTCATGCCCGGGCGCAGGCTGAGGTCATCGTTGTTCACGGTGAGTACGGTGAGGTAGGACACCACGCCGTCCTTGGTCTGCGAGCCAAAGCCCACCCGGCGCACCTTCGCCGGATATTCGCGACCGGGGTAGGCGTCCACGGTGAAGGTCGCCTCTTGGCCATCGTGCACCAGCCCCACGTCGGCCTCGTCCACGTCGACCTGCAGCTCCATCTTCGAGAGATCCTCGGCCAGGGTGAACAGCACCGGCGCCTGCAGCGAGGCGGCCACGGTCTGCCCCGGCTCGATCGAGCGGCTCAGCACCACACCGTCGATCGGCGAGCGGATCGACGCCTTGGCGAGATTGGTTTCGCCGGTGCTGAGCGACGCCTGCGCCTGCACCACGGCCGCCCGCGCATTCGCCTCGGCGCCCTCGGCACGTTGCAGGGCCGCCCGTGCGGTGTCGATGTCCACCTGGGCCGGCACCGTGCCACCGCTGGTGGCGAACATGCGCTGAAGCCGGCTCAGCTGCAGCCGCGTCTCGGTGACCGTGGCCACGGTCTGTGCCACCTGGGCGCGGGCCGCGGCAAGTGCACCGCGTGCGTTGGCGATCTGGTCCTTGAGCCGCGACACATCGAGCTGGGCCAGCACCTGACCGCGCTTGACCGTGTCGTTCACGTCGACCTTGACCGACTCCATGATGCCGGACAGTTCGCTGCCCACGTCCACTTGGTTGGTCGGCTGCAGGTTGCCGGTGGCCGCAACCGTCACCACCAGATTGCCGCGCGTGACCTCGGCCGTCTGGTAGCGCGGCTTGGCCGCCTCGCGGCCACGCAGGAACCAGCCGTAGCCGGCCACGACCACGACCAGCAGCGCGAGGACAATCAGTATCCAGCGCAGGACCCGGCGACCGCGCCCGCCACCCGGACCGCCGCCCAGCACCGCTGCGACCGTCGCGGCATCGGACCGCCCACCACCGCTGGCCCCGGAATCGTCGGGCGCCTTCATCGCGATCGCTCCACGCTCTCGCGACCGCGCCCTACCGTGCAAGCCTTCATCGCGATACCCGTGCGCACGTGGCCGATCACCACGCCCGACACCCTAGGCCAGCGCATGCGCATGCGTATTGACCCCCATCAATCACGGCAGCGTGCGTCGCTGCGAGGCCCCTCCGAAGACCGCCTCCTACCGAGGGGAATAGAACTGGAGAACGTTCCGGGCGGGGTCGTGGAGATGGAACTCGCGGGTTCCCCAGGGCGTCTGCGAAGGTCTCGCCCAGGGACTTTCCAGGCTGTGCGCCTCGCCAATGCTGCCGCTCGCGACGAACTCCTCGTAGAGCGCGTCCACGTCGTTCACCTGGAAGCGGCAGGCCGGACGATCGGCGGGATAAGCCCACTGCCCCGCGTCCGCCCATTGCAGGTGGATCTCTACCCCGTCCCGCCCCACGGCTGCGTACTTCGGCGCCTCGGGTGCGTCCTGGAACAACAGCGCGAAACCCAGATCACGGTAGAAGCGCACCGACTCACCCACCTCGCGACAGGGGAGCACGGGATGCACGGCATGAAGGTTCGCTTTCATGGGCCGCTCCGCGGAATCGGGAAACATGTCGGGTTACCTGCCGGAAGGCTCGTGAAGCGCCCATCCGCCGCGAGCCCCGGTGTCATTGAGACGCTCGCTCTTGTGGCCTGCAAAGGCATCGTAGATGCGCCGATGCGCCTGGTACGACCACTGATCCTCACGTTCGTAGTAGCCGGCCACCCAGGCCTGCAGATGCTCGAGCATGGCGTCCTGCGCTTCTTTCGAGGCGTACTTGTGCGGCTCCCAGGGACGCCGGCGATTGTGTTCGAGGCAGGTTTCCAGTCCGGGGTTGAGGAACACCAGTTCCGTGCAGTGGGTGGACGCGGCCTGGATCAGCTCGCCGTAGCAACCCTCGATCACCCAGCGATCATGCCCGGCAAGAAACGCCGCGAGGGACGCGGCAATGGCCTCGGTTGATCGCTGCACGGCGATCCTCCCCGGCTCCCAGACGATGGAGTCCAGATCGAGATGCGCCAGTCCATGCTCCGCAGCCAGCCGTTTGGCCAACGTGCTCTTGCCGGACCCGGAATTGCCGAAGAGGAGAATTTTCATCGCAAGACGGGACCTATGCATGGCGCCTCCCGCCATGGTGCGCTGCTTCGCGGCCGGATCCGGTGCAGGTCCTGTCGAGGGTCGCAGCGACTCGACCGAAAGAGGAATCTCCACCCTTATTCATCGTCCGCGAACCGCTCTTCGCGCCAGGGATCCCCGCGCATGTGATACCCGCGCAACTCCCAGAACCCCGCTTCGTCACGCGCGGTGAACTGCAGGCCGGTGAGCCATTTGGCGGACTTCCAGAAATACAGGTGCGGCACCAGAAGGCGGGCTGGGCCGCCGTGGTCCGGCGGCAGCGGCTGGCCATCGTAGTGGGTGGCGATCATCGCGCGTCCGCCGAGCAGGTCGTCGCTCCGCAGGTTGGTGGAATAGCCATCGGCACTGTGCGCCAGCACGAAGCCGCAGGGTGGGGTGATGCCCACGTTGGCGAACAGGTCGTCCAGCGTCACGCCTTCCCATACCGTGTCGAGCTTCGACCAGCGGGTGACGCAATGGATGTCGCGCACGATGCGCTGCCGGGGTAGCGCGCAGAACCCTGCCCAGTCCCAGCGCTTGATAGGCCGCACGCCGTGCCTGAGGGTCAGGCTCCAGTCCGACGTGTCCAGCCGCGGCGTAGGCGCCATCGACATCACCGGAAACTTGCGCGTGGACACCTGCCGCGGCGGCAGGCGCTCCGCGTTCGCATCGGCATCATCGGCGCGACCGGAACTGGACATATTCGGCATATCCCGGGTCCTCAACACGCGCGACCTTAGCACCGCCCACCCCCGCTACGTCGCCTGAACCCACCACGCACCGGCCACGCCGCCTTCACCGCCCGCTGATCCAGCCCTGCCAAGACTCGGGACTCCCTTCCCCACAGGAGACGAGGCGATGAAAACGATCGTGCTTTCCGCCGCCCTTGCGCTGGGCCTGGCCGGTGCGGCGATGGCGCAGTCGCCGGACCAAGGCGTGATGACCAAGGCACAGATCCGGGCGCAGTTGCAGCAGCAGGGCTACAGCGACGTCGATGATCTGGAATTCGGTCACGGCATGTGGCGCGCCAAGGCCGAGAGCGGCAATGGCCACCACGTGCACCTGCGCATCGACGCCCGCACCGGCAAGGCCTATCCGGACGACCAGAAGCTTGCCCGCCTGGACGAGGACGACATCCGTGCCGCCCTCTCCAGCGCCGGCTACACCGACGTGCACGACGTGGATTTCGATGACGGGCTGTGGACCGCCAAGGCCGAGAACAGCGCCGGCAAGCACGTGAAGCTGGACATCGACCCGGATACCGGCAAGGTCGTCGGCACCGACGACTGAGCCCGGCTCGTGGTCGGCACAGGGAGCGTGCCGGCCACGATGCGACCCGGCGAACCAGGGGATGGCTACCTTCTGCGACTCGACCGCCATGTCGTCAGCGCGAAGCGCAGCGGCGCGGTGAGGCTTCGCGTCGACATGCCGGTCCCTCTCCCTGATCGACGTAAACGGCCGAACTTGTGCCGGTGGAACATGCGCCGCGTCAGTGCGACGCGGCCGTGACCGCCGGCACTACGGCATCCCCGGGCGGCAGGCCGGCGTGCTCGCGCAGGATGCGGCGGATCTCCAGGATCGCCTGCGGCGTCTCCTGCACGCTGTGGCCGGAGACGATCACCTTCTCGCTCGCCGCACCTGCCAGGTGTGCGCTGGCATAAGGCACGAAGCCGTCGGTGGAGAGCTCCAGCGGCCCCTCCGCGCTGCGCCGGGCAATGATCGAGTGATAGCGCACGCTGGGCACGATCGGCAGCGTGGCCGTAGCCCGCAGGTAGGGGCTGGTGTCGCGCAGTACGTTGACACCGGTCGGCGCGGCGCGGAACAACGCCGCCTGCTCCGGCAGTTCCCCGGCCAGCGCATCGGCGATGCGGGCGGTGGCATCCAGCAGGGTCTTCGGCAGGCGGATCAGCCTGGTGACCATGCGTGCCAGCCAGTGCCCGGCCACTGGCGTGCCAGCATGCGGGGCGGCGAGAAAGATCGCCTCGTCCACGCCGGGCAGCGGCTTGATGGTGAGATAGGGCGCCAACGCGGCAAGCCGCTTGCGCCGCGGCGAATCCGGCGGCGCGTGGAAGATGCGCTGCCACAGCACATCGCCACTGTCGACCACCAGCAGCCGCGCGATCACGCCGCCCATGCTGTGGCCGATCAGCGTGACGTGCTGACTGGCCGGCGCGGTGCCGGCCGGATCGAGCGCGGCGAAGGTCTGCTCCAGCGCCGCCCGGATCTGCACCAGGTTCACCGGGATCGGCGCGTTGGTCGGGTAATAGACCTCCCAGATCTGGTAGCGCTTGCGCAGCGCTTCATCGCCCATCACCTCGTTGGCGAGGTTCACCCAGGCCTCGGGGCTGGAGGCCAGGCCATGGATCATCACCACCGTGAGGCGGTGGGGATCGTACGGCTGCATCAGGATCACCCGCGGATGATCGAGCGCGTTGTCGCGCCCGAGCAGGTTGTCGATCGCCTTGCGGTTGAAGCCGGACTCGGCCAGCCACAGCGCATACGGTGCGCTGAAATTGGCCGCCAGCGGTACGGTCTGGCCGTCCAGTCGCGCGGTGTCCTGGCGATACGGGTCGAGCGCGTCGACCACGGCCTCACGGGTATCGAGCACCTGCGCCAGGGTGTCACCCGGGAAATGCAGCAACACGGTCGCCGGCAGGTAGCCGGTTTCGGCGAACGGCCGCGTCGGTTCCCGCCGGGCGGCCTGGGTCGGACGCGCCACCATCACCACCTCGGCACCGAGACCGTCCCGGCGATAGACGCTCTCGAGCCCATCGATGCGCAGGCGGGAAGCCGGCACCATGGCCTCGAGTTTCGGCGCGCCGCGCGGCAGGGTCAGCTGGATCTCGCCGTAGCGAAGGCGCCAGCCATCGACCGCCTCGGCGCTGCCCTGCGACGGTGGATGAACATGCCCGGCCCGCTGCCCCCGCGCGAACAGCAGTGCCGCGACGCGCTCGGCGGCGTAGTTGTAGCTGTCGCGCATCTGCGTCTGCCGGTCCTCGAAAGCGCGTTCGCGCGGCGTGCGCTCGCCGAAGAACAGGTAGGCGTAGGCATAGCGTGCGGCATCGAGGTAGTCGGCGATCGGACCTGCGGTGTCGCGCTCCGCGGCGCGGTCGGCCTTGAGCGCACCGTCCAGGGCGAGCTCGGCCAACGCCGAGAGGCGCGCGTCATTGCCCAGGATGGTCGCCTCGCGCAACGCCGCCACGCATGGCGACGGCTCGGCCGCGCAGCGATCGGGGTCGAGCCCCAGCCGCGACATCGCGTTGCGGCTGGCATAGCTGAGATGGCCAGTGCTGAGGACGTCGCCCCGACGGCCTTCGTCGTAGTCACGCGGGTCGCCCTGTTTCACATGCACCAGCGCGCAACCGGTCAACTGCAGGAGCAACAGCACACCGGCGATCCAGCGCGCCGACGCGGGCCCACTGCGCCCGCCAGATCGAATCGGTGCCGTCGTATCCCCTTCCCGCATGCATGCCTCCCCGCCTGGAACCAAGGGTACATCGCGCGCCCTGCACTGCCGTTGCGCGATCATCGACACCTGCATCCTCAGATCGGGAGCCTGCGATGACCACCATGCGCGCCATCGCCATTCGCGAACCGGGCGGACCGGAGGTTCTGGTGCCATGCGAGCGCCCACGCCCGATACCGGGCCCCGGCGAGGTGCTGATCCACGTGGCCGCGTCCGGGGTGAACCGGCCCGACGTGTTCCAGCGCCTCGGTCGCTACCCACCACCGCCAGGCGCCTCCGACCTGCCTGGGCTTGAGGTGGCGGGTCAGCTGATCGAGGGCGATCTCAGCGGCGACAACCCGTTTGGCCTGCGCGCCGGGGATGCCGTTTGTGCCCTGCTTGCCGGCGGCGGCTACGCCGAGTACGCGGTGGCGCCGCTGGGCCAGTGCCTGCCGGTGCCCGATCGCCTGGGGCTGGTCGAGGCTGCGGCGCTGCCGGAGAACTTTTTCACGGTGTGGAGCAACGTGTTCGATCGCGGCCGGCTCGGCCGGGGCGAAGGCGGTGCCGGGGAAACCCTGCTGGTTCAGGGTGGCTCCAGCGGCATCGGCGTCACCGCGATCCAGTTGGCGCACGCGCGCGGCCACCGGGTGTTCGCCACCGCCGGCAGCGAAGAGAAATGCCGTGCCTGTGCCGCGCTGGGCGCCGAGGCCATCAACTATCGCGAAGAGGATTTCGTGGCACGGATCAAGGCGCTGACGGACGGCCGCGGCGTGGACGTCGTGCTGGACATGGTGGCCGGCGACTACGTGCCCCGTGAGCTCGATGCCATGGCCGAGGGCGGTCGGCTGGTGATCATCGCCACCCTGGACGGCAGTGCCGCCACCATCGATGCCGGCTTGCTGATGCGCCGGCGCCACACGATCACCGGCTCCACCCTGCGCAACCGGCCGGTGGCGTTCAAGGCGGCCATCGCCCGGGAGCTTTACGAGCATGTCTGGCCGTTGCTGGCCGCGGGAACCATCCGGCCGATCGTGCACGAAGTGTTTCCGGCAGCCGAAGCTACCCGCGCCCATGCGCTGATGGAAAGCTCCCGGCACATTGGCAAGCTGGTCCTGACCTGGGATGCGTGATCGTTTCCCATATTGATCCAATACAGCAACAATCCGTTTCATTGACGCATCTATGCATACCTAAGGAAGGCGCCTATCGTTCGTCCCAGGGCGCCGACCGGCGTCAACAGCATGGGAGAAGGTCATGATCGAACGCCGTCCATTCAACACCCTCGGCGGTGCGGACCACGGCTGGCTCAACGCCAAGCATCACTTCTCGTTCGCGGGCTACCACGATCCGCGCCGGATGGGATGGGGCGCGCTGCGCGTATGGAACGACGACACCATCGCCCCGGGCACCGGCTTCCCGCCGCATCCGCACGCGGAGATGGAGATCATCACCTACGTGCGTGAGGGCGCCATCACCCACCGCGACAGCCTCGGCAACGAGGGGCGTACCGAGGCGGGCGACGTGCAGGTGATGAGCGCGGGCAGCGGCATCACCCACAGCGAGTACAACCTCGAGCCGGGCACCACACGGATTTTCCAGATATGGATCATCCCGGACGAGCACGGTCGCCCGCCGTCCTGGGGCGCCAAGCCGTTTCCGCGCGGCGACCGTGCCGGGCGCTTCGTCACCCTGGCCAGCGGCTTCGAGGAAGATACCGATGCCCTGCCCCTGCGTACCCATGCGCGCGTGCTGGGCGCCACGCTGAAGGCCGGTGAGAGCGCCACCTATGCGCTGGCCGATGGTCGTCACGGTTACCTGGTTCCGGCCATGGGCAAGGTGGAGGTCAATGGCGTGTCGCTGGATGCCCGGGATGGGGCGGCCATCCGCAACGAGCCGGCCCTGCGTGTCACCGCGCTGGAAGACGCCGAACTGGTGCTGGTGGACGCAGCGGCCTGAGGTTCTGTTCGTCCGTACTCCGGACCACCCGTCGCGGCACGGGTGGTCACGGCCTCATGGGCACAGCCAACGTTTCATCGCCGGATAGCGCGTGGCGCTGTGTTGCGCCGAGGGTTGCTGCCAGTCGGTCATGCCTCGCCACTCGAGCAACGGTACGCCGATGTAGCGCCCTTGCCGGAAGTTCTCGATCAAGGCGTCCGAGCCCCCCTTGTAGCCGTCGGCGTGGAACAGGGTCTCCGGTGCCAAGCCAAGGTCCTGCGCGGCAGCCCAGGACCAGGCAATGGCCGCCATTTCCTCCCCCGGGTCGGCGTCGATCGCGCCGTCCATCGCGGCGCGCTGCCCGGGCGGAACCACCGCAAGGTGACCGGCCTCGTGCAGCAGATCGCCCGGATGCGCGAGCCGGTACGGATCGAAGACCAGCCCGCCACGTTCCACCCGGATACCGGGCAGAAAGGTCGGCCCGGCCAGCGTGCGCTCATCCACGACCAGCCCGATGCGGCGCAGAAAACCGACGATGAGCGGCAGCGAGGCAGGTTCGGTCATATCGCATCCTTGCGTGCAGGTGGGCCGCGGAGCGTAGGTCGCGACGCGACCAAGGTTCAACTGTCCGTCACGGGGTGGCTTGCTACCCTGAGGACTGTTCCTGGACGGAGGCGATCATGAGCGTTCCCTACGGCATCCACACCATCGACACCGGTTTCGTGCGCCCGCAGTTCGACGCGGCCTATCTGGTGGTGGAAGGCGACCGCGCGGCGTTCATCGACTGCGGCACCAACTACGCGGTGCCGCGCATGCTCGCCGCGCTCGATGCCGCCGAACTGACACCGGCCCACGTGGACTGGCTGATCCTCACCCATGTGCACCTGGACCATGCCGGTGGCGCCGGCGAGCTGATGGCCGAGCTGCCGAACGCCAGACTGGTGGTGCACCCGCGCGGGGCACGCCACATGATCGATCCCTCGCAGCTTTGGGCCGGTGCCACCGCGGTATACGGCCAGACAGTGATGGATGAAACCTATGGCCGGTTGCGCCCGGTGCCAGCCGAGCGCGTGATCGAGGCGGCCGACGGGCACATCGTGCACCTTCACGACCGGCAGTTGCTGTGCGTCCACACGCCGGGCCACGCCAAGCACCACATGGCGATCTACGACCGCCAGTCGAACGCCTGCTTCACCGGCGACACCTTCGGCCTGTCCTACCGCGACCTGGACACTGACCAGGGGCCCTTCATCATCCCGACCACCTCACCGGTGCAGTTCGATCCGGAAGCGCTGCACGATTCGATCGACCGTCTGCTCGCACTGCAGCCGGAGGCGATGTACCTGACCCACTACGGCCGGGTGGAACCGGTGGAGAGGCTGGCAGCCGATCTGCACGCGCAAATCGATGCGATGGTGGAACTCGCGCTCGAGGTCGACGGCCAGCCGGACCGCCACCAGCGCCTGCGCGCGTCGCTGGCCGACCTCTACTTCGCCCGCGCGCAGGCGCACGGCTGGACCAAGGGTCGCGATGCGCTGGAGGCGCTGGCGCTGGACATGGACATCACCCTCAACGCGCAGGGGCTGGAAGTCTGGCTCGACAACCGCAGGCGCCAGCGCGATTGACGGTGCTTGCACGCCCGGTGACCCGGCGAGGCTCGCCGGGCGCCCGGCGTGTCCCGTCCGTTCAGTCCGGCAGGCGGCTGTAATCCGGCGGCGGAGGTTGAAGGTCGAGCATGCGCGCACGCGGATTTCGCGGCCGCCGCCGCGCCTGCCCGCAACTTCATGCACGCCGCGCAGATTACGCGATACGGGCGATCAGGACAGCCGCGCGCCGTTGGGCACCGGGCGCTCGACGGTGGTGATGACCACGCCTTCGTCGGTGTGGAATCCGGTGAGCAGGAACTGCGAGCGGAACGGCCCGATCTGCTTCTCGGGGAAATTGATCACCCCCACGATCTGCCGTCCGAGCAGATCCTCGGGCCGGTACAGCGCCACGATCTGCGCGCTGGTCTTGCGCTCGCCGTACGGACCGAAATCGGCCCACACCTTCCACGCCGGGCGACGGGCTTCGGGGAAAGGCTCGACTCGGGTCACGGTGCCGGCAACCACGAGCACTCGTTCGAAGTCGGCCCAGCTGATCTCTGCGGGAAGGGTGGCGTCGCTCATGGACCCGGAGTGCACGGTGGAAGAGTCCTAGGGTAGCCGCCGTCAGCCGGCCCGGCACGCCCCGATCGCTGCGCTCAGCCCTCCAGGCGGACCTTCAGCCAGTCGTTGAACTCGTGCCACCAGTAGGTGGCCTGGGCTCCCGCGAAGCCGAATGGCCGCCAGGTGCTGGGCAGGCCGTAATCGGCGAACTGCTTCCAGCCTTCATCGCCCTGGGCGATCGCGGCGGCGACCAGCTCGCCAGCCGCACAGGTCGGTCCCACTCCGTGACCGCCGAACGCCTGCGCCCACCACAGGCCGTTGCCATCGCTGCCGATCTGGGGCATCTGGTGACGTGCATAGCTCATCAGGCCGGACCAGGCATGGTCGATGCGCACGCCCTTGAGCTGCGGGAAGACCCGCAGCAGGTCCCGCGTAAGCAGCCGCTGAACGGCTTGGGGCGAACGGTTGAGCACCGAGATCCGTCCGCCCCACAGCAGCCGGCGATCGGGCAGCGGGCGGTAGTAGTCGAAAGCGAAGCGGCTGTCGTAGATCGCCGCACGCGTGCGCAGGCAATCGTCCAGGCGGTCCCCGAGCGGCTCGGTCACCATCACATAGGTGGCGATCGGCAGGATCGCGCGATCGATCGGTTTCTGCAGCCCGGCGAGGTATCCACCGCAGGCGAGCACCACCTGGTCGGCGAAGATCTCGCCCTGCGCAGTGACGATCCTCCAGCGCAGGCCCGCCCGCTCCATGCGCTTCGCTGCCGTTCCTTCATGGATCGATACACCCTGCCCCGCCGCCGCCGTGGCCAGGCCGATGGCGTAGTTCAGTGGATGCAGGTGCAGCGCATCGCGCTCGTAAAGCCCATCAAAATAGCGCTCGCTGCGCACGCGCTCGCGCAACTCGGCCTGCTCGAGCCATTCCCAGTGCACGCCGTAGCGCTCGGCCAGCAGGGTCTGGCGATCGCGCAATACGGCCGGGTCGCGGAACCAGTTGGCCCAGATCACCCCCTCGTCCACGGCATCGCAGGCGATACCGTAACGGGTGACGCGGTCGCGGATGCGATCGACGGCCGCCGTGGTCAGTCCGAACAGCGCCCGTGCACGCTCGGCACCGAGCTGATCCAGCAGCGACTGCTCCCCGAGCGAATAGCCGGCAAATACAAATCCACCATTGCGCCCGGAGGCACCAAAGCCCACCTGCTCGCGCTCGATCAGCACCACGTCGGTAACACCGCGCTCAGCCAGGCCAAGCGCGGTGTTGAGGCCGGCGTAACCGCCGCCGATGATCGCCACGCAGGCCTCGCGCCGGCCCTGTAGCGGTTCGAAGGGCGCGTAGGTGTTCGCAGTGGCGCGGTAGTAGGAGACGGCCGGAAGAGATGGCATCACAGGAAGGGCGGTCCGGCTATCGACGAAGCCCGGAGGATAACCGCATCCCGCTTTCTGCGGGGCTGACGAGGTCCGGCCTAGGTCGAGTGCAGGGCCGGACTCCGCGTGAGACAGGCAATATCGTCAGTGGGTGGCGACGAATTCGCGCACTACGGCAGCCAGCTTCGGATCCTGCATGGCCATATGCATGGTGGCGCGCACCAGGCCCGCCTTGTTGCCGCAATCGAAGCGGGTGCCATGGAAACGGTAGGCCAGCACCTTGCCCTGCTCCTTCAGCAAAGCCTCGATGGCGTCGGTGAGCTGGATCTCGCCACCCGCTCCGGGCGTGGTGCGCTCGAGCAGTTCGAAGATGCGCCCGGGCAGCACGTAACGACCGACCACGGCGAGGTTGGAGGGCGCGTCGGCCGGCTTCGGCTTCTCCACCATGTGGTGGATCGCGGCACTCCGCTCGTCCACCGGCGTAGCGGCGACGATGCCGTACTTGTCGGTCTCGTCGTGCGGCACTTCCTCCACCGCGATCACGCCAGCGCCGCCCTGGGCCTGGGAGAGCTCGGCCATCTGTCCGAGTGCGCCGCGGCCGGCGTTCCAGATCAGGTCATCCGGGAGAATCACGCCGAACGGCTCGTCGCCGACGACAGGTTTCGCGCACAGCACCGCATGACCGAGGCCGAGCGCCTCCGGCTGGGTGACGAAGATCGCCCGCACATGCTTGGGCAGCGTGCCTTGAACCATCGCCAGCAGGTCGGACTTGCCCTTTTCCTGCAGCTTGGCCTCCAGCTCGTAGGCCTTGTCGAAATAGTCGGCGATGGCGTGCTTGTAGCGGTTGGTGACGAACACCAGGGTGTCGGCCCCCGCGTCGACCGCCTCGTCCACCGCGTACTGGATCAGCGGACGATCCAGCACCGGCAGCATCTCTTTCGCCACCACCTTGGTGGCCGGGAGAAACCGGGTGCCGAGTCCGGCGACGGGAAACACCACCTTGCGCAACGGCTTGCTCACTTACCTTTCTCCAGTCTCTTGACGACGGATGGACACGACATTGGCCGGCTGCGCCGTCTCGCTCCAGCGGAACGAGGGCAACAGGCTGGAAACGCAGCGCCGCAGTTCTTCCTCGTCGAATCGATCGACGGCTTCGGCCGCCTTGTTGATGGCTGCCACGAGAAGCTCCCAGATCACCTCGCGATGCTGCGCCAGGAAGATCTTCGCGTGGGTGGTTTCGCTGTAGTTTTCCTGCGCGTGGAACAGTTCCTCGAACAGCTTCTCGCCCGCCCGCAGGCCGGTGTAGACAATCGGAATCTCGGTGCCCGGCTTCTTTCCGGCCAACCGGATCATCTGCTCGGCCAGGTCGCGGATTTTCACCGGCTCGCCCATGTCCAGGGCGAAGATCTCGCCGCCACGACCGAGGGTGGATGCCTGCAGGATCAGCTGGCACGCCTCCGGGATCGTCATGAAGTAACGCGACATCTCGGGATGGGTCACGGTAACCGGACCACCGTCACGGATCTGTTGACGGAACAGGGGCACCACCGAGCCGGCCGAATCGAGCACGTTGCCGAAGCGCACGGTGATGAACCGGGTGGACGAACGGGCACTGAGGTTCTGGCACCAGATCTCGGCGATGCGCTTGCAGGCACCCATCACGCTGGTGGGGTTGACCGCCTTGTCGGTAGAGATCAGCACGAAGCAGCCGACGCCATGCTCATGCGCCAGCTCGGCGACCTGGCGCGTGGCGAGCACGTTGTTGCGGAATGCCGTGCGCAGCTGGCCCTGCAGCAGCGGAACGTGCTTGTAGGCTGCGGCGTGGAAGACCACCTGCGGCTTGTGGTCGACGAAGACCTGGGCCATGGCCACCCGATCGCCGCAGTCGGCCAGCACGCCATCCAGGATCAGCTCGGGAAAATCCGCGGCCAGTTCCTTGGTGACGCGATACAGGTTGTACTCGCTGTTGTCGACCACCGTCAGCGCCGATGCTCCCAGCCGCGCCACCTGGCGGCACAGCTCGGAACCGATCGAGCCACCACCGCCAGTCACCATCACGCGCTGGCCGGTCAGGTTCTCGCGGATGGCCGTCCAGTCGAGCTCGACTGCATCACGACCGAGCAGGTCCTCGATGGCGACCTCCTTGATCTCGTTGAAATGGGCGCGTCCGGCAACGACGTCCTCCAGGCGCGGAACGGTCCGATAGGGCAGCCCGGTGGAGTCGCACAATTCGACGACCTTGCGCATCTGCGCCGTGGTGGCGCCCGGCAAGGCGATCAACAGCATTTCCACGCCCGTCTCGCGTGCCACGTCGGGCAGGTCATCAAGCCTGCCAAGCACCGGGCAGCCGCTGATCTTGGCACCGCGCAGGCTGCCCAGATCGTCGACGAACCCCACGACGCTGAAGCGGCTGTCCCGGCGCAGGTCACGCAGCAGCGCCTCGCCGGCCCGGTCCGCGCCGACGATGAGTACGCGCTTGGCCGGCTTCGACTCGAACAGGTCGATGCGGCTGTCCTTCCAGAACCGATAGAGCAGCCGCGGAGCACCCAACAACGTGGCGAGAATCACCGGGTATAGCAGCAGGACCGAGCGGGGAACTCCGGCAAGCCGGTTGTACAGGAACAGCACCACGCCGATCACCAGGCTACCGGCCACGGCGGCGCGAAGAATGTTCCAGAGATCGGGCAGGCTGGCGAAACGCCACACGCCCTTGTAGAGACCGGTCCAGGCAAAGAGCAGGCCCTGAACGGCCAGTACCAGCGGAAACTCAAGGGCAAAAAAGCTGACCACTTCATCCGGCTTCATCGCATAACGGAGCGCCTTGGCGAGCCACCAGGCGATGGCGGCCACGGCCAGGTCATGCACCACGACTGCCACTCGCGGATGAATCGCTGCGATGAATTTGCGAACCGACATCAGGACATCCGCTCCCTTGCACGCTGAAGGCAAGCCCGCTTCAGCGCTATCCAGACCACTACCGACACGCCGAACACGAGGGCGAACACGACCCATCCATTCTTTCCCATGCGCCAGGCCGCATAGGATGCCGGGGCACACACGATCAGGTTCCAGGCCGCATAACGCCCGGACACCATTCCATGGGTTCTCCCACCGCGAACCAACCACTGATACAGGTGCTCGCGATGCGCACTGTACCAGCGCCGACCTCGCCAGACCCTGACCAGCAGCGTCATGCCGGCGTCGGTAAGAAAGGCGGAACAAACGGTCGCCGTTGGCCAGAAAGTTGCCGCATCGACCCGCCATAGCGCCGCACCGAGGGCGAACACCAGGAATCCCAGCGCCCCGCTGCCGACATCGCCCATGAAGATGCGCGCCGGCGGACGGTTGTACACCCAGAAGCCTGCCGTGGCCGACCCGACCATCAGCGCGACAGCTGCCAGCGTCACCTCGTCCAACGCCAACGCCATGGCTGCCAGTCCCGCCATCACGAACACCGCCTGCTGCGCGAGCAGGCCATCGATCCCGTCCATGAAGTTGTGCAGGTTGATGCTGCCTATCCCGGCCAGCAACAGGAGCGGCAGCCACCAGCCCCCCTCACCGGAAGCCCACATGGCCAGGACCACCAGTCCCGTCCCGGCAGCCTGGGCGACCAGCCGTGGAGCCACCGGGAGCGGACGGTGATCGTCCCACCAACCGGTCCAGGCCACCAGGAGCAGGCCAAGCCAGATGGCAGCAATCGTCAGGCGATACCCGTCGGGCGCGATGTCCATGGCAACGATGGGCAAACCGAGCAGCGTAGCAAGCACGATACCGATGCCCCCGCCACGCGGAGTTGGGATGGTATGGGAGCGACGCTGGCCGGGCTGGTCCAGCATGCCGCGGCGATGTGCATAGGCAATCGCCGCGCGCACCACCACCAGGGCGACGACAAAGGACAGCAGCGGTAGCGACAAGGCCAACCCTGGCGGGACCATTCCTGGCTACTCGTTCGCAACGCCATGGATGGGGCGGATCGTGCTCCAGCTCTTGCAACTGGGGCATTGCCAGTGGTGCGCCTTCGCTCCGAAACCGCAACGGCTGCAGCGATACATCGCCTGCCCCTCGAGCAGTTTCCGGGTCAGGTCGCGCAGGATCAGGAAGTTGTCCCGCGCCTCGCCCTGGATCTTGTCCATCGTCGCGTCGATCAGGGCCATCAGACCGCGCACCGAGGGGCGCTGGCGCAACTGCCCGGTGAGGAAATCCACCGCAACGCGTTCGCCATCACGCTGCTGGTAGAGCCTGGTCAACGCAAGCACCGGTGAGATGCCGTGGTAACGGGTCAGGATGTCCTGCAGGAACTGTTCGGCGCGCGCCATCTGCTGCGTGCAGGCATAACTGTGCAGCAAGGGAGGCAGGATCTCCGGCACGAAGGCAACATCCGCTGCCACAGCCGCCTCGTAGGCGGCGATGGCCTGATCGTGCTCGCCCTGTTCGGCATGCAGCCGCCCGGTGAGCATGAAGGCTCGAACGCAGTCGGGCTGGCATTCGAAAGCGCGCCGCAGGTAGTCAGCCGCTTCGGCTCGCGCCCCCGCCTGGCGCGAGCGTTCCGCCAGTTCGCAATAGAACTGCGCCACCATGGCCGACTCGTCCTCGCCGGTCATCGCCTCCAGGCGCCGCGCATGCTCGATCGCCTTGTGCCAGTCGCGCTCATGCTGGTAGATCGCGATCAGGTGGCGCAAGGCGGACGGCGCATGCGCGTCCATCGCCACCAGGTCGCAGAACAACGTTTCGGCGCGGTCCAGCAGGCCGGCCCGCATGTAGTCCTCGCCCAGCTCGAGCAAGGCGACGGTCTTCATCGCATCGGACAATCCCTGGCGCGATACCAGATGCTGGTGCAGGCGGATGGCGCGGTCCACTTCGCCACGTCGGCGGAACAGGTTGCCCAACGCCAGGTGTGTTTCCACGGTATCCCGGTTGTACTCGGCCAGCTTCAGGAACACCTCGATCGCCTTGTCCTGCTCCTCGTTGAGCAGGTAATTGAGGCCGCGGAAATAGTCCGAGGAGAGTTCGCTGACCTTGGCGCCGGAGCGGCGAGCGCCGGCGCGACGCGCCGTCCACCACCCGCTCAAGAAAGCTACCGGCAGAAGCAGCAGCGCATACAGGGGATTCATGGAGCGCGGGACGCCTCGTCTGTCGCACGAGTCGGATGCGGCCGCCTGGAGCGACGTCCGAGTACCCCAAACCATGCCGTCAATCCGCCGAGCAGCCACCCAACGAGCACTGCCCCCAGCAGAGCTGCCCCCTTCGGCAGGGACAGGCTGGCAAACCCGAAGTCGTAGCGGACCAGGTCGGCGTTGAGCGCCCCCAGCATGACGCCGAAGGCAACGAAAACGATCACCACGAGCAGAAGGAGCAGGCGCATCCAGTGACTTTACCTGATCCCCCGGAGCCGGCACAGATCACCGCCGACCTGAAAAAACAAAAGGCAGGATCGACCTCACGGTCGCCTGCCTTCATCAACTGGCCTGGAAGGGCCGGGCGAATGGGTGTCAGTCCTCGACCGACTCCGTCGCCAGGTTCACGCGCTCGCGAAGTTCCTTGCCGGGCTTGAAATGCGGCACATGCTTGCCGGGAAGCGCGACCGCCTCGCCGGTCTTGGGGTTGCGCCCCATGCGCGGCGGACGGTAGTGCAAGGCAAAGCTGCCGAACCCGCGGACCTCGATGCGCTCGCCGTTGGCCAGAGCGTGACTCATCTGCTCGATGACGCTCTTGACGGCCAGCTCGACATCACCGAACGCAAGATGCTGCTGGCGCTTGGCCAGCGCCTCGATCAACTCGGATTTGGTCATGGGTCCCCAATGTCCGTGACGTGAAACTGCGGGGCGGCGGCATCGCCGCCCCGCACCCTGCTATGGCTCGTACAGGGCTTACTCGGCCTTGTTGAGCTGCTCCTGGAGCAGCGCGCCGAGCTTGGTCGTGCCGCTGCTGGCCGAACCGTAGTCCGCCATCAGCTCCTGCACGTCGTCTTCGTCCTTGGCGCGGATCGACAGCGCGAGCTGACGACCCTTGCGGTCCATGCCGGTGAACTTCGCTTCGACCTTGTCGCCCACCTTCAGATGCTGCGTGGCATCGTCGATGCGCTCCTTGGCGATGTCGTTGGCACGGATGTAGCCCTCGACGCCGTCACCCAGGTCGACCACCGCACCCTTGGCATCCACTTCCTTCACCGTACCGGTGACGACGCTGCCGCGCGGGTTGTTGGCCATGAACTGACCGAACGGATCCTGCTCCATCTGCTTGATGCCGAGGGAGATGCGCTCGCGCTCCGGGTCGACGGCCAGAACCACGGCCTCGATCTCGTCGCCCTTCTTGAAGTTGCGCACCAGATCCTCGCCCGACGCCTGCCAGGAGATGTCCGACAGGTGGACCAGGCCATCGATGCCGCCGTCCAGGCCGATGAAGATGCCGAAGTCGGTGATCGACTTGATCTGGCCGGAGACCTTGTCGCCCTTCTTGTGCATGGCGGCGAAGGCTTCCCACGGGTTCGAGCGGGTCTGCTTGATGCCCAGCGAGATGCGGCGGCGCTCTTCATCCACGTCCAGCACCATGACCTCGGTCTCGTCGCCGACCTGCACCACCTTGGCCGGGTTGACGTTCTTGTTGGTCCAGTCCATCTCGGACACGTGCACCAGACCCTCGACGCCCGGCTCGATCTCGACGAAGCAGCCGTAGTCGGTGACGTTGGAGACCTTGCCGAACAGGCGCGAACCGACCGGGTAACGACGCGAGATGTTGACCCACGGATCGTCGCCCAGCTGCTTCAGGCCCAGCGAGACGCGGTTGCGCTCGCGGTCGTACTTCAGCACGCGCACTTCCAGCTCGTCGCCGACGTTGACGACTTCGGACGGGTGACGCACGCGCTTCCACGCCATGTCGGTGATGTGCAGCAGACCGTCGATGCCGCCCAGGTCCACGAACGCGCCGTAGTCGGTGAGGTTCTTGACCGTGCCCTTGACCACCGCACCCTCGGTCAGGCGCTCCAGCAGCTTCTCGCGCTCCTCGGAGAACTCGGTCTCGACGACGGCGCGGCGGCTGACGACCACGTTGTTGCGCTTGCGGTCCAGCTTGATGATCTTGAACTCGAGTTCCTTGCCCTCGAGGTACACCGGGTCACGGACCGGGCGCACGTCGACCAGGGAGCCCGGCAGGAACGCGCGGACATCCTTGATGTCGACCGTGAAGCCGCCCTTGACCTTGCCGGAGATCATGCCGGTGATGGTCTCTTCCTTGTCGAAAGCCGTCTCGAGGTCGTCCCACACCATCGAGCGCTTGGCCTTCTCGCGGGAGAGCTTGGTCTCGCCGAAGCCGTCTTCCAGGGCGTCCAGGGCGACCTTGACCTCGTCACCCACCTGCACTTCCAACTCGCCCTTCTCGTCCTTGAACTGCTCGATCGGGACGATGCCTTCGCTCTTCAGGCCCGCGTTGATCACGACGACGTCGTTGCGGATCTCCACCACGATGCCCGTGACGATGGCGCCCGGCTTGAGCTTGGCGATGGCCTGCTGGCTCTGTTCAAACAGCTCGGCAAAACTTTCAGTCATGTTGATTCCAGAAATGAGAAAAGGCCGTAGCCCCTGCGCGCCGTCGGATGTAATGCGCAGGAACGGATCGGCCCACCGGTTGTGGGTGATCGGGGTCGCCCCTCTTCACCGTTGACCAAAACCCCATGCCGCGGCAGGGGCGCTTGATGCCGTCTTGCAGTCCCGTCAGGACTGCACCACGGCGAGTACTTTCGCGACGACCTCGTCGATGGGCATGCCGGTGGTATCCACCAGAACCGCGTCGGCGGCGGGCTTGAGGGGTGCGACGGCCCGGGATGCATCGCGAGCGTCGCGCGCCTCGATTTCGCGCTGAAGGCCGCTGAGTGTAACGCTCAGACCCTTTTCCTTCAACTGCTTATAGCGTCTTTTCGCCCGCTCGGCGGCACTGGCGGTGAGGAATACCTTGTGGGCCGCATCCGGAAAGATCACGGTGCCCATGTCGCGTCCGTCGGCGACCAGTCCCGGCGCCCTGCGGAATCCCAGCTGCATGTCGACAAGTGATTGACGCACCGAAGGAATCGAGGCAATCGCCGACGCCGCCGCACCCGCGGTCTCGGTCCGCAGTTCGTCAGTGGCATCGTGGCCATTCACCAGCACGCGGGTGTCGTGGCCGTCCGTCGAGGGCTGGAAGCGGATTTTCGTGGACTGGGCACAACGGGTGACCGCCTCGACATCGGACAGATCCAGTCCTGCCGCTCCGGCGGCATACCCGACGGCCCGGTAAAGCGCTCCCGAGTCCAGCAGGCGCCAACCGAGCCGCTCGGCGACCAACCTGCTGACCGTTCCCTTGCCCGATCCTGACGGCCCGTCAATGGTGAGCACAGGCACGACGGCAGGACGGATCATGGGCGATTTCCTCGGGCAAAGGCCGCCATGTTAACGCGTTGACCCCCACCCGGGTGCGTGCTATCAACCCGCCCACTGCCCGCTCCGGGCAAGGGGGCAAGCATCTCATGAGCGATCTCCGGCACGCCTTCGAGCGTGCGGCCGAGGACGTGAAGCGGCTAAGCACGCGGCCGGACAACGACACCCTGCTCAAGCTCTATGCCCTGTTCAAGCAGGGTTCCGAAGGCGATGTCCAGGGAGAGCAACCCGGCTTTTTCGATTTTGTCGGCACGGCCAAGTACGAGGCATGGGCCAAGCTGCGCGGCACCTCGCGTGACGAGGCAATGCAGCGCTATGTCGCCTTGGTCGAGCAGTTGCTCGCCTGAGTCACCCTCCCCCGAGCTTGCATTTCTCCCCGGCTTGCGGGCAGATTCATACGATCGTTTGATCGGAATTCCGCCATGTCCTACCCGCACCTGCTGGCCCCTCTCGACCTGGGCCACACGACCCTGCCCAACCGGGTGCTGATGGGCTCGATGCACACCGGACTGGAGGATCGCGCCGCCGATTTCGACAAACTGGCGACCTATTTTGCCGAGCGCGCGCGAGGGGGCGTCGGCCTGATCGTCACCGGCGGCATCGCCCCCAGCATCGCGGGCTGGCTGAAGCCGTTCGGCGGCCGGATGTCCGTGCCATGGCATGTCGCCCGGCATCGCAAGGTGACCCGCGCAGTGCATGCCGAGGGTGGCCACATCTGCATGCAGATCCTCCACGCCGGACGGTACGGCTACCACCCGCTGTCCGTCGCGCCTTCGAAGATCAAGTCGCCGATCACCCCGTTCACGCCCCGCGCCCTCTCCGGCCGCGGCGTCGAACGAACGATCAGCGACTTCGTGCGCAGCGCGAAGCTCGCCCGCGAGGCCGGCTACGACGGCGTCGAGGTGATGGGCTCGGAGGGCTACCTGATCAACCAGTTCCTGGTCGAGCGCACCAACCGTCGCCAGGATGCCTGGGGCGGCGACTCCCAGCGGCGGATGCGCTTCCCGGTGGAGATCGTGCGACGCACGCGCGAGGCGCTCGGCCGGGATTTCATCATCATCTACCGACTGTCAATGCTCGACCTGGTCGAGCAGGGCCAGAGCTGGGAGGAAATCGTGGCACTGGCCAAGGCGATCGAGGCCGCCGGCGCCAGCATCATCAACACCGGCATCGGCTGGCACGAGGCGCGCGTCCCCACCATCGTCACTTCGGTGCCGCGGGGCGCCTTCACCTGGGTGACCCGGAGGATGAAGCAGGAGGTGCGCATCCCGCTGGTTACCACCAACCGCATCAACATGCCCGAGGTCGCCGAGCGGATCCTTGCCAGCGGCGACGCCGACATGGTGTCGATGGCGCGGCCGCTGCTGGCCGATCCGCAATGGGTGCGCAAGGCGATGGACGACCGAGCCTCGCGCATCAACACCTGCATCGCCTGCAACCAGGCCTGCCTGGATCACGTATTCCAGAACCGCCGCGCCAGTTGCCTGGTGAACCCGCGCGCCTGCCACGAGACCGAGTTGTCCATCACGCCAGCGGCGAAGCGCAAGCGCATTGCGGTCGTCGGCGCAGGACCGGCGGGCATGGCTTGCGCCAGCGTGGCGGCCGAACGTGGCCATGCCGTCACACTGTTCGACCAGGCCGACCGTATCGGCGGCCAGTTCAACTACGCCAAGCGCATTCCCGGCAAGGAAGAGTTCCACGAGACCCTGCGCTATTTCGGCCATCGCCTTGCCGACGCGGGTGTGAGGCTGAGGCTGAACACGCGCGTCGACACCGCCATGCTGTCCGACGGATCGTTCGACGAGGTGGTGCTGGCGACGGGAATCACGCCGCGCCGGATCGCCTTTCCCGGCAGCGAGGACCCGCGTGTGCTGAGTTATCTCGACGTGCTCGCACACGATCGCCCGGTGGGTCGCAAGGTCGCGATCATCGGCGCCGGCGGCATCGGCTTCGACGTGGCGGAGTTCCTCGTCGAGAACCCTCCCGCGCCCAGCACGGACATCCAGCAATGGACCCGCGAATGGGGCGTCGATATGGCCCTGGCCGCGCGTGGCGGTCTGGGCGCACCGGCTCCCGAGCCGCCCGCTCGCGAGGTCTGGCTCCTGCAGCGTAGCGAGGGGCGCCCCGGCGCACGGCTGAACAAGACCACCGGCTGGGTCCATCGGGCGACGCTCAAGTCCAAGCAGGTGCAGATGCTCGGCAGCGTCACCTACGAGCGTCTCGACGACCAGGGGTTGCACATCGCCGTGGCAGGCAAGCCGGTCGTGCTGCCGGTCGACCATGTCGTGGTCTGTGCCGGCCAGGAACCGTTCCGGCCGCTGGCCGATTCGCTTGCCGCCTCGGGAATGACCACCCACGTCATCGGCGGTGCCGACGTGGCTGCCGAGCTCGACGCCAAGCGCGCCATCGACCAGGGTACGCGCCTGGCTGCATCGCTCTGAGGACACGGCCCGGATAGCCGCCTGCCGTGCAGGCGGCCGGGTGAACGAAAAAAGAAACGCCCCGCAGAACGACGCATCGACGGGCGGCTCAGGGGGGGGGGGATGCCGGCGGTCGAGGGGAAAGCGTCGTTGCGGGGCGGGGCCGCGCCACCCGGGGGAGGGGAAAGGTGGCGGACGAGCGGAATCTTAGGCTCGCCCGGGAAACAGCGCCAATATATATTTGACGCCCGATTAATCGGATTTCCCTATATGTTCGATTTCCGCCAGCTGCGCTATTTCGTGGCTGTCTGCGAGGAGCTCAGCTTCACCCGCGCCGCGCGACGACTGCATCTGTCGCAACCGCCACTGTCCCAGCAGATCCAGGCGCTGGAGCAGGACCTGGGCGTACGGCTGCTGGAGCGAACCAAGCGGTCCGTATCCGTTACCGGCCCCGGACGCATTTTCCTCGACCATGCCCGCCAGATCCTGGCCAAGGCCGACGAGGCGCGCACCCAGGTGGTGGCTGCCGCGGCCGGCCACAGCGGCCAGCTTCAGCTGGCCTACACCGTATCGGTATCGTTCCACCCCGCCCTGCCGCGGATCCTGCTGCGCTATGGGCAACTGGCGCCGAATGTGCGGGTCGAGCTCAGCGAGCTCTACACCGAACCGCAATTCGAGGCGCTGTTGGACGGCCGGATCGACGTCGGCTTCGTCCGCGACGAACCTCGTCGCGCGATCGACGCCAGGGCCCTGCGCATGACCGTGCTGGACCGCGAACCGCTGCTGCTCGCCCTGCCGGCGGGCCATCCCCTGTCGGGACGCAGCAGCCTGCGGCTGGACGAGGTGGCACAGGAACCCTTCGTCGCGCAGCCACGCGAGGTGGCCGTGACGCTGTACGACCGGCTGCACCAGCTCGCGCAGAAGGCCGGATTCCAGCCCCGGATCCAGCGCCACGTGCAGCAGGTGAACGGCATGCTGGCGATGGTTGCCGCCGGCCTCGGCCTCGCGCTGGTACCGGCGACGATGCGCACCGTCCGGCTGGCCGGGCTGGCGTATGTCCCGGTCGAGGACCCCGACGCCTACATGCTCCTGGCCGTCGCCAGCCGGGCCAACGACACCTCGCCGGCGCTGGCCCAGTTCCTGGCCGTGGTCGCCGAAACGGCGACTGTCGGCAGCTTGTGATGGCCAGGAAAGCACGCTACAATCGCGGACTTGAATTTTTCTTTGGTTCCAGGAGCTGGCCGTGAAGGTGCTTTCCTCTTTGAAGTCCGCCAAGCAGCGGCACCGTGACTGCAAGGTTGTGCGCCGTCGCGGCAAGGTGTTCGTGATCTGCAAGAGCAACCCGCGTTTCAAGGCCCGTCAGCGCTGATTCCCGCGCGACGAGCTGCGAAAAAGGCCGCGAAAGCGGCCTTTTTTTGTGCCCGGCTTCGGGACCGGGCCGCTTCGCGAGCCGCCGGTGCCTCTCCCGCGGGATGGGCACCGGCAGATCCGGATCACTCGTAGCGCACGTCGACGATCTCGTAGTGCTTGACGCCGTTCGGCGCGGTGAACTCGAAGCTGTCCCCCGCGCTCTTGCCGATCAATGCGCGCGCGATCGGAGAGGACACCGCAATCAGCCGTTTCTTGATGTCGGCCTCGAGGTCACCCACGATCTGGTAGGTCACCGCCTCGCCGCTGTCCTCGTCCTCCAGGTCGACGGTGGCGCCGAACACGACCCGGTTGCCCGCACCGAGCCGGGTGATGTCGATCACCTCGGCCGTGGACAGCGCCGCCTCCAGCTCGGCGATGCGGCCCTCGATGAAGCTCTGCTGCTCGCGGGCGGCGTGGTACTCGGCGTTTTCCTTCAGGTCGCCATGGGCGCGGGCTTCCGCGATCGCGGCGATCACCTTGGGGCGATCCACGGATTTCAGGCGATCCAGTTCGCCACGCAGGCGCTCGGCGCCCGCCTTGGTCATCGGTGCGCGACTCATGCGCTCAACTCCCTGTGCAGTTCCTGCAGGCTGTGCACCTCGCCCGCACCGTGGAAATCCAGCGAATGGATCAGGGCCCGGGCACCGGCGACGGTGGTGGAATAGGTGACGCGGTGCTGCAGCGCCTCGCGCCGGATCGAGAACGAGTCGGCGATCGCCTGCTTGCCCTCGGTGGTGTTGACGATATAGACGATCTCGCCGTTCTTGATCAGGTCGACGATGTGCGGCCGGCCCTCGAGCACCTTGTTGACGCGCTCGCAGACCACGCCATGCTCGGTCAGGAACGCCGCCGTGCCGGCCGTGGCCACCAGGCTGAAGCCGCGCTGGATCGCGTCGCGCGCCACCGGCAGCAGGCGCTCCTTGTCGGCATCCCGCACCGACACGAACACCTTGCCCTTGGGCGGCGTCTTGATGCCGGCCGCGTCGTGACCGCGCGCGAAGGCTGCGCCGAAGCTGCGACCCACGCCCATCACCTCGCCGGTAGAGCGCATCTCCGGGCCGAGGATCGGATCGACGTTCTGGAACTTCAGGAACGGGAAGATCGCCTCCTTGACCGAGTAGTACGACGGGATCACCTCGCGGGTCGCGCCCTGCTCGGCCAACGAACGTCCGGCCATGCAGCGGGCGGCGATCTTGGCCAGTGCCACGCCGGTAGCCTTGGAGACGAACGGCACCGTGCGCGAGGCGCGCGGGTTCACTTCCAGCACGTACACGGTATCGCCCTGGATCGCGAACTGGGTGTTCATCAGGCCGATGACCTTCAGTTCCTTGGCCATCGCCGCGACCTGGCGGCGCAGCTCGTTCTGCACCTCGCCCGACAGGGAATACGGCGGCAGCGAGCAGGACGAGTCGCCCGAGTGCACGCCGGCCTCTTCGATGTGCTCCATGATGCCGCCGATCAGCACCTCGCCACTGGCGTCGGCGATGATGTCCACGTCCACCTCGACCGCGTGGTCGAGGAAGCGGTCCAGCAGCACCGGCGAGTCGTTCGACACCTGCACCGCATCGCGGATGTAGCGGGCGAGGTCGGCGTCGTCGTAGACCACCTCCATCGCGCGGCCGCCCAGCACGTAGCTCGGACGCACCACCAGCGGGTAGCCGATCTCGCGCGCCAGCGCCAGCGCCTCGTCGGCGTTGCGCGCGGTGCGGTTCGGCGGCTGGCGCAGGCCCAGCTTGTGGATCATCTGCTGGAAGCGCTCGCGGTCCTCGGCCAGGTCGATCGAATCCGGCGAGGTGCCGATCACCGGCACCCCGGCAGCCTCCAGCGCACGGGCCAGCTTCAGCGGAGTCTGGCCGCCGTACTGCACGATCACGCCCTTCGGCTGCTCCAGGTCGACGATCTCCAGCACGTCCTCGAGCGTGAGCGGCTCGAAGTACAGGCGGTCGGAGGTGTCGTAGTCGGTCGAGACGGTCTCCGGGTTGCAGTTGACCATGATGGTCTCGAACCCGTCCTCGCGCAGCGCCAGCGCGGCGTGCACGCAGCAGTAGTCGAACTCGATGCCCTGGCCGATGCGGTTCGGACCGCCGCCGAGCACGATCACCTTCTGGCGGTCGCTCGGGTTGGCTTCGCACTCCTCCTCGTAGGTGGAGTACATGTAGGCGGTGGTGGTAGCGAATTCGGCGGCGCAGGAGTCCACGCGCTTGTACACCGGGCGGATGCCCAGCGTGCGGCGCAGGTGGCGCAGCGCCGCCTCGTCGGTGCCGACCAGCTCGGCCAGCCGCGCATCGGAGAAGCCCAGCCGCTTGAGCTGGCGCAGGCGCGGCGCGTCCAGCGCGGTGACGCCCTGCTCGCGCACGGCGTTCTCGGCCAGCACGATGTCCTCGAACGCGGCGAGGAACCACGGATCGACGCGGCTGAGGCTGTGCACCTCCTCCAGCGACAAGCCGGCACGGAATGCATCGGCCAGGTGGAACACGCGGTCGGGCCGCGGCTCGCGCAGCTCGCGCTTGAGCTTGGCCAGCCCCTCGTCGCTGGTCAGGTCCAGACCGGTCGGGTTGAGGCCGGTCTTGCCGATCTCCAGGCCACGCAGCGCCTTCTGCAGCGACTCGTGGAAGCTGCGGCCGATGGCCATCACCTCGCCCACCGACTTCATCTGGGTGGTCAGGCGGGCGTCGGCCTGCGGGAACTTCTCGAACGCGAAGCGCGGGATCTTGGTGACCACGTAGTCGATGGTCGGCTCGAACGAGGCCGGGGTCAGGCCGCCGGTGATGTCGTTCTTCAGCTCGTCCAGCGTGTAGCCGACCGCCAGCTTGGCCGCGATCTTGGCGATCGGGAAACCGGTGGCCTTGGACGCCAGCGCGGAGGAGCGCGACACGCGCGGATTCATCTCGATGACCACCACGCGGCCGGTCTCGGCATTGATGCCGAACTGCACGTTGGAGCCACCGGTGTCCACGCCGATCTTGCGCAGCACCGCGAGCGAGGCGTCGCGCAGGCGCTGGTATTCCTTGTCGGTGAGGGTCTGCGCCGGCGCCACGGTGATCGAATCGCCGGTGTGCACGCCCATCGGATCGAGGTTCTCGATCGAGCACACGATGATGCAGTTGTCCGCCTTGTCGCGGACCACCTCCATCTCGAACTCCTTCCAGCCGAGCACGGACTCCTCCACCAGCACCTCGTGCACCGGCGAGAGATCGAGACCGCGCTTGACGATCTCCTCGAACTCCTCGACGTTGTAGGCGACGCCGCCGCCGGAGCCGCCCAGCGTGAAGCTGGGGCGGATGATGGTCGGGAAGCCGACGCGGGTCTGGATGTCCACCGCCTGCTCGTAGCTGCGGGCGACCTCGGCCTTCGGGCAGTCCAGCCCGATCTCGGCCATCGCCTGCTTGAACAGCTCGCGGTCCTCGGCCATGCGGATGGCCTCGCGCGAGGCGCCGATCAGCTCGACGTCGTATTTCTCCAGCACGCCGTGGTCGGCCAGGTCGAGCGCGCAGTTCAGCGCGGTCTGGCCGCCCATCGTGGGCAGCACCGCGTCCGGGCGCTCCTTGGCGATGATGCGCTCGACCGTCTGCCAGTTGATCGGCTCGATGTAGACCGCATCGGCCGTATCCGGGTCGGTCATGATGGTGGCGGGGTTGGAGTTCACCAGGATGACCCGGTAGCCCTCCTCCTTCAGCGCCTTGCAGGCCTGGGCGCCGGAGTAGTCGAACTCGCAGGCCTGGCCGATGACGATCGGACCGGCGCCGATGATGAGGATGGACTGGATGTCGGTGCGCTTGGGCATGTCAGCGGGCCTCCTGCATCAGGGCGGCGAAGCGGTCGAAGAGGTAGCCGATGTCGTGCGGGCCGGGGCTGGCTTCCGGGTGGCCCTGGAAGCAGAAGGCCGGGCGGTCGGTGAGCGCGAAGCCCTGAAGCGAACCGTCGAACAGCGAGGTGTGGGTGACGCGGGCGTTGGCCGGCAGCGTGTCGGGGTCCACCGCGAAGCCGTGGTTCTGGCTGGTGATCAGCACGCGGCCGTCGTCGTGGTCCTTCACCGGGTGGTTCGCGCCGTGATGGCCGAACTTCATCTTCAGCGTCTTCGCGCCGAGCGCCAGGCCCATGATCTGGTGGCCGAGGCAGATGCCGAACAGTGGCACCTTCGCGTCGAGCAGCTCGCGCGCCGCGGCGACGGCATAGTCGCAGGCGGCCGGGTCGCCGGGGCCGTTGGAGAGGAACACGCCGTCCGGCTGCATCGCCAGCACCTCGGCGGCCGGGGTCTGCGCCGGCACCACGGTGATGTCGCAGCCTTGCTCGGCCAGCAGGCGCAGGATGTTGCGCTTCACGCCGAAGTCGTAGGCCACCACCTTGAACCGCTTCTCGGGGTGGTTGAACGCGGTGCGGTCCAGATCGTAGGTGCCCTCGTTCCACTCGTAGTGGCCGGTGGTGCTCACCACCTTGGCCAGGTCCATCCCGTTCAGGCCGGGGAAGCCCTTGGCCGCGGCGATGGCCGCGTCGACGTCGATCGACTCGCCAGCCACGATGCAGCCGCCCAGCGCGCCCTTGTCGCGCAGGATGCGGGTCAGGCGGCGGGTGTCGATGCCGGCGATCGCCACGATGCCGTGGCGCCTGAGGTAGTCGGGCAGGCTCTCCTGGTTGCGCCAGTTGCTGGGACGGCGCGGCACGTCGCGCACGATCAGCCCGGCGGCATGTACGGCGGTGGACTCCTCGTCCTCGACGTTGCAGCCGGTGTTGCCGATATGGGGGTAGGTCAGCGTGACGAGCTGCCGGGCGTAGGAGGGATCGGTGAGGATCTCCTGGTAACCGGTCATGGCGGTGTTGAACACCACCTCGCCGACGGTCTGGCCGGTGGCGCCCACGGCGTGGCCGTGGAACACGCTGCCGTCTTCGAGGGCAAGCAGAGCAGGAATAAGCATGGGGAGGCCGCCTTTAGGTGCAGCAAAGCCCGCAAGCCGCAATGAAGCTGGCTTGTGGACCTTAGGTCGTGGATGGTCTGGGCGGATTGAAATGATAGGCCGCGACAGCTTTCCTGTCCACGACTTCAGGTGAACGGAAGGCCAAACCAGGTCGATGACGAGGCCGCGCGGAGCGCTACACTTGCGCGCCAACCCACGAGGAAGCCGTCGCCCGATGAATGCCGTCGTACTGCTCGACCCCGCCCGCCTCGATCGTCCCGACACCGAGGTCAAGCTCGAGCCGTTCCCGTTCATGATCGCCCACGGCCAGCTTCCCGACGAGGCCCGCGGCGAACTCGACCGCGACTTTCCGAAGTACGCCAGCGCCGGCTTCTTTCCCTACGACCCGGCCGACTGCGGACCGACCATCAACACCCTGGTCGAGCACCTGACCTCGCCCCCGTTCGCGAGCGCCGTGGGGCGGCGGCTCGGCATCGAAAACCTGGGCGCCTACCCGACGCTGGTGACGATCTGTCGCTCCCTCAACAAGCGCCACGGCACCATCCATACCGACAGCCGCTCCAAGATCGCCACGGCCCTGCTCTACCTCAACCCGAAGTGGCCGGACACCAGCGACGGCTGCCTGCGTTTCCTGCACCGCATCGACAACATCGACGACGTGGTCGTACCGGAACTCAAGCCGCTTTACGGCGAGTTCGCCGTGTTCAAGCGCTGCGACAACTCCTTCCACGGCCACCTGCCCTACGAAGGCGAGCGCCGGGTGATCCAGGTCGCCTGGCTGACCAGCGAAGAGGAGAAGCTGCGCAAGACCAAGCGCGGCAAGTTCTCCCGCGCGTTCAAGAAGATCTTCGGCCGTCTCGACACCCGTTTCGGCGCCGGTCGCGCACGCGACGCCTCGCATCGCGACTGACCCAGAGGCGGGATCAGCCGCCGCTGCGTTCGGCCAGCATCGCGTCGAGCGAGTAGTGCCCCGCTGGTTTGCCGGCCAGCCAGTGCGCGGCCTCGACCGCGCCGCGGGCGAAGATGCCACGGTCGGTCGCCCGGTGGGCCAGTTCCACCCGCTCGCCCTGACCGATCAGCAGGGCGGTGTGCTCGCCGACGATGTCGCCACCGCGCACCACGGCAAAGCCGATTTCGCCTGCCTTGCGGGGGCCCGTCCGGCCCTCGCGGGCGAACACTGCCCGCTCACCCAGCACCACGCCGCGCCCGGCGGCGGCGGCTTCGCCCAGCAGCAGTGCCGTGCCGGAGGGGGCATCCTCCTTGCGATTGTGATGGGCCTCGACGATTTCCAGGTCCCACTCCGCCAGCGCGGCGGCGGCCTGGCGCAGCAGCCGCGACAGCACGGCCACGCCAAGGCTGAAATTGGCCGAACGGAGCACCGGGATGTCTGCACCAGCCCGATCGAGACGGGCCTCGCGCGCTTCGCCCAGGCCCGTGGTGCCGACCACCAGCGCCACCTTGCGTTCCAGACAATAACCCAGGGCGGCATCCAGTCCGTCCGGACCGCTGAAGTCGATCACCACGTCGAGCTCACCGGCCTGCGTCCAGTCGTGGCTGAAGCAGAGCCCGCTGCCCGGGGCAACCGGGGTACCCATCTCACCATCCCCGGCCGAAGTGATCGCCGCTACCAGCTCGAAGCGCCGATCCCGCCGCAGCAGGTCGACCAGCACGCGCCCCATCCGTCCTGTGGCGCCATTGACCGCGACCCGAACCGCTTCACCCATGACCCGCTCCATCCATCTGCACCCGCCAGAACCGCATCATGCCCGAGCGGGCACGACCCATGCCTCAGGAAGTCACCCGCGACCAGAACTGCTTGACCCCGTCGACCCAGGTCTTGGCGCGTGGCATGTGCTTTTCGGCATCGCCTTCGACGAAGCTGGCTTCCAGTTGCTCCAGCAGCTCGCGCTGCTCCTTGGTCAACCGCACGGGGGTCTCCACCACCACCCGGCAGATCAGGTCGCCGTGGCGACCGCTGCGCACCGACTTCACGCCGCGGCCGCGCAGGCGGAACTGCTGGCCGGTCTGGGTCTCCGGCGGGATGGTGATCGGCACCTCGCCCTCCAGCGTGGGCACCGCCAGCTCGGCGCCCAGCGCAGCCTGAGAAAAGCGGATCGGGACCTCGCAGTAGAGATCGTTGCCGTCGCGCTGGAAGATCGCGTGCTCGCGCACGCGCACCTCCACGTACAGATCTCCGGACTCGGCGCCGGCCGGTCCGGCCTCACCCTGCCCGGCAAGCCGGATGCGGTCGCCGGTATCCACACCGGCAGGGATGCGCACGGAGAGCTTGCGTGTCTCCTCCAGTCGCCCCTCGCCATGGCAGTGCCGGCACGGCTTTTCGATCGCCTGGCCACTGCCGCCGCAATGCGGGCACGCCTGCTGGATCGAGAAGATGCCGTTCTGCATGCGCACACGACCGTGGCCGTGGCAGGTCTTGCAGGTGACCGTCTTGCCGTCGGCCGAGCCCGAGCCGTTGCAGTGGTGGCAGTTCACCTGGGTGGGAATCTCGATGGTCCGCTCGATGCCGAACACGGCCTCCTCGAGGTCCAGCTCCATGATGTAGCGCAGGTCCGCACCGCGACGTGGGCGGCCGCGCCCACCGCCGAAGATGTCGCCGAAGATGTCGCCGAAGATGTCGCCCATGTCGCCGAAGCCGGCGCCACCGCGACCGCCCATGCCCCCCTCGAAGGCGGCGTGGCCGTGCTGGTCGTACATCGCGCGCTTCTGCGCGTCGGCGAGCACCTCGTAGGCCTCCTTGGCCTCCTTGAACTTCTCCTGCGCGTGGGGATCGTCGGGGTTGCGGTCCGGGTGGTACTTCATGGCCAGGCGGCGGAAGGACTTCTTCAGCTCCACCTCGGTGACGCTGCGCTCCACGCCCAGCACTTCGTAGTAGTCACGCTTGCTCATTCATCACACCCGAAACTCGATCACGTCCCCAGCGCCCGCTCATTTGCCGGCGCCCTCCAAGCAAACAGCCCGCGCCGGCTTTCGGCGCGGCGCGGGCTGGTTTTCCGTCGATGTCGTCGACCGACGCGGCTTACTTCTTGTCGCCGTCCTTGACCTCGGTGAACTCGGCATCCACCACGTCGTCCGGCTGGGCCGAGCCGCCGCCCGGGGCGGCCTGGGCGCCGGCGTCACCGCCGGACTGGGCCGCGGCATACAGCGCCTGGGCCACCTGCTCGAGCTTCTCTACCTTCGCCTCGATCGCCGCCTTGTCGTCGCCGTCCTTGACCTTCTCCAGGTCGGACAGCGCGCCCTCGATCGTGGACAGCTGGTCGGCCGGCACCTTGCCGCCGTGCTCCTTCAGCGCGCTGCGCGTGGCGTGCACCAGCTGGTCGGCCTTGTTGCGGGCACCGACGAGCTCGTGGAACTTCTTGTCCTCTTCCTTGTTCGCCTCGGCGTCCGCGACCATGCGGGCGATCTCTTCCTCGGACAGGCCCGAGCCGGCCTTGATCTCGATGCGCTGCTCCTTGCCGGTCTTCTTGTCCTTGGCCGACACGTGCAGGATACCGTTGGCGTCGATGTCGAAGGTGACCTCGATCTGCGGCATGCCGCGCGGCGCCGGCTCGATGCCCTGCAGGTCGAACTTGCCCAGCGACTTGTTGGCGCTGGCGCGCTCGCGTTCGCCCTGCAGCACGTGCACGGTGACCGCGGTCTGGTTGTCGTCGGCGGTGGAGAACACCTGCGAGGCCTTGGTCGGCACCGTGGTGTTCTTCTCGATCAGCTTGGTCATCACGCCGCCCATGGTCTCGATACCCAGCGACAGCGGAGTCACGTCCAGCAGCAGCACGTCCTTGACCGAACCGCCCAGCACGCCGCCCTGGATCGCCGCGCCCACGGCGACGGCCTCGTCCGGGTTGACGTCCTTGCGCGGCTCCTTGCCGAAGAAGTCCTTCACCGACTCCTGCACCTTGGGCATGCGGGTCTGGCCACCGACGAGGATCACCTCGTTGATGTCGGACACGCGCAGACCGGCGTCGTTGAGCGCGGTGCGGCACGGCTCGATGGTGCGCTTGACCAGATCCTCGACCAGCGCTTCGAGCTTGGCGCGGGTCAGCTTGATGTTCAGGTGCTTCGGACCGGAGGCATCGGCCGTCACGTACGGCAGGTTGACCTCGGTCTGATGGCTGGAGGACAGCTCGATCTTGGCGCGCTCGGCAGCGTCCTTCAGGCGCTGCAGGGCCAGCGGATCCTTGCGCAGGTCAATGCCCTGGTCCTTCTGGAACTCTTCCACCAGGTAGTCGATGACGCGCATGTCGAAGTCTTCGCCACCCAGGAAGGTGTCGCCGTTGGTGGCCAGCACCTCGAACTGCTTCTCGCCGTCGACCTCGGCGATCTCGATGATCGACACGTCGAAGGTGCCGCCGCCCAGGTCGTACACCGCGATCTTGCGGTCGCCGCCCTTCTTGTCCAGGCCGTAGGCCAGCGCGGCCGCGGTCGGCTCGTTGATGATGCGCTTGACGTCGAGGCCGGCGATCTTGCCGGCGTCCTTGGTCGCCTGGCGCTGGCTGTCGTTGAAGTACGCCGGGACCGTGATCACCGCCTCGGTGATGGTCTCGCCGAGATAGTCCTCGGCGGTCTTCTTCATCTTCATCAGCACCTTGGCCGAGATCTCCTGCGGCGCCATCTTCTTGCCGTCGGAGGTCTGCACCCAGGCGTCGCCGTTGTCGTGCGCCACGATGCCGTAGGGAACGATGTCGAGATCCTTCTGCACCTCGGCGTCGGTGAACTTGCGGCCGATCAGGCGCTTCACCGCGTAGAAGGTGTTCTTCGGATTGGTCACGCTCTGGCGCTTGGCCGAGGCACCGACCAGCACTTCGCCGTCCTTGTTGAAGGCGACGATGGACGGCGTGGTGCGATCGCCTTCCGAGTTCTCGATGACCTTGACCGAGGTGCCGTCCATGACGGCCACGCACGAGTTGGTCGTGCCCAGGTCGATACCGATGATCTTGCCCATGTGTGTGCTCCGAAATTTTCTTGCGGCCCCCGCGGCCGCGGACTGGTTTCCAGAATGGGGCCCGGGCCTGGCGATTCAATGCCGATCGGGCCTCCCGATTGGGGTCTGGCTTGACGCCGGTCAACCGACCGCCGCCAGCCGATGCCTCACTCCTGCGCGACGGCGACCAGCGCCGGCCGCAGCAGGCGGTCGTTCAACACGTAACCCTTCTGCAGCACGCTCACCACCGTGCCCGGCGCCTTGCCCGGTGCGGCGACCATGCTGACCGCATGGTGGCGCTCCGGGTCGAGCGGCTGGTCGAGCGGATCGACCTGCACCATGCCGTTGGCCTCGGCCACCTTGAGCAGCGCCTTCAACGTGAGGCTGATGCCTTCGCGGATCGCCGCCACGTCGCCGCCTTCCACCGCCAGCCCGCGCTCCAGGCTGTCGTAGACCGGCAGCAGGTCGTTCAGCAGCTTCTCGTTGGCGAAGCGACGCGCCTGCTCCAGGTCACGCTGCAGCCGCCGACGCTGGTTCTCCAGGTCCGCCCGCTCGCGCAGCACGCTCTCGCGAAGCTCGGCGTTGCTGGCCTCCAGCTCGGCAATGCGTGCCTGCAGGGCCGATAGCTGCTCCGTCTGGCCAGCCGATTCCTGGCCCTGCTCCGGCGCCTGCGGATCGTTGTTTTGCATAGTCCCACTCCAGCAGAAAACCCGGGCCGGCAAGGCTTGCCGACCCTCGAAAACATGCGGGGAACCCCGCCTCCCGGGGCGTTTATGAGGCCGACGCAGCCCGATTCAAGGCATCGCTGAGCAGCCCGGCCGTGGCCTGCACCACCGGAATCACACGCTCATACGCCATGCGGGTGGGGCCGATCACGCCGACCGCGCCCATCACCCGGCCGTGGGCGCCGTAGGTAGCGGTGACGACACTGCAGCCGTCCAGCGCGGTGAAGCCCGATTCCTCGCCGATGAACAGCCGCACGCCCGGCGCACGGGCGCACATCTCCATCAGCTGCAGCAGCTCGTTCTTCTTCTGGAAGGCCTCGAACAGCTCGCGCAGGCGGTCCAGATCGGCGAGCTCGGCGTAATTCATCAGGTTGGTCTGGCCGCTGACCAACACGTCCTCGCCCTCGCCCACCGGGGCGAACGAAGCTGCCGCCAGCTCGACCGAATTGGCCAGCAGCCGGTTGAGCTCGCTGCCGGCCTCGCGGATTTCGCGCAGCAGGTGGCTGCGGATGTCGTCCAGCCGCAACCCGGCAAAGTGGGCGTTGAGGTAGTTGGCCGCCTGTTCCAGCTCCCGGTTGTCCAGCGGCTTGGCCAACCGGACGATGCGGTTCTGCACCTGGTTGTCGGCAAAAACCAGCACCACCAGCACCTGGGCATCCGGCAGGGCCACGAAATCGATGTGGCGCAGCGGGAAATCGCCCTGCTTGGGTACGGTGACCACACCGGCGAAATGGGTCATCGCAGAGAGCAGCGTCGACACGTTGCCGAGCAGGTCGCGAGTCGTGGCCGGCTGTGGCGGAAGCTCGCGCCTGAGGCGGGCCATGTCGTCCCGGTGCAGCGGCTGCAGTTCGATCAGGCTGTCCACGAACAGGCGCAGCCCGCGCGGCGTGGGAATGCGCCCGGCCGAGGTATGCGGCGAGGCGACCAGACCGGCCTCCTCCAGGTCCGCCATGATGTTGCGGATAGTCGCCGGGCTGACGTCCAGGCCGGACGAGCGCGACAGCGTGCGCGAGCCGACCGGCTCGCCGTCGGACAGGTACTGCGCGATCAGCGACCGCAGCAACCTGCGGGCGCGGGCGTCGAGTTCGTGGCCGTGATGCTGTGGCATGCGCTGTGGCAATCCGTGAGACGGCAAAGAAATAAGGTGCGGCGGGCGGCTTTGCAAGCCGCCCTGCATCCGACGGGCGGGGCCTCGCCCGTATCGCCCGCCATCCCTACAATCCAGCTTCTTCCACCGAACCGGTTTCCATGCTCACTTCGCTCTACGTCCGACATTTCGCCGTCGTTGAAGAAGCCGAGATCACCTTCGGCCCGGGCCTCACCGTGGTCAGCGGCGAGACCGGCGCCGGCAAATCGCTGATGGTCGATGCCCTGATGCTGCTGGCCGGCGCCCGCGCCGACAGCGGCATGGTGCGCGCCGGCGCGGATCGCGCGGAGCTGGCCGCGGAGTTCGACCTGACCGAGCTTCCCGAAGCCCGGGCCTGGCTGGAATGCGAGGAGCTGGACGACGACGGCCACTGCCAGCTGCGCCGGGTGATCCGCGCCGAAGGCAGCTCGCGCGCGTGGATCAACGGCCGCCCCGCCAACGCCAGCCAGCTCGGCGAACTGGCCGCGTTGCTGGTTGAAATCCACGGCCAGCACGAACACCAGGCGCTGCTCTCGCGGGGACACCAACTGGCCCTCCTTGACGCCTACGCCGGGAACGAGGCCGCCCTCGGCGAGGTCCGCTCGCTGGCCGCCGAATGGCGCGAGGTCGGTGCGCGCATCCGCAAGCTCAGCGGCGGCGAGGACCGCGACCGCCAGCTTGAGTTGCTTCGCCACGAGGTCGCCGAACTGGAGCAGTGGGCGCTGCCGCCGGAGGAGCTGGCCGAGCTGGAGGCGTCGCACAAGCGCCTGTCCAACGCCGGCCGCCTGGCCGAGGGCGCGGCCGGCGTGGTCGACATGATCGATGGCGACAGCGAATTCGCACTTCGCCGCGTGCTGGGCCGCACGCAGGCCGAGCTGGCCCGGCTGGCGGCGATCGACGACCGCCTGCAGCCGCTGCTGGAACTGGTCGACAACGCCACGATCCAGCTCGGCGAGGCCGCCGACGACCTCGGGCGCTACGCGCAGGACGTCGATCTCGACCCCGAACGCTTCACGCAGGTCGACACCCACCTGGCCCGGCTGCATGAACTGGGCCGCCGGCATCGTCTGCCCACCGCCGACCTTCACGACAAGCTCGTTGCCCTGCGCGCCGAACTGGCGGAACTGGAGGGTGCGGGCGAGGCGCTGGACGCGCTCGAAGCCCGTCGCGACAAGCTACAGCAGCGGTATGCAAACGCCGCCGACGTCCTCGGTGCCTCCCGCCGCGACGCGGCCACCCGCCTGGCGGCGGAGGTCGGCGCCCTGATGGGCGAGCTCGGCATGGCCGGCGGCACGCTGGCGATCGAGCTGGAGCCGGCCGGAGGCGGGGATCCCGATCCGCAGGGCCGCGAACGCTGCGAGCTACTGGTCAGCGCCAACCCCGGACAGCCGCCAAGGCCGCTGCGCAAGGTGGCCTCCGGCGGCGAACTGGCGCGCATCAGCCTGGCGATCGAGGTGGCCACGCTGGGCAAGGACACCGTCGGTACCATGGTGTTCGACGAGGTGGACACGGGCATCGGCGGCGCCGTGGCCGAAGTGGTCGGCCAGAAACTGCGCTCGCTCGGTACCCGGCGCCAGGTGCTGTGCGTGACCCATCTGCCCCAAGTCGCCGCCCAAGGCCATGCCCACCTTCAGGTGAGCAAGCACAGCGATGGGCAGACCACGGCGACGCTGATCAAGGCGCTCGACGGTGCCGGGCGCCAAGCCGAACTGGCGCGGATGCTGGGCGGCGTCGAGATCACCGCCGCCACCCGTGCGCATGCCCGGCAAATGCTGGAGCGTGCGCAGGCGGACTGAGGTTCAGGTCGGCCCGTCGAGCAGTCCGCGCTCGCTGGCCATGCGGTAGAGATCCAGTTCCGAACCCGCGCCGAGCTTGCCCATCAGGCTGGCGCGATGGATGTAGACGGTCTTCTGGCCGATGCCCAGCTCCGCCGCCACCTGCTTGGGCGCACGGCCAGCCGCCAACAGCAGGAAAACTTCGCGCTCGCGGGCGGTCAGGCGCTGGATCGGGTCGAGCGCCTCGGTCGGCCGATCGGCCCGCCGCTGGCGCAGGTCCGAACTCAGGTAGCACTCCCCTTCCATCACCGCCCTGAGCCCGGCCACGAGCTCCTCGGGCGCAACTCCCTTGGTTACGAAGCCGCTGGCACCGCGACGCAGGGCTTCCGAAACGTAGGGCTCGCCGTCGTGCATGCTGAGCACGACGATCCGGCTGCCCGGGGAGACGCTCAGCAGATGCTCGATCAGCGGCAAGCCGCTGCCGTCCGGCAACGACAGATCCAGCGCCACCAGATCGGGAGAAGTACGGTTGATCGCGTCCACTGCGTCATCGGCACAGCGGCACTCGGCCACGACCTCCAGGTCCGGCTCCATCTCGATCAGACGCTTGAACCCCTCACGGACGATCGCGTGATCGTCGACCAGAACAATGCTGTACATGCCTCTCTCCACCGAGCCACGCCCTCCCCCAACCGGACCAAGCATCGCACATGTAACATGCTCCGATGCGGACCTCTACGACCCGGCTCCTGGCCTCCGGCCCGTTCATTGGTGTGTGCTACCTGGCAGCCTGGCTGCTGCTGTGGCCCACGGAGCAGCCCTACTGGATGCTTCCGTTCGGCCTGCGTTTCGGCGCGTTGCTGCTGACCCCGACGCGTCAGTGGCCGTGGCTATTGGGCATGGAGTTGGGGGCGAGCGTCTTCCTCGAAGTCCACCGTGACGAGGTCATGGGTTGGCTGGGGTTTCTTATCGGCGATGTGCCGGACCCGCTGATCGTCGCCACCGGCCTGTGGCTGCTGCGCAAGGCCAACCTCCACCCGAGCCTGCGCGTGCCGGAGGACGTGACCCGTCTGTTGCTCTCGGCGGTACTCATCGTCACCGCGACCACCGCGGTGGATGCCGCGCTGCTCGCGCTGATGCACCAGACCGCCCCGTCCAGCTCGATGGTCGAGGCCCTGGGCCTGGATCTGCTGAGCAACTATCTCGGCGTGCTGCTGGTCGTGCCGCTGATGATCATGCTGGTACGCGCCAGACCGGGCCGCCGCATGCTCGCCAACCTGATCATGGATGGCCTGCTGGTGATGTTGCCCTCGATGGCCATCCTGCTGATGCTGTCCGAGCACGCCGCACCGCAGCCGCAATTCGCCCGCGTGCTCTCGCTGGCGCCGGTAATGTTCTTCGCGTTCCGCCACGGTTGGCGGGGTGCCGGCTTGGCCATGATCACCACCAGCATGGGCATGAGCCTGGTCGACTACGTGGTCGGACAGCCGATTCCCAGCGCATCCGGCTACCTGTTCCTGGCCGTTGCGGGTACCGGTGCGCTGATGCTCGGCTCGGCCACCGACGCACTGCGCCGCAGCAGCGAGCGGGTTGCCGAGCAGAATGTCTACCTCGCGGCCGTCAACCGGCGACTCGATCAACTTGCACGCCAGCTGCGCGATGCTGCGCGCGGCAACCTGCAGGCCGAGGAGAGCCAGCGACGCTACATGGCGGCCGAGCTCCATGACGAACTCGGCCAGAACATCACCGCGATCCAAACGCATATGAAGCTGGCGCAGGCCCGCCTTCAGTCTGCAGGCATGGAAGACGTGGTCCACTCGGTCAATGCCATCCTCGGCCACATGCGCCGGGCCTTGCACCGTCTCCTGGACGATCTGCGTCCCGCCGTGCTCGACGAGTTCGGCCTGCTGCGTGCGCTGGAGGAAGGACCTATCCGGGATCTGCTGGACGCCGCCGGCGTGGAGTACATAACCGACCTCTACGGCGATCCGCGGTTACTTGACGACGACACCCGCACGGCGATCTATCGCCTGGTGCAGGAAAGCGCCACCAATACGGTGAAACATGCGCAGGCCAGCCAATTCCGGCTCCGGCTGCGCATCGGCGAGCGTCACGGAGCCCCGCTGGCCCTGCTCGACATCCGCGACAACGGCAACGGGCTTCCCAGCACGCTGCCGCGGGGCGGCCGTGGCCTCCAGGGCATGCGCGACCGCGTTACATCGCTGGGCGGGCTGTTTCGACTGCGCCCCGGCGCGCCGGGGGTCCACCTGCGCATCTTGTTGCGTGGCAACAATTTTTCGCCCGCCAAGGCCGAGTCATCCGGACGTCATTCCTAGGAATTTTTCCGATACCCGGTTCGTGAAGGCTTCGTTAGGATCCTTACATCGATGTGGGGGAGCCGCCATTGCAAGATGGCGAGCCGAAGTCACCGTGGGGACGGTGGCTTCGAAGGGCGGCAAGGATAGCTGCTCGGCCGATACCTTCGGTGACAGGGTTTTCGCGAGCAACTCGCCCGAACCCTTAGCCACGAGGTAGCGGATAAACCGCAGGTGGACAGGAGTCCACCTGCGGTTTTTTTTCGCCCGTCGTCGTCCACAGGATCGGGGGGACTGAGCCCAGCCCCCTAAGCGATCATCTGGATCGGTTGCCCTTTGGGCGGACATACAGCACCAGGCTGTGGTCAGCCAGTTCGTAACCATGCTTGGCGGCGATCTCCCGCTGCAGGCGCTCGATCTCCTCGCTGACGAACTCAATGACCTTGCCGCTGTCTACGTCGATCATGTGGTCGTGATGCTTGCCACGGTCGAGCTCGTAGACCGCCTGCCCGCCCTCGAAGTTGTGCTTCATCAGGATGCCGGCCGCCTCGAACTGGGTCAGCACCCGGTACACGGTGGCCAATCCTATGTCTTCCTGGGAGGCCAGCAGGCGGCGGTAGATGTCCTCGGCAGAGAGATGGTGGGCATCCTCTTCCTCGAAGATCTGGAGGATGCGCATGCGCGGGTGAGTGACCTTCAACCCGGCCTTGCGCAGATCTCTGGTTTCCTGATCCATTGCCGGCTCCGCGAGCGGTATCGCAAGGCCGTTAGTGTATCATCCGTGACCTTTACGTTCGGGACGCAACACGCATGCAAAAGCTGATTCGCACGCTGGGTTTCGCCACACTGGCGCTCTCCCTGGCCAGTTGTCGACTCGTGTACACCCCCGACGTGCAGCAGGGCAACATCCTCACCAAGGACGCTGTCGAGCAGCTCAAGCCCGGCATGACCAAGCGGCAGGTGCTGGTGCTACTGGGCTCGCCCTCCGTCAGCAACCCGTTCGACCACGACCGCTGGGACTACGTCTCGACCCAGCAGCATCGCGGTGGCCCGATCAAGATCCGCACCTTCACCCTGACCTTCAACAACGACGCCCTGGTGCGTACCGAAGGCGACTTCTTCGCCGAGGACGCCGAGAAGCTGCTCAAGGAAACGCAGAAATTCAAGGTGAGCTACCCCGTCGACGACGCCAAGGGCGACAAGAACGAGACACCGACCGACACTGGCGGCGAGCAGCACTGAGCCTGCCCGGCGCCCGTACCTTCATCCGGAACGGGCCGCTCGGCGGCGGCGGGCATCCTTGGGGTCTGCGGTAAGCGGACGGTAGAGCTCCAGGCGATCTCCATCACTCAGTACGAAATCCTCGTCGACGCGGCGCCCAAACAGGCCGATCCGTTTCGCGCGGATCGCATCGGCCAGCCCTTCCGGGCTGGCGTCAACACGAAGCAAGGCCACCATCGCACCGGCGACGGTAGACCCCGCCGGCAACTCCAGGACGGTGGTCCAGGCAGTTCCCGGCAAGGCGAATACCGCATCTACCCTGATCGGTCCGAGAGCGTCACCCATAGGTCCGCCGTGCCTCGCGCGTGAAGTCCTCGACCATCCTGCCCGCCAGCCCCTGGAATCCCAGCTTGATGGCTCCGGCACCGAGCAGACCGCCGTAGTCGATGTCGAGCGAGAACGCGATCTTGCACCCGTGGTCTCCCAGGGCAGTGAAGGTCCAGAGCCCCTCCAGGCTGCGGAACGGCCCGTCAACCAGACTCATCTGCAGGCGACCGGGTCGCTCCGTGGTGTTGCGGGTCGTGAAGCTCTGGTTGAAACCGGCCATCTTGAGGTCGAGGCGGGCAACCATCATGTCCTCCCCACGCTCCAGCACACGAGATCCGGCACACCAGGCGAAGCGCTTTGGGTATGCTTCCACGTCGTTCACCAGATCGAACATCTGCGCGGGGGTATAGGCCACCAGCGCGCTGCGGCGGATTTCGATCACGCAAAGCCTCTCGACACATCACGATTCAAGGGTTGACCTGCCCGGATATGAGGCCAACCCAGCACAGGGCAACCGCCCGGAAGTCTAGCGGACATGAGCAAGAGCAAGGACAAGGACACTAAAGGCGGCGGCACCATTGCGCTGAACCGGCGTGCCCGTCACGAGTACCACATCGACCAGCGCTACGAAGCCGGTATCGCCCTGCAGGGCTGGGAGCTGAAGGCGCTGCGTGCTGGCCGGATCAACTTCGGCGAGAGCTATGCGATCGTGCGCAATGGCGAGCTGTACCTTTTCGGCGCCTCGATTCCGCCGCTGATCAGTGCCTCCACGCACGTCATCGCCGAGGACCGCCGCATCCGCAAACTGCTGCTGCACCGGCATGAAATCGACCACCTGATCGGCGCCACCGAGCGCAAGGGCTACACCCTCGTTCCCACCGCGATGTACTGGAAGGGCAACAAGGTGAAGGTCGAGATCGGCGTGGCCCGGGGCAAGCAGGAACACGACAAGCGCGACTCCGCCAAGGAACGCGACTGGCAGCGTGAGAAGCAGCGCACCATGCGCTCGCACAACAAGGCCGCTTGATCGCATCCGTTCATTGAAGGACGGCGCGCCGGCCCCATATACTGGTCAAGCTGTTTCGCGTTTCCCCGGGGGTGTTCTGGCTTCGACGGGGGTAGTGAGATGGCCTGGTGCATGCCGAGGGGGCAGCTTTCCTCGTAAATCCAGCCGCAAACTTATAGTTGCCAACGACGACAACTACGCTCTGGCCGCTTAAGGCCTAGCCCCGAACCCACTTGTGCTCGTGCTCGTGGATGTAGGGTCATCATCACGGGATCGCCCGAAGCCGCCGCCTGTCGGCCAGGGTCAAATCAAGCAGGCTGGTCCTTCGATGCGCTTCGCACATCGTGCTGTCGCGGGACGAGATCCAACGGTGAGCTAAGCATGTAGTACTGGGCGTTGAACGCCTTCGGACGCGGGTTCGACTCCCGCCACCTCCACCAACACCGACCCGCCCGGCATCGCCGGGCGGGTTTTTTCTTGCCGGTAGCTCCTTGCCGGCCACGACGACATGGGAGAATGCGCGCCTTCCCTGTCAGCCCTCTTCTTGCTCCCATGCGCCAAGGCGTCCTCCTCGGCTTTGCCTGCTATGCGGCGTATGCGATCAGCGACGCCTGCGTGAAATCCCTCCGCGGCGCCGTGCCGGCCTACGAGGCGGTGTTCGTGGGCGCCCTGCTCTGCCTCGGCGCCGTACCCTTCATCCGCGGTCCGGGCGACCGCCTGCGTGACCTGGTGGTGGCCCGCCGTCCCGGCGTCTGGTGGATCCGCGCGATCACCGGGGCCATCTGCAACATCAGCGCGGTGGTGGCCTTCACCCTGCTGCCGATGGCGGAAACCTTCGCTCTGATCTTCCTGATGCCGATCTTCGTGACCCTGCTGTCGGTGCTGTTCCTGAAGGAACACGTGGGCTGGCGCCGCTGGACCGCCGTGGTGGTCGGGTTCGCGGGCGTGCTCGTGGTCCTGCGCCCCGGTTTCAGGCAGCTGGGGCTGGGGCATTTCGCGGCGATCACCTGCGGCCTCTCCGGCGCGGTGTCGATGGTCGCGATGCGTCTGTCCGGACAGCACGAAAAGCGCATCAGCCTCTACGGAGCCGGCGTGATCGGGCCGCTGCTGACCGGCGGCATCCTGATGCTGCCGCATATGGTCTGGCCCGACCCGTCATCGTGGCTGAAACTGCTGGGTTACGGGCTCATTCAGGGCATCGCGGGCGTGCTGCTGATGCTCGCCACCCTGCTCGCGCCTGCCAACCGGATCGCCCCGACCCAGTACAGCCAGATGCTGTGGGCGATCGGGTTCGGCTACTGGCTGTTCGGAGACCGGCTCGACTGGCCGATGCTGGTGGGCATCGCGCTCATCCTGGGCGCCGGCCTGTTCACGCTCGTGCGCGAGGAGAAGGTGACCGGCTGGTGGCGCCGGCAGCCGCTGCCTTGAACGGGCAGCGGCTGCACCTGACAGGTTATTGCACGCCGTCCATGTACCAGTAGGTGCGGTGACGGATGTTCAGGGCCGGCGGGGACACTTTCTGCGCACCCAGCGCCGAATTGGAGTCACCGCCCGTGGTCGACGTCTGGTTGCCGCCGCCGATCAGCACCGGCGTGATCACCGTGGTGCCGTTCTGGTTGATCGCCACGTCACCGAACACCGGCGACGGCGGCAGGCCGCCACCGGCGAAAACCACGTAGCCGTTCTGGTTGAGGCCCTGCGCGGAGAAGAAATTGATCGCATAGCCGCGGGCCACGCCCAGGTTCGGGTAGCAGATCGATGCGTCCGCGCCGGGAACCGAGGGCGTATTGGTGCCGAAATATGTATAGCCGGCCACGGTGACGGGGGCATTCACGCCCTTTTCGCCGGCGTGGCCGAGCGTGACGAAGAAGCCACGATTGGTCGTGCCGGTAATGCTCGGCGTGTTGGCGTTGTACGTCGATGAACCGCTCACGGCAGTGGTCGCATCGGACAGGTCGGACTCGGTGATCGTAGTCCACGTCGTCGCGTCCACTGTCTTGCCGGTATTGGTGTCCTTCAGCATGTAGAACCGGTTGACCACGTTGTATGCGGTACCCGCCGTGGTGGACGCCGAGTACATCGGGTGCTCGCGATCGCCGCTGGGCACCAGCACGGCATCGAATCCGAAGGTAGGCACCACGTCGGGCGCGAAGAAGAACTTGCGGGCATTGTTGCCGGTCCCGGCCAGGCTGGCGATCTGGGTCACGACCCAGTTCGAGGGATCGGTACCCGCGGCTGGCTCAAGGTCCACGCGCCACACGTTACCACCGAGGTCGGCGGCATACAGGCGGTCCATGTAACCGTCGGCATTGCGATCGATCAGGGTGATGTCGGCCGGAATCGCCCGGGTCATCCCCGCCACGGTTGCGCAGTTGCCTGCAACGCCACTGCATGAGGGCGCTGCGGTCCACACCGACGCGCCGGTCACCGCATCAAGCACCACGATCGCACGCCCCATGGTGTCCGAGCCGGCGAACGGGTCACTGTCTTCGTTGGGGTCGTAGCCACCGCCCATGATCAGCACCGGATTGGCGTAGCCCTTCACCAGCGCGATCTTCGGCTGTGACCAGGTCTGCCCGAGCTCGGCGAGATCGGTGTTGGATTTCTTCCACAGGAAGCGCGGCGCCTGCGGGTTGGTGACGTCCATCGCGTACATGAAGCGCCCGCCGCGACGGGCCGTCATGTAGATGTAGACGCGCTTGTTGTTGGGATCGCGCAGGTCCTGGTAGACCGTGGTCGCACCGTCGAAGAAGTAGTCCTTCGGCTGGGCGGTGGTGTCGGTCGAGCCGAACAGCTTGATCTTCGGAGAGTTGTCGTAGAGCCGCTTGAACTTGCCGAAGAATTCCGGGGCAACGAACGACCACAGCTCGCCGCCCGGGCGCACGTTGTTGATCGTCGCGGTCTGGTTGCCGTTGATCGCGTGGAACATGCCGTCGTTCGAGCCGTAGTACACCACCACCCCGGTCGAACCGCCGTAGTTCACCACCGCCGGCCGGGAGTGCAGAACGTCGCCGTGGATCGAGGGACGGATCGTCACGGGCGCGCCGGGCCCCGGCTCCGCCTCGTTGCCGGCGATATCCGCACCACGCACCCAGTTGATCAGGTTGGTGGCCGTAGGCGTGGTGGCTGTACCCAGGGCAGCCGTGACGCTCGCCATCACGGCCGCGTTACCTGTGCTGAAGGCAGGCATGGCCGTGGTCGTCGGGCACAGCGTGGTACCGGCGCAGGTATACACGGTGCGCGTGCTCTGATCTTTCAGATAATCAGCGCGCAACGCCTCACTCGCACCGCCCTTTTCCACGACTTCGCCGTCGGGACTGTCGAACGCACCGCCAGCACCGGATGGCGAGTTGATCCAGAAGCCGTTGACCGGCCAGTCGGTCACCGTGGCGCTGGTGATGGAATTACCGGTAAATACATAGGGACCGTCGGCGGTGGCCGTCTTGTCCTCGGTCCAGAAGCTGGTCGCATTGGGCGAGATGAAGCCGGTACCCGCGCTGTTGATTGCAGGGGCGCCGTAGCGATCCTCGAGCTGCACGTTGTTGTTGGCATCGAAACCCAGCTGGTACTGCTTGAGGTTACCTGCCCACCGAGGCCGCGCCTGCGCGTCGGGGCGGAACATGCCGACGAAGATCTGGTTGAGGTAGCTGCCCTGGCCATCCACGCTCACTGGCAGACTCACCGACGCGTACACGCTGTTGATCGCCTGCACCTCGTTGAACACCTGACTCAATGCATCGATCAGTTCCTGCAGGGCATTCGGATCGTTGATGTTCACCACGAACGACTTGCCGCCGCCGTTGGATGCCATGCTCTCGAGGAACTGGACGTAATCCGGGTTGCTTCCGTCGGTGACCGCGATGGTGTAGGTGACGATGTTCTGCGGGGTGACCGAGTCGCCGCCGGACAGATCCGTCTGGTACATGAAGCGCGCCCACTCGTCACCCCAGTTCGCCTCGTACTTGTCGTACGGGGAAGGAATGTTGATCTGCTGCATCTGGGCCGATGTTGCCACGCTCCGCAGCGACGAATAGGCGCTGGGCGTATTGGAAGCATCCTGCGGCTTGCCATTGCCCATCGCATTGGCGATGTACAGCACGAAGGCCTTCTGGCACGGCACAAGTGGCGACTGGTAATGGGTCCCTGACAGACCCACTGCGCCCGCATAGTACGCCCACATTTCCTGCATGCCGCCACCAACGGCGGAGTTGTTTGCGCCATCAGCCTGCCGGTCGATCCCGACGATCGACGTCTGGAAGTTGGCGATACCCGTCGCATCCATCGTGGGCAGTTTGTACGGCTGATTCGACGGGTATCGGAATTTGGCACCGTTGCTGCTCGGGTCGAAGAGCATCAGGCCCATGTTGATCTTGCCGGCGAGCAGCGGATTGGCGGCGATCGACGAGAGCGCCTGGTAGAGCGCGCATTGCTCGAAGCCGACGTCCTTCCCCGCGTTGTTCGACGACACCACGCCGGCCGTCGGGCAGGTGAAACTGACCGCACCGTCCCACGCCTTGGCGTTGTCCAACATGACCAGGAGATCCGGCTGGCCACCCGCCACTGGGGCACCGGTGTACAGGTCGATGTCGTCGGCTGCCGCGGGGCCGGTACAGACGCCCAACGCGAAGAGCACTACCGCGGGGAGCAGCAGTTTGCGTGACAGAGTGCGGGGAAGGCGGAGCATGATGCGTTCTCCTGGCGTCAGGCGTGCGGTATCAGGGACACAGCGCAGCGTTTTTCAGGGTGCGTACGGACACGCCCTGGTGCACCACCACGGAAGCAGAGGTACCGGATGGATCACTCACCCGGGAAGTGACGTCCCACTGGGTCGACTGGCACGGCGGCTGGCCTACGGCCGCGCCGCTGGGCAGCAGGATGCCGGTGTCCTGACCCGATGTGCTGAACATGCAACCGATGTCATTCGGATCGGCCGGGTTCAGATTCTGGTTGAGCACCGGCGCAGTGGCGAAACACACAGGCTTGTCTACGTCTGCGGTGAAATCGACCTTCCCATCGCCGTTGACATCGACCGGCACGCTGGTGACACCAGTGATCGGGGTCACCGTGAACGGCTGGCTGAGCACCTGCTCGATGCCTTGCTGCGCCACTGTCTTGGCCTCCAGTCGATACTGCTCGTTGGCCGCGATGCGCGTGTTGATCATGCTGGTGCCGGCCAGCGAGACCGCCATCAGCATGAAGATCGCCAGGAAGATCAGCGTGGTGACCAGGGTGAATCCGCGCTGACGCGCGGATCGGGGAATCATTCGGTGCCTCATGGCGCTTCCCTCATGCCGGCGATGTTCCAGACCCGGGCCAACGTGCCGTAGACGTGCCGCTTGTATCGGTCGTTGTAGGGCCCGTCGACAGTGGCCCGCCCGAGGTCGTAGGTTCGCGTGTCCTTCCAGCCAGCCGTGAAGTCGACATTGCGCGCCAGCACATTGATGCGCACGGCGGTGACGTTCGACCAGTTGCGAGCCGGCGTGGTCCAGCTGTAACCGGTGCTGTTCGGGCAGGCTGCAGTGTTGTCCACCGAGGCATCGTCCACATAGCAGTCGGGCGCGCCATTGCCGTCGGTGTCCACGCCGTAGCTGTAGTGCACGTCCTGGATTCCGCTGACCAGCGAGGTGACCTGGATGGCGCCGTTGACGAACTCGGCTACCTTGAGCGTGGGAATGCCGTCGCCGGCCGTACAGTCGTCGCAATCGGCAATGTAGTAAGTGCGAACCACATATTTGCGCTTGTCCGCCAACGTGCCGTCGCAGGCCTTGGTCTGCAGCACGAGCGCGGTCGAGGCACTGTCGTAGGCCAGGGGTTTGGGATCGAGCCGGCAGTTGGACAACTGCACGTAGAACTCGGTCCCGCTCGGCGTCGCGGTGGGGGTGCTGGACGCGTACCTGACGGTGAGGATCTCGGTGTTGGCAAGCCGATTGGGCAGGCAAGTGGGCGTGGTGGCCGTGGTCGGCAGGCCGGCTACCGCCACCGGCACGGTCGTGCTGGCGGTCGAACTGCTGAAACCCATGTTCGCCTGGGCCGTGGCGCACAGGTCCGGAAGGCTGTAGTCGATGACCGTGGAATTGAGCACGCTGGGGCTGAGGCCGGCCCGTCCGTAGAACCCGCCCATTTCCACGTCGCGACTGATCATGTCCAGCGCATAACGGCCGTTCTCGATCTGGTCGGACGTCTGGTTGAACTCTCTACGCGCCTTGCTGGTAGCGACATAGAGCGAGCCGAGCGCGGCGAGCATGATCAGACCGATGGTCATGCCGATCATCAGCTCCACCAGCGATAGGCCTCGCTGGATGGTCTGGCCCGCGATGCGGCGTGGATAGGGCCTGCGGCTCATTGTGATAGATCCCCGATGCGCACTTCGACGCTCACCACACGGCGCAGCCGGTCGTCGTTGCCGTAATTTCCTTGCCCACATGTCAGCGCGGGGGCTGCCGTGGCCATGAGCCCCTGCCAGGAGACCGAGACACGGAACACCTGGTGCAGCGTATCGATCTCGTCCACGCAGCCGATCGCGCCGATCATCGCGCCGACATTGCTGGCACCCGAGCGCTCCGCGGCACCAAGGATCCGGCCTTTCCACGCCGCGAGGTCGCTGTTGGCGATCGCCTGCTCCGACGCCGTACCGGTGGTGCACGCCGGGATCGTCGTGTTGGTGACGACGCCGGTGGCGCCGTTCGAGTAACAGGTCGCAACGCCACGATTGGCGTTGATGCGCGAAACCATGTCCTGCACCAGGGTCAGCGCCTGTACGCGCTGGTAGGACTCCATCTCGCCACGGGTCGACTTGGTCATCATCATCACCGTGCCGAGCAGCGCAATGGCGGCGATGAGCAGCGAGATCATCACCTCGAGCAGCATCACGCCCTTCTGGTTGGCGGCCGTCATGGGCAGGCTCCATCGGCGACCCGAACGCGCCCGGTCGTTTCCACGTTCACGCAGAGCGGGGACTGCTTGGAATCGGTTTCCACCGGCGACACGGTGAAGGCGACGCTGGCGCCGCTCATCCGACCATTGCCGGCGAAGCTGAACCCGGTCTGCGCGTTCTTTTCGGTCATGTTGATCCGGTCGAGCGCGTTCTGGGTGCGCAGCACAGTGGTGCCCGCCTGCACGGTCCAGCCGGAAGCCCAGCCGCCACTGGCGGCCTTGATGTCGATCTGGGCATTGCGCTTCACGGCCTCGCTGCGCGCGAAGTTGACCGAAGCGTTGATGTCCATCGTGGCGTTCTTCACGCGCTGCGACTGGAACATGGTGCCGATGTAGGGTGTGGCGATCACCGCGAGAATGGCGAAGATCGCGATCACGAACATCAGTTCGATCAGTGTGTATCCACGGGCTGCGCTTGGTCTCATGGCATCACTTCCAGCAAGCCGTGGACCCTGTGCTGGCCTGTTTATTGCCGCCGGAGGTCAGTGTGAGCGTTCCGCACTCCGTATCGCCGGCCTGACTGCTGCCGGACAAGGGGGTCGCGGTGACCGTAAACGTGGGCGGCGTCCCCGTTCCCGGGGCGGTTGCCACGGTGTAGTTGGCGGACACATCGGAAGGCCAGACATTCGCCGGGTAGCCCAGCGTGCTCATGTCCGCGGCGTACGATCGGTTGTCCACCATGAAACGCTCCTGCGCATTGGCCACTTCCATCATGAAGCTCTCCGCCGCCGACCGGTGCGAGCGGATCATGTATTTGCGATAGGAGGGAATGGCAATCGCGGCGAGGATGGCCACGATGAGCACGACGATGACGAGTTCGACCAGCGTGAAGCCACTGGTGAATTCAATGCCGACTGGGCCGGTCTTCGACCGCATTTCCGATCGACGGCTGGAAATCAACATGCACAAGCCCCCCGGCCCGTAGGATTGGTCCCGAAAATGCTGCAGAGTCATGCGCTTCCGGAATTACATTCGCATTACATCATAAATCCACTCAGATTCAATTGACGCCCGGGGCCGCTCCAGCGACTTGCGTCACAGGCCCGCAAAGGGCCGCCGCTCGCTAGACTGCAGGGCCGATTCTCGTGGAACTGCAGACTTTGGCCATCGAGCTCTCTCCGATCATCGCCGGACTTTGGCGAATCGCCGACTGGAACCTCACCGTGGCCGAACGGGTCCGCTGGATCGAACGGGCACTGGACCTGGGCGTGACCAGCTTCGACCATGCGGACATCTACGGCGATTATCGCGCCGAGGGTTTGTTCGGCGAGGCATTGGCTGCCGCCCCGACACTCCGTCGCCGGCTGCTGCTGGTGACCAAATGCGGCATCCGCCTGCGGTCCGGGGACCGCCCCTATCGGGTCAATTACTACGACACCTCGCCGGCATACGTCCGCGCACAGGTGGAGCGCTCGCTCGTCCAACTTCGAACCGAGCAGCTGGATCTGGTGCTGATCCACCGCCCCGACTACCTGATGGATGCCGCCGAGCTGGCGGACACCTTTCGCACCCTCTCCGCCGAGGGCAAGGTCGCGCACTGGGGGGTGTCCAACCACAGCGCCAGCCAGTTCGAGCTGCTCAACCGTCATTACCCGCTGGTCACCAACCAGCTCGAACTCTCGCCGCTGGCCATGCACGCGCTCGACGACGGCACGCTCGATCAGGCGCAGGCGCTGGGCTTTAGACCCATGGCCTGGTCGCCGTTGGCCGGCGGGCGACTATTTTCGGGACAGGACGAGCGCACCGCCCGCCTCCGGAGCGAGATGAGTACGATCGCCGCTCGCCTCGGCATCGGCATCGCCACGCTGGCGTACGCATGGGTTCTGCGTCACCCATCGCGCCCCCATCCGATCACCGGTACCGGCCGCATCGACGGCATCCGGGAAGCACTCGATGCACTCGATGTCCACCTGGACACGGAAGACTGGTACGCGATCTGGACGGCCAGCCAGGGGCATCCGGTCCCGTGATGGCGACAGAACGCGGGGCGCCGTGGCGCCCCGCGAAGCCGGCCTAAAAGTCGCCGGAACGTTGGCGATTGTCTTAGCCCCGACCGGACTTTTTCGCCCGATCCGCGATCGGCTGCGCAACCGCACCTGTGACAGACGCCGTCGGACAACATAGCTGCGAATACGCTTGGCAATAGGTCGCGGAATGGCCGCTATTCAGGCAGTCCTGATAGGTCAGGATGCACCTTTGGCAGACGACGATTACGGTCTGGGCCGTCGCGCTGCCGATGCCGATACCGACAACGCCAAGCAGCAGGAGCACGGAAACGAGCAAACGATGACGTGGCTTCATACGATTCCTCCTTGAGCCGCCACCCTGGCGGCAGCCCACGATAGAGCAAACGCGACGCCCCATCACAAGCGCGTGCGGCCGCCCCGGCCATCGCGCGGTCCGGGCGATGCTCGCGGAGCGGGCTCAGCGGTTGCTGACCCCATGCGGCACGTGCCCGGTCGCGACGTGCTTGCGGGCGGACTCCACGTTGGCCGGCGAGTCGTCGAAGAAGATGTCGGCACCGAAGGCGTCGAGGAAGGGCCCCTTGTCGCGCCCACCCAGGAACAGCGCCTCGTCGATGCGTACACCCCACTTGCGCAGGGTCAGGATCACCCGCTTGTGTGCCGGCGCCGAGCGTGCGGTGACCAGCGCGGTGCGGATCGGTGAGTTCTCCGCCGGAAACGCCGCCTGCAGGCGATGCACCGCCGTCAGGAATCCCCGGAACGGGCCCACCGACAGCGGCTCGGCCGCGTTCTCGTGTTCGCTGCGGTGGAACGCCGCCAGTCCCTCCTCCCGCGACACGCGTTCGCCCTCGTCGCCAAAGATCACCGCATCGCCGTCGAAGGCGATGCGCAACTGCTCGCTGGCCCGCGGCGGCGCGGTGCTGGGCAGGATCGTCGCCGCGGCCACGCCGGCCGCGAGGGCACGCCCGACATCTTCGGCATTGGCTGAAAGGAACAGATCGGCCTTGAACGGCGCCACGTAATCGGACGTCGGTGCCCCACTGGTGAAAGCGGCGCGGCTGATCTCCAGCCCGTAATGCTGGATCGCGTTGAAGATGCGCAGCCCGGTGTCACCTGAGTTGCGCGACAGCAGGATCACCTCGACCGGCGGCACGTCACCGGCCAGCCTGTTCAGTCCCAGCAGCTTCTGCACCAGCGGGAACGCCACACCCGGCTTGAGGATGTCCTCCTCGTGCTCGATCTGGAACTGGCGGTAGGCGTCCAGCCCGTCCCGCTCGAACAGCGTGTGGCTGTCACCGAGGTCGAACAGCGCACGCGAGGAAATCGCCACGACCAGCCGGTTGTCCTGGCTGGCCGCCGGGTCGTGGGCATCGGGAAAGTGCACGGTCATGGTATGCAATCTAGCGCATCGCGGGACCGCCTGCCCTGCTCAGTCGAGCGCGAACTGCTCGTCGAGGATGCGCTGCTCGAGATTGTGCTCGGGGTCGAACAGCAAACGCACGCCGCGGTCGCGCGCCTGACGGATCAGCACCTCGCGCACGTGCCGTACCTCGTGGAAATCCGCGGTGGCGCTGACCGGCCGCTTGCCCGGGTCGAGCACGCGCAGGCCGACCTCGGTGAGATGCGGCAGGATCGCTCCGCGCCAGCGGCGCGGGCGGAACGGGCTGATCGGCGTCAGCGCCAGCACGTTGGCATCCAGCGGCAGGATCGGCCCGTGTGCCGACAGGTTGTAGGCGGTGGAACCGGCTGGCGTGGAGACCAGGATGCCGTCGCAGATGAGGTTGGACAGCTTCACCGTGCCGTTGAGCTTCACCTCAAGATGGGCGGCCTGGTTGCTCTGGCGCAGCAGCGATACCTCGTTGAACGCGATCGCCGTGGACTGCACACCGTCGCCATCGGTGGTGTGCATTTCCAGCGGGTAAAGCGTTGCGGCGTGCGCTTCGGCGATGCGCTCCGGCAGGTCGTCCAGCCGATGCTTGTTCATCAGGAAGCCGACCCGTCCCAGCTTCATGCCGTACACCGGGGCCTGCTCGTCCCGGTGTGCGTGCAGGGTGCGCAGCATGAAGCCGTCGCCGCCCAGCGCCACGATCACCTCGGCCTCCGCCGGTGGCACATCGCCGTACTCGGCGACCAGCTTGCGGCGTGCCTGCTGGGCGACCGGTGTATCGCTGGCGACGAAGGCAAAGCGCATGGCGGATCCGCGGACGATGGCAACCCGTCGAGCTTACAGGAGCGCCGCGCCGTCGGGCGACGGCGCGGCGCATGCACGAGGCGAAGACCCGCTCCCCGGAACCCGGGGAGCGGATTCGGTCAGGCGACCGGCACCTGGGCCAGCTGCGCCAGGCGACGGACCGCGACCGAGGCGATCGGGTAGTCCGCGTTCTGCGCCAGGATCTCCGCCAGCATCGCGCGGGTGTACTTCAGCGTGGCGTCGTCCCGCTCGAGCCAGGCCTGCACCGGGGTACGGTCGGTGCGATCCCCGCACAGGGTCAGCACCTGCAGCGCCAGCGCCCGGTGCTGGTGGTTGAGCTCGTCCAGCAGCGAACCGCGGGCCTGGGCGTGCCACGCACCCTCCACCGGCAATGCCTCGATCTGGTCGCGCAGCCACTCCAGGTCGAGCGCCTCGCCCAGTTCGTAGAACACGCTGGCCACGCGGGCGATCGGCTGTCCGCTCTGCTGCGCCACTTCGACCATGTCGAAAGCCGCCCGCAGCTCGGACAACCGGGCCAGCCGCACGGCCAGGTCGGCCGGCAGGCCGAGGCCTTCCCACTTCTCCTGGCTGGACTCGAAATCGCCGCGACCGGTGTCGGTGAGCGCCTCGGGCAACGCCTTGCGCAACTCGCTGACGTGGCTCTGGTAACGCTCGACATTGGCGGCGATGTCCAGCGTGCCGCCCGGACGGTTGAGCAGCCAGCGCGTCATGTGACGCAGCAGGCCCCAGATCTGCAGGATCGCGTCGATCTGCGTGTTCTCGGCCACCTTGCTGTCCAGCGCCTCGATATGCGCCCACAGCTCGCGCGCGTCGAGGATCTCGCGGGCCGCGGTGTAGGCCTTGGCGATCGCTGCCGGCCCCTGCCCGGTGTCCTCCTGCATGCGCATCATGAAGGTGGCGCCCATGCGGTTGATCGTCGAGTTGGTCACCGCGGTGGCGATGATCTCGCGCTTCAGGCGATGCCGCTGCATGTGCTCGGCATACTTGCCGTGCAGCGGCTCGGGGAAGTAGCGCACCAGCTCCTTGGACAGGTACGGGTCCTCCGGCACATCCGACTCCAGCAACTGCTGGAACAGCTTGATCTTGTCGTAGGAGAGCAGCACCGACAGTTCCGGCCGGGTCAGGCCCTGGCCGCGGGTCTTGCGCTCGGTCAGCTCGGCGTCGCTGGGCAGGTTCTCCACCTGGCGGTCGAGCAGGCCTTCGGCCTCGAGCGTGCGGATGAAGTGCGCCATCGAACCGATGCGCTTGATCGACTGGTGCTCCATCAGCGTGATCGCCTGGTTCTGGCGATAGTTGTCCCACAGCACCAGCTGGCCGACCTCGTCGGTCATCGCACGCAGCAGATCGTTGCGTGCCTCGTCGGTCAGTTCGCCGCGCTGCACGGCGTCGCCGAGCAGGATCTTGATGTTCACCTCGTGATCGGAGGTGTCCACGCCGGCCGAGTTGTCGATGAAGTCGGTATTGAGCAGTACGCCGTGGTGCGCGGCCTCGATGCGGCCCTTCTGGGTGAAGCCCAGGTTGCCGCCCTCGCCCACCACCTTGCAGCGCAGCTCCGCGCCGTTCACGCGCAGGGCGTTGTTGGCGCGGTCGCCCACCTCGGCGTGGGTCTCGCTGGACGCCTTGACGTAGGTACCGATGCCGCCGTTCCACAGCAGGTCGACCGGCGCCTTGAGGATCGCGCTGAGCAGGTCGGTCGGCGCCATGTGGGTGGCGTCGCCCTTGATGCCGAGCACAGCGCGCACTTCCGGCGAGACCTGGATCGACTTGGCGCTGCGCGGATACACACCGCCACCGGCGGAGATCAGCGACTTGTCGTAGTCCTCCCAGCTCGAGCGCGGCAGCTTGAACAGGCGATCGCGCTCCACGTACGAACGCTCGGCGTCCGGATTCGGGTCGAGGAACACGTGGCGATGGTCGAATGCCGCCACAAGGCGGATGTGGCGCGACAGCAGCATGCCGTTGCCAAACACGTCGCCGGACATGTCTCCGATGCCCACACAGGTGAAGTCCTGCGTCTGCGAGTCGCGGCCCAGCGCACGGAAGTGGCGCTTGACCGACTCCCACGCACCCTTGGCGGTGATGCCCATCGCCTTGTGGTCGTAGCCGTTGGAGCCGCCCGAGGCGAAGGCGTCGCCCAGCCAGAAGCCGTGCGCCACCGAGATCGCGTTGGCGATGTCGGAGAAGGTCGCCGTGCCCTTGTCGGCCGCCACGACCAGGTACGGGTCGTCCTGGTCGTGGCGCACCACGTCGTGCGGCGGCACCACCTTGCCCTCGACCAGGTTGTCGGTAATGTCCAGCAGGCCGGCAATGAACAGGCGATAGCAGGCGATGCCCTCGGCAAGCTGCGCGTCGCGGTCACCGCCTTCGGGCGGATTCTTGACGAAGAAGCCCCCCTTCGAGCCCACCGGCACGATCACGGTGTTCTTCACCATCTGCGCCTTCACCAGGCCCAGTACCTCGGTGCGGAAGTCCTCGCGGCGATCGGACCAGCGCAAGCCGCCACGGGCCACCGGGCCGAAGCGCAAATGCACACCTTCCACCCGCGGCGAGTAGACGAAGATCTCGCGGTACGGCACCGGCTTGGGGGCGTCCGGCACGCGGTGCGAGTCGAACTTGAAGCTGATGTACGGACGGAACTGGCCGTCCCACTGTTGGAAGAAGCTGGTGCGCAGGGTCGCGCCGATGACGTCGAGATAGCTCTTGACGATGCGCTCGTCGTCCAGGCTCGCCACGTCGTCGAGCAGGGTGCGCAGCGCCTCGGTCAGCACCTGCACCTGCTCGTCGCGCGGCCTGGCCAGGCAGGCGACCATGCCGTCGACCAGCTCGGGCCGTGCGTTGCGCGTTGCCTCCGGAATGAGCGCGACCATTTCGCGGCGCAGGTCTTCGCCGGCACGCGCCAACTCGTCGGCAGACAACGACTCGCGACGCGGGTCGAACTTGGCGTGGAACAGCTCGATCAGCACACCGGCGATCGCCGGGTAACGATTGAGCGTAGCCTCCATGTAGGTCTGGGAGAACGCGATGCCCACCTGCTGCAGGTACTTGCAATAGCCGCGCAGTACGGCGATCTGGCGCCAGTCGGCCTGCGCGAACAGCACCAGGTTGTTGAAACCGTCGCTCTCGGCCTGGCCGCGCCACAGCGCCTCGAAGGCACGTTCGAAACGGTCGCGTACGTGCTCCAGTTCGAAGCTCAGCGGCTGCTTGGGGGTGAGCTCGAAGTCGTGGATGGTGAGTGGACGTTCCTGCCCTTCCAGGCTGTACACGTGCTCGGCAAGCATCCGCACGCCCATGTTCTCCAGCATCGGCAGCGCCTCGGAGAGCGGGATCGGCTCGCCGGCGTGGATCACCTTGAAGCGCAGCGACCCGTCCGCATGGCGGTAAAGGGCCATCCGGATGGCATCGTCGTGGAGGCTGTCCAGCGCCTCGATGTCCCCGGCGGCCACCGAGGGGGCCACCTCGTCGACGTAGCCCGGCGGCATGGCGCGGCCATAGCGGTTGGCCAGCACCACACCCCGCTGCGGACCGAGCCGGCCCACCAGCAGGTCGCGCACCTCGTCCTGCCAGTTGCGCACGATGCCGGCCACGCCCTCTTCCAGCGCATGCAGGTCATAGGACACCTGCTCGCCGACGCGGGGACGCACCACCACGTGCAGTCGCGCCAGCGCCGTGTCGCCCAGCAGCACGGTCGAATCCAGCTCGATGCCGTGCAGCGCCTCGCGCAGCAGCGCCTCGATGCGCTCGCGTACCGTCGTGTTGAAGCGTTCGCGCGGCACGAACACCATGCAGGTGAAGAAGCGACCGTAACGGTCGCGGCGCACGAACAGCTGGGTGCGCGCGCGCTGGCGCAGCTCCAGGATGCCGGTGACCGCCTGGTACAGCTCGTCGTCGTTGCTCTGGAACAGCTCGTCGCGCGGCAGCGTCTCGAGGATATGGCGCAGCGACTTGCCCGAATGCGAATCGCGCTTCAACCCGGAGCGGGCGAGCACGGCCTCCACCTTGTTGCGCACCACCGGCACGTCCTGCGGGCGGGCCATGTAGGCATTGGACGAGAACATGCCGAGGAAACGCTGTTCGGCGACCGGCTTGCCGCTGGCGTCGAAGCGCAACACGCCCACGTAGTCCATGTGACCCGGACGGTGTACCTGCGAACGTGCGTTGGTCTTGGTGAGGATCACCGGCTCGATCGAGCCGGCGGTAGCCCCGTGTGCCCCAAGCGATGCCACCGAGCGCGGTGCCAGCGAACGCTCGGTGCCGGACAGGATGCCCAGTCCCGAGCCTTCGACCGACTGCAGCACCTCGCCGCCCTCGCCCTGGCGCACTTCGTACTCGCGATAACCGAGGAAGGTGAAATTGTCGTCGGCCAGCCAGCGCAGGAACTCCGCCGACTCGGTCGCCGCGGCGACATCGCGCGTGTTCGGCCGGGCCGGCAGCTCGGCCGCGATGGCGCGGGCCTTGTCGCGCATCGCTTCCCAGTCCCGCACGGACAGGCGTACGTCGTCCAGCGCGGACTCGATCCGCGCCTTGAGCGCCGCCTGCGGCTCGCCGTCGGCAAGACGGTCGATCTCGAAATGCATGATCGACTCGGGCTGGCCGTCGTCGCCGCCGATCGACTGCAGCGTGCCTGCGGCGTCACGGACCACCTTCACCACCGGGTGGATCACCGTGTGGATGGGGCCGTCCATCGACAGGATCATGCTCACCGTGTCCACCAGGAACGGCATGTCGTCGGTCACCACCTCCACCGCGCTGCGGCCGTCATGACCGCTGGCGGGATTGGTCACGCGCACCGACGCGCGGCCGGGCTGGCGCTGGCTGACGAACTGAAGCAGGTCGAGCACCAGCTCGGCCCACTGCGCCGGGGTATGCAGTGACTCGTCTCCCGCAGCCAGTCGCGCGAAGAAGGCGCGGATAAAAAATTGCGCCTCCTGGAGGCGCTGGGGGGACAAATTCCTTTTGCTTGTTTCGTCGATGACAGCTGCTGCGAGGGACTCATTCACGGCCGCGCGAATCGCATTCATGGCTTCTACTGTTCGGTGGATGCGGAAGGGGAACAAAAAGCCCGCGAAGGATACGCTTCGCCTTTCGTCGAATCCACCGCGCGGAGCCGCTTTGCGCCATGCCCCGGCGCATGGAAAGACGCTACGGTTTTGCGTTGCAGTGCAATAGAAAACGTCTGCACCTCGAGTCGGGCCTGGCCATCATCCGGACGCACGCAGCCCGCTCGCCGCCCCCTCGGTGATGGTTCCGCGCAGCACAGGATCGAGGCACGTGCAGCAGGCGCTCGATCGGAGTCACAAATCCGTCATCGCCGCAAGTGCGTAAAGCTGTCCAGCCGAGTGCAGCCAACGGGCGGGACAAATTTTGTACTGCTGGGTATAGTCGCGTTTTGTTGTCTCCGCCGGGCATCGCCGTCGTTACTTGCAGGCGACCGGCGGGGCGCAGGCGCAACCCGGCCGAATCCCGTTGGCACCCGCGAACAATCCCCCTCGACAGCTTCGCCGGCACGCCATGTTGCGGCACCGAATAATTCACGACCACGCGATCATGGAGTTTTCATGAACCCCTCTTCACTGCGCACACCACTGTTGTGCCTGGGCCTGCTGGCACTGGCCGCATGCGGAGGCAAGGACAGGAACGCCCAGTCGACTCCGCCGCCGCCCAAGGTGGGCGTCGTCACCGTCGCACCGACCGACGAGCCGTTTACCAAGGACCTGGTGGGCCGCTTGTCGCCGTACCGCAGTGCGGATGTGCGGGCTCGCGTGGCCGGGGTGCTGCTCAAGCGCGTCTATGACGAAGGCTCCGACGTGAAGAAGGGCCAGCTGCTCTTCCAGATCGACCCGGCGCCGCTGAAGGCCGCGCTCGACGCCAGCCTCGCCAATCTGGCCCAGGCCCGTGCCACCTACACCAACGCCAGGATCGCGGCCGACCGGGTGCGCGAACTGGCGCCCAAGGGTTACGTCTCCAGGTCGGACCTGGACAACGCACTCGCCGCCGAGCGCACCGCCGCCGCCAGCGTGCAACAGGCGGAGGCGAACGTGCAGACCGCGCGAATCAACCTCGGCTATGCCAGCGTGCGCTCGCCGATCGACGGCCGCGCCGGCAAGCAGCAGGTGACCGAAGGTGCGCTGGTCGGCCAGGGCGAAGCGACCCTGCTGACCACGGTGGACCAGATCGATCCGCTCTACGTGAACTTCAGCCTCAGCACCGCCGAACTCGACCGGATGCGCCGCGGCCAGGCAGCGGGCAACGTCACCCTCGCCGCCGCCGACAAGGCCAGCGTCGAAGTCGCCCTGCCCGACGGCAGTCCCTACGACCATCCCGGCACGGTGGATTTTTCCGACACCACGGTGAACCCGACCACTGGCTCGGTCGATCTGCGCGCGACGGTACCCAATCCCGGCCATGTGCTTCTGCCCGGGATGTACGTGACCCTGAAGGCCCGCCTGGGCGAGCAGCACAACGTGTTCCTCGTGCCACAGCCCGCACTGCAGCGCGATACCGTCGGCGCCTACGTGATGGTGCTGGGCAAGGACGGCAAGGTGGCGCGCAAGGACGTCACCGCGGACCAGGCCACCGGCGGCAACTGGGTGGTGACCGACGGCCTGGCGACCAATGACAAGGTCATCGTGTCGGGCCTGCAGAAGGTCCGGGACGGAGCGCCCGCGACGGCAGAACCCTGGACGTCCGGACCGTCGGGCACCGCGTCGGCCGCGGGCCAGTCGGCGGCCCGCGCGAAGTAACGGAGCGCATCCATGCCCAGCTTCTTCATCGATCGCCCGATCTTCGCCTGGGTGGTGGCCATCCTGATTACCCTGGGTGGCACGCTGGCCGTGCTCAACATGGGCATCGAGTCCTACCCGAACATCGCCCCGCCGCAGGTGACGGTGAGCGCGTCCTACCCGGGCGCCAGCGCCGACACCACCGAAAAGACGGTCACCCAGGTCATCGAGCAGCAGCTGACCGGCATCGACCACCTGCTCTATTTCAGCTCCTCGTCCAGTTCCAACGGCTCGTCGTCGGTCACCCTGACCTTCGAGACCGGCACCGACCCCGACATCGCCCAGGTGCAGGTGCAGAACAAGGTATCGCTGGCCACGCCTCGACTGCCCTCGGAGGTGACCCAGCAGGGCGTGGTGGTGGCCAAGGCCAACCCGGACTTCCTGATGTTCGTGGCGCTCACTTCCAGCAACCCGGCCATCGACGGCGCGCGCCTGAACGACATCGTCTCGTCGCAGGTGCTCGATCAGGTCTCGCGCATCTCCGGCGTCGGCAACATTCGCCAGATCGGGTCCGAGTACGCGATGCGGATCTGGCTCAACCCCGACAAGCTGCACGGCTACGGCCTGTCCGCCTCGCAGGTGCTGGCGTCGATTCGGGCGCAGAACGTGCAGTTCGCGGCCGGATCGCTGGGCGCGGACCCGGCACCGCCCGGCCAGGGCTTCAGCGCCACGGTGGCGGCCGAGGGCCGCTTCTCCACGCCGAAGGAATTCGGCGACATCATCCTGCGCGCCAACCGCGACGGCACCACGGTGCGCCTGCATGACGTGGCGCGCATCGCGTTCGGCCCGCAGAACTACGGCTTCCACGCGCAATACAACGGCCGGGAGGCCGGCGCCTTCGGCGTGCAGCTGCTGCCGGGTGCCAACGCGCTGGACGTGGCCACCGCGGTCCGCTCGAAGATGACCGAACTGGCGAAGAGCTTCCCGCCCGGCGTGAGCTGGTTCGTCCCCTACGACAGCACCAACTTCGTGCGCATCTCGATCAAGGAAGTGATGCACACGCTGGTCGAGGCGATGGTGCTGGTATTCCTGGTGATGCTGGTGTTCCTGCAGAACATCCGCGCCACGATCATCCCGACCCTGGTGATCCCGGTGGCCCTGTTGGGCACCTTCATCGGCCTGCTGCCACTGGGCTTCACGGTCAACCAGCTGACCCTGTTCGGCATGGTGCTGGCGATCGGCATCGTGGTGGACGACGCGATCGTGGTGATCGAGAACGTCGAGCGCATCATGACCGAGGAGGGCCTGTCGCCGAAGGACGCCACGCGCAAGGCAATGGGCCAGATCACCGGCGCCATCGTGGCGATCACGGTGGTACTGGCGGCGGTGTTCGTGCCCTCGGCGCTGCAGCCCGGCGCATCCGGCGTGATCTACAAGCAGTTCGCGCTGACCATCGCCGTGTCGATGGGCTTCTCGGCGTTCCTCGCGCTGTCGTTCACGCCCGCACTGTGCGCAAGCATCCTGCGGCCGGAGCACGAGCACCCGAAGAACATCGTCTACCGCACCTTCAACCGCCTGTTCGACCGCGTCACCCGCACCTACAGCGGCCATATCCACAGCGCGGTCAGCCATGCCCCACGCTGGATGGCGGTATTCGTGGTGATTGCCGTGCTGTGCGGCGTGCTCTATTCGCGCATGCCCACCAGCTTCGTGCCCAGCGAGGACCAGGGCGTCGCCCTGGCCATCGTCTCGCTGCCGCCCGGCGCCACGGTGTCGCGCACCGAGCAGGTCATGAAGGAGATCCGCGCACGGCTGGTCAAGGACCCGGCCGTCGAGGGCATGTTCCAGGTCTCCGGCTTCAGCTTCGTCGGCGCCGGCGAAAACACCGGCATGAGCTTCATCCGCCTGAAGGACTGGTCCAAGCGCGACATCACCGCCGAGCAGTTCATCGCCAAGGCCAACGGCCTGCTCAGCGGCATCCGCGACGCGCAGATCTTCGTGGTGAATCTGCCGACGATCCGCGGTCTCAGCCAATTCGGCGGCATCGACATGTGGCTGCAGGCCCGTGCCGGCCAGAGCCGCGCCGAACTGACCCAGGCGCGCAACACACTGCTGGCCAAGGCCGCACAGGACGACAAGCTCACCGGCATCCGCCCGCAGGCGCTGGAAGACGCCCCGGCCCTGCAGTTGCACGTCGACCGCACCCAGGCGCAGGCACTGGGCCTGTCGGTGAGCGACATCTACACCGCAATCCAGCTGACCCTGGCCCCGGTGTACGTCAACGACTTCGCCTACGGCGGCCGCGTCAAGCGCGTGCTGATGCAGGCCGACCAGCCCTACCGCATGGGTCCGGACGCGCTGCAGCACATCTACACGCCCAGCTCGCAGACCAACGCCGACGGCACGCCGCAGATGATCCCGATCTCCAACGTGGTCGATGCGAAGTGGACGATGGCCTCGCCCGCGCTGGCACGCTACAACGGCTACTCGGCGGTGGAGATCGTGGGCAACCCGGCCCAGGGTTACTCCAGCGGCCAGGCGATGGCCGAAATGGAAAGGATCGTCAACGACGATCTTCCCAAGGGCTTCGGCTACGACTGGACCGGCCAGTCCTACCAGGAAATCCTCTCCGGCAACTCCGCCACGCTGCTGATGGTGCTGTCGGTGATGATCGTGTTCCTCTGCCTTTCGGCGCTTTACGAGAGCTGGTCGATCCCGGTGTCGGTGCTGCTGGTGGTGCCACTGGGCCTGCTGGGCGCGGTGGTGTTCTCGCTGCTGCGCGGCCTGCCGAACGACATCTACTTCAAGATCGGCATGATCACGGTGATGGGCCTGGCCGCGAAGAACGCGATCCTGATCGTGGAGTTCGCAGTGGAGCAGCAGGCTGCCGGCAAGCCGCTGCGCGAGGCGGTGATCGAAGCGGCCCGACTGCGGCTGCGCCCGATCCTGATGACCTCGCTGGCCTTCATTCTCGGCGTGCTGCCGCTGGCCGTGTCCACCGGTGCTGGCGCCAACTCGCGCCACGCGATCGGCACCGGCGTGATCGGCGGCATGACCTTCGCAACACTCCTGGGCCTGCTGCTGATCCCGGTGTTCTACGTCACCGTGCGGCGACTGCTGGGCGACCGGCTGGACCACCACCACGACGATGGGACGCCGCCGATCGGGCACGGCGGGATGAAGCCGTTCGACTCTGACCCGCGCCGCGGGGCATGATCCGGCGTTACGCCCGGCTCCGCGGTACCGCCGCGGGGCCGGGCCACGCACCCGAACGCCGGACCAGGACCTGATGGCGCGCAAGCACGCACCGAACCAAAGCAGCACCGACATTTCCGCCATCGTCGCGTCCACCGCGCCGGACCACGCCAACAACTTCGACGCCCTGCGCCTGGCCGCCGCGTGGATGGTGATGGCTTCGCACCAGTACTTCTTCCTCGGCCGCGCACAGCCGTCGCCGCTGGGCCACACCCTGGGCGAGCTGGCGGTGATGGTGTTCTTCGCCCTCAGCGGCTACCTGGTGACCGAAAGCTGGTACCGCGATCCGCATATCGTGCGGTTCCTGCTGCGGCGGATGCTGCGGATCTGGCCGGCGCTGGCCGCCGCGACCCTGCTCATCGCGCTGGCCGGTGCCGCCCTCAGCACGGTGCCGCCCGGCCGCTACTTCGGGCACGACACCGTCCAGTTCATCATCCGCAACCTGCAGCTGCGCCAGGCGTTCCATCTGCCGGGCGTGTTCGACGACATGCCGGGAGCGGCGGTCAACGGCAGCTGGTGGACGATCCGGCTTGAAACCAAGTGCTACCTGTACCTCGGCGCGCTGGGCCTGCTCGGCCTGCGCCGGCGCTGGCTGTCGCTGCTTGCGCTGGCGACCTGCCTGGTGCTGTTCATCCGCACCTTGCCCGGCCACGCCGAAGCCGACGCGGCCCGCAACCTGTACGTGCTCTACGCAGGCTTCTTCTTCACCGGCACCTGCGCGTGGCAGTACCGGACTGAGCTGGTGCGGGCGAGGCGCTGGGGATGGCTGGCGATTCCGGCGCTGCTGGCCGCGGCCTTCGCCCTCCGGCAACCCGCACTGGCCGAATGGGCGCTGGTTCCGGCGACGGTGTTCGGCATCGGCGCGCGTAGCACGCCGGGGCTGCGTGCGGCCGGGCGGTTCGGCGACCTCTCCTACGGCACCTACCTGTATGCGTTTTTCGTGCAGCAGGCGGTGATCCGCGCCTGGCCTGGCACGTCGTCGCTGGCTGGAATGCTGCTGGTGGCGATGATCGGCACCAGCGCCATCGCCTGGGCGTCATGGCACGTCGTCGAACAGCCCGCGCTGCGGCTCAAGCGCCAGCTGCGGTCCTGGTTCCCCGATCACGCGCCATGACGCCCCAACCCGGGGCCAAAATGAGCGGCCGGCGGGCATGTACCCGCCGGCCGCCTTCGATCGGAACGGATGATCAGCGCAGGCCGGTCTCGGCGCGCGCGATCACCAGTCGCTGGATCTCGCTGGTGCCCTCGTAGATCTCGGTGATCTTGGCATCGCGGAAGTAGCGCTCCAGCGGCAGTTCCTTGGAGTAACCCATGCCACCGTGGATCTGCACCGCCTGGTGGGCGATCCACATGGCCGCCTCGGACGCCACCAGCTTGGCCACCGACGCCTCGGTGTTGAAGCGACCGCCGCTCTTCTCCGCCTCCATCTTGGTCCACGCCGCGCGCAGCGTGAGCAGGGTCGCCGCGTCCAGCTTGCACTTCATGTCGGCGATCTTGGACTGGGTCATCTGGAAGGTGCCGATCGGATGGCCGAACGCCTTGCGGTCGCGCGACCACTGCAGGGTTGCCTCGTAGGCGGCGCGGGCGATGCCCACGGCCTGCGAGGCGATGCCGATGCGGCCGGCGTCGAGCACGCCCATCGCGATGGAGAAGCCCTTGCCGATCTCGCCCAGCACGTCGTCCTTGGAGCAGACGTACTCGTTGAGCTCGATCTCGCAGGTGGCCGAGGCGCGGATGCCCAGCTTCGGCTCGGTCTTGCCGGCATGGAAGCCCGGCTTCTGGGTGTCGATGATGAAGGCCGAAACGCCCTTGGCGCCGATGCCGGGCGTGGTGATGGCGAACAGCACGATGTAGCGCGCCACCGGGCCGGAGGTGATCCAGCTCTTCTTGCCGTTGATCACCCAGTCGCCGTTCTCGTTCTTCGTGGCGCGGGTGTGCATGGCCGACGCGTCGGAGCCGGACTGCGGCTCGGTCAGCGCGTAGGCACCGATGGCCTCGCCCTGGGCGATCGCGCGCACGTACTTCTGCTTCTGCTCCTCGGTGCCGTGCTTGAGGATGCCGTTGCAGAACAGTGAGTTGTTGACCGACATGACGGTCGACGTGGCTGCATCGGCTGCCGCGATCTCGATCATCGCCAGCACATAGGCGATGGTGTCCATGCCGGCGCCGCCGTACTCGGCAGGCACCTCGATGCCCATCAGGCCGAGCTGGCCCATCTCACGGATGTTGTCCAGCGGGAACTCGCCCTTGGCGTCCAGTTCAGCCGCCACCGGGGCGATGCGCTTCTGCGCGAAATCGCGCGCGATCGCCTGGATCGACAGTTGGTCTTCAGTAAAACGGAAATCCACGAAATGCTCCGGGCTGGTATCGGAAACCGGCCATTTTAGCGGGTCGCCGGCACCGGCTCCGGTGCAACGCAGCAATCGAACCTCAGCCGCCGTGCGCGTGAATGTCCAGGATGGCCTGGGATATGCGTTGCCGCTCATGTTCACGCTGCTGGGCGGCCGAGGGACAGTCACCGAGCGACACCACCGGCGTGCCGTCGCTGCAGACCTTGTTGGCCGTGGGCAGTTGCGCGGTCGCCGCCGGGCGGTCCGGCAACATGCGGGCGGCCTTCACCATACCGGCCGGCGTGGTCTGACAGCCGGCCAGCGTGACCACGGAAACAGTGAGCGCACACAGGCACGCGATGGTCCGTCTCATGGGTAGCTCCTCCTTGAGGTCTGAAAAGGGGCACGGGCGACGAAGTGTCGCTGCACGACAGCCTGTCAGAGCATGCGCTATTGACTCTGCCCGCCACGATCCCTAGCCTTTTATCTTTGCATCTCGATACAGGGATATTTCATGGATCTGGCCACCGCCTCCAGTGTGCTGCGCCTGCTGGCCGACCCGACCCGGGTGCGGTTGCTCGCCCTCCTTGAAAGCGAGGAGCTGACGGTGGCGGAGCTGGCTGCGGTGCTGCACCTGGCCCAACCGCGCGTCTCCACCCATCTGGCCAAGCTCAAGGAGGCCAATCTGGTGCGCGACCGCCGCGCCGGCGTCTCGGCCTACTACCGCGCCAACACCGAGGGTGACGAACACCAGCATCAGCTGGTGAAGTCGCTGCGCGAGAGTATCGACGATGCCCTGCTGCGCGAGGATGCCGAACGCGTCCCGGCGGTGCTCGCCCAGCGCGCCCGCGAGGCCGGCTGGGCCGACACCGTGGCCGGCGACATGGAGCGGCATTATTCCCCCGGTCGCACCTGGGAGACGCTGGCCCGGTCGCTGCTGCAGTTGCTGGAAACCGGCGACGTGCTGGACATCGCCTCCGGCGACGGCATCACCGCCGAACTGCTGGCCCCGCACGCCCGCTCGATCGTCTGCATCGACTCCAGCGAACGCGTGGTGGAGGCCGCCGCGCGCCGGCTCCAGCCATTCGCCAACGTCGAGGTGCGCCAGGGCGACATGCAGGACCTGCAGCTCGGCGACCGCCGCTTCGACCTGGTGCTGATGCTGCATGCCCTCACCTACGCCGACCAGCCTGCGCGGGCCGTGGCCGAGGCCGCAGCGGTGCTGCGGCCCGGAGGCCGCCTGCTGGCGGTGACGCTCGGCGAGCACGACCACCGTGCGGCGGTGGAGCCGTTCGACCACATCAACCTCGGCTTCTCGCTCAAGCAGCTCGGCGCTTTCGCCACCGCCGCCGGGCTGGAGGTCGTCAGCGCCAACCGCCTGAGCCGCGAGCGCAAGGCGCCGCATTTCGAAGTCATCAGCCTGCTGGCACGCAAGCCTTGAGGCCACGTTTCCCGGAGTTCCCATGACCACCCTGCCCTGGCTGCATCCCGATCGCGTCGCCCGGCTCGAGGCCGCGTTGCGCGAGCGAATCCTGATCCTCGACGGCGGCATGGGCACCATGCTGCAGGGGCACCGACTGGACGAGTCGGCCTTCCGTGGCGAGCGCTTTGCCGACGGACACGACAGCGCGCACGCGCACGGCCACCCGGGGGCCTGCGACCTGAAGGGCAACAACGACCTGCTCACGCTGACCCAGCCGGAGATCATCCGCGGCGTGCACACCGCCTACCTGGAAGCCGGCGCCGACCTGGTCGAGACCAACACCTTCAATTCCACCCGGATCAGCCAGGCCGACTACCACCTCGAACACCTCGCCTACGAGCTCAACCGTGCCGGCGCCGCGCTGGCCCGCTCGGCCTGCGACGCCATGACGTCGAAAACGCCGGACAAGCCGCGTTTCGTGATCGGCGTGCTCGGGCCCACCAGCCGCACCGCCTCGCTGTCGCCCGACGTCAACGACCCGGGCTTCCGCAACGTGACGTTCGAGGAACTGGCGGCCAACTACACCGAGTCGGCGCGCGGCCTGATCGACGGCGGCGCCGACGTGATCATGGTCGAGACCATCTTCGACACACTGAATGCCAAGGCGGCGCTGTTCGCACTGTCCGAGCTGTTCCGGGAGATCGGCGCACGGCTGCCGGTGATGATCTCCGGCACCATCACCGACCGTTCCGGCCGCACCCTCTCCGGGCAGACCGCCGAGGCGTTCTACTACTCGGTGCAGCACGCACGGCCGCTGTCGGTGGGCCTGAACTGCGCGCTCGGCGCCGCCGACCTGCGCCCGCACATCCAGACCCTCTCGCGAGTGGCGGACAGCTACGTCAGCACCCATCCGAACGCCGGCCTGCCCAATGCCTTCGGCGAGTACGACGAGACACCCGAGCAGATGGCCGCGGTGATCCGCGGCTTCGCCAAGGACGGCCTGCTCAACCTCGTGGGCGGCTGCTGCGGCACCACGCCGGCGCACATCCGCGCCATCGCCGAGGCGGTCAGGGATTGCGCGCCACGCACGCTGCCCGCCGCCGGGGAGCGCGCGGCCTGAGCCGCGCCCCCGTCCCACCGCCTCCCGAACGAAGTCTCCGCATGACCGCTCCCCGCTACACCCGACTTTCCGGCCTCGAACCGCTGGTACTGACCCCGGACCTGCTGTTCGTCAACGTCGGCGAGCGCACCAACGTCACCGGCTCGGCGCAGTTCCGCAAGCTGATCAAGGAAGAGCGCTACCACGATGCCGTCGAAGTGGCCCGCCAGCAGGTCGCCAACGGCGCACAGATCATCGACGTCAACATGGACGAGGGCCTGATCGACTCCGAGGCGGCGATGACGCGCTTCCTCAACCTGATCGCCGCCGAGCCGGACATCGCCCGCGTGCCGGTGATGGTCGACTCGTCCAAGTGGAGCGTGATCGAGGCCGGCCTGCGCTGCCTGCAGGGCAAGGGCATCGTCAACTCGATCTCGATGAAGGAAGGCGAGACGGCCTTCCTGGAGCAGGCCCGCAAAGTGCAGCAGTACGGCGCCGCCGCGGTGGTGATGGCGTTCGACGAGGTCGGCCAGGCCGACACCTGCGCGCGCAAGGTGGAGATCTGCTCGCGCGCCTACGCGCTGCTGACGGAGAAGCTCGACTTTCCGCCGGAAGACATCATCTTCGACCCCAACATCTTCGCCATCGCCACCGGCATCGAGGAGCACGACAACTACGCGGTCGACTTCATCGAGGCGACCCGCGAGCTGAAGAAGCGCTTCCCGCTGAGCCACGTCTCCGGCGGCGTGTCGAACGTATCGTTCTCCTTCCGCGGCAACAACACCGTGCGCGAGGCGATCCACTCGGTGTTCCTGTACCACGCCATCCAGGCGGGCATGGACATGGGCATCGTCAACGCCGGCGCGCTGATGATCTACGACGACATCCCGCCGGAGCTGCGCGAGCGCGTCGAGGACGTGGTGCTGAACCGCCGTCCGGACGCGACCGAGCGCCTGCTGGAGATCGCCGAGCGGTTCAAGGCGAAAAAGGGCGAGGCGGTCGTCGAGACCCTGGCCTGGCGCGAGAAGCCGGTGCAAGAGCGGCTGGCCCACGCACTGGTGCACGGCATCGACCAGTTCGTGGTCGAGGACACCGAGGAAGCGCGCCAGCTGTCGAGCCGACCGCTCGACGTGATCGAAGGGCCGCTGATGGACGGCATGAACGTGGTCGGCGACCTGTTCGGCGCCGGCAAGATGTTCCTGCCGCAGGTGGTCAAATCCGCCCGCGTGATGAAGAAGGCGGTCGCCCATCTCATCCCCTACATCGAGGAAGAGAAGCGGCGCACCGGCGATGCCGGCAAGAACAACGGCACCATCGTGATGGCCACGGTGAAGGGCGACGTGCACGACATCGGCAAGAACATCGTCGGGGTGGTGCTCCGCTGCAACAACTTCGAGGTGATCGACCTCGGCGTGATGGTGCCGACGCAGACCATCCTCGACGCCGCCCGCGAGCACAAGGCCGACATCATCGGCCTGTCCGGCCTGATCACGCCGTCGCTGGAGGAAATGAGCCAGGTCGCGCGCGAGATGCAGCGGCAGGATTTTCGCATCCCGTTGCTGATCGGCGGCGCGACCACCTCGCGCGCGCACACGGCGCTGAAGATCGACCCGCACTACGCGGCCCCCACGGTATGGGTGAAGGACGCCTCGCGCGCCGTCGGCGTGGCGCAGTCCCTGCTCAGCAAGGAACTGGTGGACGCGTTCATGGCCAAGGTCCGTGCCGACTACGACGAGGTCCGCGAGCGCCATCGCAACCGCGGCACCGGCAAGCCGCTGGTGCCGCTGGATACCGCTCGCGGCCAGCGCTTCCGTGGTGACTGGGCGAACTACGATCCGCCGGCGCCGGCCCAACCCGGCCTGCACGTGTTCGACGACTACGATCTGGCCGAGCTGCGCCGGTACATCGATTGGTCGCCGTTCTTCAACGCCTGGGAACTGGCCGGTCGCTACCCGGCCATTCTCACCGACGAGGTCGTCGGCCAGCAGGCCAGCGAGCTGTTCGCCGACGCCCAGGCCATGCTCGACCGGATCATCGCGGAGAAATGGCTGGTCGCCCGCGGGGTGATCGGCTTCTGGCCGGCGGCCAGCATCGACGACGACATCGAAGTGACCACGACGGAAGGCAAGGTCCGCCTGCATCACCTGCGCCAGCAGGCGGACAAGCCGGTCGAGCGGCCCGACTTCTGCCTCGGCGATTTCGTCGCCCCGAAGGACAGCGGCAAGGCCGACTGGATCGGCGGCTTCGCGGTCACCGCCGGCATCGGCATCGAGGAACACGTCGCCCGCTTCGAGGCGGCGCACGACGACTACTCGGCGATCCTGCTCAAGGCGCTGGCCGACCGCCTCGCCGAAGCCTTCGCCGAGCGCATGCACGAGCGCGTGCGCCGCGAGTTCTGGGGCTATGCACCGGACGAGTCGCTGGACAACGACGCACTGGTCGCCGAGCGCTACCGCGGCATCCGCCCGGCCCCGGGCTACCCCGCCTGCCCCGACCACACCGAGAAGGCCACGCTATTCGCCCTGCTCGATGCCCCGGCGAACGCCGGCATGCGCCTGACCGAAGGCTTCGCGATGACGCCAGCCGCGGCCGTGTCCGGCTGGTACTTCGCGCACCCGGACAGCCAGTACTTCGTGGTCGGCCGCATCAACCGCGATCAGGTCGAGGACTATGCCCACCGCAAGGGCTGGACCCGTGAGGAAGCCGAGCGCTGGCTGGCGCCGAACCTCGACTACGACCCGGAGTAAGGCCCCCGAGGGAGCGCGCCCTGCGCGCGACCGTGCCGCAGGGGCGGCGGCAGTCGCGCACTGGATGCGCTCTTGCGAACCGGGAATATCCGCGATCGATGGGCGCCGCTCGTGCCTGGACCGCCCCCGGCAACTCAGCCGGTCGCGTCGCCGGTGATGCTGTTCTTCTGGTGCCGCAGGTGGACCACCAGGTTGTAGACCGAGACGAACACCGGGAAGAAGTTGGACAGGATGCCCACCGAGTCGTTCTTGCCGACGATGAAGTAAGCCAGCAGCAGCGAGCTGCCCATCACCGACAGCCACCAGAACGCCAGCGGCATCACCACCCGTTTGTGCTTGCGCGTGTAGTAGAGCTGCACGAACCAGCGGCTGGTGAACATCAGCGTGCCGGCGTACCCGACCATCTTCCAGGGCGTCAGCTCGAAGCGATGCAGGGCATCGAGGATGTGCTGGATAGGCTGCGCGAAGGTGTCCATGGAAAGGTCATCCGGAGGGTTGACTGGCCATTGTAGCAACGGACTCCGCGGCAGCCGGCTATCGGCCCGCCAGGAAACCGGAGCAGGAGTGTTGACCGGCGCAGGGACACCCCGTATATTTGCGCGCTCTCGGCGGGCGGTTAGCTCAGCGGTAGAGCACTGCCTTCACACGGCAGGTGTCACAAGTTCGATCCTTGTACCGCCCACCACCGAATCGACGAAACGGGCCCGGCAATGCCGGGCCCGTTTCGTATGGGGCGCCCGGCCATCCATTCAATGACCGCCGGCACAGCCTGACGGAGTGGGTACGCGCTACGCTCCGCCCCGAAGACGGACCTTCTCCCCCGCCGCCACGTGAAGTGCGGCCAAGCAGAGGTGTCTGATGCTTCCTGCGCCCACCCTCGACAACGAAACGGATCGGCTCGCCCTGCTCGGGTGGCCGGGGCTGCCTCACCTGCCCGACGATCCCGTGCTAGACCGGATCACCCGCACGGCGACCCGGCTCTTCGCCGTGCCCGTCGCGATGGTCACCCTGGTCGAGCGCGGCCGCCCGCAGTGCGCCTCGCGCCACGGCCTGGACCCGGGAGATGTGCCGGGGTACGCGTCGTTCTGCATCCGGGCCATGCAGCAGCCGGCGGCAATGGTGGTCGCTGACGCTGCCTGCGATGCCCGCTTCCGCGACGACCCGCTGGTGAACGGCCCGCCGTACGTCCGCTTCTACGCCGGCCGCTCCGTGCGCTCGCGCGAGGGTGTGGTGCTCGGCACGCTGTGCCTGATCGACCATCGGCCGCGCACCCTCGACAGCGACGGACTGGCCGCACTGGACGACCTGGCGGACATGGTGCAGTCCCACTTCCGCGATCTCGAACTCGCTTCGGAGACCCGCGCCATCGAGGCCTCGCTGGAACGCAGCGAGACCCTGCTTGCACGAACCGCCGCGCACGCCGCGGTCGGCATCGCCGTGGCTTCCACGGACGGTCGCTGGCTGGAGATGAACCAGCGCTTCTGCGACATCCTTGGCCATCCGCGCACCGCACTGCTCGGCGCCCACGTCGCCGCTTTCGTCCATCCCGACGACCGCGAGCCCGGCCTGGCCATGGCGCGACGCGTGCTGCACGGTGACGCCGAGGCACTGGACACGGAATTGCGCTTCGTTCGTGCCGACGGCGATTGCTCGTGGACCCAGGTCGGCGCGTCGGTGCTGCGCGATCGACGCGGCCACCCCGAGAATCTCGTCGTGGTCGTCACGGACATCAACGCGCGCAAGTCCGTCGAACGCGACCTCGAAAGCCTGCAGTACGCCCTGGAGCAACGCGTCGCCGAGCGCACCGGGGAGCTGCACCGCACCGTGGTACGGCTGCAGGCGGAAATCGCCGCACGCGAAGCGGCGCAGCGCGCCCTGACGGAGGAAAAGGAACGCTTCGAGACCACGCTCGAACTCGCCTCGGATGCCTTCGTCGAAGTGGATGCCGACGACCGCATCGTGTCCTGGAACCGATCGGCCGAAGTGATCTTCGGCTGGTCGCGCGACGAGGCGATCGGACGCTCGCTGGCCGAGACCATCGTGCCGGCGCCGATGCGCGCAAGGCACCTGGAGGCGTTTCGCAGCTTCATGGCCGGCGCCCCGGATACCGGCCACCTGGTCGGCCGTCGGCTCGAACTGAGCGGACTGCGGCACGGCGTCGAGGAGTTCCCGCTGGAGCTGACGCTGGGAGCCACCCGTGTCGGCGGCCGCATGCTGGCCAACGCCTTCCTCCGCGACATCAGCCGCCGCAAGGCGGACGAGCTGGCGCTGCTCGCCAGCGCCGAGCGGCTGAGGACCGTTACCGACAACGCCCCCGCGATGATCGCCTACATCGACCGGGACCTGCGCTACCGCTTCCACAACCGGGCCTACGCGGACTGGTTCGGCGTCGCACCGGACGCGCTGCTTGGCGTCCGGGTACCCGATTTCTGGGGCGAGGCGACCTATGCGCAGTTGCAGCCCGTCGTCGATCGCGTGCTGGCCGGGCATCGGGCTTCCATGGAGTACTCGCTGCCCGGAAGGACCGGGCCGATGTGGTTCTACGCCAGCCTGGTACCGGACGTGACCGAAGATCACACGGTTGCAGGCTTCTACCTGTTCGCCCAGGACGTCACGGAGCGCAAGCAGCTCTACGAGCGCATCGAGCACGAGGCGATGCACGATCCACTGACCGCCCTGCCGAACCGCCGCGCGCTGATGCAGCGCCTGCACGAGGCGATGGCCCGGGCCCGCCGGCATGCCCGGTCGATGGCGGTGTTGTTCATGGACCTGGACAACTTCAAGCAGATGAACGACACGCTGGGCCACGAGTTCGGCGATGCCGTGTTGCGCCACTTCGCCGGCACCGTTCGCGCCGCCGTGCGCGACACCGACTACGTCGCCCGCCTGGCAGGCGACGAATTCGTGATCGTGCTCGAAGATCTCGATCCGGTCCGCGAGCGCGCGGGCGACCTCGGTCGGGCCCTGCTCGAGCGGCTGGCCGTGGACCAGGAGATCCAGGGAGTTGCCGTTCGGCTGTCGGCGAGCATCGGCGTGGCCGTGCACGAAGGTGGCGACGAGGAGACGCCACAGGAGCTTCTCCGGCGTGCCGATGCCGCGATGTACCGCGCGAAAGCCTCCGGCAGGCAGCAACTGGCGTTCTGACTTCCCCCTACGCCGCCGCGCGAAGCCGCTCCTCGATGCGTACCTGCTCGATCAGGAGGTCGAGGAACTGCTGCCGTCGCTGGCGGTATTGCGGATCGTGGGGGCCTGCCGCGGCAGCGACATGCATGGCGACGTGCGCCGCATGGGCGGCGCGCAGGTTCGCACCGCCGGCCAGCGCGGCGTCGAGATAGCCTCCCGTCGCACAGTGACCCTCGGCGTGGTAACGCCAGAACTCCGGCCCGGCAGGAAGGGCGAGAAGCTGCTCCTCCCAGAGCAACGCGCTGGCCAGGGCGCCCAGGGCGGTGGCCGGTCGCGAGGTATCCCAGCCCCAGTGGAATCCCTCCAGCCAACCGGGCAACTGTCCAGGCGGCATCGGGCGCGCCAGCGCATAGCCCTGCCCCATGTCCGCACCCAGCCACAGGGCGGCCTCGATCAACCCGGGCGTTTCCAGGCCCTCGACCACCACCTCGAGCCCCAGGTCGTGCCCGAGACGGACGAGCTGGCGAATGAAACGCAGCGTGCGCAGTGGATCATCCACCACCTGCATGACGATCGCCTGGTCGATCTTGACCCGGTCGAACGGCCACTGGTGCAGCCGGATCAGCGAGCTGTAGCCGGCACCCAGGTCGTCCTCCACCAGCCGCACGCCAAGGGCCTTGAGGGCGCGCATGCCCGCCATCACCGGCGCCGCACTGTGGTCGGCACCGACCGGCGACTCGAGGATTTCCAGCAGCAGCGAATCGACCGGACAACGCCCCTCGGACAGGACGGCCGCGGCGGCCTCGGCATAGCGCGGGTCCTCCAGCGCTGCAGCCGGCATGTTCACCGACACGTCCACCGCGTGGCCGAGCTGGAACAGTACCTCGCGCTGGCGGGTCGCCAGCGACAGCACCTGGCGAAACAGCACCACCAGGTCGTCATCCCCCAACGCCGGAAGAAAGCGGGCAGGCGCCAGCAGTACCCCGTCCTTGTCGTGCAGGCGCGCCAGCGCCTCCAGTTCGGAAACGCGCCCGTCGGCCAGGCGCACGACCGGCTGGTAGTGCACATGCAGGGACTCGGTCGAGATCAGCGCGCGCCAGCGCTCGCGCACGAAGAACGGCAGCAGCTCCGTCCCCGGTCGCGGCGGCACCAGACGTGCCAGGGCGAGATCGAGCAGATTCTTCAGCTGGTCGACGAAAGCCTGCTGGTCCTCGCTCTGGAAGCCGCCGGAGTACGAGCTGTAGATCGTGAGCACCGCCGACGGCGTGGGCGGCAACGGGCAGAGCGGGATGGCCACGCTGGAGACGATGCCGATCGAGAGCGCCCTGTCGCGCCAGCTGATCATCGCCGGGTCGGTGGCGTAATGCAGGCAGCGTTGCACCTGTCCGGTGCGCCAAGCGCGCCCGCTCGGACCGCCGCCCTGGGGGCTGTCCGAGTTCACCCGGATCGGCGCGGCCTCGCCGCGGGCCAGCACCCGCAGGTATTCGGCAAACGCCTCGCCGCCGACCGCCTCGTAGGTCAGTTGCCCGCTTTCGTCGGGACGGCCGACCGCACATGAGCAGATCTCGTCGTGTTCGGCGAGTGTGTCCACCACCCCCTGGATCAGCTCGAGATAACCGTCCGCCGACCATGCCAGCGCATTGAGGCGCGCCAGCAGGGCCACGCGCTCGCGCTGCAGTTCGCGCATGCTCTCCAGCTGCCACTGCCGCTCCAGCCCCAGCCGCTGCAGCACGATGCTCAGCGGGCGACGGTCGGTCACCGACAGGCTGCCGAAGCGCTGCGCGATGAGGTCCCGCAACCGCTCGACGCTCTCCAGCAGCCAGACCTCCTCCAGGCCGGCCGAGGCATGGAAGCGACCGGCCCGGGTCGCCTGGGAGCGATGCGACTCGATGTCCAGGTCCGGCAGGATGAGCAGCCGCACATGCCGTGCGATGCGCCCCGCCAGCAACAGGTGGTCTTGCTCCGGCAGCACCGCGAACAGCCGCTCGATGCCCTCGTGCGCGCGCAGCTCGCCGATGAATGCGTCGACGAGTCCGGGCACCAGCGGGTCGGCAAGTGCCGACCACGGCCGCAGCAGGCTTTCTGCGAGTTCGCCGTAGGGGACCAGGCTGCGCCCTTCGAACTCGGGGGCATCGGAGGACGGCCCGCCCGTAGCGAGCGGCGTCGACCACCAGCGCTCGCGCTGCCGCTTGCGCGCCTTGACCTGATACATCGCCTGGTCGGCGCGGCGCAGCAACTGCTGTCCGCCACTCGCCTCATGGTCGGGAAACAGGGCGATGCCCAGGCTGGCGGCCAGCTCGAACACCTCGCCGTCGACCCGCATGGGCTCGCGCAAGGCCACCCACAGGCGGTCCAGCAACGGCTCGAGTTCGGCATCGCGGCGCAGGCCCTCGCAGACGATCACGAATTCATCGCCGCCCAGGCGGGCAATGTAATCGTCCGGCCGCAACGCACCACGCAGGCGGCGTGCCACTTCGACCAGCAACAGGTCGCCCGTGGCATGGCCGTAGCGGTCGTTGATCGGCTTGAGGTCGTCCAGGTCGAGCATGCCCACGGCGACCAGCCGTTCGTTGCGCTCGGCACGCTCCAAGGCGCACTCCAGATGCATGTCCAGCGCGCGCCGGTTCGGCAGTCCGGTCAGCGCGTCGTGCAGGGCCAGGTAGGTCTGTCGCTGCTGTTCCTCGATCTGCGCCCGACGGCGCTCGTGCTGGCGCAGGGCCAGGCCGGCCACTTCGGCCAACTCGTCGAGCACACGGCACATTTCCTCGTCGAACGCATCCTCCTCGGGCGTGATCAGGGCGAACACGCCGACCGGCGTGGCGGCCCGCCCAGATGCATGGTCGGGTGCCGGGATCGGCCAACAGCCGGAAGCCCCCATGCCCGACAGCAGCCCATGCCGCCATATCGGTGACATGTCGCTGCGCTCGCTCGGACGGATCCGGATCTGTGGCCTGCCCTCGCGCAACGCGCGGAGCGGCAGCGGAACCCTCGCTCCTTCGACCGGCGTCGTGGGGATGAGACGCCCCAGCTCCTCGGCGATCGGACCGGCGAGCGCGACCCGACGAAGCGACGTTCCATCCGCCTCGGTCACCAGCACGTCCACCGCCGCGGCGCCGGCGATCTCCACCAGCGACTGGGCCAGCGTGCGATAGACCGCTTCCGGGTCCGGCTGCTCGAGCAGCGCACGCTGGATGGTGCGCTGGGCATCCCGGTAGCGACCGATGCGCTGGTCCCGCTCGACGGCGACCTGGTGGTCCCAGAACCGCACCAGTTCATCCACCAGCCGCGGCATCCACGCGCACAGCTCGTCGATCACCCCGTCCTGCGCATGGTCCAGGCAGACCGCGAGCACCAGTCGCCCGCCATCGCGCGCCGTGGTGGCCGCCGCCAGGCAGGACGCGAACCCGCTGTACCAGTCATCCGCGCCTTCCGGGGCGGGTACCGGTGAATCCCGCCGCACGATGCACAGCGCGGTCGACATGAGTGCTTCGCCTGCCGGGTCCCCGCCCCCCTCGCCTGGCACCTGGCCGCTGGCAAGCAGGCGATCGACCCGGTCCGCCGCCGACCCGGCGGCAGCAAGCACCGAGATCCCATCACCGGCAGACGTGTGCCGGCCGACCCAGGCCAGCGGCAGCTCCATCGTGGTCGCGAAGATCGACACGACCTCGGCCAGGGCAAGCGGGCGGTCGTAACCATGGTCCGTATGCAGCCGGACAAGGGCTTCGGCCAGGCTCTGGTAAAAGCGGGAACGCAGTCCGCTCCCCGCCGAGACATGCCCCGGCGTCTCCGGCTTCAAGCCACCGCTCCCCGCTCTTCGTTCGCCCTGTACCATCCGCATCGCCCCGCGTTGCCGACTGCACGCACCGCCGCGCCCCAGCGAACCGGTGGCGCGAAGTGCCCCCGAGGGCGCTCCGGACCCGTGTACTCCCTTATCGTCCTCCCCCCTGCAGGCCTTGAACCCGCGCATCCTGCGCAGGGCATCATACGCCGGCGTTCGTCGACCTGGGCCACATGCAAGACTTCCGGTCCAACGGCCTGCCACGACCACCAACGGGGTTCCATGAAACACACCGACCGCGCCCGCGACTGGCGATTCCCCGCCTTGCTGCTGGCGCTTTTCCTCATCGCGGCGACCCTGCTCGGCATCGCGCCGCGCTATCGCCAGGACTGGCTGCTGGAGAACGCGGTGGTGCTCGTGGCCCTTCCGCTGCTCGTCCACGGCTGGTACCGGCTGCGCTTTTCGCAGGGGGCGTGCCTGGCGCTGTTCGTGTTCCTGCTGCTGCACGAGGTCGGTGCGCACTACACCTATTCCGAAGTGCCTTACGACGCGGTCTTCAGCCGACTGACCGGCCACTCGCTGGACCGGTTGCTCGGCTTTCCGCGCAACGAGTTCGACCGCCTGGTGCATTTCCTGTACGGACTGCTGGTGACGCCGATGGCGGTGGAGCTGCTCGATCGCCGCGCGCCCCCGCAGGGCATCTGGCGATGGATCCTGCCGGTGACCTTCATCATGTCCCACTCGGTGATATACGAGCTGGTGGAGTGGCTAGCCGCGGCGCGTTTCGGCGGCGATCTCGGCGTGGCCTATCTCGGCACCCAGGGCGATCCGTGGGACGCGCAGAAGGACATGGCGCTCGCTGCGCTCGGCAGCGTGCTGGCGATGACTGCGATCGCGTTGCGCCGCGCCCTCGTCGCACGCCGCGGCCGGGATTGCCGTGCGGAACACCCGGCACCATGATGGACGTGTCGCAATGACGATGCCGCACGCCCGTCCCGTAACCCGCCGCCGCTCCCCATGTCCAGCCGATGCCCGCCCAAGCTCCTGATCGCACTGCTGCTCGTGGTGCTTTGGTCGGCGTCGCCGCTCGCGGCCGCAACGCGCTATTTCTGGCATCCGGAGATCGCCCCGGCCGGACCGGTGGTGGTGGTGGTCAGCCTCGACGAACAGTCGATCTACGTCTACCGCAACGGAGTGGCGATCGGCGTCGGCCCGATCAGCTCCGGCAAGCGGGGATACGAGACGCCACCGGGCGTCTATAGCATCCTGCAAAAAGAGCGCGAGCACCGCTCCAACCTTTACGACGACGCTCCCATGCCGTACATGCAGCGGCTGACCTGGGACGGCATCGCGTTGCACGGCGGGGTGGTGCCGGGGCACCCCGCCTCACACGGCTGCGTGCGGCTGCCACTGGCCTTTGCCGAGAAGCTGTACACCGTCACCCAGCGCGGCGGCATCGTCGTGGTCTCCGACAGCAAGGTCTTCCCGGCGCCGATCGTGCATCCGGCCGCGGTGGCGCCGATCGACCTGACGGGCGCGCCGATGACGGTTCCCGGCGAGGGCGTCGACGCCTTGTCCGTCGTCGCGGGCGGTACCCTCGGGGTGGTGGTCAGCACCTACGACCGACGGGTCTATGTGCTGCAGAACGGCGTACTGGTCGGCCAGGCGCCACTGGCGATGGATCCACCCGACACGCCCGAAGGCACCCTGCTGTACGTGATGACCGGCTCGACGCAGGGCACCGAAGACACACGCTCCGCCCTGCCACGCTGGTCCGCCTACCGGATTCTCGGGGAGGGGCCGGTGCCCGACCCCGCGACCATGGCCGCACTGATGCACGTGCCGGCCGCCTTCGGACAGCAACTGCGCGACGCCATGGGGCCAGGCACGACGGTGCTGGTCACCGATCTGCCGGGCCTGGACGGCAGCCGCGAGGCCCCTTACGCCAAGCTGCTGGAGGCAGTCACCCCCTTGCCTGCCGCTGCGAAGCCCGTCACACCCCGTGAAAGTCGCTGAGTTCGTTCATTTTTTTCTGACAATTCGTTCAGCTTCCGCCGGCCAGACTGGCCGCCGTTCGTCCCTCGTGGTTGCTCCCAATGCCTTACTTTGCCCCTCGCACCTTGGTGCGTCGCGTGCTCTCCGTTGCCACCCTGCTGCTCGGCCTCGTGCCGGCATCCCATGCGGCGGCGCCGTCCGGCGACCTCGCTGCCGCGCTCGTCAAGGCCGCGCCGGCGGCCAATCCCCAGGTCATCGCCCTGGCCACCCGCGCCCTGCAGTGCGTGCAGAAGGCCATGCCGGCACGCACGTTGAGTGTGATCGATTACTCGCGCCCCTCCAGCCAACCCCGCCTCTGGGTGTTCGACCTGACCCGCCGCACCCTGCTGTTCAAGGAGCTGGTCGCGCACGGCCGCAACAGCGGCAACGAGCTCGCGACGCACTTTTCCAACGCGCCGGGCAGTCTGATGTCCAGCCTCGGCACCTTCGTCACCGACGGCACCTACGAAGGCCACAACGGCTATTCGCTGCGACTGAAGGGCCTGGACGGGCACTTCAACGACAACGCGGAGAGCCGCGCCATCGTGATCCACGGTGCCAGCTACGTCAGTCCAATGTTCGCCGCCTCCGAGGGACGCATCGGGCGAAGCTGGGGTTGCCCGGCGGTGCGTCGCGACGTGGCCAAGCGCCTGATCGACACGATCAAGGATCGCTCGGTCGTGTTCGCGTATTACCCCGACCCGAAGTGGCTCAAGCAGTCGCCCACGCTCGGCGACTGCGGCAGCGAAGTCACCGCCAGCCTGGGCCGGGGCGAAGCGCCGCGCCGGGCATTGATGAGCCCCTGAGCGCGGGAGCGGTCAGTGCGCCATCAGCAGCGGCAAGTGGGTGTGATCCAGCACGTGGCGGGTGGCGCCGCCGAGGGCCAGCTCACTGAGGCGTGAGCGCCCCCACGCCCCCATCACCAGCAGGTCCGCCTCCATCCCCTTGGCCGCCTCGAGCAGGGCCTTGCCCACGTTGGCGCCCTTGTCGAAGTTCTGCCACTCGACCGCCACGCCGTGCCGCTGTAGCCAGGCCCGCAGGGGTAGCGGCGGCGGCGACAACCCCGGCAGCCCGGTGCGTTCGCCGTCCAGCACCATCACCCTGCCCGCCCGCTTGAGCAGCGGCAGCGCCGCCCTCACCGCACCCGCGGCCTCCCCGGAGCCGTTCCAGGCCACCACGATCCGCTCCGGCGCTCCGGTGCCCCGCCAGGTTTCGGGTACCAGCAGCATGGGCGCGGCATCGTCGAAGAGCGTTCGGGTGATGTTGTCGAAGCCGATCGGCGCGTCCGGGTTGCGTACCGGCAACTCGGTGACGATGAATTGCGCCAGCCGCGAGCGCTTGGCGAGGATCGGCACATAGGCGCCGCGGATCACCTCCCACTCGCCTTTCACCCCATGCTGTTCGCACAGCGCATCCCATCGTGCGGTATAGGACTGCGCGGCACGCTCCTCGGTATCGAGCATCGCCAGTGCCTCGGGCATCGCCATCACCGGTGGATAGACAGCCACCACGTGGATACCGGTCGCGAAGGCGCCAAGCTGACGCGCCATGGCCAGGCCGACCACGCAGGCCGGCGTATCGTCTTCGAGCCGGTCGAGGTTGATGATCAGGTCGAGCATGACGGGATCTCCGGATGGCTTGGCCGACATGCTGCACGAACCATCCGCGCCCGCGTTGACCACGGTCAACCGGGCGGGCGGACGAGGCGACGGACATCTACCCGCGCCCGAACGGGGCCGCGATTGACGCCCATCAAGAACGACCGATCCCGCCCGGGGCACCCTGCACAGGCCATTCCCGCCTGGAGCAAGCCATGTTCAAGCACATCCTCGTTCCCACCGACGGGTCGGAACTTTCCATCCGCGCCGCCACCACGGCTATCGAGCTCGCCCGTACGTGCGGCGCACGCATCCTCGCCCTGCATGTGGTGCCGCCGTTCCACACGATCTCCTACATGGCCGAGATGCTCGCCGCCACCGAACTGGCCTACACCCAGGAATCGGTCGCGCGCGCCGAGCGCTTCCTGGCCGAGGTGCGCGATCGTGCCGCCAAGGCGGGCGTGCCATGCGACAGCCGCTATCTGCTCGACGAGCAGCCGCACAAGGTGATCGCGCGGGTCGCCGGCGAGAACCACTGCGACCTGATCGTGATGGGCTCGCACGGCTGGCGCGGCCTGAACCGCCTGCTGCTGGGTAGCGAGACGCAGAAGGTGCTGCTGACCGCCGAGCCGCCCGTACTGGTCTGCCATTGATGCGTACGCGATGAGGGCGGAGGGCATTCCGTCCACGGCTCCCGACGGCGACGGCGGCCACGCCGGCCTCGACCCGGCGGAGGCCGCGCGGCGACTGCGGCGCGACGGCCCGAACGCCCTGCCCGGCGGCGAACACCGCCCGCTGTGGCGCACGCTGGCCGGCGTGCTGGCCGAGCCGATGCTGCTGATGCTGCTGGCCGCCGGCGGCATCTACCTGGCCCTCGGCGACCGCGCTGAGGCCGCCTTCCTGATGGGCTCGGTGCTGGTGGTGATCGGTATCACGCTGGCCCAGGAGCACCGCACCCAGCGGGCCCTCGAAGCGCTGCGCGACCTGTCCGCGCCGCGGGCGCTGGTCCTGCGCGGGAGGCAGCGGATCCGCATCGCGGCGATCGAGGTGGTGGTGGGCGATCTGCTGGTGCTGCACGAGGGCGACCGCATCGCTGCCGATGCCACGTTGCTGGAAGGCCAGCTCGACGTCGACGAGTCGCTGCTGACGGGCGAGGCCGTTCCGGTGAATAAGCTGGTCGGCGCCGCTCCCTCCCCGCTGTTCGCCAGCACCGTGGTGACCCGCGGCCGCGGCCTCGCCCGCGTCACCGCCACCGGTGCACGCACCCGGGTCGGCGGCATCGGCCTGGCGCTGGCCAGCGCGGTGGAACCGCCATCGCGCCTGCAGCGGTCCTCGCGTCGGCTGATCCGCACGATGACCGTCGCCGGCCTGCTGGTCGCCGCCGCCTATGCCCTGCTGCTGTGGTCGTGGGATGGCCAGGGCGCGCTGCCCAGCGTGCTGGCCGGCGTCGCGCTGAGCATGGCGCTGCTGCCGGAGGAGATCCCGGTGGTGCTCACCGTGTTCCTCGCGCTCGGCGCCTGGCGCATCGCTCGCCAGCAGGTGCTTACGCGGCGCATGCCGGCGGTGGAGACGCTGGGTGCGATCACCGTGCTGGCGGCCGACAAGACCGGCACGCTGACCCGCAACCGCATGGAGGTCGCCGAGCTGGCCATCGACGGTGGCCACTACGACGCGGCGACGGAAGGCCCGCTGGACGAGCCGTTCCACGCGCTGGTCGAGTTCGCCATGCTGGCCACGCCGGCGCAGCCGTTCGACCCGATGGAACAGGCGATCCAGGCGTTCGGCCGGAGCCTGCTCGCCGGCACCGAACACGTGCATGCCGACTGGCTGCCGATCGCCGAGTACGGTCTCAGTCCGGAGATCCTGGCGATGACCCGGGTGTACCCGGAGCACGCGCCCGACCGTCACCTGCTGGCCACCAAGGGTGCGCCGGAGGCGGTCGCCGACCTCTGCCACCTGGCCGAACCCGATCTCGCCGACCTGCGCGCGACCGTGGCGGCGATGGCCGGACGCGGCCTGCGCGTGCTCGGCGTGGCCCGCGGCCACTGGCGCGGCGACGCCCACCCTGCCAGCCAGCACGATTTCGACTTCGAGTTCCTCGGCCTCGTCGGCCTGCTGGATCCGCCGCGCAGCGAGGTGCCGGCGGCGCTGGCCGAATGTCGTGCGGCGGGCGTCCGCGTAATCATGCTCACCGGCGACCATCCGCTCACCGCGCAGGCGATCGGCCACCGTGTGGGCCTCGCCGACACGCCGGTGGTGCTGACCGGCGCCGACATCGACGCGATGGACGACGCCACGTTGACCGCACGCCTGCGCGACACCGACATCTGTGCCCGGGTCATGCCCGAGCAGAAACTGCGGCTGGTGCGCTGCCTGCAGGCCGGCGGCGAGGTGGTGGGCATGACCGGCGACGGCGTCAACGATGCGCCCGCGCTGCGGGCGGCCGACGTCGGCATCGCGATGGGCGAGCGCGGCACCGACGTGGCGCGCGAGGCGGCTGCGCTGGTGCTGCTGGACGACAGCTTCGCCAGCATCGTGGCGGCGATCCGGCAGGGGCGTCGCATCGACGACAACGTGCGCCGCGCCACCCGCTTCATCTTCGCCGTGCACGTGCCGGTGGTGGCGCTGGCGCTGGTGCCGGCGCTGGCGCAGTGGCCGGTGCTGCTGATGCCGGTGAACATCGTGCTGCTCGAACTGCTGATCGATCCGGCGTGCTCGGTGGTGTTCGAGGCCGACCCGGCCGCCGACACGGTAATGCGCCGCCCACCGCGCCGGGCCGCCGACTCGCCGTTCGCTCCCCGCCAGCTGCTGCGCGGGTTGCTGCAGGGCGTCGGCCTCGCGGCGATCCTGCTCGCAGGTTTCGGCCTGCTGCAGGACGCCGTGGGAGCGGTCCAGGCGCGCACCGGCACGTTCCTCTCGCTGCTGCTGTCGGTATTCCTGCTGACACTCGCCAACCGCGCGCGCCACCGCGCCGGCGTCGGCAACCCGTGGCTGCTGCCGATGTTTGCCGCCCTGCTGGCGATGATCGCGCTGGCGCTCGGCGTGCCGTGGCTGCGCCACGTGATGGCGATGGCCTGGCCCGCACCGGCCACGTGGCTCGGCGTGGCAGCGATGCTCGCGGCAGCCGCCGCATGGCTGGCGCTGCTGCGTCGTCGCGCCTCGCCGCGTAGCGGCTGAGGCGGCCGGCCGGGCCGTCTCACACTGCTATCCTGCGCGGGCCCGGATGGCCGTCCGGCGACTCCGTCCCCTGCCCACCGAGCGTGCCTGCCGCGTGTCCGCCGCCTCCGACCTGCCGCGCCCCGAAGTCTGGCTGAAGAGCTTCCGTTCCCGGGTCCGCGCACCGCTGCGCCGGGCGACCGCACTCGGTCTCGTCAACGGCCTGCTGCTGGTCGCCCAGGCCTGGCTGGCAGCGTGGGCAATCAATGCCGGCGTGATGCACCGCGCTCCACTGGCCCGGCTATGGCCGGCGCTGGCCGCCCTGCCGTTGGTGTTCGCACTGCGTTTCGCGCTGGCGCGTGCAGCCGAGCGCGTCGCCTTCCGCGCTGGCGCCATCGTGCGCCGCACGCTGCGTGCCGACCTGCTGGCCCACCTGCAGAAACTGGGGCCGGCGTGGCTGCAACGGCAGGCGCGCGGCGACCTGGTCACCAGCGTCGTCGGCGGCGTGGAGGCGATGGAGGGCTACTACGCGCGCTACCTGCCGACCATGGGCATGACCGCGCTGCTGCCGCTGGCGATCCTGGTCGCGGTGTTTCCCGCCGACTGGATCTCGGCGCTGGTGATGCTGGTCAGCGCGCCGCTGATCCCGTTCTTCATGTGGATGATCGGCAAGGGCACCGAGGAGCTGAACCAGAAGCAGTGGCGCGTGCTGGCGTTCCTCGGCGCACGCTTCCTGGACACCCTGCAGGGCCTGACCACGCTCAAGCTGTTCGGTGCCAGCCGGCGCGAGGCGGCCGTGGTGGGGCAGGTGTCGGACGACTACCGGCGCAGCACCATGCAGGTGCTGCGCGTGGCGTTCCTGTCGTCGGTGGTGCTGGAGTTCCTCGCCACGGTAAGCATCGCCGTGGTCGCCGTGCTGGTGGGCTTCCGCCTGATGTGGGGTGAGCTGGCCTTCCTGCCCGGCCTGTTCGCCTTGCTGCTGGCACCGGAGTTCTTCGGCCCGCTGCGCAACATGGGCACGGTCTATCACCTGCGGATGGAAGCGATCGGTGCGGCGGAGCGGATGGTGCAGGTCTTCGCCGAGCCCATCCCGGAGCGACGCCCCGGAACGGCGCCGGCCCCTTCCGGAGCGCCGTCGCTGTCGTTCGAAGCCACGGGCTTCGCCTACCCGGACGGCACCGTCGCACTGGACGGCTGCCGCTTCACCGCACCGGCCGGCAAGGTCACCGCCGTCGTTGGCGCCAGCGGTGCCGGCAAGAGCACCGTGCTGCACCTGTTGCTCGGGTTCATCGGACGCACCAGCGGTCGCATCACGGTCGGTGATGTCGACCTGACGGACATCGCCGAGACCGACTGGCTGGCACGCGTCGCCTGGGTGCCGCAGCGCGCGCACCTGTTCGAGGGCAGCGTGGCCGACAACCTGCGACTGGCCCGCCCCGATGCCGATGATGCGCGGCTGCGCGAGGCCGCCCGCGCCGCCGGCGCCGAGGCCTTCATCGACGCGCTGCCGCTGGGCTTCGACACGCCCCTCGGCGAGCGCGGCGCCAACCTGTCCGGTGGACAGGTGCAACGACTCGCGCTGGCCCGCGCCTTCCTGAAGGACGCGCCGGTGCTGCTGCTGGACGAGCCGACCGCCCATCTGGACACGCACAGCCAGCGGGCGGTGCTCGAGGCGATCGAGCGGCTGGCCCGCGGCCGCACCGTGCTGCTGGTGACCCATCGCCTGAATGCGCTGGCGCTGGCCGACCACGTGGTGCTGCTCGATGGCGGGCGGGTGGTCGAACAGGGCCCGCTGGAGGCGCTGCGCGCGGCCGATGGTCCGTTCGCGCGCGTGCTGGCCGCCGCCGCGGGGTCCGCATGACGCGCCGCCCCGACCGCGCCCAGGGACGTGCCGACCTGCGCCGGCTGGTGGCGCTGTTCCGCCCCTACCGCGCGTGGATGGCCGGCGGCGCCCTGCTGGCGCTGGCCGCCCTGCTCGCCAACGTCGGCTTGCTGGCGGTGTCCGGCCACTTCATCGCGGCGATGGCGCTGGCCGGGGCCGTCGGCGTCACGCTGAACTACTTCACCCCTGCTGCGCTGATCCGCGCCTTCGCGCTGACCCGCACTGGCGGCCGCTACCTGGAACGGCTGGTCACCCACGAGGCCACCTTCCGCCTGCTGGCGCAGTTGCGGGTGTGGTTCTACGAACGCCTCGAGCCACTGGCCCCGGCACGCCTGCAGTCCCTGCGCGCCGCCGACCTGCTGTCGCGCATCCAGGCCGACATCGACACGCTCAACCAGGTCTATCTGCGGCTGTTCGTGCCGGTGGTGGTGGCTGCGCTCGGCAGCCTGGCGATCGTCGCGGTGATGGCGGTCTTCAGCGTGCCGGTGGCGCTGGGCACGGCAGGGGGGCTCGTGCTCGCCGGGGTAGCCTTGCCGGCCTGGCTGCGGCATCGCGGCGAAACGGCCGGCGCCCGCGCCGTGCAGACCCGAGCCGCCCTGCGCAACACGGTGGCCGATGCCCTCGCCGGGGCCGCCGAACTGCGCGTGTATGGCGCGGAGCACGCCTGGCATGAACGCGTGCAGCAGCTCTCCGACGACCTGCTCGCCGACCAGCGCCGGCTAAGCGAACTGGCCGGTTTTTCGGCCGGCGCCGTCGGCCTGTGCGCCAACCTGGCGCTGTGGTGGGCGGTGATCGCCGCAGCGCCCGCGGTAGCCGCCGGCGTGATCGCACCGGCGCAGCTGGCGATGCTGGCACTGTTCGCCATGGCCGCGTTCGAGGCGGTGACGCCGCTGCCGCTGGCGTTCCAGATGCTGGGCGAGCAGCTCGCCGCGGCACGACGCATTTTTGCCGTGGTGGACGCCGAGCCGGCCGTTGCCACGCCGGACCGGCCATCGCCCGCGCCGCGCGATGCCAGCGTGCGCTTCGAACGCGTGCGCTTCCGCTACGACGTGGACCGCCCCTGGGTGCTGGACGGTTTCGACCTGGCGCTCGCGCCCGGCTCGCGCACCGCGCTGGTCGGTGCCAGCGGCGCCGGCAAGAGCAGCGTGCTGCAGCTGCTGGCCCGTTTCCGCGACTTCCAGAACGGCCAGATACTGCTCGGCGGCGAGCCGCTGCGGGACTTCGCCCCGGACGACGCACGCGCCTGCTTCGCGGTGGTCTCGCAGGACGCCTACCTGTTCAACGGCACGGTGCTGGACAACCTGCTGCTGGCACGGCCGGATGCCGACGAAGCGGCCATCGCGGCGGCCTGCCGTGCGGCGCAGGTGCACGAGGTGATCGAAGCCCTGCCAGACGGCTACCACACGGCGCTCGGCGAGGCTGGCATGCGCCTCTCCGGTGGCCAGGCGCGACGCCTGGCGGTCGCCCGCGCGCTGCTCAAGGACGCCCCGATCCTGCTGCTGGACGAGCCCACCGAGGGCCTCGATGCCGCCACCGCCCGCGCGCTCCACGACTCGCTGGCCGTCGCCATGGCCGGCCGTACCGTGCTGCTGATCACCCACCAGCTCGGCACGCTGGCCGGACTGGTCGACGAGGTGGCGGTGCTGGACGGCGGGCGCGTCGTCCAGCGCGGCCGGCCCGACGAACTGGTGCGGCAACCCGGCCCCTTCCTCGACCTGCAGGACGTGCTGGGCTGAAAAAACGAGGGGACCGTTACCGGTCCCCTCGCCCCCTTCCCCGCAAGCGTCCGGCTCAGTGGCCGGCCGGCTCCGTCTCGTCGACGGTGCCGTCGTGCGCGTCCATCCAGGCGCCACCCGCCGCGGCGACCAGCACGATCATCGCGGTGCCGACGAACCAGGCGAAATACCACGAGCCGTAGTCGCCCAGGATCACGCCCATCACGATCGCCACCACGGCGAGCAGCATGTAGATGAGGAATTGCAGCAAGGTCTTCATGGCTCGCCTCCTTCAGTACGCGTGTTCGTCGTGCTGGATGGCCGCGGCATCGACCTCGCCGCGCATCACCCAGAACGCCCAACTGGTGTACCAGACCACCAGCGGCACGAACACCGCGGCAAACCCGGTCGCCCACAGCAGCGTGGTCTGGCTCGACACCGAGTTCCACAGTGTCAGGCTCTGCGACGGCTCGCTGCTGGACGGCATCAGGAACGGGAACAGTGCCGCGCCCACGGTGCCTATCACACCGATCCAGGCGCCCGCACCCAGCCACCAAGCCAGCGTTGACCGCCCGCCGCGCACGGCCAGCAGGCCCAGCAGCATGCCGGCATAGCCGAGCGCCGGCACCGCCCACAGCAGCGGCTGGCTGCGGTAGTTGGCCAGCAGTCCGCCGGCCACCATGCTCGCCTGCTGCTGCAGCGGGTTCTGCGGCAGGCCGGGCGCCGGCGCATGCTCGAGCACGAAGCCCGGCAGGAACGACACCCAGATCCCACCGAGCGTGAACAGCACGATCGCTGCGATCGCCGCACCCATCGCCGCCTTGCGTGCGCGGGGGGCAACGGCACCACCGGCGCGCCCCATCAGCATCACGCCGCCCATGTAGATCGACAGCGACAACGACAGCAATCCGCACAGCACGGCGAACGGGTTGAGCAGGGAAACGAAGCTGCCGGTGTAGTACGAGCGCATGTCCCAGTCGAAGTGGAACGGCACGCCCTGCAGCATGTTCCCCATCGCGGCACCGTAGATGATCATCGGCACCGCGCCGCTGACCAGCAGCGCCCAGTCCCAGGCGTTGCGCCAGGTGGCCGAAGGCAGCTTGCTGCGGTATTCGAAGCCGAGCGGGCGCACGATCATCGTCCACAGCAACAGCAGCATCACCACGTACAGACCGGAGAACGCCGTGGCGTAGATCAGTGGGAACGCCGCGAAGATCGCACCGCCGCCGAGGATGAACCACACCTGGTTGCCGTCCCAATGCGGACCGATCGCGTTGAGGCACACCCGGCGTTCGTTGTCGTCACGACCGACGAAGCGCAGCAGCGTGCCCACGCCCATGTCCATACCGACCATGATCGCCAGGCCCATCAGCAGCACGCCGAGCACCAGCCACCAGAGCACCTTGAGTACGAAATACAGTTCCATCGCTCAGCCCTCCTCGCGCATCATGGCCACGGCGGTCGCACGACCACCCAGCGAAGGACGCGGCGGCGCCTGATGGCCGTGCCCATGACTGCTCGGCCCCTTGCGGATGAACTTCACCATCAGGGTCATCTCGATCACGATGAACACCGTGTAGAGCGTGACGAAGCCGATCAGCGAGAACACCATGTAACCCACGCTGTGGCTGGACGCGGACATCCAGGTGGGCAGCAGGCCATAGACGGTCCAGGGTTGCCGGCCGATCTCGGCGGTGAGCCAGCCGAACTCGTTGGCGATGAACGGCACCGGGATCATCCAGGGCGCCAGCCGCAGGAACCACTTGCGGTTCTCCACGTCGTTGCGCACCGAGAAGATCACCGCCAGCACGAAGTAGGCGAGCATCGCCAGGCCCAGCCCGACCATCACGCGGAAGCTCCAGAACATCGCGAAGACGTTGGGCACCGCATCATTGGCGGCTTTCTGGATGTCGGCCGATGAGGCCTTTTCCACGTCCTGGTCCGGCGCGTAGCGCTTGACCAGGAAGCCGTAGCCGAGATCCTGCTGGTGCGCGTTGAATTGCGCCAGGGCATCGGCGTTGGTCGGATCCCCGGATAACACCTTCAGCGCGGCCACGGCCGGAATGCCGTTGGCGATGCGCCTGGCCGCGTCGGCCTCGATGCGGTCCACGCCCGGAACTTCCTGGGTCATGGTGTGGGTCAGCAGGGGCGTCAGCACGTAGGGAACCTGCACTTCGAACAGGTTGCGCTTGTGCTCCTGCGAGGGCCACGCGATCACGTTGAACGGTGCCGGTGCAGGCTCGGTCTGCCACATCGCCTCCATCGCCGCCAGCTTGGACGGCTGCGCCTGGCCACCGACGAAGCCGAGCGCGTCGCCCAGGGTGATCACGCCGGCCGTGGCCAGCACGCCGAACAGCGCGGCCATGCGGAACGAACGGCGCGCCATCGCCATGTGCCGGTTGCGGTACATGTAGTAGGCACTGATGCCGGTGACGAAGATCGCCGCCGTGACGTAGCCGGCGATGCTGGTGTGCACGAATTTGGCCTGGGCATCGTGGCTGAAGATGAGGCTGGAGAAGCTGTCCAGCTCCATGCGCATCGTGACCGGGTTGAACTTCGCGCCCACCGGGTCCTGCATGAAGCTGTTGGCGATCAGGATCCACAGCGCCGACAGGTTGGTGCCGAAGGCCACCAGGTAGGTGACCAGCAGGTGCTGCACCTTGGACAGCCGCTTCCAGCCGAAGATCATCAGGCCGACGAAGGTGGATTCCATGAAGAAGGCCATCAGGCCCTCGATCGCCAGCGGCGCACCGAAGATGTCGCCGACGAAGCCGGAATAGAAGGACCAGTTGGTGCCGAATTCGAACTCCATGGTCAGGCCGGTGGCGATGCCGAGGGCCATGTTCACCACGAAGAGCTTGCCCCAGAACTCGGCCATCTCGCGGTAGATGGTCTTGCCAGTGGTGACGTACACCGTCTCCACCGCAGCGATGAAGAAACTGAGCCCGAGCGTGAGCGGTACGAAAAGATAGTGATAGAGCGCGGTGACAGCGAACTGCCACCGCGAGAGTTCAACGACCGTACTGTCGATCATGTCCTTGTTCCCAAGTGGACGAAGGTGATCGCATCTCCGGTATCAGAAGCGGTAACCGATGCTCAGGCCGTAAGCCAGCGGATCGATGTTGGCCTTGCCGACCTTGGTGCCGTTTACCTTCACGTCACCGGCGATGCTCATCCAGCGTACATCCGCAGTGGCCAGCCAGCGATCGTTGATGCGGAAATCGAGGCCGGCATGCGCGGCTGCGCCGAAACTGTTTGCGATACTTACGTGCGCTCCCTGCAACGGGCCGACGCCGCGGGTCTCGAAGAAGCGGGTGTAGTTCAGGCCGACGCCGACAAACGGGGACACCGTGGCATCAGGCATGAAGTGATAGTTCACGCCGACCGTCGGCGGCAGGTGCTTGGTGGTCGCGGCGGACACGCCATTGAGGCGGACGGTGTGCTTGAACGGCAGCGCGGCCAGCACGTCCACGCCCCAGTTGCGATCGAACATGTACTCGAGGCTGAAGGTCGGCTTGGTGTCGCTGTCGATGGTGGCCTTCATGCCGGCCAGCGTGCCGTTGTTCGACTTCGGATTGACGGTATGGACGCCGACCCGGAACACCCACGGCGAAGTGTCGGCGGCATGGGCGGCGGAGGCGGTACCGAAGGCGAGAGCGAGGACGGTCAGGGCAAGAGCGGATGCTTTCATGGGGCGTTCCTTTGTTGTTGTGTCGAAAGACGGATGTATTGTCATCAGCCCTTCGTTTCGCCTTTTGACCGCCGTCAGTTCTTTCGAAATCGTCCGCCCCGCTGCGACGCCCTGCCGCAGCGATCGGCCTGTCTCCCTACTCCGCCTCGCTGTGATGGACCAGCTGGCCGTCGCGATCGCGCACGCTCACTTCCACCGGCACGCCATCGCGCACGCTGCCGGTCACCACGCAGAAGTGCTCGAACTGCGCCAGCAGGCGCTCGGCCTGCTGATAGTCGGCAACCGCCTCGGGCAGCTCCAGCGTGACGGCGATATGTTGCACCCTCAACCGCCCTTCTTCATTGCGGCCCAGCGTCGCACGTGCCCGGGTCACCAGCGTGCCCGGGTTGTTCTTGAACTTGCGCAGCGCGAACAGCAGGCTCGCGCTGAGGCAGTTGGCCACGGCCGCCACCAGCAGGCGCGACGGATTGGGTCCCTTGTCGGTGCCCAGCGGCGCGGTCTCGTCGGTAACCAGTTCGGGAATCGGCGTGTCGTCGAAGGCGATGCGGAAGACGTAATCGCTCTCCTGGGTCAGGGTGAGGGTGAATTCCTGGGTCTCGCTCATGCGTGCGCTCCTTCATCGGTGATCGCCGCGGTCTTCCGGCGGCGCCGATCAAGCATGGCGTAATACAGCAGCGGGATCACCAGCAGGGTGAGCACCGTGGACACCAGCACGCCGAACACCAGCGACACCGCCAGGCCCTGGAAGATCGGGTCGGTGAGGATGAAGAACGCGCCGAGCATCGCCGCGATGGCGGTCAGGATGATCGGCTTGGCACGCACCGCGCCGGCTTCCACCACCGCCTCCTCCAGCGGCAGGCCGCTGGCGATCGCGTGGTTGATGAAGTCCACCAGCAGGATCGAGTTGCGCACGATGATGCCGGCCAGCGCGATCATGCCGATCATCGAGGTGGCGGTGAACTGCGCGCCGAGCAGCCAGTGGCCGGGCATCACGCCGATCACCGTCAGCGGAATCGGCGCCATGATCACCAGCGGTACCAGGTAGCTGCGGAACTGGCCGACCACCAGCAGGTAGATCAGCACCAGGCCCACCGAATAGGCGATGCCCATGTCGCGGAAGGTCTCGTAGGTGATCTCCCACTCGCCGCTCCAGCTGATCGAGTAGTGGTCGTCGCCGATCGGCGCCCCGGTGAAGTGCTGGGTGAGCGTGTGGCCGTCCACCTTGCCCGCGCCAAGCTTGCCGACCAGCCGGAACATGCCGTAGATCGGGCTGTCCTCGCTGCCGGCGTCGTCCGCGGTGACGAAGGCATAGGGGCGCAGATCCTTGTGGTAGACCGCGCCGGCCCACGGCTCGTCGCTCACCTTCACCACCTCGGACAGCGGGATCAGCGCACCGCTGCGCGAGCGTACCCGCAGCGAGAGGATGGTCTGGGTCGACGCCAGCGCCGCCGGCGACAGCCGCAGCAGCGCGGGTACCGCGTACTTGATGCCGGGCTCGCCCAGATACGTGGCGCGGTCGCCGCCCATCGCCGCCTGCAGCACCGAGACGATCTCGGCCTGGCTCACGCCCAGCGTGGCGGCATGCTCACGGTCGATCTCGAACACCTTGCGCCGCGCAGCCGGACTTTCCACGCTCGAATTGATGTCGGCGATGCCGTCGGTCTTGCCGAACATCTGCTCCATCGTCCGCGCCAGCTGACGCTGGCCGGCGTAGGACGGCCCGTAGATCTCGGCCACGATCGGCGCCATCACCGGCGGACCCGGCGGCACCTCGGCCAGCACCATGTGGGCGTGGTACTTGCGCGCCACCGCGGCCAGCGCCGGACGCACCGAACTGGCGATCTGGTGGCTCTGCCGCGAACGCTCGTCCTTGTCGACCAGGTTGACCTGGATGTCGCCCTGGTACGGCTGGTTGCGCAGGTAGTACTGGCGCACCAGGCCGTTGAAGTTCATTGGTGCGGAGGTACCGGCATAGATCTGGAAGTCCTTCACCTCCGGCACCTTGTCGATCACCTGACTCATTTCCACCAGCACGCGCTGGGTCTGCTCGAGGGTGGAACCCTCGGGCATGTTGAGCACCACCTGGAATTCGCTCTTGTTGTCGAACGGCAGCATCTTCAGGATCACCGCCTTCACGCCCACCAGGCCCACCGCCAGCAACACCAGCAGGCCCATGCCGGCGAACAGCATGCGGCGCTTGCGCGATGCACTGCGGCCCGCCAGGAACGGCGTCATCAGGCGCATGAAGAAGCGCTGCAGGAAGGCGTCGATACGCGACGACTTGGCCGCCTCGCCGCCAGGGTGCGCATGGTGCTCGTGATGACCGAGCAGGCGGAAGGCCAGCCACGGCGTGACCACGAAGGCCACCGCCAGCGAGATCAGCATACCTGCCGACGCGTTGATCGGGATCGGCCGCATGTACGGGCCCATCAGGCCGCCGACGAAGGCCATCGGCAGCAACGCGGCGATCACCGTGAAGGTGGCCAGGATGGTCGGGCCGCCGACCTCGTCCACCGCCTGCGGGATTGCCTCGAGCAGGCGCTTGCCGCCCTGCGCCATGTGCCGGTGGATGTTCTCCACCACCACGATGGCGTCGTCGACCAGGATGCCGATGGAGAAGATCAGCGCGAACAGCGAGACGCGGTTGATGGTGAAGCCGATCGCCCACGAGGCGAACAGGGTGATCGCCAGGGTCACCACCACCGCCACGCCGACCACCACCGCCTCGCGCCAGCCCAGCGCGAACAGCACCAGCGCCACCACCGCCAGGGCGGCCAGCGCCAGGTGCAGCATCAGCTCGTCGGCCTTCTGGTTGGCGGTGTAGCCGTAGTCGCGGGTCACCGTGACGTGCACGCTGTCCGGAATCGAGACGTTGCGCAGTGCGGCGATGCGCGCCTGCACCTCGCTGGCGATGGTGTGCGCGTTGGTGCCGGCCTTCTTGCCGATCGCGATGGTCACCGCCGGCACCAGGCCGGTCAGCGGGCCGGCCTTGCCCGCCGGCGCGCCGAACGAGGCAAACTGGCTGGGCTGGTCGGCACCTGCCGTCACCGTGGCCACGTCGGACAGGTACACCGGCTTGCCGCCGGACAGTCCGATCACCAGGTGGGCGACCTCGTCGGCATTCATCAGCAGGCGGCCGGCCTTGACCGGCACGTTGCGGTTGTCGCCGATCTCGCTGCCGACGTCGGCCGCCATGTTGGCCGCCTTCAGCGCCTGGTCGAGATCGCCGACGGTGAGCTGGTAGTTGGCCAGCTTCGACGGATCGATCTGCACCGTCACCGCGCGGTCGGGCGTGCCGAGGGTGTAGACGTCGCGCGTGCCGGGGATGCGCTTGACCTCGGTTTCCAGCGTATGGGCGACGCGGGCGAGCTGATCGGCGTCCACCTCGGGGCGGTCCGACCACAGCGTCAGCGCCATCATCGGCACGTCGTCGATGCCGTACGGCTTGACCAGCGGCTGGCCGACGCCCAGACCCTGCGGCGCCCAGTCGGCGTTCGAATAGATCTTGTTGTACAGGCGGACCAGCGCCTCCTGGCGCGGCACGCCGACCTGGAACTCGACCGTCACCACCGACATGCCCGGACGGCTCATCGAGTAGACGTGCTTGATCCCTCGGATCTCGGAGAGCTTCTGCTCCAGCGGGAACGACACCAGGTGCTCGACGTTGTCCACGCTGGCGCCGGGAAACGGCACCATGACGTTGGCCATGGTGGCCTCGATCTGCGGGTCCTCTTCCTTGGGCGTGATGATCGCCGCGGCGATGCCCAGCAGCAGGCCTGCCAAGGCCAGCAGCGGGGTGATCTGCGAAGCCTGGAAAGCCCGTGCGATGCGCCCGGAAACACCCATCTTCCCTGCTTCACTCATGGCCGGACGCATCCTTGGCGCGCTGCTGCGCGAGGAAGTTCAGCGCCGCCACCGGATCGGTCGCGATGGTCTCGCCATCGTCCAGGCCGGCCAGCACTTGCACCCGGTCGCCCACCTGATCGCCCACGCGCAGCTGGCGCAGCGAAACACCATGATCGCCGATCACGTAGACGCCGATCAGCTCGCCGCGCCGCACCAGCGCGGACGCCGGCACCAGCAGCTGCTTCGCGTCACCGACGGGAAAGGCCACCTTGACCGACGTACCCGGACGCAGGCCACTGTCCTGCCCCGGCACCTCGACGCGCACCGTGAAGGTATGCGTGGCCGGATCGGCATACGGGAACACGGTGATGTCCTTCGCCGGCACGCGGCGCCCGTCGGCGATGATGGTCGCGCTCTTCGCGGCGCGGATCGCGTCGACCGAACTCTGCGGCACCTGCACGCTCACGCGCAGGGCATCGAGGGACTCCATCGCGATCAACGGCTGCGGCGACGGCGGCCCCGACTGCACCGCTTCGCCCACGTGCACGAACCGGCGCGTGATCACGCCAGCGTAGGGCGCACGGACTTCGGTGTAGTCCACGCTCTGCTTCGCCTGCGCGAGCTGGGCCTGCGCGGCCTCCAGCGCGGCCTTGGCGGCATCGCGCCTGGCACGCACGCTGTCCATGTCCGACTTGGACACATAGCCCTTGGGCAACAGTGCCGAGAAGCGTTCGAACGACGCCTGCGCATCGCTGTAGCTGGCCCGCGCCGAGGCGAGCTGCGCCAGCGCCGCGTCACGCGAGGACCGTTGCTCCACGTCGGTGAAGCGCACCAGCACGGCGCCCGCCGGCACCACGTCGTTGACGTCGTGGGGCAAGGCCAGCACGCGGGCGTTGGTCTGCGCGGTCAGGGTGACCTGGTTGACCGCCTCGACGACGCCATCCCAGGTCTGCTCGCGGGACGCGTCGCCGGCATGGATCACCTGCGAGGCAAGCGAAGGCCGGGGCGCCTGGCCAGCCGAGGGCGCGGACTTGTCGCCGCAGCCGGCAAGCAGGGCCAGCGCGAAAAGGGGAACCAGGTGGCGCACACGCACGATCATGTCGGTCTCTCTTGGGGAAGGTGGATCAGCGGTCGCCGAACGCGCAGCCCGGCTTGAGGCCGACCTTGCGCAGGATCATCGCCAGCGGGCAGAAGCCGGTGAAGGCCGACTGCAGCAGGTTGGCGCCGACGAACAAGGTGAGCAGCAGCCACCACGGCGAGACGAAGTGGGCCAGCGCCACGCTCAGCAGCACCACGCTGCCGGCAAACGCGAGGACGAAACGATCGATGTTCATGACGGTTCTCTGGTGGAAAAGGGATCAGGATCAGTGCTTGCCGGTGCCCGGCTTGATGCGCTCGATGCCGAGCGCCTTCATCACGTACCGCTCATACAGCGGCTCGCTGGTGCCGGCGCGCATCTTGCGCAGGAAATACTTCTCGTAGGCCACCTTGGCGACGTGTACCCACTTGCCCTCGCGGGCCCAGGTGACGTTGCGCGGCGGGATCTGCGGCAGCGCCACGAAGGCCGCGCCGCTGTCGCCCATGTCGGCCAGGCACACCGCGTTCCAGGTGGCTTCGGCCTTACCCTCGCGCCCCTCCAGGTCGGCCTTCAGGTTGGCCACCAGCGTGGTCACCATCGACTCGATCATGAAGCCGGTCTTCGGCGCACCGGTCGGCACCGGCGTGACCTCCACCGGCGGAATCGCCACGCACACGCCGGCCGAGAAGATGTTGCGGTAGGTCGGGTTGCGCTGGTGCTTGTCGATCAGCACGAAACCGCGCGGGTTGACCAGCCCCTCGACACCACGCACGGCGTCGACGCCGGTGAAGGCCGGGATGATCATCGAGTAGGCGAACGGCAGCGTGTGCTCGCCGGCCGGCTGGCCGGCGCTGTCCACGGTGGAAACGTGGAACTGCCCCGCTTCCACCTTGCTGATCTTCGCACTGGTGATCCAGCGGATGTGGCGCTGGCGGAACTGGCGCTCGAGCAGGCCCTGCGAGTCACCCACGCCACCCAGGCCCATGTGCCCGATGTACGGCTCGCTGGTGATGAAGGTCATCGGCACCCGGTCGCGGATCTTGCGCCGGCGCAGGTCGGTGTCGAGCATCAGCGCGAATTCGTACGCGGGACCGAAGCAGCTGGCGCCCTGCGCGGCACCGATCACCACCGGCCCGGGGTTCTTCACGAAGGCCTCGTAGTTCGCCCACGCATCGTTGGCGTGCGGCGTGGTGCATACCGACTGGGTGTGACCGCCGTGCGGCCCAAGTCCCGGCACTTCGTCGAATGCCAGACGCGGCCCGGTGGTGATGACCAGATAGTCGTAGGCCAGGCTGCGCCCGTCCTTCAGCTCGATGCGGTTTTCCTGCGGGACGACCCGGGCAACGCCGCAGTCGGTGTAGCCGATGTCACGGCGACCTAGCGCCGGCGCCACCTCGACCTGGATGTCCGAAGGCTTGCGCCAGCCGATCGCGACCCACGGGTTCGACGGGGTGAAGGAGAAGCTCGGCGCCTCCCCCACGACGGTGATCGCGTGACTGCCGCCGATTGCGGCGCGCAGTTCGTAGGCCGCGCACATCCCGCCGATGCCGGCGCCGATGACGATGACGTGTGCCATGAGTGGACTCCTTACAGGTGGTGCGCCGGGGAGGTCGCGACTGGCCTGACGATGCGCCCACGGGTGACCCACCGACTTGCCGCTGATCAAATGTACACTAAATTAGTTTTTGCTAATGTAGTGTCATCTTAATTAGCTTCAAGCTAAAATGTCAACGTCGTCCGCGGGACAAGCTCGCCCCCCGGATCCATCGCGAGACCGATCCCATGAAAAGCCCCACCCTGCCTCCCTCCGCCGGACTGGACATCGATGCGATGCGCGAGAACGCCGACCAGGCAGCTGCGCTGCTGAAGGTGCTGGCCAACGGGCAGCGGCTGCGCATCCTCTGCCTGCTGCTGGGCGGGGAGCGTTCGGTGAGCGACATGCACGCATCGATGACGCTCAGCCAGTCCGCGCTGTCCCAGCATCTCGCCCGACTCCGGCAAGACGGCCTGGTCACGACCAGGCGCGAGGCGCAGACGATCTATTACGCCCTCCCCCCCGGCCCGGCGCTGCAGGTGATCGAGGCGTTGCACGGGATCTACTGTGCGCCGACCACGGGAGACGACTGCGCGGCAATCGGTTAACCTGCTCGGAAACCCGCAAGAACCTGATGCACCCTCTGCCTTGGACAGGGAAAGAGCACCCGCATGGATACCAGCACCGTTCTCGACCTGAACCAGCTTCGTCGCAGTTGTGCCTCCTGCGCACTGCACGAGCTCTGCCTCCCGGCAGGCATCGACGGCGAAGACCTCAGGCGACTCGACGACACCATCCGCGACAAGCGCACGCTGGACCGGGGTGAACCGCTGTTCCGCCAGGGCGGCCAGTTCCATGCGTTGTACGTGGTCCGCTCCGGGTCGCTGCGCACCTTCGTCGAGGACGCCTCCGGTAACGTCCAGGTGCTCGGCTTCCACCTGCCGGGCGAGTTGGTCGGCGTGGACGCGCTGGCCAACGACCACCATGCCAGCCAGGCCGAGGCGCTGGAACGCTCGAGCATCTGCGAACTGCCCTACGACCGCCTCAACCATCTGCTGGCCCAGATGCCCTCGCTGCAACGGCAGCTGATGCGCGTGGTCAGCCGCGAGGTGGCCGCCGAGCACCAGCACATGGTGGTGATGGGCCGCCAGCCGGCTCAGGAACGCATGGCGATCTTCCTGCGCAGCCTGTCCGACCGCTATGCCCGCCTGCACCGCGACGGCGGCACCCTGAATCTGTCCATGTCGCGCTACGACATCGCCAGCTACCTCGGCCTGGCAGTGGAGACGGTGAGCCGGCTTTTCACCCGCATGGAGGAGGCCGGCATCCTGGAAGTGAGCCGCAAGTCGGTCACCATCCTGCGTTCGGACCTGCTCGAGGAGATGTGCAGCAGCTCGCGCACCAGCAGCAAGAAGGGCGAAGCCCTCTGACGCTCCGGACCCCGGCCTTGACCGAGGTCAACCCGGCCTCCCGGACAGTTGCCTAGCATCTGGCGGTATCTCCCCCGGAGTCCGCCATGAACGCACAGCCCCCCGCCGCCCCGCACGAACCGCCGCTGCCGCCGGAAGCCCTCGAGGGCACGCACTGGATCGATACCCTGCGCGACGGCACTCGTGTATTGATCCGACCGTTGCGTGCCGAGGACCGCGAGCGCGAGGAGGCCTTCATCGAACGCCTCTCCGGGGAGTCCCGACGCTACCGGTTCCTGTGCGACTTCAAGGAGGTCAGCCCGGCGCTGTTGCAGCAGCTGATGGACGTGCACTACCCGGAAAAGATGGCGTTCGTGGCGCTGGCCCACGACAACGGCGAGCTGCGCGAGGTCGGCGTCAGCCGGTACAGCGCCAGCGGTGACGGCACCCGCTGCGAATGCGCGGTGACGGTGGCCGACGACTGGCGCCATCGCGGTCTCGGCGTGGTGCTGATGCAGCACCTGATCCACCTGGCTCGCCGCAACGGCTTCAAGCAGATGTTCTCGATCGATGCAGCCGACAACGATGCCATGCGCGAGCTGGCCCATTACCTGGGCTTCCAGCGCCACATCGATCCGGACGATGCTTCCCAGGTCATCCACACCCTGGCGCTCTGACTCCCTCATGCCGGCGGCCCGCACCGTCGCGCCCTCGCGCTGCCGCCCCCGGCAAAGCGCGCGGTGCGGGCCTGCCGAGCATGCTGTCTGGTCCCGAGGTTCCGACCCGGGTCCTGCCTGCATCCGTTGCCCGATACCCGGCATCGACGGGGCCGGGGATGGACCGCTATCGACTCAGGCCTCGTGTGTGGCCGCTGTTCCGGCGGGCTGGCGCCGCAGCCAGTCACTCGCTGCGTCGGCGTGCATCGGACGGCTGATCAGGTAACCCTGCAGCACGTCGCAGCCCAGGATCTTCAGCAGCCGCGCCTGCTCGACCGTTTCCACGCCCTCGGCGACCACTCCCATCTGCAACTGGTGGCCCACCGCGATCACCGTGCGGGTGATCGCGACGCTGTCGTCGTCGTCGGGCAGGTCGCGGACGAAGGACTTGTCGATCTTCAGCCGGTCCACCTTGAACTGCCGCAGATAGGAAAGGCTCGAGTAGCCGGTGCCGAAATCGTCGAACGCCAGCCGCACTCCCTGCGCCTCGAGCTTCCGGATGGTCTGCAGTGCGCGATCGATGTTCTCCATCAGCGACGACTCGGTCACCTCCAGCTCCAGCTGCTCGGGCTTCAGGCCGTGCCGCTGGAGCGTCTCGATGACCATCTCGGCGAAGTTGGGGCGCTGCACCTGTTGCGCCGCGACGTTCACGGCCAGAACCAGCCCTTCGCCGATGCCTTCGTCGATCCATTGCCGCAGCTGCATGCAGGCATGCTCGAGCACCCACTGGCCCAGTTCCGGCATCAACCCCATGCCTTCGGCCACCGGGATGAAGCGGTCGGGCATGACCAGCCCAAGCTCCGGGCTGCGCCAGCGCAGCAGCGCCTCCATGCCGAGCAGGCGACCATCCTGTGCGCAGACCTGCGGCTGGTAATCCAGATAGAGCTCGTCGCCCTGCATTGCCGATCGCAGCCGGGCGCCGAGCATGCGGCGATCCTCGGCCCGCAGCATGTCCTCCTGCGCGTACGCGCAGACCATGTCCCGCCCCAGATGCTTGGCGCGGGTCATCGACGCCTCGGCCCGCAGCAGCAGCTCGGACAGCTCTTCGACCCGCTCCGGATAACTCGCCACGCCGATGCTCATGGTGACCAGCACCTCGCCGGTGGCGATGGCGATGGGTTGCGCCGCGTCCTGCCGCAGCGACTCGGCCAGTTCCATCGAATCGCCGAGCGCCAGACCAGGCAGCGCGACCACGAACTCGTCGCCGGTAAACCGTGCCACCCGCCCCAGGTTGCCCACCCGGGTGCGCATGCGCGCGGCCATTTCCGCGACGATGCGATCGCCGACCTCGTGGCCCATGGCCTCGTTGATGGCATGGAAGCGGTCCACGTCGGCATAGACCAGCGTCATCGGCTCACCGGGATGCAGTCGTCCGTGCGCTTCCAGCATCGCCTCGATCACCGGATAGCGCGCCAGCCCAGTCGCCGCGTCGTGCGTGGCAGCGTAGGCCAGGCGCGCCTCGGTATCGCGCTGCTCGGTGACATCGCTCTGGATGCCGATGTAGTGGGTGACCTCGCCACGGGTATCCCGCACCGGAGCGATGTAGAGCTGGTTCCAGAACAGCGTGCCGTCCTTGCGGACATTGCGCAGCAGCGTGCTGAATTCCTGGTGGCTGGCCAGCGCCTGGCGGATGCCGGAGCGCTCGGCCTCGTTGTCCTCGCTGCCGTGGAGGAAGCGGCAATTGCGCCCCAGCACCTCCTGGCCGGCATAGCCGGTCATGCGCTCGAAGGCCCGGTTGATGAAGATCACCGGCATGTCCGGCAGGCGTGCATCGGCGATCACGACACCGTTGCCGGTGGACTGGATGGCCCGCTCCAGCAGGTGTCGGCGCGCGTCGGCGTGGACGCGCGCACTGACATCCTGCAGGTGGGCCAGCACGGCCCGGCGGCCACGGTAGTCCATTGCGCGATAGATGCCCTCTACCGGCAACGACGAACCATCGCCGCGTCGGTGCTCCCACATCGTCGGCTGGCCGTCGAGCAGTTCGCCCGATGCCAGCATCCGGGCGAAGCGCTCGCGCTCGGCGGGTGCGAGCAGGGACTCGAAGGCACGCCCCTCGAGCGTTCCGCCGGCGCCGCCGTATTGCCTCTGCGCCGCCGCATTGGCGGCAAGGATGCGCCCCCTGCCCGGATCGAACAGCGCCAGCGGCACCGGCCCTTCGTCGAACAGCAGGCGGTGGCTGGCCTCGCTCTCGCGCAGGACTTCCACGAAACGGGTGTGGTCGACCGCGTAGCGGATGCTGCGCGCGAGGCGCTCTGCATCGATCAGGCCCTTGACCAGATAATCGCTGGCCCCCGCCTCCATCGCGGCCACGTCGATCGAGGGATTGCCGCGACCGGTCAGCACGATGAAGGCTCGTGTGAGCCCCTCGCGGTTGACCGTATCGATCAGGTCCAGGCCGCTGGTGGGTCCGAGCAGGTAGTCGACCAGATAGACGTCGTGCACGCCCTGTCGCAAGGCCGTCAGGCCCTCTTCCGGGGTGGCGCACCAGTCGAACTGGTATCCGCCCGCGCTGGCATCGCGGAGCATGTCGCGGATGAGGATGAAATCGTCCTCGTCGTCATCCACCACCAGCACCCGGAGCGGCGTATGGGTCATGCGTCCTCCCTCCGCGTGCCGGATGGCAGTTGCACGATGTCCATCCAGTAGCGTTCCAGCGAGCGCAGCACCGTGATCAGCTCTTCGAAGCGGCGGGGCTTGGTGACGTAGGAATTGGCGCCGAGCTGGTAGCTGAGCCGGATGTCCAGCTCCGCCTTCGACGTGGTCAGGATGATCGCCGGCAGATGACGCAGCCGGTCGCTGTCCCGGATTGCCCGAAGCGCCTCACGCCCGTCCATCCGCGGCATGTTGAGATCCAGCAGCACCAGATCCGGCAACACCTCATCGGCCGCGAGGTCGCGCTCGGCCAGGCGTGCCATCAGCTCGACGCCATCGGCGACGAATTCGATCGATACCTCGACACCGCTCTCGGCGAACGCGTCGGACAGCAGCACGCGATCATCCGCATCGTCCTCCGCCACCAGTATCGACAACGTTCCCTGCAGCTGCGTCATGAACTTGCTCCTGGCATATCCCTGTTCAGCAGTGGCGCGTCCGGCAGATCCGGCACAGGCGGGACCGCACGGGAAGGCATCACGACGACGAAGCGCGCACCCTGCCCGCTTCTTCCCTCGGCCTGGACCGTCCCGCCGTGGCGCTCCACGATACGCCGGACGATGGCCAGCCCGATACCGGTGCCGGGGTAGACATTGCGCGGATGCAGCCGCTGGAACGGTGCGAAGATGCGCTCCGCGTAGGATGGATCGAACCCGATCCCGTTGTCCTGAACCGAGATTTCCCAGCGCTCGGTGGTGATACCCGCCTCCCCGAGCGGCCGGGCCGACACCGTGATCCGGCATGGGCGGTCCGGCGCGCGGAATTTCAGCGCGTTCGCCACCAGATTCTGCAACAACTGGCGCATCTGCGTGGGATCGGCGTCCAGCGTCGGCAACGGCCCCGCCTCGATGTGTGCCCCCGCCTCCTGCACGCGCGCGACCAGGTCGTCCAGCACCGTCGCCAACTCGCCGGAGAGGTCGACCGGCACCAGCGCCACCGAACGCGTGCCGACGCGGGAGTAGGCCAACAGGTCGTCGATCAGCGTCTGCATGCGCGACGCCGCATCGCCCATGCGCTGCAGGTAGTCGCAGGACGAATCGTCCAGCTGCCCGGCCAGGCGGGACTGCAGGCGGTCGGAGAACGCCTGGATCTTGCGCAGCGGCTCCTGCAGGTCATGCGAGGCCACATAGGCAAAATCCTGCAGCTCGCGATTGCGGATGCGGAGGTCCTCCATGGCCTTTTCCAGCGCCTTGTCGGCCCGGCGTTTGGCGGTGACGTCACGGGCAACCGCGAAGATCAATCCCTCGGGAGAGCGGCGCGAGGTCCACTCCAGCCACACGTCGCTGCCATCGGCGCAGCGCAGGCGGTTGACGAAGCCCGACAGCGGCTCGCCACTCTCGTGCTGCCAGGAAGCCGCATCCTCCGTCGCCATGCGGTCCTGCGGATGCACCAGATCGATCAGCGGCGTCGACAGCAGCGTGGCTTCGTCGTAGCCGAGCAACCGGCAGAATGCCGGATTGACCTGTACGAAGTGCCCACTGCCGCCGTCGAAGATGCAGAACACCTCCAGCGACAGATCGAAGAATCGCTGGCGGTCGCGCAGCGAGCGGCGCGCCTCCTTGATATCGCCAATGTCGCGGAACGCCAGCACCGCGCCGGCCAGCCGCCCCTCGATGCGCAGGGGCGTGGCAACGTAGGCGACGTCCAGCGTGCGCGCGTCGCCCAGGGAGAACGATGCATCCTCTTCGCTGGCCAGGTCGCGGCCGCCCAGGATCCCATCCAGCGCGGCACGGGCTTCGCTTGGCAGGGCCTCCGGCCGCGGCAATCCATAGGACGGCAGGTCCAGCAGGCGGGCCGCCGTACGATTGAGGAAGGTCGGCATGCCGTGGGCGTCCACCGCAAGCAACCCCTCGCCGACGCTCTCGGCCACCGCCGAGAGCAGCGCCAGCTGGTTTACCGTGGCCTGCTGGGCGCTGCGAAGTTCGCGGTGGTCCTGCAGCACGGCGAACAGGCCATGGGCGCGTTGCTCGACCAGGATCGGCAGGGTCACCAGATAACCCGGAAATCGCTCCTGGGCTGCATCCTGCACCGCCACCTGCAGGCGCCCTGCCTCGCCGCCCGCGGCGCTGGCGAGTGCCGCTTCGACGCGGGGACGATCATCCCCGACGAAAAAGCGCGGAAACAGACGTTGCCTGAGTTCGGCCGGCGCCGCGCCAAGCAGGGTCGACGCCGCGGCATTTGCCTGCGTGATGCGCCCCTCGGCATCCAGCGCGAATACCGCGTCCGGATGGTGATCGAACAGTGAGCGGAAGCGTTGCTCGCTCTCGCTCAGTCGCCGGAAGGCCTGCTCATGCTCGATCGCGATCGACGCCAGGGCGGCCAGGCCGTCGATGGCGGTCAGCTCCGCCTCGGCGGGCTCCCTGGTCTCGCCGTAGTACACCGCGAACGTACCCAGCACGCTGCCGTTGCGAGCCACGATCGGCGTCGACCAGCACGCCTGCAGGCCATGCGGCAGCGCGAGCGACGCGTAGTTCGCCCACAGCGGATCGGTCGCGATGTCGCTTACGACCACCCGCTCGCGGCGCCAGGCAGCCGTGCCGCACGAGCCCGCCTCGGGGCCGATCGAGGCTCCGTCGATCGCCTTCATGTACTGGCGAGGCAGGTGGGGGGCCGCGCCGTGGCGCAGGCGGCCATCCTCCAGCAGCAGCACCGAACAGAGTGATCCGGCCTGCTGTGCCTCGTAGGCGCGCACGATGGTGTCGAGCACGTCCGGCAGTGACTGCCCGCTGGCGATCGCGGTCAGGACCCGGCGCTGCGCGGCCTCCAGCTCCTCCGCCCGATGCAATTCGGTGTGGTCGCGCCCGACCACGTAGATGCACTGCGCGCGCTCGGACCACACGCCCGACCACTGCATGTGCAGCAGACGACCATCACGGGTGACGTTGCGATTGCGGAAGTTGGGATTCGGATGCCCGGCCACGATGCCCGCGACGGCCTCGAACGACGCCGCGATGTCGTCCGGATGAATCAGACGGGCCATCGACTCGCCCTCCAGGCTGTCCACCGGATAGCCCCACAGTCGCTCGGCCGCCGCACTGACCCGCAGCAGCCTTCCTTCTCGGTCCAGGACGATGATGACGTCGGGCGCGCTGTCCATCACCAGCTGGGTGGCCTCCAGGGCCTGGGTCAGCGCCTCGCGCGCCGACTCCTGCTCGGTGATGTCCTGCACCGCTCCGGCCACGATCGGATCGCCGTCCTTCGCCACCAGCTCGGCGAGCGCCCGGATCACCCTCACCTCGCCATCGGGCCGGATGATCCGGTAGCGCCGCTCGATACGCACCTCACCGTGTTCCAGCCGGCGCTGGTCCTCCATCAGGGCATCCCAGTCCTCCGGATGGACCCTCCGACGCAGCGCTTCGAGCCCCTGTTCGCCTGGACTTTCCGCGACGCCGAAAATGGCGCATGTCTCCGGCGACCAGTGTAGGTAGCCGCTTCGCAGATACAGCTCCCAGCTGCCCATGAGGCCCAGTTGCAGGGCGTGGCGCGAGTCGGCATCGCGCTTGAGCAGCTCGCGTTCACGGTGCTTGCGCTCGGAGATGTCGTGCATGTACACGGTCAGGCCGCGGGCGTGGGGATAGGCTCGCATCTCGTACCAGCGGCCACCGGCCTCGTTCGAGGCTTCCAGCGTGACCGGCCGGTTGCCCTGCATCGCATCCAGCCACCTGCGATGCATGGAACCGCCCGGGCCGGCGTCGTCGAGCAGGCCGCCCAGCACGGCCCAGCACGAAACGTCCTGCAACGACGGGGCATCGGCCTGGAGCATGCGTGCCGCTTGCGGGTTGACGTAGGTGAAGCGCCAGGACGGATCGACCATGAAGACGCCGTCGCTGATGCTCTCGAGTACGGCGATCATGTCCTTTTCGGCGTCCATCAGGGCAGCCTGCATCGCCTCGCGCGCGTGCACCTGGTCCCGCAGCTCGCTGCCTGCCTGCTCGGCGAGCCTGGCGCGCTCGCGCGCCAATGCGGAAAGACGCATCGCCGCCGTCAATAACCCAGCCAGCGCAAATCCGAGCAGCAGGATCAATTGCGCCGATCGTTGCCCGGTATCTCCGGAGGACGGGCCGAAGGTCAGTTGCCACTGACGGCCGTAGATCGGCAACACCTTCGATGCCTGGCCCGGGTCCTGCGGACGCAGCCTGCCGCGCGCATAGATGATCTCACCGTCTTGGCGAACCAGCAGGTTGTCCACGCCCTCCTGCGATGCCAGCAATGCCGGAAACAGTCGATCGAACACCAGCACACCGATCACGTAACCACCGCGCCCCGCCTTGGCCGGCACCGGCGCGACGATCAACTCGCCAGGCTGGCCCAGCAGCAGCGGCATGGGCGCGCTCAGGCGGACACCGCCGCTCGCGTCCACTGCATCGAACACGGCGCGGCGTACAGGAATGTCGTCCAGCCGCGTCCCCGGGGCCACGCCGGTGGAAGGATGCGCCGCCACCAGGCGAAGCACCCGGTCGCTGTCGGCAAATGCCACCGCCCGCAAACCCGGAAGATCGGCAAGGAGCCCCTCTGCATCCAGCCCGAACAGTCGTTCGCGGGCCTGGCCGTCGACCAGGACCATGCGCCGCGCCAGCCGCTCGATCGCGCCGGCCTGGCCGTCCATGCCCGATCGCAGCAGCGTGGCCACACTCCTCTGGCGGTTGTGCATCAACGCCGATTCGAGCGAGGCCTGCCGGTGCTCCAGCGCCCCCCAAAGCAGCACCGAGAACATCACCACCACGAGCCCCATCGCGGCCGGAATCAGCAACGTGCGATGTCCGCGCTCCCACGGCGAGCGTGGACCCGCCCCGCTGAGCGCGAGGCCCAGGATGGACAGACCGAGCGGTCCAAGCATCGAGACGGGGCGTGCCGAGGCCGGAAGCAGCCCGGGCGCCAGCCAGAGCCCGCTGGCCGTGAGCAGACCGAGGATCGCCACCAGCACCCCGGTCGACCAGACCGCCATCCACAGCCCCGGCTTGCGATCGGCCAGAGCACCACAGATCACCGCCACGGCCACCGCCAGCAAACCCCAGGCGCACAGATGGGTCGGGACCCATCCCGGTCCCGGCCAGGAACGGAGGGACGGGCCGACCGCCGGCAACGAGACGATCACGGCCACAATCAGCAACGGCGAGGTCAGCGCACCAAGGAGCATCGCCACACGCCGGAACCCGACCATCAGCAACAGCACCCCCGCGGCGAGCAGCAGCAGGGCCAGCGCGGTACCCGTCGCCATCCCCGACACCATGTCCGGTGAAGCCGCGGAGACCGCCACGTCCAGCCGGCCGGCCAGCCCCACCCAGCCGGCCGCCATCGCCGCCGCGCAGGCACTCGACGGCCACTGCCGAACGGAGCTCACGTGCAGCGATGCCACCACTGCGCCAGCCAGCGCTAGCGCCAGCGCTGCAATCGGCCCGTGACCGACCATCGGATCGGCTGCGGTCGACAGCGTGGACACGAGCGTCCGGAGGGCCCAGACGGGCACCGTCAGGGCCAACCCCAGCGCGAAGACGGGCCAGGGCGTGGGGCGCCAACGCGTGGATCGCCCGCGGAAAGTGGACCCGGGAAGAAGAACGGCAATCGCAAGAAGATTCGGAAAACCCGGGCCGGACCAGCCCAGCCGCAGCCAGGCGGTGAACAACACGCCCAGCGCGGCAAGCGCGATGGTGATGGCTGCCGTTCCCCGCCCGCTGGCGGAGCACCAGGCTGCCGCGGTGACCAGGAGCAACGCCAGTCCGGGTAGCCAGCCGAAGGGAACCGCCAACGAGGCTGGAAGCGACAGTGCCGCGACCAGCACGAACGCCGCCAGGTAGCCGGGCGCTATCCTGGCGAGAGCGACCGCATTGGCTCCAGCCCCTTCGCGCGCCATGGTCCCCCCCAAGGGCCAACGCAGGTCGTCGTCACGACTGCGTCGCTACAGATAGCACGGGTCCGCGACAGGCTGCCAGTAGGAACATTTCCCGACACGCACCTACCAGCAGGTCGCGGGATCGGTCGCCCCGCGGGTGCCCGTCTGGTCGATCGAGAGGGTGCCGCATTGGGTGTCGGCCACCTGCCCATTCTGCGGTTGCGCCTGGATCGTGAACGAGGTCGCCGCCGAAGCCGGCACGTACTTGTAGCTGTCGCCGGTCTGCGAAGCAGACGCGCAATCCAGCATCGCCGGGTTCGCCGTGATCGGGTTCGCCGTGCCGGAGGCCGGATCCTTGTCGTAGCGAAGGTAGGTCGTGTAGTAACGCTCCATGTAGTTGGCGTACTCCGACAGGCAGGCCTCGGCGGCCACCCGGTGCGACCTGATGACATGCTTGCGGTACGCCGGCCAGGCGATGGCGGCGAGGATCGCAATGATCGCGACGACGATCATCAGCTCGATCAACGAGAAACCGCCAGTGGATCGGCGATGCTCTTTCCAGACTAAATCCGCCGCAACAGCACTGCCAGAGCTCTGTTTCATGGTGATCCTTACTGGTTGATCAGTTCACGCCAAGAGACACGCTTGAAACTATTGCCCGATCCGGACGTGTTGATCCAACTGTTACTGCCGTTGTCGAAACTGACCAGCATCGTCCCGCCAACGAAGATGGGATTGTTCGGCAGCGAAGTGAATCCGACACCCGCAGCCGGCGTACCGCCGACATTGTCGGAAGCGTTGATCTGACCATCCCCGTTGGTGTCGAAGAACGTCGATGACGGATTGGTGCCAGTGAACGGATCAATCGCCATGATCCAGCCTCGACCAGACGGATTACACGGATCGACAGCCTCGGGGATACGTGTCGTACCAAGCAAGAGGCTGCCCTGGAACTGGTTGGGCGTAACCATGCGCTCGCCCTGCTGCACCTGAGCGTTACTGGTGCCGGTTGGAGAAAGCAAGTCGATATACCAGCCAGACTTGCCAGCAAGGGAGTTCGCACCGCTCAACGTGCTGACTGTCCGCGCCCCGAGGCTGCTTCCTGAGGCGGATGTCTCGGACGTGATGCTGCGCTGGGCAAGCGAAGAGCGTGTCTTCGTCGAGTCCACGGCCGGATTGGTGGTGCCACTCGACTCCACGATCAGGCCGTACCAGCTCTGCGTGCTGGTGTTGGAAAGATCGGAAGCGGTGAGGTATTTGCCGGTACCAAAGAACACCCAGAGATTCCCGCTCGTAGGGTCCTTGCCGAGCAGCATGCCCGCAGTGATGGGCTGCGGGTTGCTGCTCGCGTCCGTGGCGGTGTACATCAGCGTGGTGCCAGCGGAACTCGGTGTCGTGTAGGTCCCGTCGTTCAGCGTAAAGCGCCAGACATGGCCGTCCAAGTCGCCAGCGTATGCCTCCGTGCTCACATTGTTGCCGGCGGTGCCGATCCAGACAGCCGGCGCGGCGAGCCCCGTGGCGTCGGACGTCGAATAGACGCTTAGCGTGCCATTCTGGATATTGAACTGAAGCAGCGCCGCCTGCCCTGCTGCACTGTTGTACCCATTGCCAATGAGGACCGACCAGCTACCGTCAGCGGTTTGTGCCACGACCGGCTTTCCGGTCATCTGTCCGATGTAGTTGCTGTTGCTCAGACCGTCCGACGCCGAGCGCTCCCAAAGCAGCGTGATGTTCGACGGGTCGGTGATATCAAGCGCATAAATCGCCTTGGCGGTGCCTTTGCCCGTGGTTCCGACCAGAACGGTATGCCAGTTGCCGGAGTAATAAGCATCAGCGACAGTCAACTCACCGTCATTGAAATACTGATGTGCCACGTCCGCGCCGTAATCCGGACTGGCCAAGTTGGACAACCCAGCCGTGATCACCGCTCCCGGCAAGTACGCATAAGCCTCCGCACCTGTGCTGGCATTGAACCCGTGAAGCATACCGTCATTGGCCGCGACATAGATCATGCCGGTGCGGCTGGTGTTGTTGCTCGCATACGTGGAAAAGGAACTCGACCCCGTGAAGGTCGATGTATAGAACTGGTTGGGATCCGGGGCCCCCACATACACCGGCTGCGAATCGACGATATCGCCCAGCGGCGTGTCACGATTGCGATAACTTCCGCCATTGGCCTGGGAGTTCGAGGCATCGCCACGCAGATAATTGATCATATTGGCCTGCGCGGTGGCCCCCGCACCCAACGCGTTCAACTGGGCAGCAGACAAGGCCGGCAACGTCCCGCTGTTCACCTTGAACGCAAGATAGGTGCCCGCTCCCGGGTTATAGGTATAGATGTTGCGGCTGGCTGCGGCCGGCAACGTGGATACCGCCGTCCAGTTCGGCGTGGTGGAAATGGCGCCAGTGGTCGAGTTGATCGAGAAGGCCTTGAGATCGCCCTTCCATTTGGCGGTGTAGTAATTCGCCTGATAGGCCATGGTCCCCGACTGCAACTGGGTCGAGTTCGCCGCGAGACTTGCGCCGGTACCCACTCGCTCGGCTGCACGCTTGAGCGCGTCCTTCAGGCCACTGGAGAACGCCTCCGGGCTGGTCGCGGAATAGAACCCGCCATGGCCGTTCACGGCTGCATGTGCCAGGTCGGCAATGTTGTAGATGCTGTCTGCGGAAGGTTGCGGCCAGCTGAAATTCTTGATGGCGGTACCACCGTTGGCCCAAGCGAAAATCTGGTCGATTGTGGTGCCTGACGGGTTGATACCAGTCGGCGTGAATCCCAATCCCAGGGTGAAGGTCGTCATGTGCTGCCAGAAGGCTGGATCCTCCGTACTGGTCGGCACCTCGTTGCTGGTGCTCGGGCGCAGGTCGCTCTCCCAGTACTTCATTGCAACGTCGGCAAGGGTATTGCTGTAGGAATCGGAATACGGGGCCGCCGCGGTGTAGGTGTAACTCTGGCTGTTGGGCCCCGTCACCTTCGTTCCGTTGGTGCCATCTGCATTGCCCGGCCCGCCGCTGAGCGACCCGTTCCAGAAGCCGTCCGTAGTGAGGATGGTGTACGCCTGTCGGCAAGCCAACTCGCTGGTGTCCATCGGGTTCGGGTCGCTGGACATGGTCGACCAGGGCTGCGAGGAGCCGTAGTACTGGCCCACAGCATCCAAGGAACTGCGCAGCGGGGTGCTGTTGTTGGCATATATGTTTGCCACCCAGTTCCAGAAGTAGGCCTTCTGGGTGCCGGACGAGCCGTCGCCAAACGGCGCAACCTGGGCAATGTACTTGCCGTTGTAGCTGGACGTGTAGTTCCCGGTGGCGCGAACGCCAGTGGCATTGTTGTTGTTGATCGAGCCGAAGCCAACCCGGAACGAAGGACTAATCCCGACGAACGAATTCATCAGGCCGGTCTTCGCCATCAGGATGCGCGTATGGTAGTAAGAGAACCAGTTGGCGACATTCTGCTGACTCGCAGCACTGTCGTCGCACACCGCCTGTTGAGCGGAAGTCAGCACCGAGCAGTCCCCGGTCGCTCCAATGTAGTGCTGCGTGTAGGGACCGCCAGGAACACCGGTCGTATAGGTGAAGAAATACTTGTAGTTGGTTTGGGTGCTCTGGCATACGTTTCCGGAAACGAGGGTGTCACCGGAATTGCACATGTAAGTGGGTGCGTAGTAGCTGTAGGTCCAGCCATACTTTCTTGACCAAGTCGCGTGCTGGCACTGCCCACTGTAGGTGCCGCTAGTAACGAGCGTGTCGCCAGAATTGCATCCAAGCGTCGCGTTGTAGGTGGTGGTGGCCTGGTAGGAAAGCCGCGTGTAGTAATTGAAATTTCCGCTATACCGGGTCACGTCTGTGGCCGTGGTGTCGGTAAATCCATCCGCATACGCATTGGTCAATCCGGGCGAATTGGGATACGACGTGCCATCGGCGTGCGGGGGCGGCGTGTAGGTGACACTCGGGTTGTAATAAATCTGATTTACCAGGTGATTCCGGACGCCGTCCGCGCTGGTGTCGGACAGATAGCCCCAATCGGGCATGAAGTCCCACGCCATCGAACCCGAATCGTCGAGCATCAGGACAATGTTCGGCGGCAGCGAAGCCTGCACGATCAGGGGCGCCGTGTCGATCGTCACCGTCGTGGCGGCGGCGTTGCTCGGCGCACAGAGCATGCCTATGCCGCAGACAGCTAGGCTTGTATACAGCAATCTGCCGAGGAACCCGTATACCTTGCTGCACAGACGTGAAGTGATATTCATGGCGGTTATGCCTTTTCTTTACGGCACGGATTGGGGAGCGTAGCCGAGCTCTGCGGCATCGATGGCAACCACTACTGTTGTTTAACCATCCCTTGAAGCGTCACCACCGCGCGAGTGCCGACCGCCGAGGGATCCGCACTTCGCGCGGTAATTCGGTAGTAGATCGCAGTGGTAGATGCACCTTGGGCGCCGTAGTTGTGTGCGTTTGCACTCTGGTTGTACCCCGTGTTCGAGGACGGATCGACCCAGTTGCCCATGTTTTCCACGACGAACTGCGGGGCACTGCCATTGACACTCAGACTCGAAGTGATGAACTGGCCAGACCCGGTTCCGCTGACCACCGTCTGATAGGCGCTCGGTGGGACATTCGGATCGGTGAAGGGATTGGCAAGACACACCACGCCGCCCGCCGCGCAGTTGCGCGCGATGACTCCGGGATTGTTCGGGATCAGATCCGCCGCCGCGCGCATCGCTGCCTCCGCAGCCTGGAACTGCAGGGAGCGGTCGTACATGTTCGATGCCATCTTCTGCTGCATGATCGTGCCGCGCACGGCGGCCAGCCCGACCAGCGAGATGATCACCAGCAGAAGCAACGCCACTACCAGCGCGATGCCGGACTGCCGGTGAACGCCCTTCCCTCGCTGGCGGGTAAACGTGACGTAAGACATCGAGCCGTGCCTGTTCATGTCATTGCACCCGGTTGCGGATGGTGGTGGTCGCCGTGAACGACCTCGCAATCGCTTTGGCATTGGTGCCGGCGCGCTTGTCGGTGCTCTCCATCTTCAACGTCACGCGTACCGCGTCCACCGCGCTCCAGTCGGTGACGCCGGTCGCCGGCACGAAGTTCGTACCGTTCTTCATGTGGTACTGAATCGTCATCGAGGTGACGTCACGGACCATTTCCTGCCTGGGCGTCGTGATGGTGGTGCCGTCGTTGCTGATCGACACCAGGTAGAGCGAGGTGCCACCCAGTGGATTGACGCCGATGTACCAGTCTTTCGCCGTAAGCAGCGCGATCTGCGAATTGGGACCGTATTCGTAAGCATTGCCGTTGGTGGTGCAGACGGTGGGGTAACCAAGGCCCTTGGAGCAATTGCCGATCGACCCGGAGCCGGCGCCCGAGTTGTGCACCACGGTCTTGTTGGTGCTCTGGTAATTAGTGACCTGCAGGATTGCCGAGTGGTCCGGGTCGCACACCACGATGATGTCGTTGTCGTGCAGGTCGGTGGTCGTCTCGTTGATCTTGAAGTTGGCGGCGTTGATGCGCTGGTTGACCGTGAGACCGAGGTCGCCGGCACCGATCAGCTGCAGCGAGTCGGAGTTGGCGGCGCTCGACCGATCGCCGGGAGACGTGCCGAACGCGACTGCCGGGTCGACCTGCGACGGCCCGTAGCCGTGCACGGCGTTGTTCCAGTCGGTGTACCACTGGGCCGTGGGGTTGGTTAGGACGTTGGCCACGCGGCCATTGTTGTTGCACCCGGTCAGACCGGCGTCACGGATGTCTCTTGCCATCAGCTCGAACGCGATGCGCGCACCGTCCTGGACATCCGCGATCGCCTTGTTGGTCGCGTAGGAGCGCTGGCCGGCGATGAACACGCTGACCACGCCACCGATCACCACCAGGCCGAGCAGCATCGCGATCATCAGCTCCACCAAGGTAAAGCCCCCCGCCCGCCGCATGGCGCGTCGACTCGAATGCTTCGGCTGGAGATTCACAGGATCGCCCTCGTCATTACCTGCTGCTTGTCGCTGCCGCCGGCACCGGCGCGGCTATCGTCGAACTGGATCGTCACGGTGCAGTCGGTGCCGGTGCACTCCACCTTGCCGATGGTGTTTGACGAGGCGCCAAGGGGCGCGAGCTGGGTGCTGCACCACTCGTAGAGCTGCTGCTGCGCCAGGGTCACACCGGTGCCCGTGGGCGCGGTGCACGAACTGGCCGTCACGGTGCCGTTGTAGGCGCCGGCGTTGGCGGCACCGATATCGGCGCGCATCGCATCGAGGATGGAATAGCTGGCGATGGTCGCCATGCTCCGGGTCATCGCACTGTTGTTGGTGGACAGCGAGTTGGCCAGCAGCGCGGCGATGCCCAGGAAGGCGATCGACACGACCAACAGGGCGACCAGCACCTCGATCAGGCCAACGCCGCGCTGGCTGGATTGCTTCGCGTAACCGGAACGACGACTCATGGGCAGGCCCTCGTATCCTTGCCGACGGCGACGACCGATCCACCGGTGATCGAGATCACCCGGTGGTTGTCGGTGGTCAGCGCGCTGGTGCAGATGTCGGCGAGGACGTTGATGTTTGCGGGTGCGGAGGACCCGGGCACCCGCCCCAGTCCGTCGCCACCGTAGCGGATGGCCTGCACGTCGCCGTCCAGCTGGATACCGCCGGTGATCGAGGTGATGCCGGAGCGCACCTTGGTGGCAGTCGTGCCGGACCCGGTAGCCGTGGTCAACATGACCGCACCCACTTCGGTCCCGCATGCGCCGCCGAGCGTGCTGTTCGTGTTCACCGTGGCGGAATTGCTGCAGAACTGCGCGCTCGCGTTGGCCTTGATGGCCTCCATGCGTGCCGTGTTCAGCGAGGCGATGAGGTCATTGGCCGTGGTGTCCAGCCGGCTCGACAGCATGATGGAGCGGAAGCTGGGCACGGCGATCACCAGCAGGACCGCGGCCACGGCCAGCGTGATCATCAGCTCCACGAGGGTGAAGCCGCGGGCGAACGACGCCCCGCGACCACGCACATCGAACCTGGCCGACTGGGTCGGCCGGAACCGGAAGACTCGCATGATTCCCCCTGAGTATTCAGGAGGCGGACGTTACCGTCCGGCAGAGCCCCCGGGGACATCCGGCCGACGAGCGGTGTCAAACGGCCGACGAGCGGCATCAGGGCGCCAGCGCACTGTGACCCGGTTCAACCCTTGCCGTTTCCCTTTCGTCGCAGCCCTCGCCCGCCTCCTCCACCCGGTTACGGCCGGAGGCCTTTGCCCGGTAGAGCGCGCGATCGGCACGCTGGATCAACCTGTCCAGGTCGCGCTCGCCATGTTCCCGGGTGGCTACTCCGAGGCTGATCGACACCTGCCGCCCGGGCAGGATGTCGCCCAGGTCGAGCGCCTGCACCCGACGCCGCAGGCGTTCGGCGACGTCCCTCGCCACCTGGCGATCGGCGCGTGGCAGCAGCACCACGAATTCCTCGCCACCGATGCGCCCGATGCGGTCCTCCTCGCGAAGTGCGTCGCGGCAGGCCTCCACGATCCGGGTCAGCACCAGGTCACCGGCCTGATGGCCGCAGGCGTCGTTGATCTGCTTGAAGTGGTCCACGTCCAGCACTACCACCGCCATCGACTCGTCGCGTTCGATCGCCTCGTCGAGCATCGGCTGGCCCAGATCCTCGATGCGACGACGGTTGGCGATACCGGTCAGCGGATCGGTCATCGCCATCCGGTGCAGGCGCCGCGCGGCGCGAACCTGCCTCCGTGCCTGCCACAACAGCAGCACGATCAGCAGGCCGCCCAGCACGATGGCCGCCCATTGCCAACGGCGGACCCGCTCGAGCGAGGCCAGTTGCGCGGACTGAAGTTGCCGGTCGGCGGCCAGCCTCCGGTTCTCCTGCTCCCGGCGCGCGGTGTCGAACTGATAGCTCATCAGTGTCGTGGTGAAGGAGCGGGCCTTGCGGTCCAGCGCTTCGTGGACCTTGATCATCTCCTTCAGGTCCGCCAGCGCGAGCACCGTCTTTCCGAGGGCTTCGTAGCTGCGCGAACGCTGCTGCAGAAGATCGGCGTAGTAGCGGAGATTGCCGCTTTTGCGCAGGAACGCTTCGGACCGGTCGAAATCGCCGATCGCCTGTTCGTGCTCGCCAAGGCCGGCATGCGCCATGCCCTCCTGCAGCGCGATCATGTCACCGTTGGAGCGGTCGCCCGAGATCTTCAGGCTAGCCTCCGCCCTGGCCAGCTCGGCCAACGCCCCAGTGTAATTTCCCCCAAGGTTGTCGACCTGGGCCAGCCCCAGATGCGCCGAGGCCTGCGTCGCGGCACTGTCGATCAGTTCGCCGATCCGCAGCGCCTCGGTGAAATGGCTTCGAGCCGAGGACAGCGCCGCCGTCTCGGACTCCACGTCCAGGAAGCCCAGTTGCATGTGGGCCGCCATCTGCTGGGGCAGGTCCTTGCGCTGGATCCCGTACTTCATGAGCCGATCGAGGTATTCGCGGGCTTCCTTGCGTTCGCCGAGCCGCCGATAGGCGATCGCGATATTGAACAGGTTCTGCTCGCTCTCGACTTGCTCGCCGGTGCTGTCGTAGAACTTCTCCGCGTCGAGGAAATCCACCAGCGCCAGCGCGTGCTCGCCCAGCAGGGACTGCACCGAACCACGCCAGGTCAGGCCGTCTGCGACCAGCCGGTTGTTTTCCTCACGCCGGGCAATCTCGATGCCGGCGTTGTAGTCCGGCAGGGCATCCCGCGCCGTGGTGAGCGCCTCCTGATTGGCCCCCCGGCAGAAATGGAAATTGACCTCGGCATCGGCGTAGCCGATCCGACGGGCATCCAGCAGTCCCTGCTCGGCATACGCCTTGCCGGCCGAGGGATCGTTATGGATGCCCAGGATGCAGTACATGTAGCGATAACGCAGCTCGCGCCGCGCATCGCCTGCCGGGATCTCGCTCCTGAGCCTTTCCAGGTCGCGCAGGGCGTCGGCATGGGTCGTGATCACCACCTCGCCGCGTTCGAGCTGGTCGGCATAGCGGTCGAACGCCCCGGCACCTGCGCGGGAGCCTCCGTCCTGGGCCGCCGCAACGACAGGGACGAACAGCGACATCGCCAGGATGTTTCTGAACCATCGCCAGTATGAGGAGGCAGGAGGCAAGTCGAATGCTCGGCTGAGGCCACTCCGTTGGCGCTGGGATGCGATGTCTGTGTGCACCATAGCGGCCCGGAACGCAACAACTTGAGCGCCGGCTCCGCGTTGCGGCGGGCCGCTTGCACGCCCCTCGCCCGCCCCGTAAACTTTGCGGCTTACCGCCGGAATAGCTCAGTTGGTAGAGCGGCGCATTCGTAATGCGTAGGTCGTAGGTTCGATTCCTATTTCCGGCACCAGTTAAACGAAAAGCCCGCAGCAATGCGGGCCTTTTCGTTTTCAGGTCCTGGGGGGGCTCGACTCAGGCCGCAGCGGGGCCGTCGGCCAGGCGCAATTCCTTGGGCAAGGCGAAGGTGATGGTTTCCGGCTCGCCATCCAGCTCGCGCACGCTGCCGGCGCCCCAGGACTGCAGGCGGGCGATGACCTCCTTCACCAGCTTGTCCGGTGCGGAGGCACCGGCGGTCACCCCGATGCGGGTCACGCCGTCGAGCCACTCGCGGGCGATGTGTTCAGCGCCGTCGATCAGATGGGCTGGCACCCCCTGCTTCTCGGCCAGCTCGCGCAGGCGGTTCGAGTTGGAGCTGTTGACCGAGCCGACCACCAGCACCAGGTCGACCGCTTCGGCCAGCCGCCGCACGGCGTCCTGGCGATTCTGGGTGGCGTAGCAGATGTCGTCCTTGCGCGGCCCCTCGATGTCGGGAAAGGTTGCGCGCAGGGCCTCGATGATTGCCTTGGTGTCGTCCACCGACAGCGTGGTCTGGGTGACGTAGGACAGCTCGTGGGGGAACTTCGGCGCCAGCTCTGCCACCTGTTCCACCGATTCGACCAGCAGGATCTCGCCGGTGTTGGCCGGATTCCACTGCCCCATCGTGCCCTCCACCTCCGGGTGTCCGGCATGGCCGATCAGGATCACGCTGCGGCCGATGCGGCCGAGTCTTGCCACCTCCATGTGCACCTTGGTGACCAGCGGGCAGGTGGCATCGAACACCTTCAGCCCCCGCTGCTCGGCCTCGGTGCGCACGGCCTGCGACACGCCGTGGGCGCTGAAGATCACCGTGGCGCCGTCGGGCACCTCGGCCAGTTCCTCGACGAACACCGCGCCGTCGGCGCGCAGCTTGTCCACCACGTAGCGGTTGTGCACCACCTCGTGCCGCACGTAGATCGGCGCGCCGTAGGATTCCAGAGCACGCTCGACGATGGCGATGGCGCGGTCGACGCCGGCGCAAAAGCCGCGGGGATTGGCGAGAAGGATGTCCACGAAAGATCCGGTCGATCAGGTCAGGCGGCGATTATCGCACGCACCGTCCCCTGCCCGCCCCCGGATCAGCCGGCTTTGCGCTTGTCGGCGAACAGGCCGAACGCGATCAGCAGCACGGCGCCCACGGTGATGCCGCAGTCGGCCACGTTGAACACCGGGTAGCTCCACTGGCGCCAGTAGACCTGGATGAAGTCGGTCACCGCCGCGGCGTGCAGGCGGTCGATCAGGTTGCCGACCGCGCCGCCGATGACCAGCGCCAGCGGCAAAGCGGTGCGCCAGTCCCGTCGTGACGTGCGGGCGAGCCAGACCGTCAGCATGGCGCTGATCACCACGGCGAGTCCGACGAAGAACCAGCGCTGCCAGCCTGCGCTGTCTGCCAGGAAGCTGAACGCAGCGCCGGTGTTGAACGCCAGTGTCCAGTTGAGCAGGCCCGGGATCACCGGGTGCGGCGTACCAGCGGGTGCCAGCGCGTGCAGGGCCCAGACCTTGGTCAGCTGGTCGACCAGGACAACGAGGCCGGAGAGCAGCAGCCAGGGAAGCGCGCGGGGATGGGAAGACATGAAGGACTCGCTGGTGGAGCCGGCCGGGCCGGCGTCGCATGACGGCTTCCCGCGCCCCGTGGGGCGCGGGACCGGAAATCAGAAGCTGCGGCGAACCTCGCCGGCACCGGCCACGTTCTCCACGCAGCGGCCGCACAGCTCGGGATGGTCGGCATGACTGCCGACGTCGTCGCGACGGTGCCAGCAGCGGATGCACTTGGCGGCACCGCTGACCTCGGCGGAGACCCAGGCTTCGGCTCCATCGAGGTCCACCTGCGCCGCCGTCTCCGGCCGCGGCGTCAGCGGCGCCAACGTCAGCTCGGAGGTGATGAAGAAGAATCGCAGCTCGTCCGCCGCCGTGGCGTAGCGGGCATGCAGGGCATCGTCGGCGTGCACGGTGAGCTTCGCTTCCAGCGCCGCGCCGATCTGCTCGGCCTTGCGCATGCCTTCGAGCACGCGCGAGGCGGTCTCTCGGATCGCCAGCAGGTCGGCCCACCAGCGCCGCTGCTCCGGCGAGCCCTGGGTGGCGGCCAGGCCGTCGTACCAGGTCTCGAACAGCACGCTCTCGCCACGCTCGCCCGGCAGCGACTTCCAGATTTCCTCGGCGGTGAAGCTCAGCACCGGCGCCAGCCAGCGCACCATCGCCTCGGCGATGCGGTACATCGCGCTCTGCGCACTGCGCCGCCCCAGGCTCTCGGTGGGCATGGTGTAGAGGCGGTCCTTGGTGATGTCCAGGTACAGCGCACCCAGCTCGTTGGTGCAGAAGTTCTGCACGCGGGCGATCACCTCGGGGAAGTCGTAGCGCTCGTAGGCGGCCAGCACCGCCTGCTGCACGTCGTGCGCCTGCTGCACCGCCCACTGGTCGAGCAACAGGCTGTCCTCGACTGCGACCAGGTGCTTTGCCGGATCGAAACCATCAAGGTTGCCGAGCAGGAAGCGCGCGGTGTTGCGGATGCGGCGGTAGCTGTCCGAGACGCGCTTCAAGATCTCGTCGGAGACGGTCATCTCGTTGCGGTAGTCGGCCGAGGCCACCCACAGGCGCAGCACGTCGGCGCCCAGGGTATCCATCACCTTCTGCGGCGCGACCACGTTGCCCAGCGACTTGGACATCTTGCGGCCCTGCGCATCCACCGTGAAGCCGTGGGTGAGCACGTGGTGGTACGGCGCGCGACCGTGGATCGCCGCCGAGGTCAGCAGCGAGGACTGGAACCAGCCGCGATGCTGGTCCGAGCCTTCCAGGTACATCACGGTGTAGTCGCTGGCCTCGCCGGCCTGCAGTTCGGGGCGCTGGCCGATCACGCCGAAGTGGGTGACGCCGGAGTCGAACCACACGTCCAGCACATCGGTGACCTTCTCGTAATCCTTGGCCTGGTCGCCCAGCAGTTCGGCCGGATCGAGCGCGTACCAGGCGTCGATGCCGCCCCCTTCCATCCGTTTGGCCACCTGCTCCATCAGCGCGACCGAGTCCGGATGCGGCTCCTGCGTGGCCTTGTGCACGAACAGCGCGATCGGCACGCCCCAGGTGCGCTGGCGACTGATGCACCAGTCCGGACGCCCGGCGACCATGCCGGCGATGCGCTCCTCGCCCCACGCGGGCACCCAGCGCACCTGCTTGATCGAGTTCAGCGCCGTCTCGCGCAGGCCGGCCTGTTCCATGCCGATGAACCACTGCGGTGTGGCGCGGTAGATCACCGGCGTCTTGTGGCGCCAGCAGTGCGGGTAGGCGTGTTCGATCGTGGCGTGGGCCAGCAGCACGCCGCGGGCGCGCAGGCCCTCGACGATCATCGGATTGGCCTTCCACAGGTGCACGCCGGCGAGCGCGGTGCCGTCCAGCGCCGGGGTGTCCTCGCGGTAGACGCCGCGGCCGTCGACCAGGTTGATCGTGCCGATGCCGTACTGGCGCGACACGGTGAAGTCCTCCACGCCGTGGTCCGGCGCGGTGTGCACGGCGCCGGTACCGTCCTCCGCCGAGACATGCTCGCCGAGGACCACCGGCACCTGCCGGGCATAGAACGGATGCTTGAGCTGCATGCTTTCCAGCGCCTGGCCCGCGGCATGGCCAAGCACCACCGGCTGCTCGACGCCGTAGCGCTGCAGCGCGCGATCCACCAAGGCACTGGCGATCACCAGCAGCACTCGACGACCGTTGCGCGCGGGACCTTCGACCAGGGCGTACTCAAGCTCCGCACCCAGCGACACAGCCAGGCTGGACGGCAGCGTCCACGGGGTGGTGGTCCAGATCGGCACGGCAACGATGGCGTCGCCCGCATCCACGCCGAACGCCTTCGCCAGCGCCTGCGGGTCGACCGCGTCGTAGGCCACGTCCACCGCCGGCGACTGCTTGTCGGCGTACTCGATCTCCGCCTCGGCCAGCGCCGAGCCGCAGTCGAAACACCAGTAGACCGGTTTGGCGCCGCGCACCACGTGACCGTTGGCGACGATGCGCGAAAGCGCGCGCACCATGTCCGCCTCGTACTTGAAGTCCATCGTGCGGTACGGCTGCTGCCAGTCGCCGAGCACGCCCAGCCGCTTGAAGTCGCTGCGCTGCGTGTCGACCTGGCTGGCGGCGTATTCGCGGCACTTCTGGCGGAACGCGGCGGCGTCGAGCTTGTCGCCCGGCTTGCCGTACTGCTTCTCCACCGCGATCTCGATCGGCAGGCCGTGGCAGTCCCAGCCCGGCACGTAGGGCGCGCGGTAGCCGGCCAGCAGCTTGGACTTGACCGTCATGTCCTTGAGGATCTTGTTCACCGCATGGCCGATATGGATCGCGCCGTTCGCGTAGGGCGGGCCGTCGTGCAGCACGAACACCTTGTCGCGACCGGCCGCCTTGGCCTGGATCTGCGCATAGCGGTCCACCTGTTCCCACTCGGCCAGCCAGCCCGGCTCGCGCTTGGGCAGGTCGCCGCGCATCGGAAATTCCGTCTGCGGCAGGTTGATGGTGCTCTTGTAGTCGGTGCTCATCGCTTCGAGTGCCTTCTTCGCTGTCTCGTCCCGGCCCAACGACCCGGACGCTGTTTCGCCGCCCGTCGCGCGCGGCGACAGGCGCTCGCGCTGCGGGCGGATGCCTTCAGATAATAATGATCGCCGCGACGGCGCGGTCGCGGGCGGGGTACGGCGAGTTGATCGTTTCGCTGAGCATCATGCGCGAGCCAGTACCGGATTCATGCCCAGGATGGCCCGGGCCGAGCGCGCATCATGATCCATCTGCGCCGTCAGCGCATCCAGTCCGTCGAATTTCTGCTCGTCGCGCAGCTTGGCGACGAACTCCACCGCCATGCGCCGGCCGTAGAGGTCGCCCTCGAAATCGAACAGGTGCACCTCCAGCAGCGGCTGGGTCACCTGGTTCACCGTGGGACGCACGCCCAGACTGGCCACGCCGGGCCAGGCGCACTCGCTTTCGCCCAGCCCCACCCGTACCGCGAAGATGCCCTGTACCGGGCTGACCCGGCTGTGCAGGTGGATGTTGGCCGTCGGGTAACCGAGGGTCCGGCCCAGCTGGTTGCCGTACTCGACCTTGCCCTCGATGACGAACGGCCGCCCAAGCAATGGCGCGGCGGCGGCAAAATCGCCCGCGGCCAGCAATTCGCGCACCCGGGTCGCCGAGACCCGCTCGTCGTGCAGCAACACCGGCGGCATGGTGCGGGCGACAAAACCCAGCTCATTCCCCATGCGCTCCAGCAGCGCCATGTCGCCGGCACGCTTGTGTCCGAAACGGAAATCCCCGCCCACCCATACCTCACGGGCTGCGAGCCGCTGGACCAGCACCTGCTGCACGAAAGCCTCGGGCGTCATGGCCGCCAGCGCCGCATTGAAACGCAGCAACAGCGCATGGGACATGCCAGCGGCATCGAAACCGACCAGCTTCTCGCGAACGCTGGACAGGCGCGGCACCGGCTGCGGCGAGAAATACGCCCGCGGCAGCGGCTCGAAGCTGACCACTGCCGACTCGCAGTCGAGCGCAGCGGCACGCTCCCGCACTTCGGCAAGCAGAGCCTGGTGGCCCCGATGAAGGCCATCGAATGCACCGATCGCCACGACGCTTCCGCGTGGCGCCAAGCAGGGTCCCGCGACGTCCCGTGAAAGCTTGATCATTGGCCCAGTATAGCCGCCGACCATCACCTGGACCTCAGGCAGCACGCAGATCGCGCAACCGGAACCCCTGCGCGAACAGAGCGGCGACGTAGGTGCCGCCACCGGCAACGACCAGCACCATGAGGTGCCACAGCCGGTCGAACACCTTTGCATGGCTCCAATCCGGCCACAGCCAGCGCCCTGCCAGCAGCACCAACACCATCGCCGCACAGGCCGCCCCTAGCCGCAACCAGTGGCGCGACCAACCCGGCATGCGGCGGTACACACCGTCCCGCTTGAGCCAGTGCCACAGCAGCGCGAAGTTCACGTAGCTGGAGAGCGAGCTGGCGATGGCCAGCCCTACGTGCAGGCCGCGCACCTGGGCGATGCCGGCGATCCAGCTTCCTGCCAGTTGGGCCGGGGTCGCCCACAGCTGGTAGAGCAACGCGATGAACAGGCCGTTGAACACCATGTTGGCCACCAGCGCCACCACGCCAGCCCGGACCGGAGTGCGCGTGTCCTGCCGCGAATAGAACGCAGGCAGCAGCACCTTTACCAGCGCATAGGCCGGCAGGCCGGCACTCAGGGCCAGCACCGACATCGCCGCCATCCGCGCATCGGTCGCGGTGAAGCGGCCGTTCTGGAAGAAGGTCGCCACCAGCGGCTCGGCCAGCAGCAGCAACGCCAGCATCGCCGGCAAGGCGATCAGCAGGGTGATCCGCAGGCCCCAGTCCAGCGCGCGCGAGAAACCCTCTCGATCGGTCCCGACGTGGTGGCGCGACAGCGACGGCAGGATCACCGTGCCCAGCGCCACGCCGAACACCCCCAACGGCAATTCGAGGAAGCGCGTGGCCTGCCACAGCCAAGTCTGCGAACCGGTCACCAGATAGGAGATCACCACCGTATCCAGCAGCAGGTTGAGCTGGGCGACCGACGAGCCGAACAGGGTCGGCACCATCAGCCGCATGATCCGGCGCACCATGGGGTGGTTCCAGCCCCAGCGCGGCCGTTGCAGCAGCCCCAGCCCCCGCACCGCCGGCAGCAGGAACAGCCACTGCAGCACGCCGGCCGCCAGCACCGCCCATCCCATCGCCATGATCGGCACCTGCAGCCGCGGCGCCAGCCACAACGCGCCGGCGATCATGCACAGGTTGAGGATCACCGGCGCCAGCGCCGGCAGCGCGAAGCGGTGGAAGCTGTTCAGCACGCCACCCGCCAGGGCGTTGAGCGATACAAAAAAGATGAAGGGAAACGTCAGCCGCACCAGGTCGGTGGTCAGGTCGAACTTGTGCGGATGGTCGAGCGCTCCGGGCGCGAACATCGACGCCACCTGCGGCGCGAACACGATACCCAGCCCGGTCACCACCAGCAGCACGCCACCCAGCGTGCCCGATACGCGGGCGAGCAGCTCCCTGAGCTGCTCGCGCGTCCCGGTCTCCTTCACCTCCGTGAAGACCGGCACGAAGGCGGTGGAGAACGAACCCTCCGCGAACAGGCGCCGCATGAAGTTCGGAATGCGGAACGCGATCACGAAGGCGTCGGTCGCCGCGCTGGCGCCGAACACGTGGCTCATCGAGATGTCGCGGACCAGGCCGAGGACGCGCGAGACCATCGTCATGCTGCTGAACGACAGCAGCCCGCGCAGCATGCTGGGAGACTTCATGCGGGTGGCGCCACCTCTGCGGACGGATACGGGGCGCGCCGGGGCCGGCGCGCAAAGCGCGTAGTGTGACAGCGCCCGGGGGCGCTATGACAGGCCCGTCTGTGGCACAATCCGGGCACGCAGCGAGCACCAACGACGTGCTGCCACCCTGGCGCCTCCAGCGCCTCTCCTCCGCGCCAAGTGCTTGACGCCATAGCGCATTGCACGCATAATTGCGCGTCTTTTTCCAACCCAAGCGATTCCGGAGTTTTACCTTGGCCAACATCAAGTCCGCGAAGAAGCGCGCGCGCCAGTCCGAGCAGCGCCGCCTGCGCAACGTCAGCGCCCGTTCCATGGTGCGCACCGCCCTCAAGAAGGTCGTCAAGGCCATCGAGGCCAAGGACAAGGCGGCTGCCGTCGAGGCCTTTGCCGCGGCCCAGCCGGTCATGGACCGCTACGCCGCGCGCGGCCTGATCCACAAGAACAAGGCTGCTCGCCACAAGAGCCGCCTCAACGCGAAGATCCGCGAGCTGGCCTGACGGTCAGCCTGCTTTTTCGGGTTGGTGAGAAAGCCGGCGCAAGCCGGCTTTTTCTTTGGACGGCATCCGCTTCGGGAATCCGGAAGCCGCCACGCACCGCCTGAATGCAAAAGGCCGGGACGTTGCCGCCCCGGCCTCTTCCTCAGCGGCCGGCATGACCGGCCCCGGCCGTCGACGCGATCAGCCCGTCGGCGGGGTCTCGCCACGCATGCGCACATCGTCAGGGGAAAAATCGGCCTCGACCGCCTCTTCCGCAGCGCGGCGCTGCGACTCGAAGAAGCGCTGCACCTGCTGGCACACAGCCAGCGTGTTGTCGCGGGCGATCGCCGACACCAGGAACCACGGCTGGGTCCAGCCCAGGCGCTGGATGATGTCCTCGGCGACGGCCTGGCGCTCGTCCTCGGGCAGCACGTCGGCCTTGTTGAGCACCAGCCAGCGCGGACGATCGAGCAGATCCGGATCGAACTTGGTCAGCTCCTGCTCGATCGCGCGCACCTGCTCGACCGGGTCGGAGCCGTCGATCGGCGCGATGTCCACCAGATGCAGCAGCAGGCGCGTGCGCGACACGTGGCGCAGGAACTGGATGCCCAGCCCCGCGCCATCGGCGGCGCCTTCGATCAGGCCCGGGATGTCGGCAATCACGAAGCTCTGGTCGGTGCCGAGGCTGACCACGCCCAGGTTCGGATGCAGCGTGGTGAACGGGTAATCCGCCACGCGCGGCGTCGCCGCCGACACGGCACGGATGAAGGTCGACTTGCCCGCATTCGGAAAACCCAGCAGGCCCACGTCCGCCAGCAACTTGAGCTCGAGCTTCAGCTCGCGCACCTCGCCCGGCGTACCGTTGGTTGCCTTGCGCGGCGCCCGGTTCACCGAGCTCTTGAAGTGGATGTTGCCCAGGCCACCCTTGCCGCCCTGCGCCACCAGCAGGCGCTGGCCGTGCTGGGTCAGATCGCCGATGACCTCATCGGTGTCGACGTTGGTGACCACGGTACCGACGGGCACGCGGACGATGGTGTCCTCGCCGCCCTTGCCGTACATGTCCGAACCCATGCCGTTCTCGCCGCGCTGGGCCTTGAACACGCGCTGGTGCCGGAAATCGACCAGGGTGTTGAGACCCTCGTCGGCCACCAGCCACACCGAGCCGCCGTGGCCGCCATCGCCGCCGTTGGGGCCGCCGAACGGAATGAACTTCTCGCGGCGGAAACTGACGCAGCCATTGCCGCCGTTGCCGGCCTGGACCTTGATGACTGCTTCGTCGACGAATTTCATGGGACCTGCCCGGAGCACAAAAACGGGGATACGGAAGGGTAACCGGTAACCATCCGGGCGCGTCGCGCCGGGGGGATCACCGTTCCTCAAAAAACAAAGGCCCCGCCGGAGCGGGGCCTTCGCGGTTCGCTGCGCGAGCGGCTTAGGCCGGGATCACGTCCACGAAACGGCGGTTCTTCTCGCCACGGGTGGTGAACTTCACGGTGCCGTCGACCAGCGCGTACAGCGTGTGGTCGCGACCGAGGCCCACGCCGGTACCGGCATGGAACTGGGTGCCGCGCTGACGCACGATGATGTTGCCGGCCTCGATGGCCTGGCCGCCGTAGATCTTCACACCGAGGTACTTCGGGTTCGAATCGCGACCGTTGCGGCTGGAACCTACGCCCTTTTTATGTGCCATGACTCAATGCTCCAGTTGCTCAGGCGTTGATGCCCGTGATTTCCACTTCGGTGAAGTGCTGACGATGACCCTGCTGCTTCTTGTGGTGCTTGCGGCGGCGGAACTTGATGATCCGCACCTTGTCGGCACGACCATGCTTGCGCACGGTGGCCGAGACGGTGGCGCCGGCCACGGTCGGCGCGCCGACGGTGATCGACTCGCCCGCACCGACCAGCAGGACCTGGTCGAAATTCACGGTGGCGCCTTCTTCGGCGTTCAGCAGCTCGACGCGCAGGACGTCGCCCTGCTGCACCCGATACTGCTTGCCACCGGTCTTGATGACTGCGTAACTCATGGGAATGTCCCTTCTGTCGTTATTCTCTTGGGTTCCAGCACACCCACCGGGCGCGTTGGACTGCCAAGTATAGCGACCCGTCGATCTTCTGGTCAATCCTTGACCACCTCGTGCCGGACACCCCGGTCAGCGACTGGTGGCCGCCGGCGCCGGCACCCCCAGCGCCGGCGGCGACGATGGGGCTGCGCAACGGCCCTGCGCCGTCAGAGTGCCGTTTTTCTGAAGCTCGGTCATCATCGCCTGGGCCCTCTGCTCGCCCCACTGCTGCCCCATCTGCATGACCTCGGCCATGATCGAAGGCTGCTCGACCAGCAGCTTTTTCCCGAGCGGCGAGCGGTAAAACCTGAGCAGGCCCTGGACGTCCTGCTCGGTGAAGTGCCGCTGATAGATCGGCACCAGTTTCTCGGTCAGCTCCTGGGTGGCCTGACCGTCGAGGAAGCCGTTCCAGTAGCTGGCAGGCACGCATGGGAGCTGCTTGCCCATCATCGCCGCCATCTGGGCATTCATCTGCTGGAACATCCGGTCGGTACCGAACAAACCCATCAGCTCGTGCACCTGCTTGGCGCTGGCCTGCGCGGCCAGTGCCGGCCCGGTCCCGAGAGCCAGCAGCATGCCCGCCACCGGACCGATCGAGCGGCGGAAATTCGTCCAGTTCGGCATGCGGGGGCTCTCCAGGCAGTCATCAAGACCCCCATTTAGCCACAGCAGCAGGACCCCGCGCAGGGCTCGCCGCGTCGCGGGCAGCCACGACAAGCGGGTGGCTGCCGAGCATTGGTATATTGGTCGTTCCCCCCCATCTCCCGACGCGATGGACACCATTCGCATCCGCGGCGCACGCACGCACAATCTCAAGAACATCGACCTGGACCTGCCGCGCGATCAGCTGATTGTGATCACCGGCCTGTCCGGCTCGGGCAAGTCCTCGCTGGCCTTCGACACCATCTATGCCGAAGGCCAGCGGCGTTACGTCGAGTCGCTCTCGGCCTACGCGCGGCAGTTCCTGTCGATGATGGAGAAGCCCGACGTCGACCACATCGAAGGCCTCTCGCCGGCGATCTCGATCGAGCAGAAGTCGACCTCGCACAACCCGCGCTCCACCGTGGGCACGATCACCGAGGTCTACGACTACCTGCGCCTGCTGTACGCCCGCGTCGGCACGCCGCGCTGCCCGGACCACGGCATTCCGCTGGAGGCGCAGACGGTCAGCCAGATGGTCGACGCCACGCTGGCGATGGACGCGGACAAGCGCCTGATGCTGCTGGCACCGGTGATCCGCGACCGCAAGGGCGAGCACGTGCAGGTGTTCGAGCAGTTGCGCGCGCAGGGCTTTGTGCGCGCCCGCGTCGACGGAGTGGTCTACGACCTCGACGCCGTGCCGCCGCTGACCCTGCGCCAGAAGCACACGATCGAGGTGGTGATCGACCGCTTCCGCCCCCGCGAGGACATCAAGCAGCGGCTGGCCGAATCGTTCGAGACCGCCCTGCGGCTCGGCGACGGCCTGGTGATCCTGGCGGACATGGATGACGACAAGCAGCCCGACCAGCTGATGTCCTCGCGCTATTCCTGCCCGGTCTGCGACTACTCGCTGCCGGAGCTGGAGCCGCGCCTGTTCTCGTTCAATTCGCCGATCGGCGCCTGCCCGGCCTGCGACGGCCTGGGCGTGACCCAGGTGTTCGATCCGGCGCGGGTGGTCGGCCATCCCGAGCTGTCGCTGGCCGGCGGCGCGATCCGCGGCTGGGACCGGCGCAATCCGCATTACTTCCAGATGCTGCACTCGCTCGCCGCGCACTACGGCTTCGACGTCGACACGCCGTGGCAGAAGCTGCCGGCGGCAACGCAGAAGGCCGTGCTGTACGGCAGCGGCCGCGAGCCGATCGCCTTCCGCTACATCACCGAGCGCGGCGGGCGAGTCACCCGCGAGCACCCGTTCGAAGGAATCCTCCCGAACCTGGAGCGCCGCTACAAGGAAACCGAGTCGATGGCGGTGCGCGAGGAGCTGGCCAAGTACATCAGCGACCAGCCCTGCCCCGACTGCGGCGGCCAGCGCCTGAACCGTTCGGCGCGCAACGTGTTCGTCGCCGACCACGCGCTGCCCGCGCTGACCCATCGTTCTATCGACGACGCGCTGGCGTTCTTCGAATCGCTGACGCTGACCGGCTGGCGCGGCGAGATCGCGGCGAAGATCGTCAAGGAGATCCGCGAGCGGCTCACCTTCCTCAACGACGTGGGCCTGAACTACCTCACCCTGGACCGTCAGGCCGACACGCTGTCCGGCGGCGAGGCCCAGCGCATCCGGCTGGCCAGCCAGATCGGTGCCGGCCTGGTCGGTGTGATGTACGTGCTGGACGAGCCGTCGATCGGCCTGCACCAGCGCGACAACGAGCGTCTGCTTGGCACGCTGACCCGGCTGCGCGATCTCGGCAACACGGTGATCGTGGTCGAGCACGACGAGGACGCCATCCGCATGGCCGACCACGTGCTCGACATCGGCCCCGGCGCCGGCGTGCACGGCGGCGAAATCGTCGCGCAGGGCACGGTGGAGGACATGCTCGCCTCGCCTCGCTCGGTCACCGGCCAGTTCCTCTCCGGCAAACGCGCCATCGAGGTGCCCGAGAAGCGCCGCCAGCCGGTCGACAAGGCCTCGTGGCTGCACCTGAAGGGCGCCAGCGGCAACAACCTGAAGAACGTCGACCTGTCGATTCCGGCCGGTTTGTTCACCTGCGTCACGGGCGTGTCCGGCTCGGGCAAGTCCACGCTCGTAAACGACACGCTGTTCCGCCTCGCCGCGATGGAATTGAACGGCGCAGGCACCCAGCCGGCGCCGTACGCGTCGGCCGCGGGGATGGACCTGTTCGACAAGGTGGTGGACATCGACCAGTCGCCGATCGGTCGCACCCCGCGCTCCAACCCGGCCACCTACACCGGCCTGTTCACGCCGCTGCGCGAGCTGTTCGCGCAGGTGCCGGAAGCCCGCTCGCGCGGCTACACCGCCGGCCGCTTCAGCTTCAACGTGCGCGGCGGCCGCTGCGAGGCCTGCGAAGGCGACGGCATGATCAAGGTGGAGATGCACTTCCTCCCCGACGTGTACGTGCCCTGCGACGTCTGCCACGGCAAGCGCTACAACCGCGAGACGCTGGACATCCTCTACAAGGGCCACACCATCGCCGATGTGCTGGAAATGACGGTGGAGGACGCGCTGAAGCTGTTCGAGAACGTGCCGACCATCGCCCGCAAGCTCGACACCCTGCGCGCGGTGGGCCTGGACTACATCAAGCTCGGCCAGAGCGCGACCACCCTATCCGGCGGCGAAGCGCAGCGCGTGAAGCTGTCCAAGGAGCTGTCCAAGCGCGACACCGGCCGCACCCTGTACATCCTCGACGAACCCACCACCGGCCTGCACTTCCACGACATCGAGCAGTTGCTCGACGTGCTGCACCAGCTGGTCGACCAGGGCAACACGGTGGTGGTGATCGAGCACAACCTCGACGTGATCAAGACCGCCGACTGGATCGTCGATCTCGGTCCCGAGGGTGGCTCCGGCGGCGGACGCATCCTGGTGTCGGGCACGCCGGAGACGGTCGCGGCTACCGCCGGCTCGCACACCGGCCGCTTCCTCGCGCCGCACCTGAAATCCACCCAGGCGACCAAGGTCAGGCGCACCGATGCGCCCAAGCGCACCAAGGCCGCCACCAAGCACATCGCCTCGGCCGACAAGCATCGGCCCATGCCCAGGAAGAAACGTTCGTGACCACCGAAGAGGGCGCGACCAAGCGCACCCGCAAGACCCGCAGCACGAAAACTGCAGCCGCTCCGGAGACCACCACCACGGTGCAGGAACGCCCCGCGGCGCCGCTGTTCGTGGCCGAACTGGACGCCCGCTGGCGCGACCTGGATGCGTTCAACCACGTCAACAACGCCACCTACCTGACCTACCTCGAGGAAGCCCGGCTGCAGTGGCTGCGCCATGTGCCCGGCCCCTGGTTCGACGAGCATTCGATGCCGGTGCTGGCGGCCAGCCAGCTCAACTACCGGCTGCCGATCGCCTGGCCGGCGCGGCTGGCGGTGGCGCTGTCCTGCGAGCGGCTGGGCAACAGCTCGATCACCCTCGCCCACCGCATCGTCGAGGCCGCCGAACCGGAGCGGCTCTACTGCGACGGCCACGTCGTGCTGGTTTGGATGGACCCGCACACCGGCAAGCCAGTGCCGCTGCCGCAGGCCATCCGCGACTCGGTGGAGGCCGCATCGGGCGCGGCTTGAACGTACGAGGTGGCGGAACGGGGTTGCGCTCCGCTCGCCCCGGCTTGCCTGCGCTTCACCTGCGCTGGCTAAGATGGCGGGCGGTTCCACGAAAGGAGTTCGAACGGTGCGCTCATTCCGCCTCTCCCTGATCGCCATCGGCATCCTGGCCAGCGCCTGCGCGCAGGCCGCCACGGCCGACGGTCCATCCGTCACCATCTACCGCAGCGACGATGCTTCGCTGTTCAACAACGACGCCGCGCCGATGGACAGTGGCTACGCGATGGTCCGTGAGCCGCGCAGTCTCGACCTGAAAACCGGTCTGCAGGACGTCGGCCTCGGAGGCCTGCCCCGGTTTCTCGATCCCGAGGCACTGTCGCTCCATTTCGCGAACGATGCCGCCACGGTTCTGTCGCAAAGACTGCAGCTGGTCCAGGGCGAATCCGCCGGACTCTCGTATCTGGTCGGCCGCAACATCGACGTGCTCGGCGACGGCGGCAACGTGCTTGCCAGCGGCATACTGCGCTCCGCACGCGGCGGTCTCGAGCTGCGCCAGGGCGATACCACGGTGCTGGTGCACGACTACGCCGCCGTGAGGGCGAGCGGACCGATCGAGTACGGCGCACGACTGGACCTGCGCGTGGATGCTCGTCGCGCCGGCACGGCACGGGCGCAGCTCGGCTTTGTCACTGCCGGACTGGGCTGGCGCGCCTCCTACATCGGGACACTGGCGCCAGGCAGTGCCTGCCGAATGACACTGGAGTCGCGTGCCAGCGTGGCCAACCGCAGCGGCAGCGACTGGCGCGACGCCGACCTGACCCTCGTCGCCGGCGAGCCGAACCTGGCCAAATCCGATACCCCCGGACCGCGTGCCATGGCCTTCAGCGCCAAGGCTGCGCGCGACATGCCGGAGCAGTCCGCACTGGCCGACTATCGCAGCTTCCACCTGCCCGCACCGGTCGATCTTCCGGACGGCAGCGTGAGCCTGCTGCCGCTCTACGCCACCCGCACGGTGTCCTGCGAGCGCACCGCACTCTACGAGAACGGCAATGCCTACCGGCCGCCGATGCCGATGATCCAGCCGGGCTTCGATCCGGGCGGCCAGGAACAGGTCACCAGCACGCTGGCCTTCGATGCCTTCGACAGCCTGCCGGCAGGCTACCTTCGGATGCTGTCTGACGACGTCCACGGCACGCCGCAGGTGATCGGCGAAGGAAGAGTGGAGGACACGCCCAAGGGCGGGAGGGTCACGCTCACCCTGGGCAACGCGTTCGACCTGCGGGTGAAGCGGGAGCGTACCGCCTTCCACGTGGACCGCGAAGGCCGCACCATGGACGAAGCTTTCCGTCTCACCCTCACCAACGCCGGCAGCGAGGCACGTGTCGTCACCGTGCGCGAACATCCTTCGCGCTGGCGAACCTGGACCCTGGCATCGTCGAGCCAGAAGCCATCGAATACCACGCCGGACACGCTGACCTTCGCGGTCAAGGTGCCGGCCAACGGCAAGGCCACGCTCGACTACGCCGTGCGCTACACCTGGACCTCCGACGTCCAGCCCCAATGACCCCGAATCCGGAGCCAGGCATGCTCAACCGCATCACCCACGACTACCTCGTCGAGATCCAGCTGGCACGCCCGCCGGTCAACGCGCTCAACCGCGAACTGCTGGTCGCGCTGCAGGAAGCCGTCACCGGTGCGATCGATGGCGGTGCCCGCGGCATCGTGCTATCCGGCAGCCCGGGCATGTTCTCGGCCGGCGTCGACGTGCCGGCCCTGATGGGCCGTGAGCGCGCCGAAGTGCGTGCGTTCTGGCGCGAGTTCTTCGCCAGCTGCGGCGTGCTGGCGCGCTCGCCCGTCCCGGTGGTGGCGGCGATCACCGGCCACAGCCCCGCCGGCGGCGCGGTGCTGTCACTGTTCTGCGACTACCGCGTGATGGCCGACGGACCGTTCAAGATCGGCCTCAACGAAGTACAGGTGGGCCTGGTGGTACCGGACTGCATCCAGTTCGCGCTGCGCCGGATCGTGGGGCCGTATCGCGCCGAGCGCCTGCTGGTCGCCGGCGCGATGATCGAATCCGCGGACGCACTGGCATGCGGTTTCGTGGACGAGACCACCGCTGTCGATCAGGTGGTGACACGGGCGTTGCACTGGCTGCGCGAGCTCACCGCCCTGCCCGCCCACGCCATGCTGGCGACCCGCGCGCTGGCGCGGGCGGACCTGGCCCAGGCCTACGCCGACATCGACGCGCTGCCGCTGGACGAGTTTGTCGACGGCTTCTTGCGGCCGGAAACCCAGGCCGTGCTGCAGGCGCTGGTGGCACGCCTGGGCAAGAAGTGAGGGTTCAGTCGGCGACGGCGACCGGTCGCGACGGATCGCTGATCCAGCCGCTCCACGAGGGCGGATAGAGCCGCGAACCGGTGAGTCCCGCCTGCTCCATCGCGAGCAGGTTGTGGGTCGCGGTGACGCCTGAGCCGCACATATGCACGATCGTGGCGGGCGCGCGCGCACCGATCAGCGCCAGCCATTCCTCACGCAGAGCCGCCGGCGGCTTGAACCGGCCGTCCGGCTGGAGATTGCAGGCGAAAGGCCGGTTCAGGGCGCCCGGCACGTGGCCGGCCACGCGATCGAGCGGCTCGACCTCCCCGCGGTAGCGCGGCTCGGCTCGCGCATCGACCAGGTTTCCTCGTGATGCGGCGCCAGCCGCACCGGCGTGGTCGACGATCATCGACGGCGCGAAGCTGACATCCACATCGGTCGGCACACGCGGCGCCGGCTCACCGGCCTCCAGCGGGCGTCCCGCGGCCAGCCAGGCAGCCAGCCCGCCGTCGAGCACGGCCACGGCCTGCGCACCGACCGCGCGCAGCATCCACCAGAGGCGGGCCGCCGCCAGCGCGCCGTTGCCTGCGTCGTAGCAGACCACCTGGCGATCCGGCCGCCAGCCCAAGCGCCCCAGCGTGGCGGAGAATGCCGCCGCGGTGGGCAACGGATGCCGCCCCAGCCCCTCGGCCTGGCGCGACAGATCGGACAGGTCGTGGTCGAGATCGGCATAGACCGCCCCGGGGATGTGGCCGGCCAGGAAGTCGCGCTGCCCTTTGGATGGATCGGCCAGATCGACGCGGCAGTCCACGATCATGACCTCTTCGGCTGACAGGCCGGCCAATCCGGCGACGTCGATCAGCGGTGCGGAAAAGCTCATACCCGTCCCATCCTCTGCAGCAAATTCAGAAGCATCGCCGCCGTGGCTCCCCAGATGCGGTGCCCGCCGTGGAGAAATTCCACCATCGGCCGGCGCTGGCCGCGGAAATCCATGGTGTAGCGGCGCAGGTTGGCCGGCTCCAGAAAGAACGAGAGCGGCACCTCGAACACCTCAGCGACCTCATCCGGCGCCGGTGCCAGCACCGCCTGCTCGGCGATGCGCGCGACCACCGGCGTCACGCAGTAGCCGCTGATCGTCTCGAACACGTCGAGGAACCCAAGCGGGGAAACGTGGCCCGGATCCAGCCCGATCTCCTCCTGGCTCTCGCGTAGCGCGGTGTCGATCGCGTCGCGGTCGCCCGGATCGCTGCCGCCCCCCGGGAACGCCACCTGTCCGGCGTGCGAGGCAAGGTGGGCGGTACGCACTGTCAGCACCACCCGGGGATCCACTCCCTCGCGCACCCCGACCAGCACGGCGGCCGGCCTGCGCTCGACCGATCCCAGCAGTTCGCTCATCTGCACATGGTTCCAGCCCGGCGGCTGCGGCGGCTCGGCCAGCGGCACGAGTGCGGGTGCAAGCTGGTGCCAGATGCCGTCCATCACGATACCTTGCGGGTGGGCAGCACCACGCGCATCAGGTACAGCCGCTCGGTGTCCGGCATGGTGCCCCATCGGGCGATCTCCCCCATGGAACGCTGGCATCCCATGCAATAACCGCGTCCGTCGAGTCGGCAGACGCCGGTACACGGACTCGGCGGGGCATGGGAAAAGGACGCGCGGGGATCGTTCGGCATGGCCGCCGATGATAGCGCCTGTGGCGTATCGCCGGTCAGGGTCCGCCGATGCTCAGCAACTGGATATCGAACACCAGCGCCTCGTTCGGGCCGATCCGCGGCAATGCACCGCGCTCGCCGTAAGCCAGCCGTGGCGGGATCACCACCTTCCAGCGATCGCCGACGTGCATGCGCGGGATCACGTCGCGCCAGCCGGGGATCACGCTCTTCACCGTGAAGGTGGCGGGCTGGCCATGCGCCCAGGTGCTGTCGAACTCGGTACCGTCGATCAGCATGCCGCGGTAGTTGACCGTGACCTTGCTGTCTACCGTCGGGCTGGGGCCACCGTCGCCCTTGGAGATCACCGCGTACTGCACGCCCGAGGGCAGCTGGACCACGCCCGGCTGGGTCCGGTTGTGCGCCATGAACTGCTCGCTCTTGCGCTCGTTGGCCTCGGCGATGCGCTTGAACTCGGCCACGGCGTTGGCGTGCATCTGTTCGTCGAGCGCCCGCAACTGGGACCGCATCTCCGCCGTGGGGACGGACGGCTGTCGCTTGGCGTAGGCATCGGCAATGGCCCGCTGCAGGGTCGGCAGATCGACTGCCGGCTGGCCATCCGCGAACTGGCTGCCGATCTGGTAACCGATCGCGTAGGACAGCTTGGACTTGTCGATCGCAGGCGCCGGCGCCGGAGACTTGGATGGTTGCTGCGCATGCACCGCACCGACCAGCCCGAGTCCCGCCAACAGTCCTGCCCACTTGCCCATGCCATCCTCCGGATCGTGACGCCAGCCCCGCATGCTACTTCCCACCGAAGGCCCCGTGCAGGGCCTGGGCGCAAAGCCGGCCCGCTTCAGATTCCGGGGGGCGCCAAAGGTTCCCGCTGCTACCATCGGCGCTTTTACTCCAAGCAGGTTCAAGCCATGGCCTACCGCAACATCGAAGTCGCCGACCGGGGCGCCGTCCGCACCATCACCGTGGCCCGCCCGGACAAGCTCAACGCGCTGAATCGCGACACCCTGAATGAGCTGACCCTGGCCTTCGCCCAGGCTGCGCAGGAGGATGTCGTGCGTGCCGTGGTGCTAGCCGGCAGCGGCGAGAAGGCTTTCGTGGCCGGCGCCGACATCGCCGAGATGAACGGCTACACGCCCGTGCAGGCGCAGGGCTTCTCGCGCACCGGACAGCGGCTGATGACCCTGATCGAACGCCTCGGCAAACCGGTGATCGCGCGCATCCAGGGCTTCGCGCTGGGCGGCGGCATGGAACTGGCGATGGCCTGCCACCTGCGCATCGCCAGCGAGAGAGCCAAGTTCGGCCAGCCGGAGATCAACCTCGGCCTGATTCCCGGCTTCGGCGGCACCCAGCGGCTGATGCGTCTGGCCGGCCGCAGCGCCGCGCTGGAGCTGTGCCTGACCGGCGCCACCATCTCCGCGCAGCGTGCCTACGAGCTGGGCGTGGTGAACCGCGTGGTTGCACCCGAGGCGCTGGACGAGACGGTCGCCGCGCTGGCCGAGCAGCTGGCGGCCGCCGCACCGCTGGCGGCGGCGGGCATCCTCGACGCCGTGCTGCAAGGTGGTGAGACCAGCCTCGACCAGGGGCTGGAGTTCGAAACCCAGGGATTTGCCCTGATGTTCTCCACCGAGGACATGCGCGAAGGCACGACGGCCTTTCTGGAAAAACGCAAGGCAAGCTTCCGGGGAGTTTGATCCGGTCACATGCTGCGGGCCGGAACGTCCCGCAGCATGCTCCTTGCCGTGATCAATGGCCGTCGGCGTATTTCTTCTCGCCCGCGGTCACCGCGATGCCCAGCCGGTTTTCCGGCGGCGCCAGGGGGCAGGTGGCGTAGGGCGTGAACGCGCACGGCGGGTTGTAGGCACGGTTGAAGTCCAGCACCACCGAGCCCGGCCGGCTCAGCCCGCTTGCTGGCAGCGCGGCATAGAGGAAGCGTGCCGCGCCGTAGGTCTCCTTGCCCGAGGTGCGATCGGCGATCACGAAGAACAGCTCTCCGCCCGGTTCCTCCTGGTAAGGCAGCAACTCGAAGGTCTTGCCGTCGCGGTGGAATACCGCCTTGCCCGGTACCTGCACCTTGTCGATGGTGCCGATCTCGGTGCCGATCTCCAGCGTGTGCATCGGCTGGAACGGGACCCACTGGGCGACGATCCGCCACGATGGATCGATCGGGAAGTAATCGATGCCGTGGAAATGCAGGCGGGTGTCGGCCTGCGAATCCTTTACGCGCAGCCCCTTCCGCCCATCGCGATCGATCGCGTAGAAACTGGCGGTGCCGAAGTGCACCGTGGTGGGACCCGCCTTGCCGGCGTGCATGTCGTCGACCAACGCCGCGTCGGAAACCGACTTGCCATCGATGACTGCCCCGCTGCCGGGTGCAGCGGTGAAATGCAGCGCACCATCCGTCGCCAGCGTGACCGTACCCAGGTGATCCGGCCCAGCCTTCAGCACGATGTCGTTGTCCGCTGCGGAACCGACGCGATTGGCCCCCTCATGCAGCCATTCCAGCCCGATCAGGCTGAGCCAGCCGTCCGGCGCGGTCAATCGCTTGAGCCGGTCGGCTCGCCACTGTTCGGCCTGCTTCACCACCTCCTGGGCAGAGGGCTGGTCACTGGCGGAAGCGTCGGTGGCGTGCACGGCGGAGACTCCGAAGGCAAGGGCAAGAACAAACGGAAGACGTCGCATCATCGGGCGGTCGACCTGGGGAGGAAGGAACCCTGAGTATGGCGAGCCGGTATCGCCCGGAGCAATCGGGCGTCAGCGGCCGCGCAGGAACAGCTTGTCCAGTTCGCCGAGACCGAGCTGGGTCCAGGTGGGACGGCCGTGGTTGCACTGGCCGGAGCGCTCGGTGGCCTCCATCTCGCGCAGCAGGGCATTCATCTCGGGAATCGTCAGGCGACGGCCCGCACGAACCGAGCCGTGGCAAGCCATGGTGGAGAGCAACTCGTTCTCCAGTTCCTGCAGGCGTCGCGAACTGCCGTGCATGGCAAGTTCGGCCAGCACGTCGCGGGTCAGCTGCTCCACGTCAGCCCCCTCGAGCAGGGCCGGGATGCGCCGCACCACCACCGACGACGGGCCGCTGCGCGACAGTTCCAGGCCCCAGGCGGCCAGCGCTTCGCCATGCTCTTCGGCAGCGGCAGCCTCCTTCGCGCTCACCGACAGGTTGAGCGGCACCAGCATGACCTGCGAGCGCAGGTGGTTGCCCTCGCGCGCAGCCTTGAGCTTCTCGTAGGTGATGCGCTCGTGCGCGGCATGCATGTCCACCAGCACCAGGCCGTGCTCGTTCTCGGCCAGCACGTAGATACCCTTCAACTGTGCCAGCGCGTAACCAAGCGGCGGCGCACGCTCCGGATCGGACTCGGCCATCACCGGCTGGGGCAGGTCCACCGCGCGACCCGTCGATGCCGAGCCGCCCTCGCCGAGCAATGCGGCATAACCGGCCAGCGGCTCCTCGCGCACGCCGAGGCTGAGCCGGCTCTGGCTCGCCTGGCGCGGCCAGCTTCCCGGGCTGGACATGGCCGGCGCACGGTACGTCATCGGTGCCGGCGACGGCTCGTCGGCGGCCGCCTCGGCGAACTGCCCCGCGCGCGTCTGCGCCAGCGCCTCGTGCAGGCTGCGGAAGAGGAAGTCGTGCACCAGCCGCTGCTCGCGGAATCGCACCTCGTGCTTGGCCGGATGCACGTTCACGTCGACACCGGCGGGATCCAGCTCCAGATACAGCACGAAGGCCGGATGGCGGCCGTGGAACAGCACATCCGCATACGCCTGGCGCACGGCATGGGCCACCACGCGGTCGCGCACCAGCCGCCCGTTGACGTAGAAGAACTGCGAATCGGCCTGCCCGCGCGAGGCCGTGGGCAGGCCGACCCAGCCCGACAGTCGCAAACCGGCCGCGGCGTGATCCAGGTGCAGGCTCTGCGCGGGAAAGTTTTCGCCGAGCACGTCGGCGACCCGCTGCAGCATCGCCTGTTCGTCGCGCGCCGCCTTCCATACGCGCACCGGCTTGCCGTTGTGGCTGAGGCGGAACTCCACGCCGCTGCGCGCCAGCGCCAGCGACTTCAGCAGGTCGTCGATGTGCGCGAACTCGGTGCGTTCGGCGCGCATGAACTTCCTGCGCGCCGGCACGTTGTAGAACAGGTCGCGCACCTCGACGCTGGTGCCCGGTGGATGTTGCGCGGGCCGCGCCGCCTGCAGCCTGCCGCCGTCGACCTCGATGCGGAACGCCGCATCGGCCTGGCGCTGGCGCGAGATCAACGCGAAGCGCGCCACCGAGGAAACCGAGGCCAGCGCCTCGCCGCGAAAACCCATGCTGGCGACATGCTCGAGATCGTCGAAGCTGCCGATCTTGCTGGTGGCATGAGAGGCCACCGCGAGCGGCAGTTCGTCCGGCGCGATGCCCACGCCGTCGTCGCGCACACGGATCAGCCGCGCCCCGCCCTGCTCGATGTCCACTTCGACACGCGTGGCACCGGCGTCCAGGCTGTTCTCCACCAGTTCCTTGACGACCGAGGACGGACGCTCGATCACCTCACCGGCGGCGATCTGGTTGATCAGTTCGGGGGGAAGTACGCGAATGACAGGCATCCGCGTAGCTTACGCGAGGGGTTGGACAGCGAGAAGGCGCGACGGACTCAGCTTGCCGGGATGGTCAGCACCGAGCCGGCACGCAGAGTGTCTCCCCGGCCGCTGATGCGGTTGGCACTCTTCAGCGCACCCACACTGACGCCGTACTGCTTGGCGATGCTTCCCAGGCTCTCGCCGCGGGCAACCTTGTGCAGGTCCTGCACGGACTCGTCCGCACGCTTGCCGACCGATGCACCGGGCGGCTCGGCCGAGGCCAGCACCGTACCGTTGCGGCGCGCCGCCTGCGCGGCGAACCAGGTACCTGGCGGCGGCGTGGTCTCGAAATAGTTGCGCACGCCACCCATGACCGCCTCGGCGAGTTCGGTCTGGTGCTCCGGATCGCGCAGCTTGCGCTCCTCCGACGGATTGCTGATGAACGCGGTCTCGACCAGGATCGACGGCACGTCCGGCGAGCGCAGCACCACGAAGTTCGCGCGCTCGACATAGCCGCGATGGGTCGGCCCCAGCTTGCCCAGCGCCTTGAGCACGTTGCTGGCGATCGACTCGCTGGCCTGCATCGCGTAACCCTGCTGCAGGTCCAGCAGCACGGCTGCCAGGCTGTCGTCCTTGTCGTCCAGCGACACGCCACCGATCAGGTCGGCACGGTTTTCGCGGTCGGCCAGCCAGCGTGCAGCCTCGCTGGTCTTGCCGCGCGGCGAGAGCACCCACACCGAGGAACCCTTGGCGTCACCGTTCTTGAAAGCATCGGCGTGGATCGACACGAACATGTCCGCGTTCTTCTCGCGGGCGATCTCGTAGCGGCGCTTCAGCGGAATGAAATAGTCGCCGTCGCGGGTCAGCACCGCCTGCATGCCGGGCTGCTTGTTGATGATCGCCGCCAACTTGCGCGCGACAGCGAGCGTAACGTTCTTTTCGAGGGTGCCGTGTGGCCCGTGCGCGCCGGGATCGACGCCGCCGTGGCCGGCGTCCACCGCCACGATCACCTTGCGCTCGCCACCGAACTGCTCCGCGACCTGGCGCAGCGTCAGCACATCGTGCTTGTCAGCCTTGGTGGCAGCGGACTTTGCGACCGGTGCCGGAGCCGGTGCCGGCGCCGAGGAAGCGACCACGCGGGGACTCGCCGCGGCGGTTCCGGGATAAAGGTCGAGCACCAGCCGGTAGCCGTAGCCGCCTCCGGGCTTGAGCATGAAGCTCTTGGGCCTGGCGCCGGACGAGACGTCGGCCAGCAATTCCAGCTTGCCGCCACGGCGATGCGCCGTGATGCCCTTGAACAGCCCCTGCGCCGCCGGCGCCTCGAAGGCAGAAGCCACCCGGTCGTCGCCCAGGTCGACCCGGACCTGGTCACCGCGAGGGCTGACTTCGTATCGGACCGGGCCGCTGAGATCGAACACCACCCGGGTGTACTCCGGGCCGGCCCACACCCGCGCACCGCGGATTTCCACCGCCCGGGCGGGCGACGCCAGGCCGGCAGCGGTCGCTACCAGCGCGCACAAGCCGAACCTGAACAGGGATGCCCTCATGGAGCTGAATTCAATCGCAGCCAGGGAGCGATTGCAAGCATTTTTCCTTTGGATATCCGCAACCTGCGCAGCATTCGTCAGGCGATGTCCAGAAGACGGCGGCAACCCGCGCATTTTCTGACGGATGTCCCAATCGAGAACATCCACCGAATCCTCAAAAAAAACACAAACTTAGCGCTGGACACCACTTGACTCGGGCATCCCGCCAACCGCACCCAGGCGCTCCAGCAGGCGCTCGCCGCGGACACTGCTCGCGCTCAGCCGGGCAAGGCGCCCGGTACCGGCATAGGCCAGCGAGAGTTCCACGTCGGGCGGCGGAATCGCGCCCTGCCCGCGCTGCGGCCACTCGATCAACACGAGCGCACCGGGCTCTCCCAGCGCATCCACGCCGAGCCACTGCAACTCGTCCGGGTCGGCGATGCGATAGAGATCCAGGTGCCAGGCCTGCCCGCGCTCCAGCGGATAGTTCTCGACCAGGCTGTAGGTCGGGCTCTTGATGCGCCCCTCGACGCCCAGCGCCTGCAACAGTGCGCGGGCGAAGCTGCTCTTGCCCGCCCCGAGTTCGCCCTCGAGATGGAATACCGCGCCGTCTTCCATGGCGGCGGCCACGCGCGAGGCGAGCTGGCGCGTTGCGGCCTCATCGGGCAACACGAATGTCCGCTCAGACACGGTCCACCAGGCCGTTGGAGAGCCGCCGCAGCGGCGCCATCAGGTCACCGGCGACCAGCCCGCGCTCTCCGTCCAGCGCGGCTGCATCCCCGGCGCGTGCATGCAGGCCCGTGCCCAGGCACGCCGCCTCCCAGGCCGTCGCTCCCTGTGCCAGCAGTGCACCGATGATCCCGGTCAGGACGTCGCCCATGCCGCCCGTGCCCATACCCGGATTGCCCCAGGGACAAACCGCCAGGCGACCGTCCGGATGCGCAACGAGGCTACCGGCGCCCTTGAGCACCACCACTGCGCCAAAGCGGCCGGCCAACTCGCGTGCGGCGACGAAGCGATCCGACTGCACGGTGGCGATGTCCTGCCCGAGCAATCGCGCCGCCTCGCCCGGATGTGGCGTCAACACGGCGGCGCGGTCGAAGCGTCGCGGCTCACGGGCAAGCAGGTTCAATCCGTCCGCATCGAGCACCAGCGGCAGGCCGGAGTCGAGCGCCGTGAGCCACAGCGCATGCCCCCAGGCGGCCTTTCCCAGGCCCGGCCCGACCGCCAGCACGTCAGCTCGATCGAGCAGCGGCTCCAGTGCCTGCGGTCCGTTCACCCCATGCGCCATCAGCTCGGGACGCCCGGCGTTGAGCGCCGATACGTGCTCGGGATGCGTTGCGACGCTGACCAACCCTGCGCCGGCGCGCAGCGCGGCTTCGCCGCACAGCCGGATGGCCCCGGCCATGCCCTGCTCGCCGCCGATCACCAGCAGGTGGCCGTTGTCGCCTTTGTGTGCACCGCGGCGCCGTGGCGGCAGGGCGTCGGGCCGTAGCAGCAGCGCCGCGGGCGACGCCCCTTCCCAGAGATCGACCGGCAGCTGCAACGTGTCCAGTTCCAGTTGTCCGACCACGTCGGGACCGGCACCGGTATGGAGACCGCGCTTGGCCGCAATGAAGCAGATCGTCGCCGTCGCCCGCACCGCGGCTCCGGGGCAAACGCCCCGGTCGGCGTCGAGGCCGGAGGGCACGTCGAGCGCCAGCACCGGCCGGCCACTGCCGTTGATGCGCTCGATGAGCTCCGACACCGGCAACTCGGGCGCCCGGTTCAGGCCGCTGCCGTACAGCGCGTCCACGTGCACATCGGCCTCCGGCCATCCGGCCATGTCGTCGAGCAGGTGCACGCGCCCCCCGGCGAACTCGAACGCGGTGCGGGCCTTCAGTGCATCACCCGTGGCCTTGCCGGACACCGCAACCAGTTCGACCACCATGCCGGCTTCGCGTGCCAGCGCACCAAGCAGATAGCCGTCTCCGCCGTTGTTGCCCGGGCCACACCAGATCGCCAGTCGCCGCGCCTGCGGCCAGCGCCGCCGCAGGCAGGCCAGCGCCGCGGCAGCGGCGCGGCGCATCAGTTCGAAGCCGGGGATGCCGAGCACCTCGATGGCGCGCCGATCCAGGGCACGCACCTGGTCGACGGTGTAGAGCGCGTAGCGCGGGTCCGAAGCGTTCATCGGCGGATTATAGGCAGGCCGGCTGCGCCACCGCAGCGCTTTAGACTACGCGGATGCCCCACCCCGAAACCGCCCTCGACTACGCCCGGCTCGCCCGCTCGATCAAGCAGTGGGCGCGCGACCTCGGCTTCGCCGAAGCCGGCATCAGCGGCGTGGACCTGGCGCAGGACGAGGCGCACCTCACGCGCTGGTTGGCCGACGGCCATCACGGCGAGATGGACTACATGGCCCGCCATGGCGTCAAGCGCAGCCGCCCGGACGCGCTGGAGCCGGGAACGCAACGTGTGATCTCGGTGCGGATGGACTACGCGCCGCCGGATATCGACCGCGCCTGGTCGGTCCTGGAGGATGGCGAACTCGGCTACGTCTCGCGCTACGCCCTGGGGCGCGACTACCACAAGCTGCTGCGCCACAGGCTGCAGAAGCTCGCCGACCGCATTCGCGCGGAGATCGGCGATTTCGGCTACCGCGCCTACGTGGATTCCGCACCGGTGCTGGAGAAGGCACTGGCACGCAACGCGGGCCTGGGCTGGATCGGCAAGCACACGGTGCTGATCCACCGCCGCGCCGGTTCGTATTTCTTCCTCGGCGAGCTCTACACCGACCTGCCGTTGCCGGTGGACGCGCCAGCCAGCGAGCACTGCGGCAGTTGCCGGCGCTGCCTGGACATCTGCCCGACGCAGGCGATCGTCGCGCCCTACCGGCTGGACGCGAGACGCTGCATCTCCTACCTGACCATCGAGCTGAAGGGCAGCATCCCCGAGGAACTCCGTGCCCCGATGGGCAACCGCATCTTCGGCTGCGACGACTGCCAGCTGGTCTGCCCTTGGAACAAATTCGCGCAGGCGACCGCCGAACCCGATTTCGCGCCGCGGCACCAGCTCGACGGTAGCCGGCTGGTCGAGCTGTTCGCCTGGAGCGAGGACGAGTTCCTGCAGCGCACCGAGGGGATGGCGATCCGCCGCACCGGCTACGAAGGCTGGCTGCGCAACATCGCGGTAGCCTTGGGCAACGCTCCCCGCTCCGAAGCAGTACGCCGCGCGCTGGGAGCGCGAGCGAACGACCCATCCGAAGTAGTGCGGGAACACGTGGCCTGGGCCCTGGCCCGGCAGAACGAGACGAGGTAGCCGATGAACGACACGATGAAGACCATGCCGCGCCTGGAAGACGTGCTGGCAGAGCTGCGCGAGCGCGAGCCGATCTTCCATCGCCCCGAATCGGGCGCCGGACCGGCCGACGGCGAGCACATCACCGAGGAGACGTTCTGGGAAATCGGCGCCTCGGGCCAGCGCTACAGCCGGACCGAGGTGCTCGACGTGCTGAGCCAGCGGATCCACCACCCGACGAAGGAGCTGTGGCGCACCGAAGGCTTCGAGTGCCATCCGCTCTCGCCCAGCCTCTACCTGCTGACCTACGTGCTGTGGCAGGAGGAACGCGGCAGCCGCCGCACAACGTTGTGGCGCCGCACGGTCGATGGCTGGAAGGCGGTGTTCCACCAGGGCACGCTGCTCTCGCAGCGCGCGTGAACCGCGGGCCGTCGCCTCAGGCGGCGGCCATCTGGGTGGGGATCGAGCGGTTGGTGTGCGAGATCGCGTTCTTCGCGTCCACGTAGACCAGCATCGGCTGGTGCGCCTCGGCCTCGGCTTCGGACATCTGGCTGAACGCGGCGATGATGATCAGGTCGCCCGGCTGCGCGCGGTGCGCCGCGCTGCCGTTCACCGAAATGATGCCCGAGCCGGCCTCGGCCTTCAGAGCATAGGTGACGAAGCGCTTGCCGTTGTTGATGTTCCAGGCGTGGATCTGCTCGTACTCGCGGATGCCCGACGCTTCGAGCAGCAGGCTGTCGATCGCGATCGAACCTTCGTAATGGAGCTCGGCATGGGTCACCGTCGCGCGGTGGATCTTCGCCTTGAGCATGTTCAGGTGCATGGCATCACTTCCAGCAGGTACGGCCTGCGTAGCCCTCAATTATCGAGTCGCCGGCCGTGCACTGCAACACGACCGGCCGGAGCCCCGGACGTGGGGACGGTTCAGTCGAACAGCAAGTTGTCGATCAGGCGGGTGCTGCCCAGGCGTGCCGCAACCAGGCCAACCAGGCCTGCGCGCTCGCCCGGGGCCGGCTCGGCAAGGTCGTCCGCCCGTCGGATGGCCACGTAGTCCGGAACGAAGCCGGCGCGTTCGAGCTGACCGGCTGCCGCCTGCTCCAGCACCCGGGGGGCATGCCCCTTGCCGAGCATCTCGCGCATCTGCACCAGCACCTGGTGGATGCGCGGGGCGAGCGCGCGCTCGGCTTCGCTCAGGTACTGGTTGCGCGAGCTGAGCGCCAGGCCATCCTCGGCACGCTGGGTCGGCGCGGCGATCACCTTCACCGGCAAGCCGAGGTCGCGCACCATGCGCTCGATCACCTTCAGCTGCTGGAAATCCTTCTGGCCGAACACCGCCAGATCCGGCTGCACCAGGTTGAACAGCTTGCACACCACGGTCGCGACACCGTCGAAATGGCCGGGACGGTGCGCGCCCTCCAACGTCTCGGTGATCTGCGGCACGCTCAGCCGCACCGTGTGCTCCGGGCCATACGGATACATCGTCGCCACGTCGGGGGCGAACAGCAGATCGCAATCGTGCTCGGCCAGTCCGGCCTGGTCCTGCACCAGCGTGCGCGGATAGCGGGCGAAGTCCTCGTTCGGACCGAATTGCGTGGGATTCACGAACACGCTGGCAACGACCCGGTCGGCGCGCGCCCGCGCCAGGCGGACCAGCGAAAAATGGCCGGCGTGGAGGTTGCCCATGGTGGGCACGAAGCCCACGGTCTGGCCGGCGGCACGCCAGCCGCGAACGACGGCGCGCAGCGCGCCGGCATCATGCACGGTCTGCATCGGGTAAGGCCTTTAGTTGAAGCAGTGCTCGGGAGCGGGGAAGACGCCGCTGCGCACCTCGTCGACGAACGCCGAGATGGCGGCGGACACTGAGTCGCGTCCCTGCAGGTAATCCTTGCTGAACTTGGGTCGCTTGCCAGGCGTAACGCCCAACAGATCGTGCAGGACCAGCACCTGGCCGTCGCAGTGCGGGCCGGCGCCTATGCCGATGGTCGGAATCGACACCGCCGCCGTGATCCGTTCGGCCAGTCCGACCGGCATGCCCTCGAGCACCAACAGCTCGGCGCCCGCAGCCTCCACCGCGCGCGCCTCGTCCAGTACCCGGGCGGCGACCGCTTCTTCGCGCCCCTGGATGCGGAAGCCGCCGAACTTGTGCACCGACTGCGGCGTCAGGCCCAGGTGCGCGCAGACCGGGATGGCACGAACCGTCAGCGCGTTGATCGCCTCCAGCACGTGCGGTGCGCCGCCCTCGATCTTCACCATCGCGGCGTTGCCCTCGCCCACCAGTCGCGCACCGGCTTCGAGCGCATGCGCGGTGTCGCGGTCGCTCATGAACGGCAGGTCGGCCACCAGCAGCGTGGCACGCAATCCTCGGGACACCGCCGCGGTGTGGTAGACCATCTGATCCAGCGTGACCGGCAGGGTACTGGCGTGCCCCTGCACCACCATGCCGAGCGAGTCGCCGACCAGTGCGACGTCGACATCGGCCAGCTCCAACTGGTGCGCAAAGCTGGAGTCGTAGGCAGTGAGCATGACAATGCGCCGCCCTTCTGCCTTCATCGTCCGCAAGGACGGAACGGTCACCGGTTTGCGGTCGGAAACGCTGGTGTTTTGCACGTACACGTGGTGATTCCTGGTAGCGCGGCCGTCCGGATCAGAAGGGGAGTCCGCCGCGGGCCGGTCATGATAAACCCTCGACGCCGCAGCGCAGCATGCCTGTCAGTCGATCGGCTCGCATCCGCCGGCATCGACCAGCTGCAGCAGATCGCCCACCCGCCCCTGCCCGGGCAGCACCAGGTCCGGTGCCAGATCGGCCAGAGGCAGCAGCACGAACGCCCGCTCGGCCACCCGCGGATGCGGCAAGGTCAGCCGGGAATCGTCCAGCGCAGTGCTATCCATGTGCAGCAGATCGAGGTCGAGCGTGCGCGGCCCCCAGCGCTCGCCGTCACGCATGCGGCCAAAGCGACGCTCGATCGCCATCAACGCATCGAGCAGGACATGCGGCGCCAGCGATGTGTGCAGACGCACCACGGCATTGAGGAAATCGGGCTGATCGGTTCGTCCCCACGGCGGCGTGCGGTAGATCCGGGAGCGGCCGGTCAGGCGACTGCCCGGCAGGGCCCCCAGTGCTTCGATCGCGCCGGCGAACGTGGCCCGCGAATCTCCGAGGTTGCTGCCCAGCGCCACATAGGCGTCCGTGGCCGAAGGACCGCTCATGCGGAGCCGGAATGGCCCGCCGGTTTACGCCGCCGACGGCGTTTGCGCGGAGGACGCCCACTGGCTCCCGCCACCACCGTGTCCTGGCCCGACGTCCCGCCACCCGCCGGCAAGGCGGCCGCCAGCACGTCGACCGGAAGCTGCTGGGCATGATCCCACCACAGACCGAGCTCGCGGATCGCCGGAGACTCCTCCGCCCGTAACAGCAGGAAATCGAACGCCGCGCGGAACCGGGGCTGGGACAGCAACCGGAGCACGCGCTTGCGCTGGATCTGCTCGAAACGCGGCTGCAGCGCCCAGATCTCCTCCATCGTGAGCGTGAATCGCCTGGGGATCGCCACGCGCTGGCACTGCTCACCCACCACGTGGGCTGCAGCCCGGGCCCACGCCTCGGAGAGGTCCATCCCGCCGGCAACCAGTCCCTGCGCGCGATCGCGCACCTCGCCCCACAGCAGCACGGCAAACAGGAATGCCGGCGTCACCGACTTGCCTTCGACCACACGCGCATCGGTATTCGCCAACCCCCGTTCCACCAAAGCGCGCAGGGCGTGGTCGCCGCGCTTGAGCGCGCGCGCAGTCGACGGGAACAGGAATCCGAGCAGGCCGCACTGCTCGAGCATGCGGAAACTCTTCAGTCCATGCCCGGCAAGGAACAGCTTGAGCGACTCGTCGAACAGCCGCGCCGGCGCGGCTTCGGTCAGCAGTGGCCCAAGGCTCTCGAACGGCGCGGCGGCGGCCTCGTCGATGCGGAAACCGAGCTTGGCCGCCAGGCGCGCGGCGCGCAGCATGCGCACGGGATCCTCGCGGTAGCGCGTGACCGGATCGCCGATCAGCCGCAAGACCTTGTCCTGCACGTCCTGCATGCCGCCGACGTAGTCGCGAACGGAGAAATCGCTGATGTCGTAGTACATCGCGTTGACGCGGAAGTCGCGGCGCACCGCGTCCTCCTCGATCGTGCCCCAGACGTTGTCGCGCACGATGCGCCCGTCGACGATATGACGATCTCCTTCGCCGTCTTCCTCGCCGGTACCACGGAACGTGGCGACCTCGATGATCTCGGGGCCGAAAACGACGTGCGCCAGGCGAAATCGGCGACCGATCAATCGGCAGTTGCGGAACAGCTTCCGGACTTCGTCGGGCGTGGCGTTGGTAGCCACGTCGAAGTCCTTGGGGTGGCCGCCGAGCAGAAGGTCGCGGACGGCGCCGCCGACGAGATAGGCGTCGTAACCCGCTTCGTTGAGGCGGTAAAGCACCCGCAACGCGGCCTTGCTGATGTTCTTGCGGGAAATCACATGCTGGTCGCGCGGAATGATCCGCAGCGCAGGCATGCCGTCGATCCCTGTCTCGTGGTTCAAGCGGTAACAGTCCCTGCCGATCGTGAAGCCCGGAAGCCTAACCTACGCCGTCGACGAGGCATACCGCACACGCCGGCGTGTGCTGCCCCGAACCGCCCGGGCGGAGGCACGGATACGAGAAAGCCGGCAGACATCCGAAGAAAGGCATTGCCGGCCGAAACAATTTCGCTATACTAGCGCGCTCTGAGTCAGAACGCTCCCTTCGTCTAGTGGCCTAGGACACCGCCCTCTCAAGGCGGGAACACGAGTTCGAACCTCGTAGGGAGCGCCACTTCAGTCAGGCCGTCTTGCCTGCCACCTCGACGGAATCCTCGTTCGCATGACCTTTGTCGTCACCGACAACTGCATCAAGTGCAAGTACACCGATTGCGTTGAGGTCTGCCCCGTCGACGCCTTCCACGAAGGCCCGAACTTCCTGGTGATCGATCCGGACGAGTGCATCGACTGCACGCTCTGCGAGCCGGAGTGCCCGATCAACGCCATCTATCCCGAAGACGACGTCCCGGCAGGCCAGGAGAATTTCGTCGCGCTCAATGCCGAGCTCGCCAAGAGCTGGCCGGTCATCACCGAGCGGAAGGATGCGCTGGCCGACGCCAAGGACTGGGAAGGCAAGCCGAACAAGATCGACCTGCTCGAACGCTGATCGCCGGGCGGCTCACGGTCCGCAAATGGCACTATAAGCACCCGCAAAAAAAGCCGCCCTGACCGGGCGGCTTTTTTGTGCTGGCGCGGCGTCGACTCAGCCGCCGATCTTGGCCTTTAGCCCATCGATCGTCTTGGCCACGGCCGGGGCCGCGCCCTGTGCACGCACCTCGCTGCCCTTCTGGCCGCTCGCATTCACCGTCACCACGACCTGCTGAGGCGTCGCCCGCGAGCTTTCTCCCTCGTCGTTGCCGTGGAACATGCGCCCGAAGAAGCCGCGCTTCTTGGCCATCTTGGCACCGGCCATCACCGTCACGGTGAAGCTGTGGGTAGAGGCATCCCGCGCCGTCACCTGGCCGATGTCGCCCGCATCGAGGACCTGGCCCACGCGCTGATAGGCAGCGTCCACATCCTCGCTCACCACGAAGCCGTCGGTGATCGTCGCGACAGCGCTCTGGGTTGCCGCAGTCGCGCCATTGGCGGTCGGCTGATTGGCTCCCGGCGGGGGGATCACGAGCGCCTCGCTGGCCGACGGCGTGTCCATGCCCGGCGGGATCTCCAGCGGGGACTCCTGCTTGGCCGTGTCCCAGGCCTTGTGCGAACGGAAGATGCCGCAGCCCGACAGCATGAGCCCGGAGAGGAGCAAGGCCGGCAAGGCCACAGCAAGCGAGGTTTTCTTCATGTAATGGTTTTCCGTGGAAGGTTCGTGTCGCCCAAGTCAGGCGGCGACGGCCAAGGGTGCCAGGCGGGCCAGTGCCTGGCGAATCTGATCTCGCACCGCACCCTCGGCCAGTTCGACCAGAGGAAGCCGGGGCAACGCGCTGCCCAGGCCTAGCCAGGGCAGCGCCGACTTCACCGCGATCGGGTTGGGCGCGCCGTTCAGCGCGTCCACCAACGGAGCCAGCCTGGCGTCGACGGCGTTTGCTGCATCCGATCGCCCGGCCACCGCCGCGTCGCAGAGCTCGCGGAACACGGCCGGCACCAGGTTGGCCACCACCGAGATGGTTCCCGCCGCGCCTGCAAGCATGGCCCGGGCTGCCGTGCCGTCGTCGCCGGACAGATAGACGAAATCCGGGCGCGCAAGTTCCGCTGTGGCAGCGATGCGCTGCGCATCGGCGCGCGCCTCCTTGATGCCGACGATGCCGGGGTGGTCGCGCAACAGCGCCGTCGTCTCCGGCAGCAGATCGCAGCCGGTGCGACCGGGCACGTTGTAGAGGATGACCGGAAGACCGCCCTGATCCGCCACTTCGACGAAATGGCGATACAGGCCTTCCTGGGTCGGGCGCACGTAGTAGGGCGTGACGACCAGCGCGGCATCGGCCCCCAGCGCGGCGGCCCGCTTCGTCAAGGCGACGGTCTTGGCCGTACCCGCCTCGCCGGTACCGGCGATGACCGGAACGCGGCCACTCACATGACGAACGGCAAACGAGAGCAGCGCATCGAACTCGTCGTGCTCGAGCATGTGGGCCTCGCCGGTCGAGCCGGCGACCACCACGGCTTGGGTGCCGCCGCGGATCTGGTAGTCCAGCAATCGCTCGAAGGCGGCCAGATCGAGCGCCCCGTCCTGCGTGAACGGGGTCACCAAAGCGCAGATGCTGCCGCGGATGTCCAAGGCCCGGTTTCCAGCAAAAATCCAGTCCAGCATGTTACTTGCGGGCTTGCGCGACGGGCAAGTAAGCTCGGAGGCCGTCTTGCGGAGTTCCCCGTTCCGCGTGCGATTCCCGTAGGCAGGCAAGCCTTTGAACCGAACCTCTCCCCGAGCCGGCAGCGACCACCACCAGCTGCTGATCCAGACCCTCTCCCCCACCGGCAAGAGCCCCCTGCTGACGCTGGCGCGACGTATCGCAGACGCCGGATGCAATCTGTCCGATGCCAGGGTTTCCACCATCGGTGGAGACAGTTCCCTGGTACTGGTGGCCAGCGGCGCATGGGATGCGTTGGCCAAACTGGAAAACGCCCTCGCCAAGCTGGCCCGCGACGAAGACCTGCACCTGGTCCACTACCGCACGCAGCCACGCGAGCCGGACTCGCGGTTGCTGCCCTATCTGGTGGAAGTGGTCAGCGCCGACCGTCCGGGCATCCTGGTACGCATCGTGGAGTTCTTCCATCGCAACCGGATCAGCGTCGAGCAGCTCAGCTCGATGCGCTACCAGGCGATGCAGACGGGCGCGGAGATGTTCCAGGCGCAGATCACCATCGGCATCCCGTCGGACCTGCACATCGCCACCTTGCGCGACGATTTCCTGGAGCTGTGCGACAGCCTGAACCTGGACGCCATCATGGATCCGGTGAAGTTCTGAGCATCGCTCCGCCGCGCGTGTCTGGCAAGGGCTTTCATTCCCGGCCAGACGCGCTAGTCTCTGGCTCGGGACGTTTGCGAGGCCAGCCATGCAGTCAGGGCATCCTTCGAGGAACCAGCGCCGCGCCAGCGGCGACGCCCTGACCGCCGCCCGTTTTCGCCGCCCCTCGTTTCCGCCGCGCTCCGTGGCCATCCTCTTTCCCAACACTTGCGCGACAGCCCAGCGCTGCCGCCGGAGACCCCATGCCTGAAGTCGGCAAGAAAATCCCCGCCCTGAAAGGACGCACGGGCGACGACACCGAGCTGAAGCTGTCGAGCCTGAAAGGCCAATGGCTGGTGATCTACTTCTATCCCAAGGACAGCACGCCCGGCTGCACCACCGAAGCGCAGCAGTTCCGCGACCTCTACCCGCAGTTCCGGAAACGCAACGCGGAGGTCATCGGCGTCTCGCGCGACCCGGTCCGCTCTCACGCCAACTTCGCCGCAAAACAGCAGCTGCCTTTCCCGCTGGTGGCCGACACCGACGAAGCCTGGTGCCAGGCCTTCGACGTGATCCACGAGAAGACGCTGTACGGCAAGAAGCACCTCGGCGTCGTGCGCAGCACCTTCCTGGTCGATCCCGACGGCCGGCTGGCCGCGGAGTGGCGCGGGGTGAAGGTGCCGGGCCACGCGCAGGCGGTGCTCGACGCGATCCCCGGGAGCTGATCCTCCCCGGCACCGCGATTCCATGTCCCTCCCCTCCATGACGCCCAGCGAGGTTTCTTCCGCATGACCGGAAGCAAGCGCATCTACGTGCTCGATACCAACGTGCTGCTGCACGACCCGACGTCGCTGTTCCGCTTCGAGGAGCACGACATCTTCATCCCGATGACGGTGTTGGAGGAGCTGGACGAGAAGAAGAAGGGCGCGTCGGAAGTCTCCCGCAACGGCCGCCAGGTCAGCCGCTTCCTCAACGAGCTGATCGAGCGCGGCAACGGGCATGGCATCAGGGACGGCCTGTCGCTGGAGAACCCCGCCGGGGTGAACCTCAAGCGCGGCCCGGAGATCGGCAGGCTGTACTTCCAGCAGCGCGCCACCAGCAATCACGGCAAGGCCGACAACCTGATCCTCGCCTCGGTGCTGGAACTGCTCGACCAGCAGCCCGGTCGTCCGGTGGTGCTGGTCAGCAAGGACATCAACCTGCGGATCAAGGCCAGCATCTTCGGCATCGATGCGGAGGACTACGAGAACGACAAGGCGCTGGACGACTTCGCCCTGCTCTACACCGGCGCGGCCGAACTGCCGGAGAACTTCTGGGACCAGCACCCCGAGGTCGAGTCCTGGAGCGAACGGGGCCGCACCTTCTACCGGCTGGATCGCGCCGAAGGCGAGGACTGGTACGTCAACCAGTGCCTGTTCCTGCCCGGCGATGAGAGCGTCGAGCTGCGCGTCATGGCCGTGGACGAAGAGCAGGCCACCCTGGTCCTGCTGGACGATCACAGCCACCCGAACCACAGCGTCTGGGGCATCGCCGCCCGCAACCGCGAGCAGAACTTCGCGCTCAACGTGCTGATGGACCCGGATGTGGATTTCGTCACACTGCTCGGTACCGCCGGCACCGGCAAGACGCTGCTGGCGCTCGCCGCCGGCCTGGCCCAGGTGATGGACCAGCAGCGCTACCGCGAGATCATCATGACCCGCGCCACCGTCTCGGTGGGAGAGGACATCGGCTTCCTGCCGGGTACGGAGGAGGAAAAGATGACCCCCTGGATGGGCGCGCTGACCGACAACCTCGAGGTGCTGGCGCACCCGGAGGAAGGCGGCAGCTGGGGTCGCCAGGCCACCAACGATCTGCTCGCCTCGCGCATCAAGATCCGTTCGCTCAACTTCATGCGCGGACGCACCTTCCTGTCCCGCTACCTGATCATCGACGAGGCGCAGAACCTCACACCCAAGCAGATGAAGACCCTGATCACCCGCGCCGGCCCGGGCACCAAGATCGTCTGTCTCGGCAACGTGGAACAGATCGACACGCCCTACCTGACCGAGACCACCTCGGGCCTCACCTATGCGGTCGACCGGTTCAAGGATTGGGCGCATTCGGCGCACATCACCCTGCGTCGCGGCGAGCGTTCGCGGCTGGCCGACTTCGCCTCCGAGGCACTCTGACCCCGGCCACTCCCGGGCGCCGCCCCGGCGCCCGGGAGTGATCGCTCGCGCCGGGACCGGACCGCAGCGCTATCCTTGTCGCCTGCCGTCCGGACCTCCGCTCCCATGCACCTGTTCACTCCCCGCCTGATCGCCCTTTACCTGCTGCTCGCCTTCATCCTCTGCGTGCTGCTGGTGCACCTGCGCGGGCGCGTGAAACTGCGCTTCGACCGCCAGCTGGTGGATCACTCGGCGGTGTTCGCCCCCTACAACCTGCTGATGTACGCCTTCTCGGCCGTGCCGGCGACGCCGATCCTCGACCGTCGCGGCTTTCCCCAGCTGGATCTGCTGCAAGCCAACTGGGAGGCGATCCGGGCCGAGGCGCTGTCGCTGTTCGACGAGGGTCACATCCGTGCGGCGGAAAAACACAACGACGCCAGCTTCAACAGCTTCTTCAAGCAGGGCTGGAAGCGCTTCTACCTCAAGTGGTACGGCGAACCGCTGGCCTCGGCCGAAGCACTGTGCCCGCAGACGGTGCGCCTGCTCAACAGCATTCCCAGCATCAAGGCGGCGATGTTCGCCCTGCTGCCACCGGGCTCCAAGCTCAACCCGCACCGCGACCCGTTCGCCGGCTCGCTGCGCTACCACCTGGGCCTGATCACGCCGAATTCGGACGACTGCCGCATCTTCGTCGACGGCCAGATGCACGCCTGGGGCGACGGCAAGGACGTGGTGTTCGACGAAACCTACGTGCACTGGGCGGAGAACAAGACCGACCAGACCCGGGTGATCCTGTTCGCCGACGTCGAGCGTCCGCTGCGCACGCGCTGGATGGAGGCCATCAACCGCCGCGTCGGCGCGTTCATGGGTTCGATCACCGCCTCGCCCAACAGCGACACCACGGCGGAAAAGGTCGGCTTCGTCAACCGCGTCTTCGCCCTGAACCAGCGCGGGCGAGAGCGCAGCCGGGCCTTCAAGAGGAAGCACCCGAAACTGTTCCGGGCGCTGAAATACACCGCCATGCTGGTATTCATCTGGCTGGTCTTCCTGGCGCCCTGGCCGCTGGTTCGCTGAACACGCCACATACAGCGCTGGCAGCCCGGCGGCCTGCGGATGGTCACATTTGATTGCTGCGGTGCGTCCTTGAGGCATCCCCTCCGGAGCCCACGCCATGGATTCGCGTACAGCCCTGTTCCAGCAACACCGTCCGCGCCTTTTCGGACTCGCCTACCGCATGCTCGGCAGTCCCGCCGACGCCGAGGACGTGCTGCACGACGCATGGCTGCGCTGGCACACGCATAAAGCGGACCGGCTCGACGACCCCGAGGCCTGGCTGGTGACCGTCACCACGAGGCTTGCGCTGGACCGGCTACGCCGGGCCAGGGTGGAGCGCGAGCACTACACCGGACCATGGCTGCCCGAACCCATGCCTGCGGATGGCGGGCACCCCGACGCCGAGGCGGAGAGGAACGAGACCCTCAGCCTGTCCTTCCTGCTGCTGCTTGAGCGCCTCGGCCCCGAAGAGCGCGCCGCGTTCCTGCTCACCGAGGTGTTCGACTACCGTCACGGCGAGGCCGCGGCCATCCTGGACATCACCGAGGATGCCTGCCGGCAGCGCGTGCACCGGGCCCGCACCCGGCTCCGGGAGGGTCGCCCCCGCTTCCGTGTCGATGCGAAAACCCAGCAACGCTTGCTGCAGCGCTTCGTGACTGCCATGCAGCGGCCCGATCTGGAAACCCTGCGCGCGCTGTTCGCGGAAGATGCCGTCCACGTCAGCGACGGAGGCGGGCTGGTGCGCGCGGCCCTGCGTCCACTGCACGGTGCCGAGCGGCTGGCGCGACTCTATCTGCAGATCGGCGGCCAGATGTCGGGGCACGACATCGGCTTCGAGATCCGCATGCTAAACGGCGCACCGGCACTGCTCATCCACGATGGCCAGACGCTGAGCACCGCCCTGTGGATCGAGGTTGACGAAGACGGCGAGCACATCGCCGCGGTGCACGCGCTGCGCCATCCGGACAAGCTGGCCAGGCTGCAGGCAGTCACGAAAACGGAGTCCCCCGCGTCCTTCTCCTGAGCGGCCGATCCGGGCCGCACTTCAAGGAGCCTTCCATGACCCGTTTTGCCGTCCAACGCCACTATGCCTCCATGCAGCCGCTGATCACGCTCGGCCAGAACATCCGCACAGCCGGCCGGCTGGAGCCGGCCCTGATCGAGCTGGTGCAGATGCGCGTCTCGCAGATCAATGGCTGCGCCTTCTGCCTGGACATGCACAGCAAGGATGCCCGCGCCGCCGGAGAGACCGAGCAGCGGCTCTACCTGCTGCCGGCCTGGCGCGAAACCCGGCTGTACAGCGAGCGCGAACGCATCGCGCTGGCCTGGGCGGAGGAGCTGACCGAGCTGGCCTCGCCCGAGGCCGTATCCGACGCACTGTACGAGCAGGCACGGCAACTCTTCGAAGAGGAAGCACTGGTCGACCTTACCCTGCTGGTGGTGACCATCAACAGCTGGAACCGGATCAGCATCACCGCACGCACGATCGGCGGCAACTACCGGCCCGGCGCACACTGAGCCTCCCCCAGGCAGAAACGAACACGGCCGCGGCGGATGCCGCGGCCGTCTTGGCATGGACCGGGTCGACCCGGATCAGCCCTTCACGCGACGCGCGATCGCCTCGCCGAAGCTCTCGGTCGAACCCTTGCCGCCCAGGTCCGGCGTCACGCTGTCGCGATCATTCGTCATGGTGTCGCGGATCGCCTGACGCAGCTTCGTGCCCTTCTCCACCATGCCCAGGTGATCGAGCATGTCGGCCGCGGCGAGCAGCAGCGCGCACGGGTTGGCAATGCCCTTGCCTGCGATGTCCGGTGCCGAGCCATGCACCGCCTCGAAGATCGCCGCGTGCTCGCCGATGTTGTCGCCCGGGGCCAGGCCCAGGCCGCCGACCAGGCCCGCGCAGAGGTCGGACAGGATGTCACCGAACAGGTTGGTGGTGACGATCACGTCGAACTGCTCGGGGCGCATCACCAGCTGCATGCAGGTGTTGTCCACGATCATCTCGTTGAACTCGATCTGCGGATATTCCTTGGCGATCTCGCGGGCCACGTTGAGGAACAGCCCGGAGCTGGTCTTCATGATGTTGGCCTTGTGCACGGCCGTGACCTTCTTGCGGCCCTTCTTCACGGCCATCTCGAACGCATAGCGCACGATGCGCGTGCTGCCCTTGCGGGTGTTGCGGATGATCGACTGCGCGACCTCGCCGTCCTCGGACACCGTCTGGCCTTCGGCCAGGTAGGCGCCTTCGGTGTTTTCGCGCACGGTGATGATGTCGATGTTGTCGTAGCGCGACTTGGTGCCCGGGAAGCTGATCGCCGGGCGGACGTTCGCGTACAGGTCGAAGTGGCGGCGCAGGGTGACGTTGATCGAGGTGAAACCACCGCCGATCGGGGTGGTCAGCGGCCCCTTGAGCGCGACCTTGTGCTGGGCGATCTTGTCCAGCGTCTCCTTCGGCAACAGATCGCCGTGCTTGTCCAGCGCGACCATGCCGGCCTCGGCGAAGTCGTACTCCAGACCGCAATCCAGCGCGTCGAGCACGCGCAGGGTGGCGGTCATGATCTCAGGGCCGATGCCGTCGCCGGGGATCACGGCAATGGTCTTGCTCATGGGGGTGCTCCTTGGGATGCGTTTCCGGGGGAAGGTGCCCGTTGGGGAAATCGGGACCTCATAACCGCCGAATTATCGCTTATGCCCGCTGCGACGACCACCGGCCCGGCCGTCGCAGTCGATGCAAATGCTTGTACGCAGCGTCCCAAAAAGCTGCACGCACTCAGGCGTGGTCGGCACACTCCGACGTCCGGCCGGAGCCGCCCTCGAGCTGGTCGAGGAAGTCCACCGCGCGGCGCAGATGCGGGATCACGATGGAGCCACCGACGATCAGACCGACGCTGAAGGTCTCGAAGAACTCCTCTCGCGTCACGCCCGCTTCCTTGCACTGGGCGACGTGGTAACTGATGCAGTCGTCGCAGCGCAGCACCATCGAAGCGACCAGACCCAGCAGCTCCTTGGTCTTCACGTCGAGCGCGCCGCCCTTGTAGGTCTGCGTATCCAGCGCGAAGAAGCGGCGCACCACCTGGTTGTCCTCGGCAAGAATCCGCTCGTTCATGCGCTGGCGGAACGCGGTGAACTCGGCGACACGATCCTTTTCGGCACTCATGCGCTGGCTCCCAGCAACTCGGCCAGCTTGCCACTGCGATCGGCGGCGACCAGGTCGTCGAAACCGCCCACGTGCTGGTCATTGATGAAGATCTGCGGCACCGTGCGCCGCCCGCCGCTGCGGGCCAGCATGGTGTCGCGTTGCGTGGGGTCCATGTCGATACGCACCTCCGTCCAGTCCAGGCCCTTGGACTTCAACAGGTTTTTCGCCGCCACGCAGTAGGGGCAGACGGCGGTGGAATAGACCTCGATCTTGGGCATTGCCGGACTCCAGGGAAAAGCCTTCAGGTGGGCACAGTTGGGGACGCGCCCGCCGCTACGCAAGGCAGCTGGCGGGTGAACGGGTACGCGCCGGCCGGCCGGAACCGGAGCGCGACCGTCGTGGTCGCAGTGTTATTGTCGCCGACCTATGGCCATGGCACCACGACGCCCCCTTCCCCGCCTGTTCACCGCGTTGGTCAGCGCCGGACTCTGCTTCGCAGCCGGTGCGCAGGACAACGTGCGCCTGCCCGACCTCGGCAGCTCGGCGAACACCCTGATTTCCGACCAGGAGGCGGACAACTACGGCGCTGCCATGCTGCGCCAGATGCGCGCACTGGACATGGTGGTCGACGACCCGCTGCTGGACGACTACATCAACCACCTCGGCTACCGTCTGGTGGCGGCCAGCGACAAGCCCAAGGACCATTTCCGCTTCCTGATCGTGAAGGATCCGGAAATCAATGCGTTCGCCGCCCCGGGCGGCTACATCGCGGTGAATTCCGGACTGATCCAGATCACCCGCAGCGAGAGCGAACTGGCCGGCGTGATCGCCCACGAGATCGGCCACATCACGCAGAACCACCTGCAGCGCGCGTTCGAGGCATCCAAGAAGGACGCCCCGCTGATGGCGCTGATCCTGCTCGGCGCGATCGCCGCCGGCTCCAGCGCCCATTCCGGCGATGCCGCCGGCGCGATCCTGATGGGTGGCCAGGGCGCGCTGATGCAGAAACAGATCAACTTCACCCGCAAGGACGAGATCGAGGCGGACCGGGTGGGTATCCAGACCCTGGCCCGAGCCGGTTTCGATCCCAACGCCATGGCGGCGTTCTTCGAGCGGATGGAAGACACGCTGCGCACTGGTTCGGGAGGCGACGGCGTGCCCGCGCTGCTGCAGGACCACCCTGTCACCACCGAGCGCATCAGCGATGCCAAGGAGCGTGCCGGTGCGCTGATCGCGATGCAGAAGGAGCGCCCCAGCGGCAACACCATCGATCCGAAGCAATGGGCACAGAGCACGGCACCGATCGCCTACGTACGCGACCCGATCAACCTGCTGCCGACCCAGCCTGCATCGAGCGGGGTCGACAGCTACGCACTGATGCGCGAGCGGGTCCGCGTGCTGGCCGGCGACCCGCTGCGACTGGTCACCTACTACTCCGCCAACCTTCCCCGCCACGGCTTCGATACGCTGGCCAACCGTTACGGGTATGCGCTCGCACTGACCCGCAGCGGCAGCGGCGCAAGGGCGGTGGCCGTCCTCCAGCCGCTGCTGGCCGGGCATCCCGACAATCAGGTGCTGCGTCTGGCCCTGGCCGACGCCGAACTGCAGGAAGGCCACCGCGGCCAGGCGCTCTCGACCTACGCAGCGCTCAACGATGAATCTCCGCGCAACCCCGCGATCACCCTGGCCTATGCCAAGGCACTGATCATCGACAAGCCGACCAGCGCCCAGGCCGCCCAGGCCGCCGCCCTGCTGCGCCCGGCCATCGATACCAGCGAGGACCCGGAGATCTTCCGCACCTACGCCCGGGCCAACGAACTCGCCGGATACGCCGCCCGCGCCGGCGAGGCCTACGCTGACGCCAGCTACCTGTCCGGTCGACCGTTCGACGCACTGGAACAGCTCAAGCGACTGCTCAAGCGGGATGACCTGGACTACTACGCACGAGCCCGTATCCAGGCGCGGATCGCCGAGCTTACCCCGCTGGTGCTCGAGCTGCGCAAGCGCAAGGTGCAGACCGAGGACAACCCGGATCGCGGCCAGCAGTAACCGGGGTGACATCCGGCCGCGGCACATCTGTCATCGCGACGTAACATAATGACGCTGCAATCCCACCGTCACAGACATGGGCGTAAGCAAGCGTGCACAAGCGCATTCTGATCGTTGAAGACGAAGCCTCGATCCGCGACATGGTCGCATTCGCCCTGCGCAAGGCCGGCATGGAAGCCACCCAGGCCGCCGACGCCCGGGCAGCCCAGCTGGCCATCGCCGAACAGGTACCCGACCTGATCCTGCTGGACTGGATGCTGCCGGGCACCAGCGGCCTGGAGCTGGCCCGGCGCCTGCGCAAGGAGGAGCTGAGCAGGGAGATCCCGATCATCATGCTCACGGCACGCGGTGAGGAAATGGACCGCGTCAACGGTCTGGAGGCCGGTGTCGACGACTACGTCATCAAACCGTTCTCCACCCGCGAACTGATCGCCCGCATCAAGGCGGTGCTGCGGCGAAGCCATGGCGACGACGGCTCCGGCATCGTGGAGCTGGGCGCCCTGCGCATCGACGGCCCCGCGCACCGCGTGTTCGCCGGCGACGAGCCCGTCTCGATCGGGCCGACCGAATATCGCCTGCTGTACTTCTTCATGACCCACCCGGAGCGGGTGTACTCCCGCGCCCAGTTGCTCGACCACGTCTGGGGCGGCAGCGTGTACGTGGAGGAGCGCACCGTGGACGTGCACATCCGGCGCCTGCGCAAGACGCTCGAGCCGTTCAAGCTGGACGACATGGTGCAGACGGTTCGCGGCTCGGGCTACCGCTTCTCGGCCAGCGTCTGAGCACCCGGGGGATCGCTTGCACGCGAGCGGCCGATTGCCGATCCTGCCGGCTGACCTGATCCGCGGGAATCCGTTGCCTTGAACTCCGTTCGCCTTCCCGCCACGCCGACGCTGGCCGCATTCGCAGTCGCCGGTCTTGTCCTCGGCGGCTGGCTCGGCCATGCGCTCGGCCATGGGCTGCTGGCAGGCGTCGCCGTGGTCGCGCTGGCGGAAATCGTCTTGCTGCTGTCTTCGATCCGTCATCTGCGACGCGCGATGATCGCGTCGCCCCGTCCTTCCCCGCTGGCGCATGACCGTTTCATGACACGTACCCGCCGTATCGCCTCCAGTCTGCGCGACCTGCGCAGCGCCGCCAGCAACCTCCCCGATGCCGTAGTGCTGCTGGACAACGAGCAGCATGTGCGCTGGTTCAACCATGCGGCGGAGGACCTGCTCGGCCTGCGCCGCCCGCAGGACCGGGGCACCGACCTGCACGAGCGGCTGCGCCACTCCGACCTGGCCGGCTGGCTGGAGGACGGCGCGCGCGAGCCGCTCAACGACATCCCTGCGCCAGGGCGCCCGGATCGGCACCTCAACGTGACCCTGCTGCCGTTCGGCCGCCGCCAGCGCCTGCTGCTGGCGCGCGACATCAGCGACCTGACCCGGCTTGAGCAGGTACGCCGGGACTTCGTCGCCAACGTCTCGCACGAGCTGCGCACGCCGCTGACGGTGATCCACGGCTACCTCGAGCTGCTCGACCCGGAGGACGTACCCGAGCTGGCCCCGGTGCTGGGCGAGATGCGCGCCCAGTCCAAGCGCATGGGCCAGATCGTCGAGGATCTGCTGACCCTGTCTCGACTGGAGACGCAAGAACACGTCACCGACGAGCGCGTGGCGATGGCGCCGCTGCTTGCGACCTTACGCAAGGAAGCGGAAGCGCTCAGCCAGGGGCGACATCGGATCGTGCTTGAATCCACCGCCGAGACCGACCTGCTGGGCTCGCCGAAGGACCTGCACAGCGCCTTCTCCAACCTGGTGAGCAACGCGGTGCGTTACACCCCGGCGGGCGGCACCATCACCATCCGCTGGCAGCGCAAGGGCGACGGCGCGGTGTACTCGGTGAGCGACACCGGCTTCGGCATTCCGGCCAACCATCTGTCACGCCTGACCGAGCGCTTCTATCGAGTATCGTCGAGCCGCTCGCGCGACACCGGCGGCACCGGACTGGGCCTGTCCATCGTCAAGCACGTGCTGAACCTGCACCAGGCTCGCCTGCAGATCGAAAGCACCCCTGGCCAGGGCTCGACCTTCTCCTGCCATTTCGGCCGCGATCGCCTGCTCGGCCCGGCCTCCGGCGACGAGGGCTGAATCAACGCCTCGTAACCTGGACGCCGGACCGGCGCATGGGATGTGCGGCGGCCACAGTTGCGACAGAATGGCCGCATGCGTCGCCCCCCCTCGCCTTCCCCTTCCGAGCCGGCCGAGTTCCGGGCTCCCGAGCTGTTCCTCAGCCGCGAACTGGCTGCGCTGGAGTTCAACTTCCGCGTGCTGGCGATGGCTCGCGACCCGAACGTGCCCCTGCTGGAGCGCCTGCGCTACCTGAGCATCGTGGCCAACAACCTCGACGAGTTCTTCGAGGTCCGCGTGGCCATGCTCAAGCACCATCATCATTTCGGCTCCGCCTCGCCGGGGCCGGATGGCATTCCTTCGGGGGAGCTGCTTGCGCGGATTCGGGCGCGCGCGCTCGACCTGGTGTCCGAGCAGTACGGCACCTGGCAGGACGACCTCAGCCCCCGGCTGGAAGCCGAGGGCATCTGCATCCTGCCGCGCCAGCGCTGGAGCAAGCGGCAACACCAGTGGCTGCGTGGCTATTTCGAGAAAGAGGTACTGCCGGTGCTGTCGCCGCTGGGGCTGGACCCGGCTCACCCGTTCCCACGCATCCTCAACAAGACGCTCAACCTGGCGGTGGTGCTGAAGGGGCGCGATGCCTTCGGCCACGAGGGTCACATGGCGCTGGTCCGTGCACCGCGATCGCTGCCACGGATCATCCGTGTTCCCGCCGAAGTCAGCGGCCCCGGCGAGCACTTCGTGTTCCTCGCCGAATTGCTGCACGCCTTCGTCGATCTCGCCTTCCCCGGCTTCAAGGTGCTCGGCTCACACCAGTTCCGGGTCACCCGCAACAGTGAGCTGATGGTGGAGGAGGCCGAGGTCGACAACCTCGCCAGGGCGTTGTCCGAGGAACTGGTCGGTCGCGGTTACGCCCGGCCCGTGCGCCTTCAGATCGGCACCGATTGTCCCAAGGCCATCACCCGGATGCTGATCGAGAACTTCGATCTGGAGGAGGCCGATGTCTATCGCTGCGACGGTCCGGTCAACATCATCCGCGCCGGGCTGATCTACGACTGGGTCGACCGGCCTGACCTGAAGTTCCCGCGCTTCACTCCGCGGGTCCCCGCCCTGATGGAGGCCAGCCGCAACAAGTTCGACGCGATCGCACAGCACGACATGCTGCTGCACCACCCTTATGAGAGCTTTTCCGCCGTGGTGGACCTGTTGCGCCAGGCCGCACAGGATCCAAACGTGCTGGCGATCAAGCAGACGCTGTACCGCGCCGGGGAGGACACGCCGCTGGTCGACCTGCTGATCGAAGCTGCGCGCAACGGCAAGGACGTCACCGTAGTGATCGAGCTGCGCGCCCGCTTCGACGAGGAGGCCAACATCCGGCTGGCCACCCGGCTGCAGGAGGCCGGCGTGCAGGTGGTCTACGGCGTGGTCGGGTTCAAGACCCATGCCAAGATGATGCTGATCGTTCGCCGCGAGGGCGACGTGCTGCGCCGCTACGCCCACCTGTCCACCGGCAACTACCACCAGGCCAACAGCCGGCTGTATACCGACATCGGCCTGATGACCGCGAACGAGGAGATCGGCGAGGACCTGCACAAGATCTTCCAGCAGCTCTCCGGACTGGGTCCGACCATCAGCCTCAAGCGCCTGCTGCATTCGCCGTTCACCCTCTACAAGAGCGTGGTGGCGAAAATCGAGCGCGAAACCGAGAACGCCCGTGCCGGCAAGCCCGCACGGATCGTGGCCAAGCTCAACGCGCTCAACGAGTCGCACGTGATCGAGGCTCTCTACCGGGCCTCGCAGGCTGGCGTCGATGTCGACCTGGTGGTGCGTGGCGCCTGCACGCTGCGGCCGGGACTGCCCGGTATTTCCGAGCGGATCCGGGTCCGCTCCATCGTCGGCCGCTTCCTCGAGCACAGCCGCGTCTACTGGTTCGCCAACGACGGTCAGCCCGAGCTGTACTGCGCCAGCGCCGACTGGATGGAACGCAACCTGATGCGGCGCATCGAGGTCGCCTTTCCGATCCTCGATCCGAACCTGGCGCAGCGCGTATTCGACGAGACTCTGGCCAACACCCTGGCCGACAACACCCAGGCATGGCTGCTGGGCAGCAACGGGCGCTATACCCGTGCCACGCCCGGCGACCAGCCACCCTACAACGCCCAGCAGGCACTGCTCGACAAGCTCTGCGGGCCGACCAAGTCGTAAGGGACCACGCATGCAACACGCCATTTTCTTACCGCCCAAGACGTGTCAGCGGGAGCGCGCCGCATGACCCTTGGTGATAACGTGCCGATCCGCGACGGCGAGCTGGTCGCCGCGGTGGACATGGGATCGAACAGCTTCCACATGGTCGTTGCGCGGGTCGAGCACGGTGAGCCGCGCGTGATCGACCGCCTTCGCGACACGGTGCGCATGGCGGCCGGCCTGCGCAGCGACGGCACGCTGGATGCCGAGCACCGCGCCCGGGCGCTCAATTGCCTGGCCCGCTTCGGCCAGCGTCTGGCCGGCCTGCCCTCGCTGCACGTTCGCGCAGTGGCCACCAACACGGTGCGCCGGCTGGCGTCGCCGCAGACCTTCCTCACCGCGGCGGAAAGCGCCCTTGGGCACCCGGTCGAGGTCGTCTCCGGCCGCGAGGAGGGGCGTCTGATCTTCCTCGGCGTCGCCCACGACCTGCCCGCCTCGCGCGAACCGCGCCTGGTGATCGACGTCGGCGGCGGCAGCACCGAGTTCATCATCGGCCGCGGCGTGGCCCCGCTGCACACCGAGAGCGTGCAGGTCGGCTGCATCGCCTCGACATTGCGCTTCTTCCCCGCCGGCAAGCTCAACCGCAAGCGCTGGCAGAAGGCGCGCGGCGAGATCGGCCTGCTGCTTCAGCAGTTCGAGGAGGATTACCGCGAAGCCGGCTGGCAGGAGGCCTTCGGTTCGTCCGGCACCGCCAAGGCGATCGGCTCGGTGGTGCAGGCGATGAAGCTGTCCGACGACGGCATCACGCCTTCCTCGCTGGCCGCGTTGCGCGATGCACTGCTCGATCAGGGACAGATCGGCTCACTGAAGCTTCCCGGGCTCGCCGACGACCGCGCACCGGTGATCGCCGGCGGCGTGGTGATCTTCGAGGCCGCGTTCGAGGCGCTGGGCATCGAGCGCATGCGCGTGTGCGAGAGCTCGATGCGGGAAGGCCTGCTGTGGGACCTGCTCGGCCGAGCAGGTGGCAGCGACCCGCGCACCGCCAGCATCGACGCGCTGGCCGCCCGCTATGGCGTGGATCGCGCGCAGGCCCGCCGCGTGGAATCGACCTCGCTGATGCTGTTCGACCAGATCGCGCCGCAGTGGAAGCTCGACGCCGAGGCACGCGAGTGGCTGTCCTGGTCGGCACGCGTGCACGAGATCGGCCTGGCGATCGCGCACAGCCAGCACCACCGGCATGGTGCCTACATCCTGCGCAACGCCGACCTGGCCGGCTTCTCCCGGCAGGAGCAGCAGTTGCTCGCGGCCATCGTCGAGCTGCATCGACGCAAGCCGGACAAGGCGCTGATCTCGGCCCTGCCCCAGCGTTATCGTCTTATCGCCCGCCAGATCACGGCGCTGCTGCGGCTGGCGGTGCTGTTCCGCCGGGCACGGCGCGCCGAATCGCTGCCCACACTGCGGCTGGCCGCCACCCGGCAACGCCTGCGGCTGGCCCTGCCTGCGACCTGGCTGGAACAGCATCCGTTGACCGAGGCGGATCTGGAGCAGGAGCGCGCACCGATGTCCGACCTCGGCTTCACCCTGGCGCTGAGCGCGATCTGAGCCTTGATGCGTACCGCGATTCAGCCAACGCCAGCCCACCGCCGGCACGGCCGCGTATCATGGGCGGATTCCCGGCGCGCGAGATCCACGTTGAAAGCTTTCCTGCTCTCCCTGCTGCTCATCGCCCCCTCCGCCCTGCTGGCGCAGAAGGCGCCCAAGGACGCCGCCAACGCGCCGAGTCCGGTGGCCACACCGGAGGCACCGCGACCGGAGGTGGTGCTGCATACCACCCTGGGCGACATCACTCTCGAGCTCTATCCGGACAAGTCGCCCAAGAGCGTGGCGAACTTCCTGCAATACGTGCACGACGGCTTCTACGCAGGCACCGTGTTTCATCGCGTGATCCCCGGTTACCTGGTGCAGGGCGGCCTGTACACCCGCGACCTGCAGCCCCGCCGCACTCGTCCGGCGATCGCCAGCGAGGCTGACAACGGGTTGTCGAACATTCGCGGCACGATTGCCGTCGCCCGCGGTGCTGACCCGAACTCGGGCACATCGCAGTTCTTCTTCAACCTGGTGGACAACCGCCGGCTGGACTTCGTCGGCAGCCAGAGCGGCCTGACCTGGGGCTACGCCGTGTTCGGCAAGGTGATCAAGGGTATGGACGTGGTCGACAAGATCGCCTCCCTGCCTACCCGTGCGCAGGGCCCGTTCGCGGGCGACGTGCCCAACCCGCTGGTGGTGATCACCGGCGCGGAGGTCGTCGGCGAAGCCACGAAGGCGGACGGCACGCAGCCCGCGTCGGCTGCCACCGCACCGCCTCCGCCCAAGGCAGCCAAGAGCAAATCCAAGGCAGGCCCCGCGTCAGCCGAACATCACGGCTGATCGACGTGCACACGCTGCTCATTTCCGACCTGCACCTGGACGCCAGCCGCCCGGGCATCACCGGACTGTTCGAGCGCTGGATGGCCAGCGACGAGGTCCGCACGGCCGACGCGCTCTACATCCTCGGTGATCTGGTGGAGGCATGGATCGGCGACGACGACGACGCCGAGCTCCCCGCACGCATCGCGTCGGCCACACGTGCGGTGTCCGACGCTGGCGTTCCGGTCTACTTCATCGCCGGCAATCGCGACTTCCTGCTGGGCCCGACCTTCGCCCGGCGCGCGGGCCTGACCCTGCTGGAGGACGGCACCATTCACTCCGTCCAGGGCCGACCGACCCTGCTCATGCACGGCGACACGTTGTGCACGGACGACGTGGCTTACCAGGCCGTGCGTCAGCAGGTGCGCCAGCCCGCCTGGGCCGCCCAGGTGCTGGCCATGTCGCTTGATGCGCGGCGGGCCTTCGCCGCCAAGGCTCGCGAAGACAGCCGTGCACACACCGGGTCCACCATGGAAAGCATCATGGACGTCAACGCGAGCGCGGTGGCCGAGGCGATGCGCAAGGCTGGAGTCACTCGGCTCATCCACGGCCACACCCACCGTCCGGCCATCCATCGTTTCGAACTCGACGGGCAACCGGCCGAACGCGTCGTGCTGGGCGACTGGTACGAGCAAGGCTCGGTGCTGCGGATCTCGCCCGAGGACATCGAACTGCGCGGGCTGCCGGTCGCCTGACTCCAACGCAAGCCGATGGCACCAGAGGCTGCATGCGGAACGCTTCGAGTAAGCGATTCCCCCGCCAGATACGCAAAACGCCCCACGAGGGGGCGTCTTGCGTATCTGGCGGAGAGAGAGGGATTCGAACCCTCGATAAGGCTTTTGACCCTATACTCCCTTAGCAGGGGAGCCCCTTCGGCCTCTCGGGCATCTCTCCGTGTTTGTCCGCATTGCTGCGGAGCCGGCAAGGATACTGAACGACGCAATCGAGGTAAAGACTTCGCGATTATTCCGCGCTGTCTTCGTGATGCGTCGCACCGCCGGACTCATTCTCGCCCTTGATGCGCTGGTAGATCTCTTCGCGGTGGACCGCGACGTTCTTGGGGGCATTGATGCCGATGCGCACCTGATTGCCCTTGACGCCGAGAACGGTGACGGTCACCTCGTCGCCGATCATCAGGGTTTCACCGACCCGACGGGTCAGAATCAACATGGTTTGCTACTCCATCAAATGGTGTGGTTACAGGCCTTCCGCATGACGAATCCTCACCCCTGAGTCCGTCACCGGTTCGACGACAGTTTCCGTCGAAGGCCTTTCCGCCTTCCCCGGCATCCGCCAAGGCGAACTAACTGTCTTGGCAGGCGATATCACCGCAACTCGTGATATCGACAATCTATTGATACTAGCCGAGCCCCGCTGGGCGGCGCAATCCGCGGATAGTGGAACCGCCCCACCTTTCCCATGCCTTCCGTCAGGCTCCGATGCGCTCCCCAATCCAGGCAGGCAGCTCCCCGAGCAGTGCCGGCAGCTGCGGAGCATCGTCGCCGCCGCCCTGCGCCAGGTCCGGTCGGCCGCCCCCCTTGCCGCCGATCTGGCCGGCGACATGGGCGACGACCTCGCCGGCCTTGATCCGCCCCAGCGCCGCGCCGTGAACGCCGGCGACCAGTGAGGCGCGGCCATCGGCCGCACCGGCCAGCAGCACCACGCAATCGCCCAGCTGCTGCTTGAGCTGGTCGACGCTGTCGCGCAACGCCTTGGCGTCCAGCCCTTCCAGACGAGCCGCGACGACCTTGATCCCGCCCACTTCGGCCGCCCCCGCGGCGAGGTCGGCGGTCGCCGAGCCTGCGGCCTTGGCGCGCAGCGACTCCAGCTCGCGCTCGAGCTTCTTCTGCTTCTCGAACAGCTGGCGCAGCTTCTCCACCACCTCGTCGCCGTTGCCGGACAGCAGGTGGGCCAGCTCGCCGAGACGCCGTTCCTCGTCGGCCACATAGGCCAGCGCACCGGCGCCGGTGACGGCTTCGATGCGACGCACGCCGGAAGCCACGCCCGCCTCGCTGACGATCTTGAACAGGCCGATGTCGCCGGTGCGGCCGACATGGGTGCCGCCGCACAGCTCGGTGGAGAAGCCGCCCATCTTCAGCACGCGCACTTCGTCGCCGTATTTCTCGCCGAACAGCGCCATGGCTCCGAACGCGATGGCGTCGTCGTAGGCCATGTGGCGCACTTCAGCCTCGGCATTGCGACGGACCTCGGCATTGACCATCGCCTCGATCTCGGCCAGCTCGGCGCGGCTTACAGGCTTGTGGTGGGCGAAGTCGAAGCGCAGGCGATCCGGCGCGACCAGCGAGCCCTTCTGGGTCACGTGGTCGCCCAGCACCTTGCGCAGCGCCGCGTGCAGCAGGTGGGTGGCCGAGTGGTTGAGCACGATCGCCTGGCGACGCTCGCCGTCGACGGTCGCCTTGACCAAGTCGCCCTGGCGCAGCGGCTGTGCGCCCTGCCAGGTACCCGCATGGCCGAAGAACACGCCACCCATCTTCAGGGTGTCCGCAACCACGAGGCTACCGCCCGCATTCGACAGCACGCCGGTGTCACCCACCTGGCCGCCGGACTCGGCATAGAACGGGGTGCGGTCGAGAATCACGAAGCCGTCCTCGCCCGGTGCGAGCTGATCGACCTGGCGGCCGGCGCGCACGATGCCGACGACCCGGACATCCTCCGCGGCCAGCGCGTCGTAACCGAGGAATGCGGTCGGTGCCAGCTGGCTGGCCAGCTCGGCCGGCATCACGCCCTTGGCCTCGAACTTGCCCGCGGCACGGGCGCGCTCGCGCTGCTCGTTCATGGCCTGCTCGAAACCGGCCATGTCCACGTCCATGCCGCGCTCACGGGCGATGTCGGCGGTCAGGTCGACCGGGAAGCCGTAGGTGTCGTAGAGACGGAAAGCATCGACACCAGGGATCGTCTTACCCGCCTTGGCCGCCACCTCGTCGAACACGCGCATGCCGTGCTCGAGCGTCTCGCCGAAGCGCTGCTCTTCGGTGCGCAGCGCGTCCTCGATGAATGCCTGCTTCGCCGCCAGCTCGGGGTACGGCTCGCCCATCTCCGCGACCAGCGGCGCGACCATCTTCCAGAAGAAATCGCCGCGCACGCCGAGCATCCAGCCGTGACGCAGGGCTCGGCGGATGATCCGGCGCAGCACGTACCCGCGTCCCTCGTTGGACGGCAGCACGCCGTCGACGATCAGGAACGAGCACGCGCGGATGTGATCGGCGATCACGCGCAGCGACTTGTTGGCGAGATCCGCCGTGCCGGTGAACTCGCCGGCCTTGGCGATCAGGCGCTGGAACAGGTCGATCTCGTAGTTCGAATGCACGTGCTGCAGCACCGCGGCCAGGCGCTCCAGGCCCATGCCGGTGTCCACGCACGGGGCGGGAAGCGGGCTCAGCGTGCCGTCCGGCGCACGGTCGAACTGCATGAAAACCAGGTTCCATATCTCGATGTAGCGGTCGCCGTCCTCGTCCGGCGAGCCGGGCGGGCCACCGGCCACGTCCGGGCCGTGGTCGTAGAAGATCTCGGTGCAGGGACCGCAGGGGCCGGTGTCGGCCATCTGCCAGAAGTTGTCCGACGCGTAAGGCGCGCCCTTGTTGTCGCCGATGCGCACGATGCGCTCGGCCGGCACGCCGATCTCCTTGTTCCAGAGCTCGTAGGCCTCGTCGTCGGTGTGGTACACGGTGACCCACAGCTTGTCCGCCGGCAACTTGAACACACCGGTGAGCAGCTCCCACGCCCAGGCGATCGCCTCGCGCTTGAAGTAGTCGCCGAACGACCAGTTGCCCAGCATCTCGAAGAAGGTGTGGTGGCGCGCGGTGTAGCCGACCGAATCGAGGTCGTTGTGCTTGCCGCCGGCGCGCAGGCAGCGCTGCACGTCGGCCGCCCGCACGTACGGGAGCTTCTCGCTGCCGAGGAACACGTTCTTGAACGGCACCATGCCCGAGTTGGTGAACAGCAGCGTCGGGTCGCTGGACGGCACCAGCGAGGCCGAAGGCACGATGGTGTGGCCCTTGGCTCGGAAGAAATCGAGGAAAGCGGAGCGGATTTCGGCGGTCTTCATGCAGCGGGCTTCTGGCGATGGGGCCGCCAAACGTTCAGGCGGCAGAAACGAGACCACGCCCGGACCACGCCGCTTCGACCGGTGGATCAATCGTCGTCGGCGTCATCCACGTCGGCGTGGGTAAGACTCCGTACTGTGGCGGCGGAAAAGCCGCGACGCAAGAGGAACTGCGCCCGTTTGGCCCGCTCGGCGTGGTCCGCCGGGGCCTTGCCGCTGTAGCGTCTGCGCAGTTGCGACGCGGCACTCGCATCCCAGTCGACGTCCAGTTCATCCAGGCAGGCGCGAATGGCGGCATCGTCCAGCCCGTGGGTCTTCAGCTCCATCCGGATCCGCACCGGTCCATAGCCCTGCCCGGCCCGGTTGCGCGCCAGCATGCCGGCGAAGCGTTCGTCGTCCTGGTAACGCTGGTCGCCCAGACGATCCAGCGCCTGCTCGGCTTCATCCACCTCGAAGCCCTTGCGGTCGAGCTTGCGCCGGAGCTCGCGGCGCGACTGTTCGCGACGCGCCAGCATGCCCAGCGCGGCCGAGTAGGCCGATGGCTTGTCCTGCGGCGGCTTGCGGCCGAACGCCATCGCCGCGCGGTCAGTGCGTCGGGACGGGCCGCGCCGCGACCCGCGACCGCAGCTCGACGTCGAGGTCGTCCACCGACTGGCCGGCCGAGCGGACGGCGGCCTCGATCGCCGCGGCCACCAGGCCGTCGGGACGGGACGCCTCGGCCAGGGCCCAGATGCGCGCCGCCCGATGACCGCTGCGGCAGTAGACGAGCACGGGCCGGGCCGGCGCCGCGAGCGCCCGGCCAACCACCGCGACCGAATCGGCAGGCATCGTGCCGGGCGCCACTGGCGCGTAGTCGAATGCCATGCCCAGCGCGTGGGCGGCGCGGGCCATCTCGGCGGAAGACGGCTGGTTCGCAGCCTCGCCGTCGGGCCTCACGGCCACCACGGCGGCCAGACCGCGAGCCTGCAGCCCCTGGAGCTGCGCCGGAGTGACCTGCCCGGCCAGCCAGACGCCGCCGGGCAGCTCGTGGACTACCGGTGCCGGTGCCACGGCGGCCGCTCCTTCGGCGGGGCCGCGGGCCGCGGCCGAACCGGCCATCCCGAGCGCGAGCACGAGGCCGGCAACCAGCGGAGCGGAACGGCGCGGCTTCACCGGATCAGGCCTCCGACTCGACCTCTTCCTCGGTCGCCGCGGCGGCCTTGCCATTGCCCGACACCAGCAGGCGGGCGCGCAGCTGCTGGTCGATCTCGTCGGCGATGGCCGGGTTGTCGCGCAGGAACTGGCGCACGTTCTCCTTGCCCTGGCCGATGCGGTCGCCGTTGTAGCTGTACCAGGCGCCGGACTTGTCGATGATGTTCTGCGCCACGCCCAGCTCGATGATCTCGCCCTCGCGCGAGGTGCCCTCGCCATAGAGAATTTCGAACTCGGCCTGGCGGAACGGCGGCGCGACCTTGTTCTTGACCACCTTCACGCGGGTCTCCGAGCCGATCACCTCGTCGCCCTTCTTCACCGCGCCGGTGCGGCGGATGTCCAGACGCACCGAGGCGTAGAACTTCAGCGCGTTGCCGCCGGTGGTGGTTTCCGGGCTGCCGAACATCACGCCGATCTTCATGCGGATCTGGTTGATGAAGATCACCAGGGTGCCGGATTTCTTGATGTTGGCGGTGAGCTTGCGCAACGCCTGGCTCATCAGGCGGGCGTGCAGGCCGACGTGGGAGTCGCCCATCTCACCCTCGATTTCCGCCTTCGGGGTGAGCGCGGCGACCGAGTCGACCACCACCACGTCCACGGCGTTGGAGCGCACCAGCATGTCGGCGATCTCCAGCGCCTGCTCGCCGGTGTCCGGCTGGGAGATCAGCAGGTCGTCCAGGTTCACGCCCAGCTTCTCGGCGTAGGACGGGTCGAGCGCGTGCTCGGCGTCGACGAAGGCCGCGGTGCCGCCGTTCTTCTGGCAGTTGGCGATCACCTGCAGGGTGAGCGTGGTCTTGCCGGAGGACTCCGGGCCGTAGATCTCGATGATGCGGCCGCGCGGCAGACCACCGATGCCGAGCGCGATGTCCAGGCCGAGCGAGCCGGTGGAAACGGTCTCGATGGCCTCGTTCACGCGGTCGCCGAGGCGCATCACCGCGCCCTTGCCGAACTGCTTTTCGATCTGGCCGAGGGCCGAGGCGAGCGCCTTGCGCTTGTTGTCATCCATCGTGGGGATCCTGCGTCAACGGTGAAAAAGGAATGGCGGGGTGTCTACGGCGCAGAGGGTGCGTTGGACCCATCTCACGGACTGCGATTCCGGAGCACGGAGTATCCCACACCGGTCAAGCCCGCTCCGATCGCCGGCCTACCCTGCCTGCGGCGGGCAGGCACCGGCTCAGCCGGTCAGCTCCCGCCCCAGCCCGCTGAGCGCCGCTGCCACTGTCTGCCGCCGGATCGCGTCGCGATCGCCGTCGAAATGGAACACCTTGGCGTGGGCGTAGCCGCCGCGGCGCTTCCAGCCGATCCAGACCGTGCCGACCGGCTTGTCCTCGGTACCGCCGCCCGGACCGGCGATGCCGGTGACCGCTACCGCGGCTCCGGCGCCGAAGCGGGCCAGCGCGCCGGAGACCATCTCCAGCACGGTCTCCTCGCTCACCGCACCGGTCCGCTCCAGCGTCCGAGGGTTGACGCCGAGCAGCGCCTCCTTGGCCTCATAGCTGTAGGTCACCACGCCGGCATCGAACCAGGCCGAGCTGCCCGGCAGGTCGGTCAGCACCTTGGCGATGAAGCCACCGGTGCACGATTCGGCGGTCACAAGCATCAGCTTGCGCTCGCGCATCAGGCCGGCGACCTCCTCGGCGAGCCGGCGCAGTGCCTCGTCGGTAGGAACGGATGCGGACTCCATGCGAGACTCCTCGGCTTCGGAACGGGCGCCACGCGCGGCGCGAAGCGTCCCGTTCTACCCGTTCCGCCCGATCGAGCCAAGACCCGCCCGAAGCATGAGCCAAGACGATCTCTCCCAGCACACCCCGCTGATGCGGCAATACCTCTCGGCCAAGGCCGCGCATCCGGACGTGCTGCTGTTCTTCCGCATGGGCGATTTCTACGAGTTGTTCTACGAGGACGCGCGCAAGGCGGCGCGGCTGCTGGACATCACGCTGACCCAGCGCGGGCAGTCCGCCGGCGCGCCGATCCCGATGGCCGGTGTGCCTTACCACGCGGTGGAGAACTACCTGGCGCGGCTGGTGCGGCTGGGCGAGTCGGTGGCGATCTGCGAGCAGATCGGCGACCCGGCGCTGGCCAAGGGCATCGTCGAGCGCAAGGTGGTGCGCATCGTCACCCCGGGCACGGTGACCGACGCCGCCCTGCTGGAGGAGCGCCGCGACAATCTGCTGCTGGCGATTGCCGCCGGTCCGGGCGGCAGCTACGGCCTGGCCTGGGTAGACCTGTCCAGCGGGCGCTTTCTGCTCAGCGAAGTGCCGACCGCGGAAACCCTCTCCGCCGAGCTGGCCCGGCTGCAGCCGGCCGAGACCCTGGTGGACGAGTCTGTCGCCTGGCCGAAACTGGTCAGCGCCCTGCCCGGCCTGCGCAAGCGGCCGCCGTGGCATTTCGACGCCGATGCCGCACGGCGCGAGCTCAACCGCTTCTTCGGCACCCGCGACCTCGGCGGCTTCGGCGTGGACAAGCTGCCGCTGGCGATCGCCGCCGCTGGCTGTCTGCTCGGCTACGTCGAGGAAACCCAGAAGAGCGCGCTGCCGCACCTGTCCGGCATGGCGGTAGAGAGCGCCAGCGAGACCATCGCTCTGGACGCCGCGACGCGCCGCAACCTGGAGCTGGACACCCATCCCACCGGCCGCACCGAGCACACCCTGCTCGGCGTGCTGGACGAAACGGTGACGCCGATGGGCGCCCGGCTGCTGCGGCGCTGGCTGAACCGACCGCTGCGCTCGCGCGAGCAGCTGCGCGGCCGCCACGGCGCGATCGCTGCGCTGATCGACAACCGCCGCTACCAGGGCCTGCGCGAGACGCTGCGCGGCATCGGCGACCTGGAGCGCATCCTCGCCCGCGTGGCGCTGCGTTCGGCGCGTCCACGCGACCTCTCGACCCTGCGCGACGGCCTGGCCGCCGCGCCGGAACTGGGCGGCCAGATCGTCGCGCTGGAAAGCCCGCTGCTGCACGCACTGGTCGACCGCATCGGCGACCACGCCGACCTCGCCGATTGGCTGGCCAAGGCGATCGTCGCCCAGCCGCCTGTCCTGCAGCGCGACGGCGGGGTGATGGCCGACGGCTACGACGCCGAGCTGGACGAGCTGCGCCGCCTGTCCACCCACGCCGACCAGTACCTGGTCGAGCTTGAGGAACGCGAGAAGGCCGCCAGCGGCATCGCCACGCTGAAGGTCGGCTACAACCGCGTGCACGGCTACTACATCGAGATCAGCAAGGCGCAGTCGGACAAGGCGCCGACGCACTACACGCGCCGCCAGACCACCAAGAACGCCGAGCGCTACATCACCGAGGAGCTCAAGCAGTTCGAGGACAAGGTGCTGTCGGCCAAGGAGCGCTCGCTGATGCGCGAACGTGCGCTGTACGAGGCCGTGCTCGACCAGTTGATCGAACAGCTGGAGCCGCTCAAGGTCGCCGCTGCGGCCATCGCCGAGCTTGACGTGCTGGCCACCCTGGCCGAGCGCGCCGACACGCTGGACTGGAGCGCGCCCACCCTCACCGACGAACCGGGCATCGCGATCGAGCGCGGCCGTCACCCGGTGGTTGAGAAGGTGCGCGACGAGCCGTTCGAACCGAACGACCTGATCCTCGACGACGCCCGCCGCATGCTGGTGATCACCGGTCCGAACATGGGCGGCAAGAGCACCTACATGCGACAGAACGCGCTGATCGTGCTGCTCGCCCACATCGGCAGCTACGTGCCGGCGAGCGCGGCCACGATCGGCCCGGTCGACCGCATCTTCACCCGCATCGGCGCCGGCGACGACCTCTCGCGCGGCCAGTCCACCTTCATGGTGGAGATGAGCGAGACCGCCAACATCCTGCACAACGCCACCGAGCACAGCCTGGTGCTGATGGACGAGGTCGGCCGCGGCACCAGCACCTACGACGGCCTCGCGCTGGCCCGCGCCTGCGCGGTGCACCTGGCCGCGGCCAGCCGCGCCTACACCCTGTTCGCCACCCATTACTTCGAGCTGACCGAGCTGGCCGGCGAATACCCCGGCATCGCCAACGTGCACCTGGACGCGGTGGAGTACGGCGACCAGCTGGTCTTCATGCACGCGGTGAAGGAAGGCCCGGCCAACCGCAGCTTCGGCCTGCAGGTGGCGGCGCTGGCCGGCCTGCCCAAGGCGGTGATCGCCGACGCGCGGCGCACCCTGGCCGCCCTGGAAAAGGGTGCGCATCCGGGCGGAGCCGCCTCGCGCCGCGAGGACGCCTCGCCCCAGCTCGGCCTGTTCGCCCCGCCTGCGCCGTCGGCGGTGGAAAAGCGTCTCGCCGAGGTCGATCCCGACGCACTCTCGCCGCGCGACGCACTGGCCGAGCTGTACCGGCTCAAAGCCCTGACCTGAGGGGCCGGACCGGCATCGCGCCGCATCCATCCGCACCGGCGCGGAAATGCGCACCGTTGTGCTAGCCGGTCGTGCATCTGAAGCATAGCTTCAGCCTATCGATTGCATCGGAACAAACGAATTCACGCATGGCGGCCGGGCATCTAAGTTGGCCCGGTCGCAATCGTGGGCCCGCAGCCGCGGGCCTCGGTCGCGCACTGTTCCGCAAGCCGTGGAGGCGTGGATGGCCCCGGACCTGACCCATGCGAGGCGTGCCCCTGTCGCATCGGCCTGGCCATCGCCGGCATCCGCTCCCCCGCACTGGCGACATCGCCTGCACGCACCACCGCGCATGCTCGCGCGGCGGAGCGGCGCATCGCGGTCGCGCCGGACGCAATCCCCACCATCAGGCATCCCGGCGCTGGAACCGACCGGAACGCCAAATCACCAGGCCCGAGGGAGAAACATCATGTCCAGCGAAGCGAAATGCCCGTTCCATCCCGCCGCCACCGGCACCACCAACCGGGACTGGTGGCCCAACCAGCTCCGGCTCGAACTGCTCAGCCAGCACTCGGAGAAGTCCGATCCGCTCGGCCGTTCCTTCGACTACCGCAAGGAGTTCGCCAAGCTCGACTACGCGGCCCTGAAGCAGGACCTGCTGGCGATGATGACGGACTCCAAGGACTGGTGGCCGGCCGATTTCGGCAGCTACGCCGGCCTGATGATCCGCATGGCCTGGCACAGCGCGGGCACCTATCGCGTGGGCGATGGCCGCGGCGGCGCCGGGCGCGGCCAGCAACGCTTCGCCCCGCTCAACTCCTGGCCCGACAACGGCAACCTCGACAAGGCGCGTCGGCTGCTGTGGCCGATCAAGCAGAAGTACGGCCAGAAGATCTCCTGGGGCGACCTGATGATCCTGGCGGGCAACGTCGCGCTGGAGTCCGCCGGCTTCAAGCCGTTCGGCTTCGCCGGCGGCCGCGAGGACGTGTGGGAGCCGGACCAGGACGTGTCCTGGGGCAGCGAGACCGAATGGCTGGCGACCAGCGGCACCCCGGGCAGCCGCTACGCGCACGGCAAGCCGGGCGAGCGCCGGCTCGACAATCCGCTCGCCGCCGTGCAGATGGGCCTGATCTACGTGAATCCGGAAGGCCCGGACGGCAACCCCGATCCACTCGCCGCCGCGCACGACATCCGCGAAACCTTCGCGCGCATGGCGATGGACGACGAGGAGACCGTCGCACTGATCGCCGGCGGCCACACCCTCGGCAAGACCCACGGCGCCGGCCCGGCCGATCGGGTGGGCGTGGCGCCCGAGGGCGCACCGCTGGAGGCGCAGGGCTTCGGCTGGACCAGCACCCACGGCAGCGGCAAGGGCAAGGATGCAATCACCTCCGGTCTCGAGGTGACCTGGACCCGTACGCCGGTGCAGTGGAGCAACGATTACTTCAAGTTCCTGTTCGACTTCGAATGGGAGCTGGAGAAGAGCCCGGCCGGCGCCCACCAGTGGGTGGCCAAAGGCGCCGACGCGATCATTCCCGGGCCGACGGCGGATGCGCCCATGCGCCGGCCGACCATGCTCACCACCGATCTCTCGCTGCGCTTCGATCCGGCCTACGAGAAGATCTCGCGCCGGTTCCGCGACGATCCGCAGGCGTTCGCTGACGCCTACGCCCGCGCCTGGTTCAAGCTGACCCATCGCGACCTCGGCCCCAAGTCGCGCTATCTCGGTCCGGAAATTCCGAAGGAGGACCTGCTGTGGCAGGACCCGCTGCCGAAGGCCACGCACCATCCGACAGCGGCCGACCTCGCCGACCTCAAGGCGAAGATCGCCGCCTCTGGCCTGAGCGTGTCGCAGTTGGTGTCGGTGGCCTGGGCCTCGGCCTCGACGTTCCGCGGCGGCGACAAGCGCGGCGGTGCCAACGGTGCGCGCATCCGCCTGGCCCCGCAGAAGGACTGGGCGGTCAACGCCGCGGCAGTCAAGACGCTCCCGAAGCTGGAGGAAATCCAGAAGGCCTCCGGCAAGGCCTCGCTGGCCGACGTGATCGTGCTGGCCGGAGGCGTGGGCATCGAGATGGCGGCGAAAGCCGCGGGCCTGAGCGTGGAAGTGCCGTTTTCGCCGGGTCGCGTCGACGCCAGTGCCGAGCAGACCGACGTCGAGTCGTTCGGCTACCTCGAGCCCTTCGCCGACGGCTTCCGCAACTACCTGAAAGGCAAGTCGTCGGTGCCCGCCGAACACCTGCTGGTCGACAAGGCGCAGTTGCTCACCCTGACCGCGCCGGAGATGACCGCGCTGGTCGGTGGCCTGCGCGTGCTGGGAGCCAACTTCGACGGCGGCAAGGACGGCGTGTTCACCGACAAGCCCGGCGTGCTCGGCAACGACTTCTTCGTCAACCTGCTGGACATGGCCACCGAGTGGAAGCCGGCCGGCGAGCGCTTCGAGGGGCGCGACCGCAGGACCGGCGCGGTGAAGTACACCGGCACCCGCGTCGACCTGGTGTTCGGCTCGAACTCGGTGCTGCGCTCGCTGGCCGAGGTCTACGCCCAGGCCGACGGCAGGGACAAGTTCGTCGCCGACTTCATCGCCGCCTGGGTCAAGGTGATGAACCTGGACCGCTTCGATCTGCAGGGCTGACCCCACCGGGCAGCGCGGGGTGCGGAGGACAACCTCCGCGCCCCGCTTCCCGGATCAGTCGCGCGGCGGCACGGCGTCCGCAGGGGCCGGCTCGGTCGGCTCGTCGGCATGCGGGTCCAGCGCGCCGGTGAAGGCGGGCGTGACCATGTGCGGATCGTCCGCATCCGGCAGCGCCACGTCGGGAATGTGGCTGTCCATGGCCGACTCGGCCGGCAGGTCCTGCGGAGGATCGAGCACCGGATCGCGCGCGGGCAGCCGCCCCGCCTCGACCAGATGCTGGATGCGGCCGAAGACCTCGGCCCGGCCGAAGGGCTTCTTCATGAAGTCGTCGGCACCGAAGCGCTGCACGTAGAACTGCTCGGTGGCCTGCAGATTGCCGCTGATCATCACGATCGGGATGCCGTGGGTGTCCGGCTCGCGGCGCAGCGCGCGCAGCACGGCGAAGCCGTTCATGCCCGGCATGACGATGTCCAGGAAGATCAGCTCCGGCTTCTCTTCCCGCGCCAGGCGCAGCGCCGTCTCGCCGTCGCCGGCCTTGGACACCACGTAGCCGTCCTGGGTGAGCATCTTGCCGAGCACCGCGCGGATGGTCGGCGAATCGTCCACCACCAGCATGCGCGTGCCCCGCACGGCCTGCGTGCGTGGCATGTGCTGGCGGCGCTCGGTGCCCAGCAGGCGCTTGAACAGATCGAAGCCGGACATGGCGGCCCTCCCCTCGTAATCCCCACCCTAGTCTCGGCACCTGCGCGCGATTAGGCAATCGCCGACCGCCGGCACTGTGCGCCGGTGGGCTACTCGGCGCCCGGACCACCTTCCTTGAGGCGACGCAGCTCGGCGCGATCGTGCTTGCCCGGGCGACCGGACGGACGCGGCGGCGGCGCCAATCGGCGCTGGGCGCGCGCAGCCTCGCGCGCCGCACGACTGGACTCGCTCTCGCGATACAGCGTCTGCGCCTCCGGCGCCGGGCCGCGGCGTTCGGACACGCCCAGCACCTCGACTTCCATCGTCTCCTCGCCACGACGCACCACCAGGCGGTCGCCCGCGCGCACCGGCCGTGCCGCCTTGCAGGGGCCGCCGTTGAGCTCGACCTTGCCGCCGCCGACCGCCTGCTTGGCCAGGCTGCGCGTCTTGAAGAAGCGCGCGGCCCACAGCCACACGTCCACGCGCACCTCGTGCAGGGCTTCGTCGCGATCGGTCACCGATCAGCCCCCCATCAGCGCGTTGGCCAGCGGCACGGTCGCCAGCGACAGCACGATGCCGGCACCGAGCACGGTGTTGGCCAGGCGCGGCTCCAGTTCGTACTGATCAGCCAGGATCGCCGCGGAGATCATCGGCGCCATCGCCGCCTGCAGCACGCCGACCACCAGGGTCAGACCGGTGACGCCAGCGAGCATGCCCAGCCCCCATCCGGCCAGCGGCGCAAGCGCCAGCTTCCAGACCAGCCCGCTGGACAGCGCGCCGAGCTGGTCGCGATGCAGATGCAGCTTGAACTGCAGGCCGACCGAGAACAGCGCCAGCGGTGTCAGCGTCTGGCCCAGTTGCAGGAACAGGTGGTCCAGCGCGTCCGGCCAGCCGCCGGCGATGCCGGCGACGATGCCGACCAGCAGCGCGATGAACGCCGGGAAGGTGGCGATCCGGCGCACCACCAGCGCCACGCTGGGCTGCCGTCCGGAGTACAGCGAGGCCACCACGATGCCGCCGGCGGCCAGCAGCGGAAAGCAGCCGAGCTGGTCGGACACCACCGCCAGCGCCAGCCCGGGCTGCCCGTGCATCGCCTGCACCATCGGGTAGCCCATGAACGAGGTGTTGCCCAGGCCGCACACCAGGGTCAGCGCGCCGATGCGCGAGCGCGACCAGCCGAACAGGCGCCCCAGCACCGCGAACAGCAGCCAGGCGCCGAAGAAGGTCACCCACATCGTCGCCACCGGAAACCACAGGTGCCGGTCGAAGTGCACGCGCGGGATCATCGCCAGCACCAGCGCCGGCAGCGCGATGTTCAGCACCCACCAGTTCAGCCCGGCCACGATCCCGGCAGGCGGGCGGGCGAAGCGCGCCACCAGGGCGCCCAGCACCAGACACACGAACAGCAACAGCAACGCACTCATCGACGGTGACGGCCCGCGCAACGCAAAGCGCCATTAGACGCGATGCAACATGAGTCAGGGAAGCCGGACCAAGGTCGCGCCGGCGCATCGGCGATAATCGGCGCCCCGCCGCCCCGGATCCGCGCCCAGAGATGACCGACCCCACCCACCGCGTGCACGGCCTGGCCGGCGACGAGATCGCCCCGGACTGGCCCGCCCTCGCCGAGGCCGAGCTGTCCGGCGTGCTGGAGACGATTCCCGCGGCCGGCGGCTTGCGGCGCGTCCTCTGGCACAGTCCGCGCCCGCTGTCCGCGGCCGGCCTGGTCGAGACCGCGCAGGGCGGCACCGCCTTCGTCAAGCGACACCACGTGAGCGTGCGCGGGGCCGCCACGCTGGCCGAGGAGCATGCCCTGCTGGCGCACCTGAAGCGCCACGGACTGCCGGTGGTCGAGGTACTCGCCGACCGCGACGGCCGCACCGCCATCGCGCACGGCGACTGGACCTACGAGGTGCACACCGTCGCCCGCGGCGAGGACCTCTATCGCGACACGATGTCGTGGCAACCGCCCGACCGGCTCGCCCATGCGCGCACCGCCGGCCGCATGCTGGCCCGGCTGCACGCGGCCTCCGCCGGCTATCCCGCCGCCCAGCGCGGGACGCACATCCTGGTCGCGCGCAGCGAGCTGGCGACGGCCGCCGATCCGGTGGCCACGCTGAAGGCGCAGCTCCCGCAGCGCCCCGCGCTGGCTGACTACCTCGCCCGCCGCGACTGGCCGCGCGACCTCGAGCGGCTGTTCGCGCCCTGGCGGGCATCGCAGCCGGCGCTGGCGCGGCAGCCGCGACTGTGGACGCACGGCGACTGGCATGTCTCCAACCTGTGCTGGAGCGGCGCCGACGACACGGCCGAGGTGACCTGCGTGCTCGACTTCGGACTTGCCGCAGCCAACTTCGCCCTGTTCGACCTGGCCACCGCCATCGAGCGCAACGCGATCGCCTGGCTGGCGCTCGATGCGGGTGACGCCGCCGCCCGCCCCGACATCGCGCGGGCGCTCATCGCCGGCTATCGCGCGGAACGCCCGCTCGGCGCCGATGAGCTGCACCTGCTCGCCGACCTGCTGCCGGTGGTGCACGTGGATTTCGCGCTGTCGGAAGTGGAGTACTTCCACGGCATCACCTGCTCGGCGCACGCGGCCGACGTGGCCTACGACACCTTCCTGCTCGGCCACGCTGCGTGGTTCGAGGGCATACCCGGACAGCGCCTGTTGGCGGCGATCCGCGAGGCGGACTGAGCGGGACCGCAATCGGCGCGGCTCCCCATCGCACGGGCTTTCATGTTTCAATAGCGGTCTTGAAGCGGGGGTGCCCGGTCGAACGGCCGGGCTGAGAGAGTCCCTTGGAACCTGATCCGGTTCGCACCGGCGTAGGGAGCTTGCAGCAACCATGGCGCACGTCCGTGCGTCGTGCGCGCGCCGTCGCTTCGTCCTGCCCATTCGAGACGACGACGACCATGACCCTGCATCGCAATCCCCTCGCCACCGCCTTGCTCGCCGCCTTGGCGATCGCCCCGCTGTGCGCCCGCGCCGCCGACGACGCCGGCCACGATCCGGCCCAGGCGAAGAAACTCGGTGCGGTGCAGGTCACGGCCGATGCCGACAAGGGTTACCACGCCGACAGCGCACAGGTGGACACCTTCGGCAGCTTCGGCAACGCGCCGCTGCACGACACGCCGGCCTCGGTCACCGTGATCACCCGCGACCTGATCGACGATCGCCAGCCGCGCACGCTCAGCGAGCTGGTGCGCACCGACGCCTCGGTCGGCGACAACTACGCACCGGTGGGCTACTACCAAGACCTGGCGATCCGCGGCTTCGTGCTGGACCTGGCCACCGCCTACCGCATGAACGACATGACCATCAACGGCGAGCAGCTCACGCCGCTGGAGGACAAGCAGCGGGTCGAGATCCTCAAGGGCCTGGGCGGGCTGGAGGCCGGCATCATCGCGCCAGGCGGCATCGTCAACTACGTCACCAAGCGCCCGGCCGACGTGCGCACCGCCACGCTGGGCACCGACTCGCACGGCTCACGCTACGCCGCGGTGGACATGGGCGCCTGGCTGACCCCGAACTTCGGCCTGCGCGTCAACGCCGCGCATGAGGACATGCACTCTTACGTCCAGCACACGCCGGGCCGGCGCAGCTTCCTCTCGCTGGCCGCCGACTGGAAGATCAGCGACCGCGCCACGCTTCAGCTCGACACCGACTACCAGACCAGTGGCCAGCGCTCGGTGTCCGGCTACCAGCTGCTCGGCGGCACGACGATTCCTGCGCATCCCAGCAACACGCGCCTGCTCGGCTATGAGCCGTGGCAACAGCCGGTCGGCATCCACTCCAGCAACACCACCGCGCGCTTCGACTACCGCTTCAGCGACCGCTGGAGCGCCCGGCTCTCGGCCGGCCACAGCCACACCGTGATCAACGACAACGTCGCGTTCGCCTACGGCTGCTTCTACGCGCCGCAGTGCGCCACCGGCGCCTACCCCGGCAACTTCTTCGCGCCGAACGGCGACTACGACATCTACGACTTCCGCAGCCCCGGCGACACCCGCCAGAACGACGAGGTGCGCGCCGTGCTCAAGGGCGGCTTCGATACCGGCAGCATCAGCCATGAAGTCAGCCTCGGTGCCAGCGCCTTCCGCCGCACGCTGGACCAGCGGCCCTACGTCTACGACTACGTTGGCACCGGCAACATCGACCAGGTGATCCCGCCGTATTTCGCGCCCTCGCCGAACCAGCCCGGCCCGTCCGCGCGCACCTTCAGCAGCTGGCAGCGCGCCCTGTTCGGCATGGACCGCGTGCACCTCGGCGAGCAGTGGCAGGTGCTGGCCGGCGCCCGCTTCGTGCGCCTGCACGAGCGCGCGTGGGACGACAGCGGTCAGGTGCTCCAGCGCGATACCCGCCTGAGCAAGACCCTGCCGCAGGCGGCGGTGATGTGGCAGCCGACCGCGCCGCTTACCGTCTATGCCAGCTACAGCGAGAACCTCGCGCTGGGCGCCGAGGCGCCGTACTGGACCACCAACGGCGGCCAGATGCTGGCCCCGGTGCACTCGCGGCAGATCGAGACCGGCGTGAAGTACGACTGGAGCGACACGCTGAGCCTGCAGGCGGCGCTGTACCGCATCCGCCAGCCCTACCAGTTCGCACAGCCGGACAACTCGGCGGCCGGTTTCACCTTCGTGCAGCGCGGCCAGGAAGCGCACACCGGCCTGGAGCTGGGCGCCGACGGCCGGATCAGCGACGACCTGCGCCTCACCGCCAGCGCGAACCTGATCCAGGCCCGCGCCAGCCACAGCGGCACGCCGGCCTACGAAGGCCACCAGATCATCAACGTGCCGCGCCTGCGCACCTCGGTGTACATGGACTATCGCCTGCCCTTCGCGCACGCCTTCGGTCTGCTGGCCGGCTGGCGCTACGCGAGCGCCAATCCGGCGACGCCGGATGGCCGCACCCGCGTGCCGGCGTATAACGTGTTCGACGCCGGCCTGCGCTACGCCACGGCGTGGGACGGCCATCCGATGACCTGGCACCTGAGCGTGGACAACGTGTTCAACCGCTTCTACTGGCGCGACACCGGCGGCGCCTACGGCGACACCTACCTGTTCCCCGGCGCGCCGCGGCTGGCGCGGCTGTCGGTCACGGTCGGGTTCTGACCATGTCCTGGGTCGAGTTGACCGGAGCGGTGATCAGCGCCTGGGCGGTGTGGCTGACCGCCCGCCGCCGGCCGCTGTGCTGGCCGGTCGGCCTGGCCTCGGTGCTGGTCTACGGCGGGATCTTCGTCGACGCCAAGCTCTACTCCGATGCCCTGCTGCAGCTCGCCTTCGCCGGCCTGATCGTCTATGGCTGGCAGCGCTGGCGGCGCAACCTCGACGACGACGGCCGGGTGCAGCTGGCGCCGCTGCCGTTCGGGGAGGCGGTGGGGCACACCGCCCTCGGCGTGGCCGGTGCGCTGGCGCTGGGCTACGCCATGCACCGCTGGACCGACGCCGCCCTGCCCTGGCTGGACGCCGCGCTGACCAGCTTCAGCCTGGTCGCGCAATGGTGGCAGGGGCGCCGCCACCTGGCCGCCTGGTGGCTGTGGATCCTTGTCGACGTGATCTACGTGGGCGAATACGTCTACAAGGACCTGCTGATCACCTCGGTGCTGTACGCCGGCTTCGTGGTACTGGCCATCATGGGGCTGCGCGAGTGGCAGCAGGCGCGTTGCGAGGTGCCCGCCGTCGCGGCATGAGCCAGCGCCTGCGCGCCGGGCGTGCGAAGATGGCGGCACCCGCCCCCACTCCTTTTCCGTTGGACATGGCTTCGAGCAACTACGACTTCCGACAGTTCCAGGCCGAACTGGCCGCACTGGACCAAGCCAAGGAAACGGCGAAACCCGAACCGGCACCGGCCGTCCCGGCACCGGTACCGGCTCCGGCCAAACGCGGTCGCGGCCGCCCCAGCACCAAGGCCGCCGAGGCCGAGCGGATGGCCCGGGCCCGCGAGGAATTCCTCGCCCTGCGCGCGAAATACCAGTTGGGCGTCGGCGATGTGGTGGCGTTCTTCCCGGAAGAGGAAGGCATCGCCTACCTGCAGGCCCTGCTCGCCCAGCCGCAGCCGCGCCGCCGCCGCAAACGGACCGACGGCCCGGTCGACTAACCCGCTTCACCACCCAGAAAGCGGTAACCCACGCCCGGCTCGGTCTTGAGCCAGCGCGGCTCGGCCGGATCGTCGCCCAGTTTCTGGCGCAGGCGGCCGACCACGATGCGCAGGTAGTGGGTGTCCTGCACGTGGGTGGCGCCCCACACTTCGCGCAGCAACTGCTGCTGGCTCACCACCCGGCCAGCGTGGCGCAGCAGCAGGGCCAGCACGGCGAATTCCTTGCGGGTGAGCGCGACCGGCTCGCCGTCGAGCGTCACCTCGCGCCTGAGCTGGTCGACCACCAGCCGCCCGTCGTCGTAGCGCGGGGAGGCCTCCGGGGCGGCCGCAGCGGCCGCCCGGCTGCGCAGCAGCACGCGCAGCCGTGCCATCAGCTCCTGGATGCCGAACGGCTTGGTGACGTAGTCGTTGGCGCCGTTGTCCAGCGCACGCACCTTCTGCGCCTCGCTGTCGCGCACCGACAGCATCAGCACCGGTACCTGGCTCCACCGGCGCAGCTCGGCCAGCACCTCGTGGCCCTCGCGGTCCGGCAGGCCGATGTCCAGGATCACCAGGTCCGGCGACTGCGTGGCCGCCAGCGCCAACCCTTCCTCGGCGGTGGCTGCCTGCAGCACGTGATAGCCCTCGGCACGCAGGCCGATGTCGAGGAAGCGCCTGATCTGCGCTTCGTCGTCGATCACCAGCACGCGCGGTGCGGTCGAAGTCATGGGCCGGGCTCCGGAGCAGGCGGCAACGGCAGGACGATGCGGATCACGGTGCCGCCGCCCTCCGCGGGCAACGCCTCGACCGAGCCACCGTGTGCACCGACCATGCCGCGGCAGATCGACAGCCCGAGGCCGGTGCCCTTGTGGCCACGGTCGCCACGCGAGACGGAGTAGAACATGTCGAAGATCCGCGCGCGCTCGGCCTCGGGAATGCCGGGACCGCGGTCGGCGACGCGGATCGCCAGCCGATCGCCCTCCACCGCCAGGTCCACCGTCACCGGCGCACCGGGCGGCGAGAAATGCGCGGCGTTTTCCAGCACGTTGAACAACGCCTGCTCGATCAGCGCCGGGTGCACGTAGAGCAGCACCGTGGCCTCGGGAAGGTGCGTCTCGACCGCCTGCTCGGGGTGGTAGCGGCGCAGCCGGCCGATCGCGGCGAGCACGATCTCGGTGGCATCGACCCAGTCCCGCTGTAGCTTCAGCGTGCCGTGGCCGAGCCGGGTCATATCGAGCAGGTTCTGGATGTAGCGATCCAGCCGCTGGCCTTCGTCGAGGATCGACTGCAGCAGTTCGCCACGCTCGGCCGCTGCCAACTGGTCGTCGTAGCTGGCCAGGGTGCCGGCCGCACCGATCATCGCCGCCAGCGGCGAGCGCAGGTCGTGCGAGACGGAGGACAGCAGCGCATTGCGAAGGCGCTCGGTCTCGGCCTGCACGCGCGCCTGCTCCAGCGCCTCGGCCAGCCGCGCACGCTCGAGCACGCGCGCGATGTCGGCAAGCATCGCCAAGGCCAGCTCGCGGCGCGGCATGTCCGGGCCCTCGTCCTCGTCCGTCAGCGACAGTGCGACCACGCCGGCTGCCGGCGACATCGGATCGACCGGAAGCAGCCAGCAGCCGATCCCCGCAAAGTCCGCCTCGTAGCGGCCGGCAGGGCGCGCGTGCGCGGCAACCCAGCTGGCGGCCGCCAGTGCATCGGCGCCGAGGTCGGGCGCCTCGGCGGTGGCGGCGACCACGGCCAAAGCTCCCCGTGCATCCGGGGCAAACAGCATGGCGCCGCCGGACAGGGTCCGCGCCAGCACCACCACCGCGGTGTCGCGCACCGCCTGCAGCCCGCCGCAGCCGGCCAGCCGCTTGCCCAGGTCGAGCAGTGCACGCGCGCGCCACTGCGCCTCGCGCAGGCCTTCCACCTGGGTCGACAGGCGCGTCGCCAGCCGGCTGCAGACCAGCGCAACCGCCAGGAACAGCCCCACCGCCAGCACGTCGTCCGGCCGCTCGATCGCCAGCGTGTAGCGTGGTTCGGTGAAGAAGAAGTTGTAGCCGACGAAGCACAGCAGCGCGGTGTAGACCGCGACCGCCATGCGCGTGCGCACCGCCACCACCAGCACCGCGGTGAGGAACACCAGCGCCAGGTTCGCCACCGACAGGTAGCGCTGCGCCACGAAGGCCAGCGCGAACCCCAGCAGGGCTACCACGCTGGCGAACAGGTAGTCGCCCAGCTTGCGCCAGGGCGGCGGTGGCTGCGGACGCGAGACGTCGATCATGCGGACGGATCCCAGGGAGCCGGCCCACGTTAGTGCATCGACCAGCCCGGCGGCGAGTGGGCGCGACGACGTAGCGGGCCACTCGCCGCCGCCCGGAGGCCGGGGAGCCAAGCGGTCAGATCTCCACCTGTGCACCGAGCTCGATCAGGCGGTTGCCGGGGATGCGGAAGAAGGCCGTGGCAGGCATCGCGTTGCGCGCCAGCAGCACGAACAGCTTCTCCCGCCACAGCGCCATCCCCGGCCGCCGGCTGCCGGCCACGATGCTCTCGCGCGAGACGAAGAACGTGGTGTCCATCATGTCGAAGTGGATGCCGTTGCGGGCGCATTCGGCCAGCCGCGCCGGCACGTCCGGATCCTCGGCGAAACCGAAGCGCAGGCGCAGCCGGGCGAACCCGCCCTCCAGCGGCGTCCACTCGATGTGCTGATCGTCGTCGGCCACCGGCTCATCCAGCGTTTCCACCGTCAGCATCACGTTGCGCTCGTGCAGCACCTTGTTGTGCTTGAGGTTGTGCAGCAGCGCGTGCGGCACGGCATTGCCGTTGCCGGTGAGGAACACTGCCGTGCCGGCCACGCGCACCGGCGGGTGCTCGCTCATGTTCACGATGAACGGCGCCAGCGCCAGGCCGCCCTGCTGGATCTCGCGCACCACCAGCTCGCGGCCGCGGCGCCAGGTGGTCATCAGCAGGAACACCACCAGCCCCAGCGCCAGCGGGAACCAGCCGCCGGATTCGATCTTGATGATGTTGGCGCTGAAGAAGCCCAGGTCCACCACAAGCAGGCCGGTGCCGGTGGCGATCACTGCCGCCCAGCTCCAGCGCCACTGGATGCGCGCCACGGTGAGCGCCAGCAGCGTGGTGATCACCATCGTGCCGGTCACCGCGATGCCGTAGGCCGAACCCAGGTTGTCCGAGGAACGGAAGCCGATCACCGCCAGCACGATCAGCACCACCAGCGCACGGTTGATCCACGGCACGTAGACCTGACCGGACATTTCCTGCGAGGTATGCACCACCTGCATGCGCGGCACGTAGCCGAGCTGCATCGCCTCGCGGGTCATCGAGAACGCGCCGGAAATCACCGCCTGCGAGGCGATCACCGTGGCCGCCGTGGCCAGTCCGATCATCGGGTAAAGCAGCGTCCGCGGCACCAAGTGGTAGAACGGATTGGCGACCGTAGCCGGGTCCATCAGCACCAGCGCGCCCTGGCCGAAATAATTGAGCAGCAGTGCCGGCAGCACGAAGCTGAACCAGGCCAGCCGGATCGGCCCCTTGCCGAAATGCCCCATGTCCGCGTACAGCGCCTCAGTGCCGGTCACCGCCAGCACCACCGCGCCGAGGGCGAAGAACGCCTCGGCATGGTTGTGGGTGAAGAATTCGATGCCGTAGGTCGGCAGCAGGGCGTACAGCACCGCCGGATGGCGGGCGATGCCGAGCACGCCGAGCGCGGCGATGGCGACGAACCACACCGCGCAGACCGGCCCGAACACCGCGCCGATGCGCGCGGTGCCATGCCGCTGCAACCAGCCCAGGCCCAGGATCACGCCCACGGTGATCGGCACCACGTAGTGGGCCAGTTCCGGCGTGGCGACCTTCAGGCCCTCCACCGCCGAAAGCACCGAGATCGCCGGCGTGATCACGCCGTCGCCGTAGAACAGCGCGGCGCCGAACAGGCCCAGCAGCACCACGCCCCAGCGCAGCTGCGGGCGGTCCCGCGTGCAACGCTGGGCCAGCGCCATCAGCGCCATGATGCCGCCCTCGCCCTTGTTGTCGGCGCGCATGATGAACAGCAGGTACTTCACCGACACCACGATGATCAGCGACCAGAACACCAGGCTCAGCGCGCCCAGCACGTTGTCGTGCGAGGCCGGCACGCCGTGCGGACCGAATACCTCCTTGAGCGTGTACAGCGGGCTGGTGCCGATGTCGCCGTAAACCACGCCCACGGCGCCCAGGGCCAGCGCGGCCATGCGCCGTGACGAAACAGCTTGCATTGCGGAAAACTCCCCGGGGGCGGCCGGACCGTCACCCCAAAGCCACGACGACGCCACCCGGCATCGCCTTGCGTGGCGCATCGCGTATTGTCTCCAGACCGGCATAACAAGTGGATAGCGGATTCGACCGCCGACATAAAATTCCCGTAAAAATTGCCGCACTGCGGCATCCTGACGCCGCATGCCAGAACCCCTGCCGGAAGCGATCCCATGCTGTTGAAGACCATCAGCGTTGCCCTCCCCCGCGACGTGCCCCACGGCGACCGCATGGTTTCCACGGGCATCTTCAAGATGGCGGTGCATGGCCCGGTGCGCGTGCTGGCAGAACAGCTGGAGGGCGACGGCCAGGCTGACCGGATACACCACGGCGGGCCGGACAAGGCGGTGTACGCGTACGCGGCCGGACACTACGACTGGTGGCGGCGGCAACTCGGTCGCGACGACCTCGTCCCCGGACACTTCGGCGAGAACCTCACCATCGACGGGCTCGACGAGGGCGAACTGTGCCTCGGCGACCAGCTGACCATCGGCTCGGCCCGCTTCGTAGTGACCCAGCCGCGCATCCCCTGCTTCAAGCTCGGCCTGCGCTTCGGGGACGCGGACATGCCGAAGCGCTTCGCCGAGTCGCTGCGCTGCGGGGCCTACCTGCGCGTGCTGGAGGCGGGCATCCTCGAAGCCGGCGACCCGGTACAGCGTGTGGCCCGCGGTCACGGCCAGATGGCCATCCGACCGCTGTTCCACGCCTACCTGCATCCGAACGAACCTGCCGCGCAGGCGCTGCTGGCCCGCGCGCTGACCGTGCCGGAACTGTCCGCCGAGTGGCGTGCCTCGATTGAACGGCGGCTGGCGCGTCGCCATGCCGACGGCTTGTCCCCTGACAACGGAGATGCATCGTGAGCATCCATGTGATCGCGCGACTGACCGCCCGCCCCGAACACCGCGACGACGTCGCCCGCGCCCTCGGCCCGCTGGTCGCCGGCAGCCGTGCCGAGCCGGGCAACCGGCAGTACGACCTGTTCGCTGCGGCCGACGGCTCGCCGGTGTTCCATATCGTGGAGGCCTACGACGACGAAGCGGCCCTGCAGGCGCACCGCGACAGTGCGCACTACCGCACCTACCGCGCGACCGTCGCGGACTGGCTGGCCGCGCCGCCCGAGGTCCACGTGCTCGGGCCGCTCGACGTGGCCGGCGCATGAGCGACTTCGCGCCCGCCAGGCCGGCCCTGCGCGGCACTCACCATGTCGCGCTGATCGGCTCGGACTACGCACGCTCGAAGCGCTTCTACACCGAACTGCTGGGCTGCACCGTGCTGTACGAGCACTACCGCGACGCACGCGACAGCTGGAAGCTGGACCTCGCCCTGCCCGACGGCACCCGGCTGGAGCTGTTCTCCTTTCCCGATCCGCCGCCACGGCCGAGCCGGCCCGAGGCCTGCGGCCTACGCCACCTGGCCTTCGCGGTGGACGACGTGGCGACTTGGCAGGCCTACCTCGCGGCCGCCGGCGTCGCCACCGAGGCGATCCGCGTGGACGAGTACACCGGTCGTCGCTTCCTGTTCTTCGCCGACCCGGATGGCCTGCCGCTGGAGCTGTACGAGACCGGCGGCGCCTGAGAACCCGGCCAAAAGAAAGCCCGCCATGCGGCGGGCTTCCGGTTTCGGCGCGGATCGCTCGATCAGCCGAGCAGCACGCGGTTCATCCGCTGCACGAAGGCGGCCGGATCCGGCAGCTGGGCACCGGCGGCGATCTCGGCCTGCTCCAGCAGCAGCAGCGCCAGGTCCTTCGCCTTGCCCTCGTCACCCTCGGCCTCGACGCGCTGCACCAGCGCGTGCGCCGGGTTCACCTCCAGCGTCGGTCTGGCGTCCGGCAGGTCGTGGCCGGCCTCGCGCAGCAGGCGCGCCAGATGCGGCGCCATCTCGTAGTCGGACAGCGCCAGGCAGGACGGGCTGTCGGTGAGGCGCGCGGACACCTTCACCTCGCCCACGCGGTCGCCGAGCAGATCCTTCAGCTTCTTCAGCAGCGGCTCGGCGGCCCTGGTGGCCTCCTCCTGCTTCCGCTTGTCCGCCTCGTCCAGCGGCAGCTCGCCCTTGGCCACGTTCTTGAGCTTCTTGCCGGCGTACTCGGGGAGGCTGCCGACCATCCACTCGTCGATACGGTCGGACATCAGCAGCACCTCGATGTCCTTGGCCCGGAACGCCTCCAGCTGCGGGCTGCCCGCGGCGGCGGCGTAGCCGTCGGCGGTGATGTACCAGATGGTGTCCTGGCCCACCGCCATGCGGCCGACGTAGTCGTCCAGCGACACCGTCTGCGCGCTGCCCTCGCCCCTGGTGCTGGCGAAACGCAGCAGCTTGGCGATGCGCTCGCGGTTGGCGTGGTCCTCGGCGATGCCCTCCTTCAGCGTGTTGCCGAAGGCCTTGTAGAAGGTGGCGAACTTCTCCGGCTCGTCCTTGGCCAGCTTCTCGATCAGGTCGAGCACGCGCTTCACGCAGGCCGACTTGATCCGCTCCAGGTTGCGGTTCTGCTGCAGGATTTCGCGGCTGACGTTGAGCGGCAGGTCGTCGGCGTCGACCACGCCGCGCACGAAGCGCAGGTAGTTCGGCAGCAGCTCCTCGGCGGCGTCCATGATGAAGACGCGCTTGATGTAGAGCTTCAGGCCCTTGCGCTCGTCGCGGCCGCCCATCATCAGGTCGAACGGCGGCTGCGACGGCAGGTACAGCAGCGTGGTGAAGCTCTGGCTGCCCTCGACGCGGTTGTGCGTCCAGGCCAGCGGATCGTTGAAGTCGTGGCCCAGCGACTTGTAGAAGCCGATGTAGTCTTCGTCGCTGATCTCGCTCTTCGGCTTGGTCCACAGCGCCGAGGCCGCGTTGGTGCTCTCGAACTCGTCGGTCGGCTTGCCGTCCTTCTCCACCGGCATGCGGATCGGGAAGGCGACGTGATCGGAGTACTTGCGGATCAGCGACTTCAGCTGCCAGCCCTTGAGGAACTCGTCCTCGTCGGCCTTCAGGTGCAGCGTCACCGCGGTGCCGCGCTGCGGCGCATTGACCGGCTCCAGCGAATACTCGCCCTTGCCGTCGCTTTCCCACTTCACGCCCTCGCCCTCCGCCGTACCGGCGCGACGGGTGACCACGGTGACCTTGTCGGCCACCACGAAGGCGGAATAGAAACCCACGCCGAACTGGCCGATCAGGCGCGCGTCAGCCTTCTGCTCGCCGCTCATGGCCTCCAGGAAGCGCCGGGTGCCGGAACTGGCGATGGTGCCGATGTTGGCGACCACCTCGTCGCGGCTCATGCCGATGCCGTTGTCGCGCACGGTGATGGTGCGGGCCGCCTCGTCCCAGCTCACGTCGATGTGCAGCTCGCCGTCACCGGCCAGCAGCTCGGGATGGGCGATGGACTCGAAGCGCAGCTTGTCGCAGGCATCGGAGGCATTGGAGATCAGCTCGCGCAGGAAGATTTCCTTGTGCGAGTAGAGCGAATGCGTCACCAGGTGCAGTACCTGGGCGACTTCGGCTTCGAACTTGCGGGTTTCGGCAGGTGCGTTCATGCGTGGAATTTCCGTGTGTTGCGTTTGCTTGAAGGATGGATCGGCGCCGCCCCGGTCGGACGGCAGAGCCGGGCCGGCCGGCTCAGCGGCCGGCCGCGTTCTGCAGCGCCGCGATGCGCTCGTCCAGCGGCGGGTGGCTCATGAACAGGCGGGCAAAGCCGGCGCCAAGCGGGCTGGAGATGCCGAAGGCGGCGATGGTCTTGGGGAGGGTGTTCTCGCCGTGGTTGGCCTTCAGCCGCTGCAGCGCCGAGATCATCGCGCCGCGGCCGGCCAGGCCGGCGCCCGCCGCGTCGGCGCGGAATTCGCGCCAGCGGGAGAACGCCGCCACGATCATCGAGGCGAACAGGCCGAACACCACCTGCAGCACCATCACCGAGACGAAATAGCCGATGCCGGTGCTGCTGTCGCGGCTGTCGCGTCCGCCGGAGAGCCAGCTGTCGACCACCCGGCCGACGATGCGCGAGGCGACGATCACCAGCGTGTTGAGCACACCCTGGATCAGCGTCAGGGTCACCATGTCGCCATTGGCGACGTGGCCGATCTCGTGGCCGAGCACGGCGCTGACCTGCTCGCGGTCCATCTGCTGCAGCAGGCCGGAGCTCACCGCGACCAGCGCGCTGTTCCGGCTGGCGCCGGTGGCGAAGGCATTCATTTCCGGGGCATCGTAGATCGCCACCTCGGGCATGCCGATGCCGGCGCGCTGCGCGTGCTGGCGCACGGTCTCGACCAGCCAGCGCTCGGCCTCGTTGGCCGGCTGCTCGATCACCCGCGCGCCGGTGGACATCTTGGCCATCCACTTGGACATCAGCAGCGAGATGAAGGCGCCGCCCATGCCGAACACGGCGGCGAAGGCGAGCAACCCGCCCATGCCGCCATAACCGCGGGCGGCGGCCCACTGGTCGATGCCGAGCACGCGGCAGACGATGCTCAGCAACAGCAGGACGGCGATGTTGGTGGCAAGGAAGAGGAAGATGCGACGCATGGCTGTCTCTCTGGCAGTCATGAAGGGGTCTGGGCGGCCACCCGGCCGCCTTTGGCTATTCGGGGCGGGGCGCCCGGCTTTCAAGGTGGGACGGGACGCTAGAATGCCTCGATGACCTACCGCGGACGCTTCGCCCCCTCGCCCACCGGACAACTGCATTTCGGGTCGCTGGTGGCCGCGGTGGGGAGCTGGCTGTGCGCCCGCGAGGCCGCTGGCGAGTGGCTGGTGCGGATGGAGGACATCGACCCCCCGCGCGAGGTTCCCGGCTCGGCCCGCGACATCCTGGCGACCCTGCCCGCCTTCGGACTGGTCGCAGACGGGCCGGTGCTGTTCCAGTCCACCCGTCGCGCCGCCTACGACGCGGCCTTCGAGCAGTTGCGTGCAGCCGGGGAGGTGTTTCCCTGCTGGTGCAGCCGCAGCGATCTGGCCTCCTCCGGCGGCCTCCACCGCGACGGCCACTGCATCGCGCCACCAACCGACGACCGACCGCCCGCCTGGCGCCTGCGGGTGCCCGATGTCGAGATCGCCTTCGACGATGCGCTGCAGGGCCCGCAACGACAGAACCTGCGCGAAGTCGCCGGTGACTTCGTGATCCGGCGCGTCGAGGGCTGCTATGCCTATCAGCTGGCCTGCGTGGTCGACGATGCCTTCCAGGGCATCACCGAGGTGGTGCGCGGTGCCGACCTGCTCGATTCCACCCCGCGCCAGATCCACCTGCAGCGCGTACTCGGCCTGCCCACGCCCACCTACCTGCACCTGCCCCTGGCCTGCGATGCGGAGGGTCGCAAGCTGTCCAAGTCGGCTGGTGCGGGGGCGGTCGACCCCGCCGATCCGATGCCCGTGTTGCGGCGGGCACTGGCCTTCCTCGGGCTGCAGCCCGACACCCCGGCCGCGACGCCGGCGGAACTGCTCGCTGCAACATCAAGATGTTTCAATCGAAACGACTTGGCGCGCCGCAGCAGCCATCCGGACGGCTGAACCGTTATAAAGAACCGATGCCCGCACCGCGGCACCCAGGCACCCCAAGCCACTATCCGAAGGAGATCCAACGACATGACTCAACGCACCGCGCTCGTCACCGGCGGCACCGGCGGCATCGGCACCGCCATCATCCGTTACCTGGCCGGCCAGGGGCATCGCGTGGCGTCGAACTACCGGGATGCCGACAAGGCGGAGCGCTGGCGCAAGGCGATGGCCGACGACGGCATCGAGGTGCTGATGGTGCCCGGCGACGTGTCCGACCCGGCCTCCTGCGAAGCGATGGTCAAGGCGATCGAGGAGCAGGCCGGCCCGGTGGACATCCTGATCAACAACGCCGGCATCACCCGCGACACGACCTTCCACAAGATGAACTACCAGCAGTGGACGGACGTCATCAACACCAACCTCAACGCCTGCTTCAACGTGACGCGCCCGGTGATCGAGGGCATGCGCGCGCGCAAGTGGGGCCGCATCGTGCAGATCAGCTCGATCAACGGCCAGAAGGGCCAGTACGGCCAGGCCAACTACGCCGCGGCCAAGGCCGGCATGCACGGCTTCACCATCTCGCTGGCGCAGGAGAACGCCAAGTTCGGCATCACCGTCAACACCGTCTCGCCCGGCTACGTGGGCACCGACATGGTGATGGCCGTGCCGGAGGAAGTGCGCGAAAAGATCGTGGCGCAGATCCCGGTCGGCCGTCTCGGCAAGCCGGAGGAGATCGCGCACGCGGTGGCCTTCTTCACCACTGACCAGGCCAGCTGGATCACCGGCGCCAACCTGGCGATCAACGGCGGCCACTACATGGGCTGGTGAGCGGGAGTGAGAAGTGAGTGGGGAGGAGTGAGAAGTGAGAGAAGAGCAAAAGCGCAAACGTGCGCTGCGCCAGCCTCGCCTGTGATTGCCAACCGTCCGCCGGGTGAGGAACGGTCCAGAAGTCAGGACGCACCGCCCCCTGCCTTCTCTGACTTCTCACTCCTCTTCACACACTCCTGTTCTTTTACCCCTCGCCCTTCAGCAGCTTTTCCATCACCTTGCCGACCGCCGCGAAGGCGAACGCACCGGTGACGTGGGTGGCCGCGCCCAGCCCGCCACCGCAGTCCAGATTGAGCGCCTCGCCGCCGGGCGGACGGGTGCCGCAGACCGTGCCGTCCGGTTGCGGGTACTGCACGTTCTGCAGCGAATAGACCGCCGAGATACCGAAGTAGCGATCGGGGTTACGCGGAAAGCCGAAATCCTGGCGGAGCTTCTTCCGGATCAGGCTGAACATCGCGTCGTGCTCGGTGCGCGAGAGGTCGCGCACGCGGATCTGTGTGGGGTCGGTGCGACCGCCGGCCGAGCCGACGGTGACCATCGGCAGCTTGCGCCGACGGCACCAGGCGATCGCCTCCAGCTTCACCCGGAACGCATCGCAGGCATCGAGCACCACGTCGTAGCCGCGGTCGAGCAGTTCGTCGAGCGAGGACGGGGTGAGGAAGCGCTCGATCGCCTCAAGCCGGAGCGTCGGGTTGATCGCGTGCAGCCGATCCGCCATCACGCCGACCTTCGGCCGGCCGTAGTGGCCGTCCAGCGCGTGCAGCTGGCGATTCGTGTTGGATACGCAGATGTCGTCGGCGTCGATCAGGGTCAGTCGCCCCACCGCGCTGCGCGCCAGCGCCTCGGCGGCCCATGAACCCACCCCGCCAATCCCGATTACCGCGACATGCTTTCCCGCCAGCGTCGACAGGCTGCCGGCCCCGTACAGACGCTCGACGCCAGCGAACCGCTCGCGCAATGCCACCTCGGTCGCGCCGCTCATCGTTTGATGCCTGCCAGGCCTGGACCACGGGACGGCAACATGCAAGGTAACTCCGACAGGGGAACCGGCGCATTGTAACGGCGGCAGGGTGCACGGCTGGTGGCAGGCGCGCCCGCCTCGGCTATGCTCCCCGCACCCCAAACCGACAGGAATCCGGACACATGCGGTCTGCCCTACTCATCGCGCTCGGCCTGGTCATAGGCATCCTCGGCACCGCCTTCGCGATCAGTGCACTGCACCAGCGCACGCCGCTGCCCAAGGCGGTCATGACGGTGATGGCTTACCACATGAGCCAGCTCGAGCATTCGGTCAAGGCGCAGCAGTGCGATGCGACCGCGATCCGCACGAACCTCGAGCGGCTGCAGTCCGCGGCGCTGGACATCCCCGGCGCGTTCAAGGGAGCCGAGGACCCATTCATGCAGGCGTCGAACAAGCTGCAGGGCTCGCTGAAGGATGCGGTTTCCGCTGCTCCCGGCACCTGTGCGGCACTGGCCACCGCCCTTCAGCCGGTCGACAACGCCTGCGACGACTGTCACAAGCGTTTTCGCTGAGCGGACCCGAGCCCCGCACGATGTCGACCACGCCCCGCCTCTGGATACGGTTGCGTCAGGGGCTGATGCGGCTGGACGACACACTGTTCGAGCATACCCGGCCAAGCCAGCCCAGCCTGGCGGCGATGGGCCTGATCGGGGCACTGTGCATGCTGGCTTACTACCCGGTGTGGAAGTACGCCCTGCCGCAGCCCTACGAGAACCTGCCGTTGCGTATCGCCGGCTGCATCGTGCTGCTGCCGCTGGCGATGCAGCGCTGGTGGCCACGCCGCCTGCGCGCCCTGCTGCCGGCGTACTGGCATCTGGCAGTGACCTTCGTGCTGCCGTTCTTTGCGGGGTACATGCTGCTGCGCAACGCAGGCAGCACGCCCTGGCTGCTGATCCATCTGGCGTCGATGTACCTGACCATGATGATGTTCGACGTGATCGCCTTCGCGGCGATCTTCGTCGCCGGCAGCCTGCTGGCCTGGCTGGCCTGGAGCCTCGGTCCGCACGATCCGATGCCGATCCAGCAGTTGCAGCTCTACCTGCCGCTGCTGGCGATGGCTCTGGCACTCGGGCCGCTGGCCAGCCTGTCGCAGAAGCACGCCGACAAGACCCGCATCCAGGCGCTGACGCGCGCTTCGAACAACATCGCGCACGAGCTGCGCACACCGCTCGGCTCCCTGCACATTGCCGGCCAGGCGTTCCGGCGCTACCTGCCCGACCTGCTGGTGAGCCATCGGCTGGCCAAGGAAGCCGGGCTTCCCGTCGCCGAGTTGCGCGAGGCCCATCTGGAAGCGCTGGAACGGGGCATGGACACCATCGAGCATGAGGTCGCCCACGCCCACACGGTCATCGACATGCTGCTGATGGCGGCGCGTCCGCTCGACCGGCAGCAGCTCGTGCCCCTGCGCGTCCGCTCGCTGCTGCAGGATGCGATCGCCCGCTACCCGTATGCCGCCCGTGTCGAGCAGGAGCGCGTCCACCTTCAGGAGGGCGAGGACTTCGTGCTGCTCGGCAGCGAACCCCTGCTGACCCACGTGATCTTCAACCTGCTGCGCAATGCGCTGTATCACACCGGCCGCGCCGGCAAGGGTGAAATCGACATCCAGGTAGAGCGCGACGGAGGCTGGGGGCGCATCCGCGTGCGCGATACCGGCCCCGGCATCCCGCCGGACGTGCTGCCGCGGATCTTCAACCGCTTCTATTCCTACAGCGAGGACCGCGGCGGCGTCGCCGGTCTGGGGATCGGCCTGGCGTTCTGCCGCGAGGCGGTCGAACGCATGGATGGCACGATTACCTGCCGCTCCCGCTGGGGCGAATTCACCGAGTTCCTGCTCTCCTTCCCGGCCCGCGACACGAACGCCCGCGCATGACTCTGACCTTCGACCACGGACTGACGCCCTTTCGTTTCCCGACCACCACGATGATGGTGGACGATCACGAGACCTATCTGGGCATGGTGCCGCTGATGCTCGATCCGCTGCAGCGGATCCGCAGCTACAGCTCGCCGCGACAGGCCCTGGCCGACCTGCGCCGCAGTGACACCCGCGCCGTCCCCGGCGGCGGTTGGCTCTATCGCTGGCACGAGCATCCCTCGCCCAGCCGCGAGCTGATGGCGCTGGACGTGGATGCGATCGTCCGCACCATGTTCGATCCGATGCGTTTCGCCGAAGTCTCGGTGATCGTCGTGGACCAGGCGATGCCGGAGATGGACGGGCTGGAGTTCTGCAGCCGGATCGACAACCCATACATCGGCAAGGTGCTGCTTACCGGCCGCGCCGACGACGCCACCGCGATCGAGGCCTTCAACTCCGGGCTGATCGACCGCTTCATCCGCAAGAACGACCCGCGCGCGATGGAAAAGCTGCAGCAGGCGATCGCCGGCCTGCAGGAACGCTACTTCGAGCGCGCCAGCCGCTTCGTCGCCGAGGCCATGGCGCTCGGCGACGTGCACTTCCTGCGCGACCCGGTATTCCTGCCGGTATTGCGAGACGTGCTGGGCCGGTTCCCCGCGGTCGAGTGCTACCTGCATGTGAATCCCACCGGGCTGCTGCTCATCGATGCCGACGGCGAGGGGCGCTTCCTGCTGGTGCAGACCGACGACGACCTGCGCACGCATTACGAGATCGCCAGCGACCTGGGGGCACCGATCGAGGTGCTGTCGGCCCTGCGCGACGCCACCGCCCTCCCCTGGTTCGCCAGTCGCGATGGCTATTACAGCGACGATCCGACCGTGGCCCCGGTGCAGATGATCCCCGCCACCACGATCCGTGGCGAGCACTGGTACCACTACGCCCTGGTGGAGGAAGTCGCGCAACGCTTCGAACTCGACCAGATCGTCAGCTATCGGCACTGGTTGAGGGACCAGGACGACGCCCGCCACGTCTGAGACTTTCGGAGCAGTGCCAGCGCGGGTGGCTTGCCGCTAGGATGAGGCGGCTTTCCACACCCCAGGGGCTCCATAGAGTGAAACGTATCCTTGCCTGTTCCATTGCCGCCGCGTTCGCCTGCGCCGCGACGGCCGCCAACGCGCCGAAGACCCCCACCTTCGATCCGCACTTCCTGTCCGCACAGGTGAAGACGCTGGCCTCGGACGCCTTCGAGGGCCGCGGCCCGGCGACCGAGGGCGAGAAGCGCACCGTCGCCTACGTGATCAGCCAGATGAAAGCCGCGGGCCTGCAGCCGGCCGGCGTGATGAAGGACGGCAAGCGCAGCTGGACCCAGCCGGTGCCGCTGGGCCGCTTCGAGATCACCGGCACGCCGGCGTTCAACCTCATGCTTGACGGCAAGGACCTGCCGCTGGCGCAGGGCGACCAGATCGCCGTGCGCGCCGCGCAGGACGGTTCCACCCACGTGGACATCCGCAACGCGCCGTTGGTGTTCGTCGGCTACGGCGTGAAGGCGCCGGAACGGAACTGGGACGACTTCAAGGGCGTGGACCTGCACGGCAAGATCGCCGTGGCGCTGGTCAACGACCCCGATTTCGAGATCGGCCACGGCGACTTCGGCGGCAAGGCGATGACCTACTACGGCCGGTGGACCTACAAGTACGAGGAAATCGCCCGCCAGGGCGCGCTGGGCCTGCTGATCATCCACGAGACCGTGCCGGCCTCGTACGGCTGGGCCACGGTGAAGAACTCCAACACCAACGCGCAGTTCGACATCGTGCGCGAGCATCCGTCCGAAGCGCACTCGAAGGTCGAGGGCTGGATCCAGCGCGACCTCGCGGTGAAGATGTTCAAGGACGCAGGGCTCGACTTCGACGCGATGAAGAAGCTGGCGCAGACCCGAGAGTTCAAGCCGGTGACGCTCAAGGGCGAGTCCTTCTCGGCGAAGTTCGACGTCGACGCCAAGGTGATCACGTCGCAGAACATCCTGGGCATGGTCAAGGGCAGCAAGTATCCCGACGAGACGGTGATCTACAGCGCCCACTGGGACCACCTCGGTGTCGGCGCGCCCGACGCGAAGGGCGACCGCATCTACAACGGCGCGGTGGACAACGCCACCGGCACCGCTGCCCTGCTCGCCCTCGGCCGCGCGTTCGCGCACGCGCCGAAGCCGGAGCGCTCGGTGGTGTTCCTCAACGTCACCGCGGAGGAAAAGGGCCTGCTCGGCTCGGAGTACTACGCCAGCCACCCGGTATTCCCGCTGGCCAAGACGGTGGGCGTGATCAACATGGACGCGCTCGACCCGCACGGGTTGACCCGCAACTTCACCATCTCGGGTACCGCCAAGCTGGGCCTGCTGGATGACCTGGTCAAGGTGGCCAGGCAGTTCGGCGAGAGCTACTCGCCCGATCCACACCCGGAGGCCGGCTACTTCTTCCGCTCCGACCATTTCTCGTTCGCCAAGCGCGGCGTGCCGGCGATCTCGTTCGGCTCCGGCGACGACTGGGTGGATGGAGGCATCGCTGCCGGCGAGGCGGCGGACAAGGCCTATACCCGCGACCACTACCACCAGCCCTCGGACGAGTGGCAGGCCGACTGGTCGTTCACCGGCATGGCACACGACATGGGCATGCTGTACACGCTGGGCCGTGACCTGGCGGATTCCCGCCAGTGGCCGGACTGGAGCAAGGACTCCGAGTTCCGCGCTGCACGCGACGCTACGGACGACCAGCGCAAGTAAGCACTGGCTGGCACCACAAGCGCAGAGGGCGGCCACATGGCCGCCCTCTCTCTTTTCAAGGGTCGGGTCGTTGCTTACAGACGGACCTTGCCGCGCAGCACGTCGAAGAACATCACCCAGTCACCGGCCAGGCTGTAGAGCGGATGCCGGAAGGTGGCCGGCCGGTTCTTCTCGAACACGAAATGGCCGACCCAGGCGAAGCCGTAGCCGGCCACCGGCGCCAGCCACAGCCAGGCGAGCCGGCCGCTGGCGATGGCCATCGCGATGATCGCCAGCACGCAGAGGCTGCCCGCGAAATGCAGGCGCCGACACACCGGGTTGCGGTGCTCGCCCAGATAGAACGGATAGAACTCGCGGAAACTGGAGAAACCGGCCATGTGCCCTCCCGGGTGACGGACGCAGCCTACGCGTGCGCCGCGGCGAATGCACGACGCACCTGCGCCTGGCGGCTCAGCGCTCCGGCAACGGGATACGCTCGACCTCGTCGCCTGGCACGATGTCGAAGCATCCGTCGCGCCAGTCTACCTTGGCCCGCTCGATCCGCTCGCGGCGAGTGGAGACGAAGTTCCACCACAGATGGCGTTCGCCATCTAGCGGCGCGCCGCCGAACAACATCACGCGGCTGGCAGAGATCGACCGCAACGGCGGCGCCGCGTCACCGGCCTGTACCGCCATCAGACCGGGAGCCACGTCCAGTCCACCCCAGCGGACCTCGCCATCGATCACGTGGACGCCGCGCTCCACATGCTCGGGCGGCCACTCCAGCGAAGCGCCTGCCTCGAGTCGTGCCTCGACGAAGAACATCGGCGCGAACACCTTCACCGGCGAGCGTTCGCCCCAGGCCGTGCCGGCGATCAGGACCAGCGAGGCGCCCTCGCGCTCGATCCGCGGCAGTTCGGACGCCTCGTGATGGTGGAACTCCGGTGCAACCTCTTCGTCGGCGGCCGGCAGCGCCACCCACACCTGCACGCCGTGCAGAGCGTGGCCGGCCTCTCGCTCGTCCGGCGGCGTGCGCTCGGAGTGCACGATGCCGCGACCGGCGGTCATCCAGTTCACCGCGCCGGGGCGGATGTCGGCGAGGCTGCCGAGGCTGTCGCGATGACGGATCGCTCCCTCGAACAGCCAGGTCACCGTAGCCAGGCCGATGTGCGGGTGCGGGCGCACGTCCATGCCGCTCCCGGGTGGCAAGGTGGCCGGCCCCATGTGGTCAAAGAAAACGAACGGCCCGACGTGCCTCGCCTTGAGCACCGGCAGCAGGCGACGCACGCGAAACCCGTCGCCCAGGTCGTGCACACGGCCATCGATCAGGAGTGGGTTGGCGTCCATCGCATGCGCTCCTCGGGTCGGGTCGTCGACTACATCACCACGCGCGCTGGTATTGCAACGGCACGTCGATCGACGCACCGAGCGCCCTGGCCGCGCGACGCGGGAAGTACGGATCGCGCAGGCTCTCGCGCGCCTGCAGGACGACGTCCGCATCCCCGTTGGTGATGATCGCTTCGGCCTGCCCGGGCTCGTTGATCAGGCCGACCGCCCCCGTGGCGATACCCGCTTCCACCCGGATGCGGCGGGCGAACGGCACCTGGTAGCCCGGCGCCACGGGAATGCTGACCCGCGGAACCAATCCGCCGCTGGACACGTCGATCAGTTCGACGCCCAGCTCCCGGACCTGCTTCGCCAGCGCCACGCTCTGCTCGATGTCCCAACCACCCTCGACCCAGTCGGTGGCGGAGATGCGCAGCCATACCGGCAAGTGGTCCGGCCACTCCTCGCGCACCGCACCCACCACTTCACGTACCAACCGCGTGCGGTTCTCGAAGCTGCCGCCATAACCGTCGGTACGGCGGTTGCTGAGCGGTGACAGGAACTGGTGCAGCAGGTAGCCGTGGGCGGCGTGCACCTCGGCCAGTTGGAAGCCTGCGTCCAGCGCCCGGCGCGCGGCGGCACGGAAGTCGTCGATCACTTTGGCGATACCCGCCTCATCCAGCGCCGCCGGCACGTGCCAGCCGGCATCGAACGGCAGCGCCGATGGAGCGACGGTCGACCAGGCCCCCTCGCCAGCGGCGAGTGCTCCCCCTCCGTCCCACGGACGCTGCGCGCTGGCCTTGCGCCCGGCGTGTGCGAGCTGCACGCCGGCGATCGCGCCCTGGGCGTGGATGAAGGCGGTAATCGGTGCCCAGGCTTGCTGCTGTGCTTCGTTCCACAGACCGACATCGCCCGCCGAGATCCGTCCCTCGGGTGACACGGCGGTAGCCTCGCTGATCACCAGGGCCGCGCCGCCCACCGCGCGACTGCCCAGATGCACCATGTGCCAGGCTTCGGGCAGGCCATCGGTGGCGGAGTACTGGCACATCGGCGCCACCACGAGGCGGTTGCGCAAGGTGAGCGAGCGCTGCTTCAGCGGTTCGAACAGGGGCATCGAAGAACTCCGGAAACGGCCAAACCGGACATCTGCATGCGCGTCATGCCGGATTCAAGGCGCCGTCTGGAACCATCCGGCGAACGCCGCGTTTCCTCAGCGCAACCAGCCGGCGATCTGCACGGCTACGGCGGCCGGCGACTTCATCCAGGCGAAGTGGTCGGGCGGCTGGCCCTCCAGCACATCCGCGCCCAGTTCCAGGCACGTCTTGGGTGCGCCCGGCAGCTTGCCGAGCAGCCAGTCCAGCGATGCGGGCGGCACCAGCCAGTCGTCGACCAGGCGGATGCCCAGCACCGGCAGATCCAGCCTCGACAGAGCATGCTCGAGATCGACATCCAGCCCGGCCACGACATAGCGGCCGGTGCGTCCGCTGCGCGCCCAGTCGGTTGTCACGCCACGGGCCTCGTTGCCCGCAAAACCCAGGCGCCGTCCCGGCAGGTGGCCGCGAAGCGCGGCCAACAACGGAGCTGCGCTGTAGGCGATGCGGATCAGCAGGCCGCGCGGGAATGCCCTCCAGAACGGCGAACCGCTGGCGACCAGCACCAACCCAGCGAACGCGGTCGGATGCATGGCTGCACACAGCGCCCCCAGTTGTCCGCCCAGGCTGTGCCCACCGATGGCCATCGGTGTCCCCGGCCACTGGGCACGAGCGCTGGCCAGGGTGGCGGCCAGATCCAGTTCCAGTAGTTCGCGGTAGCCCCAGTTGCAGCGACGACCGGCGCGCCGGTCGCTGGAACCGATCCCTCGCCACTCGTGGATCGCGGTGGCGATGCCCTGCTGCGCGAGTCGATCGGCCAGCGGCAGATAGTGGCGGGCCGGCACCCCCATGGCCGGTAGCCACAGGAGTACCCGTCGCGGCATGCGCCCCGAAGCAGGAGACACCAGCATCAGGTCGGCGCGCGCGCCATCGCCGGATCCGACCGGGAGCACCCGCAGCGGTGCGGACGCGGGGAGCGCGTCGCTCATTCCCGTCCTGCCGCGTGCACCCCGCCCTGGCCGATGGTCGGGCAGCGGCGCGAGGATCGCATCGTCAAGACACGCGCAGGAGGCCAGCGGATGCCGGCCTCCTGCGCGAAATGAAGAACCAACCGGTGGGTCAGGCCGGGGTCACTTCCTCGGCCTGCAGGCCCTTCTGGCCCTGCACCACCTTGAAGGTCACCTTCTGTCCTTCCTTCAGGCTCTTGAAGCCGGCCCCGGTGATCGCGCGGAAATGCACGAACACGTCCGGGCCGCTTTCGCGGCTGATGAAGCCGAAACCCTTGGCGTCGTTGAACCACTTGACGGTGCCGCTCTCTCGATCCGACATGACTCACTCCGATTACGCCTTTCGTGACCGGCTGTCCGCCCGCCCGGGCGGCAGTCGACTGGGTCATGCGCAACGCGGGGACTTCGCGCGGGTCTCACCCCGGCGCTCGCCCACCAAGGCCTGAGCTGACGCAGTGAAAAAAGCATAACGGATTTTCGCGTCGTGCAAGGCCCCTACCGGCCACCGGGCACCCGCAAACGAGAAAAGCCGGGCATCGCTGCCCGGCTTTCCGGTAGGACAGGAGGTTTCCCTGGCGATCAGGCCGGGGTCACTTCCTCGGCCTGCAGACCCTTCTGGCCCTGCACGACCTTGAAGGTGACCTGCTGGCCTTCCTGCAGGCTCTTGAAGCCGTTGCCGGTGATCGCGCGGAAATGCACGAACACGTCCGGGCCATTGTCACGGCTGATGAAGCCGAAGCCCTTGGCATCGTTGAACCACTTGACGGTACCGGTCTGACGATCGGACATGGATTTTCACTCCGTAGGTTTCTGGAATCGGTACCCGACCAGCAAGAGCTGGCGGGAGCACTGGATTGCGCGGAAATCCTAGGGGTGAAGCGATGAAGCGGATAGGGATCAGCGGCATCGGGTCACGAGACTCTGGTGACCCCGGCAAACACAGCAACGCGATTATAACCACAGCCCGAAAAACTCCGCGATGCCGGTCATCCATGGCCAATGGGCTATGCCGGCCCCGCAAATGCCTTGCGTTCAGGTTTTCTCCAGTCGGAGCACAATCCGGTTCGGAACGACACTATCCCGGGAGCGCCCCATGACACATCGATGCCTGGCCCTGCTGGCCTTAGGGCTGTCGGCACTACTTGCCGGTTGTGCCGACCAACCCCATCGCAAGCCGCTCACGGGCGCCGACGCGACGGGGCACCCTGCGGCCGCCCACCACCACGCCCCCACGCTCCCTTCACGCACCGGCATCGCGGCGTGCGACGACTACCTGGCCAGTTACCGTGCCTGCCACCGGGCAGCCGGGATCTTCGCGCCCGACCAGGTCGAGCCCCGCTACCTGGAAATGCGCCAGAGCCTGCTGCGCGACTCGATCGACCCGGGCATCCGCCCCCAACTGGCCAACCGCTGCAATGCGCTGGCGCGCGGCATGCGCGAGGCGCTGCACGGCAAGTCCTGCGAAACCATCCCCGAGCCACCCTCAAGCAATGGCGGCTAGCCTCGCCGATCAACCTGCCGCGAGCGCCGCGCGAAGAAGTGGCGCGAAGGCGGCTGGCCGCGTCCGCCCCAGCCGGATGCGTGGAGTCCCGTGCCATTCGGCCAGTCGGAGCAAGGCGCACGCCAGCGCTCCGGCCAGCCCGGCGTCGCCATCGACGCCGGGTTCGAGGAACAGGGCCTTGATCTCGAACTCGCCGCGGACACGGTGCGCCTTGGCGTCCAGTCGGCCAACCAGCGCGCCGCGATGCAGGATCGGCAGCACGAAGTAACCGAATTGCCGCTTCGGCGCCGGGACGTAGCATTCCAGCGCGTAGTCGAAACCGAACATTCCCTGCAGCCGCTGCCGGTCCCACACCAATGGATCGAAAGGCGAAAGCACAGCCGTAAGCGTCGCGCGCAGGCGGCCACCTGCCGCCCTGGTCAGCGCGTCGGCGTGATCGGCATGGACGTAACCGGGCGCATCCCAACCCGCCACATCGACCTGGAGCACTTCGCCCGTGGCCACCAAAGGTCGCATTTCCTGGTCGCTCACCTGTGGCCTCAACCGGTAGTAGTCGGCAATCCAGCGTGCAGGCACGATTCCCAGCGCGCGCACCGTGTCCGCGATGAAGCGCAGGCGCAGACTCGCCTCTTCCAGGCTGGTCGCCGCCCCATCGTCCGGCGGCACCAGCCGGTCGCGCACGCGCCCGGCCAGATCGTAGACGCGCTGGAACCGCTCGCGGCGAAGCACCATCAGTTCGCCCAGCGCAAACCAGGCCTCCAGCCAGCGCTTCTCCGGCTTCCACGACCACCAACCACCGGCGCCGCGATCCTCGCGGACGAAGTCGGCCGAACGCACCGGCCCGTCCCGGGCGACACGCTCGAGCAGCGCACGCATCTCCGCCGGATGTTCCCGCTGCATGCGTTCGGCATGACGATAGGACCAGTGGTGGCCGCGGCGGTGTCGCCAGGCGTCGTGCAGCGGGAAGTCCCCGGCGGTGACGAAGCACGCCTCGTGCGCCCAGCACTCAGCCAGGCGCCCGTCGGCCAGGGCCTGCTCGAGCCATTCGACCGGGTAGTCGCCGAGCCGGGAAAACAGCACCAGGTAGGGGCTGCGCGCGACGACGTGGATGGTGTCGATCTGCAACAGCCGCATGCGCTGCACCGCATCCACAAGATCCTGCGACCGCGCTCGTCGTCGCGGGGGCGCAAGCAGCCCCTGGGCGTGCAACTGAAGCCTCCTGGCCTGGTCCAAGCGGAGCGCTGGCGCTACGGCACGCGGCCATCCAGTTGCAGCAGATTGAGATGGCATTGACACATCCGTTGCTAGCGTGACCGGGCGCCCCCTGCGACCGAACCACTGTGGTCCAGCCGCCGATGCGCCTTCCCATCGATTCTGGCATGGAGTACCGAACATGACATTCCGCACGCTCTGGGTCCCTCTCGCCGCTGCCGTCGCGTTGCTCGCCGCCGGCCAGGCCACGGCCATGCAGTCCGAGAACACGCCCTCCCCGTCACCGGCGGCCACCACCGCGTCGGCAGGCAACGCGGTGTTCCAGACACCGCAGGGAGAGGTGACCATCCGCAGCACGCTGCCCCCGGCTCCGACGCACGACACCCCACCGCCGTTCGCCCAGCTTGCCGGCAACGGCAAGTTCATCACCCCCGAGCAGGCTGCCGCCTATCCGCTGCTGGCCAACGATTTCGACTACGCCGACAGCAACCGCAACGGCAAGATCAGCGAGGCCGAGTACGACCGCTGGGTGAAGGGCAAGTAGGCCGCTGTCGCCCGGACTGGCCGGCCGCAGTAACCTGCGGCCGGCCTTTTTTGTGGCCGAGCCCGCCACCGACATCGAGACCCACGTCATGACGACACCTCTGCCCCGGAGCTTTTCCGCCCCGCTCGCCGGCATGCTCGCGCTGGCAAGCGCGACAGCCCATGCGCAGAACCCGGATCCGATGGATATACGCGCCTGCACCGCGATCGAGAGCGACTCCCAGCGGCTGGCCTGCTACGACAAAGCCACCGGTCGCGATCACCTGCCCATGGCGCAGAAGCGCCCAAGTCCCGACGACGTGGCCGTGTTCGCCCGCGATGCCGGCAAGAAAACCGAAGGCGATGGCGCCGTGGCCGCGCCGCTGTCCCTGCTCGACTCTCGTTGGGAACTGTCGCCCGAAGCCAAGCTCGGAACCTTCAATATCCGTGGCTACAAGCCGGTGTACGCCATGCCGGTCTTCGCCACCAGCAACCAGAACGATCGTCCGACCAGCCCGAATCCCGAAAACACGGCACCGGCACGGATCGCGCTGCAGAACGCGGAAATGAAGTTCCAGTTGAGCCTGAAGACCAAGGTGGCCCAGGACGTGTTCGGCGATGCCGGTGGCGACGTCTGGGTCGGCTACACCCAGTCATCGCACTGGCAGCTCTACAACAGCGGCATCTCCCGTCCGTTCCGCGAGACCAACTACGAGCCGGAGGCGATGCTGGTGTTCGACACCCACTACGACGTGCTCGGCTGGCAGGGCCGGCTGCTCGGCATCGGTATCGACCACCAGTCCAACGGGCGCTCCAACCCGCTCTCGCGCAGCTGGAACCGGGTGATCGCCGACTTCGGCTTCGAGCGCCCCGGCTGGACCGTGATGATCCGGCCGTGGTGGCGGATCCCCGAGACCGTGAAAGACGACAACAACCCCGACATCAGCGATTACATGGGACGGACCGAGGCGCAGGTCGTGCACGAGTGGCGCGGCCAGGAATTCGGCCTGCTGCTGCGCCACTCGCTGCGTGGCGGCAGCCGTAGCCATGGCGCCGGCCAGTTCACCTGGAGCTTTCCGGTCGCCGGCAACCTGCGCGGCTACATGGAGCTGTTCAAGGGCTACGGCGAGAGCATGATCGACTACAACCACAACGCCACTTACCTGGGCCTGGGCGTGTCGCTGCTCGACTGGTACTGATCACCGTCGCCCGCCGCCAACGAAAACGCCGCCCGGTGGGGCGGCGCTTTCATGCATCGGGCGGTCGCAAGCCTCAGTGGTGGTGGCCACCCGGACCGTGCACGTGGCCGTGCTCGCGCTCCTCGTCGGTCGCCTCGCGCACCTCGGTCACCTGCACGTCGAAATGCAGCGTCTGGCCGGCCAGCGGATGGTTGCCGTCGATGTGCACCACGCCGTCCTCGACCTTGGTCACGGTGACGTTGATCACGCCCTGCGGGCCGCGGCCCTGGAACTGCATGCCGGGCTGGATGTCCTCCACACCCTGGAACGCCTCGCGCGGCACCTGCTGCTCGAGTTCGGCATGGCGCACGCCGTAGCCCTCCTCCGGTGCCACGTCGACCTTGAACTGGTCGCCGGCGGCGCGCCCGGCCATCTCCTTCTCCAGCCCCGGCACGATCTGGCCGACGCCATGCAGGTAGGTCAGCGGCTCGCGGCCCGCGGAGCTGTCGATCACCGTGCCCTGGTCATCGGTCAACGTGTAGTGGAAGGAAACGACGGAGTGGTCGGCAATCTGCATGAGGCTCTCGCGTTGGAAGGGAAAAACGCCGCCAGGACGGAGGCAAGAGGCCACAAGCCTAACAGATCGACCCGATCCGCCCTGTACAGCGCGGGCACGATGCCCATACTGGCGACCATGCACTCCTCCTTTCTGCGCCGGCTTGCCGCCCTGCTCTGCCTCGCCCTCGGTGCCGCCCCTGCGTTCGCCTCGGAAGCGCCACCGCCACCCGACACCGCGACGCCCGCGGCGCTGGCCAGCCGCATCGACGCACTGATCGACGCGCCGCGCTTCGCCGGGGCCGACTGGGGCATCGAGGTGGTGTCGCTGGACACCGGCCGCACGCTCTACGCGCACCGGGTCGACCGCCTGCTGGAGCCGGCCTCCACCGCCAAGCTGTTCACCGCGGCGCTGGTGCTGGAGAAGCTCGGCGCAGGCGGGCACACGACCACCCGACTGCTCGGCCACGGGCCGATCGTCCGTGGACGCCTGCGCGGCTCGCTGGTGCTCTACGGCATGGGCGACCCGACGCTGGGCACGGGGGACAGCGCCGACTGGGCCGACCGGCTGGCAACGCAACTGGCCGCCCGGGGCATCCGCCGCATCGATGGCGACCTCGTCGCCGACGACACCTACTTCGAGGGGCCGCCGATCGGTGCCGGCTGGGAGGTCGGCGACCTGCTCGGCGCCTTCGCGGTGCCCGCCACGGCCCTCGTGGTGCAGGAGAACGCCGCGTGGCTGACCATCACGCCCGGCCGGACCGCCGGCGATGCCGCCGATGTGGTGCTCGATCCGCCGATCGCGATTCCGGACCTGAGCAGCCGCCTGCTAACGGCCGCTGCCGGCAGCGCGCCGGATATCAACCTGTACCGCGCTCCGGGCGGCGACACCCTGTACGCCTTCGGCAGCGTGCCGGCCGGCGACGCGCCCACGCGCTACCACCTGGCGATGACCGACCCGGCCCGGGTAGCCGGCGAACAGCTTCGCGAAGCACTGGAGCGCCACGGCATCACCCTGCGCGGGCGCGTACGGGTGCTGCACTGGCCGCAGGAGGACAGCGCCTACCTCGCCCAGGCCGTGGAACTCGGCGCGGTGGAGTCGCCGGCGTTCGGCGAGATCCTCGAACGGGGCCTCAAGCGCTCGCAGAACCTCTACCTGCAGAACCTGCTGCAACTGGCCGGCGTGCAGGCGCGGACCCTGGCCGAGGCCGACGGCACGGCGCCGGTGGGCTTCCTCGGCACCGGCGCCTGGGGGCTGCGCGCGCTCGACGCCCTGCTGGCACAGATCGGCATCGCCCCGACGCAGGCACGGCTGACCGAGGGCAGCGGCTTGTCGCGGCAGAACCTGGTCACCGCGTCGGCGATGGTCCGCCTGCTGCAGTACGTGGCCGCCCGACCCTACGCCGCCACGCTGCACGACGACCTGCCGGTCGCCGGCGTGGACGGTTCGCTGGTGGCGCGGATGCGAGGCACGCCGGCCGAGGGCGACGTGCACGCCAAGACCGGCTCGATGACCGGCGTGAGCGCGCTGGCCGGCTACGTCACCAGCGCGGGCGGCGAGCACCTGGCGTTCGCCATCCTCCTCAACCACGACGTACCGCCGGAGGGCGCGCCGCCACCGAGCCGCACGCTCGACGCCATCGCCGAACTGCTGGCGACCTACCGCGGAAAGCCCTGACCGCTCACGCCAGGCGCGGCTCGATGTCCTTCGCGATCTTTTCCGGCGTGTCGGTCGGCGCATAGCGGCGGACCACCTGCCCTTCGGCATCGACCAGGAACTTGGTGAAGTTCCATTTGATCGCCTCGCTGCCCAGGATGCCCTTGCCCTCCTGCTTCAGCCACTTGTACAGCGGATGGGCACCGTCGCCGTTCACCTCGATCTTGGCGAACATCGGGAAACTGACCTCGTAGCGGGTGCTGCAGAACTGGCGGATCTCCGCCTCGTCGCCCGGCTCCTGGTGGCCGAACTGGTCGCATGGGAAGCCGAGCACCACCAGGCCCCGGTCGCGCAGCCGCCGCCACACTGCCTCCAGCCCCTGGTACTGCGGCGTGAATCCGCAGCGCGAGGCGACGTTCACCACCAGCAGCGTCTTGCCGCGGAACTCGTCGAGCGAGCGCTCGTTGCCATCGATATCGCGTGCGGTGAAGTCGTAGATCGTGGTCATGGGCGGATCCGCGCGGAGAAGTAAGACGGCAAGCGTGCGCCGGCGCTGGTGCTCGCGCAAGCCGCGGCATATGGATATGAGCAATCGCCAGATGGATGGCCGCCGCGCGCGGGCTATCGTGGGGCGTCCCCGTTTCGAGATCGCGTCCGATGTCCCTGCTGTTCTCCGGCCTGCTGGCCCTGGCGACGCTGCTCCTGCTGGCCTGGCCCGGGCTCCGGCGCACGCCGGGGTCCGGCGGCGAAAAGAACGACGCCGCTCAGCCGGCCGGCTCGGCGGGGATCTCGAACACCTGCCGCAGGTAGGCCACGTAGGCCGGGTCGTCGCACATGTTCTTGCCGGGCGTGTCGCTGAGCTTGGCCACCGGCTGGCCGTTGCAGCGGACCATCTTGATCACGATCTGCAGCGGCGCGGGGCCGACGTCGTTGGTGAGGTTGGTGCCGACGCCGAAGGCGAGCTGGCAGCGCCCCTGGAAGTGCGCGTAGAGCTTCATCACGCGTGGGATGTCCAGGCCGTCGCTGAACACCAACACCTTGCTGCGCGGATCGACACGGTTCGCTCGGTAATGCGCCAGCACCCGCTCGCCCCAGGCGAACGGATCGCCCGAGTCGTGGCGGGTGCCGTCGAACAGCTTGCAGAAGTACATGTCGAAGTCGCGCAGGAAGGCGTTGAGTCCATACACGTCCGACAGCGCGATACCCAGGTCGCCGCGGTACTCGCGCGCCCAGGCCTCCAGCGCGGCCACCTGGGAATCGCGCAGGCGCGGCCCCAGTGCCTGGTGCGCCTGCAGGTATTCATGCGCTAGCGTGCCCAGAGGAATCAGTCCCAGTTCCCGTGCCAGCGCGACGTTGCTGGTGCCGGCCAGCTGCGGCCCCAGCCGGTCGCGCAGCGTGGTCACCACCTCGCGGTGCCACTCGCGCGAGAAGCGCCGGCGCGTGCCGTAGTCGGCGATCCGGCAGTCGGCATAGCCAGGGGTGTCGCGTAACTGTTCGATCTTGGTCGCCAGCCGCTGGCGGCCGGTCGACAGGTCGATGCCCGGCTGGGTGTTGCGGAAGTACACCTCGTTGACGATCGCCAGCAGCGGCACCTCGAACAGGATGGTGTGCAGCCACGGGCCGCGGATGTGGATCTCGATCTCGCCCGGCGCTGTCGGCGACGGCCCGATCTGAACGTACTTGGTGTTGAGCTGGAACAACCCGAGGAAGTCCACGAAGTCGCTCTTGATGTAGCGCAGGTCACCCAGGTAGGCGAGCTCTTCCTCGGTGAAGCGCAGCCGGCACAGCGACTCCAGCTCGCTGCGGATCTCGTCCAGGTACGGCACCAGATCCACGCCCGGCGTGCGGCACTTGAAGCGGTACTCGACATGCGCGCCCGGGTACTGGTGCAGCACCACCTGCATCATCGAGAACTTGTACAGGTCAGTGTCGAGCAGCGAGCGGATGATCATCGCCAGGTCCGTGGGTGGGGTCCGCGCATTATCGTTGCGAACCAAGGCGCGCCGCGAATCCGACCCGGTGGCGGACATAAAAAAACCCCGGGCGCCAGGGGAGGGGCGGGCCGGGGTTTGTCAGGTCGGCGATCCGGGGGAGGAAGGGGCCGACCCCTCAGCGGTCCGATGTTCTGGCCCGCCTCTTGTCGCCGTCTCGGCGATACGACCCCTTAGTGCGGATCGCTCCGTCGAAGTTCAAGGCGGCCAGGGCGCGAAAAAAGCATTCGTTCAGCTTTTCCGGATCGCCTTCGCGAAGGCCTTTCGGATCAGGCATTTCGATCAGGGCGATGACCATGCATCCGTCACGTCGCTGGCGACCGCCCCCCTTCCCTGCACCGCCAGCGCCTGCAGTTCGGCCAGACGCCGCGCCGGCGCCAGGCGCCCGATCCGGGTCACAGCCTGGTAGAACGCCGGCCATTGCCGGTCCACCTGCACGAAGAGCGCCGCGAACGCACCGGTCCACTGGTCGTAGAGACCGAACGGCAGCAGCCGGGCGTTGTTGATCGGGGCCGCCACCCAGGCGTCGTAGCGGTGGTCGCCGGGGAAGTCGCGGTCGCGCCACGCCGCGTAGTCGTGCCGGAACGTCGCGATGTCGTCCTGCTTGCGTCGCTCCAGCGCCTCGACATCGCCCGCCCGGGCGTAGTCCCGCCGCAGGCGTTCGCGCAGGGCCAGCACCAGGGCGGTGAAGCCATGCTCCATCGCCTGGTCGCGGCCATCCGGCGGCGGCAGGCCGCGCGAGGCGCGCCATTCGCGCAGTCCCTCGCGCTCGACGAAGCTGGCGAACGACTCGTTGAACGCGGTATCGCCCTTCACGTACACCTGCTGGTGCGCCAGCTCGTGGAACAGCGTGCCGGCCAGCTCGTCGTCGTCCCAGCGCATCATCGAGCTGAGGATCGGGTCGGCGAACCAGCCCAGCGTCGAGTACGCCGGCACCGGCGACACCCACACGTCCAGCCCCCGTTGGCGCAGCGCCTCGGCGTGCTGCCGCGCCAGCGATTCGCGGAAGTAGCCGCGATAGGCCACGCAACCGGCGATCGGGAAGCACTGCGGCACCGCCTCCACCGAGAAGCGCGGTGCGGCGAACACGTTCCAGGCGACGTAGGGCCGGTCCAGCGCCACGTAACTGGTATAGCTGCGGTTGTCCGGCAGATCGAGTCGCGTCGAGGCGAAGCGGCGCGCCTGCTCGGCCAGGGTCAGCCGCCGCGCCAGCGCCGGCGGTGTGCGCGGATCGTCCAGGACCTCGGGGATCGGCCGGCGCGCCAACAGCAACGAAGCCTCGCCGTGCACCACGTGACCGTAGTAGCGGACGGAGGCACAGCCGCTCAGGAGCAACGCAAGCCCGAGGCCGGCGACGAAGCGGCGGATCCGCGACCACCGCATCCCTGGCGCAAGCAACCGGGCCGGCTTGGCTAACGGCCTCACCGTGCCTCTCTCCGAAGCATCAACGCGATCCTAGCGGTGACGCTCATCCCGGTTCCGCCGCTGTTCGTGGCGGTCGTGCGAATCGTCGCGCTGCCGCGGCTGCCGGTAGCCGGGACCATCGTCCCGGCGTGGCGCATCGCGGTGACGGTCACCGTCGCGGTCCCAGTGACCCCGGTGGTCGTCGCCGTGCCAGCGGCGATCGTCGTCGCGGTCGTACCGTCGGTAGTGGGAACCGCCGTACCAGGTGGCGCCGACGCCAACCGTCACTCCGCCGGGGTAGCCATAGGGGTAGCCGTAATAGCCGTATCCGTAGGGTGCGTAGTAGCCGTCGTCGTACACCGTGGCGGCATGGCCGTAATAGGCACCGCCGCCGTCGGGACCGCGCACGTAGCTGTAGTCGGGGGCGATGTAGCAACCGCCCAGCAGGGAGGTCGCACCCGCCACCAGCAAGCCACCCAGCAGCATCTTTTTCATAATTCGTCTCCCGGGCGGGCCATGGCGCTCGCTTGAAAGCGACACGCTAGCCGGCTGCGATGAACGCGCCCTGATCCAATCCGGCCTGCTCCGGACCGCTGCCGACAGCTCACATGCCGCCGGGACGGAGCAACGCCCCGATGAAGTGCGACAGCACGCGCGGCTCGATGATCAGGGTAAAGGCCACGCCGTACGCCGCGCCCCACAGGTGCGCGCTATGGTTGACGTTGTCCTGCCCGCGCCGGTCCATGTAGATCGAGTAGGCCGTGTAGAGCACGCCGTAGATGATCGCCGGCATCGGGATCACGAACACGTAGATGCGCGCCCAGGGAGCCAGCAGGATGAAGGCGAACAGCACCGCCGATACCGCGCCCGAGGCGCCCAGGCTGCGGTAACGGGCATTGCCGCGGTTCTTCAGGTAGGTCGGCAGGATCGAGACCACCAGCCCGCCCATGTAGAACAGCAGGAATCCCAGCGAACCGAGCCGGGCGGCGAAGAACTGCTCCATCAGTCGCCCGAAGAAGAACAGCGTCAGCATGTTGAACAGCAGGTGCCCGAAGTCGGCGTGCACCAGTCCGTAGGTCACCAGCCGGTAGTACTCGCGATTGCGCTGGATCGCCGGCGGCCACAGCAGCAGATCGTCCATCAGCTTGCCGTTGTTGAGTGCCATGAAGGAGACCACGCAGGTCACGGCGAGGATGATGAGGGTGATCGTCATGGGTTCCGTCTACGGGTGAAACGACTCGCCATCTTGGCCGGAGCCGCGGCGGCTGTCGACCGCCCGCTATCATGGATGACTGTCGCCCTTTCTTGCGCCGCCGCCGATGACCGCTTTCCGCTACCTGCACCTGGACGTGTTCGCCGCCCGCCGCGGCGGCGGCAATCACCTCGGCGTGGTGATCGACGCGAGCGGCTGGACCGACGCCGCCATGCAGGCCTTCGCCCGCTGGACCAACCTGGTCGAGACCACGTTCCTGCTGCCGTCGAGCGATCCGAAGGCGAGCTATCGCGTGCGGATGTTCACGCCCACCCGCGAGATCGATTTCGCCGGCCACCCCAGCGTGGGCAGTGCGCATGCCGCGCTGGCCTGCGGCCTGGTCGAACCCCGTGATGGTCTGCTGTGGCAGGAATGCCGCGCCGGGGTACTGCCGATCCGGGTCGAGGGCGACGGTGGGGATCGCCAGTTGCTGTTGCGTTCGCCCGCCGCCACCGTGCTCGATACCGGGATCGACGCCCATCCCCTGCTGCGTCCGGCCCTGGCCGGCGTGGCCACCGGCACCCTCGCCCCCGCGCTGGTCGACGGCGGGCGCCGCTGGTGGGTGGTCGAATGCGCGGACGAGGCGGCACTGCGCGGGTGGCATCCCGACCACGCGGCGATCGGCGCGCTGGGCAAGGCCACCGCCAGCATGGGCATCTGCGCATACGCCCGCAGCGCGGCCGCCGATCACCCGCTGGTGGTGCGCGCGCTGGCCTCCGGCGCCGGCATCACCGAGGACCCCGCCTCTGGCGCGGCCAACGGCCTGCTCGCCGCGTATCTGGTGCAAGCCGAACCGCATGGTCCGCTCGCCCGCGGCTACGCGGTGAGCCAGGGGCGCGAGATCGGCTACGACGCTCGACTGCTGATCCGTATCGATGACGACGGCGCCGTGTGGGTCGGCGGCCATACCAACACCGTCGTCGACGGCACCCTGCACTGGGACGCCGGCGCATGAGCGCACCGCAGATCTGGGTCGATGCCGACGCCTGCCCGGTGCCGGTGAAGGAGATCCTGTTCCGTGCCGCCGAGCGCGCGCAGGTGCAGGTCACCCTGGTCGCCAACCATGCGCTGCGCACGCCGCCCTCGCGCTTCGTCCGCAGCCTGCAGGTGGCGGGGGGCTTCGACGTGGCGGACAACGAGATCGTGGCGCGGGTGGCCGCCGGCGACCTGGTGGTCACGCAGGACATCCCGCTCGCCGCGCAGGTGCTCGAAAAGGGCGCGCAGGCGGTGAATCCGCGCGGGGTGCCGTTCACCCGCGACAGCATCGCCCAGCAGCTGTCGATGCGTAACTTCATGGAGGAGTTGCGCGGCGCCGGCGTGGACACCGGCGGACCGTCCGCGTTCCACCCGCGCGACCGCCAGGCGTTCGCCAACCAGCTCGACATCTGGCTCAGCCGGCGCGCCTCGCGCTGAACCCCGGCCCGGTAGGAGCCCGCTCGCGGGCGATGCTCCTCTCTAGTTTGCTTCGTTGTGGATCAGGAGAAGAAGCATCGCCCGCGAGCGGACTCCTGCAGGTTGGCGTCGCTCAGGCGGCATCGCCCCCTTCGAGCCCCGCCCGGCGCGCGGCGACCAGCGCCAGCGCCGACCAGTCCAGCGACTCGCCGCCGTGGGTCAGCGCGTCGAGGAAGTTGTCGCGCAGCACGCCGGCAAACGGCAGCGGCACCCGCCTGCCCTCGCCCGCAACCAGCGCCAGTCCCACGTCCTTCAGTCCCAGCGGCATGGCGAAGCCCGCCGGACTGAAACGCTGCTCGGCGATCAGCTTGCCGTAGCCCTGGTAGGCCGGTGCGGCGAACAGCGTCGAGGTCATCACCTCGAGGAAATCCGCCGCCTCCACGCCGTAGGCGCGGGTCAGCGTGGACGCCTCGGCCATCGCCTCGATCGCCGAGGCGAGCATGAAGTTGCCGGCGATCTTCACCACATTGGCCCGCACCGGGTCGCCGCCCATCGGCCAGGTCTTCACCCCCATCGCCTCGAGCAGCGGGCGCACCTTCTCCAGTGCGTCGGGCTGACCGGCCGCGACGATGTTGAGCTTCGCCGCCGCCGCTGCGTCCGGCCGCCCGAACACCGGCGCCGCCACGTAGCCGATGCCGCGGGCGGCGTGCGCTTCAGTGAGCTCCTGCGCCAGCGCCACCGAGATGGTGGCGTGGTTGACGTGCACCGTGCCGGAGTCCATCGCATCGAGCAGGCCGCCATCGAGGAACACCGCGCGCACCGCCTGATCGTTGGCCAGCATCGAACAGACCACCTCGCCCAGCACGGCGCGGTCGGGGGTCTTCGCCAGCTTCGCCCCCAGGGACACCAGCGGTTCGGCTGCCGCCTCCGAGCGGTTCCACACCGTCACGGCATGACCCGCAGCCACGAGATTGCCGGCCATGGCGCTGCCCATGGAACCCAGCCCGATGAATCCGACCTTCATGCGATGTACTCCCGATCGTTTTGCAGACGCGGATGAGACCACCCGGATCGTTCAATGGACGCGAAATCCGGCGGGAGGCGGCGCGTCGGAAACGGAACGCTGCGTTCCTCAGCCAACCACTTCACCGGCGGCGTGACCGGATGCCCAGGCCCACTGGAAGTTGTAGCCGCCCAGCCAGCCGGTGACATCCACCACTTCGCCGATGAAGTACAGCCCCGGCACGCGCTTCGATTCCATCGTGGACGACGACAGCTCGTGCGTGTCCACCCCGCCCAGCGTGACCTCGGCGGTACGGTAGCCCTCGGTGCCGCTGGCCACGATGGGCCAGTCGTGCAGCTGGCGACCGATGTCGGCCAGCTCCGCCTCGCGGAACTGGCGCATCGGCCTGCTCGGAAACCACAGTTCGCACAGGCGTTGCGCGAGCCGCCGGGGCAGCAGGTCGCCGAGCACGTTCTTCAACTCGGCCGCCGGGCGCTCGGCGCGCTGGGTCACCAGCCAGTCCGCGGCATCGACCTCCGGCGACAGATCAAGCCGAAGATCATCGCCCGGCTGCCAGTAGCTGGATATCTGCAGGATCGCCGGACCGCTCACGCCGCGATGGGTGAACAGCAGGCCGGCGCGGAAGCTCTGCCTGCCCATGCGTGCCTCGCTCACCGGCAGGGCCACGCCAGCCAGGTCCTGATAACGCTCCTGGTGCTTGCCGCTGAGGGTCAGCGGCACGAGGCCCGCCCGCGTGGGCAGCACGGCGTGGCCGAACTGCCGCGCCAGGTCGTAGCCGAAGCCGGTGGCGCCCAGGCTGGGAATCGACAGGCCGCCGGTCGCGACCACCAGCGAGGTGGCGTGCACCGGCCCCTCGGCCGTCTGCACGAGGAAGCCCCCGTCCACCTTCGCCACCTGCGTCACCGCGCAGCCCGTGCGCACCTCCACCCCTGCCGCCGCGCACTCGTCCAGCAGCATGCGCACGATCAGCTTGGAGGACTCGTCGCAGAACAGCTGGCCGAGCTCCTTCTCGTGGTAACGGATGCCGTGCTTCTCCACCAGCGCGATGAAGTCCCACGGTGTGTAGCGCGCCAGCGCCGACTTGGCGAAGTGCGGGTTGGCCGACAGGAAGTTGGCCGGCGTCACGCCGAGGTTGGTGAAATTGCAGCGCCCGCCGCCCGACATCAGGATCTTCTTGCCCGCCCGGTTGGCGTGGTCGACCACCCGCACCCGCTTGCCGCGCTGGCCGGCAGTGATGGCGCACATCAGGCCGGCCGCGCCGGCGCCGATCACCAGGACGTCGACCTTCATGCGCGGCACGCCGGACTGGATGACCACGGAGCGAACGACTGGGGCATGGCGGGAGGCATGAAGGCGCGGGATTCCGGCTTGCGCCGCAATGACGCGTTGAAGGATGAAGGCCGGCGATTATCCCACGCCCGCGCTGGCTTACACTGGCGACCCTTTCCAGCCAGCCGGGATGCCGCCATGCCCTCCTTCGACGTGGTCTCCGAAGTCGACAAGCACGAGCTCACCAACGCCGTGGACCAGGCCAACCGCGAACTCACCACGCGCTTCGACTTCAAGGGCACGAACGCGAAGTTCGAACTGGAAGACTTCGTGATCACCGCGACCGGCGCCAGCGAGTTCCAGCTCAAGCAGATGCGCGACATCCTCACCACCCGGCTGGCCACCCGCAAGATCGACCTGCGTGCGCTGGAGACGGCCGATCCGGAAACCAACGTCGCCGGCTCGCGGCAGAAGATCACGGTCAAGCAGGGCATCGAGCAGGCTCCGGCAAAGAAACTGATCGCCGCGATCAAGGCCGCCAAGCTCAAGGTGGAAGCGCAGATCAACGGCGAGAAGCTGCGCGTGACCGGCAAGAAGCGCGACGACCTGCAGGCCGCCATCGCCCTGCTGCGACAGACCGATGTCGGCGTGCCGCTGCAGTTCGACAACTTCCGCGACTGAACCGCCCGCTCAACCGAAACCGCGCCGGCGCAGCACGTGTCGGCTGAACCAGGGCGCGAGGGCGAAGCCAAGGCACGCCAGCGTGGCGATCCACAGCAACCCTTCCCACGGTCCCAGAGGCTGCGGGTGGTCGTGCCGGATCCAGCCGTCCAGCACACCGGAGATGGCCGAGAACGAGAACACCAGGTCGATCCAGTACTGCGGGCGCAGCGGCACGAAGCGCAGCGTGCCGCCGATCGGGACGCTGCGCCGACGGAACCAGCCGGCGCCACGCAGCAAGGCCGCAGCCAGCAGCATCGCCAGCAGCACCGGATAGCCGATCGCGGCCAGCCGCGCGTCCGGTGAGCCGGCCCCGGCGTGGCGCAGCGCCAGCGTGGCGACCATCGCCAGCGCACTGATCGCGACGCTGCCGCGCGTGGTGCCGGGTGCGGGATAGGGGATCACCCGCAGTTGCCCGCCGCGCACTTCCGACGGCTTCGGCGGCAGCCACCGGTAGCCCTGCTCGCCGTTGCGTCCCTCGATGCCAATCACCGCGCCTCCTCAGGCCTGCCCGGCCACGATGTTCACCGTCACCGCGATGATGAAGACATTGAAAAAGAACGCGATCACGCTGTGCAGCAGCACCATGCGACGCAACTCGCGGCTGGTGATCTGCACGTCGGATACCTGGAAGGTCATGCCGATCACGATCGAAAAGTAGGCGAAGTCCCAGTAGTCGGGCTCCTCCTTGCCGGGAAACTCCAGACCCTGGTGCTGACTGCCGTAATCGCCGTAGAAACCATGCGCGTAGTGCAGCGCGAACATCACGTTGATGAACAGCCAGGCCAGCACGATGCAGCTGCCGGCCATCGAGAGCGCCAGCCAACCGCCGTGCCTGGCCGCTTGCAGTTCCATGGCGAGTGCGACCATCACCACGGCGGTCACCGCGATCGCGCTCCACAAAATGCCCCAGCGGCCGGCGTCCTGCAGTCGCGCCTGGTGGCGCATGCCCTGGATCGTGGCCTGGTTGAACATCACGAGCATGCCGCCGAGAAACACCAGCGCCCCCATGTCGAAACCGAGCAGCAGTGCCGGCGCCAGCGACATCCCGCTGGCCCGCAAAAGACCCGATGCCGCCACGAACACGGCGAAGGCAATGCTGAGCCTCGGGCGCACCCGCAACGAGTGCAGGGGGCGCCAGCGACTGCCGACGGTGGTGACGGGATGTTCGGGAGGTGCGCTCATGGGCTGCCGGGCGACTGGGTGGGAAGATCAGGTCAGCAGGTCGCCGACCTGCGGATGGCGCCGCGCCCATGCCGCGGCGTATGAGCAACTCGGCCGGACGCGCCAGCCGTGCTGTCGGGCAATCTCGAACGCAGCGGCCACCAGCGCGCCAGCCATGCCCCTGCCGCGCGCCGCGACCGGCACGCCGGTATGGTCGATCGTCATCACGGTTGCGCCCCCGTCGGATTGCAGCACGTAGGTCAGGATCCCCCGATGGCCTTCCTGCCAGGTTTCCAACGCACAGGCATCCTCATCGTGCCGAACGGCGAACTCGGTGGACATGGCGGCTCCGCAATCAATGACCGGCGAAGCATACGACCGATGCCCTGCACATTTCGTCGATGGCCGGACGCGCAACATGTTTCGACGTTCCGGATTTCCCCACCCTGAGGACCGCGCCATGAAGAAATCCGCATCCGCCCACTGGTCCGGCGACCTGCGCAGCGGCACCGGCAGCATCTCCACCGAGACCGGCGTGCTGCGCGAAGCGCCCTACGGATTCGCCTCTCGCTTCGAGGACGGCCCCGGCACCAATCCGGAAGAGCTGATCGGCGCAGCCCACGCGGCGTGCTTCTCGATGGCACTCTCGCTGGGACTGGAACAGGCCGGGCTCACCGCCGACAGCATCGACACCCGCGCCGTGGTCCACCTGGAGAAGGATGGCGAGGGCTTCGCCATCACCGCGATCCATCTCACCTGTCGTGCCAGGGTCCCGAACGCCGACGCGGACACCTTCGCGCGCATCGCCGAGGCGACCAAGACCGGCTGTCCGGTGTCCAAGGTACTCAAGGCCAGCATCACGCTGGACGCCGCGTTGACCTCCTGACGCCTCAGGCCACCTGGCGTACGGCCTGCCGGCGGGCCCGCACCGCCTCGGCCAGCCTTGCCAGCACGGCCACCGAAGCGTCCCAGTCGATGCAGCCGTCGGTGATGCTCTGGCCGTACGCCAGCGGCTGGCCGGGCACCAGGTCCTGCCGGCCGCCGACCAGGTGGCTCTCGACCATCACGCCGATGATGCGCGACTCGCCCGCGGCGATCTGGCCGGCGATGTCGGCCACCACCGCCGGCTGGTTCTCCGGCTTCTTGTTGCTGTTGGCGTGGCTGGCGTCGATCATCAGCCGCGGCGCCGGGCCGGCCTTGCCGATCGCCGCACAGGCGGCCTCGACGCTGGCCGCGTCGTAGTTCGGCGCGCTGCCGCCGCGCAGGATCACGTGGCAGTCGCCGTTGCCGGCGGTGGTGGCGATGGCGGTGCGGCCGTCCTTGGTCACGGCCAGGAAATGGTGCGGCTGCGAGGCGGCCAGCACCGCGTCCACCGCGATCTTCACGTTGCCGTCGGTGCCGTTCTTGAAGCCGACCGGGCACGACAGGCCCGAGGCCAGCTCGCGGTGCACCTGGCTCTCGGTGGTGCGCGCACCGATCGCGCCCCAGCTCACCAGGTCGGCGATGTACTGCGGGGTGATCATGTCGAGGAACTCGCATCCGGCCGGCACGCCCAACTCGTTGATGCCGATCAGCAGGCCCCGTGCCAGCCGCAGGCCGCGATCGATGCGGAAACTGCCGTCCAGGTCGGGATCGTTGATCAGGCCCTTCCAGCCCACCGTGGTGCGCGGCTTCTCGAAATACACGCGCATCACGATCTCCAGCGCGTCGGCGTGCTTTTCGCGCTCGACCGCCAACCGCTGCGCGTACTCGATCGCAGCGCGGGTATCGTGGATCGAGCACGGGCCGATCACCACGGCGAGGCGGTCGTCGCGCCCCTGCAGGATCGCGTGCAGGCGCTCGCGGCTGCGGGCGACGGTGCGGTGGGCGGCTTGCGGATCGGCGCAGTCGCCGATCACCTCGGCCGGAGTGGACAGGCGCTTCAGCTCGCGGATGCGCAGGTCGTCGGTGGCAGTGCTCATGGTGCGGGTCCTCGTGTCGGGTTTCCGGGCGACCATGAAAAAAGCCGCCAGGGTTGGGCTGGCGGCTTTCAGGATTCGGTGGGATCGGTGTGTGCTGCTTACGATCGCGCCCCTGGCTCCGCCTGTGGCCTCGGATAGCCATAAAACCAGGTAAACCAGCGGGCAGTGCGGAGCGTCATGCGGTTAGGGATAACACATCCGCCGGCCAATGCAAACGTCGGAAATGGCATAAGCGGCAGCGACCCGCGACACCGGATGTCGCAAGCCGCGGCCAGCACACGACCGGGCGGCTAAAATCCGCGCATGCCCTCCGCCCTGCACCTCGTCACCCGACCGGCCCAGGCGGCGATCCGCCGCTGGGTGGCCGGCGCGTTCCCGCGCCACGGCGGCGGCACGGTCGACTACGACGCCCCGCCGGGTGACCCGGGCCTGTTCGATCCGGACGGTGCCACCTGGCGCATCCACGCCGACTTCCCCGGCATGCTCGCCGGCGGCCTGGCCGCGCTGATGCTGCAGACCCTGCACCCGCTGGCGCTGGCCGGCGTGTGGGACCACTCGAACTTCCGCGAGGACCTGCTCGGCCGGCTGCGCCGCACCACCACCTTCGTCGGCGGTACCACCTACGCCCCGCGCGCCGCGGCGGAAGCGCTGATCGAGCGCGTGCGCGGCATCCATGACCGCGTGCACGGGTTCGCCGAGGACGGCCGCCCCTACGACGCCAACGATCCGACCCTGCTCACCTGGGTCCACGTGACCGAGGCCTACAGCTTCCTCCAGGGCTATCGGCGCTACAGCCACATCGACCTGCCGTCCGGTGCAGCCGATCGCTACTTCGACGAGTCGCGCCGGGTGGCCGAGGCGCTCGGCGCGCGTGACGTGCCGCGCAGCGAGGCCGAGGTGAACGCGTACTTCCAGAAGGTACGGGCCACTCTCGCCTACACCGAACGCACCCGCACCGTGCTGGACATCCTCGCCCAGGTGCGGTTGCCGGTGCCGGTTGCCTCGCTGTCACGCGACGTGTTCCTGCATGCCGGCGCCGCCCTGCTGCCGGAGTGGGCGACGCGGATGCTTCGCCGCACGCCGGCCCAACGTGCCAGCGCGAGGATGGCAGCGCATGCCCTGTGGTCGATGGCGCCGGTGTTCCGGCTGGCGTTGACGGACGGCATCGCTGCCCACGCCTGCCGGCGGGTCGATCGCGACCCGCGCAGCCTGCATCGCTGGTGACGCGGGCCAGCCAGGCTCAGGCCAGTGCTTCGCCCGACATCACGCGATTGCGCCCGGCCCGCTTGGCGGCGTAGAGCGCCGCGTCGGCGCGCCGACGCAGCACCGTCATGTCCCAGCCACCGGGCCCAGCCACGGCCGTACCGATCGACACGGTCAGGCGGACCGATTCGCCGTTGATCAACAGCGGGGAATTCTCCACCGTGGAACGGATCCGCTCGGCCAGCGCCATCAGTCCGTCCTCGTCGACGCCGGGCGACAGCACCAGGAACTCCTCGCCGCCGACCCGGCCGACGATGTCGCCACTGCGCAGCATGCTCTGGATGTGACCGACCAGCGCCTGCAGCACCTTGTCGCCGCCATCGTGGCCGAAGCGGTCGTTGATGTGCTTGAAGTGGTCGGCGTCCAGCAACAGCACGCCCACCGAGCCCCGCCATCCCCGGGCCTCGGCCAGCATCCGGTCCGAGGCCTCGCCCATGGCACGGCGGTTGGCCACGCCGGTCAGCGGATCGACCCGCGCCAGCTCGTGCAACTCGCGTCGCAGGATCTCGTTGTAGAGCAGCAGGAAGCCGATGCTGGCAAACAGTGGCTGCATGCCCAGCAGCAGCACGTAAAACACGTTCACCGGAGACGGCGTGGCCACCTGGTCGGGGGGATTGGTACCCAGCCAGAGCGTGCCGTTGCGCCACAGCAGCAGTGCCAGCTCCAGCAGATAGACCCAGAGCAGCACGCAGCGGGCGCGCGTGTCGCGATCCCTGCAGCCGCCGCGCAGCGCCTCGACGTTGAGCAGCACGTTGGCCAGGATCGCGCACGACCCCCACAACACGCGCAGCCGGTAATCGGGGTAGACCACGCCCAGCCAGGAGACTCCGGACCAGCCGATCAGGCCGATCGCCGTCGCCGTCTTCAGCCGCAGGGGCTCGCCGAGCAGCTGGCGGATGGCGACCACCACCATGCCCTGGGCGAGCAGGTTGAGGGCGTTCCCCCCAAGCAGCAGTACGGCCGGCGAGATGAACGCCTGCAGCGCCAGCAGGGCATAGCCGGCGGCCTCGACCGCCAGTGCGAGCGCGCGCAGCCGGATCGCCGCCAGCGCACGGTCGTTGCCGCTGTGGGTACCAAGCCACAGCATGAGACCCAGTGCCAGGGCCTGCACGGCGTTGAGCAGCGACAGTGTCTCGACTTGAACCGGCATCCCCTCTCCCTGCCCCTGCTTGCCGCGAGTGCCGTCGCAGCCGAACGGCGGAATAGTACCCGCCGGACCCGGCCCCGTGCACTGCACCGCGCCTGCGCCACACGCGGCCCGGGGCTTTGACTGGCCGCGCGGATTGGCTACTTTCGCCGCGGAGACTCTCACCGGACCCCGGATGGCCACGCTCATTCCCTCCCGCAACAGCTGCCTGCCGCGCATGACCAGCGGCGAGAAACGGGTTTCCGAACGCCTGGAGCAGAAGCTCGAGGACGACTACCTGATCTGGTACGACGTGCCGGTCGGCCCCAAGCAGCGCCACCCCGACTTCGTCATCGTCCACCCTCGCCGCGGCCTGCTGGTGCTGGAGGTGAAGGACTGGAAGGCCGAGACGCTGCAGCAGGTCGACAGCACCCAGGTCACCCTGCTCACCGACCGCGGCACGGTGAAGGAGAACAACCCGCTGCTGCAGGCGCGGGCCTATGCGCTGGAGATCGGCGTGGCGCTGCAGAAGGACCCCGCGCTGCACTTCCCGCCGGGCCACCGCCACGCCGGCAAGCTGGTGATGCCATGGGGCTGGGGCGTGGTGCTGGCCAACATCAGCCGCAAGCAGTTCGACGATGGCGGGCTGGACGCGGTGCTGCCCTCGCACCTGGTGATCTGCCGCGACGAGATCTACGAGTCGGTGGAGGCCGAGGCCTTCCAGGAGCGGCTGTGGGCGATGTTTCCGCAGGTGTTCCCGGTGGCACTCACCCTGCCCCAGCTCGACCGCGTGCGCTGGCACCTGTTCCCGGAGTTGCGGGTCGACCCGGGCTCGGGCCAGTTCGGCCTGTTCCCGCCCGGCGCGGGGGAACCCGGCAAGTCAATCGAGATCCCCGAGCTGGTCAAGGTGATGGACGCCCAGCAGGAGCAGCTCGCCCGCTCGCTGGGCGACGGCCACCGCCTGATCCACGGCGTGGCCGGTTCCGGCAAGACCATGATCCTCGGCTTCCGCGCGCTGCAGCTGGCGCGCACGATGGCCAAGCCGATCCTGGTGCTCTGCTACAACAAGACTCTGGCCGGGCGGCTGGACCAGCTGGTCGGCGAGCGCGGCCTGTCGGACAAGGTGCAGGTGTACAACTTCCACCGCTGGTGCCGGCAGATGCTCGCCGCCTACCACGTCGACCTGCCCACGAAGGACGGCAAGAGCACCGACGACTACTTCGCCGAGATGGTCGAGCGGGTCATCGCCGGCGTCGACCGCGGCCAGATCCCGCGCTTCCAGTACGGCGCCGTGCTGGTGGATGAGGGCCACGACTTCGAGCCGGACTGGTACAGGCTGATCGTGCAGATGGTCGACCCCAGCACCAACTCGCTGCTGGTGCTGTACGACGACGCGCAGAACATCTACGGCCGCGACGACCGCCGCAAGTTCACCTGGAAGGAACTCGGCGTGCAGGCGCAGGGCCGCACCACCATCCTCAAGCTCAACTACCGCAACACCCTGGAGATCCTCTCGGTCGCCCGCGGCTTCGCCAGCGACCTGCTGATCGAACGGATCGGCGAGGACGACGGCGTGCCGCTGGTGGCTCCGGAGAGCGCGGGCCGGCGCGGCCCGGTACCGGAGCTGATCCGCACCGACACCGCCGGCGCCCAGCTCACCGCGCTGATCCAGTGCCTGCGCGACGAGATCGCCAACGGCCGCCCGCTCTCGGACATGGCGGTGATCTTCCGCAACCAGTGGGAGGGCGAGAAGCTGCACGAGGCGCTCAAGCGCGAGGGCATCGCCAGCCGGCTGGCCGAGGGCGACGGCAAGCGCGCGCTGTTCCTGGTCGAGGACGCGGTGAAGCTGGTCACCATGCACTCCAGCAAGGGCCTGGAGTTCCCGTTCGTGATCGTCCCGGGGCTCGGCTCGCTGCCCAAGCCGGGCAAGGACGAGGCCGAGGAAGCCCGCCTGCTCTACGTGGCGATGACCCGTGCCACCGAACGGCTGGTGCTGATCCACCACGAGGATTCAGTGTTCAGCCAGCGCATCCGCAATGCGATCAACGAGGTGCAGGGGCAACTGCAGGCGCTGGAGTGAGGAGGACACCGCCACAAGAGGCGCTGGAATCCACTGACTCGACCCATCGCGCCCAGCACCGATCGACGCTTGGACAAGCCCGCCGCACACCCCACCTTGCCGATACGCGCCAGCCGCAGGAGTCCTCATGTCCCGCTTCGACCTGACCCCGCCCACCGACACCCAGCGCGAGGCGATCACCGCCGGGCTGACCCCGGACGAGCGCCGCGTGTTGCTCCAGCACGGCACCGAGGCGGCGTTCTGCGGGGTGTTCCTCGACAACAAGAAGGACGGCGTCTACACCTGCCGCTTCTGTGGGCTGCCGCTGTTCCGCTCCAGCGCCAAGTTCGACTCCGGCACCGGCTGGCCAAGCTTCTTCGCCCCCTACGACGACGCCCACCTGCGCTACATCCGCGACACCAGCTACGGCATGGTGCGCACCGAAGAGGTCTGCGCCCGCTGTGGCAGCCACCTCGGCCACGTGTTCCCCGACGGTCCGCCGCCGACCGGCCACCGCCACTGCCTCAACTCGGTGGCGCTGGGTTTCGTCGAGCAGGGGCAGCCGTTGCCGGATGTGCTGGAACGCGGCGCGCCCGAGGGCCAGCCCGACGCCATCGCGGGCTGACAGCGCACGCGCGCGGGGTCACTTTCTGCCGCCGGGTGCTCGCCAGCGTCACCGCGGCGTGGCCGAGCGCCCTTGACCGGCCTTGCCCACCTCTCTCGCCCGCTCCGGATCGCGACCGGACAGGCCCCGCCATGCCAGCCGTTCAGCTTTCGGAAACACCTGCAAGTTCTTGCAGGATGGGGCTTGCGGACCATTTTGCGGGGCCGCGGCCATCGCTGCGACATTTGCTCCTCGGGGCCCGCATGACCAAAGCATGACGGGTGGCACGCCTTCTGCTTATTCCCTGATCAAGAAGCTCCACTCCCCCACCCGAAGACCAAGCCAGCGCTCCCATGGCCATCCGCAGGATGACCGTGTCGGGCGGAGTCACCCCCAAGACGAGCCGAATGCCATGACGCCTCTTGCCCCCATCACCACGGACAGCGCACCGCGCGGGGAGCCGCTCGCGCTGAGCAACCCGCCGCCGGTGGTCGCGGTGGCCAGGCACCCGACGCGCCGGCCCTACCTGCCGGTCCGGCTGAAGTTCGCTTTGACACTGATCGCCTCGTTCGCCTGGGCGGGATTCTCCCTCCACCTGGCGTCGCCCTGGATCCGCGACCTCGGTCGGCTGATCGGGCCGGTCGGCGCCCATCTGGTGATCTGGGGCGTGGCGATCCTGCCCGGCTTCATGAACGCCTTCCTGGTCGTCGGCCTGATGCTGGACCGCCGCCCGCCCCGCGTGTGGCAGGGCACTTTCCCCGGCGTCACCGTGCTGGTCGCGGCGTACAACGAGGAGGCATCGATCCTCGCCACCATCCAGTCGCTGGCCCGTCAGGATTACCCCGGCCCGCTGCAGGTGGTGGTGATCAACGACGGCTCGACCGACGGCACCATGGTCAAGCTGGCCTCGGTGACCTACCCGTGGCTGACCGTGATCGACCTCGAGAAGAACGCCGGCAAGGCGAATGCCCTCAACCAGGGTCTGAAGATCGCGGCCCATCAGCTCACGATCACCCTGGACGGCGATTCCTACCTCTACAAGGGTGCGCTGCGCCACCTGGTCGGCCGCTTCCTCAGCGATCCGCCGAACACCGCCGCGGTGGCCGGCTCGGTGCTGGTACGCAACTCCCGCCTCAACCTGGTCACCCGCATCCAGGAGTGGGACTACTTCCACGGCATCGCGTCGATCAAGCGGCTGCAGAGCCTGTTCCAGGGCACGCTGGTGGCGCAGGGCGCGTTCTCGCTGTATCGCACCGACGTGCTGCGCGAGGTGGGCGGCTGGCCCGAGTGCGTGGGCGAGGACATCGTGCTGACCTGGGCGATCCTCAAGGCCGGGCACCGCGTGGGCTACTGCGAGGACGCGATCACCTTCACCAACGCGCCGACCACCTTCCGCCAGTTCATCCGCCAGCGCCAGCGCTGGTCGCGCGGGCTGATCGAGGCGTTCAAGACCCACGGCGGCCTGCTGCTCAAGCCGCGCATGAGCACGGTCTTCGTGTGGTGGAACCTGCTGTTCCCCTACATGGATGTGGCCTACACCTTGTTCTTCATCCCCGGCATCGTGCTGGCACTGTTCGGCATCTACTGGATCGCCGGGCCGATGACCCTGCTGGTGCTGCCGATGGCCGGGCTGGTGAACTACCTGATGTTCTTCATCCAGTCGCACATGTTCCGCGCCCAGGGCCTGCGCGTGCGCCGCAATCCGCTGGGCTTCGTGGTCTATGCGCTGTTCTACGGCATCGTGCTGCAGCCGGGCTGCGTGCTGGGCTACCTCTCGGAAATGCTCAACCTGCGCAAGCACTGGGGCACCAAGTGAAGTCGCTGCTTGCCGCCACGATCCTGCTCGCGCTGGCGCCGGCGGTGCATGCCCAGGCCGCCGATGCCGGCCAGGCCATCCGCGAGGCGCGCCATGCGCTGGAGACGAACGATCCGGCACGCGCCCGCACGCTGTTCGCGCAGGCATTGACGCTGTCCGCGCACCGGCCTGCCGACGCCTATGCCGCAGCCATCGGCCTGGGGCGGGCCGAACTGTGGCTGGGCCATGCGCCGGCAGGCGAGACGGCCTTCCGCCGGGCGCTGGACCTGGCTTCGAACGACGGTGAGCGCCGCACCGCGCGCACCGGCCTGGCGCAGGCGCTGAATGCCGAGGACCGTTACCGCGAAGCCTGGAAGCTCAACGCGGCCGATGCCGCTGGCGACCCGCGGGCCACCCTGGAGCTGATGCGTTCGGCGCAGGCACTGGGCTGGCAGGACCGCACCCTCCCGGCCCTCGCCGCCACCGCGGCCCCCACCGGCACCGGCTACCTCGGCACCCACTTCGGCCTGCTCGCCGACGACATGCGCTACGCCACCAGCGCGCAGGTCCAGGGCGACACCAGCTACAGCCACGACAATGAAGGCCTGGATGTGTGGAGCGTCGGAGCCAGCGCGCTCACGCCGCTGCGGGGCGACGACGCCCTCGCCCAGCGCTATGGCGTGACCGCGGACACCGTGCGCGTAAGCACCTCGGGCAACTCCCGTCATCTGCAGGAACTGGCCGGCGTCGGCCAGTGGCGTATCGGCGAGACGCAGAGCGCGGACCTGCGCCTTGGCCTCGGCCAGGCCGGCGGCTGGCAGTATCTGCAGGGCGCCGGTCACTGGACCGTGCAGCCGAACGACGACTTTGCCCTCAGTGCCGGCGCCGAGCGGGCGCCGTTGCTCACCGATGCGGCGATCGCGCGGCGCATCGCCTACGCCACCTACAGCGTCGGCGCCACGCTGCGCCCGACCGATCACCTCTACCTGCTGCCGACCGTGTTCCAGCAGCGGTTCACTGACGGCAACCACCGCGACGGCGGCGTGGCACGCCTGGTGGTCAGCCCCTTCGACGTCCGCGGCACCTCGGCAGCGCTGGGCGGCCAGATCGGCGTGCGGGTATTTCGCAGCAGTCAGCCGGGTGGCGGGATCTATTTCAATCCGCAGCATTACCGCGCGGTCACCGCCGGCCTGATCGGCGTGATGCGGCTGTCGCCGAAGTGGCGGCTGCGGGCGACCGCCGACGGCGGTCGGCAGACCACCGACGGCAACAGCGTCGGCATCTACACGCTGGACGTGTCGCTGGAAGGTCGCCTGCCGCACAACGGCCGACTGCAGCTGCACGTCATGCGCAGCTCGGCCGCATCGGTCAGCGGTGGCGGCAGCGGCTACTGGAACAACACGCTCGCCGTCTCGGTGAGCTATCCCCTTTGACCTGCGCGGGGGCGCACGGCGGGCCGGCTACAATGCCGGCCCGCTTCCTTTTCCAGGATTGACCATGCGTCGACTGCTCTGCCTGCTCCCGCTCCTGCTCGCCGCCTGCTCGTCGCAGCACGCCGCACCCGCCGCCGATATCCCCGCCATGCAGAGCATCGACACCGTGGTCGGCACCGGCCCGGTGGCCAAGGCAGGCGATACGGTGGAGGTGAACTACACCGGCTGGCTTTACGACCCGAAGGCGCCCGACCACCACGGCAAGAAGTTCGACGCCTCGCAGGACCACGGCAGCACCTTCACCTTCCCGCTCGGCGCGGGGCAGGTGATCAAGGGCTGGGACGAGGGCGTCGCCGGCATGCACGTGGGCGGCAAGCGCACGCTGCTGATTCCTTCGTCGATGGGCTACGGCAGCCGCGGCGCGGGTGGGGTGATCCCGCCGAATGCCGCACTGGTGTTCGATGTGGAGCTGGTCAGCATCAAGTGACCCCAGCGGCCCCGGCCGATCCGGCCGGGGCCATGACTTCCTGCACGGTTGCCGCCGGGAGCGTCCCGCTACGGTCAGGAGCTTTCCCCGCAAGGATTCACCGTGCGCCACGTACTTTCCTGCGCCCTGCTCGTCGCCCTGGCGGCCAGCGCCCCCGCCCTCGCCTTCTCCGCCGACCAGCCGGCCAAGCCCGACGCCACCGCGCCCGCGGACAAGGCCTTCCACCTGCCGCCGCTGCCGGCCGACGCGCACGTCACGCAGACCGCGCAGGTCGACGGCCGCACGCTGAAGTACACCGTCACCGTCGGTTCGCTGCCGGTGCGCGACGAGCAGGGCAAGATCACCGGCGAGGTGGTGTTCACCGCCTACACCATGCCGGGCAAGGACCGCCCGGTGACGTTTGCGCTCAACGGCGGTCCGGGCGCGTCCTCGGTCTACCTCAACTTCGGCGCGATCGGCCCGAAGCGGGTGAACTTCGGCGTGGAGGGCGCCAACCCGTCCGACCCGGCCACCCTGCACGACAACCCCGGCACCTGGCTCGGCTTCACCGACCTGGTCTTCATCGATCCGATCGGCACCGGCTTCAGCCGCGCGCTGGTGGACGACAAGGAGGCCACCAAGCTCTTCTACAGCACCGACAACGACATCAAGTACCTGTCGCGCATCGTCTACGACTGGCTGGTCAAGAACGGCCGCATGGACTCGCGCAAGTACCTGGTCGGCGAGAGCTACGGCGGCTTCCGCGGCCCGCGCATGACCGACTACCTGCAGACCCAGCTCGGCGTGGCGGTCAATGGCCTGGTGCTGGTGTCACCCTACCTCGACCCGGCCGCGTCGGATGACGGAAGCGTCTCGCCGCTGCCGTGGATGCTGACCCTGCCCTCGATCGCCGCCGCGAACCTCGAGCGCCAGCACAAGCTCACCGCCGAGGCGATGGCACCGATCATCGACTACACCCGCGGCGAATACGCCACCACGCTGATGCAGGGCCGCAGCAACCCCGACGCCACCGATGCGATGATCCGGAAGGTCACCGAACTGACCGGGCTCGATCCGCTGTTCGTCAAGCGCTCCGGCGGCCGTATCGAGACCCAGGCCTACCTGCGCGAGATCTATCGCGCCGAGGGCAAGCTGGGCAGCCGCTACGACTCCAACGTGACCGGCTGGGACCCGTTCCCGACCGCGCCGCAGCAGGAAACCGGCGATCCGATCCTCAAGAGCATCATCGCGCCGACCACCACCGCGATGGTCAACTTCGTCACCCGGACGGTGGGCTGGAAGATCGACGCGCGGTACTACGCGCTGAGTTACCAGGTGAACCGCCTGTGGCACCAGGACAAGGACGCCAACCGCGGCTCGGTGAACGAATTGCGCGAGTCGGTCGCCAACGACCCGGGCCTGCGCGTGCTGATCGCGCACGGCTGGGACGACCTGTCCTGCCCGTTCATGGCTTCGGTGCTGATCGTCGACCAGATGCCGGCGATGGGCGACCCGACCCGCGTCCAGGTGAAGGAGTACCCCGGCGGCCACATGTTCTATGCCCGCCCGGACAGCCAGCGCGACCTGCGCAACGACGTGGAGAAGCTCTACGGCGTGAAGTAAGCGCTGCCGAGCGGTACCTCGAGCGGCCCGTCGGGTAACCGGCGGGCCGTTTGCGTCGTATGGACGCTGTCGCGGCCGTGGCCGCCCACACCTGCGAGCCGTCATGCGCCGTTCCGTTCTCCGCCTGCTGTCCGTCCCCCTGGCCGCCTTCGCCACGGTGACCGTGTTGCCCGCCTGCGCAGCGCAGGCACCGCGCGTCGGCGACAGCGCCCCGGCCTTCACCGGCGTCACCCGCTGGATCAACTCCGCCCCACTCAGCACCGAAGGCCTGCGCGGCAAGGTGGTGCTGGTCGATTTCTGGACCTTCGAATGCATCAACTGCCTGCACGCACTGCCGCAGGTGAAGGCGCTGGATGCGAAATACCGCGACCAGGGCCTGGTCGTCGTGGGCGTGCACACGCCGGAGCTGGCCGCCGAGCGCGACACCGGCAACCTGCTCGCCGCGGTCAAGCGCCTTGGCATCACCTATCCGGTGGCGCAGGACAACGACTACGCCACCTGGAACGCCTGGCACAACCAATACTGGCCGGCGCAGTACGTGATCGACCGCCAAGGCCGCGTGGTCTACACCCACATCGGCGAAGGCGGGTACGACGAGATCCAGAACGCGGTGCGCCGGGCCCTCGCAGCGCGCTGAATCGCCGCAGCCCCCTGCCGGCACGGGGGACTTGTGCTGGCCGCGTCGGCCATCATCTTGGCGCTCAGCCTCCTTTGAAGCCGGACATCCCATGAATTCACCGCTCGCCGTCCCCTGCCCGCACTGCAGCGCCCTCAACCGCGTGCCGGCCGAACGCCTGGACCAGCACCCAAACTGCGGCCGCTGCCACCAGCCCCTGTTCGGCGGCCACCCGCTGGAGCTGACCACCGCCAATTTCGACGCCGTCGCCGGCCGCGGCGACCTGCCGGTGCTGGTCGACTTCTGGGCCACCTGGTGCGGCCCCTGCATGGGCTTCGCGCCGGTGTTCGCCGCCGCGGCGCGCGAGTTCGAACCACGCCTGCGCTTGGCCAAGGTGGACACCGACGCCCAGCGAGCGCTGGCCCAGCGCTTCGGCATCCGCAGCATCCCGACCTTGGTGCTGCTGCGCGAAGGCCGCGAGATCGCCCGCCAGGCCGGCGCGCTCAACGCCGGCCAGCTGCGCCAGTTCGTGGCGCAGTCGCTGCGCTGAGGCATTGGGCACAACCGGGCGCCCCCTCCGGCGATCCTCGCCCTGCCGCCAGATGGCCGCGGTGCGCCATCGGACCTTCGTCCCTCGGCAGCTCCGGGTGAGGCGCAGATGAGTCAGGCTCGAACGTGTTGATCGCAGGCCTGCTGCCAGGCTGCGCCTCGCCTGGGCTTCGCCCCCCGTCCGACCGCCGGACGCCGGCATCGGGCGCGTTGCGTATGGGGGGCGCCGGCTGACGGCTACGTCACGAACTGCACGACAGCATCGAGCAACCCGCCTTTTCCTTCGCCCAGTCCGGCCGCTTGCGCGCATAGCGCTCACGCCCCGGCTGGTCGTCGTAGGGGCGACGCATCACGTCCAGCAGCGTGTGCACGCCGGACAGGTCGCCCTGCGTCGCCAGGTCGATCGCTTCCTGCGCCAGATAGTTGCGCAGTACGTAGCGCGGGTTGGCCAGGCGCATGCGCTCGCGCCGCTGGGCCGGCAACTGCGCGTCCTCACCCAGCCGCTTCGCATAGCGCGCCAGCCAGTCGCGCAGCGCACCGTCGAAGCGCTCGCGCAGGCTGGCGTCATAGAACGCTTCCTCCATCGCCGCCGACGGCAGCGGCCGGGCCGGATCGAAGTCCAGCAGTGCGCGGTAGAACAGCGTCATGTCCACCTGTGCCTGCGCCATCAGCGTGTGCAGCTGGCCGTGCAGCGCGTCGTCCTCGCTGCGCGGCTCGTCCAGGCCCAGCTTGTCGGCCTGCATCCGGCGCTCGGCGGTGGCGTAGGTGCTGGCGTACCAGTCCAGCCCAGCCTGCAGCGGCTCGGTGCCGGCGAACAGCGGCGACAGCGCCGAGGCCAGCCGCGACAGGTTCCACCATGCCACCTGCATCTGCTGGCCGAAACGGTAGCGGCGGCGGCCGGCGTCGGTGGTGTTGGGCGTCCAGTCCGGGTCGTAGTTGTCGATCCAGCCGTAGGGACCGTAGTCGATGGTCAGCCCGAGGATGGACAGGTTGTCGGTGTTCATCACGCCGTGCACGAAGCCCACCCGCATCCAGTGCGCGATGGTCTGCGCGGTGCGTTCGCACACCTCGCCGAACCACTCGGCGTACAGCGCCTCGCCCGAGCCTTGCAGGTGGGGGAAATCGCGGCGGATGGTGAAGTCCACCAGCTGCCGCAGCAGCGCATGGTCGCCCCGCGCGTACGGCAACTCGAAATGCCCGAGCCGGATGAACGACGGCGCCACCCGGCACACCACTGCACCGGGCTCGAACTCGGGATGGCCGTCGTAGAACATGTCGCGCAGCACGGTCTCGCCGGTGCCAACCAGGCTCAGCGCGCGCGTGGTCGGCACGCCCAGATGGTGCATCGCCTCGCTGCACAGGAACTCGCGGATCGACGAGCGCAGCACCGCCCTGCCGTCCGCCGTACGCGAATACGGCGTCGGCCCCGCGCCCTTGAGCTGCAGCTCCCAGCGCTCGCCCTTCGCCGTCACCACCTCGCCCAGCGAGATCGCCCGGCCATCGCCCAGTTGTCCCGCCCAGTTGCCGAACTGGTGCCCACCGTAGTTGCTGGCCCAGGGCTGCATGCCTTCCAGCAGCCGGTTGCCGCCGAACACCTCGGCGAACCACGGCGCCGTCACATCCGCTTCGCTGAAACCCAGCGTCTGAGCCATCTCCGCCGAGTGCGCCAGCAAGCGCGGAGCGGCCACCGGGGTTGGATCGACGCGCGAATACAGCGCGCCCTCAACCTGGCGTCGCCGTGGCCCCGTCTCGGAATCGCCGCGCAGTTCGCGCAGGAAGGTGTTGTCGAAGTTCAGTGCGGTCATGCCGGGATGGTTGAGGCGACATCGGGCACATGCAAGCGCCCGCGCCTCCACCGCCGGGCCGCTATAGTCGCCGCCCCACCCACGGAATTCCCGCCATGTCCGATGCCTCCCCCTTCATCACCGCCGGCCTGACACCGGAAGATACGCCCTACATCGAAGCGACGAAGCGCTGGGTGGAGCGGGCCGTGGTGGGGCTGAACCTGTGCCCGTTCGCGCGGGCGCCGTTCATCCAGGGCCGCATCCGCTATGCGGTGAGTCACGCCCGCGACACCGACGCCCTGCTCGACGACCTCTGCGGCGAGCTGCAGAGCCTGGCCGCGGCCGACGCCGCCGAGTGCGAAACCACGTTGCTGATCCACCCACACGTGCTGGGCGATTTCCTCGACTACAACGACTTCCTCGACGTCGCCGATGCCGCGGTGGAGACGCTCAAGCTCGACGGCGTGCTGCAGGTCGCCAGCTTCCACCCGCACTACCAGTTCGCCGACACAGCCCCCGAGGACGTGGAGAACGCCAGCAACCGCTCGCCCTTCCCCACTCTGCACCTGCTGCGCGAAGCCAGCGTGGAACGCGCCGCCGACGCTATGAGCGACCCGGACGAGATCTACCGCCGCAACATCGACACCCTGCGCAGGCTGGGGCGCGAGGGGTGGGAAAAGCTGGGTGTGGGAAGCGGCGACTGAGTCGGATCGGGGCGTGCGCGCTCAAGCGCAGGCCGCGTTATGACATTCAGCAATCTCCAGGATCAGGCCGCGCCGCCATGCGGCGTGCGCCCCGACGAGTCGCCGGTTCCCTCCCGGCCGGACCACATCGCAGGCGCCACGGCGAAAAAGAAGAGCGACGCGAGATACACGCTGCCAGAGACCGGATCGCGCGAAGCAATGTACTGGCCAGGTGATCGGGCACCGAGAAAATAGGCCACGCACAGCTCCGCCCCGACCAGCAGGACAAAGCCGACTACACCGGCGAGCAGTCGCCGCGCGCGCCCCAGATCCATGTGGCGATGGGCCAACCTCCGGGAGGCCCAGACAATCACCGCGAGCATCACCGGCGTCTCCAGCAGCTCAGCGATGCGGACGCCGAAGACCGGCACAAGCAGCGGAATGCGTATGAACGCCAGAGCGAACCCGGCGCCGAACACCAGCAGGAAGTAGACCAGCCCTGCCTTGAAGATGCGCATGAATTCGCCTGCGGAGTCTGACGATGGGGTCAAGCAGCGCGGTGCGTGCGCCTGGAGGAATGCTAGGCGTACAGGAACAACAACGCCACAGACACGACCCCGGCCAGCAGAGGAAAGGCAATGAACACCAACTCCAGCGTCCGGAATCTGGAACGGGGTGAAGGCAGCTTGCGGAAGGAGGCGAGAGCGAAGGCGCTGGCGACCAACGAGAGCGTGGCGGAAAGCAGCAGACCGAAAATAATGATGCCCATGGCGGCATTGCCGCAGGCGAACGCGTGAGCCGCACGCTGGGCCTGCGCATCCCGCTGTAGGGCGAACGATGTCCAAAGCGGCACGCCGACATAAGCAAGTGATGCGATGAGCAAGGATGCTTTACGAATCATTGCTGTAACGCAAAGGTGAGCGGAGACGGAACGCCGTCCGCTTGATCGCGGCGTTGGACACGCCGATGCACATCAAATGAAAAACCTGAAAATGACCACCGCACCAACGCCGACGACGATGGGAACCCAAACAATGGGCGCCTGCCAGACTCGTAGCGCGGTAGTCCTGCCGAACTGTGCCGAGCCCGCTCCAAATACGCGCAGGCCGGACAGGAATCGGAACATGAGAAACGCCACGGCGGACATGCATACACCGAACCCGAGCATGGCTAACGGCGCAGAACCGAACAAAACCTGCATGCCCGCAATGACGAGCGGACATGATGCAACCACATACGAGTTCCTGCGCTTGGTTTTCTCATCCATGCAATTGCGCTCCTGAGCGACTGACGCTTGAGTTAAGCGGCGGCGGCGCCGTCCGCCTTGAACGAGGTTAGGTGCCGTTGCCGGACCTGCGGAAGATGACGATACCAGCGAAGACGAGATCTACCAGCGCGACTCCAACTAGCCACACCGCGGCAGGAATAAGAAAGTTTTGCATCGCGTCGCTAGCTTCATGTGCAGCCTGGGTAAGTGCGCTTTGAGTGCACTCGCCGAGCAGGTGCGGCGGTGCAAGGGATATGAGGAATCTCTCGGCGCTGAAGTAGAACGCCACCAAGTTCAGCACGACAATGATGACAAATGTCCCTTTGAGCATGGTGGCACCTAACGCTGGAGTTAAGCGGCGCGCGTCAGCGTGGAGAGTTCCTACGAAAAAGTGGACACCGTAGGTCAGACACATTGGGCCTCGAACTCGATCGGTGAACGATATCCCAAGGCCGAGTGTAAGCGGTGCTG
>NCKB01000015.1 GCA_002279065.1 Lysobacterales bacterium 15-68-25
CCCCCACGAATCACTCGGCGACCTGACACCCGCCGAATACCGTCAACAAGCCGCCAGCGGTTCTACTTTTGAAGTGTCTGCTTGACGGGGGAGCTTACGGTCGCGCGCCAGCATCGCCCACGCCTGCCGCGCGTGCTTGTTGGCGATCGCCACCAGCACCTTTCCGAACGGCATCCGCCGATCCAGCGTGCGTATCCACAACTGCTCCGGCGTGGCCTGTTCGGTCGCCACCGCCTTGGCCCGTTGCAGGCTGCTGCGCGCACCCTGGATCAGCAGCGTGCGCAGGTAGGCATCCCCATGACAGCTGATCGTGCCCAGCCGCGCTCGCCCGCCCGTGGAGTGCTGCATCGGCACCAGGCCCAGCCAGGCGGCCAGCTGCCGACCGTTGCGAAAGTCGGTCGCAGAACCCAGCGTCGCCACCACCGCGTCGGCGGTGATCGGCCCGATGCCGACGATCGCGCGCAGCCGCATGCAGCGCGCATCCTGTCGCGCGTGGGCGTCGATGCGGGCATCGCACGCGTCGATGCGCGCGCGCAATTGTGCCCAGTGGGCGGCCAGGTCGCGCAACAGCTCGCGAAACTCGCCGGGCAAGCCATCCTGCGCCTCCAGGTCGGCCAGCACCCGGCGCAATGCCACGTCGCTGTTGGCCACCACGAGGCCGAACTCGGCCAGCAGGCCACGCAGCCGGTTGCCGATCGCCAGGCTCTCGGCCTTGTAGCCCTCGCGCACCCGGTGCCACGCCAGCCGTGCCTGCTGCTCGACCGACTTCACCGGCACGAAGCGCATGTTGCCCTGCCGGGCGGCGGTGGCGATCGCCTCGGCGTCGTTGCGGTCGTTCTTGGTGGTGCGGCTCTTGCGGAACGGGCCGACGAACTGGGCGGCGATGATCTTCGGCTGCAAGCCCAGCGCCAGGCAGTGCCGGGCCCAGTGATGCGCCCCGCTGCACGCCTCCATCGCCACCACCGCACCGGCCGGCTGCTGGCCGAGCCACGCGGCAAAGGCGTCGCGCTTCAACTCCTGCCGCCGCAGCACGTGCCCGGCGGCATCCATCTCACACACCGAAAACACCCGCTTCGCCAGGTCCACACCCAGGGTTATAGTGCCCATGGAGACTTCCTCCTCTGCTGACGGTTGTGTCGCAACACCATCATGGCCCTCGAGGCCGAAAGGGGAGGAAGTCTCTTTTTACTCGTTCAAGGCGGACTGCTGCGCCGTTGCCTAGCTCCACTGTTGGACGCCCGCTTCTGGCCGAAAGCGGCCTCCGAGATCTCGTTCCAGCTCATTCGTGAGTGTCTCGGGGCAAAAGCTTTCGTGCGCCTTCGGCGCCCGAGTCACTTTCTCTTGGGTCGCCAAGAGAAAGTAACCAAAGAGAAGGCGACCCTCCTCGGCACTTGCCGGGCATGCTGCCCGGCAAGTCCGTGAGCCGTGGCCGGGCTTTTCGACAGTGCATCCATGCACTGGCGAAAAGGCATCGGCGTCCCTGCCGATGCCCCTGCGGGCCTGATCGTCCACGACTCACTGCCTCACAAGGGAGGTGGGGATCAAAAGCAAGGGCGACGGCCAAAGCCAAAGCCACAGCAACGGCAACGATGACGGTGACGGCGACCGAAGCGCGGTAGCGGTAGCAGCGGCAATAACAGCGACCACCGCCTCAGCAACAGCATCGGCACGGACAACAACGCAAAGGCGATGGTGATCGCGTGAGCGATCGCCGAGCCTTTGCGCGCACCGCGCGCGGCTTTTGACCTTCCCTCCCCTCTGCAGCGGCGGCCGGGCGGAGGATCAGCCCGGAGGGTGGCCGGCAGGGATGCCGGCCAGTTTGGCGTCAGGGCAGGATGCCCTGTCGACAAACCCCGTAGCCCGGACGCGTACCTCCCGGGCCGCCGGCCCGGGAGGCGCGGAAGCGGGGTGGCCTTTCTCTTGGTTACTTCTCTTTGGCCACGCAAAGAGAAGTGACTCGCCCTCCGAAGGAGGACGAAACCGCTTTTCGCTCTACAAGATCGATATGAGCTGAAAGGGCAAAAGACGCTGGATTCGCGCTTGAACAGCCTGCGTCTGTTGAAGAGCTCTTCGCGGGAATGACGGCGGCGGGGCGTGCGGCAACGCTTGGTGCGCGGCACCTCCCCTCTGCAGCGGCGGCCGGGCGGAGGATCAGCCCGAAGGGTGGCCGGCAGGGATGCCGGCCAGTTTGGCGTCAGTCCATGGATGGACTGTCGACAAACCCCGCAGCCCGGCCGCGAACCTCCCGGGCCAACGGCCCGGGAGGCGCGGAAGCGGGGTGGCCTTTCTCTTGGTTACTTCTCTTTGGCCAAGCAAAGAGAAGTGACTCGGCCTCCGCAGGAGGACGAAACCTCTTTTCGCTCTGATGATGGGCGCAGTGCGAACTGCGGAAAGTCACTGGATTCCGGCTTCCGCCGGAATGACGATCGGTGAGTTCGAGGGGAGGAGTAACCTCTCCGGGTTACCCACACCGGAGCCCCATTCCCCATGGAATACCGCAAACTCGGCCGCACCGGCCTGGACGTCTCCCGCCTCTGCCTCGGCTGCATGACCTACGGCGAGTCCGCCCGCGGCAACCACGCCTGGACCCTGGACGAAGCGAGCAGCCGCCCGCTGATCCTCAAGGCGCTGGACGCCGGCATCAACTTCCTCGATACCGCCAACATCTACTCGGACGGCACCTCGGAAGAGTTCGTCGGCCGCGTACTGAAGGATTACGGCCAGCGCGACCGCATCGTGCTGGCGACCAAGGTGCACGGGCGCATGCACGCGGGGCCGAACGGCGCGGGCCTGTCGCGCAAGGCGATCATGAGCGAGATCGACCACAGCCTGCGCCGACTGGGTACCGACTACGTGGACCTGTACCAGATCCACCGCTGGGATCCGACCACGCCGATCGAGGAAACCATGGAGGCGCTGCACGACGTGGTGAAGGCCGGCAAGGCGCGCTACATCGGCGCCTCGTCCATGTACGCGTGGCAGTTCGCCAAGGCGCAGCATGTCGCCGAGCGCCACGGCTGGACGCGCTTCGTGGGCATGCAGAACCACTACAACCTGCTCTACCGCGAGGAAGAGCGCGAGATGATGCCGCTGTGCCAGGACATGGGCGTCGCGGTGATCCCGTGGAGCCCGCTGGCCCGTGGCCGACTCACCCGCGCCTGGGACGAAGCGACCGAGCGCACCCGCACCGACGAATTCGGCAAGACGCTGTACAGGGTGCCCGACGCCGACCGTCGCGTGGTGGAAGCCGTCGCCACGATCGCCGCGCAGCGCGGCGTGCCGAAGGCGCAGGTGGCGCTGGCGTGGATGCTGACCAAACCCTTCGTCACCGCACCGATCATCGGCGCCTCTAAACCCGGCCACCTCGACGACGCCATCGCGGCGCTGTCGCTGCAGCTTTCCTCCGGGGAGGTCGCTGCGCTGGAGGAGCACTACGTGCCTCACGCAGTGGCAGGGCACTGAGAAGCCCCGCGTTCGACCGCGTCGACAACCGGGACTGGAGCCGTGCGACCGACGCCGGCTCCACTCACCGCATCGCGAATCGGCGCGCTAGCGATGCCTCCATGCGTGGACGCCGATCACGACCAGACCGATCACGGTCATGGCGACATAGAGGATGGTACGTAGCCAGTACAGGCGGCGAAGGTTCTTGGTCTGGGGCGGAAACACGTGGCCTCTCCGTGGTCATCTGCGGCGAAGGTAGCAGAGGAATCGGCGAGGTAGAGACCACCCGTTTCCTCCGGAAAATGACAACGCGATAGAGGCTGGAATCCGTGGGCCGGATGCGTGTCTTGCACAGAACGGCAAGGCCCCGCGTTACTCCGTAACACCACCGATTTTTCTTCCCCCGCGCGAAGGGCGGGAGTAAAATTCATCGCGTCGAGTCCCTGATTCCATACACGGCCATGATCACCTTCAATCCGCGTTGGGCCATTTTCGCCAGCGGTCTGTTTGCCACGCTGACCGACGTCCCGCCCGCGCGTTGACCCACTCCGCGTCGTGAGTCGCGTCCCCAGGCGAAAACCCGCCTGATCCGGACGACGGCCGCCCCTCGAACCGCTTGCACGCCGTGCCGATGCCATTGCATTGGCTGACCGCCTGCAGCCCTTTCCCGCGAGCCCGCCAACGATTCATGCCGCAGCGCCTTGCCGCCGTCGGCGGCGTCACCGCGCGCGTGCCAGTCCCTGCCCCGCGCGCCCATCATCAGGGGAGAAACACCGATGGATCCACAACCGCGTCACCACCGCGCCAGCCCGTGGCTGTTCGCCGCCTGCGTGGCGCTCTACCTGGGCCTGGTCGGCCCGTGGCTGATTTCCGCCGCCAGCACGCTGGCGGTCACCGTTGGCCTGGTTTTGCTGGTCGCCCTGCTCGCCTGGGCATGGCGGCTGTTTGGACACACCTTCACTCAAGGAAAGTGACATGAAGACGATTTTCTCCACCCGCCTGGTCGTGGGCATCCTCGTGCTCGCCCTCGCCTCGCTCTCGCTGACCCAGTGCAGCAAGGTGCCGGCCGGCAACGTCGGCGTGAAGTTCAAGCTGTACGGCGACGGCAAGGGCTCGCTCAAGGAACTGCCGCCGGGCCGCTACTGGGTGGGCTGGGGCTACGACCTCTACACCTTCCCCACCTTCACCCAGAACTACACCTGGACCCGCAGCCCCACGGAAGGCTCGCCGAACGACGAGTCGCTGACCTTCCAGACCGTGGAGGGCCTGTCGGTGAACGCGGACGTGGGCATCACGTACCACATCAACCCGGACAAGGTGACCACGATCTTCCAGAAGTACCGCAAGGGGGTGAACGAGATCACCGACATCTACCTGCGCAACATGGTGCGCGACGCGCTGGTGAAGGAGGCCAGCGTGCTCGGTATCGAGTCGGTCTACGGCCGCGGCAAGGCCTCGCTGATCCAGTCCGTGCAGGACGACATCAGCCACGAGGTGGCGTCCACCGGCATCGTGATTGAGAAGATCTACTGGATCGGCGAGCTGCGCCTGCCGGCGACGGTGGTGCAGTCGATCAACGCCAAGATCCAGGCCACGCAGATGGCCGAGCAGCGCAAGAACGAGATCGCCCAGGCCCAGGCCGAGGCGGCCAAGGAAGTGGCGATGGCCGAAGGCAAGGCGAAGGCCCAGCTGGCGATCGCCGAAGCCGAGGCGCAGGCGATCCGCATGAAGGGCGACGCCCTGCGAGCCAACCCCGACGTCATCCACATGACGGCGGTGGAGAAGTGGAACGGCCAGTTGCCGATGTACACCGGCGGCAACTCGGTACCGCTGATCCAGCTGCCACAGGCGAAGTAAGTCATCGGCGGCGACGGAGCGATCCGTCGCCGCTATTTCATCAGGCGCAGGAGGAGCGTCGGCCGCGTAGGAGCGCGCTCGCGCGCGATGCTTTTTCCCGAACCCGAAGAAGAGCATCGCGCGCGAGCGCGCTCCTACAGGGGGAGTATGGTGCGTGCAGGGTTTACCGCGCGAGGCCGGCTAGCAGGGACTTTCCGACGGCCTCGGGACCACCGCCGGAGCGACTCCCCCGGCCCACCACCATTGCACCCTCAAGCGCCGACAGCATCAGCTCGGCCAGTGCGGCGGGACGCTGGTCGCTGGTCACCCGCCCGCATTGCTGGGCGTCGCGGAAGGCGGCGGTGAGCCAGTCGAGGTTGAGCCGGAAGAAGCCGGCGACCGCGTCGGCAACGTCGGTCGGCAGGGCGTCGGCCTCGGCACCGAGCATGCCGCAGACGCACAGGCGGCCGTCCTGCGCGTAGGTGGTGGCGAACAGCCGCACATAGGCCTTCAGCCGCGCCACGGGATCGCGGCGGGCCACGTCGATGGCGGCCAGCGCCGACTCGAAGCGCCCGGTGTAGCGATGGGCGAGCGCGGCGACCAGGTCGGCCTTGGTGCGGAAGTGGTGATGCACGCTGGGCTTGCGGATGCCCACCGCCTGCGCCACGTCATCGAAGGAGAAGCCGCCGTAGCCGCGCTGCTGGATCAGCGCCTCGGCCACGTCCATCACCCGCGTCGCGGTGCCGGCCACCGCGCTCATGCGGCGGCCTCGGCGTCGGTGATCAGGTGCCCGGTCTTCACCAGGATGATGCAGCCCTCGCGGCTGAACGGCTTGTGCTGGCTCAGGTGCGGGCTGCGGATCCAGCTGCCGGCCGGATAGCGGCCATGCTCGTCCTCGAACGTGCCCTCCACCACCAGGATCTCCTCGCCGCCGTAGTGGCGGTGCGGATTGAAGTAGGTGTTCGGCGCCCAGCGCACCAGCGCGGTGTGCGCGGTGCGGAAGTCGTGCAGCGGCATCACCGACAGGCCCGGCACCAGGCCGGGGAGCCACGGCTCCTCGCGGGTGTGCACGACCACGCGGGCGTGGTCGTTCGGGTCGAAGTAGCGCAGCTTCACGAACAACACGCAGCCGGTGTCCGACCACGGCGCATGCGAGGAGCCGGGCGGGTTGCGGATGTAGCTGCCGGGGCCGAAGCGGCCGGTTTCGTCGCAGAACTCGCCCTCCAGCACGAACAGTTCCTCGCCCAGCGCATGCACGTGGTTGTCGAAGCGCGAGCCGGGCGCGTAGCGGACGATGGACGTGGCGCGGGCCACCTCGTCGCCGTCGCGCTCGAGCATCTTGCGCTCGACTCCGGCGGCGGGCGACGGCATCCATTCCAGCGCGGCGGCGTCGACGACCTCCCGCCGGGACCAGTCGGAACGGAGTTGCATGATCGTTTACCTACCTATTGGAAGGTAGACAGCATGCGCCTGCATCCGGAAACGGGCAAGCCGGCGTACCAGCCGGGCTGGCCGGTGCTGACCACGTTCACCCATCGCGGACGGGTTCGCCGGCAAGCTTTCCCGACCGTCCAAGGAGCTTCCCGATGACCCGCTTCCTGCAGCTCGCCGCCTTCGCCATGCTCGCCATGGTCGGCACCGCCGCCGGCGAGCCGCTGCCGAATCGCCCGGTGCCGCAGCTCGACCTGGATCGCTACCTGGGTCAGTGGCACGAGATCGCGCACCTGCCGATGTTCTTCCAGCGCAAGTGCATCGACACCATCACCGCCACCTACACGAAGCGGCCCGACGGCACCGTCAACGTGCACAACGCCTGCCGCACCGCCGACGGCATGGATGCGTCCGATGGCGTCGCCCGCCGCATGGACGACCAATCCGGCGCGCTCAAGGTGCGCTTCGCCCCGGCGTGGCTGGGCTGGCTGCCGATGGTGTGGGCGGACTACTGGGTGGTCGAGCTGGACCCGGACTACCGCTGGGCCGTGGTCGGCAGCCCCAGCCGCAAGTACCTGTGGGTGCTGTCGCGCGAGCCGCACATGGACGCGGCCACGTTCCGCGGCATCCGCGAGCGCGCCGCGGCCCGCGGTTATCCGGTCGACAAGCTGGTGATGGCCGCCCCGCTGGATTGACGGTGGCTTGATCGGGCGTCCACGAGCGCCCCGGCATGCTCGGCTTTTTGCACGGAGGCTGCCGATGCCGGAGTGGCTGCACGTCCTCGCCCTTGTCTCGCTCGCCGTCGCCCTCGCCTGCGCGGCGGTCATCGCCCTGGACATCGCGCGGGGTCGCCGCCAGCCGATGGCGATCATGAACCTGGTGTGGCCGATTACCGCGCTCTACGCCGGGCCGCTGGCCCTGTGGGCCTACGCGCGGATCGGCCGCGTGCCGAAGCACGGTAGGCACGACCACCACGGCGAGCGCCCCTTCGCGCAGAGCGTGATGCTGGCCGCTACCCACTGCGGCAGCGGCTGCACGCTGGGCGACCTGACCGCCGAGAGCATCTTGCTGGCGGCGCCGTTCACCCTGTTCGGCAGCGCGCTGCTGACCGGCTGGACGCTGGATTTCGTGTTCGCCTTCGTCATCGGCATCGCGTTCCAGTACTTCACGATCAGGCCGATGGGCCGAATGTCCGCACGCGAGGCACTGCTGGCCGCGCTCAAAGCCGACACGCTCTCGCTGGTGTCCTGGCAGGTCGGCATGTACGGCTGGATGGCGATCGCCACCTTCGGCCTGTTCGACGGCGAACTGGACAAGGCCGGGCCGGTGTTCTGGTTCATGATGCAGATCGCCATGCTGGCCGGTTTCGTCACCGCCTGCCCGGTGAATGCCTGGCTGCTGAAACGCGGCATCAAGCATCCGATGTAGCGCCGGACCGCGTACCCGACGCACCTCCTCCCGAGCCGTCCCGATGCCCGACCATCCACCGCTGATCCAAGGCCTCGACCGCCCCGCCCACGTGCTGGTGACCGGTGCCAGCCGAGGCATCGGGCTGGCGATCACTGCGGCCCTGCTTGCGCATCCGCAGGTGGCCGGGCTGACCGCGGTCGCCCGCTACGCTTCCGGCAGCGCCGCGCTGGCGCGACTCGCCGAGGCGGAGCCCGGCCGGCTGCACCGCGCGGATGTCGACCTCACCGACGAAACCGCACTCGACGCCCTGGCTGGCGAGGTGGCGTCGCGGCAGCCGTCGCTGGCGCTGGTGGTGAACGCGGCGGGCGTGCTGCACGGCGACGGCCTGCAGCCGGAGAAATCGGTGCGTGAGGTGCGGCGGCAGTCGCTGGAGCAGGTGTTCGCGCTCAACGCGTTCGCGCCGGTGCTGCTGGCCCGCGCGCTGCTGCCGCTGCTGGAGCGCGGCCCCACGGTGTTCGCCTCGCTGTCGGCGCGGGTCGGCTCGATCGGCGACAACCGGCTAGGCGGCTGGTACGCCTACCGCGCCTCGAAGGCGGCGCAGAACCAGTTGATGAGGACGTTCGCGATCGAGTGGTCGCGCCGCAACCGCCAGGGCTGCTGCCTGCTGCTGCATCCCGGCACGGTGGACACGGCGCTGTCCGCGCCGTTCCAGAAGAACGTGCCGCCCGCGAAGCTGTTCGAGCCGGCGCGGGCGGCCAACCAGCTGCTGGCGATCATCGCCGGCGCCACGCCCGCCGACAGCGGGCGCTTCATCGCCTGGGACGGCCAGGACATCCCCTGGTGAAGAGACGTCCCGGCCGCGACGCTCAGTGCGCCGTGGTCGCGCCAGCCGGCGCGACGGCTTCCTTGTGCAGGCCGCTGCCGACCAGCCGGGCACGCAGGTCGCGCAGCTTGGCCTTCACCGCCGCCTCGTTTTCCGCGCCGATGCGCAACATGGTGCGCTGGCCGATCGACAGCGACTGCAGCGACGGATCGGCGTAGGCGAAGCCCTCCTTGTACGGCACCACGGCCAGCGGCCCGGTCCGCTCCGGCGCGGCCAGCAGGTGGTCGATCACCGCGATCAGGCGATCGTTGAAATACGCATGCGGATAGCCCAGGTCGCGATAGGCCTGCTGGAACAGCGGGTAGCTGTGCACGTACCAGTCCACCAGCGCCTGGCTGTCCACCGCCTGCATCGCCTTGACGTAGGGCGCGTAGCGCGCGGCGTTCGCCGCGTCGATGACCTTCTGGCCGTTTGCATCCTGCGTCTTCAGGCTGCCCTTGGCCGGGTGCACCGGCAGGATGAACGGGCTGAGGTCCTGGCGCGGCAGCGCGTCCACCGTGGCCACGATGCGCGGAATGATCGACTGGTGCACCAGCCAGGCACCGATGTCGCTGCCCGGGACCAGCGCCGACAAGCCGGCGAGCACGCTGGCATCGCTGTCGCCCAGTGCCGGCAGTGGGGCGGTGCTTGCCGCGGCGGGTGCCGTCTGCGCCTGCTCGATCGGATGCGCAATCGCCGGGGCCGTGCTGGCCGGGGCGGGTGCCGGGGTCGTGGCCGCAGGGACCGGGGCCGGCTTGGCCGCGTCGGCCTTGCGCGCCCGCTGCACCAGGAACCAGGCTGCGATGGCGATCAGCACCAGGGCAATGACGGCGAAAACCCAGCCGCCACCGGAGGAACGCTTGCTCATGACTTTGACCTTTGGCTGTGACCCGAACCACTCGACCCGGAGCGGCAGGAATCGTTCATTCTAAAGAAGTCGGCATCCTGGCCGATGGGCCTCGTGAGCCTGAGCTCGGAGGGAACGCCGCCCCTGACGAAAGGGCCGGAGCTTTTGTCGCAGGCTTCGGTTATCGTGGCAGTCCAGGGGGAGTTCCACATGGTAGCAATCGGGAACCGCTAGAGCATGGTCGAGGCTGCAGGTCACGCCGTCTTCGGTTACTACACGGCTGCGCTCGTGGCCACCGCATGCATTGCGGTGACCTCCAGCATCCAGTTCCTGATCATCGGCCTGCGTCAGCAGCGCGATCGCCTCTATCTCTCCTACGCGATGCTGTGCCTTTCCATCGCCAGCCTCTCGTTCTTCAACGCGCTGTTCGGCCTGGCGCACGATCAGGCCCGCGCGGTACAGATGCTGCGCGTGATGTGCACCTCGGCAGCGGTGTCGTTCCCGTTCTTCTTCACCTTTGTCGGCACCTACACCAAGCGCCCACTCAGCACGCGGGCGCTGCTGGCGATCACCGGGACGGCGATTGCCTTCGCGCTATACAACCAGTTCGCCCCCGGCACGATGTTCTATTCGCACATCAGCGGCATGCAGTCGGCCGAGCTGCCATGGGGCGAGTGGATCACCAAGGTGAACGGCGTGCCCTCGCCGGTCGGCTGGACTTTCCACCTGCTCACCTACCTGGCCTTCGCCTGGGCGCTGCTGATGACCGCGCTGCAGTTCCGCCGCGGCGACCGGTTGCCGGCAATTCTGCTCGCGCTGTGCCTGCTGACCCAGTTCGCGGCGTTGCTGTGGGGCGACATCGTGATCGACCTCATGGGCATGCCCTACCCCTACCTGGATGCATTCTCGTTTCTGCCGTTCGTGCTGCTGATGGGCCTGTCGATGGCCAGCCAGTTGCACCTGCGCACCATGCAGCTGGAGCGGACCACCCGCCATCTGCGCGAAGAGGCCGAGACGCGACAGCAAGCCGAGCTGAGCCTGCGCCACCTGGCCTACCACGATCCGTTGACCGGCTTGCCCAACCGCCGCAGCGTGCTGGACATGATGGCCGAGATGGCCGCCGAGGCGCGCCGCCTGCGCGGCACATGCGCCGCGATGGTGATCGACCTGGATAACTTCAAGACGATCAACGACGCACTCGGCCATCACGTCGGCGACCGCATGCTCGAGGCGGTCGCCGATCGCCTGCTCGGTGCGATTCCCGCCGGTTCGGCGCTGGGGCGTCTGGGTGGCGACGAGTTCGTGGTGGTGATCGGTCAGCTGTCGGCGGAAGCGAGCGATGCAGCGCGCCACAGCGAGAAGATCGCGCAGGAGATGCGCACGCGGCTGGCCGCGCCGGTCAGCGTCGACAGCCGCGTGTTGGCGGTAGGCGCGAGCGTCGGCGTGGCGCTGTTCGACGGACGCGACGGCGAGCCCAACGACGTGATCCGCCGCGCGGACATCGCGCTTTACCGGGCCAAGGCGGCCGGACGCAATGCGGTACGCCTGTTCGAACCGGACATGCAGGTAGCCGCGGACGAGCGGTTGGAACTGGAGCGCGGCCTGCGCGCCGCGGTCGAGCGCCTGGACACCGATCACTCTTTCCAGCTGCATTTCCAGCCGCAGGTGCGGATGGACGGCCGGCTGATGGGCGCCGAGGCACTGCTGCGCTGGCGCCACCCCACGCTGGGTGACGTGTCTCCCGAGGTGTTCATCCCGATCGCCGAGGAGACCGGCCTGATCCACGCACTCGGTGCCTGGGTGGTCCGCCAGACCTGCGAGCATATCCGCACCTGGGACGCGCAGCGGGTGGATTTCGGCGAGCACCTGGCCGTCAACGTCAGCCCGTGGCAGCTCTCCCACCCGGGTTTCGTCGACGACATGGACCGGCTGGTGCGCGAGGCCGGCGTCCAGCCCGGACGGATCACCCTGGAACTGACCGAGAGCGCACTCCTGCAGGGCTTCGAGTCGGCCCTGCAGACGATGTACGCGCTGGCCGGGATCGGCTTCCGGCTGGCGCTGGACGATTTCGGCACCGGCTACTCCTCGCTGGCCTACCTGAGCCAGCTGCCGCTGCATGAACTGAAGATCGACCGCTCGTTCATCTGCGGTCTGCGCCCCGAAGCCCCCAGTCCGCTGGCCAGCTTCATCGTCGACGTCGGCCACCGCCTGGGCATGACCACCATCGCCGAGGGCGTGGAGAGCGAAAGCCAGCGGGACACGCTCGCGGCACTGGGATGCGATGGCCTGCAGGGTTACCTGATCTGCCCGCCGCTGCCGGGCGGCGAGTTCATGCAGTGGCTCGAGCGCCACGAGCAGGCGCGGCAGGTGGCCGCACAGCAGATGCCCTGAGGCGGCTTCAGGCCGCGCTTGCTGCCATCGCCAGGCGGTTCCGGCCCGATTGCTTGGCCTTGTAGAGCGCCTCGTCGGCGTCGCGCACGATCGCCTGCGTGTCCGTCTGCGCGGTGCCGGCCCAGGCCAGCCCGAGGCTGATGGTGACATGCAGCGGGCAGTCTGGAGGCCCCAGCGGCAAGGCGGCAACCGCCTCGCGCATGGCATCGAGGCGCTGCTGCGCCTCGCGCGCGCCGATTCCCTCCATGACCAGCAGCAGCTCCTCGCCGCCGTAGCGGCCCAGGCAATCGTGTGGCCGCAGCTGGCGCAACAGGCATTGCGCCACCGCATGCAGCACCTCGTCGCCGACCTGGTGGCCGTAGTTGTCGTTGACGTTCTTGAAGTGATCCAGGTCGATCAGCACCACCGCCACGCCGCGGCTGCGCCGCAGGTCGTCGGCCAGCACGCCGGCAAGCTGCTCGAGGATCGCCCGACGGTTCAGCAGGCCGGTCAGTTCGTCGAACCGCGCCTGCACGTAGAGGCGCGCCCGTGCCTGCTCCAGTTCGCCCTTTTCGCGGCGCAACTCCCGCGTGCGCTGGCGCACCATGGTGTCCAGCCAGAGATTCCTGCGCAGCAGTGCACGCACCCGCCAACGCCACGCCAGCGCCACCAGCATCGCCGCCGCCAGCCCCCATATCGACAGCGCCCACCAGCGCAGCCACCAGGCCGGACGCACATGGAACTCGAAGGTCGTCACTGGCGAGAGCATGCGCAGGTCGTCGTCGATCACCTGGATCTCGAAGCGGTAGTCGCCGGCGGGCAGCGCCGAGACCACCACCTCGTTGGCCGTCGTCTCGACCGTCCCGGTACCGGTACCTCGCAGGCGGTAGCGGTAGCGCGGCAACGAGCCGGAGGCCGCGCCCAGCCGGGCAAAGCGCAGCACCAGAGGCGCCCGACGTCCACCCATCGAAATCGCCTCGCCCTGGGCGAGGCGGCGTTCGCCGACGGTGACGCTGGTCAGCACCACGCGGTGCGGATGCCCGCGGAACAGCGCCTGCGGATCGCGGATGTGGCTGACTCCGATCGCCGATCCGATCCATATCGACCCGTCGGCGTCCTCGAAAAAGGCGTTCTGGTCGGTTTCGTCCCACAGCAGTCCGGCGTCCTGCGACACATGCACCCAGCGGTGGCCGTCGAACACGTCGACACCCGCGCTGCCCCCCACCCACAGCCAGCCGCGGCGATCGAGCCGGACGAAATAGGCCAGCGTGTTGTCCAGCCAGCGATCGGCCACGCGCTGCAGTTGCACCGAATCACCGCGGACCTCGCCACGGAACAGGCCGGGCTCGTTGGCCCCCAGCCACAACGTGCCGTCAGCCGCAGCAGCAACCGCGATGTATCCCCCCGGAGCGATGTCGCCGTGCGCCGCGAGCAACGTCCAGCGCCCGTCGGCGAAGCGCAGCAGGCCGGCCTGGCAGGCGAACCAGAGCGCACCGGGGGCGGATTCGGCGATGTCCGAGCACTGCGTGGCGGGAGCGCCCTCGGCCAGCCGCGGCACGTCGTCGCCGGGCGCAAGCGAGAACACACCCTTCATCGTGGCGATCCACAGGCGTCCACCGCGATCGAAGCGGATCGCCTTGATGAACCAGGGCAAGGTGGCGACCAGGCGTGTGCCCTGCCCGTCGTAGCGAAACAGGCGGCCGTCGTAGGAGGCCACCCACATCGCCCCATCCGGGCCGGCCTGCATGCTCAGGTTCTGCCGCGGCGGCGGCCGGGCATCCAGCGGCCACGGATCGATCCGCGACGCCCCCGGGACCCAAACATTGCCGCCCATTTCGTTGGCAAACCACATGCGGCCCCGCGCGTCGCGGGCGATCGACCAGTTCGGCGCCGTATCCATGCCTTGGGCGCGGGACCAGCCCTCGATCACCCCGTACCCGTTCCAGAGCGCGACGCCGCGACCGTAGGTGCCGAGCCAGAGGTCGCCGTCCCGATCGAACATCAGGGCGGTGATGCCCACGTCCGGAAGGCCGTTGGCGGCGTCGAACACCGTCCAGCGGCTGCCGTCCCAGCGCGCGAGACCGCGATCCGTCCGGGTCAGGATGTGACCCTGGGGGTCCTCGGTGACGCCGATGTCGTCGGTGAGGATGTCCATCGCCTCGCCCGGCACGTCACGGGAAACGAAGCGGGTGGCACCGGGCGGGCGGGCCCGCAGGACGTGCGTGCCACGCAGCCACAGCGTGCCGCGACGGTCGCGGAAGATGCCCGACCAGACGTCCTCGGGCACGCCGTCGGCGGGACCGTATACCCGCACGTCCGATCCGTGCACCTGGCAAACCCTACGCCCGCAGCCCAGCCACAGCGTGCCGTCGACCATCTGCACCGCCGAGACATCCTGCAGCCCCGGCCAGGCCTGGCGCTGTGCCGCGGTGAAGCGCTCGCCCACGCGCCATCCGCCCTGGCCATCCGCTGCCACTTCCAGCAGGTGTCCGCCACGCACCAGCAATACGGCGTCTCCCGGCAGGGCGATCAGTCGCCGCCCCGCGTCGGGCACCAGCGACCGACCGCCCGGCTCCACCGGACGGAACTCCAGCCCATCGCCCACGCGCAGCCCGGACTGGGTGGCGATCCAAAGCCGCCCACTGGGGCCTTCGGCGATCGCATTGACGAACTCGCCGGCGGCAAAACCCTCCGCCGGCCCCATCCGATGGAACGAGGCACCGTCGAAGCGGTAGAGCCCCATCTCGGTCCCCACCCAGATGAAGCCGCGGCGGTCCTGCAGCATGGCGTTGACGGTCTGGCTCTCCAGGCCGGACTTGCGCCCGTAGTACTGGACGGAGAACTGCTGCGCGCAGACCTGCGCGCCGGCAAGCAACCCGCAGAGCGCGAGTGCGGCCAGCCACAGGAACCGGGAGGGGAGACGGGAATTCGACATGACGGAACGGGCAAAGCACGAAACGCGCCACCGCCGTGGATCGCGCTCGTGCTAGGGTCCGGTCGTGCCGCGCCGGCGTGCGCGGCGGCATGGAGCCCGTGATGTCCCGCGCCTTCCTTCGCGTGCTGGGTGCCGCGATCGTGGCGGCCGCACTCCTGAGCGGCTGCATCGCAGGTGGCAATCCGCGCCAGCCGATTCCCACCCGGCTCGTGCCGGCCGGCATGCCCGCCTCGCGGCTGGTGGTGGTTCTGCCCGGGCGCGGCGACGACCTCGAAGGGCTGCTGCGCCATCGGGTCGCCGAACAGGTGCACCGTCAATGGCCCGACGCCGACGTACTGCTGACGGGGCTCACCCTGGCCTATTACCGCGAGGGCCAGGCGGTTCCCCGGCTGGACCGGGAGATCGTGCAGCCGGCGCTCGAACGCTATCGGCAGGTCTGGCTGGCCGGCATCTCGCTCGGCGGCCTGGGAGCCCTGCTCTACGACCGGGCGCATCCCGGTGTGGTCCATGGCCTGCTGCTGTTGTCACCCTACCTGGGCGACGCGCCGATCCATCGCGAGATCCTCGCCGCAGGCGGCCTGTCATCCTGGCAGCCGGGTCCGGCGCAGCCGATCGGCCCGCAGAACTTCCAGCGCGAACTCTGGCGCTACCTCCAGCACTGGCGGCAACACCCGCAGCGCACCGCCACGACCTGGCTGGCCTACGGCGACCGCGAGCGCTTCCGCACACCGATCGAGATGATGTCTCCCCTGCTTCCGCCAGGCCACGTCGTGATGCTCTCCGGCCACCACGACTGGACGCTCTGGTCCACGGCGCTGCCCGCTTTGCTGGCACGTGCCGGCCAGTCGCCATGAGTCGTCACCGGAAACCGGCACGCATCGTGCATGACGTCCGTGTCCCCAAGCGAACCCACATCTCCGACCATGACCCCACCCGGCTATCTGCCCCCACTGGCCAACGTCATCGACCTGCTGGTCGACGTCGTCTGCGTGGTCAACCCCCAGCATGAGTTCGTCTATGTCAGCGCATCGAGCGAACAGATCTTCGGCTACCGGCCGGAAGAGATGATCGGTCGACCGATGACCGACTTCATGCATCCGGACGATCGCGAGCGCACCTTCGCCCACGTCGCCGCCGTCGTGGACGGAGAGGCCCCGCCCCATTTCGAAAACCGTTATGTCCGCAAGGACGGCAACGTGGTCGACGTGATGTGGACGGCCCGCCATTCGCCGGAGGACGGGGTGCGCGTGGCGGTGGCTCGCGACATCACCCAGCGCAAGCGTTCCGAGTCGCTGCAGTCGGCGCTTTTCGCCATCTCGGAGGCAGCACATGCGGCGGCCGACCTGACCGAGCTGTTCGGTCGCGTGCACGCGATCATCGGCGACCTGCTGCCCGCGCGGAACTGTTTCGTCGCCCTCTATGACGAGCTCGAGGCCACACTGAGTTTCCCTTACTTCGTCGACGAGTTCGATGCCCCGCCCGAACCGCGCCAGCTGGACTCCGGCACCCTCAGCGGCGAGGTCATCCGCAGCGGGGAGCCACTGCTGTTCCGTTCGGATGACGTCGAGCACCCGTGCGAAAACGTCCGCGCGGTGATCGCGCGCCGCCCGCCCGGCCAGGCACCGCTGGCATGGCTGGGAGTACCGCTGATCACGCCACGCGGCGTCATCGGGGCCCTGGTGGTACAGAGCTATCACGGCGATGTGACCTACGGGGAGAACGACCTGCAACTGCTGCAGTTCGTCTCCACCCAGGTAGCGGCAGCGATCGAACGCAAGCAGATCCAGGCACAGCTCAACCACATGGCGCTGTACGACCACCTTACCGACCTGCCCAACCGCACGCTGTTCCGCGACCGGCTGGCGACCGCGCTGTCACTGGCCCGGCGCGAGGTCGGCCGCGTGGCGATGCTCTATCTCGACCTGGACCGGTTCAAGGACGTCAATGACCAGCGGGGTCACGGCACCGGCGACCAGTTGCTGCGTGAAGTGAGCAAGCGCCTGCTCGGATGCGTGCGCGAGTCGGACACCGTGGCCCGTCTCAGCGGCGACGAATTCGCGATCCTGCTGCCAAGGATCGAGCAGCACGAGGACGCACTCCGTGTCGCCGAAAAGCTGCGGCGCGCCATGCACCAGCCATTCGACATGCCCGGAGGGGCCGCCCAGGTATCGGCCAGCATCGGCATCGCGCTGTACCCCGACCATGGGGAGAACGAGGACGCACTGCTCAAGCGGGCCGACGACGCCATGTATGCGGCGAAGCGACGCGGCGGCAACCGCCTGCTGATGAGCCTGGTGCTATCCGCGACGGACGACTAGGCGAGCCGGCAAAGGCGTCGTTATTGACCAGCATCAAGAAGGTTCTGGCGGCAGGCGCGACAGTGGGGGGGCTTACATACCCATCTGGAGATTCCATCATGCGCCGCGCCACCCTGTTTGCCCTCACCGCAACCCTTTCCCTGGCCTGCAGCCTGCCATTGCCCGCCTTCTCCGCCGGGCAGCAGAGTCGTCCGGTTGCCGGTAGCAGCGCGACGGGCAGCAAGACCATCTATGGGTCGCAGCTGATGACTCCCGCCGAGCGCAGCGCCTACCGGCAGAAGATGCGCAGCCTGAAGACGGTGCAGGAACGCGAGGCGTTCCGTATGCAGCATCACGAGGAAATGCAGAAGCGCGCCCAGGAGCGCGGCATGCAATTGCCCGACATGCCTCCGACAGGGGGAGCGCGTGGCGGCATGGGTCCGGGCATGGGTCCGGGCATGGGGCCCGGCATGAAGCAAGGGGCAGGCATGGGTCCCGGGATGAGGCAGGGGGCGGGCGCCGGCATGCAGCGCATGCGCGTCCAGACGGAGCAGGAAACCCGTGAGCGCACCCAGCCGCAGACGCCGTCGTCGTCTGGCAAGGGTGAGCCGACGCGCAAGCAGACCGAGCAGGAGCAGCGCGAGCGCAACACGGGCGACCAGAGCGGCGGCAACTGAGCGCGCGCCGCGCTTTACTGTCCCATCACTGGAGGAACGGTGCCATGCGATCGCTTTCCCTTATCGTTTCAATGACGCTGGCCAGCCTGATGGCCGCACCCGCCTGGTCGCAGTCCGACCTGCAGCGGCAGGCCCAGCAGCTGTTCAAGCCGATCCCCTCGACGCCACCGGCGCTGCCGGGCAATCCGGCGACGCCCGAGCGTGTGGCGCTGGGCAAGATGCTCTACTTCGATCCGCGCCTGTCCGAGAGTCATGCGATCAGCTGCAACTCGTGCCACATGGTCGGCATGGGTGGCGTGGATCTGCAGGAAACCTCGCTCGGCCACCGCTGGCAGCACGGTGGCCGCAACGCGCCCACGGTGTACAACGCGGTATTCGACATCGCCCAGTTCTGGGACGGTCGCGCCAAGGATCTCGAGCAACAGGCCGGCGGGCCGTTGGTGAACCCGGTGGAGATGGATACCACCGAGGCCCACGTGGTCGAGCAGCTGCGCGCCATCCCGGGCTATGTCCAGGCGTTCGCCAAGGCGTTTCCCGGGGGAGGCGACGCGATCACGTTCGAGAACATCCGTCGTGCCATCGCCTTGTTCGAAGCCACGCTGATCACCCCGAACGCACCGTTCGACCGCTACCTGAAGGGCGATGCCAAGGCGCTCGATGCGAGCCAGCGCGAAGGGCTGGCGCTGTTCATCAACAAGGGCTGTGCCGCCTGCCACGCCGGCATCAACGTCGGTGGCGCCATGTATGCGCCATTTGGCGTGGTCGAGCGTCCCGGTGCGGAGATCCTGCCGCCGGATGATCGCGGCCGCTTCGCCGTGACCAAGACGGCGAGCGACGCCTACGTGTTCCGGGTACCGTCCCTGCGCAACGTCGCGCTGACGCCGCCGTACTTCCACTCGGGCAAGGTATGGGACCTGCGCCAGGCGGTGGCGGTAATGGGCAGCAGCCAGCTCGGGGCCCAGCTCACGGATGCGGAGATCGACAGCATCACCGCCTTCCTCGGCAGCCTGTCCGGCGACCAACCGAAGGTCACCTTGCCGATCCTGCCGCCCAGCGTCGCCACCACGCCACGCCCCAAGCCCTGAGCCCGGGACCGCCGATCGATGCATGCTGCTGCCCGCAACAGCCGCTACTCCGCGACGGTCCGCTGGGCCCATTGGCTGACCGTGCTGGCCGTCGCGGCGGCCTACCTGCTGGTGGAGCTGGGGGATGACGACGAGCATGGCGGCACCGCCGGGTCCGCCATGCAGGGCCACTACCTGGCCGGGCTGGTGGTGCTCGGCCTGTTGCTGGTCCGCGTCATCGGGATGGCGATCGGCCCCCGGCCGCCGATCGTTCCGGCGCCAGGCCATCTCTCCGTGCTGGTAGCGCGGGTCACGCACCTGGCGTTGTACCTGTTCCTGCTGGCGCAGCCGATCATCGGCATCCTCTCCGTGAACTACGCCGGCGAGACGGTCACCTTGCCTTGGTCCGGCACGGCCTTGCCTGCGCTGGTGCATGCCGACCCGGGCGCGCGCGAGTTCGTCGAGGAACTGCACGAGTCGCTGGGCGAGATCTTCTACTGGGTGATCGGCCTGCACGTGGTGGCCGCGCTCTGGCACCACTTCGTGAAGGGAGACAACACACTGCGGCGGATGCTGTAGCGGCCCCCGGTCAACCGGCCCGTCGCCGCGCCTCGTACGCCTGCAGGTGCACCCACGCCAGATCCAGCAGCGGCGCCGCCTGCCCGGCCGCGCGGGCCCGGCGCAGCATGTCGCCGACGATGTGCGCGCCCTCGGTGCGCTGGCCGCTCTCCAGGTCGCGCAGCATCGATGCGGTGACGCTCGATCCGGCCTGGGTCAGCATGCCCAGTGCCTTGTCCCGGGCCTCGGCAGGGATCGGTTGCCCCGCGGCTTCCGCCACGGCCAGGCACTCGCCGTACAGCCCCTCGATGAAGGCGCGGCCGCCCTCGGCCCCGACAATGTCGCCGACGCTGGCCCGCATCAGGCAGGTGGCGCCGGCCAGCGCGGTGAGAAAGGTGAACTTGATCCACTGGTCGCGGGCGATGTGCTCCGAGTAATGGAACTCCACGCCTGCCGCGGCGAAGGCGTCGGCCAGCGCCTGGCAGCGGGCGCTGCGCGGATCGCCCGCCCGCTCGCCGAACGTCACCGACGCCGGGCGCCCCAGATGCAGCACCTCGCCACCGTCGTTCTTGGTAGCACTGATGAAGCACAGCCCGCCGAGCACGCGATGCGCGCCGAAGCGCCCATCCAGTGCCTCGTAGTGCTTCAGGCCGTTGAGGATCGGCCAGACCGTGGTGCCCTCGCCCACCGCCGGCGCGATGGCCTCGACCGAGGAGTCCAGGTCGTATGCCTTGCAGCTCAGCAGCACCACGTCGAACGGACGGGCGGCGGCAGCCTCGGGCAATTGCGGTGCGGTGAGGTGCTGCACCGGGAACCGGGCGTCGCCCAGCGGACTGCGGATCACCAGCCCGTCACGATCCAGCTGCGCGGCACGGGCCTCGCGTACCAGGAAGGTCACGTCCAAGCCCGCCTGGGCCAGACGTCCGCCGAAATAGCCACCGGTGCCGCCGGCACCGAGGACGAGCATGCGCATGGGAAACTCCTGCTGGGGAATCAGGGGTCCTCCAGTGTAGACGCTGAGCGCACGCCCGGACTCCGTCCGTCGGCCGGGTCGTGAGGTTGCCGGCCCATCCGGTCCGCATGCCGGAGCCGGTCACACCCCGCCTGCAACCGTGAACGCATGATGATCCGGCCGGCAACGAGGGGCCCATGGATCGCGCTCTGTTCACGGTGCCGCCGGCAGCCTTGTCCGCCGGGCCGCTCGCCGCGCCCCGAAGAGCCGGGACACGACGAAGAACGGTCGCAACGATGAGGTACGCCATGGGCCGGACCCTGCCGAAACTCGCGCTCATCCTGCTCGCCGCACTGGCGCTGGGCGGCTGCGCCACGTTGCGCAAGGACTTCGTGAAACACCCCTCGACTGCCCTTCCCCCTCGACACGACACGCCGAGCACGCGCTACGTGCACAGGGAAGTATCGCGGCATGGCGACCTGTCCGGCTTCCGCCTGCTGACCTTCAGCACCAATGCACTGATGAGTCGCGTGGCATTGGCCGACCATGCCGAACACACCATCGACCTGCAGTACTACCTCTTCGCCAACGACGACACCGGCCGGCTGGTTGCCCAGCGCCTGCTCGCCGCGGCCGACCGCGGCGTGCGCGTGCGGCTGCTGCTGGACGACATCAACGTGGGCGACGAGATCGACATGCTCGACGCGCTCGACGCGCATCCGAACATCGAGGTGCGGCTGTTCAATCCGTTCGGCACCCAGGCCCGCTCGGGGCTGGCCAAGGCCGCGCAGTTCGTGCTCGACGGCAGCCGGCTCAACCACCGCATGCACAACAAGTCCTTCATCGTGGACAACAGCGTCGCGGTGATCGGCGGGCGCAACATCGGCGACGACTACTTCGACGCAGGGCGGAACACCCACTTCCGCGATCTCGACCTGATCGCCATCGGCCCGGTGGTCCGGCAGGCCTCGCGGGCCTTCGACACCTACTGGAACTGCGATGCGGCCTACCCGGTGAAGGCGTACAGCGGCACGCACGCCGGTCCGGCCGATCTGGCCAGGCTGCGCGAGGAACTGGCGCAGCACGCACGCCGGTTCGCGCAGAGCGATTATGCGCAGGCCACGCTGGACCAGCTGCCGCATGGCCCTTCCGGTGACCGGCCCGGCAAGTGGTTCTGGGGCCACGCGGTGCTGGTGGCCGACCAGCCGGCGAAGATCGACGGCGACGGCGACGACCCGCAGTTGCGCATCGGCCCGGACATCAAGGCGATGATGGACGGCGCGAAGCATGACGTACGGCTGATCTCGCCCTACTTCATTCCCGGCGACGACGGCACGCGTCTCCTCACCGGCATCACCGCGCGGGGCGTACGCGTACAGGTGCTGACCAACTCGCTGGCCTCCACCGACGAGCCGGCCGTGCATGCCGGCTATTCGCGCTACCGCCTGCCGCTGCTGCGCGGCGGCGTCGAGCTCTACGAATTGCGCCCTCAGCCGGGAGCGAGGCAGACGGCCACGGACGCGGGCAAATCCTCCGGCGTGAGCCTGCACGCCAAGGCCATCGTGGTGGATTCGCACGAGACCTTCATCGGCTCAATGAACATGGACGAGCGCTCGAAGCTGCTCAACACCGAGATGGGCATCATCGTGGACAACGCGCCACTGGCGAAGGCAGTGGAACAGTTCTTCGACTCGGCCACCACCCCGGTCCGCGCGTGGCGCGTGATGCTCGACCCCGCCCAGCCGCCCGGGCACGCTTCGCTGATCTGGCGAGGCATGGACGACGGTCGGATGGTGACGCACACCAGCGACCCGGACGCGACGACAGGACGCAAGGTCGAGGTCGGCCTGATCAAGCTTCTGCCGGTGGAGAACCTGCTCTAGAGGCAGCCGCCATTCCGGATGGCAACCTACGCCCGCCGCGTCGGGGCATCACCCGGGCCGCCGGTTCACCAGCCACAGGCCCACAGCGATCGCCGCGCCGCCGAGCCATTGCGAGGGCGCCAGCGTGGTATGCAACACCACGAAGCTCAGCAACACCGCGAACAGCGGTGCGAGGAACAGCCAGCCGCTGGCATGCGTGGCGCCACCCCGGCGCAGCGCCACGAACCACAGGCCGAACGATCCGGCCGAGGCCGGGATCGCCAGCCAGGCGAACCAGCCCCAGTTGCGCAGGGCGAAGTCGGCCGGCCAGCGCTCGCCACCTGCATGCGCGAGCGCCAGCAACACCAGCGAGCCCACCAGCATCTGCCAGAAGTTCAGCGCCAGCCCGCCGATCGGCAACGCAGCGCGCTTGTTCACCGTGGTCGCGACCGCCCAGCACACCGCCGATGCCAGGCAGCACAGCTCGCCGAACAGGGCCGCACGCTGTCCCTGCAGCAACGCCCCTGGCCCGATCGCCAGCGCCACGCCGACCATGCCGAGCACGAGCCCGACGAGCCGCACCGCGCCCAGCCGCTCGTGCAGGAACAGTCGCCCCAGCAGGGCGACCCAGATCGGATTGCTGAACAGCAGGATCGCCGCGGCAGCCGCCGGGATCGTCCGCATCCCGACGAACAGCAGGCCCATCACCGCGGCGGTCTGCAGCAGCCCGATCGACCCGACCACCGGCACGTGCCGCCAGCGCATGCCTGGTGGCCACAACGCCCTGGCCAACGGCATCCGGCTCGCCAACAGCAGCGGCAAGGTGGCCAGTGCGGCCACGAGGAAGCGCCAACCCACCAGCAGGATCGCCGGTACGCCATGCGACAGCAGGATCTTCCCGGCGATGAAACTCGAACCCATCAGGAACGTGGCCCCGACCAACAGGGCATAGAAGCCGGGGTCCGGGGCATGTCGGTCGACGTGCCGGGTGGTCATCGGAAGGTGGAGGTGCACGGCATGGCTGCCACGCTAGCGAGCGCATCGGCAAAGTGTCGACACGGCCTTGGTCGAATGCGAAACACGCGGGCCCGGCCTCCACCGGGCCCGCGCCTTGCGGACACTGGAGATCAGCGCCCCAGGTCGGACAGGAAGCGCTTGCTGTATTCCAACGCGGTGGTGCCGTCGAGCGAGTTGCACACCGGCGAGGCGTAGCCGGTGCTGCCGCCGGCACACGGGGTGTCGCGATCCAGCGACCAGAAATGCACGCCGACCAGGCCGGCGTTGATCGCGTAGCTGGTCATGGTGTCCACGTCGGCCGCGGTGAAGACCTCGCTGCTCACGTCGTTGGTACCGATCATCGGGGTCAGCTCGATGTGGTTGGCCGGCACCCCATAGGTGTGCTGCAGGTTGGTCACCGCCTGGATCGCCGACTGGCCCATGTCGCACTGGCCGTTGGCGACCACGCACACGCCGGGGCTGGCCGCGCCGTAGTCCATCACCATCAGGTTGATGGTGTAGTTCTGCAGCGAGGAAGCCAGTACCGAACGCACCACCATGTCGCCCACGCCGTTCAGTCCGCCGTAGCTGCCGTCGGAAGCGGCCAGCGTAGCCAGCGTGAACGAGAAGCGCAGGTTCGGGTACAGGCTCTGCGCATAGACGGCGCCGGCGACCAGGTTGTCGATCTGGGCCTGGGTCTGGCCACCCTCGATGTCGAAGTCCACGCCGACCATGTGCGAGGTGTAGTAGGTCGCGATGAACTGCGCCATGCCGGAGGGCGTGCCGCAGGTGAAGCTGCCCGCCTGGCCGCCGGTGGACACCACGTAGTTCACGCCGGCATTGGCCAGCGGCTGGATGTTGGCCGTGGCGAAGCTCGCCGCCGGGATGCCGCCCCAGCTCTCGCTGCCGCACTCGCCGGAGGCGAACGCCAGGGTGATCGCGCCGATGTTGGGCAGGTAGTCGGAGACCAGGCTACCGCTGCCGACCACCGGGATCGGCGAGCCGGTGGCCGCCGCGGTGCGCATGGTGTTGGTGTTCCAGTCGAGATTGATGGTGACGTCCTTGTAGGGACTGAACAGCAGCGTGCCCGGCGCCGGACCGCCGGTGCCACCGGTCCCGCCCGTTCCTCCGGTGCCACCTGTGCCACCGGTGCCGCCTGTTCCCCCGGTCCCCCCGGTCCCCCCGGTCCCACCACTGCTGGAACCATCGCAGCTGCCCTGCGAGGTCCACGGCTGCGCCGAACCCGTGGGGCCGTTGTGGGTCGCCGGATCGTCGCCCTGGGTCCACCAGTTGGCCACGTAGTTGATGCCGTTCTCGCTCGCCGTGTCGCCACCGACATAGGCGGTGCTGGCGCTCCAGGCGGTGGCGCAGGTGGAGCCGGTTCCGCCGGTGCCACCACCCGAACCGCCACCCGCGCCGCCGGTGTCGCCGCAACCTCCTTGCGAAGTCCACGGCTGGCCGGAGCCCGAACCACCGTTGTGGGTGGCCGGATCGTCGCCCTGGGTCCACCAGTTGGCCACGTAGTTCACACCGCCTTCGCTGACGGTGGCGCCGCCGGAATACGCCGTGGTCGAACTCCACGGCGCGGCGCAAGCCGCGACGGTCTGCGCATGCAGCGGCTGCACCGGCAACGCCGACAGCAGCCCCGCGGAGATCACCGAACCGCCCAGGCTGCCGAGCACGCCGAGGGCCAGCCGGGACAGGGATATCGATCGCTTCACAAGCATGGGATTTCCTCCAGTTGAAATTCATCACTGCATGGATGGATCGGACGAAGCCCCGACCGGCGTCCTCCGGTCGGCGGGGAGGGCTCGCCGCCGCGTCCTTGCCGCTACCGCATGTCTGGGTGTTGCCGGCCCTTGTTAGCGTTGATATGACAACGTTGTCTATCGGACTTTTTCCGAACTGTGAACTCCGACGCGAAGGCCAGTCCTCCCCTGACTTCGCGCGAGACGTCCGTTTCATTCGATGTCTCGACTCATGCCTCGCGCCCTCCGTATGGCAAGACGAGCCACAGCCGTCGATCGACGACCCGGGGCAGCAACCCGGCCATGCAGAGTGATTCGGACAAATTTTTGACAACGATGTCCGTCAGTGCCTGATCGACTGCCTGGAGGCGCTGCCGTGCAGCACCCCACCCGGACCGTGGCGCAAAGAAAACGGCAGCCTTGCGGCTGCCGTCTCGGGTATCCCTGATCGATCCCGGTCAGGGAGTGATGTCGAAGTCCGCCTGCTGGTCGGCCAGCGAGCTGCCACCCACCCATACCGTGTAGTGCGTGGGCTCGACCACCTGCCGGCTCTTCACGTTCCAGAAGCTCAGCTCGGGGAAGCCGAGGTGGAAGGTCACCTGTTTCGACTCGCCCGGCTTCAGCGCCACGCGCTGGAAGCCCTCCAGGCTGCGTACCGGCTGCTCCACGCTGGCACCGAGGTTGCGCACGTACAACTGCACCACCTCGGTAGCGGCGCGCTGGCCGGTGTTCTTCACCGTGGCAGTGACGGTCACCAGGTCTTTCGCATCCGGGCGGTTGGCCTCGGCCAACGGCACGCGCGTGCGCGAGACATGCACGCCCGAGTAGGCGAAGGTGGTGTAGGTCAGGCCCCAGCCGAACGGATACAGCGCGCTGTTGGGCACGTCGATGTAGCGCGAGATGAAGCGCGTGGCACCCTCCGGCGGCTTGCTCAGGTCGGCGTCGCCGGCCGGGCGGCCGGTCGGGAACTGGTTGTAGTACAGCGGCTCCTGGCCCACTGCGCGCGGGAAGCTCATCGTCAGCTTGCCGCTGGGCGCGACGTCACCGAACAGCACGTTGGCCACGGCGTTGCCGGCCTCGGTGCCGGGGAACCAGGTTTCCATGATCGCCGGCACGTGCCGGTCGGCCCAGTCCAGCACCAGCGGACGGCCGGAGAACACCAGCAGCACCACCGGCTTGCCGGTGGCGACGATGGCCTCGAGCAGCTTCTGCTGGTTGCCCGGCAGGTCCAGATGCGCGCGCGAACCGGCCTCGCCGCTCATGCTGGAGGACTCGCCCAGCGCCATCACAACAACATCGGCCGCCTCGGCGGCCTGCTTCGCCGCGGCGAACCCGGCCTGCGAATCGGTCTCGATGTCCGTGCCCTGGGCGTAGAGCAGCTCGCCGCCCAGCTGCTTCATCCGCGCAGCCAGGCCATTGCGCAGGGTGATCACGTCCGGCTGATGCTGCGCACCGCCCCAGGCGCCCTGCATCTCGGCCGCGTTGTCGGCCAGCGGGCCGATCAGGGCGAGCTTCCTCACGCCCGACGACAACGGCAGCACCGGCGCGGCACCGTTGCCGCCATTCTTCAGCAGCACGAAGGACTCCTCCGCCGCCCGGCGCGCCAGCGGCCGATGCGCATCCACCGCCCGGGTCACCTCGGTGCCCCGCGCATACGGATGCTCGAACAGCCCCAGTGCAAACTTCACCCGCAGCACCCGGCGCACCGCCTCGTCCACGGTGGCCATCGAGAGGCGACCTTCCTTCAGCAGCGTCGGGATCTGCGTGTCGTAGAAGTGGCTCATCATGTCCACCTCCACGCCGGCCGTCAGCGCCTTTTCGGTGGCAGTGGCAGCATCCAGCGCGATGCCATGGTGGGTCAGCTCCATCACTGCCGTGTAGTCGCTGACCACGAAGCCGTCGAAGCCCCACTCCTTGCGCAGGATCTCGTCCATCAGGTAGGGGTCGGCGGTCGCCGGAACGCCATTGAGTGCATTGAAGGCGCTCATCATCGTGGCCGCTCCCGCCTCGACCGCCGCCTTGTACGGCGGCAGGTAGACCTGCCGCAGGCGGATGTCGGACATGTCGGTGGTGTTGTATTCGCGACCGGCTTCCGCCGCGCCATAGGCGGCGAAGTGCTTGACCGAGGCCGCCACGCTCTCCGGCTTCGACAGGTCGGTACCCTGATAGCCACGGATGTAAGCCTTGGCCATCACCGAGCCGAGGTAGGCGTCCTCGCCCGCGCCCTCGGTGGAACGGCCCCAGCGCGCATCGCGCGAGATGTCCACCATCGGCGAGTAGAACCACTTCACGCCGGCGGTGGTGGCCTCCACCGCGGCCATGTGCGAGACGTCCTGAACCAGTTGGGGATCCCACGAGGCGGACAGTCCCAGCGGCACCGGATAGATCGTGCGATAGCCGTGGATCACGTCCGCGCCGAACAGGATCGGGATGCCCAGGCGGCTGTGCATCGCCGTCTCCTGGAAGCGGCGCGTCTTCTCCGCGCCGATCACGTTGAGCATGGAGCCGAGCTCGCCCTTGCGCGCCAGCTCCAGCGCATCGACATGGTCGCGGGTTTCGGGATTGACCGCGATCGCCTTGTCGGCGTCGGCGGCCGTGGGCGCGGAGGACCCCTGATCGTTGTATTGCACCAGCTGGCCGATCTTTTCGGCCAGCGTCATCTTCGCCAGCAGGGCATCGACCTTGTGCTCGATCTGCGGAGACGCGAGCTGGGCATTCGACGGTGGCGCCAGTTGGGCGACTTCGGCCGGTGCCGCGCAGGCGGCACCAACCATGGCGAGCGCGATGGCGGAACTCAGTAGCAGCGAGCGGGGACGCAGGCCGGAGCGGGACTGGGGCTTCATCGATTCTCCACGGGGACGGCGGGCCCGGGCTCGTGGCCCGGGCGGGTGACGCGGCAATGTAAACGTTTACGGGCGCCGCCGTAAACGTGCGCTGCAATATCGGGGACTACCTGGCGGCCACCGGGCCGGATCGGCTGTGTCCCTTGCGCCAGGGAAAGCGGGGACGAGGGCTCAGCGCAGCTGGCTGTCCTTGCTGCCGCGGCGGTTGAACAGGGATGTCGCCTGATCTTCCCGATCCTGCTCGGCCTGGCAGGCCACGCACAGACGCACGCCGGGGACCGCCTTGCGACGTGCCTCCGGAATGGATGCACCGCATTCCTCGCAATGCGTCAGGCCGGGCCCCTGCCGAAGCTGTCGGCGCGCCCGCTTCACGGCATCGTCCACCATCGCGCCGATCTGATCCTGCACGGCACCGTCGCCTGCCCAGCCCGTCGCCATGGCTTGCCTCCTCGTGTCCGGCGCGGCCGACAGCAGCGGTCCGCGACTACCGATCTGCCAACATGGCGGCGCCCGGCCGCCGGGGCAAGTCTCAGTCTGCCCGTGGCTCTCGCCCGGTGGACTTGCGCGCGTACATAGCGCGGTCGGCGGCTGCCAGCAGGCTGGCCTCGTCGTCACCGTCCTTCGGATAGAACGCGACGCCGATGCTGGCCTGCACGACGATGCGTTCCCCCTCGATCTCGAATCCCGCGCGCAGGGCCCTGAGCAACCGCTCGATCTGGCCGCCCACCGCATCGACCTGGCCGGGATCGGGCAGGATCGCGGCGAACTCGTCGCCGCCCAGTCGGGCCAGCGTGTCGGTGACCCGCAGGCGCGACTGCAGGCGGGAAGCCGCTTCGGCGAGCACGGCATCCCCGGTGGCGTGACCGCGGGTGTCGTTGACCTGTTTGAAATCGTCCATGTCGATGACCAGCAGGGCGACGCTCCCGCGCTCACGTCGCGCCCGCTCCAGCGCAGTATCCAGCCGCTGGGCGAACAGGCGCCGGTTCGGCAGGCCGGTGAGCGCGTCGTGCAGCGCCGCGTGCTTGGCCGCGCCGAGCTGCTCCTCCAGCACGGTGAAGATCATGCCGGTGGCGACCATGAACTTGGGCAGATTCCAGGCCTCGTTCTCGATGCCCAGCCCGGGCAGCCATCGATCCAGCGCGGTGGCCACGGGAAAAACCAGGGCCCAGGCCACGAAGCTCAGCGTGGTGAAGGACACGCCCAGCGTCGCGCGGTCCGAACCGCGCCAGAAGAAGTAGGCCACCAGCGCGTAGTGCCAGAACAGCATCCAGATCAGCGCCAGATCGGGCGCGCCGCGTGTCACCAGCAACGCCTGGGCGCCATAGGCAAGCAGCACCGCGACGGCTACCAGTCGGCGCTCGCGCGGGCGCGCACCGCGCCGGTCGGAATGGAACAGCCACAGTGCGGTGCAGGCGGCCAGGCCGGTCAGCCACAGGAACACCGCGCGATCCTCCACGCCCCAGGCCAGCAGCACCACGAAGACCACGTCCGGCAACGCCGCCAGCAGGCTCCAGGCGAAGCCGTTGACCCAGCCCGAACGCCGGTCGTGCCCTGCCCAGATGAAAGCCACGCTGGTCAGCAGCAGCATGCTGAGCGAGACCGCCTCGCCGACGTGCTCCAGCGCGGGGACGTTGAGGTAAAGCAGCTGCGCGACGATGTGGACCAGGATCATCATCCAGCCGAGCAGCCAGTAGCGCAGCCGGGTCTGCTGCGTACGGCGCAGCAGCGAGGCGAACACCAGCACCAGGCCGCCGATCGCCAGGAAGTCGGGAAACACGGAGAGATTCAGCATGAAGGGTCCACGGGCAGAGCACCGCCGCAGCCGACGGCGGCGATCTTCATGCAGGAAACATGCCGCTGATGCCGACACCTGCCGATCGCCGATGGCATCGGCCTCCCGGCATGGCCGGGGGACCGTATGCCCGCCGGGCGGCCACCGGCGTGGCGCTTCAGGTTCCCTTTGTGCCGCCTCGCGTCACCCGGGGATGGGGTGATCCATGCGTGGCACTGCAGCCAGTGCCGCCAGCGTGATCGCCGCGGCCACGGCCAGATAGATCCCGACCGAGGCGAGCCCATGGTGCACGGCGAGCCAGGTGGCGAAGTAAGGCGCCAGCGACGCACCGAAGATCCCGGCCAGGTTGAACGCCAGCGACGCACCGGTGTAGCGCACCGCAACCGGGAACATGTGCGCGAGCACGGTTCCGAGCGGCCCGTAGGTCAGCCCCATGATGGCCAGCCCCAGCCCGAGGAACGCCAGCACGTGCCCCGTGCTGCGGGCGGTGAACAGACCAGGCATCGCCAGGCCGAACAGGAGGATCAGCACCGTGGCCACCACCATCACCCGGCGCGCGCCCGCGCGGTCGGCCCACGCCGCGGAGAGCGGAATGGTCAATGCAAAGCACAGCACGCCGAGCATCTGCAGGCCGAGGAAGCCCTCGCGCGAGTAGCCCAGCCGACTGGTCGCCCAGCTCAGGCTGAACACCGTCATCAGGTAGAACAGCACGAAGGTGGCGAGTGCGGCGAACGTACCTGCCAGCAGCGCACGCGGATGGCGAAGCAGAACCTCGAGCATCGGCAGGCGCACCCGCTCGTGCTGCTCCATGGCGCGCGCGAACGCCGGCGTCTCGGTCAGGCGCAGGCGCATCCACAGGCCGACCGCCACCAGCACGGCACTGGCCACGAACGGTACGCGCCAGCCCCAGGCGAAGAACGCCTGCTCGCCGATCGCACGGGTGAGCCAGAGGAACAGGCCGGTCGACAGGAAGAACCCGATCGGTGCGCCGAGCTGGGGGAACATGCCGTACCACGCCCGCCGTCCAGGCGGCGCGTGTTCCACTGCCAGCAGCACCGCCCCGCCCCACTCGCCGCCCAGCCCCAGTCCCTGCCCGAAGCGGCACAGCGCAAGCAGCGCCGGCGCCGCGATCCCGATCGATGCGTAGGTCGGCAGCAAGCCGATGGCCACCGTCGACACCCCCATCGTGAGCAGCGCCGCCACCAGCGTCGCCTTGCGCCCCACGCGATCGCCGAAGTGGCCGAACAGCGCCGAGCCGACCGGCCGGGCGAAGAATGCGAGAGCGAAGGTGGCCAGCGACTGCAGCGTCGCCGAGGTCGCATCGACGGAAGGAAAGAACAGCGACGGAAACACCAGCACGGCAGCCGTCGCGTAAATGTAGAAGTCGAAGAACTCGATGGTGGTGCCCACCAGGCTGGCCAGCAGCACGCGGCGCGGGGAGCGGGCCGGCGCGGTTCGGGCAAGGGACATGCGGCAACCTCAACGGAACGGATAAGCGGCCGATTCTGCCAGAGCCAACGCATCGTCCGGGCGCCTTGTCCGGCCCGTCGTCCCGGCCGCATTCCCCGAAATGCCGCGGTATCCGGCCCTGCACGCGGCCTTACTCGCGCTAGGATGCGCCATCCCTGGACGGAGGCGGACCATGGCGATCGAACTGACGCGATTCCTGCACCTGATGGCCGAGCGCAAGGCATCGGACCTGTTCTTCTCCGTCGGCGCCACGCCCCATATCAAGATCGACGGCGAGACCCACCATCTGGACGGCCCGCCGCTGACGTCCGAAAACCTCCGCGACCTTGCCTACTCGGTCATGAACGATCGCCAGCAACGCGAGTTCGAGGCCACGATGGAGATGAACCTCGCGCTGGGCCTGCCCGAGACCGGGCGCTTCCGCGTCAACGTCTACCGGCAGCGGGGACACGTGGCCTTGGCCGTGCGCTACATCACCGGCGAGATCCCGTCGATCGAGGCACTCAACCTGCCGCCGATCCTGCACGACCTGATCATGCTGCCGCGCGGACTGATCCTCATGGTCGGTGCGACCGGCTCGGGCAAGTCGACCACGCTGGCCTCGATGATCGACTACCGCAACGCCCGCAAGACCGGCCACATGCTCACCGTCGAGGAGCCGATCGAATACCTGCACTCGCACAAGCGCTCGATGGTCGACCAGCGCGAGGTGGGACTGGACACGATGAGCTACGCCGCCGCGCTGAAGAACGCCATGCGCCAGGCGCCGGACGTGATCATGATCGGCGAGATCCGCGACCGAGAGACCATGCAGGCGGCCATCGCCTATGCCGAGACCGGCCACCTGTGCCTGTCCACCCTGCACGCCAACAACGCCAACCAGACGCTGGACCGCATCATCAATTTCTTCCCCGACTCGGCCCACCACCAGCTGCGCATCGATCTCTCGCTCAACCTCAAGGCGGTGGTGTCGCAGCGGCTGCTGCGAGGCGTGGATGGCCGACGCCTGCCGGCCGCGGAGATCCTGCTGTCCACCCCCTACGTCGCCGACCTGATCGAGAAGGGCGAGATCCTCATGCTCAAGGAAGCCATGAAGCAGGGGCTCGATCACGGCATGCTGACCTTCGACGAGTCGCTGTACCGACTCTATGCGGCCGGCCGCATCAGCTACCGCGAAGCGCTGGACCACGCCGACTCGCAGACCGACCTGGCGCTGCGCGTCCGCCTGCAGGGACCGGAGCCGGGAGGAACCGGCCACGAACTCGACAGCGCGCACATCGACGGACTGGGATGAGGTTCAAGCAGCCGACAGCCGCGATACCGGAGAATGCGCCGCTTTCCGGCCAGCCCTGCCAGCGATGACCGCCAGCCCTCCGCTTCGCCCACTGCGTCTCCCGGTCAGGCTCCGCCCCCGGTCGCTGCGCACGCTGGCGCTGGCACTGGCGGCCCTGGTGGCCGGCTGCAGCACCCCGAAGGCGGAGTCGCCCGGTTACGACCCGGCCAGGGTGCAGGCGCGCATCGAGCACGTACTGCCCGCGGGTGCCGACGACCGTGCCGGCTGGGCCCGCGACATCACCGCTGCGCTCGCCGCGCAGCGGATCGCACCGGACCGCGGCAACCTCTGCGCGGTGATCGCCGTGGCCGGCCAGGAATCCAACTTCCAGTCCGACCCCACCGTCCCCGGGCTGGGCCGGATCGCCCGCGCCGAGATCGACCGCCGCGCCGCCGAACACCACGTGCCTCAACTCCTGGTGCGCGCCGCGCTGGCACTGCACGGCCCGGATGGACGCAGCTACGCCGACCGCATCGACGCGGTGCGCAGCGAGCGCGAGCTGAGCCGCGTGTACGAGGATTTCATCGGCATGGTGCCGCTGGGCAAGCGGCTGTTCGGCGACGCCAACCCGATCCACACCGGCGGACCGATGCAGGTCAGCGTGGCCTTCGCCGAACAGTACGCGAAGGATCATCCGTACCCGTATCCGGTCGAAGGCTCGATCCGCCACGAAGTGTTCACCCGGCGCGGCGGCCTTTACTTCGGCATCGCCCATCTGCTCGGCTATCCGGCCGACTACCCCTCGCCGATCTATCGCTTCGCCGATTACAACGCGGGGTTCTACGCCAGCCGCAACGCGGCGTTCCAGAACGCCGTCACGCGCGCCACGGGCATCCCGCTCGAGCTCGACGGCGACCTGGTGAGCTACGGCAACTGGGGCGAGGTGGGCAAGACCGAACTGGCCGTGCGCACCCTGGCCGCCCGGCTGGGCCTGGGCGAAGGCGAAATCCATCGCGCACTGGCCCAGGGCGAGCGGGCCGACTTCGCACAGACCGATACGTACACCAAGGTCTTCGCGCTGGCCGACCGCCTCAACGGCCGACCGCTGCCGCGCGCGATGCTGCCGAAGATCCGGCTGGAAAGCCCCAAGATCACCCGTCGCCTGACCACCGCCTGGTTCGCCCAGCGCGTGGACAGCCGCTACCGCAGCTGCATGGCCCGCATGCGCTGAGGCTCAGCGTCGCTGCGCGGCCGAAGGCAGCGCAGCGGGCAGGAAGGTCACCAACGCCACATCGCCGTCCAGACATACGCGGTAGCCGGCGGCTTGCCGGTCGGGCGCAGTTGCACAGCGTGCCAATGCCGCGCGCTCATCTGGCAGCATCCGGATGCTGTCCGGCTTGCGGGCGTCCACCCATTGCGGCAGGTAATCCATCAGGAAACCGCTGGTACCGAACAGGTCGGCTTCGGTGAGGTAACCCGGCACCAGCGTCCGCAGCAACGGAAACTCGACCGCTGCGTGCTCGGCCAGCGGCGCGAACCCGGTCGAGCCGGATACGTGCAACGCGGTGATCGCATGACCGGAGGCCAGGACCGACAGGTCGTCTGCGAGCCGCGCCGCAACGTGACGCTCCATCCGCTGCTGCGCGGCCATGGCGTTGCCGTACGCACTGGCGACGACCAGCATCGCAGCCGCCAGCACGCCGGCCAGCGTCGCGCTCGCCCGCAGGCCGTGGCGCCATTCGGACAGCAGCTCGTGCGCGGCGACCAGTCCTGCCACCAGCAGCGCCCCTAGACCAATCAGTACGCGCGGCCGTATCTCGGGCTCGCGCAGGACCAGCATCGGCCCCAGCACCGCCACCATGACGGCCAGCGGCATGGCCAGCGCGGCCAAGCCAAGCGCGGCCGTCGCCAGCGGAGACCTGCCACGTGCATGCCGCAACCCGATCACGACCGGCGCCAGCGCGAGTACGGCCAGCACCGGCAGGAACACGCTCCACCAGTGCGCATTGAACGCGTCTGCGACGAAGCCATAGAACAGCATGAAGTTGTGCCCCAGCAGCGGCAGTTCGTGCAGCCCCTGGATCGGCGTGGCCTGGCGTCGCACCCAGCCGCTGATGTGCATGCCCACCAGCAGCTCGTAGATCCCCATCGCCACTACCCATTGCAGCGCGCGACTGCCGAGCTGGCGCAACCAGGCCGCTGGCGAACGGTCGTGGGTCTGCCTCTGCCAGACCTCCAGCAACGCAAGCACGAGGAACACGTTGGTGGCCGGCTGGTACAGGCACAGTGCGGCGAACAGACAGAGCACCCCGTTCTGCCAGTGCTTGCGCCCCTCCACCATCAGCAGCGGCCAGGCGGCGAGCAGCACGGCCAGCGCCATGCTCAGGGCGTCGAAACGGAAGGAAAGGTTCTCCAGGAAGAACGGCTGCGCGCCCAGCGGAAACACCAGCAGCGCGGCCAGCCAGGGCGAGGCACGGGTGTAGCGCACGGCGATGCGCGCACCGACCCAGGCCAGCAGCAGCACCGCGCCGATCTGCGGCAGCGGTGCGATGTCGACCATGGTGTGGTCGTAGGCCTGCAGCGCACGCATCAGCAGCGTGGTGAGCGGGCGCCCGTTGGAATCCCAGCTCGCCCGCCCCAGCAGCGCGCGCTTCAGGTCGTCGTTGTAGGGACGATCCGCGCGCAGGATGGGATAGAGGACGAGTCCCAGCAGGCCGGCCAGGCGCCAGAACACCGCGCGGAACCGTTCGCCATCCTCTCGTCCTTCCGTTTGTCCGACTATCGCCATCCGCACACCTTTGCCTCATTGCCGTCGAAGATGATGGGCGGCTGCAGCTTGCATACCGCTTTCGGGTTGATGCCGAGCGGCAGGGGCTAGACCGCCGGCCGATCGAAGCGGTAAGCGGTGGCGCCTGCGGAGGGCCGCTGCGCGAAGTCGCCGGCGAAGGCCCGCAGCCTTGGATGCTCGGCCCAGCCGACACTGGGGCGGAAATCCAGGTGTTCGAGCAGGCAGAACAGCGTGACCTCGAACAGGCTCAGCTCACGCTGCGGCAGGGTGGCCAGCACGTCGTCGATGCGCGCGTCCAGCCAGGCCAGCACCTGCGTCATACCTTCGGCCGCCTTCGCGAAGTAGAGATTGTCGGCGGGTAATCCTGCCGCCTGCGTACCGAATACCAGCTGCACCTGCGCCGCCATGGCGTGCCAGACCATTTCCTGCGCATTGCGCGCAGCCGACCCGGGCAACTGCTCGGTCCACAGGATGCGGGCCCCGCCCGGAAAGCGCTCGGCCAAAGTGCGGCAGATGTTCTCCGTGCCGAATACCGTCTCGGCACCGAGCCGCAGCACCGGCAGTTTCATCGCCGGGTTGCCGCCGTAATCTGCCGCATCACGCGATCCCAGGTCATAGACCGGCTGGAAGGCCAGGTCGACGCCCAGCTCGGCCGCGACGATGCGCGCGACACGCGTGAAGTGGGAACTGCTGCGGCCGATCAACAGGGGCGTGGCTGGATTCACTTTCGTCTCCGGGAATTGGGCGGTGGGTTCATCGCGGCTCGGACGGTCGACGACCGGCCCAAGGTGCGGCCTGCTCGAGCTGGGCGGCCAGTTGCAGCAGGGTCGCCTCGTCGCCGAACGGCGCGACGAACTGCACGCCGAACGGCAGCGCCGGACCGCCCTCCTCGACCGCCGCCCAGTGCAGCGGCACCGACATGCTCGGCGTGCCGGTGAGATTGGACAACTGGGTGAACGGCACGCGCGATAGGCTGGCTTCCACCAGTTCGTCGACCATCCCGGTGAGCATCAGCAGACGGCCGGCCCGCAGCGCGAGTACCAATCGGGCCAGTCGCTGCTGCGCTGGCGGCGTATCGAGCTCGCCGATGCGGTTGGGAGGTTGCGCGGTCGTCGGCGTGAGGTAGAGGTCGTGGCGCTGGTGGAAGTCCGCCAATGCATGGCTGAAACCGTTCCAGCGGGCATGCCGGCTGACGTACTCCCCCGCACTCACTGCCCGCCCGAGCAGGCCGAGGATTCGTGTCTCCAGCTCAAAGCCGTCGTCGCCGGCGCCGGTCAGCGCCCGCGCCCGTGCCATCGCCGCCGCGGTCTGGCCGAAGTACATGGTGATGTAGCAGCGCGCCAGATCGCCACCGTCGATCGCCGGGGCGGCCTCCTCGACCTGATGTCCAAGGTCCGCCAGCAGGGCCGCCGCACGCTCCACCGCCGCCACGCATTGCGAATGCACCGGTGTGCCCAGTGGCGAACGCGTACTGAAGCCGATACGCAGGCGTCGGGGCAGACGGCCGATCGCCTCGGTCCACGGCTGAGCCGGCGGCGCGATGACGAATGGCGCGCCATGCTCCGGGCCGGCGATGGCATCGAGCATGCGGGCCGAATCGCGCACGCTGCGGCTGATCACGTGGTGGCTGGAGGCGCCGTCCCAGTGCTCGGCGTCGTCCGGTCCGTTGGGCACGCGCCCGCGCGAGGGGCGCAGTCCGAACAGGCCGCAGTAGGCGGCGGGAATCCGGATCGAGCCGCCACCGTCGGAGGCACCGGCCACCGGCACGATACCGGCAGCCACCGCCGCTGCGGCACCGCCCGACGAACCGCCCGGCGTACGCGCCGGGTCCCAGGGATTGCGCGTGGGCTGCGGCCACACGCGCGGCGCGGTTTCCGCTTTCAACGCGAACTCCGGCGACGCGGTCTTGCCGAACACCACCAGGCCCGCATCGAGGAAGCGACGCACCACTTCGCTGTGATGATCGGGCACCCAGTGGCGCAGCGCCCGGCTGCCGGAGGGGCTGGGCACGCCGGCATGGTCCTGCGCCATGTCCTTGAGCAGGAACGGCACGCCGGCGAACGGACCGGACAGCGGACCGGCCACCCGCGCGCGGGCGATGTCCTCCATCGGCAGGCAGATCGCCGCCAGTGCCGGGTTCACCTCGGCGGCACGCGCCAGCGCGGCTTCCAGCACCTCGGTGGCGGACACCTCGCGGCGCGCGATCAGCGCGGCCAGCGCGGTGGCGTCGTGCCGCACGTACTCGTCGAACATGGACCGCCCCTGCGTGGAAAGCCCCATCGTAAGGCCGCGACGGGCAATGCGCGCGGCTCAGGGGGCGACGACATCGACCCGCAGCGAGCTCCAGGCCCCGCGCTCACCGAGCGCGGTGATGACGTGACTGCCCGGCTGCTGCAACGCCAGCAGCATGCTGTGCGCGTCCTGCGTCGTGCCCTGCAGGCGGCCATCGAGCAGCCATTGCACGCTGCCGCTGGCACCCAGGGCATGCAGGGTCACGCGCAGCGGTTCGCTGCTGTTCGGCGCACGGCGCAGGCGCGTGCCGTCGGCGAGACCGGCGATACGGATCGGATCGGCATCGTCCAGCGAATCCGGCGGACAGCCCGGCGCCAGCGGCGGCAGCGCCGAGGCCGCGCGGTCATCGGCATCGAGCCAGGGGGTGGCGAGTGCCGGCCAGCGCGCGATGCGCACCGTGTGCTCACCCGGGCCGCCGCACGTCGCGCTGAGTCGACGCCCCTTGCCGTCCACGCGCAGTGTCAGCAGGCCCGCCGACCAGGCGCCCAGCCCGCGCTCGGCGAACGTCGGCGGTACGGCACCGTCGAGTGTCCAGGCCGAGCGGCGCTGCCGGCACAGGGCCGGATCGGTGTCGGCCTGAGCTGCGCCAAGCGGCCAGCAGATATCCACCGATCGCACGCTGGCCGGCTGGGCGAAACGCGCGGCGGCACCCCGCGTAGGCAGCATGTCGGCGATCTGGAACAGCAGCGGCAAGGCGGTCACCGCGCCGTACTGGCCGGGCGACGGGGTGCCGTCCGGCCGGCCGATCCATACGCCGATGGTGAACTGGTCGGTGACGCCGATGGCCCAGGCGTCGCGGTAGCCGTAGCTGGTGCCGGTCTTCCACGCTACGGCGGCATGACGGTTCACGGCCCCGGCCAGTGGCGCACCTTCCACGTCCGCCGGGTTGTGCGCGAGGATGTCGCGGATGATCCATGCCGCCCCTGGCGAGAGCATGCGCCGGGGCTGCAGCGGCTGCTGCGTGGTGTACCGCGGCGCGGCTGCGATGCCCCGGTCGGCGAACGCCGAGTAGGCGCCTACCAGGTTCTCCAGCGTGGTTGCCGCACCACCCAGGATGATCGACAGGTTCGGCTTCGCGCCGTCCGGCAGGCCCAGGTCCACGCCGCCGGCGGCCAGCCGCGCCACGAAGCGGTTCGGGCCGACCCGGTCGAGCACGTCCACCGCCGGCACGTTGAGCGAGCGCTGCAGGGCCTCGGCCACACCGACCGGCCCGGAGAACGCCTCGTCGAAGTTGCCCGGCTGGTAGCCGTCGAAATCCTGCGGCGCGTCCACCAGCAGGCTCTCGGAGGTGATCAGCCCGTCGTCCAGCGCCAGTCCGTAAAGAAACGGCTTGAGCGTCGAGCCGGGCGAGCGCGGCGCCTGCACCATATCGACGTAACCATGGCGCTCCGGATCGGCGAAGTCGCTGGTGCCCAGATAGACCCGCGCCTCGTGCGTGGCGTTGTCCATCACCAGCACGGCGGCCGTGGTATGCCGCGGCAGGCGCGCCAGGTAATCGCTGACGCGATCCTCCGCCGCGCGCTGCAACTCGGCGTCGATGGTGGTGGTGATCCGTCGTGCCAGGGGCTGCTCGCGGTGCAGGCGCTCGGCCAGCAGCGCGGCCGACAGCGGCGCACGCAGCGAACGCGCCACCACCGGCTCGATCCGCGCCGCGCGCACCTGCGCGGCGGTCCAGATGCCCTCGTCGTGCAGCCGCGCCAGCACCTTGTCGCGGGCCGCCCGGGCCGCGTCCGGGTGGCGATCCGGACGCAAGCGGCTCGGCGCCTGCGGCAGCACCGCCAGCAGCGCCGCCTCTGCCCGCGACAGCCGCTTGGCCGGCTTGCCCAGGTAGGCCCACGACGCGGCCTCCACCCCCTGGATCGGTCCGCCGAACGGCGCGTGATTGAGGTACAGCTCGAGGATCTGCCGCTTGCTGAGGTGCGCCTCCAGCTGCAGCGCACGCAGAATCTGGATGAACTTGCCACCGAACGTGTGCGGGATCGGCTCGATGATCCGCGCCACCTGCATGGTCAGCGTGGAGCCGCCCGAAACGATGTGCCCGTGCAGCAGCCCGCCGGCCAGGCCACGCGCCAGTGCATACGGGTTGACGCCCGGGTGCCGGTAGAACCAGCGGTCCTCGTACCCCATCAGCGCGGTGAGGTACAGCGGCGACACCGTGTCCACGGTCACCGGGTAGCGCCACACGCCGTCGCTGTCGGCGAATGCGCGCAGCGGCGTGCCGTCGCGCGCCAGCACCACCGTGCTGCCGCCGTCGGGCTTCGGCAGCGGCAGAGGAAACACGCGGTCCAGGATCACGGCCACCAGCAGCATCGCAGCGAGGGCGATACCGCCACGGCGCAACCAGCGCCACAGGCGCCGGTGCCCCTTGGGCCAGATGGTTTCGGTCGGTTCCGTCATCCCTTCAACGCTGTCCCGTCGTACTTCGCTGGTCTCGGGGTGACATCTCCGCGATCCGCCGCGGAGATGTCCTTCACCCGGTCCATTCACGCGCGGCCGGTCACGGCTCCACCACCTTGATCTGCGCCGGATCGGACTTGCCGATGCCGCGGATCGCCGGGCGGTACATGTCCTCCACCTGCGGCGGCGGCACGGTGTAGGTGCCTGGCGTCACCGCGCGCACGAGGTAGAACACGTGGGCCGCGTCGCCACGGTCGAGCTTGAGCGCGGCCGCGTAGCGATCGTCGCGGTACTCCTCGTGCTGCACCTGAGCAGCCGAGTCGTGCTGCTGCAGGTCGATGCCGTCGATCACCACACCGGCCCACTGCTGGGCACCGCTCAGGTTGAGGTTCTCCACTTCGAGACCGCCGGGCAGCAGGTCGGTGACCATCGCGTCGGGCATGAACGTCCGCGCCTCGATGGTCAGCTCGACGATCAGCGTGTCGCCCTCCTTCAGCGTGTCGCCGGTCCACGGTTGGCCGTCGGTGGTGAAGTAGCTGCGGCGCACGTCGACCTGGCTGTCGTCCGGCGGCGGTGGGGCCTTGGTGATGCCAGCGGTGTCCAGCGTGGCGAACACGGTGGCGTCGCTGGTCGGCTGCAGGCGCACGCCCGAAGCCAGCTCGGCCGCATCGAGGTCGCGCGTCCACACGCGCGCCTCCGGCGCCTGCTCGGCCTTGCCACCCACGGTGATCGAGACGGCCAGCGGCGCCGAGCCGGCGGCACCGAAGGCCTTGGCCACGCGGGCGATCGCCACCTGCTCCTGGGTGCTCAGGTAGGACCAGGACCAGAAGAACAGCGGGTCCGCCTGCTTGCGGCCGCGCACGTAGTTGTCGACGTTGCGCGCCCAGTCGATCAGCTTGGCGTCGTACTCCGGCTTGTTCAGGCCGTAGGTGTGGGTAAGCGCCACCATCAGCGCGAGGTCGCGCAGGTCCGAGCCGTAGTCGCCGACGTACCAGGGACGCTCCTTGTTCCAGGCAAAGGCCTCGGCGATCGCCTTCTGCGCGCGCTCGTTGTCGCCCATCAGCTTGAACGCGATGCCGAAGTGCACCAGCGGCAGCGGACCGACCAGCTTGCTGCGCTCGTTGTCGAAGATCGCCCGCAGCGTGCCCAGCGGCGCGCGGTTCACGCGGGCCAGCACGAAGCCGGAGTAGGCCTCATCGGCGATGCGCATGTGATCGTGGTGCTCGTAGCCGTAGTACGGATGACCGCCGGCGAGCAGGTCGTCGCTGAGCCGCTGCAATGCCTTCTGCAGCACGTCCTGCGGCACCGCGAAGCCGGCGTCGCGGACATCGAGCATGAAGTCCACCACGTAGGGTGTGGTGAAGGTCATGATCGGGCTGGTGCCACCCCAGAAGCTGAAGTGTCCGTTGGCGGCCTGGAACGAGGCGATGCGCGACAGCGCGCCCTCCACCGCCGCCTGCCGCACCCCGGGCGCCATCGGCTCGAGGCCCAGCGCCTTGGCCAGGTCGCCGTCCAGGATCAGGGCCGCGTAGCCTTTGCTAGTGGTCTGCTCGATGCAGCCGTAGGGGTATTTGAGGATGCTGCGCAGCGCCGAGCCGTAAGGCAAAGGCGGCAGCGTGCTCAGGCTCAACCGCGCGTGCACCGTGGCCGGAATCAGGCCGGCGAGCTGTTCGCCGCCCAGCGTGACCGCCTTGCCGCCCTCCAGCGCCATCGGCCGGGTATGCAGCACCTCCGGCCAGGCGGGGCGCACGGCGAACTCGAAGTGGCGATCGACCTGGTAGTCGTTGAGCTGGGCGTGGATATCCACGCCGGCGACGGCGGCACCGGGCTCGGCGGTCACCGGCAGGGTAAGCGTGGTGCCGGCGCCGTCCTTCAGCGGCACGCTCTGCTCGCCGTGCTCCAGTCGCACCGGCCCGGTCGTGGTGACCTTGATCCGGGCGGTACCGTCCTTGCCGGAGAGGTTCTTCAGATCCAGGCTGACCACCGCCTTGTCGCCGGCCGCCATCACCCGCGGCGTGCTCGGCTCGACCACCAGCGGCGCCCGCACGGTGATCGAACTGTCAGCGTTGCCGAAGCTGTCTGCCGTGAAGGCCAGCGCGCTCAGCCGCAGGCTGCCGTTGAAATCGGGTACGTCCACGTGCAGCTGCGCACGCCCCTGCGCGTCGAACGCCACCGGGCCGGCGAACAGGTCGACGATCTTCACCTTGGGATTGATGCGCGCGGCCTTGGGCAGCGCCGGCCCGCTCATGTCACCGCCGTAGCGCAGGCGTCCGGTGTCGCCGTCCATCGCCTCGATCAGGCGGCTGTACAGGTCATACGCCTCGGTGGCCAGCGCGCGCTTGGCGAACATCCACGACCAGGCGTCGGGTACCGGGTAGTCGGTGATATTGATGACGCCCTGGTCGACTGCCGACAGGGTGACGTAGCCCTCCTTGCCGGCCAGGCCAGTAGCCTGCACCGTCACGTCCAGCGGGTTGCCCGGGCGCATCAGTGAGGGCGCCTTGAGCGTGAGCGGGATGCGCCGGTCGTTGCGATCCATCGTCACGTATTCCACGCCCATCGCACGCGCCGGCGTGGTGCGCTCGGTGGCCTCGCCACCGCGGAACACCAGGGCGACCACGTACACGTCGTGGCGCTCCCAGTCCTTGGTGACCGGGATCGAGAAGGTCGATCCGGCCTTGGCATCGATGTCCTTCAGGTACAGCAGGTGATCGGATTCGACCATCAGCACGCCAGGGCCGTCATGCGGCGGCGTCACGGTGACCTTCATGGTGTCGCCGGCGCGATAGCGTGCCTTGTCCAGCGCCAGCTTCACCTTGTCCGGGCGCGCCTCCTTGCCCAGGTTCTCATCGTCCCAGCTGTAGCCGGCGAAGAACGGGAACACCGTGGTCAGTTTCGTGTCCGGGTCGTACACCTCGACGCGGTAGCTGCCCCACTGCACCGGGAACTCGACCCGGGTGGTGCCGCTGGCGCCGACATCGACGTCCTTCTCGTCGACCAGTTGCAGGCTGGCGTTGGCGTCGGCCTTCCAGCCGCCATTGCGCTCATAGAGCCAGTAGAAATCGCGCAGCTCTCGCTGCAGTCGCACCTTCAGATGGTGGCCGGCGACGCGCTGCCCCTCGGCGTTGACGCGGACGATCTCGAAACCGGCCGGCGCCTCGCTCTCCGCGCCCTGCTTGGGATCGAACTCCGGCCGCACGCCGACCAGGCTGTCCGCCGGCCAGTAGGTGCGCTTGAGCAGGCGGGTGACGGCGCGGCCGCCGGTCTCGTAGACGCTGCCGGACAGCGTCACGGCCAGCGGCGCGACCGGCTTCACGTCGTCGGGCAGCGCGATGTCCTGCGCCAGTTCGCCCTGGGCATCGAGCTTGGTATCGACCACGTCGTCCGCGGACTTGGGCAGGTCGACCGTGGGATCGCCGAAGAAGGTGTCCTTCATGCTGGCCACCGGATGCACCTCCGGCGACACCAGCAGCTTGGCGGTGAAGCGGTTGCCGGCGGCCGGCGCGCCGTACAGGTAGCTCGAGGCCACTTCCAGGTGCAGCGGCTCGTTCGGCGCCAGGAGCACCTGCGTGCTGTCCAGCGCCACCTTCAGGCGCTCGGGCAGGAATTCCTCCACATGGAACGGAAACGCCTGCACCGATTCCTTGCTGGCCGGGTCGAGGCGGAACTCCAGTTGCCACAGCCCGGTCGCGGCATCGGCCGGGATCGCCTCGCTGAGGTCGTAGTAGTTCAGCGCCTTCGGCTCCAGCCGGGTATCGGCCAGCGTGCGCCCGTCGGGCTGGCGCACGCGCACGAACAGCGGCTGCGCCTTCATCGGCTTGCCGTCCGCGTCACGCAAAAGCGCCGAGGCGTGCAGCGTCTCGCCGGGGCGGTACAGGTCGCGCCCCGACCACGCGTACACCTCGAACGGCGCCTGCTTGCGTCCGGTGATGTCGAAGTTCGAGACGTCCAGTGCCGGGCGGTTGAACGGCAGTACCGAAACGTCCTTGCCGTGCCGCGCCACCAGCACGTCGGTCGGACGCACCTGGTAGGTCATCAACGCATTGCCACCGTCGTCGGTGGTGGCCTTCAGCGTGGTGCTGCCGGAGGCGTCCTGCACAGTGACGTCCACGCCGGCCACCGGCGTGCCGTCGCGCAGCGAGGCCACATGCAGCAGTACGTTGTCCTTGTAGACGCGCAGGTGCAGGCCCAGGTCGCTGACGAAGAACACCGCGGTGTCGTAGCCGCCGCGGAAGGTGCCGCCCGCCTTCACCACCGCCATGTAGACGCCCGGCTGCGACAGCTGGGGGACGTCCTGCACCGGGATGTAGGTGACCGTGCGCTCGTTCGCGGCCCCCTTCAGCGTGTAGTGGTTGGCGTAGACCGAGTCGGCCATGTCGGTGATCGACCGCTTGGCCCGCTTGTCCTTGCTGCAGGTGTCGTACCAGTACGGATCGTGGTCCAGCTCGTAGTTGTCGCGGTGGCCGTTGCGCGGGTACGCGCAGAACAGGTCGGAAAGCGCGTTGTCGTGGACCCGGAAGAACTCGATGTCGGCGTCGTGCACGTTCACCGACACCAGCGGCAGTCCCCGCGTGCCGCGTGCCGGCAGCACGCTGCCGTGGGAGGCGAAACCGACGGCTCCGGGCAGGTTGCCGGAATAGACGTCGCGGTGGACCGCCTCGCCCAGCGTGCGGCCATCGGCTGCCAACAGGCCGGGTTTCACTTCGACCGCATAGCGGCTGTCCGGGTTGACGAACGGAAAACTGAGCGTGATGCCGTCGTTGCCCAGGCTCCAGCTGCCACTGACGGTTTCGCCCGAGGGTCCGTTCACCGCGATCAGCTGGTCGAAGCCCTGCGCCCCGGCGAGCTTGGCGTTGAACACCAGCTCCAGCTGGCTGCGACCGTCGCGCACCGAGGCGCTGGCCGACATCAGCTGGAAGTGGGTGGAGTCGGCCTTACCGGCACTCGCCGCGGTGGCCGGCGCGCCCTGCAAGGCGGGCTTGTCGCCCTGCGGATGGCCGCCGCAGGCGGCCAGCAGCAGGCACAGCAAGGGAGCCAGCAGGCGCCCGGAGGACGGAAGGGAACGACGACGCGGCGCGATCGACGGACGTGACATGGTGACCTCTCCCTGGATGCAGCCGAAGTATGGCTTCCTTTCATGGCGACGCGATGGCGTAGGCCAGGCGAGCCGTCATGGAATTCTGGCATGCGAGGGCAAGATCCCGGGCCGGTCTCGCCGCAATGTCGAATTGCGCCTACGCCGGTCGTCGTCGATGCAGAAGCCCACTCCGGAGTGCCGCATGACCGCCCTTCCCCGCCTGTACGCCCATCCGTTCTCGTCCTACTGCCAGAAGGTGCTGGTCGCCCTCTACGAGCAGGACACGCCGTTCGAGTACCGCCATCTCGAATCCCCCGGCGCGATGGACGAGTTGGCCGGACTCTGGCCGATGAAGCGTTTCCCGGTGTTGCTGGACGGCGACCGCACCGTGCTCGAGGCGACCTGCATCATCGAATACCTGCAGCAGCGCCACCCAGGCAGGCACCGTCTGATCCCGGATGCTCCAGACACAGCACTGGACGTGCGCCAGATGGACCGCTTCTTCGACAACTACGTGTCCACCCCGCAGCAGAAGATCGTATTCGACCGGCTGCGTCCCGCCGATCGGCGCGATCCTCATGGCGTCGATGAAGCGCGTGCCATGCTGGACACCAGCTACGCCTGGCTGGATCGACACATGGCCGAACGCACGTGGGCGGCCGGAGAACAGTTCAGCCTCGCGGACTGCGGCGCCGCGCCGTTCCTGTTCTATGCCGACTGGACGCATCCGATCCCGGGCTCGTGCGCCAACGTCCATGCCTATCGCGCCCGCCTGCTGTCCCGGCCATCGATGGTCCGCGCGGTGGAAGAGGCGCGCCCCTATCGCCACTACTTCCCGCTCGGTGCACCCGATCGCGACTGATCGCGGCAGCGCGGTGAGTGGGCCCGGCGAGGTGCCCGGACTGACCGTTACATCGACCTGCCGCGGCAAAAAAGGCGGCAGCCGGGGCTGCCGCCTGACATGCGTCGGCACATGGATATCCGATCAGGGCTTGCCGCCGGCCCCGGAGGGCACACCTGCCGCCGCGGGAGTGGGCGGCGGGCTGTTGCGCATGAAGCGGGGCATCGGTGGCGGCGTCCTCCAGCCTCCATCGGGCGAGCGACGCCACGCCTGCGGGCGAAGCTCGTCGCGGTTGACCAGCGTCAAGCGATGACCGTCCTCGTGCTGCCAGAACCAGCGGCCGGCGGGTACCGGCTGGGCGGACACGTAGAAGAAGCTGGCGTCGTAGCGGCCATCCTCGCGGAGCTTGGCCTGCATGCCCAGCTTCATCACGAACTGGCTCGCCACGGGCCTGCCGCGATAGGACGCGGGCCTCGTGACCATCCTGTCGAGCGTCTCGCGAAGCAACCGGTCGTAGCGGGGACTCAACTCCACCGCTGGAGAGACATCGGTTACCTTGCCATGGGAATCGACCTGCACCAGCACGGGCAGGACATGATCGGGAAAACTGTTCAGCGACCGGCTGTCGGCGTGCACCGCCGCACTGCCGAGTGCCAGGCATCCGGCCAGGACGATGGGGAGAGCAACTTTCATGACGACCTCCTTGGGCCAGGGTGCCAGTCGCGCATGGACCAAGCTGGGTTGGGAAGCATCGACAATCAAGCATTTCCTCAACCCACCGGTTCAGGATAGCACCCGACTCTCTCCGCCAAGCAGGTTCGCTGCGACAACCCGGCTCGGCGCAGCCCCCGACCATGGCGGCCAACCACCCCACCCGCTACCGAGCCAGCACCGTCATGTCCGGTACCGCCACCATCCCGCTGCCCCACCGCACAGCCCTTGCCGACTCGCCGGTGCACCATATCGCCGTCGTCGTCGTCGGCACCGCCGGCTGGATGACAGCCTCGCCGCCATCGACAACCTGATCGAGCGCAGTGCGCGCAACTTCCCCGACCACCGCGAGCTGCTCGGCGCCATTCCGCCGCGGTCGCGCGAGGAGACGCTGCAGGTGTATTTCTGGTGATCGGCGGGTAACGGACGCGACTGCCTCAGCGCGTCGCCTCCGGCCCGGCCACGCGATCGATGTATTTCAGCTCGCCGAGCGACCTCGGCTCGCCGGGGATCAGCCCCAGGCACTTCCGGTACGCCGCGCGCGCCTCGGGGTAACGGTGCAGCTCGACCAGGTCGTAGCCCTCGCCGCGCAACGCCTTGCAGGTCATCTCGGCCACTTGCTTGTCGTCCATCGTCAGGCTGGCATGGTCCTCGGCCACTTCGTAGTGCTTCAGCGATTCCTCCCACGCACGCTTGCGCTGGTAGGCAAAGCCGATCTCGATGTTGTACTGGGTATCGAACGGCGCCAGCGCGAGCGCCTTGTCCAGCTCGACGATGGCGTCGTCGTAGCGGGCCATCTCGTTGTAGGCGTAGCCGCGTCCCCAGCACGCCATCGCCCAGGCCGGGCCGATCACCCGGGACGTGGCGATGTGCTTGTCCGAGGCCGCCATCGTGGAGTACAGCAAGGCGTCGGCCATGCTCCGGGCGCTGAAGATCGTGTCGGTGTGGCCACGGTATTTCGTCTCGTAATAGCCGACCACCTCGTCGAATGGTCCGTCGATGGCCGCCTGGATGTGGCCCTGCTGGATCATCTGCACGCCCTCGACCACGCGCTGCACCTGCGCGTCCTCGGTCGCCTGCTCGGCCGGATCCGGCTGCACGATCCGGATTTCCTGCCCGGCCGGCTTATCCGGATGCGTGGCACAGGCGGCCAGCCCCAAGGCGATCCATGCGATCGCCGCGCACTTCCATTTCATCCTCGCCTCCCCTTGCGGTCCATCCTTGTCCACGCAGCGCCATGGCACCGCCCCCTGGCTCCGGTATGCCAGCGCCGCGTGCGGACAGCAAGTCGCACATGGTGGACGCCCCTCCCGACAGCGCCGCCTGCCGGTGATTGCCCCTTGCGGCGGCAGCGCCTAATGTCGGCGGGTCCAACACACCCTGGGGAGGAGCACCATGCAATCGTTGCGCACGCTCACGCTATCCGCCGTCATCGCCACCGCGCTGCTGGTCGGCTGCTCGCAGGACAAGGCCCCACCGACCAGCCAGGCCACCGCGCCGGCGCCGGCGGCCACCACGGCCGCCAAGCCGGTCGCCCACCGCGACGCCGAGCTGGCCACGGCGGTCGATGGTTTCATCCAGGGCATGTTCGACCATGACCCGGTGTTCGCCGCCAACGCCGGCAAGCACGAGTACGACGGCAAGCTGCCCGACTACAGCGCGGACGGCCTGAAGGCGATGGCGACGTGGCTGCACGACGAGCGCAGCAAGTTCGCCGCCTTCACCGACGACAGCCTCGACGCCGAGGGCCGCTTCCACCGCGACTACGTGCTGGCGGTGATCGACGGGCAGCTGTTCTGGCTGGAGCAGTCCGGCTTCCCCTATTCCAACCCGGCCTTCTACACCGACCATCTCTCGCCGAGCATGTACGTGACCCGGCCGTATGCGCCGCTGGCCGACCGCATGGCGGCCTTCGTGCGCTACGAGGAGGCGCTGCCGACCGCGCTGGCGCAGGTGAAGGCGAACCTGAGGCTGCCGCTGCCGGCGAGCTACGTCGACCTGGGCGTCAATTCCTTCGGCGGCTACGCCGCGTTCTTCAAGAAGGATGTGCCCGGCATCTTCGCCGACGTGAAGGACCCGGCCCTGCAGGCGCGCTTCAAGACCGCCAATGCGGCGGCGATCAAGGCCGCACAGGATCTGGCCGACTGGCTCAAGGCGCAGAAGCCGCACGCCACCCAGGACTTCGCGCTGGGCGCGGACAAGTTCGCCGCCATGCTCAAGGCGACCGAACGGGTCGACCTGCCGCTGGGCCAGCTCAAGGCCGTCGGCGAGTCGGACCTCCAGCGCAACCTCGCCGCGCTCAAGAGCGCCTGCGACCAGTTCGCCCCCGGCAAGTCGCTGGCCGCCTGCGTGGCCAAGGAGGCCGCGGACAAGCCCACCGGCGGCGCGGTCGAAGGCGCGCGCAAGCAGCTGGCCGGGCTGCGCCAGTTCATCGTCGACAAGAACCTGGTGACGATCCCCGGTACCGAGCAGGCCAAGGTGGAGGAAGCCCCGCCGTTCAACCGCTGGAACTTCGCCTACATCGAGATTCCCGGCCCGTACGAGAAGAACCTGCCGTCGGTCTACTACATCGCCCCGCCCGACCCGCACTGGAGCAAGGCCGACCAGGCCGCCTACGTGCCGGGCAAGGCGGCGCTGCTGTTCGTCTCCTCGCACGAGGTGTGGCCGGGCCACTTCCTGCAGTTCCTGCACGCCAACCGCGCGCAGTGGATGTTCGGCCGGCTGTTCGTCGGCTACGCCTATGCCGAGGGTTGGGCGCACTACGCCGAGGAGATGATGTACGACCAGGGCGTCGACGGTGCCACGCCGGAGGTGCACATCGGCCAGCTCACCAATGCGCTGCTGCGCGACGTGCGCTACCTCTCGGCGATCGGCCTGCATACCGGCGGCATGACCATGGCCGAGTCGGAGAAGATGTTCCGCGAGCAGGCCTTCCAGGACCCGGGCAGCGCCCGCCAGCAGGCCGCGCGCGGCACCTACGACCCGGCCTACCTCAACTACACACTGGGCAAGCTGATGATCATGCAGCTGCGCCAGGACTGGATGGCCAAGCACCCGGGACCGGATGCGCTGAAGGCCTTCCACGACCAGTTCCTCAGCTACGGCGGCCCGCCGATCCCGCTGGTGCGCCAGCAGATGCTCGGCGGTCCGGCGGAAGCGAAGCTGTGGACCAAACCCGAGGCCACCACGGCGCAGTAAGTCTTGGCGCCCCACGCCCCGCCGGCCGGCGGGGCGACCGGCCGCGGGGACGGCGGCGTGCGCCCACGACTTCGCCGCCCTGCACCGGCGCCCGCCGGTTCCGCGCCCCCGCAACCTGTTAGCAATCGCCCCCGCCGGCTGCCGCGCAATTCCCCCGATCCAGCGGTAGGCTCGAGCCGTCGAGCACCAACAGGGGGTACGCGACATGATCGAGGCATTCCACCGCGGCACGCCGGCGCAGGTCTGGCAGGAACTGGTGCAACAAGCCGCCCGGCACGCCGGGCACCCGCTGGACGAGACCCAGGAGAGCCACCTGGTCTTCGTGCTGCTGCGCTTCCAGCGCGACGCGCAACTGCTCAGCCACACCCACGGCCTGGACTGGCTCGACGCGCTCGAGCAAGTAGGCAGCGCGCGCACCGAAGCGCTGCGCGACGTCGGCGACCGCTGCCTGCTGGTGGCCGGACTGTTCCCGCAGCTGGCCGAACGCCGCCGGGTGAGCGTGGGCTACTACGTCGACATCGGCCGCGCCGCCTACCAGGGCGTGGCCGACGCCGGCCGGCGCGCCTACGCGGCGCTGTACGAGCAACTTGCCGCCAGCTATCGCGAGCTCGTGCACACGCTGTCGGCGATGCGCCGGATCGACGTGCCCGCCGTGCTGCACTAGGCCATCGCGGGCTGCCGGCCCCGCGCGTGGATCAGGCGGTGGCCGCCTGCAGCCGATGTGCGCGCCACTGCGAGAGCATCGCCACCAGTGCCAGCGCACCACCGAACAGGCTGACACCGAACCATCCCAGGTGATGCCAGGCGAACGCGGCGCCGATCGATCCGAGCGAACCGCCGAAGAACATGGTGGTCATGAACACCGTGTTGAGCCGGCTCTTGTACTCCGGATGCAGGCCGTAGATGAGGTGCTGGTGGGAGACCAGCGCCACCTGCACGCCGAAGTCCAGCAGCATCACGCCGACCACCATGCCGATGACCGACTCCCACAACCCGAACACCAGCCAGGCCAGCAGCGCCACCGAGGTCCCCAGCGCGATCACCACGTAGGGGCCACGACGGTCGGCCATGCGCCCGGCCAGCGGCGCCATCGCCACACCGACTGCACCGACCACGCCGAACAGGCCGGCTACGTCCGGGCCCAGATGGAACGCCGGCTGTTGCAGGCGCAGCGCGAGGATGGTCCAGAACGCGGTGAATGCGGCGAACAGCATGCCCTGGGTGAAACCCGCGCGACGCAGTACCGGCTCGCCTCGCCACAGCCCAACCAGCGACGCCAGCAGTGCGCCGTAGTGCAGCGACCGGTTCGGCCGGTGCACTGGCAGGCACAGCCGCATCAGCAGCGCGCTGCCCAGCGCGATCGGCACGGCCACCCAGAACATCGTCTGCCAGCCGAAATGTTCGGCGACGAAGCCGGCCAGCGTACGGCTGAACAGAATGCCGGTGAGCAGGCCGCTCATCACGAAGCCGATCGCCGCACCCCGCCGCGACGGCTCGGCCAGGATCGCCACGAACGGCACGATCTGCTGTGCCACGGTGGAAGCTGCGCCCAGCGCCAGCGAGGCCGCCAGCAGGCTCCAGGCACTGGTGGAGAGCGCCGCGCCCGCCGAGGCGACGGCCACCGCGACGAACTGCACGACGATCAGCCGCCGACGCTCGTACAGGTCGCCCAGCGGCAACAGCAGCAACAGTCCCAGCGCATAGCCGACCTGGGTCAGCGTGGCGACCAGCCCGGCCACGCCACCAGCGGGAAAGCGCGCGGCGATCATGCCGAGCATCGGCTGGTTGTAATAGATGTTGGCCACCGCGGTACCGCAGGCCAGCGCCATCGCGAACAGCGCGCTGCGGGTGAGTGGAGGCACCGGTGTCTGGGCAGTCGTCACGCAGGGATCCGTTTCATCGCGCCATCCCTTCACATCGCCGTGGCCCGTTGGCAGCCCAACGGACATGGCCACGACACGGCATGGCTGAAGCGCAACAGGTGGCCCCATTCGACGCGAATCTCAAGTCTCCGCACATGCCTCGAGCGGCGAACGGGCATCCATTGCCAGACGGTCGAGGAACGCCGGGGGAAGAATCACCTTGCCGAGCCATCCACGACGAGTGCCGGTCAACACGCGCAGCATCTGGCCACGGCCACCCGGCAGGCGCGAAAGCGGATGGAACAGCGCATCGCGCAACGCTGGGCCCATTCGCCGATCGGACTGGAACAACGGGGTAAGCCAGCGACTCCAGAAATGGTAGATGCCCATGTGCGCCCGGCGATCGGCCTGATAGCGGGCCAGTGCCTCCGGCAGGGCCTCGCCGCTGCGCAGGACATCGCGCAGTGCCAGCGCATCCAGCAACGCCATGTTGACGCCCTGCCCCAGCTGCGGGCTCATCGCGTGCGCGGCATCGCCCAGCAATACGGCACGGCCGCGATACCACTGCCGATGCATGGCGTCACGGTAGCGCGCAGGCGCCAGCCCCTGCGGCACGGCCGTCGTCGCCAGCCGCTCCGCGGCCTCGGGCCAGACCGCTTCCAGCGATGCGCGCCACGGCTCCACCGCGCCGCCATCCGCGTCGAGCGATGCAGCCGGCAGGCTCCAGAAGAAACTCATCCTCGGCACCGGGTCGTCCGGCCGCGTACCGACCGGCAACATGCCGGCCATGCGCCGCGCCGCCACGTAACGCTGGCGCAACTCGCCCGCCCAAGGCCACTGCGCCTGATCGACTAGGCACCATTGCGCCCCCCACGGGTAGGGCCGGTCGAGGACCGCCGGCGCGATCTGCGCGCGCAGCGACGATGCCGATCCGTCGGCCACGACGATCAGGTCGAAGCCGTCATGGACCCGCCCCTCACCATCGACCAGCCGCCCCGCTTCCGCATCGACCCAAACGATGGCGTTGCCCGCATGCAGGCAACGTCCGGACTGCCACGCCGCATCGAGCAACTGGAACAGCGCCCCGCGCTGCAGGCCGAGGCCGAACAGGCGCGCGTCCAGTTCCGCGTAGCGCATGTCCATCACCGCGCGTCCGGCCGCGGTCTCGCCGAACAGGCGGCCGATCCGCACGCCATGCGCCAGCACGGCGTCGAGCAGGTCCAGTTCCCACAGCACGCGCAGCCCCACCGGCTGCAACAGGAATCCCGCACCGACCGGCCCCGGTTGCGCCACCCGCTCGAACACTTCCACCCGGTGGCCGTCGCGCGAAAGCAGCAGCGCCGTCGCCTGCCCGCCGCTGCCGTAACCGACCACCGCCACCCGCAAGCGTTTCATCGTCCCTGCCCCGATTCGTTTCCTGTCGATCGGACCAAGCCTAGCGACATTTCATCGATACGCCGACGATCCTCGGTTAGGGTGTCCCGGCGTTGCCGGCACGTCTGCAACGGTCTTGATGACGACGTTACGGCCGGGCCGGTCTTCGATGACCGGTCGCGTCGATGACAGGCTGGCGCAGATGGCGTCACCCACACCAAGGATGGTTCACCTCATGCTTCTGCTGACCCCGATCACCCCAGAGCACCTGCCCGACGTCCAGCGACACGCTGCCGCCCCGGGCATCGGTGCGACAAGCTACGTTCCGTCGCCCTACCCGGAAGACGGTGCCATCGCATGGCATGCGGTGGTGGCAAGCCGCATCGACGAGGGCCGTGCGCAGGTCTTCGCCATCACCGAGGACGGCGACTTCCGTGGCGTCATGAGCATCAACGACATCGACCACAGCGCGGCCCGGGCGCATCTCGACTACTGGGTCGCCACGCCGTACCAGGGCCGCGGCATCGCCTCCCTGGCGACCGCGCTGGCCATGCGGCTCGCGGGAACCGATTTGCAGCTGAAAGCCATGCTGAGCACCTGCCTCGCTACCAACATCGCCTCCCTCCGTGTGCTGGAGCGCAACGGCTTCGTCGCCTACAGCCAGGCGCTGGCGCCCCGGGGCAAATTCCGCGGCCAGGAACTGTTGCATCTTCGCCGCCGGCTATAGGTCGACCACGCTGAGCGAAAGTTTCTGGTCCTCCACAGCCGGGAAAGCCCGACCCGGCTTCAGGATTTCGTTCCTTGCCGCCGGAACACTCTCACCCGCTCGAAGCGCGACTCGGTGCCCGCACGCAGCCGCGCCAGGTTGGCGCGGTGGGTGTAGACCAACAGCGCGGCGGCGACCAGCGCGAACACGATCCGGATCGCTCCTGCCCCGGATACGAGCGCGAACAGCGGCAAGCTGATCGCGGCGAGCACGGTGGACAGCCCGACATAGCCCGTGGACAGCAGGCACAGCAGCCACACGGCCAGGACCGCCGGCAGCGCGACCGGCCACGCCACGGCCAGTGCGCCAACCAGGGTCGCGGCGCCCTTGCCGCCCCGGAAGCCGTGGAACAACGGCCAGACGTGGCCGGCGACAGCGGCCAGTGCCGCGAGGTATTCGGCCCAGGTGCGGGTCGCCTCGGGCATCCAGTGCACCGCGAGCCAGGTGGCCAGCGCGCCCTTGCCGATGTCGATCAGCACCGTGCCCAGCGCGAAGCGCCAGCCCTGCGTGCGCAGCGCGTTGGTGCCGCCGGCGTTGCCGCTGCCCAAGGTGCGGATGTCCACGCCGCGCAGCCGGCCCAGCAACAGGCTGCCGGACAGCGAGCCGAACAGGTAGGCCAGCACGAGGAGGGACAGCGTGAGGCCCCATGACACCGGATGTGCGGTGGGCGCCACGGCTCAGTTCTCCACCGGCTGCACGCTGACCACCAGCGTGCCCGGCCCGGCATGCGCACCGATCGCCGGCCCCGTCTCGACCAGCCACGATTCCTCGCACGGCAGACGGGCGCGTAAGGCATCGAGCAGGGCCGCACCCTCATCCGCCGAGTCGCAGTGGCCGACGATCACCCGCCAGCGCGCTCCCGCCGGCAGACGCCGGGCGATGTGGCCCGCGAAGCGTTCAATCAGCCGGCCACGGCCGAACAGTCCAGCGACCACGCCGAGCTTGCCGCTCGGCTTGACCCGCGCGATCGGCACCAGCCCCAGCAGCTCCACCACGGTCTTGCTCCACGCCGGCAGGCGCCCGCCGCGCACCGGCATGGTCAGGTCGCGGGTCATCGCCCAGGTCAGCGTACGCGGCCGCAGGGCTTCCAATCGGGCCACGATCTCCGCCGCATCGGCTCCCTCGCGCGCCGCCTCGGCAGCGGCGATGGCGAGCAGCGCCTGGCCACCGGCGGCATTCGCGCTGTCGACGATGAAGGTGCGCGCGGCATCGCCGCGCTGCGCGGCGGTCTCGGCCGACTGGATCGTGCCCGACACCGCGCGCGCCACGCCCACGTAGATCACCGCCGGATGATGGGCGAGCAGGAAGTCGAACTGGCGACGGAAATCGCCCGGCGCCGGCTGGCTGGTCCGTGGCAGCACGGCGCTCTCGCGCAGGCGGGCGTAGAACTGCGCCGGCGTCATGCCGACCTTGTCCAGGTAATCCTGCTCGCCGAAATTGAGCCGCAGCGGCACCACGTGCAGGTGCAGCGCCTCGGCCAGTCCCTCGGGCAGGTCGGCCGAGGTGTCGGTGACGATGGCAACCGCTCCGGCCCGCTCCGCCGAGCGCGCCTGCGCATGCATGTCGTCCGCCTTGGTCGACTCGACCCGGCCGAATCGGGCCGCCGTTTCGAACAGGGCCTGCGGCGAGGCGACGTGCGCATGCAGGCGCATCCTGGTGACCGACCCAGCAACCACGATGCAGGAGGCACCCAGCGCCTGGACCGCCTCGCGCACGGCAGCGGGATGCAGGTCGCTGCCGGTGATCAGGCACTCGCTGCACCAGCGGTGCGCCGGGTCGGCGTCGGCCAGTTCGTCGTCGCCGTGGGCAAGCAGCGGATCGAGCTCCGGCACGGCCGCGGCGATCGGCGCCGCCTCCCCGCCGAGCACCGCGCCAATACCCTCGAGCAGATGCACGAAGCCCTGTGCCCCGGCGTCGACCACACCGGCCTTCTGCAGCACCGGCAGTTGCTGCGGCGTGTGGGCCAGGGCGCGGCGGGAGCGTTCGAGCGCGGCGCCGAACCACGCGCGGAGATCGCCCACGTCGTCGCGTGCCTCCAGCGACTCGGCGAAGGCGGCGATCACGCTGAGCATGGTCCCCTCGCGCGGCTCGGCCACCGCCTCGCGCGCGGCGCGTGCCCCGGCCTGCACCGCCTGCGCCAGTCGCGCCGGCGCCACCGCGACGCGGTCGCCGAGGTCGCTGGCGACGCCCGTGAGGAACTGCGCCAGGATCGCCCCGGAGTTGCCGCGGCCGCCGTCGACCGCCTCCTCGCCGACCCGACGCAGCAGTTCGCCCACGCCAGCCGACCGACGGCTCAACGCACCGCTGAGCACGCTGCCCATGGTGAAGGCCAGATTGTTGCCGGTATCGCCGTCGGCCACGGGAAACACGTTGATCCGGTTGAGCCCGTCGCGGCCGGCGATCACCCGGTGCGCGCCGGCGATCAGGGCGCGGCGCAGGCCGGGGCTGCGGATCGCGCGTCCGGCGCGCGGCAAGGTAGCGGTGATCATGCGGCAGGCAGCATCCGTGGACAGGTCAGCCGCACGAGCGTACGACGAGGTATGGAGTGCGCGCATGCTGCATCGCACGCGGCGCCGGGCCGGGCGCCATCGTGGAGTACCATGCCGCCCCTTCCCGCACGCGGCCGCGCCGCACCTCCGGAGCCTTCCTTGACGCACTACGCCGGCCCCCTGCTGACCCGCGACACCGGCGCGGCCCTGCTCGACGCCGCCCGGCGCGGCGACGCCTCGTGGCAGGGTTCGCTCGATCTCGGCCGCTCGACCGGCGAGGCGCAGCTCGACGCGGAAGGCTGGCGGTGGCGCGACCGGCGTTACCCCTACCCCGGCAAGCTCAGGGACCGCACGATCTACTGGTGGGACGGCGAGGAGTTCGCACCGGTCTCGCGCTTCTCCGGCTCGCTGATCAAGCTGGTGCCGACCGAGTGGAACGTGCCGACCTTCGAGATCGACGGCATCAAGATGCTGCCCTCGGCGAAGGAGTCGCCGCTGGACGACGCGCGTCGCAAGGTGGCGCTGGTCGAACCACGGGGCAAGACCGTGCTCGACACCTGCGGCGGCCTCGGCTACTTCGCCGCGTGCTGCCTGGAGAGCGGCGTGGCGCGCATCCGGTCGTTCGAGAAGAACGCCGACGTGCTGTGGCTGCGCACGATCAATCCGTGGTCGCCCGACCCGGACGCATCCGCCAGCGGCGGCCGCCTGCAACTGACCCACGCCGACGTGTCGGAGGCCATCACCGGCCTCGCCGACGCTTCGGTGGACGCCGTGCTGCACGACCCGCCGCGCTTCGGCATCGCCGGCGAGCTGTATGCGCAGACCCTCTACGACCAGCTCGCCCGCGTGCTGCGTCGGGGCGGCAGGCTGTTCCACTACACCGGCAGCCCCAACAAGCTCACCAGCGGGCGCGACGTGCCGCGCGAGGTGGCACGTCGGCTCGAACGCTCGGGCTTCAAGGCGGAACTGGCGCTGGACGGGGTATTCGCGACGCGGCGGTGAAGACCGTACGGCCGCTCAGCCCGTCTTCGCGGCGGGTGGCATGCCCAGGTCCTTGCGCAGCTCGTCGCGCACCGACGAGAGCTCACCCTGGGTCGAGCCGATGGTGGTGATCATCTGCCGCAGCTCGTACAGGAAATCCTTCGGCACCACTGGATTGCCCAGTTGCAGGTCGCTGAGAAAATCGACCATGCGTGGCCCGTTGAACAGCAGCACGGCGTCGTGCTGGATCCACGAGGTCAGCTCGCGATCGGCCGAATAGGCCGCGGAATAACGCTGCAGCTCCGGCGCATCGATCCAGCCGGCGGACTGGTTGGCCACCGCCACGTCCCAGGCGTCGGTCGCCTGCGAGGGAAAATTGAGGTTGAGCGCAAACAGTTCGCGGTGATCGTGGATGTCCGCGTTGATCTGCGCATCGGTCTTGCCGGATGCGATGTCCGCACGCACCAGCTGCTCGAGCTGGTGCAGCTTGGCCAGATTCTTGCCGTTCTTCGCCAGTGATTCCTCGATGCCATCGAGGTTCTCGTGCAGCTCGCGATCCATCCGCTCCACTGCAACTTTTGCCGCCTCGGCGTGATGCGCATGCTCGATCCAGGCCTCCAGACCCAGCGCGGTGAGGATCGACAGCACGATCATCAGATAGTGCTTGGCGAAGTCCTTCAGCGACTCCAGCCTGGCCTTGGGCAGTTCCAGATGCATGGCGATACTCCGTCCGGGGGCGCGGCAGCGTACACGATCTCCCCGTCAGTCTGACCGCGCAGTCTCCCTCAGCGCCAACCGGCCTCGCGTGCGGCACGTTCCTCGGCGGCATCGAAGGCGTCGCCGCGAATCCTCGCATCGACTGCCGCCCGGACAGCGGGCGGCAGCGCGCTGGCCGCCTGGCGGATCGGGCCGGCGCCTTCGCTGGCCGGCGCCACCAGCACCGGCAGCGACCAGCCGTCGCCGCGGCGACACGCCAGCCCGGCCATCGCCGGTTCGTCGCGATGAACGAACGTGCGGCAGATGACGCCGTCGGCGTCGCGGAAGGTCAGCCCCACCGAAGTCTCCACGCCGGCTGCCGGAGCACTGGCCAACTGCGTGTCCAGCGCCCGGCGCAACGCGCCGGAGGCGAACGACTGGCCGTCCTGGGTTCGCACCAGCGGGGGCGGAGCGCCATGCCAGAACAACGCGGCGAGCAGCGCTACCGATGCGGCGAGCGCGGCCGGCACCAGCCAGCGTGCGCGGCGCTGCCGGCCCGACCGGCGCGCGGGCAGCGGCACGACCTTCGCCGGCTCGGCATCCGCTGTCGCGGGGGCGCGCAGCAGATCGGCGAGGCGTTCGGGCACCGGCTCGTCCAGCACCGGGTCGAAATGTCCGCGCAGCGCGGCAAGCAACGCGCGCTCGCGAGCCACGCGCGCGGCAAGCGCCGGGTCGTTGGCCATGGCCGCCTCGATCCGCGCCAACTGGGCGGAATCGAGCTGCCCATCCACGTAGGCCCGCAGAGTGTCGTCGTCGATCGGATTCATGCTTCGCTTCCCAGGTGATCTTGCAGGGCACTGCGCGCGCGGGACAGCCGGCTGGTGACGGTGCCGACCGGCACGCCGAGCAGGTCGGCGGCCTCGCCGTAGGACAGGCCCTCGACCAGTACCAGCGCCACCACTTCGCGGTGGTCCTCCGGCAGGGCCGCCATCGCCTCGGCCAGGGCGAGCCGCTGCGCCGGCGGCGCGCTGCCGTCCGCCACCGTCGCCGCGTCGTCGTCTTCGGGCACGAACACCTCCCGCGAGCGACCGCGTGCGCGCAGCTCGTCGCGCCAGGCATTGCGCGCGATGGCGAACACCCAGCGATCCAGCGCGCCGTCCGGCCGCCACTGCGAGGCACGCGCCAGCGCCCGCTCGATCACCAGTTGCACGAGATCGTCCGCGTCATCGACATGGCCGGTCAGCGCCCGCGCCAGACGGCGCAGGCGCGGCAGCAGGTGGATCAGTTCTTCGCGCACTCGCGAACCGCTCTCGGTGTTCTTCATGTGCATGACGTTCGAGCCAGGCCAATCCTTCCATCCGACGCGAGTGCTCGGTTCGGAAGCATAAATCCGCCCGATGCTAGCATCCGCGCCGTTTCCGTCCTGCCGCTCCGGATCCCCGCATGCGCCTGCCTCGCCATCTCCTGTCTGCCAGCATCGCCATTGCCGGTGGGCTGATCGCGCCGGTGGCCTGCGCGCAACTGACCGGCGTGCTGCACGGGCCGCCGCCACTGCCGGCGAACCTGCCCGCAATGGTGCCGCAGGTCGCCGTCAGCGGACGCGTCGACACGCCGCGTATCGACGACCTGCTGCGCGGCGTGCGCGCCATGAGCCGTCCGCAGCAGATCCAGGCCCTGCTGCGCGACCCGTCGCAGCGCGTGGCGCTCGATCCATCCGGCAACCCGGTGCTGCGCGGCGAGTTTCTCGCCACCGGACTCACCGACGCGGAGGTAGCCACGTTGCAGGGCCTGGGTTTCCAGGTGGAGCGGGCACCTGGGGATCAGGACGACCTGGGCCTGCATCTGGCCATCGTGCGCGACTTGCGTCGTCGCAAAGAGGCCGATGCCTTGCGCGCGCTCGAGCGCAGCGCCCCCGGCGCCAGCTTTACCTACCAGCATCTCTACCTGCCGGCCGGCGCGATCGGTGCCGCTGACGACAGCATCGCTCCCGCGACAACCGACCCGCGCGCGACCCCCGCGCCGATCGAAGTGGGACTGATCGACGGTGGCATCGCCTCGGATGCGCCCGCCCTGGCGCACACCCGGATCACCCGGTTCGGCTGCACCCGTCCGGACGCATCGCCTCATGGCACCGCGGTGGCCTCGCTCCTGGCCGACGGTGTCGGCGACCGGCTCTATGCGGCCAACCTGTGGTGCGCAGACGCGGTGGGTGGGGCCACCTCCAGCCTGATCCGCGCACTCGCCTGGATGGACCGCGAGCACGTGCCGGTGATCAACATCAGCCTGGTCGGCCCGGACAATCCGCTGCTCGCCCGGGCGGTGCAGGCCATGCTCGCGCGCGGCCACGTGCTGGTGGCGGCCGTGGGCAACGACGGCCCCGCCGCGCCGCCGCTGTATCCGGCTGCCTACCTCGGCGTGATCGGCGTCAGTGCCGTCGACAGCCACGACCGCCTGCTACCCGAGTCCGGCGCGGGCCCGCAGGTGGCGTTCTGCGCCCTCGGCGTGGTCGGCGAGGGGGACGACGCCATGCGCGGGACATCCTTCGCCGCACCGATCGTCGCGCGACGCGCTGCGCAGCTGCTGGCCGCACCGCAGGCCGGGGCGGCTGCACGCATCGAGGCTGCGCTGGCACGACAGGCCCAGGACCTCGGCGCCCCCGGCCGCGACCCCCGCTACGGATTCGGGCTGCTCGCGCCGGAAGGCTGAACGGTCCCGCAACGCAGCCGGAGGCAGTGGGAAGGATCATCGTCACCGGCGCGTCCTGGACCTTCGCAAGCCGCGGATCCCCCGCCGGCAAGGAGGTCCACCTCATGAAGCACACGACCCGCTCGATCCAGACGATCCGTTCGACCCTCATCGCCGGAGCCGTCGCCCTCGCGTCGATCGCCCCGCTGCATGCCCAGATGCTGGGCGGCGCGATCGGCGGCGGACTGGCCGGCCGGATCACACCGCCGACACCGCCGACCCTGCCGAACGTGGGCCAGGTGGGCAGCCGCGCGCAGGACATGGGCGGCCGCGGCCTCGACCGTGCGTCCACCGAGGTGAGGAGCCGCGCGTCGCACCTGAGTCAGCACGCCTCGTCGACGGCCAGCGGTGCCATGCAGCACGCGGACAGCGCGCTCGCCAACGCCGAAGGCCATGCCGCCGGCGGGGCCAGCGCCGCGGGCACGGTGGGCACCGTCGCCAACCAGGAAACCGCGATGGCGAGGGGTTCTGCCGAGGCCTCGGGGCCGGTCAACGACAGCGCAAGCGCCATCGACGACGCCGCGAAACAGACCGCCACCCGCACGATTCAGCGCGCGGGGGAAGCCGGCACCACCGCCCGCCACCGCGTGCGCGAGCAGGTGCAGAACAGACTGGAATACGCCAGCAGCCAGGCCGCGCAGAACGGTCGGCAGGGACTGCAGCGCGCCACCGGCGCGGTCGATGGTGCCAGCGGTTCCGGCGTGGGCGGTGGCTCGGCGAACGGCCAGACACAGGCCGGCGGTGGCACGAACGACGGCGGCAACGGCTCCGCCCGGATGGGTGGCCAGGCCCACGCCTCGATGGGTGAAGCCGACGCCTCGGCCAGCGGCCAAGTCGATGCGAGCGCCAGCGGCCACTGAGCCGTCGCCTGGGTCCACCTTTCGAGCCCCCACGCGGGGGCTCTCTTTTTTTCGCTGCGACGTCCGCGATCTCGCCGGCCACGGCGGACGACGAAGTGCCACCACCCAAGATCCACCGCCGTGAAACCAGGCAATCCACCCCTGCTTGGCGCCAGCGCCAGATGACGCATGCCTTGGGACAGGTGGGTGGATCGTCTTTCCGGCCTGACCGCCAAAGCCGGCATTCACCTTATCGGTCGTGGCTCCCGCCGTCCCCATGCACAACCGCGGCAGGCACGACGCGAGCGCGATCCGCACGTGGGGGCACGGCCTGGCCTTCGGGACATCCGTGGGGGAAGAACCCGCGTATAACGGAGGCTTGTTCGTCCCCAAGGAGCCCGACCATGAAGTCCCTGTCTAAGCTGGCCGCCTTCGCCCTCGTGGGCGTGGCCGCCCTCGCCTCGCCCGCCCACGCTGCGCTGAAGGAGGGCACTCAGGCACCCGACTTCACCCTGCCCGCCTACCTCGCCGGCCAGCCGTTCACCTTCAAGCTCTCCGACGCGCTGAAGAAGGGGCCGGTGGTGGTGTACTTCTTCCCCGCCGCGCACACGGCCGGCTGCAACCTCGAGGCGCACCTGTTCTCTGAGGCCATCGACCAGTTCAAGGCCATGCATGCCACCGTGATCGGCGTGACCGCCGGCAACACCGACCAGTTGTCCGATTTCTCCAAGGAAACCGAGCACTGCAGCGGCAAGTTCCCGGTCGCCGCCGACGAGGGAGCCAAGGTGGCCAAGCAGTACGACGCCACCCTGATGATGCGGCCGGGCTGGTCCGACCGCACCTCGTATGTGATCGCCCCGAGCGGCAAGATCACCTATGTCTATTCCTCGCTCAGCCCGAACAAGCACGTGCAGAACACGCTGGATGCCGTGAAGGCCCTGGAAAGCAAGTAAACGGTTTCAAATGGAATAGAGCGTCCGGCCGATGTGCTGGACGCCTCCCCTTTTTCCGTGCATTCGCCGTAACATCCGGCGAATGTCCGAATCCGTGAACCCCATCACACCCACATCCCCGCGCGGCAGCATCGCCTGCGTGGGTGTTGGCATGACCCTCGGATCGCATCTGACCCCGCTGGCGCGCAGCCATATCCAGCAGGCCGACGTGGTGTTTGCCGCCGTGTCAGACAACATCGTGGAAATGTGGCTGGAACGCATGCACCCGGACGTGCGCAGCCTGCAGCCCTACTACGGTGAGGGCAAGCCGCGGATCGACACCTACCGCGAATGGGTCGAGGTGATGATGGCCGAGGTGCGCGCCGGCAAGCGTGTCTGCGGTGTTTTCTACGGTCACCCCGGGATTTTCGCGTGGTCTCCGCACAAGGTGATCGAGGTCGCCCGCTGGGAGGGCTACGAAGCCCGCATGGAACCCGGGATCTCCGCCGAGGACTGCCTGTACGCCGATCTCGGTATCGATCCGGGCACCTTCGGTTGCCAGCATGTCGAAGCCAGTCAGCTGCTCTTCTATGAGCGCAGCATCGACACCACTGGCCACGTCGTACTCTGGCAGATCGGCATGCTGGGCAACCGGTCCGTTGCCAACCCCGACCAGGGAAGCGCCTACCGCGGGCTGCTCGTCGAACGGCTGCTGCAGGACTACCCCGGGGAGCACGAAGTCATCCTTTACCGGTGCGCGACTCTTCCTATCGAGCATCCGCGCATCCGCCGTCTGCACCTGTGCGAGCTTCCGCTCGCGGACATTCAGCAGGAAGAAACCCTGATCATTCCGCCGGCCAGGCCACTGCGGCGAAATGAGCTCCTGCGCCAACGCCTGGCGATGCTGGACAAGGAGCACGCAGCCTGATGCTATTGAGTGGCCCGGGGGGGGCCATGCCATACAAGACACATTCGCCTTGGCCAGATAACCACAAACGGACGCGAGTCCTTTGTCGGCAGGGCGGATGGAGTATCCGATCACCTTCCGTGATCATCACTGACATCGCAAGTCATGAAGGGGGAAAAAATGCTGGATTCGATCGACATGCTGGAAGCCATCGGACAGGATGCGTCGCTGCGATATGCGACCGCCGAAGCATTGGCTACCGATAGCAGCCTGGAGGATGCCCCGGAGGCCCTGAAGGCAGCGATCCTCAGCGGCGCCCGGTCCGAGCTGAGCTCGGAACTCGGCCATCGCGTCATGCAGGCCACGCAGGTCACCCAGAACCCCGGAAAGGAAGACGATGATGAGGATGAGGACGACGACAAGGAAGGCTCGTCGCTTGGGCATAACGGCCTGAAGGCAAGCAACGGCTGACGGCCGACGGCGAGTCGGGGGCACGATCGTGCTGCAGGACGCGCACCTTCTCTTGAGAAGAACAGGATGGGCCTTCCTGTTCTTCTTGGTCATGCCTGTTGCCCTGGCTGGCGAGACGATCTCCAACCCATCCGAGTACATCTCGCAGACCCTGGCGATGGCCGCCAAGGACCATGCGGCATTCCTGAACCGGCTTGACGAGCTGCACAAGGACGCCACTCTGTCTCCCGCCGAAAAATGGCAGGTCAAGTACCTGGATGCATGGGAGGCAATGTTCGAAGGCGACTACCCGTCGTCCCAGCAGCAGTTTCTGGACATCATCGCGCATTCCGGCAACTCCGACCTGGCATTCAAGTCATCGGCCCTCCTGTTGAGCAACTACAGCATCAACCGGCAGTACAGCGAGGCATTTTCGCTGGCAAACCGGCTGACCGAGCAGTTGCCTGACATCAAGGATCCGCAAGTCCGAGGCCAGGTGCTGGCGAACCTCTCGCAGGCGTTCAATCTCGCAGGACAATCCGATCTGGCGCTGAAATATGCACAGATGCACATTGAATCGACGCCACCTGGCGAGAATCTCTGCAAACCGCTTACCGAACAGGTCGTGGCGCTTTCAAATGCGGGAAAAGTAAGTTCCAACAGCCCCGAACTCAAACAGGCCATCGATGCCTGCATAGCTGCCGACCTTCCCTTGAACGCCAATGCGCTCTGGCTGACCAAGGGCGAGCACCTCTTGAAGGAGGGTAAAGCCCGTGCGGACCTGACGTTGATCGATAAGATCATGGGCAGCATTCGGGAAAGCCGCTTCCACCCGCACATCGTCTCCTCGCTTGCCCAGAAAGCCCAGGCATACGAAAAGCTGGGGCAGGATGAACAAGCGAAGAATTCGGCGCTCGCGGCCGTAGCCGCGGGCGAGAAGGACGGCATGAGCGAGTGGCTGCGCGATGCCTACCAGGTGCTCTACAACGTAGCCAAACGGCAGGGAGACGACCCGGAAGCGCTCAAGTATTACGAGCATTACGTCGCTCAGGACCAGGGCTATCTCAACGACATCAGCGCCCGCACACTCGCCTTCCAGCTCGCAAAACAGCAAGTGCTGGCCAAAAAGCTTGAAGCTGAGGAGCTGAGCAAGCAGAACAGCATTCTCAAGCTGCAGCAGCAATTGGACGCCAAGGCGGTGGAAACCGGCCGGCTGTACATCGTGCTGCTGCTGATCGGCTTGACCGGCATCGTTTTGTGGCTGCTCAGGCTGAAGCACTCGCAGATGCGTTTCAAGCGAATGGCCACGCGCGACGGTCTCACGGGCATCCTCAACCACCAGCACTTCATTGACGAGTCCGAGCGGCAGCTTCGGCAACTGGAGCGCAAGGCGGTCCACGCGAGCCTGCTGTGGATGGACCTGGACCACTTCAAGCAGATCAACGACACCCACGGACACGCTGCCGGCGATGCCGTGCTTCGGCATGTCGTTAGGGTGTGCAACGAACATTTGCGCCCCGGCGACCTGTTCGGACGACTGGGCGGCGAGGAATTCGGCATCCTGCTGCTGGAGTGCGAGCGTGACAGCGCGATCGCCATCGCCGACCGCATCCGGCTGGCGGTCGAAGCCAATCCGCTGGACCACGAGGGCATGATGATGACGGTCTCGGCCAGCATCGGTGTGGCCTCAAGCTGCAATGCCGGACACGCCCTGCAGCGCTTGTGCCGTCGTGCCGACGCCGCGCTCTATCGGGCCAAGCGAGACGGCCGCAACCGGGTGATCGCGGATGCGGGAGAGGGCACGTCTGTTTTCGCATGATCACTCGCCCACGCTTAGCGCAGACGTCCACACGACATCCATCCTCGCGCAGCCTACCGCGGCTCAACCTTTCGCCATCGCTGCCGTCAACAAGAAGATCACCGGTGGTCCCGGTCGTCGCTTCGCCGAGGGAAAGATCTTGTCAGGCTGCATCACGCCATGGGGTCGCTTCGGACAGCGTTCCTCGGCAGGCCGCACGCCGGTCGCCGCGCATTGAGGCCGTGTCCGGCCGACCGCCCGGTTAGGTAGCCCTGGAAAATGCCCCGTCGTCACCCTGCCCGCCCGCTCCGCATCGCCGCCGTCGCGCTGGCCGCGACGCTGTGGCTGTGGGCCGCTTGGGCAGCTGCCGCGATCACCGACGTCGGCCACTTCATGGACCAGGCCGAGAGCGTGCGGCTGAGCGACCACCCGCGCTTCGTGCAGATGCTGGCGCAGATCCACCGGGAAGCTCCCGCGATGACCCCGGCGCAACGGTGGAGGCTGCTTTACCTGGATGGCTGGGAATCGTCGTACGAGGGTAGCTATGCCCAGGCCGAAAGCCGGCTGGGTGACGTGATGACGCACTCCGGGGATATCAGCCTGGCGTCCAAGGCAGGCGCGTTGCTGATGAGCATCCAGGTGATCAACCAGCACTACGCGAAGGCCTACGAAATGGCTGCTGCGTTGGTGAACCGGCTACCGAAAATCACCGATCCACTGGCACGCTTTCTCGTGCTGCAGAACCTTGCGCAGGTCTACAACTTTGCCGGTCAGGCCGACCTGGCCCTGCAGTACGCGCGAATGATGGAGGATACGATTCCTCCCGGGGAAAGCGAATGCCTGCCTCTGGTCTCGCAGGTCGTCTCGGAGGAAACCGCCAACCGATTGAAATCGTCCAGCGAGAAGCTTGCCCGCGCGATCTCGATCTGCGAAGCGGCGGGGCAACCGGTGCTTACGGACCTGCTGGAGTTGGTCAGGGGTGATCTCCTGCTGGGCGAGCACCGCCCCGCCGAAGTGCTTCCACTGCTGGAGCGCATCCATCCAACGATCGAACGGGTGGGGCTCTACCCCCATCGTCTCTCCTGGCACGTACAGCAAGCCCAGGCCTACCTCGCGCTTGGAGAGGACACCCTGGCCCAGCGCGCCGCGCGCGCAGCACTCGCCATGAAGTCCCCGGGTGATACCGGTGAACACCTTGCCGACGCCTACCACGTGCTCTACGAGATCGAGAAAAAGCGCGGCCACGGCATGGCGGCGTTGCGCTTCTACGAGCACTACGTCACCCAGAACACCGGCTATCTCAACGACGTGTCCGCCCGCGCCCTGGCCTACCAGCGGGTGCAGCAGAACCTGCTCGCGCAGAAGATGCAGAACGAGGCGCTGGTACGGCAGAACCAG
>NCKB01000016.1 GCA_002279065.1 Lysobacterales bacterium 15-68-25
CCCCATCGCGCACTCGGCGGGCTCTCGCCCGTCGCCTACGCCATGGCATCATCAACCACCTCTACTTCCGGCTGACTCGGAAAAACGAGGACGCTTCAAGAACAATGTCGCCAAGGAGGCGGGGCGCGACCCAAGCGCGTTGCGCAAGAGCCGCTATCCGAGATTGATCCGCGCGATCCAGAAGTGGATCGAGGAAAACGGCAATGCCCCACGTAACCGGGCCTCCAGTGCCTCGCTGATCAAGGGGGCGCGTGACAAGAATCGCGAGCTGAAAGCGCGCATCGAAGAGCTAACGCAGCAGCGCGATAGAGCTATGGCACACTTGGTGATCGCAGAGGAATCAATCCTTGACCTTCATCGCCGACTGCAGGCCTACAAGGCGCGGGTCGGTGAAGCGGACTCTGTAGTGCCAATTCGCGGCGGCGCAAAGCTAACCAAAAGCGGCGGAAATCAACAAGGTTAAGCAGAAATCGCGGTGAGGAGCAATAGTTAAAACTCCTCACCGCGAAACCTGTTTGACCTAAAAAGGTCGCCACATCATTTCATTCGGCACAATGAGCTTCTACAAAGAGAGCCATACTTTAGACGCATCTTGAAGCTCAATATTCGGGAGCTTCTGTAGAATTTCACCGTCGGTAAAGGGGCCCTCAACCTTCTTTGTTGCGAGATCGATCACCATATAACCATCCGGGTCTCCGCGAAATGTCGAAATACGACTTGCAACAATCACGCTGTCGCTCCATCCGATCATTTTCACAGTCCCGTGAACTACGCCGCCGTCAGAAGGGTATTCTCCCGCAGGCTCGATATAGTAAACGGTAGATCCATTAGCATCCCGACATAGGGAGTAGCCTGAACCAGCGATGGAACGACAATCGCTGCCAAAATTCCCGTCACCGCACGCGGCTAGCGTTGCCGACATGACCAAGGTTAGGACAACGTTGCGGCGTATCATTTCACATCGGCCACGATATGGATCGTCTGACTCATGTTGCCCATCGGGCCAAACTGGGACCTGTCCCATGCAGGCATGATCCCATATGCGAACGACCTGAAGCTTGACGTGTTAGTGACAATGACGTTCATCACGTTATCCCCCATAGGATATACGTCCACACGATAGCTACCAACAAACTGTTCAGTCGGGTTCAATCCAGAAGTGAACAACCCTTTCAACCCGAAGTGAAACGCAAAATTGGTTACAGGCTGCAGTTCACCTCCTTCGCAGCCCTTCAATTTCGCCGCATTCTTCTGAAGGTAGAGCGCTTCGGCTGCCAGTACGCCCGGGGAGTCTTCCATTTCCTGCGCTTCACTGCTCGTCGGACCGAAATCTAGCTGGGTAGGTCCGGCCCCAGTGGCCCACATGATGGTCATGGTCGTCGCGTCACTCCAACTAAGCCCCGTGGGATCAGCATTACTTATCGGATTTCCATTGGCGTATGCGTAGGTATTATTTCCTCCCGACAAACCCACGGGATCCGACTCGATATAGCGGCCGATCATGGAGTCATAATATCGGTTTCGATTGAACCACAGCCCAGTCTCCGAGTCGTAATATTGACCCGGCAGACCGACATTAAGCGAAAGCCCATTGGAAACTACCACGTTTCTCGTGAAAGCGAGGTTTTGAGCGCGCCACACTACGCTCTTGCTTGAATTGGTAACTACCTCGGGACGGCCCAGCTGGTCATCGTGGACAGCATACACTTGACCCCCTTGCGTCATCCCAATAAGGCGGCCATTTACCCAAACGTAGTCCTTCCACGCGCCACCATCATCTTCCGCCATCAACGTGCCATTTATGTCGGGTGCGAAATATATTGTCCCCGAGGCTGTTCCGGACTTCGCCAGCCGATTTCCCTCCGCATCATTGGAGTAGGAAGTTGTAACTCCATTCTTGGTGGACGATAGCAGGCGATCAAAGGCGCCATACTGGTAGCTCGCCGTAAGACTCCCCAAGCCCGCAGAATTGCTCTCCGACTGCTCATTACCCTGCCCATCGTAACCAAGCTGCACAATATTCCCGCTAGACGTCCAGCTATTTAGGCGATCACTGTTTGAAGCAGGGGTCAATCCTATTGAACTTCCGTTGACGGTTTGACTGGTGCGATTACTATCACCGTCATAACCGAACGACTCGGTATCAACCGTAGAGCTAACAGAGCTAAGGCGAGAATCAGCGTCGTAACCAAGGGTCTGAGTCAGAGTTCCGTCGATGCCGTTCGTAATATTTACTAGGCGATTTGCATTGTCATAGTTGAAGGCAAGAGATTGCACACCTGGCACCGCAACCGTCGACACCCGAAGATCTGAGTCGTAACCGATTGAATTACTCAGTCCATTACCAGACACCCATCCACTCATCGCAGCATCTTGGGGGCGGTAACTGATGCCGGAGGCGGCAGTTGCCGCGGTGCCACCCAACATTAAGCCAACATTCGATACAGCGCCATGGTTGTAGGTATAGATCGCTTGATTGCCATCAGGGTACGTGACGGTCTGCACTCGCCCAGAATTGTCGTAAGCATAGTTCAGGGCAAAGGAAACGCCACCCGCCAACTGCATGGTCCGGCTCGCGATCATGCCCTGTGGAAGGTATGTATAGCTAATAGCCGTAGCCCCGTTAGAGTCGACTGCTGAACAAATGCGGCCTATCCCATTTGCACAATTATCATAAGATAGGACATGTGTATTAGCGCTCGTTGCCACCTGTGTTAGTCGATTTATTCCGTCATACCCGAAAGTCCACTGCAAACCGTTTGCATAGGTTTTTGATGTAATCCTTCCATATGCGTCGTGGACAAGCTGAGTTGTTCCCGTATCCGGACTGATTTGCGACCATAATTGCCCCAAACCATCGTGTGAGTATGTAGTGACGAGCCCTCTGGGATTTATAACTTGTGAAACATTGTCTCCCATGTCATAAAAAAGCTGGGTCTGATAGCCAAGCGGATCCTTGGCGAGGGTGCGCCGATTAAGGGCGTCGTACTGGAAAGACTCCGCGTGGCCCAGAGTATCAGTAGCCGACAACTCGTTCCCATTTCCATCATATGCGTAGGTCAAGACTTGACCGTGCGCGCCTTTTACCTGGTAAACCCTGCCGAGCCCGTCATAGACGTATGTGCGCGATATTCCGATATCGGACCCGCGAGCTATCGAATCCGAGGTGACATCGCCATTCGCGTCGTATCCAAATGACTCGGTAGATGAGCCATCTTTATCGTTGTGGATAATTGAAGTAACACGCATGACGCTATTTCGCGTCCAGCTAGTGTTTTCGCCATCGGGGGTCGTTACGCTCGCCTTCATCCCGAAACCGTCATACGTGTAGCTCCACGTTGCTATGGCATTATTAACGTGCGTCGTTTTGCTTGCCAGTCGACCTCTTGCATCCCATAAATAGTCAGTTACGTCGCCGTTCGGGCCCGTAACATGCGCAACCTCACCCAAGCCGTTATATCCACTAAATGATGTCGCATGTCCAAGACCATCCACAACAGATGTGAGATTGCCCAACGTGTCATAGTTGTATGTATCGACGTCGGAATTGTTCGGTGAGGGGTGGACGACCTTCATCGTTTGCACCGTACCGTTCGGGTAGAGCGTGTAGGTAAATGATGTGACCAAAGTCTGATTCGCTGTACCAATGTTCGTGAGATTGGTTACAGAAACGGAAGATAGGCGATTTTGTGCATTGTATGCATACGCCGTTTTCCGCTCACCCTCAACCGTCACGCTGGTTAGCCTATTGAGCTGGATATTCGGATCCCAAACGTAGTCCGTCTTCCGCGCAAGTGATGTGCCGTAGGCCTCAGTCTCGGTTTGTAGTTGGCCAGCTGTCGAATATGTGTAGGAGTGTGCTACGCCGTTATTGTCGACCTCCATCGACAAATTTCCATTAGCGTCATACGCCCTGTTCTTGACCGTGGCGCCGCATGTGGAAACGGCATCATTGCTGACCTCGGACAGTTGACCATTGTAGGCGCCCCCCGACCCGTTCGTTCCGTCATAGGTCTGCACCTCACGATGACCCAATCCATTTGTGACTGTTGCCTGCAAGTTACCTGCCGAGTCTTTGGCATACCCGATGCTGACGTTCTCTGTGTTGTCGGCCAAATGCGTGCCTGTGGCCCAACCAAAATGACTGTCAGTTGATGTAGAGTCGTATGTTGTATAGCTGTATGGCGTGCCGTTGTAGTCCACTTCGGTTAATGAATATGGAAGTGACGACAGGCCATATTTGAAAGAAATCGTGGTCGATGGAGTTCCAGGGTAAGTGATCGAAGTAAAGTTGCTGCCGTAGACAGCACCTGTCATTTGCATCGTATAGACGTTACCAGCTGGATCCGTAACCGTTACTGGGGTGACTCCGTTCGATGTCACGCCGTACAGAACCGTAAAGCTCTTTCCGTTTGTGTGACGCACCGTATAGGTTAAGCCATTGGCAGAGGAAGAGCTGCTGATCGTCCAGCCCACCCCAGAGGAATCGGTGATTGATTCCAGATTCCCGTCGGAGTCAAATGTCTTAGTGGTCGCATCCTCATCATGCAACGTATATGTTGCGGTTGAACTGTTATAGCTAAGAGTCGCGAGTCCCCCTCCGCCATTCTCTGTGTAAGACGAGCCTTGAGGCGCGCCGGTAAAGTGAATGGTGGAACCATCCGGCCGCTGATAGATAACACCGCCGCAAATTAAATTACCCTGCTTGTCAACGTGACAAGGACCGTCCTGTAATGTGTATTGCAGATTTGTCGTCCAAAATGGATTAGACAGCGTTTGCGGTATCTTGAGCGAGGTGTTGTAGTACAGGGCGAATTTTAGCCCCATTTCACCAGGTGTATTGAATATGGGGTAGGCATCAAGTTTGGTCCCAGTATTCACCGAAATGGGATCGCCTTGTTGGTTTACACCGCAAGGGCCGTTCTTGTCCTTTCCCTTATCGACGGTTGGGCTGTTGTTGTTATTGATGAAGCCTTTCCCGTGCCCACCACCACCGGGATCTTGGTCTACTGGACCGCCAACAACACCATTCGATGGAAACCAACCACCGTCGACAACGCCGCCCGGCCCGTCCCATAGAAATCCCGGGACATAATCCGTCGGCATATTGGTAATCGGGGTTGTGCCTGGCACGTTCACTACCGCAAGCGCGCCTGATGAAAACGTCGCTCCTCCGACCAGAGCGATGACCGCTACACTCAGTTTCCTCAACATCCTTGCCCCCAGTTTACGTCGTGTGATAACGAAGCACCCACAGGGGAATCTGAACACTGCATCCCTGCTGCGCTCTCAAGATCTGCCTTACTGGGCAGAATGCGGCGACGCTAGCAGGAGGCGGATTAGATTGACAATCACGTAATAAATTGCGAATCTGAGCAGTTAGCGTTGCCGCTTTTGCGGCAGCTCGTTTGGGATGGAAGCGGGAGCATTGGTAGTAGCGGACCTGGCTCCACTGGTCAGCGTAAGCGGCGTGTTCCGGACTGGCCGAAACGTGTTAAGAATAATCGGCTCGAATCCAGAGGGTCGATGTGTGCTTGCGAAGATCCGGAGGGTGACGCGACTGTCCAATCGCGCCTGCGTGCACGATCTCGCTTACTCTCTTGCACCTGCTTTTCTTCTGGCCACCTTAGCCTAGTTGAGTCGAGAAGTGGCCCCTTCGGAGAACCCTTGAGCCACTCGTCGAGCTTCTCCCACGACTGAATTTCCACCATCGAATATGGCGCTGATGTCATGTGAGGGATGTGCAATGTGATGGGGAAGTGTCTTGCGATCACCACTGCAGCCCTTCGAATGCGCACACTGATTAAGTTGATCGAGGGGACCGGTTAGCGGTGATCAGCGGACCGATAGCGATAGCTCACAGTTGCACCGCCCGTCATTGATGATCACCGACTCATCAAGCCGTCAGCCAAAACCGATGTTTATCACCATACCGATGGTGATCGGCGAGCCGTGTCGAAGGTAGAACTCACAGGCCCCGGAAGCAATCGCCAGAAGCGGACACACACCCAAACAAATTGCCCCCTTCAAACGGATCGACTGGCTCAACGATACTCATGCAATGGCCCGATGATCAGCAGGCGCTACATTCCGAAAAATATTACACGTCCGCGGTCGGCGAATCGGCGTCCGACGGATCGGGGCGCGCTGAGTCTCCGCCCGCCGGGTTCGCCTAATGGACGCTCGGGCACGGTGACCTCCACCTGCGGAGATTGGCGATCACTATTGGCCCTGGGGGCGCCTAGACGACTTCAAGCAGGTGCGAGCTGGTCGCTGTGGTCGAATCGCAGAGGCAGCTTGTGGCCTGCTTGGCCGTGTCGGATGGCGGTGAGAACGGGAGTGCCTGCCTCAAAGTTTGGACCTTGACGCGGCTATGCTTGCCTGACGCGTTTCCGCGCAGTCAGATATGCAGGCGCACCAGCTCAAACCGTCAGGGGAACAGGGTATGAACATAGCGTCACTTGCGATGGGCTTTGCCTTGATCGTCGTCGGCCTGCTGGTCGGAAGGCTCTCGTCCAGTCTGTTTGGTTGGCTTGTGATCGCACTGCTGGCTGCACTACTCGGTACTGCCTCGACCTCCTACATCGTCGGCCACGCCATCGGCGTCTCCTCCGCCACGCATGCCTTCGAGAGCGCGTTGCGCAGCGCTGTTGCCACCCACCGCGACCTCTCGACTGACACTCGCTTTGCTCTTTTGGGAATTCCCCTGACGGTTCTCGACAAGTCCCAAGGCGGTCTATGGCCTTTGCTCGTCAGCGCTATCATGGCCATTTTCGGCTGGACGGCGGTCGTAGTCCTTGGGAACTTCCACGTCATGCGCGTCAAGCGCGCGGCTAAGCTGGGCATCTCACCTGACCGGGTGAAGATCACGTTTGGCAAGCAGGACTCATAAGCGAATCCAGGTCATTCTTCGGGGCCTGGAATGTCCACCACAGATGCTACTCAGGTAGAGAGCGCTCTCATGAAACTGCACCCGAAGCCCACCCGTACACCGTTTTAAGCCGGGCTATCCTCTGTCTGCCCCTCACTGCTGACTTGTGGCACAAGCGGGATGCCCCACGCTTCCAAGAGGAGCCGCCCCCCATCTGCCATCTCTTGGTCTTCGCTGGAAGCGCTTTGGTTCAACCGATCGCCGACGAATTCCCGCGTGCTTGGTTCGCATGCCTCCACACTCGCTAAGAAGGAGTCCTTCAGCTTCGCCAATAGCGTGAGTCCCTCTTTCTTGTCGACCAACGGAACAATTACGTAGCGAACCATGTCATCTGCGCGATCCGAAAAATGACCGCGCTCGATCAACTGAACTCCACCTTCGGAAATTACACTTAATAGACTTGACACGTTTGTGCCTACCGCTATCAGATCACGCATCCGCTTATAGAGCATCCCCAAAGATTTATCGTTGGAGAGCCCTGCTACCGCGAACCACCTCTGAATCAAACCAAGGTCTGTGGACGCCAGTATCTGCGGAATCGTCTTCTCAAGCGCGTCATAGAGCCACTTCGGTTCTAGACCCTCGCCTTGAACAGTCTTCGAACGCAGAGCCAAACTCAGTGGCTTGCCCCCATTCGCCAACCAACCTTCCCAACTTTCCAAGGAGTCTTCCGCCAGGTGCTTTCTCAGCTCCTCCTTCGCTTTCCCAGAGGTTGATGGCTCATCCAGCAATACCTCAAAAATGTCGGAAACGTTTCCTTCTAGTTTTTTTGCTTGCATTACTTCCCAGAATTCTTTGAAGCTTGCGAGCCGAATGACAAACTTTTGCTTCAGTTCATCAGAATTCATTAGGCTAAGATACGACGGAAGGTCGCCTATCGCGCCTTCCACGTTCACTCTACTCATGAATCCAGACTCGATCCACTCCGACGCGACCAACGCGACCAGCGAATGAATCGACGGCGTGACCCTCTGCGAAGACACCAACGTCGTCACTACATTCCAACCAGCCGCGTCAAACTTTCGAAGAGTAGCGTTGAGCTCGTTTCGGAAGAGATCGCGATCTTTCAGCATCTGAGGCCACTCGGGTGCATTCGGTAGAGATATTTCCTTCGTTGAAAGAAGATGGAGCCCCAAAATACGCCCCATAACGATTTCGTTCTTGGCGTTATAAGCCTCGTTCAGCCGTCCGCCAAACGAGCCATCCGCGACCAAAGCTACGACGTCATCCAGTTTTTTACGCTTTAGAGCCACAGACACCACTACAAAAAGTGCCGCCCGCAAAGATTCTAGATTCACGTTTGCGGTTCGAACTATTCCGAGAATCTGATCAAAACTATCAGACCATTCGAACTTCCTCCGCAGCGCCATTAACGTAGAGATCCGAGTTTCTGTCATCTCACCGTTTGTGCTTCCCTGAAGGAGGCTGACGATATATTGCGATATTGCGGGATTGTCGATGCGCGAATCCAGCCGGCGGAATATTTCACTTGTGATACTGAATTGCGAAGCGATGAGGCACAGTGCGTTCGCATCACCCGGTACATAGATGACCTCCGGCAACAGATTCTGGACGTTGTCTTCCCGCCCCACGTTGCCCCAGAAGTGCACGAAGGCTTTCTGGAATTCGGCCTTGGTAACGGTGTTTGGAAGCGCCCTCTGGAGCAACTGTTCACAGTCTCGAAGGAAGGCCGCCTTACGAGAAGCCGGGCAACTCGAATACAGCAAGCCGAGCGCCTCTGCCTCGTCCATTCCAAAGTCGAAGGCCTCCTCGACCGATGCAATCTGCGCCCTAAGTAGTCTCCAGGTCTCCGCGTGCAGCTCGGATCCCCCTCCAGCCTCCAATCGACCTAGGAGCAAAGAGGTATTGAACACTGATTTCGAATCGGTCCTCGCCCCTCCGTCTTCGACCGCCTTGTGCAGGATGAACCCGAATCCCGCAATGTTTGCCATCCGCGAAAACTCGTCATATTCTCTGTTCGCGATGGCTCTCTTAAGGGGAAGCTCAAGTAGAACACCGGAAGCTTCTTCAGGAGATACGCCATAGTGAATAGCAGCCACAGAGGCCTGCCAATTCTCATCATGCTCTCTAATGATTGCATTCGGCGTGGACAAAGCTTGTACAACGTTGACATCTATCGCATCTCGCCAGATGCAATAGTAAGCAACTGACGCAAATTCCACCTTGCCCCTCCAAAGCATCCACAAGGCGGCCGTCGAATTTATCAGGGTGTTGATGCTGCGTGGTGTGATTGTCGTGCCATTACCGGCGGTGCAATAGCGATCGTAGAGACGGCCAGTTACAAATGCCCACGAAGGTTGAAACTCGGTATTGAATACCTTGCTCATTTGCGCCGAAAGGTATTCATACCACTTTGTTAGGACAAGCCTGTTCACTCGGAACGTCAAGTCAAATGTTTTATCCATAAAAGAGCGTGCGAGAGTCGCCCCTTCACCGCCTTTGTACATCCGGGCTAAAGCTTCTTCTGCGATCGGCAATATGATAATTGGATCATAACGGGTTCGCCGCTGGTGGAGTCCAGTATCAGAACCCAGGAAAAGGCTTCGGATTGTCGCCCACATTGCCAGCGCTTCTTCGCCAGGCAACCTGTCGAGGTTGTCAATAACTATAATTAAACGCCGCTCTGCCTTTATTGTTTCCTCGACGATCCCGCGAAAGGTGTCCTGAAATTCTATCGCCGAAGGCTCAGGGTCGCGAATGATCCGGTTGTAATCGGTCTTCGATTCCTTGTTCATGTATAGCGCGAGGATGGAGTCCTCCTTGTGCGCCGCACAGTGCTCTACAAAGTTCCGCCATCGCCAAAAAATCGCGCTTCCAAAACTTCCTAATTGGTCGCCACGAGTACCAGAACCCAAAACCTAGCGCTACCGGTGCAAGGCACAACACGACTCCAAGGATGAAGATCCAAAGTGCGCTCGGGACCGCGGGATTGTCTGCCTGGCTGGTGACCGCGAATTCGTACCAGTGCGTCCAAGGCCCAGAACTCATATGGATTCTGCCGGCCGGAGGCGGCGTCGATGCGAATGCTGCCCTATACCAATCTAAGGAGACAAATTTTGCTCCAAACACTGTGACTAAAAGGGAGATCGCCATAAGCGTGCCAGGCCATTTGAGTCTGGGCACAGTTATGGTGGTGTTTTCCTCGATGCGCCGATTGAGCTTATCTAGCTCAACTTTCAATGTTTCCTTTAGTTCAAGTTTTTCCTTCAGCGCCTCATCTTTTAATGTCAGGAAATGCAGAAGGCTTTCGAGGAACGAACGTCGCGGCGGATCGCTTTGTTGCTGCCACGCGTCGTAAGTAAAGACGATGTCCTTGGCTGCCTCTTCCGATTCGAGAACTTCGCAGAACATCTTGACGACGGTTGATTTTCCGCTTCCCCATGGGCCAAGTAGTCCAATCAGCTTCACTTCGCGATTCGTTTTGATCACCCTCGCCATAGCCTCCGCTAGCTGACGATGGGTGCCGAGACGGTCATCAGCTGTGGCGACGTCGTGTATGAACTCGGGCGCCCAAATGCCCGAAGTATCGTTCTCGTCCATGCCGGCTCCCCCTTAATTGCGTCCTGAGTTCAGCCTATACTCAATCGGCCACGCATTGCTGGCAAGTCGCTGGCCTCCAGGTGTGAGTGCGGGACCGCCCTGGTGTACGCAGTCGAGCAGGGAAATGCAATCGAACCTGGCGCTCCCGTCAGCCCTGCAGGTTCCCTCGCCGTTTCTGGCGAAATACCTCAGCAAAACGATCGATGAACTCCCCCATCGATCCGCGGAATCGAAGCACCTCGTAAGGAAGGGGGATGCCTAGCTGACGCGCGATGTCGGTGGCGTACTTCACTTGGGCCGCGGTCGGCGGCTTCAGGTCGACATCCAGGCATTCGATCAGGCTCACCGCGAAACACTGGGCAAGCCGAGCCTGGAAGCTCTCGATACTGCCCGAGTGAAGGGCGCGGTCATACTGAAGGAGCCAAGCCTCATGGATGGGGTCGTCCAGAGGGATAGGGATGTCGTCCTCATCATTGAGCACCAGGCGCATGCCGTGAACCCAATCGCCCCGGCGGGGACTGCTTGCCCTTGATACTACGAAATTCGTAGTATCGTGGGCAAGGCAATATTACGAATCTCGTAGGGGCCACCCCCGAGAAGGTTCGTGATATGGCTCGCAAAGTAGATGTACGGCTGGTGTTCCAGCGGCGCCTTAAACAGGCCCGGCTGGCTCAGGAGCTGTCCCAAAGAGATCTCGGGATCAAAGCAGGGCTGGATCCGTTTGTGGCCTCCACACGCATCAATCGCTACGAAAAGGGCATCCATGAGCCGGATATGGCGACCGTGGCTCGCCTAGCCGCGGCACTGAAGGTGCCCACGGCCTATCTGTTCGCCGAAGATGAGCGCCTTGCCCGGATGATCCTGGCCTTCGAACAGCTCTCGGCCACCGAAAAGGATCAACTACTCAACACGGTGGAGAAGCTTTAAACCACATGGAAGACAAAGAGCGCGCCGAACCCCAGGCCTCGCTCGAGCCGCTGGAAGCGTTGTGGCTCGACGCCGGCCGCGATCCTCAGGGCGAAGCTGCCTTCTTGCGCGAATTGAGTCGCCAGCGAGTGGTGACAATCTTGAGGCAGCCGCCAGGCGTCGGCCCCGCCGAGCCCGGACGCAACCTTGTTCAGTGGCAACGCTCGACGGATGGCATGACGTTCGTGCCCATCTTTACAAGCGTGCAGCAACTCTCCATCCCCCCATCTCCACCCGCCCAGGCGGTACGTGTCTCAATGCGGTTGCTGCTAGCCGCCGTCGACGGCCAGTGTTGCATCGTCAATCCCCTGTCCGACGCGCCCTTTGAGCTGAAGGAAGCGCACGTCGCATTGCTTCTCGGTCACATCGCGAACGCCCATCAAGAAACTGGGAGTCCCTCTCGGACCGCCCCATGGGCTTTCCAACTGCCTGACGAGGCAGTGTATAGCGTCGCGGTGAGGCTCGCCGAATGGTTCAATCGGCACGGACGCATCGACCGCGCGTTTCTTTATGAGCTCCTGCGGGGTGACGAGCCCCAAGCAGACATTGTTCTAGGGTTGGACGAGCCGGCAGATACCGCGTTGGCAGATTCCCTGATAGCTGTCGCCATTCAAGCCGGCGTGGACCCTGCGCACTTCATCGTTCGTTTCCTCCCCGATGAACCATCTCATCGCGAAGGGATTCTGCGTGGCGGCATCACGCCGTTTTATCAACGTCCCAGGACATCACTCCATTGAACCTACCTGCGCCGGCCATGGGAGGGCATCAGCCCTACCTATCAGGCTGTTGAGAATCGCCGCCCCGTATCGCCTCTGATAGCTCCGATCTATGCATGGCTCTCTTTGCAGCGCGCATCGGACAAGATTTTTGGCGCTACGGGACGCACGTCTCCCGCCGCTGCTCATGTCGGCGATGGCGCCCACCATTCCCCGATGCCGCCGAGGCGGATCAGGTTGTAGGCAGCAAACGTCTAGGTCACCCAACCGCGCACCGCGGTGAGCCCGACCATCGGCAGCTTGCGCAGCCCGCCAATGGTCTTGATCCAGCCAAAGCCCTGTTCGATGCGTTTGCGCACCTTCTGGCTGATCGCGTAGTCACCCGTACGCGCCACGGTGCGTGGCACTGCGCTGCGGCGTCCGTTGCCGGTGTTGCGTGCGATGTGCGGCACGACCCCGCGTGTCCTCTGCGCCGCGACGAAGTCCTGCGTGTCGTACCCCTTGTCGGCACCGAGCGTGGCTCCTCGCCAGACGCCGGCGGCAGTGAGCAGATCCAGCGCACCGTCGCGCTCGCCCGTACCGCTGGCATGGCGGACGTCCACGCCGACCACCAGACCCTGGCGGTTCTCCATCAGGCTGTTGGCCAGGTAGCTCAGCTTCGCCTCCTTGCCTTGGCCCTTGCGGATCAGCCGGGCATCCGGATCGGTCGTGGAAGCATGGGTGTCATTGCTACGCGGCTGACCGCGGAAGTTGTCGCCATCGCCCCCGTCCTGGTCGTCCTTGGGCCGGAAACTCTTGTGCGAGGCCCACGCCTCCAGCAGCGTGCCGTCTACTGAGAAGTGCTCGTCGCTGACCAGATCACGCAGTCGCGCCAGCAACACGGTGTGCTCGAAGAAGTGCTGGGCGATCGCCTCGTCGAACAGCCGCTGGCGGTTGAAGGAGAGCGTCGAGTGGTCCCACACCGGGTCGTCGATGTTCAGTCCCACGAACCAGCGGAATAGCAGGTTGTAGTTGAGCTGCTCCATCAGCAGCCGCTCGCTGCGCACGCTGTAGACCACCTGCAGCAGCGAGGCGCGCAGGATGCGCTCGGGCGGGATCGACGGGCGGCCACCCGCGGCATAGCGCGCCGCCAGCAGCCCATCGAGCTCGCCCAGGATCGCGTCCACCAGTATCCGCAGCTTGCGGATCGGGTGATCGGGTGGCACCCGATCCTCGACAGACACATACGAGAACATGCCAAGCTGCTGGGCGTCGGGGCTGCGCATCGAATCAGGCGATCGGTGATTGAGAACGGCTATGACAGCTGCGAGGCGCGGAGGTTTCTCAACAGCCTGCTAAAGGTATGGACATGAAAGGGATGTTGCACGCCATCAAAAGCGGTCCAGCCATGGACATCGTCAGCCTTGGCTGAGACCGCGCCATAGCGGGCTTTCAGCGTTGGTCCACAGGTGCATCACCTGCCGGTACTTCATGCACGTGCTCAACCGGGGCGGGATGGGCGTGGTCAGTCCGCTGGATCGGTGAAGGGGCATCCGCCGGGCCGCGGCCGGGGCGCACACTTTGCGCGGGTTCCGGTCGGGTGACGGAGAGCGTCGCGCACAGGCTGCGCTCCTACCCTGGCGTGGGGCTACAGCTTTTCGCCGGAAGCCTCGTACACGCAGGCCAGCACCGAGGCGGCGGCGGCGTAGAGCGTGCCGGGCACGTCGTCGCGCAGGCGCAGCGAGGCGAGCAGGGCGGCGATCTGCGGGTCGGCGTGCAGCGGGATGCCCTGGTCGCGGGCTCGGGCCAGCAGCAGGTCCAGGGTTTCGGCGGGGACGCGAGGTGCGGGCGGGGCATCCTTGCCGCCGGCCGTGAGGCGCAGGGTGACGCGGCGTTGCGGGTTGGGCAGCGACTGGGTCATGCCTGGGCCTTCAGCAGGTTGGCGGTGCGGCGGCCGGTGCCGCGGGGCAGGCCGGTCTGGCAGCTGAGCTGGTCGAGCAGCAGGCCGCAGGCGGCCAGTCGCTGGCGCAGGGCGGTGAATTGCTGCTCCAGGCGGTCGGTGGTGCTGGCGCGCTCGGCCCACAGCCGCACCGACAGGCGCAGGTCGTGCAGGTGCAGCTCGCCCTGTACCGGCCCGAGCGTGGGCAGGTCGATGGCGAAACCCAGCGTCCATTGCCGCGGAGGCTCCCCTTGCGGGCCGGGCACGTAGTCCAGCTGGAGCTGCAGCACGTCCTTGCCGTCGCGCCCCTTGATCGGGATTTCCGTCATCCACGCCGGCACGGTGGTCGCTTCCAGCTGGGCGACCTCCACCCGGGCCAGGGCGGCGCGCACGGCTGTGTGCAGTTGCGACAACACGGGCGCCGGGTCTTCCTCGGCGCCGAGCCGGGCCAACTGGTTGGCCAGATCGGCGGCACGGGCTTGCGGCTGCACGCCGCGCTGGAGCAGCGGCGGTGGCGTGTCGAGCCCACGTCCTGGCATTGCGGGCAGCCCTGGCTGCGCGACACCGGATCGCGGTGGGGCATAGCTGTCGAGCAGGCTGGAAAGCTTGAGCAGCACGGCCTTCCAGTCTTCTTCGCCCACGCTGGAGGCGAGCAGCGGCCCCTGGGCGAGACTGGATTCCATGAACAGGCCGCTGCGCACGATCGCCTCGCGCAGGCCGGCGCCCGTGGTGATGTCGGCCGGGGTGCGCATGGCCTGTTCCAGCTGGGCCAGGGCGGGACGCAGCGGGGCAGGGATCTGCCGCATCACCGGGCGCTGGGCCAGCGCCTGCACCGTGGCCAGCAGCGGCGCAAAGCCGCCCTGCTGCGGCAGTCGCTCGCGCAGGGCGACCTGGGCGGTGGATTCGGTTGCCTGCGGCAGCATCACCTCCAGCGTGGGCTGGCTGCCGAGCGAGAGCACGCGCACCTGGAACTGGGCCGGCAGCGGCGATGGCGTGGGCGCGTGGCCGGGCAGGAACGGCGTGCGCGGATCGGCCGGCGCACCACCGCCGCCGCCGGACTGGCCCGGCATGTCGGCTTCCACGGTCATCCCGCCCACCTGCAGCAGGATCTTGCCCTGGTCGGTCGTGCCCAGCGGGCGCGCCGACAGCACCACCCCGATGCGCCAGCTCTCGGCGGTGGTGCCGGAGGCGGCGCCGAGCCAGGTGAGCGCGGCGAGGCTGGTGGGTTGGATGATCAAGCGAGGCTCCTTCGCCCCACGGCGGTGATCGACAGGCCGGACGGTGGCTTGTCGCATGCCTAACGGCCGCGCGCGCGGAAACTTTAGCCCTGTGTGCGCGAGCGCACGAAACCCCGTGCCAACCGAGGATCGGCCAGGGCATCCCTAAAGCCCGGGCCGGACCCGCCGATAAGTCCCCCGAGCGAAATCACCGGTCATCACGGCCGACGGGGCAAGTGCATGGGCAGCAAGACGTCATCCAGGGGCAAGGCGGCCGAGGTCGCGGCAGGCATCGCGCTGCCGGCGGATTGTCGTCTGGGCGCGCTCGACACCCTGGCGCCGCAGCTGCGCGAGGCGGCCGGCGGCAGCGCCGCCACCCTCGACGGCGCGGCGGTGGAAAAGGTCGACGGTGCGGCGATGCAGTTGCTGGTGGCATTCCGCCGCGCGGCGGTCGCGGCCGGCGGCAGCGTGTCCTGGGCCGGGGCGAGCGATGTGTTGCGCGAGGCGTCCAGCCTGCTGGGGCTGGACGCGGAACTGGATCTGCCGGCCGTCCGGCCGGCCTGAAACGAGGTGGAAGATGGCAAAGATTCTTGCAGTGGATGATTCGGCGTCGATGCGCGGCATGGTCGCCTTCACCCTGCGTGGCGCGGGCCACGAGGTGAGCGAGGCGGAAAACGGCCAGCTGGCGCTGGACCAGGCCAAGGGTGGCAAGTACGACCTGGTGCTGGCCGACGTGAACATGCCGGTGATGGACGGCATCAGCATGGTGCGCGAGCTGCGCACGCTGCCCGAGTACAAGGGCGTGCCGATCCTGATGCTGACCACCGAGTCGCACACCGACAAGAAGATGGAAGGCAAGGCCGCCGGCGCCACCGGCTGGCTGGTCAAGCCGTTCGATCCCGAACAGCTGCTGGCCACCGTCAACCGCGTCCTGGGCTGATCCGGAGAACACCGATGGCCAACGTCAGCATGGCGCAGTTCCACCAGGTCTTCTTCGAGGAGAGCCTGGAAGGACTCGACAACATGGAAACGGCGCTGCTGGCGCTGGACGAGGGTGGCGACAAGGAGCTGGTGCACACCATCTTCCGCGCCGCCCACTCGATCAAAGGCGGTGCGGCCACGTTCGGATTCCCGGAGATGTCGGCCTTCACCCACGAGGCCGAGTCGCTGCTGGACGAACTGCGCGACGGCCGTCGTCCGATCGACAAGCCGATCATCGAGCTGCTGCTGCGCAGCGTGGACTGCCTGCGTGGCATGTTCGCGCGGGCGCAGGCCGGGCAGCCGCTGAATGATGAAGCGGCCGAAGTCCTGCGCGGGGAGCTGGCGGCGGCGATGGGACGCGAAGCGGTCACCGAGGTGAAGGCACGTCGCGCAGGCGACCGCGCCGATGCCTGGGTGGTCCGCTTCCGCCCCCATCCGGGCATGGCGGCGAGCGGCAACGACCCGCTGCGGCTGATGCGCGAGCTGAAGGCGCTGGGCGAGATGAAGGTCACCGCCGACCTCGACAGGCTGCCCGCGCTGGACAAGCTCGAGGCCAGCGAGTGCCACATCGGCTGGACCATCGAGCTGCGCGGCCAGGTCAAGCGCGACACCATCAAGAGCGTGTTCGACTGGGTCGAGGACGAATGCGACCTCAGCATCGAGCCGCTGCACGTGGTGGCGCCACCCGCGGCGGTCGAGGCGCCGAAGGCTCCCGTCACCGACGTGGCGACCGCGCGCGCGGCACGCGACGGGGCGCCGGCGGCCAGTGCCGAGTCCAGCTCGGTGCGCGTGTCGATCGACAAGATCGACAGCCTGATCGACCTGGTCGGCGAGCTGGTGATCACCCAGTCGATGCTCGACCAGTTCCGCGAGAATTTCGACATCGCCAAGCTGGCGATGCTGCAGGAAGGACTCACCCAGCTGGCGCGCCACACGCGCGAGCTGCAGGAGAGCGTGATGGGCATCCGCATGTTGCCCATCGGTTCGGTGTTCAACCGCTTCCCGCGTCTGGTGCGCGACCTCAGCGCCAAGCTGGGCAAGAGCGTGCGGCTGGACATGCACGGCGAGCACACCGAACTCGACAAGACGGTGCTGGAGAAGATCGGCGACCCGCTGGTCCATCTCGTGCGCAACGCCATCGATCACGGCCTGGAAATGCCCGACAAGCGGCGTGCGGCCGGCAAGGTCGAACAGGGCACGCTGCGCCTGGAGGCGTTCCACCGCGGCGGCTCCATCGTGGTGGAAGTGGCCGACGACGGCGCCGGCCTGAACCGCGAGGCGATCGTCGCCAAGGCGATCCAGCGCGGACTGATTTCCTCGGGTGAGGGCATGAGCGACGAGGCGGTGGCGGAGCTGATCTTCCAGCCCGGCTTCTCCACCGCCGCCGTCACCACCGACCTCTCCGGTCGCGGCGTGGGCATGGACGTGGTCCGCCGCAACGTGGCCGACCTCGGCGGCTCGGTGACGATCCGTTCCACCCAGGGCAAGGGCAGCGTGTTCACCATCACCCTGCCGCTCACCCTCGCGATCATCGACGGCCTCAGTGCCGCGGTGGGCGAGGAGAGCTACATCGTGCCGCTGGTGTCCATCGTCGAATCGGTCCAGCTGAAGGCCGAGGCGATCCGCAGCGTGGGCGGCGGTGGCGAGCTGTTCAAGTTCCGCGGCGAGTACCTGCCGGTGATCCGCCTGCATGAGGTGTTCGGCTGTGCCGGTGCGGTCCGCAACATCGAGGACGGCCTGATGATCGTGGTCGAGGGCGATGGGTCCCGCGTGGGTCTGTTCGTCGATGGCCTCAACGGCCAGCAGCAGGCGGTGGTGAAGTCGCTGGAGGCCAATTACCGGCGGGTGCAGGGCGTCTCGGGCGCCACCATCCTGGCCGACGGTTCGGTGGCGCTGATCGTGGACATCGCCGGACTGGTGCGCATGCAGAGCCGCCGCAAGGCGGCCTGATGGTGCGACACGGCGCGGGGGCGTCGTGAGTGTTGAAGGGGGTATCTGCCGTCGTCGGAACGCGGCGGCAACCGGGGTCGGCCCGGTCTTGCGTGCGCAAGGAACAACCCAGGGGTATGCGCATCACCCCTCTCTCGAAAATCGTTGGTGAACCTCATGCGTACCCCCGCTCAAATGCTCGACCGTCTCAGCCTCAGTGCCCGCGTCTGGCTGGTCATTGTTCTCGTGATCGCCGGTCTGGCCGCCCTCACGGTCGCCACCGCGATGGAAATCCGCAGGCAGCAGATGGCCACGCTGGAGGTCGACCTGGCCAACCACGTGGCCAGCGCGGTCGCCGTTGCGGACAGCTTCCACAAGCGCGCCGCGGCCGGCGAGTTCGATGACGCCGAGGCCCGCAAGCGCGCGCTCGCGGCGATCCAGGCGATGCGCTGGGACAAGGGCACCGGCTACCTGTTCGCGTTCGACTCCCAGCTGTTCATGCGCATGCATCCGATCTCGCCGGCGCTGGTCGGCCAGGACGTGGGCGCAAAGGCCGATCCGAACGGCAAGAAACTGTTCCAGGCCATGCTGGCCGTGGACCAGAAGGGCGGATCGGGCCTGACCGAATACGTCTGGCCGCTGCCCGGCACGAAGGAGCAGGCCCCCAAGATCAGCTACACCGCCTGGTACAAGCCGTGGGATCTGCACTTCGGCACCGGCGCCTACTACGTGAACATCGACGCGGCCTACCGCGCGAACCTGGAAGCGCAGTTGCTGCGTGCCGCGATGATCGGCCTGCTGGTGATCCTGGTGGTGTGGCAGTCGATGCGTTCGATCCGCAACAACATCGGCGGCGAGCCGCGTTTCGCGGTGGCCATGGCCTCGCGGATCGCCGATGGCGACCTGCAGCGGCCGGCCGACGAGCCGGTGTTTGCGGCAACCAGCCTGCTGGGTGCCCTGCAACGCATGCGCGACAAGCTCACCGGCATCGTGCACGAGGTGCAACGCGGCTCGCAGGTGGTGTCCACCGCCGCGCAGCAGATCGCCAGCGGCAACGACGACCTGAGCCAGCGCACGCAGGAGCAGGCTTCCTCGCTGGAGGAGACCGCCGCCTCGATGGAGGAGATGACCTCCACCGTCAAGCAGAGCGCGGAGAACGCCAGCCATGCCAACCAGCTGGCCGCCAGCGCCCGCAGGCAGGCCGAGCCCGGCGGCGAAGTGGCTGGCCGCGCCAGCCAGGCGATGCGCGAGATCGAGGCGGCGAGCCGGCAGATCACCGACATCGTGCAGCTGATCGACGAGGTCGCCTTCCAGACCAACCTGCTGGCGCTGAACGCGGCCGTCGAGGCGGCCCGCGCCGGCGAGCAGGGCCGCGGCTTCGCGGTGGTGGCGACCGAGGTGCGCAACCTCGCCCAGCGCAGCGCGGCGGCCGCGAAGGACATCCGTTCGCTGATCAATTCGACGGTGGACAAGGTGCAGGCCGGCGGCGCGCTGGTGGACGAATCGGCCTCGGCACTGGGCGAGATCATCGGCAGCGTGAAGCGGGTGACCGACATCGTCGCGGAGATCGCCGCGGCGGCGCAGGAGCAGTCCACCGGCATCGACCAGGTGAACCACGCCGTGACCCAGATGGACGAAGTGACCCAGCAGAACGCGGCGCTGGTGGAGGAGGCCTCCGCGGCGGCGCGTGCCATGCAGGAGCAGGCGGCGACGCTGGCCGAGCAGATGCGCTACTTCCGGACCGCCGAGGCCGTTGAAGCCGCTGAACCCGCCACGCCGGGAGCGGCAGCCGCGCGTGCGCCGGCCGCCCCGGTCGCGCGTGCCGCCCGCGTGCCCGCCGCTCCGCGTGCCCCGGTGACGCAGCCTGTCGCAGCCGGCGCCTGGCAGGAGTTCTGAGCGTTCTCGCAGCGCCGGACGGTCCGGCGCTGCCGTTTTACCGTCGACAAAGGAAACGCCATGACCGACACCCCCGACGCCCTGCACACCCGGTACCTCACCCTGATCCTGGGCGATGACCTGTATGCCGTGCCGCTGGGTGCGGTCAAGGACATCCGCGGCAGTTGCTCCAGCGTGGCGCTGGAAGGGGTGCCGCCCTATGTCGCCGGGCGACTCGATCAGCCCGGCGTCGCCGCGCCGGTGGTCGACCTGCGCCGACGGCTCGGCATGGCGCCGGCCGAACGTGGCGGCCCGGCCGTGCACGTCGTGCTCCAGCGTGGCAACCGGAAGCTGGTGCTGCGTGCCGACGCGGTGGCCGACGTGGTCGATCTGGGCATTCCCGACGAGCAGGAGACGACAGACGGGCCGGATGCCCGCGCCGATCTCGCGTGGCTGCGCGGTGTCGCCGCGGCAGGCGACCGCATGGTGCTGATGCTCGATGTCGACCAGCTGATCGCCCCGGCCGACCGGTCGGCGGTGGACGCCGCGATCGCGGCCGACCAGGCCCGCGCGGCCTGAGTTTCCTGCCCCTGGGTGGCTGCTCGCAGCCACTCAAGTTCCACGGACCGCGGCCGATCTGCTCACTGATAGCAAGCGCCCTGCGCGCTCCCCCGCACGAGGTCCTTCCATGTCCGAAGCCGCTTTCCACGACGCCCCGACGTCGCAATACCTCACCTTGAACCTCGCGCACGAGGAGTACGGCGTGGACATCCTCGCTGTGCGTGAAATCCGCGGCTGGACGCCGGTGACGCGCATTCCGCAGGCACCGTCCTACGTGCTGGGCGTGCTCAACCTGCGCGGCGCGATCGTGCCGGTGATCGACATGCGCCTGCGCTTCGGCCTGCCTCGCGAGGAATACACGCCGAATACGGTCACCGTGATCGTCACGGTCGGTGGGCGCAATTTCGGCGTGGTGGTCGACGCCGTGTCCGACGTGCTGGACGTGAAGACCTCCGACCTGCGCCCGGTGCCGGACATGGGCACCACCGTGGACACCGAATACCTCAAGGGGCTCACCGCGGTCGAGGACCGCATGGTGCTGCTCCTGGACGTGGACAAGCTGTTGCAACCGCAGGACGCGCAGATGCTCGAGGCAGCCCTCCCGCCCGCTGCCGAAGTCAAAGCCGTCGCCTGACAGGAAATCCCATGAAACTGCCCAAGCTCTCGTTCAAGCTTCCCTCCCTCACCCTGCGCTGGCGCCTGCGGGTCGTGCTCGGCCTGCTGATGCTGATGCTGGTCATCGGCGCCGGCATCGGCTTCGGCTCCATGCAGCTGCAGAACGAGGGCCTGCGCCACGTCTACCAGGAGGAGATGGTTCCCTCCACCCTGATCTCCCGCATCAACAGCAAGTCGCTGCTCTCGTTCATCCTGATGAGCGAGGCCAGCGGCATGGTGACCAAGCCGGACCAGCTCAAGCAGAAGATGGCCGAGTACACCGCGCTGCAGGCGGAGCTGGTCAAGCTGAAGGCGGAATACGCCAAGGTGCCGAGGTCGCCCGAGGTGGAGGCCGAGTACAAGAAGTACCTGGCCAGCGACTCCGACTACGCCTCCAGCCGCAAGGACATGGAGGATGCGCTCAAGCAGGCCGACCCCGGCTCCGCCGACGTGCTGGAGATGGAAGTGCGGCCGATGCTGCTGGCGCGCCAGGACGTGCTCGACAAGCTGATGGAAGTGCAGCGCGCCGAGACGCAGAAGATCTACGACGCCCAGGTGGCGCGCGTGAAGATCGTGCGGGCGTTCAGCCTGGTGGCGCTGGTCCTGGGCATGGGCCTGGCGCTGGTCCTGGCGCTGTCGCTGAGCCGTTCGATCATCCGCACACTGGCCTATGCCGGCCGCATCGCCCGCGAGATTTCGCAGGGCAAGCTCGGCCATGACATCCAGGTCAACCGCAAGGACGAGCTGGGCGAACTGCTCGACGCCTTCCGCACGATGGACCTGCGCCTGTCCTCGATCGTCAGCGAGGTGCGCAGCGGATCGGGTGAGGTGAGCACCGCCGCGCAGCAGATCGCCCGCGGCAACGACGACCTCAGCCAGCGCACCCAGGAGCAGGCCTCCTCGCTGGAGGAGACCGCCTCGTCGATGGAGGAGATGACCTCCACCGTGAAGCAGAACGCCGAGAACGCCAGCCACGCCAACCAGCTCGCCCGCGGGGCCCGCGAGCAGGCCGAGCGCGGCGGCGAGGTGGTCACCCAGGCGGTGGTCGCGATGAAGGCGATCAACGACTCCAGCCGCAAGATCTCCGACATCGTCAGCCTGATCGACGAGATCGCCTTCCAGACCAACCTGCTGGCGCTGAACGCGGCCGTCGAGGCGGCGCGTGCCGGCGAGCAGGGCCGTGGCTTCGCGGTGGTGGCGACCGAGGTGCGCAACCTCGCCCAGCGCAGCGCGAACGCGGCGAAGGAGATCAAGGGCCTGATCAAGGACAGCGCCGAGAAGGTGCAGAACGGCACCGCGCTGGTCGACCAGACCGGCAAGTCGCTGGCCGAGATCGTCGACAGCGTGAAGAAGGTGACCGACATCGTCGCCGAGATCGCCGCGGCCAGCGCCGAGCAGTCGGCCGGCATCGACCAGGTGAACCACGCCGTGATGCAGATGGACGAGATGACCCAGCAGAACGCCGCGCTGGTGGAACAGGCCGCCGCCGCTGCCCGCGCCATGCAGGAGCAGGCTGCCGAGCTGTCGCAGCAGGTCGGCTTCTTCCAGCTGGACGAGACGATGGGCCAGGTGGCGCCGTCGGTGACCACCCGCGCCAAGGCGGTGGCGGCCGAAGCCGAAGCGGTGTTCGCCGCGGTGCGCAGCACGCCGGCCCAGCCGGCCGCGCAGAAAGCGGCCCCGCGCGCGGCCGAGGCGGCCGATGCCGGCGCCTGGAAGGAGTTCTGATCGATGGCCGCGCCCGTCATTGCCGATGATCGCGTCGTCACGGCGGGCTCCTCGGCGGCGGGCTACAACGGGCCGTCGCTGCGGGACGCCGAGTTCGCCTTCCTGCGCCAGTTCGTCTACGACCAGTGCGGTATCGCGCTGAGCGACCAGAAGCGACAGCTGGTGCAGGGGCGCCTGCAGCGGCGCCTGCGCGCCCTGCAGCTGCGCGACTTCGGCCAGTACTGCGAGCTGCTCAGGCAGGACCCCGAGTCCGAGCTGGGCGAGCTGGCCAGCGCGATCAGCACCAACGTCACCGCGTTCTTCCGCGAGATGCACCACTACGACCTGCTGGTCGACAAGCTCCTGCCGGAGTGGATCGAGCAGAAGCGTCGCGATGGCGGTCGGCTGCGGATCTGGTCGGCAGGCTGCTCCACCGGCGAGGAACCCTACGCCATCGCCATGGTGCTGGCCGAGGCGATGGAGCGCACCGGCGCGAAGATCGACGCGAAGATCCTCGCAACCGACCTGTCGCCGCAGGCGCTGGAGCAGGCGCGCCACGGCGTGTACGCCTTCGACCGCCTCGGCGGCGTGAGCGACGATCGCCGCAAGCGCTGGTTCCTGCGCGGGCAGGGCGAGTACGACGGGCTGGCGTCGGTGCATCCGCGCCTGCGCGAGCTGGTCACCATCCTGCCGCTCAACCTGCTGCACGACTGGCCGATGCAGGGGCCGTTCGACGCGATCTTCTGCCGCAACGTGGTCATCTATTTCGACAAGCCGACCAAGGAAAAGCTGTTCGCCCGGTATGCGCGGATGCTGCCGTCCGGCGGCTACCTGTTCCTGGGGCATTCGGAGTCGATGCACGGGCTGAGCAACGATTTCGAGCTGATCGGACGCACGGTCTACAGGAAGCGCACATGAGTGCCGTTGCCCCGGTCATCCCCGCGCTGAACCACTTCGATCCCCGCCAGGTGCTGCCGGGCTTCGAGCACATGCGGCGATTCTGGGATCCCACGCTGTCGCGCTACAACGTGAAGGTGCTGCCCGGCGAGTACTACGTCAGCCGGCAGGACGAATTGATTTCCACCGTGCTCGGCTCGTGCGTGTCGGCCTGCATCCACGATCGCCGCCTCGGGCTGGGCGGCATGAACCACTTCATGCTGCCCGAGCCCACCGGCGAGCGCAGCGCCGAGCGCGATAGCTGGTCGGCCACGGTCGGCCGCGCCGCGCGCTACGGCAACGACGCGATGGAACACCTGATCAATGCGCTGCTGAAGGCCGGCAGCCGGCGCGAGGACTGGGACATCAAGATCTTCGGCGGCGGCAAGGTGCTGACGCAGATGACGGACGTCGGCCAGCGCAACATCGCGTTCGTCAAGCGCTACCTGGAAACCGAGGGGTTGCCGGTCACCGCGTCCGACCTGGGCGACATCTATCCGCGGCAGGTGCAGTTCTTTCCGGCCACCGGCAAGGCACGCGTGCGGCAGATGCGCGGTCGCGACGAAGCCGCGCTGGTCGATCGCGAGAAGCAGTACCTCAAGCAGCTGGCAAACGATCCGATAAAGGGAGAGGTCGAGCTGTTCTGACCGGTGGCCCGGAACGGGCTTCCGCGCGGCGCCGGTGGCGCCGGAACAACCGATCAGGCCGCCGCACCCCGGCGGAGGCCACGAGCAGACGCAGTCGAGAGAGAACAGGCAATGGAAAAAGTGCGAGTCCTGGTGGTCGATGATTCCGCGCTGGTGCGGAAGCTGATGTCGACCATGCTCTCGACCGATCCGCGCATCGAGGTGGTCGGCACCGCGCCGGACCCGCTGATCGCGCGCGAGAAGATCAAGCAGCTCAATCCTGACGTGCTCACGCTGGACGTGGAGATGCCGCGGATGGACGGCATCACCTTCCTCGAGAACCTGATGCGGCTCAGGCCGATGCCGGTGGTGATGGTGTCCTCGCTGACCGAGCAGGGCGCCGAGGTGACGCTGCGCGCACTGGAGCTGGGTGCGGTGGATTTCTTCACCAAGCCGAACAGCGACCTGGCCAGCACGTTTGCCGAGGGCGCGCAGGAGATCTGCGCCAAGGTGCTTGCCGCCGCCGGCGCCAGGCCGCGCGTACGCACCGAAGTGCGCAAGCTGGATGTGCCGCCCAGGCTGTCCGCCGACGCGGTGCTGCCGCGCGCGCAGGGTGCGGGCACCCGCGGCGGCAGTCCGCTGATCGCGATCGGCGCCTCCACTGGCGGCACCGAGGCGATCCGCGTGGTGCTCGAACAGATGCCGCCGGACGCGCCGCCGATCCTGATCACCCAGCACATCCCCGCGGCGTTCAGCGGCCCGTTCGCGGCGCGCATGGACAACTGCTCGGCGATGCGCGTGTGCGAGGCGCAGGACGGCCAGCCGATCCAGCCCGGCCACGCCTACATCGCCCCGGGCAGCCAGCACCTGCTGGTGATGTGGGACGGCGCCAAGTACGTGTGCCGCCTGCACGACGGCCCGCCGGTGAACCGGCACAAGCCCAGCGTCGACGTGCTGTTCCGCTCGATGGCGGCCAGTGCCGGCGCGGCGACTGTCGCGGCCCTGCTCACCGGCATGGGCGACGACGGCGCGCGCGGCCTGCTGGAGCTGAGCCAGGCCGGCGCCCGCACCCTGGTGCAGGACGAAGCCTCTTCGGTGGTGTGGGGCATGCCCGGCGCCGCCTGGAAACTCGGTGCGGCACGCGAGGCGCTGCCGCTGGACGAGATCGCCACGCGCCTGCTGCAGATGGCGCGCCAACCCCTCAAGAGCGCCGTGGGCGCGTGATCGAGCCAATCCCCATGCAAGCCATACTCCGATTCTTCCATTCGCGCCTGGTCGCCGGCCTGCTGGCCAGCACCGTGGCATTGCTGGTGAGCCTGTTCTGGCACCCCGCATGGCTGGCCCCGCTGCTGGTCGTGCTGCTCACGACGGTATGGATCGTCGAGAGCCGCCGCGTGCCGCCCGCTGTCGCGCAGGTGGCGGAGGAGCCCGCCCACGTCGAGCCGGTGCGCGAGGCACTCGAGGACGTACGCAGTGCCATGGTCGACGAGCTCGGCCACGCTACCCGCGAGCTGCACCAGGCGCTGGACCTGCTGCGCGACGCGGTGCGCGAACTGGGCGGCGGCTTCGACGGCCTGTCGCGCAAGACCGGCATGCAGCAGTCGCTGCTCAAGCAGATCATCGATGCGCAGAACGGCGAGGTCTCGGTGCAGGACTTCGCCGCCCGCACCGGCGACCTGCTGGAGCACTTCGTCGGCATGGTGGTGCAGATGTCGCGCGAGAGCCTGCGCATCGTCTATCGCATCGACGGCATGGCGAAGGAAATGGACGCGGTGTTCGGCCTGCTGAAGAACGTCAACACCATCGCCGAGGAAACCAACCTGCTGGCCCTGAACGCCTCGATCGAGGCGGCGCGCGCCGGCGAGGCCGGCCGCGGTTTCGCGGTGGTGGCCGGCGAGATCCGCAACCTGGCCAGCCACTCCAACCAGTTCAACGACCAGATCGGCAGCCATGTCGAGCGCGCCCGCGCCGCGATGGAGCAGCTGCGTGGCCTGGTCGGCACGATGGCCTCGCAGGATCTCAATGTCGCGCTGTCGGCCAAGGGCGGCATCGACGCGATGATGAGCCACGTCACCGAGTCCGACGCGCGCACCAGCGCAGTGGCCGACCAGGTGGTGGAGATCAACCGCGGCCTCGGCAGCGACGTGTCCACCACGATCCGCTCGCTGCAGTTCGAGGACATCCTCAGCCAGCTGATCAACCAGACCCGCACGCGGCTGGTCGAGCTGCAGGACGTGATCGCCGACAGCACCCGCGACATCCAGGAGCTTGCCTGTGGCGACGTGGCGGCCGATGCGCTCGCCCAGCGTGCTGAGCAGGTGCGCAGCCGGCTGGCGATCCAGCGCGAGAAGGCCCGCCTGCGCTCGCGGGGCCCGGCGCTGCAGAGCTCGATGGACGCCGGCGAAATCGAACTGTTCTAGAGGAAACGCCCATGAGCCTGACCGTCCATCACGACAGCGAGAACGACAGCCTGACCCTGCAGCTGGGCGAGCGCTTCGACTTCACCGTGCACCGCGATTTCCACGACGCCTGCCTTGCGCCGCAGTTGCGCGCGCGCAGCTATATCGTCGACATGAGCGACGTGACCAGCATGGACAGCTCCGCGCTGGGCATGCTGCTGCTGCTGCGCGAGCATGCCGGCGCGGACCGCTCGGAGATCCGCATCGTCAATGCCGGCAGCGAGCTGCGCAACACGTTCAAGGTGGCCGGTTTCGACAAGCTGTTCGTGCTGCACTGAGGCCGCTCCGGCGCTGGTCGCGCCGGGCCGGCTCTGGCATCGTGACCGGGCATCGCGGTCGGGGCAGGGAGGGCCTGCCGTCCGGCGACGCGTGTCCAGGGAGGAACCCGATGCCATTGACCATCCGCAAGGCCGGCTTCGCGCTGGCCTTTGTTTTGGGCACCGCCCAGGCGGCGACGCCGCTGCCCACGCCGCTGCGCGTGCCGATCACCCTGCAAAGCGGCCTGCCCACCGCACGGGCGACGATCGGCGGCAAGCCGGTCAGGCTGATCCTGGATGCGGGCGCCTACCAGGTGGTGGGGCTGAAGACTGCCGTGCTGGCTCGCCTGCCGGTCCATTTCACCGGCGATAGCGAATCCTGGGGCGACGCGGACGGACACCTGTTCAGCTCGCGCATCTTCCGCGGCGACCAACTGGTGGCGGGGGGACTGTCGGCCGACGTGTTCGACGGCAACGAGTTGGTCGGGAATATCGGCAAGGCCGGTTATCCGCAGGATGGCCTGGTCGGCTTCGGCCTGCTCCATCGCTACCAGATGGTATTTGACGAAGCAGGGGGCGAAGTGCGGCTCTATCCGGCCGAGGCCAAGGGCGTGCTCAAGGCCGAGTGTGGCAGCGAGGGCGGTCCGCTGCGGCTGGAGCGCGGCGTGATGGTGTCCCGGGTGCAGACCGACCAGGGCCCGCTGCGAGTGCAGTGGGATAGCGGTTCGTCCGAAGACGTGTTGCGCCCCTCGGCGATCGCCGGCCGGGTCAGGGACGCCGACCTGCTGCGGCGCTATACCTTCGACCGCTTCGCGGTGGCCGGGCAGCCGGCCGGGCCATGGAGCTTCATGATGCGCCAGTTCCCCGCGCCGGACGTGGATGCGGTGCTGGGGAGCGGGTTTTTCGCCACCCACGTGGTGTGCCTGGATCCCGCGGGCGGGCGGGTGGCGTTCCGCGCAAAGAAAACGGGGGCCTGAGGCCCCCGTTTCCCGGCAGTGGGTCTGGCTGGATCGTCTTACCAGGTGCGCACCGAGGCGATGCTCACCGTGTAGGTGGCCATGTCGGCCTGGTAGCGGAACAGGCGGCCGAGGTCGAAGTCGACCGTCTGGCCCGGGGCGATGTTGGTGGTCCCCGCCGGCCAGCCCTTCTTTTCCTGGATCACTTTGCCGCTGGCGTCCTTGGCGGCGATGCTGATCTGCGCGGCAGCGGCCTCGGCGCAATGGTTGACCACCTGGCCCTTCATCATCATGCGGGTGCCGAGTCCCGCCCCGGAAGCGGCCACCTTGAAGTCCTGGATGGCGAAATCGGTCGGCGCGCAGGCGGCATGGGCGGCCAGCGGAGCCAGCAGCAGCACGGCGGAGGCGAGCAGGGTCTTCATGAGCGGGGTTCCCTCGGGGGTGGATGGAGACAGTTGCTGAGGGAATCGGCCCGATCCGGGGAATCTTTAGCCCCGGCCACCCACGTCATGTGATTTTCATCACGCTTTTTTCGAGATGTGTTCGGCCTGCCCGCCGTGCTCGAGAAACCACAACCCGGCGAACAGCTTCGGATCGATCGAGTAGCCCTCGGCGGCCCGGGCGAACAGCCAGGCGCCGGCCTCGGTCCTGGGGACCTCGTGGACGATGATGTCCTCGGTCTCGTCGCCGCCACCCGGACCCACCTTCTCCAGGTCCCAGGCCCGCGCGAAGGCGATCATCTCGGTGCTCATGCCCGACGACGACGGCCCCTCGTGGATGAACTCCATGCGCCCGCAGCGGTAACCGGTCTCTTCTTCCAGCTCGCGCACGGCGGCGATCAGTGCACCTTCGTCGGACTGCTCGGCCAGGTCGCCCACCAGCCCGGCCGGCATCTCGATGGTCCGCTGCAGGATCGGCACCCGGTACTGCTCGACGAACAGCACCCGGTCTTCCGGAGTCACCGCCAGGATGATCACCGCACCGCCGGGGTTGTTGCGCTCCACGTACTCCCAGCGTCCGCGCTGGCGCATGGTCAGCCAGCGGCCCTGGTAGAGGGTTTCCACCGGGGCATGCGCGTCGTCGGGGATGCGGCCTGCAGCGTCGTTCATGCGTGGCTTTCCTTGGTCGGGGCGATCCCGCGCATGGTGGCGCGGCCCCATGACAACGACAACCGGGGGCGGCTCAGCCGGCCAGCGCGCGCAGCCGTGAGCGGGTCAGCGGACCGAAGCGCAGGCGGTCGCACAGGGCGTCGAGCGTCGTCGGGTCGGTCGGCGCGCGGCGCAGCGCGTCCACGTGGTCGGCGACCGGTGCGTCCAGCGCGATGCGGGTCAGCCGGCGGTAGAGCCGCGCCATTTCCCCGTGCTCGCGCAGCCGGGCGGCACAGGCCGCGGCGCCGCGCAGGCGCAGGAACGGCACCTCGTCGACGCGCTCCAGCAGGGTTTCCAGGCTGCCGAAGTGGGCGAGCAGCGCGGCGGCGGTCTTGGCCCCGACGCCGGGGACCCCGGGAATGTTGTCCACCGCATCGCCGCAAAGGGCGAGGTAGTCGGCGACCTGGTGCGGATGCACGCCGAGCTTCTCGTGCACGCCGTCCGGCCCCCAGCGCAGGTTGCGGGCGAAGTCCCATTGCTGGTCGTGTTCGCCGAGCAACTGGCCGAAGTCCTTGTCGGCCGACACGATCACGCTGGGAATGCCGTGACCGCGCAGGTGCCACAGCGCGCTGCCGATCAGGTCGTCGGCCTCGAAGCTGTGGTCGATCAGCACCGTTACGCCCAGCGCCGCGGTGACCTCTCGGCACAGCACGAACTGGTGTTCCAGGTCCGGCGGCGGCAGCTCGCGGTTGGCCTTGTAGGGTGGGTAGATCGCATTGCGGAACGAACTGGTGAGCGAGGCGTCGAACGCCACCGCCACGCGCTCCGGCCGGGTTTTTTCCAGCAGCTCGCACAGGAACCGGGTGTAGCCATGCACGGCATTGACCGGATGGCCGTCGGCATCGTGGAACTCGTCCGGCATCGAGTGCCAGGCGCGGAACACATAAAGACTGCCGTCGACCAGGTGTGCCGACGGATGGGCGGCTGCCGCGTTCATACCGGGTCGTGCCATTCGCTGAGCAGGGTGTCCACCGGCGGCCGCTCGCGGTCGGGCACCTCGCCGCGTGGCGTGCCGAGGTGGACGAAGCCCACCACCTGTTCGTGCTCGCCCAGCCCCAGCAGGGCGGCCACCTCGCTGTCGTAGGCTGCCCAGCCGGTGAGCCACTGCGCGCCGAAGCCGAGCGCCTCGGCGCCCAGCAGCAGGTTGTAGGTCACGCAGCCGGCGCTGAGCTGCTGCTCCATCGGCGGCACGCTGCTGCTGGTGTCGATCCGGCAGACCACCACCAGCACCAGCGGCGCGAAGGCGTAGCGCGTGCGCTCCTTCTCGCGCTTGGCCTCGGACAGTTCGGGGTTGCGGGCGATCGCTCGCGCCGCCAGGCGCTCGCCGAAGCGCAGCTTGTGCTCGCCGCGCAGCGCGATGAACCGGAATGGCACCAGCTTGCCGTGGTCGGGTACGCGCACCGCCGCTTCCAGCAGGGCGCGCAGCGTCGCCGGATCGGGTGACGGCTCGCCGAGCTGGCGAGAGGGCGGCGAATGGCGCCGGTGCAGCAGGGCCAGCGCATCGGCAGGGGTGTCGGTCATGGAATCACTCGTGGACAGGGGTAAGGCTGAACGAATAGGGCAGCAGCTCGGCCACCGTGGCATGCCGCACGCGGTCGCCCAGGTGGCCCAGCAGCACCGGCATCGCGTGGTCGCACAGCTCGGCCATCACCTGGCGGCAGGCGCCGCAGGGGCTGACCGGCTCCGGCGTGTCGGCCACCACGGCCAGTCCGGCGAAGTCGCCGGGGCGGCAACCGGCGGCGATCGCGCTGAACAGGGCGGTGCGCTCGGCGCAGTTGCACAGGCCGTAGGCGGCGTTTTCCACGTTGCAGCCGCGGAAGCGGCGGCCGTCGCGCGTCAGCACCACCGCGCCGACCTGGAAGCGTGAGTAGGGGGCGTAGGCGTGCGAGCGGGCGTCGCGGGCGTCTTGCAACAGTTCGTCGACAGGCAGCTGGTCTGGATCCATCAGGGTCTCCGCGGTGACCCCGCCGGCCGCGTCCCGGCAACCGTTGGCGGGCCAGTCTACTGCGCCCGGGGCGGGCGGTTCACCCCTGACCCATGGCATCTCCGGCAGGGTCGCCAAGTGCACGGCGCCGGACTACGATGCCGTGACCTTTCCCTGGGGGAGTGCACGATGCCGATCACCGTGGCCGCACTGCGCGAAACCGCCGCCGGCGAGCGCCGGGTGGCGATCACGCCGGAAATGGCGAAGAAGATGCACGGACGCGGCTGGCGAGTGCTGCTCGAGCACGACGCCGGCACCACCGCAGGCTTTCCCGACACGGCGTATCCGGAGGCTTCGTTCGCTGCGGCGTCCGAAGTCTGCGCCCAGGCCGACGTGCTGGCCTGCGTGCTGCCGCCGGCCGACGCCGCGGTGGCGGCGCTGCGCGAGGGGACGGTGGTGGTCGGCCAGCTGCGGCCCTACGGCGCCGCGGCGAGGCTGGCGGCGATGGGCGCGCGGCGGCTCACCGCGTTCGCGCTGGAGCTGCTGCCGCGGACCACGCGCGCGCAGGCGATGGACGTGCTCAGCTCGCAGGCGGCCGTGGCCGGTTATCGCGCGATGCTGATCGCGGCCGAGGCCGCGCCTAAGTTCTTCCCCATGCTTACCACCGCGGCCGGCACCATCCGTCCGTCGCGCGTGCTGGTGATCGGCGCCGGCGTCGCCGGCCTGCAGGCGATCGCCACCGCCCGCCGCCTCGGCGCGCAGACCGAGGGTTACGACGTGCGCCCGGAGACCCGCGAGCAGGTGGAGTCCCTGGGCGCCAAGTTCCTCGACCTGGGCGTCAGCGCGGCCGGCAGCGGCGGCTACGCGCGCGAACTGTCGGCCGAGGAGCGCGCCGCGCAGCAGCAGGCGCTGGCCGACCACCTGAAGAACGTCGACGTGATCGTCACCACGGCCGCGGTGCCGGGGCGTCCGGCACCGAAGATCCTCAGCGCGGCGATGGTCGGCGGCATGAAGCCCGGCGCGCTGATCGTCGACTTGGCCGCCGAGGGCGGCGGCAACTGCGAGCTGACCCGTCCGGGCGAGCGGGTCGAGCACGGCGGCGTCACCATCCTCGGTCCGCTGAACCTGCCGGCGGGTGCGCCGCTGCACGCCTCGGAGATGTACGCACGCAACGTGTTCAACTTTCTGGAACTGCTGGTGCGCGACGGCGATCTGGCGCCCGATTTCGACGACGAACTGGTCGCCAAGAGCTGCGTGACCCGCGACGGCCAGGCCCATTTCGGCGGCTGACCCGCTCCGTCAGAACGGATGATTGGGGGCGCCGGCGCCGGGCGGCGGCGATGCAGGAGGCGGAGGTGGCGGAAACCCGGCAGGGGCAGGTGGAGGCGGCATGTGGCCGTGGCGCATGCGGTCCATCCACTGTTCGCGCTGTTCGATCGTGAGCGAGCGCCACTTGTGTACCAGTGCGTCGCGCTGTGCCGGTGGCATCGCCTGGAACTGCCGGAAAGCTTCATGCAACTCGTGTCGCTGCTCCGGCGGCAATGCGTGGAACTTGCGCATGTTCTCCCGCGCCAGCCGGCGCTCCTCCGGCGTCATCGCCTGCCAGCGCGCGATCCGTTCGCGGATCTTCTCCCGCTGGTCCGGCGGCAGCGTCAGCCAGCGCTCGCTCTTTTCCAGCATGTGCGCCTGCTTGCGTGGCGGCAGGGTGTCCCAGTCCCCTCGCAGCGGCGCAAGCAGGTCACGCTGTTCCGGGGTCAGGCTCTGCCAGGGGCGCGGCGGCAGGTCCGGTGCGCCGGGCGGCGGCCGGTGGTGGTGGAAATCCTGCGCAGGCAGCGCCGCCGGCACACCGGCCAGCAGGCCGAGGGCGACGATCAGGCGGGCGGCGAGCGATCGTGGGCGGGACGGGTTCATGGCTCAGCGTCGCGAGGCGGGCGGCGGGTCGTTGGCGGCCAGCCAGCCGTAGAAGTCGAGGTTCTGGTAGAGCGCCGGATCGGCGCTGTCGGCATCCGGCGGCAGTTCGCTGTCGTCCTGGGTCTGGATCGCGGCAGTCGCCGTCGCGGTGGGAGCGGTGGCAGTCGGCGCCGGGTGGCGCGGCGACCAGACCATCAGCGCCGCCAGTGCGATGACGGCGAAAGCGCCCGCGGGCAGCAACAGGCGGGCCGTGCGGTGCGCGGACGGGGCCGCCTGCAGCGCATCCCGGCGCGCCGCACGGAGGCGGTTGGCCGTAGCCGGATCCAGCTCCCGGCTGGCCTGCCGGAACAGCGCACGGGCACGCTGTTCGATCCGATCGTCGGGCGAGTTCATCGCCAGTCCTCCAGTTGGTCGCGCAGGTGGTGCATGGCGCGCGACAGATGGGTTTTCACGCTTCCCTCCGAGCAGCCCATGGCGCGGGCGGTCTCGGCGACGTCCAGTCCCTCCAGCACCCGCAGCATGAAGGCTTCGCGCTGGCGCTGCGGCAGCCTGCGCACCGCGGCGGCCATGTCCCTGTACGACTGCGCGTCCTGCAGCCGGTCCAGCGGCCCCGGCGAGCGATCGGCCGGCTCCCAGGCCGGCAGCTCCTCGCCGTCGCCGTCGCGACCGCCGCCCAGCCAGCCAACCACGATGGAGCGCACCTTGCGCCGGCGCTGCAGGTCGACGATGCGCCGGCGCAGGATGCCCCAGAACAGCGGGGCCCACTCGCCGGCCGGCTTCTCCCGGTAGTGCCGCACCAGCCGCAGCATGGCGTCCTGTACCGCGTCGAAGGCGTCCTCGCGGTGGCCCAACTGCAGCTCCGCCATGCGGAAGGCGCGCCGCTCGACCTGGGCCAGGAAGGCATCCAGCGAGACGGGCACGGCGCGTGCGTCGATACCGTCGACCAGCAGGTCGTCGGCCAGGGGCTGGGCCAGGCTGTTCATCGGGTCGACGTCCACGGGTCCCGGCGAGTCATCGTCCGGCTCCATCGGTTCGGTTGCCATGCTCAACGCGGCAGGCTCGCACGCGTTGACGGGCGCCCGTATGATGCCCTGAACATGCCGTGCTGGCGGGGAGGGGTCATGATCGACGGTTTCCTGGCGCTGTACATCTTCATGCTGGCCGCGTTCACCGGGTACGAGATCATCGCCCGGGTACCGGTGATCCTGCACACGCCGCTGATGTCGGGCTCCAACTTCGTCCACGGCATCGTGCTGGTCGGCGCGATGATCGCACTGGGCCACGCCGAGTCCACACTGGGCATCGCGATCGGCTTCATCGGGGTCCTGCTGGGCGCCGGCAACGCCGCCGGCGGCTACGTGGTGACCGAGCGCATGCTGGAGATGTTCAAGTCCAGCAAGCCGGGCGGCGGCAAGCCGGGAGGCCACTGATGAGCTGGCTCCCCACCCTGATCAAGGCCTGCTATTTCCTGGCAGCCCTGCTGTTCATCCTAGGCCTGAAGCGCATGAGTTCGCCGCGTACCGCGCGCGGCGGCATCGTCTGGGCCGGCTACGGCATGCTGCTGGCGGTGCTGATCACCTTTGCCCTGCCGGATCTGCACCACCGCGCGCTGATCGGCGTGGCGGTACTGCTGGGCGTGTCGGCGGCCTGGTGGACCGGCCGCCGCGTGGCGATGACCGACATGCCGCAGATGGTGGCGCTCTACAACGGCATGGGCGGCGGCGCTGCGGCGGCGATCGGCGCGTCCGAGCTGGTCGGCTTCGCCGGCAGCGCGGTGGTGCTGCTGGACGGGGCCAAGTTCGCCGCCGATCCGACCGTGGCCCCGGACCTGGCCCAGCTCGCGCTGGGCGTGATCGGTGCCTTGATCGGCGCGGTGAGTTTTTCCGGATCGCTGATCGCCTTCGCCAAGCTGCAGGGCTGGCTGGACAAGCGCTTCGTGTTCCCTGGCCAGCGCGCGGTCAACCTGTTGATCCTGCTGGCGGCGGTGGTCTGCGGCGGGATGCTGATCGCCGGCCAGCTGACGATGCCGCTGATCGTGGCGTTCTTCGTGCTGGCGCTGCTGTTCGGGCTGATGATGACGTTGCCGATCGGCGGCGCCGACATGCCGGTGGTGATCTCGCTGTACAACGCGTTCACCGGCCTGGCCGTGGCGTTCGAGGGCTTCGTGCTGCAGAACGAGGCGATGATCATTGCCGGCACCGTGGTCGGCGCGGCCGGTACCCTGCTGACGCAGTTGATGGCCAGGGCGATGAACCGCTCGCTTGGCAACGTGCTGTTCGGCAGCTTCGGAGCCGCCGGCGGCGGTGCCGCGCAGGCGATCAGCGGCAGCCAGAAGCCGATCGAGGCCAGCGACGTGGCGGTGATGATGGCCTATGCCGAGCGCGTGGTGATCGTACCCGGCTACGGCATGGCCGTGGCCCAGGCGCAGCACAAGGTGTGGGAGTTCGCCCGGCTGCTGATCGAGCGCGGCGTGAAGGTGAAGTTCGCGATCCATCCGGTGGCCGGCCGCATGCCGGGCCACATGAACGTGCTGCTGGCCGAGGCCGGCGTACCGTACGACCTGATCGCGGACATGGACGACATCAACCCCGAGTTCCCGACCACCGACGTGGCGCTGGTGATCGGCGCCAACGACGTGGTCAATCCGCTGGCCAAGACCGATCCGTCCTCGCCGATCTACGGCATGCCGATTCTCGACGTGGCGGCGGCGAAGAACGTCATCGTGGTCAAGCGCGGCAAGGGCACCGGTTTCGCCGGCATCGAAAACGCGCTGTTCTACGCGGACAACGCGCGCATGCTCTACGGCGATGGCCAGGCGGCGGCGGGCGAGCTGGTGGCTGCGCTCAAGACGCTGGACGGCTGAGCCTGCGCGCGGTCAGCGCCGCCACGCCGGCGCCGACGGCGAACCAGACCCACCGGCCGCCAGGTACGCCCAGCCCGGCCAGGGACCACAGCATGGCCGGGCCCGCAGTACGCATCGTTTCGATCAGCGCCATGCCCATCGAACCGGCGAGCCGCACTCCGGCGATCAGCACATTCACGTAGACCGCCGCCAGCAGCGTGGCGACAGCTGCGAGCCAGGGCGCCGCTCCGTGCCGGGGGCTGATCCAGCGAGCGATTGCCCAACCCAGCAACGCACCGATCGGCACGGCGAGCCATGCCATGCCGCGCTGCAGGTAGGCGACAGGCAGCATCCATAGCGCGCCGGCCGCGAGGCCGAGCATGGCAGCGCTGGTCAGCGAAAACGCGAGCGAGAGGACGCGACGCGTCCGCTTCATGGGGCAAGGTGCCGGATCGGGCTGGGCATCGGATGCAGGCTTCCGCACAAAACGTCGATGATAACCCGGGTCCCCGGGCTCGCCGGCGGGGCTTGATTCGAGCGGAACGAGACCCGACCTGCTGCGGGGCGTCATAATGGCGTCCTCGCGTGCGCGTCCCCGGCGCACGGATTTCACCACGGGACAAGCATGAGCGGTTTCAGTCTGAGCAGCGAACCTTTCACCCTCGAGCGGGACTGCCCTGCCGTGATGGTGCCTCAGGGCGAGACCGTGGTGCTGCCGGCTGGCCAGGTCGGCTACATCACCCAGGCCCTGGGCGGAAGCTTCACCGTATACGTCGAGGGCAATCTGTTCCGCATCGCCGGCAGCGACGCTGATGCGTTGGGCAAGGAGCCGCCACCGCCGATCGAGCTGGCTGAGGGTGCCGGCGACGAGGAGGTCGAGAAGCTCGTCTGGGAGCAGTTGCGCACCGTGTTCGACCCGGAGATCCCGGTCAATGTGGTGGAGCTGGGGCTGGTCTACGACGTCAGCATGGAGGCCACCGCGGACGGCCAGCGCAAGGTCTATGTGAAGATGACCCTGACCGCGCCCGGCTGCGGCATGGGCGACATCCTGGTCGACGACGTGCGCACCAAGCTGGAGCTGATCCCGACCGTCGCCCAGGCCGACGTCGACCTCGTGTTCGACCCGCCGTGGAACCATTCGATGATGTCCGAGATCGCCAAGCTCGAGACCGGAATGCTCTGACGTCTCCGGCAAGGGCAGGCGCCGCTGGGCTGCCTGGCGCCGGGTGCTCCAAATCGCCCGCGGGCGATGTGGCGGCACGCGCAATGCGCGCATTCCCGCCCGCCCCACGCGTGAAGGGGCTCACACCCCCTAGGAATAATTCCCCTTGTTTCGCAATTTCTTGCCACCTATCGTCGTGGCATCCGTTGGCGGGGAGGTTGACGGATGATCCTGTGGAGGCGGTGGGAGTCTCCCGCCTCATCTTGATGGTCCACGCGCTGCCCTGACAGGACGTCACGGGGGAGGCGGCCTTCGGACCGGCAGGCATCGCTAGGCAAACCGACAAAATCCGAAGCCGTACTCGTGCGGCCATCCATAAATGGGGCTTATTTAGCCGCATAAGGTAAGTGCGCCCCAATTCATGTCAAGGAGTAAGCAATGCGCAGCAGTCTCCGCTTGAAAGTCCTCGTTGCCGCGATCGGCATGGCGTCGGCTTCCGTCGCCACCGCCGCCACCACGCACAGCGTGCACGGCCAGAGCCTGGCCGCCGTGCCGGCCGCGTCGCTGACGGCGCACTTCGGTCTCGGCGCGAACAGCGCGCTGGTAGCGCGCAGTTCGGTGGCCCTGGGTCTGGGGCGCCACGTGGTGCGCCAGCAGCAGTTCTACCGCGGCGTGCCGGTGTACGGTCGCAGCGTGGCGGTGGTCGAGGATGCCAACGGCAACGCACTGCGTGCGACGGGTGAGCTGGCTCAGAACCTCGATTCCGACCTGGTGTCGGTATCGCCCAGGCTGACCGCGGCCAAGGCGCTCGATGCGCTCAAGTCGCATGCCCACACCAGCTTGGTGGGCGGCAACACCATCGGCAACCAGCAGGCCGACCTGTTCGTGTACCCGCAGGACAATGGTCCGGCACGCCTCGTGTATCGCACCTCCTACGTGGCCCACGACAATGGCCAGGTGTCGCGACCGACCGCCATCGTCGACGCCAACACCGGCGAGGTGATCCAGAGCTGGAACGGCCTGACCTACGCCTCGGCCACCGGCCCCGGCGGCAACCAGAAGACCGGCCAGTACAACTACGGCACCGACTATCCGGCGCTGGACGTGACGCAGTCGGGCAGCACCTGCACGCTGAACAACACCAACGTGGTCACCTACAACCTCAACCACGGCACCAGCGGCGGATCGATCGTCAGCTTCACTTGTCCGAACAGCAACACCGACGCGATCAACGGCGCCTACTCGCCAGTGAACGACGCCCACCATTTCGGTGGCGTGGTGCACGACATGTACGTGGCCTACACCGGTGCGGCGCCGCTGAGCATCAAGCTGCGCATGAACGTGCACTACAAGAGCAACTACGAGAACGCGTTCTGGGACGGCACCGCGATGTTCTTCGGCGACGGCGCCAGCACCTTCTATCCGCTGGTGTCGCTGGACGTGACCAGCCACGAGATCAGCCACGGCTACACCGAGCAGAACTCGGGCCTGCAGTACACCGGCCAGTCCGGCGGCATGAACGAGGCCTACTCGGACATCGCCGGCGAAGCGGCCGAGTTCTACGACCGCGGTGCCGCCGACTTCGAGGTCGGTGCCGACATCGTCAAGACCAGCGCCGGCATCGGCAATGCGCTGCGCTACATGTGCAACCCGCCGCAGGATGGCGGCTCGATCGACAATGCCGCCAACTACACCTCCAGCCTCGACGTGCACTATTCGTCCGGCGTGTACAACAAGGCGTTCTGCCTGCTGGCCAAGACCAGCGGTTGGGATGTGAAGAAGGCCTTCCAGGTGTTCGCCCTGGCCAACAAGTCGTACTGGACCGCGACGTCCACCTTCAACTCCGGTGCCTGCGGCGTGGAATCGGCTGCCACCGACCTCGGCTACAACGCCAACGACGTGGCCACGGCCTTCACCGGCGTGGGCGTGACCTGTCCGAGCTCCGGCGGCGGTGGTGGCGGTGGCTCGACCTCACTGTCCAACGGCGTGGCGGTGACCGGCCAGGCGGCTGCTTCCGGTGCCGACCTCGACTACACCGTGACCGTGCCGTCGGGCGCCTCGAACCTGGTGATCGCGATCTCGGGTGGTACCGGTGATGCCGACCTGTACACCAAGTTCGGTTCGGCCCCGACCCTCAGCAGCTACGACTGCCGGCCCTATCTCACCGGCAACAACGAGAGCTGCAGCGTGGCTTCGCCTTCGGCCGGCACCTACTACGTCAAGCTGCATGGCTATGCCGCGTTCTCCGGCGTCACCATCAAGGCCAGCTGGAGCACCAGCAGCGGCGGGGGTGGCAGCAATGTGCTGCAGAACGGGGTGCCGGTGAGCAACCTTTCCGGGGCCAAGGGCACCAAGCTCTACTACACGGTGCAGGTCCCGGCGGGCGCCAAGAATCTGGCGATCACCACCTCGGGTGGCTCGGGTGATGAGGATCTCTACGTGAAGTTCGGCTCCACCCCGACCACCAGCAGCTACGACTGCCGTCCGTACATTTCCGGCAACAACGAGAGCTGCACCGTGTCGACGCCATCCACCGGCACGTACTACATCATGTTGAACGGCTACAGCGCGTTCTCGGGTGTCACGCTCAAGGCAACCTGGAACTGATCTGACGACATGCGGCGGAGCGGACGCTCCGCCGCCGCGACACCCGAAGGGCCCGGTCACGGATGACCGGGCCCTTTGTCGTTTGCATGGGCCGGCGACGAAGGTCGTCCGACCACCCGGCGTGCGTGGGCATCCGGCAGTGGAGCGGCGGCGCCGGGTCCGCCGATGCATTGGCCGGGCTTTTTCCGCATTAACTTGCGATTTTCTCCATTAGCCATTTCTGCAAGTGGCTGTTTGATTTGTGCTTCGCAATTACGTGCGATTTTTCCGTGAGTCAGTTCACCATGCATGGGAAAAATTCCCATTGCCGGTATTTCATTCCAAAACTAATGTCGCCGCGTTCGCCACCGCGGGGGGTGGTGGACGGTTTCGCCACGGCATACGCGGGGCGGTGCGCGCCGAGAGAACAGGCGCACCGGGCGTGACAGGACGTTCCTGAAGCCGGGCACGGGCGAATCCGCTGGGAAAATCCGTTAACTGGACGGCCGCCAGATTCGGCATTTGAACACTGCAGTCATTCGACTGCAGCGGCGTCGTTTGTCCTGAATTTTTCATTGGGGAGTGACATGCTTAATCAACACAAGAGTCGAATGCTCAAAACCGCAATTGCCTGTGCCCTGTTCGGCCTGGCCGGCAGCGCGACGCTCGCCGTCGCCAACGGCAATGGCCCGCAGACCGGCAACCCGTATGCACCCGCCTACGGTCATGCCTATCGCCACGGTGCCGTACCGACCCGCGAGGCGCATGCCCGCATGAAGCAGTTCGCCGCCGTCCACGCCGCCACCACTGCCGCGGCCGCGACCGGCACCGAGACGCTGAGCTACGGTGGCGGCGTCGACGGTATCGGTGTGACCAGTGGCACGCCGAAGGTCTATCTGGTCGTCTACGGCAGCCAGTGGGGCACGGCCGGTACCGACTCCAGCGGCAACATGACCCTGTCGGGCGACTCGGTGGGTGCCGTGCCTTACCTCGAGAGCCTGTTCAAGGGCCTGGGCACCGGCGGCGAGCTGTGGTCCGGCACCATGACCCAGTACTGCGACGGTTCCACCGTGGCCAATGGCGCCACCTCGTGCCCGTCCGGTGCTCCGCATATCGGCTACCCGACCGGCGGCGCCTTCGCTGGCATCTGGTACGACAACTCGGTGGCTTCCCCGTCCAATGCGACCGGCGCCCAGCTGGCCCAGGAAGCGATCAAGGCTGCCCAGCACTTCGGCAATACCACGGCCGCCTCGAACCGCTACGTGCAGTACGTGATCCTGTCGCCGAGCGGCACGCACCCCGACGGCTTCAACACCTCCAGCGGCAACTTCTGCGCGTGGCACGACTGGAACGGTGACCAGAGCGTGACCTCGCCGGTGGGCGACGTGGCGTTCACCAACATGCCGTACGTGTACGACATGGGCACCAGCTGCGGTACCGGCTCGGTGAACGGCAGCTCGGCCGGCAAGCGCGACGGCTTCTCCATCGTCGAGGGCCACGAGTACGCCGAGACCGTCACCGACCAGAACCCGGCCGGCGGCTGGACCAACCACACCGGCAGCTCGTACAACGGCCAGGAGAACGGCGACGAGTGCGCGTGGATCTCTTCCGGCCAGGGCGCCACCGCCAACGTGACCATGGGCACCGGCACCTTCCCGATGCAGTCGACCTGGTCGAACGACACCAACGAGTGCGACCTGTCGCACCCGATCGTGTCGGGTGGCACCACCAACAACCCGCCGGTGGCGAACTTCAGCGACACCATCAGCGGCCTGACGGTGAGCTTCACCGACACCTCCACCGACAGCGACGGCACCATCGCCTCGCGCTCGTGGAACTTCGGTGACGGCACCACCTCCACCGCGACCAACCCGAGCCACACCTATGCCGCAGCCGGCACCTACAGCGTCTCGCTGACGGTGACCGACAACGGCGGTGCCACCAACACCAAGACGGCTTCGGTGACGGTGAGCAGCTCCGGCGGTGGCGGCAGCAGCCAGCTGCTTGGCAACACCGGCTTCGAGACCGGTTCGGCTTCGCCGTGGACCACCACCAGTGGTGTGGTCAACAACTCCAGCTCCGAGCCCCCGCACGCCGGTTCGTGGGACGCCTGGCTTGACGGCTACGGCTCCAGCCACACCGACACGGTCGCCCAGACCGTGAGCATCCCGAGCGGCAAGACCTCGGCCACGCTGCAGTACTACCTGCACGTCGACACCTCGGAGACGACCACGTCGTCGGCGTACGACACGCTGAAGGTGCAGGTCTACAACACCTCGGGCACGCTGCTCGGCACCCTGGCCACGTTCTCCAACCTGAACGCCGCCAGCGGCTATGCCGTGCACACCGCCAACCTGTCCAGCTACATCGGCCAGACCGTGGTGATCAAGTTCACCGGTACCGAGGACTCCTCGCTGCAGACCTCGTTCGTGCTGGACGACATCACCCTGACGGTGCAGTAAGACCCGCGTCGCCGCACGGATGCGGCGACCGGAAACACAAAGGCCCGGCGCGCGAGCGCCGGGCCTTCTTTCATGGCGATGGGCTGGGCCGACTCAGGCTTGTTCGAAGCGGTTGGCTTCGCGGTTCTTGCGCACCTTGGCCGGGTCCCAGACGCGGCCGTTCATGGCGATGTAGACGCCCTCGGGCAGGGTCTGCACCGCAGCCACTGCACAACCGATGTTGAATACCGCATCCGAGCCCTGGAAGCGGGCCGGGTTCAGCGCGCCGGTGAGCACGATCACCTTGCCCGGGATGCCGGCCAGCACCTTGGCGGTCTCCACCATGGTGTCGGTGCCGTGGGTGACCAGCACGTGGCGATGCGGCTGCGCCTCGATGGTGGAGCGGATCAGCGCGCGGTCCTCGTCGGTGACGTGCAGGCTGTCCTTGCGCAGGATCGGGATCACGTCGTACTGGAACGCCACGCCGAGCTGGCCGAGGATCTCGCCGATCTGCGGCGCGCCGATCTTGTAGTCCGACTTGTCGTCGAAATAGATCTTGTCGATGGTGCCGCCGGTGGTGACGATGGACAGATGCTGCATGCTGGCTGCGCCGAAGGAGGAAAGGCGGCCATTTTAGCCGCGACCGGCCGACAACCCCAGCGCGCGGACCGGCCTCAGTCAGCCAGCAGTCGCGCGGTGTCGGCGCCGTCCGGCCAGCGCAGGCGGTCCAGTCCCAGCTGGACGAAACGGCGCAGTGCGGCGGCCGGGCGGTCGTCCCCACGGGCGGTCGCCCATCCGGCGTGGCGGGCCAGCAGCGCCGCCGCGGCACAGCGGGCGAGGGTGAACGCCAGTCCGCGCGCACCGGCTTCCAGTGCGTCGCGGTGGCCGCCCTGGCGATCGAGGAAGGCGCTGGCGTCGTCGAGCGCGGTGCGGATGGCGCGGGCGCTGGCCGGATCGTCGCCCGCGGCGAGCCACTGCGAGACCGCCGTGCGGAGCGCCCCCAGTCCCTCGCCGATGCCGCGCAGCGTGTCCAGCGACAGCACGTTGGTGGTGCCCTCCCAGATCGCGTAGACCTGCGCATCGCGCAGCAACTGCGGCAGGCCGGTGTCCTCGACGTAGCCGGCGCCGCCGAAGCATTCGAGGGCTTCCGAACAGGTCTCCACCGCCAGCTTGCCGGTCCACAGCTTGGCCAGCGGGGTGAGCAGGCGCAGCAGTGCCGCTTCGTGCGGCTCGGCGGCGCCGTGTTCGACCCGGCCGAGCAGGTGGGCGACTTCGAAGGTGAGTGCGAATGCCGCCTCGAACGAGGCCTGCAGGTCGGCCAGTGTGTGCGCATGCAACGGCAGGTCGGCCAGTCGGCGACCGAACGCGCTGCGGCGCCGGGCGTAGTCGCGCGCCAGGGCGATCGCGCGCGCCATGCTGGCGACGGCGCATACCGCGTTCCAGGTCCGCGTGACGTTGAGCATCGGCGCCACCTGGCGCACGCCGTGGGCCAGCTCGCCCACCGGCCACGCCGGCAATCCTTCCAGGTGGATCTCCGCGGTGGGCAGCTCGTGCGTGCCGAGCTTGTCCTTGAGGCGGTCGATCACCAGCTCGGGCCGGCGTTGCGCGCCGTCCATCGTCTCGACGTAGAACAGCGCCAATGCACCAGCGCCCCCGCCGGCACCTTCCGGCCGGGCCAGTGCCAGCGCGGCCTCGCCGACCACGGCGGAGCTGAACCATTTGCGCCCGAACAGGCGCCACTGACCATCGGCGTCCTGCCGCGCGACGGTGCCGGTGCGACCGACGTCCGAGCCGCCGGCGGTCTCGGTCATCCACTGGCCACTGAGCCAGAACGTGGCCGGGTCGCGGCTGAGGAAGCGGGGCAGGGCGCGTTCGATCAGTTCGCGATGGCCGGAGGCTTTCAGTGCGGTCGCTGCGCCGTCGGTCATCGCCAGCGGACACGTATAGAACTCGCTGGCCACGTGGTAGAGGTAGACCAGGGCGAACTCCTCCAGCCGCGCGTGCGGCGAATCGGCATGGCCGGCGGCGAGGATCGCGTGGCGCGTGGTCATTGCCGCGCCCTCCTGCCAGGCCGGGGTCAGCTCGATGCGGTCGACCCGGCGTCCCCAGGCATCCCAGCGGATCAACTCCGGTTTGCGGCGCGGAGTGCTGATGACCCGCTGCCATGACGTGAGGGCATAGTCACCCAGTGCCGTCAGGTCCGCATCGAGCGCGGCGCGTCGATCCGCGGGCAGTGCCCGGCCGAGCAACGACTGCAGCGTCCGGTCGCCTTGGAACGGGTGCGCCAGCACCGGCGCGTCCTGCAGGAAGTCCATGCTCGACTCCGTCCGGGGAACGGGGGCGAGTATACGGAGCGGTGCGTGATGACGTCGCCGAGAGCGTCCGGTCCGCTCAGTCGGCGGCACCGCGGGGAGCCCGGCGGCGCACGCCGGCGCCGAGGCTGCCGATCAGCAGCAGGGTCAGGGCGATCTCGAGGAGGGCCAGCACCCGCGTGTCCGGCGAACTCCACGCTTCCGAAATGCCGTGGCAGAAGTAGAACAGGCTGAGGATGCCCACCCACAGCAGCGCCCTCCGCACGTTGCGCAGGGCGGTCAGCGGCAGCAGCAGGGGTGCCACCGTGATGGCCAGTACCAGCGCAGGGGACAGGTGCGTCGGCGGCGCCAGCCAGCCGTGCCAGGCCAGTTGCAGCAGGGTCAGTCCGGCCCAGGCGGCCAGACCGAGGCGGTAGACGGGGAGCATGCCTGCACGGACGGCGTTCATGCGTCCCCCGCCAGCTTGCGCGCGGTGTCGGCCAGGCGTCGGCCGAGCGCGCGGGCAAGCTCGCGCTCGTGCTCGCTGATCGGCCGTTCCCCATCGGTGCCGGACACGTGGGTCGCGCCATAGGGCGAGCCGCCGGTGACGGTGGCATTGAGCGCCGGCTCGGTGAACGGCAGGCCGAGCAGCAGCATGCCGTGGTGGAGCAGCGGCAGCGCCATGCTGAGCAGGGTCGACTCCTGCCCGCCGTGCATCGTGCTGGTGGAGGTGAACACCGCGGCCGGCTTGCCGACCAGTGTGCCGCTGGCCCACTCGGCGCCGGTGCCATCGAGGAAGTATTTCAGCGGCGCGGCCATGTTGCCGAAGCGGGTCGGGCTGCCTAGTGCCAGGCCGGCGCAGTCCTGCAGATCCTGCTTCGTGGCATATGGCGCGCCTTCGTCCGGCTCCGGCGGCTGCGCCGTCTCGGTGACCGGTGCCACGGGGGGTACCTGGCGCAGTCGCGCCTGCATGCCCGGCACTTCCTCCACGCCACGCGCGATCAATCGCGCCAGCTGGGCGGTGTGGCCCGTGCGGCTGTAGTACAGGACGAGGATGGTGGAAGGCATGTGCTTGGGCGGTTCGTTGACGATCCGGTAGTGTACCGTCCGCATTCGACCACCGCGCCGCGAGGCGGCGCGGGCCCTCGACCGAGCAAGGGACCTCGATGGCCAAGCCGTTCAACCGCGACCGCACGCGCAGCTTCGCCCGCTTCATCTGGCAGCGTTTCGTCGACGACAAGTGCTTCGAGACGGCCGGCGCGCTCTCGTACACCACGCTGGTGTCGCTGGTGCCGTTGATGGTGGCGGTGTTCGCGATGTTCTCGGTGTTCCCGGCCTTCGCCGGCGCGCGCGATGCGCTGCTCTCGTTCGTGTTCGACAACTTCGTGCCGGCCGCCGGCGAGAAGCTGCAGCAGGCGCTGGCGAGCTTCGCCAACAATGCCAGCGGCCTCACCGGCATCAGCGTGCTGGTGATGCTGTTCAGCGCGCTGTCGATGATGGTCAGCATCGAAGATCGCCTCAATCGGATCTGGCGCGTGCACCAGGCGCGGCGCTGGAGCTCGCGGCTGCTGCTTTACTGGGCCGCGCTCACGCTGGGGCCGATCCTGGTGGTGGGCGGGCTGGCAGCCTCCTCCTATGTCACCGCGCTGCCGCTGCTGCAGCAGGCGGCCGGCCAGTTCGTGCCGGATGCCGGGCAGCGACTGCTTGCCTTCCTGCCGTTCGCGGTCACCTTCGTCACGCTGTGGCTGATGTACGCGGTGATCCCGAACCGGCCGGTGGTGCGGCGCGATGCGGCGATCGGCGCACTGCTCGGCGCGATCCTGTTCGAGGTCGCCCGCTGGGGCTTCACGGTGTTCGTGCGCAATGCGCAGACCTACCAGCAGATCTACGGCGCGCTGGCGGTGATTCCCACGTTCCTGTTGTGGATCTACCTGTCGTGGGTGATCGTGATCCTCGGTGCCTCGATCGCCGCCTCGATCAGCGCGTTCGAGTACCACCCGGCAGCCCATGCCCTGCCGGAGGGCGCCGAATTTCTCGGCCTGCTGGTGGTGCTCAAGCACTTCGTCGAGGCGCAGCGCGCCGGCGGTTCGATCGATCCGGCATCCGTGCAGCTGGCCGAGCCTTACCTGCGCTCGACCCAGGTGGCCAGTTATTTCGACGATCTCCAGCGCGCCGACCTGATCCAGCGCAGCGAGAGCGGCGGCTGGCTGCTGTCCCGCAGCCTGGACAGCACCGACCTGCTGCGCGTCTACGCCGGCACGCAGTATCGTCTGCCGCTGCGTCCGGCCGAGGAGGCGCAGGCGCTGGGCATCGTGCTGCCGCCCGCGCTGCTCGATCTGCTGGCCGTGGTCGCCGGGACCCTGCATGCCGCGCTCGGTACCCGGCTGGACCGCATCTATCCCCCGACCGCCGATCCGGCGGATGCCCCGAAGGAGCCCCTGCCATGAACCTGTTTGTCCGCTGTGCCTTCGCGCTTGCCGCCGCCGTGGCCGTCGTCGCGCCCGCGCAGGCGGCGATGCCGGCGAAGCCCGCGCTGAAGGTCACCACGCTCGACGGCAAGCCGTACGACCTGGCCGCGCAGCGCGGCCACTGGGTGATCGTGAACTTCTGGGCGACCTGGTGCGTGCCGTGCATCAAGGAGATGCCGGACATCTCCCGGTTCGTCGCCAGCCGCAAGGACGTGACCGCGATCGGCCTGGCGTACGACGACAGTCCGATCGATGAGATCAGGGCTTTCGTCGCCAAGCACCCGGTCAGCTACCCGATCGCCCAGGTCACCCTGGACAATCCGCCGAAGGATTTCGACGAGCCGCGCGGCCTGCCGACCACGTACCTGATCGCGCCGGACGGCACGGTGGCGAAGCCGTTCGTCGGGCCGGTGACTGCCGCTTCGCTGGCGGCGGCCATCGACGCCGCCGGCAAGTGACGGCGACGGCGCGCTTCCTGGTCAGCGGTCGGGTGCAGGGCGTGTTCTACCGCGCCAGCACCCGCGAGCAGGCGCTGGCGCTGGGTCTGACCGGGATGGCGCGCAACCTGGTCGACGGCCGGGTGGAAGTGATCGCCTGCGGGGCGCCCGAGGCGATCGACAGGCTGGAGCGCTGGCTGCATCGGGGGCCGCCGGCCGCCCGGGTCGAACAGGTGCTGCGCGAGGTCTGCGAGGACTGGGCCGGGGACGGTTTCGCCACCGGCTGAGCTTCAGCGTGGTGGCGCGATCCATAAGCTGGGGTCGGCCAGTTCTTCGCGCTTGGGCTTGCCGCGCAGCTTCGGCAGCACGACCCGGGTATCGGGCACGCGCACGTCGGGCAACTGGTCGAGCAGGTGGCGCATCAGCGCCAGACGCCCCTGTTTCTGGTCGTTGTAGTCGACCACGAACCATGGCGCGTGCGGCGCATGGGTGCGCGCCATCATCACGTCGCGCAGCCGGCCGATCTCGGCGTATTTCGTGCGTGCGGCCAGATCCACCGGCGAGAGCTTCCAGCGCTTGAGCGGATCGGCGGCACGCTCGGCGAAGCGCGCCTCCTGCTCGGCCTGGTCCACCGCCAGCCAGTACTTGAGGATCAGGATGCCGCTGTCGGCCAGCATGCGCTCGAACGCGGGGCAGTCGTCCAGGAACTGCGCGTACTGCGCCTGTGTGCAGAAGCCCATCGCCGGTTCGACCACGGCGCGGTTGTACCAGCTGCGGTCGAACAGTACGAGTTCACCGGCGGCCGGCAGGTGCGCCGCGTAGCGCTGGAAATACCACTGCGTGACTTCGCGCTCGTCCGGCTTGGGCAGGGCCACCACGCGGTAGCCGCGGGTATCCAGGCGGTCGGTGATCGCCTTGATGGTGCCGCCCTTGCCGGCCGCGTCGCGGCCTTCGAAGATCACCAGCAGGCGCTTGCCGCTCTTGCGCAGCCAGCGCTGCACCCCGGTCAGCTCGATCTGCAGGTCTTCCAGCTGCTGCTCGTAGGCCTTGCGCTTCATGCGGCGATCTCCGGCATGGTGGACCGGGCGAGGGTAGCGCGGCGCGGGCCTCCGGCGTCACCGCGTCCGTCAACCGGCGTCGGTGAGCGCCTTGAGCTGGTCGGCCTGGTCCTCGCGCATCAGGGCGTCGATGAGTTCGTCCAGGTTGCCCTCCAGCACGTCCGGCAACTGGTACAGGGTGAGGTTGATGCGGTGGTCCGTGATCCGGCCCTGCGGGAAGTTGTAGGTGCGGATGCGCTGGCTGCGGTCGCCGGAGCCCACCTGAAGGCGCCGCGACTCGGCCTCGGCGGCGGCCTGCCTCGCCCGTTCGGCGTCGAGCAGCTGCGCCTTCAGCCGCTTCATCGCCTTGTCGCGGTTGGCGTGCTGCGAGCGTTCGGTCTGGCACTCCACCACCATGCCGCTGGGCAGGTGGGTGATGCGGATCGCCGAGTCGGTCTTGTTGACGTGCTGGCCGCCGGCGCCGGAGGAGCGGAAGGTGTCCACCTTCAGGTCGGCCGGGTTGATCGCGATGTCCTCGACCTCTTCCACGTCGGGGATGATCGCCACGGTGGCCGCCGAGGTGTGGATGCGGCCCTGCGACTCGGTGGCCGGCACGCGCTGCACGCGGTGCGTGCCCGACTCGTACTTCAGCCGCGAGAACGCGCCCTTGCCCTCGATCCGCGCCACCGCCTCCTTGTAGCCGCCGTGCTCGCCGGGGTGGGCCGACTCGATCTCGGTACGCCAGCCGCGACGCTCGGCGTAGCGCAGGTACATGCGCATGAGGTCGCCGGCGAAGATCGCCGCCTCGTCGCCGCCGGTGCCGGCGCGCACCTCCAGGAACAGGTTGCCCTCGTCGCGAGGATCGGTCGGCAGCAGCAGGATCTGCAGTTCGCCGTCCAGTTCCTGCAGTCGCTGTTCCAGCCGGGCCACGTCGTCGGCGGCCATCTCCTTCAGTTCCGGATCGGCCAGCATCGCGCGGCTTTCGGCCAGCTCGCGTTGGGCCTGGTCGTGTTCGCGCAGCGCCGCGGCCACCGGTTCAAGCTGGGCGTACTCGCGCGACAGTGTGCGGAAGCGGTTGCTGTCGCCGATCACCTCGGGCTGGGCCAGCAGCAGGCCGACTTCCTCGTGGCGTTCGGCGAGGGCTTCGAGTTTGGCGCGGATGGAGGGAGTCATGAGCGGGGCGTCGGCAGAGGGCAGGGCGGGCGAACGGGCGAGGAGCCGGGCGTTCGCGTCGCTAATCCTCGCCGGCCTCGCGCTCCAGGCCGTACAGGCGTCCGGCCGCGTGCAGCAGGTCGAGGTCGCCGCTGAGGGCGGCCTCGCGCAGCGCGGCGCTGGGGTGGTGCAGCAGCTTGTTGGTCAGGGTGTTGGCGAGGAAGGCGAGCGCCTCCTCCGGCGACTTGCCGCGGGCGAGCATGCCGCGTGCCTTCTCCAGCACCTCGTCGCGGTAGATCTCGGCGTGGTGGCGCATGTCCACCGCCGGATTGCGCACGCCCAGCGCGCGGCGCCAGGCCATGTAGCGGTCCACCTGCAGGTCGATGATGGCCTCCGCCTCGCGGGCGGCGGCCTCGCGCGAGCGCAGGTTGTCGTCGATCACCTGGCGCAGGTCGTCGATGCCGTAGAGGAACACGTCCTCCATCGTGCCGACGCTGTCCTCGATGTCGCGCGGCACCGCGATGTCGACCATGAACATCGGCTTGCGGCGGCGAGCGGCGATGGCCTTCTCGACCATGGCCCGGGTCAGCACCGGCTGCCGCGCCGCGGTGGAGGCGATCACGATGTCTGCCTCTGCCAGGTGCTGCGGCAGGTCGGCCAGGGCGATCGCATAGCCGCCGTGGCGGGTGGCCAGCTCGTGGGCGTTCTCCAGCGTGCGGTTGGCTACGATCAGCCGGCGGACCTGCTTTTCGGCCAGGTGCCGGGCGGCCAGTTCGATGGTGTCGCCGGCGCCGATCAGCAGCACGCAGGCCTGCCTGAGGTCGGTGAAGACCTGCTCGGCCAGCCGCACCGCGGTGAACGCCACCGAGACGGTGTGGGCGCCGATCCGGGTATCGGTGCGCACCCGCTTGGCCACCGCGAAGGTGTGTTGCAGCAGGCGGTCCATCGGCGCCTTCAGCGCGTTGGCCTCGCGGGCCTGCTGGTAGGCGTCCTTCACCTGGCCGAGGATCTGCGGCTCGCCCAGCACCATCGAGTCCAGCCCGGTCGCCACGCGGAACATGTGACGCACGGCGTCGTCGTCGCGGTGCAGGTAAAGGAACTCGTCCAGCTTGCCGGGGGTCAGACGATGATGCCGGTTCAGCCAGGCCTGCGGCACGTCCTCGGCGCCGTCGGCCACACCCACGTAGAGTTCGGTGCGGTTGCAGGTGGACAGGATCATCGCCTCCTCCACCCCGGGTTCGCCGGTGAGTTCGCGCAGTGCCTCGACGGCCGCCCCCGCGTCGAAAGCCACCTGCTCGCGCAGGTTGACCGGCGCGGTGAGGTGATTGAGCCCGAGGGCGATCAGCGGCATGGCGAGGCAGGCATTTCGGCGACTAGGGTGTCCGGCGGCGTAGGCTAAGCTTGGTGCTCGTCGCGTGCGATGACGGAAACAGCCGAAACAGGCGAACAGATGAACGATAGTGTGCTGAGCGGTCGGGCCAAGTTCAAGCAACTGCGGCATTTTGCGGTGGCCGGGGGGCTCGCGCTCGCCGCGGCCGGCTGCGCCGCGGTCCGGCCGGGCGGGGCGGTCCAGGCGCCCCGCGGCGAACCGCAGCCGTTGGCCCGCATGGTCGTGGCCACGCCGGACGCCGACCACGACGTGCTGGCGCAGTTGCTGGCCGCCGAGATGGCGCTGACCCATTCCGACCTCAAGACGGCTGCGGCCGGCTACGGCAAGGCGGCCCAGCTCTCCGGTGACGCCCAGGTGGCCGAGCGCGCCACCGAGCTGGCCTTGGCGGTCCATGACGATGCCGCCGCGGAGAAAGCGCTGGCGCGCTGGCAGGCGCTGGGCGCGCCAGCACCCGACCTCGCGCAGAGCCGTGCCCAGCTCGCACTCGATCGTGGGGACGCCGCCGAGGCCCGGAAGCAGCTCGAGCAGCTGATCGCGCTCGGCGGCCCGGACGCGTGGCGGCGCTTCGGGCGCGTGCTGGTCGGGGCGCGCGACTCCGCGCAGGCGGCCCGTCTGCTCGAGGCCATGGCCACGCCGGAACGCCTGCCCGATGACGAACGGGCCTGGCTGGCGATGAGCGAGCTGGGCGATCGGCTGGGGCGACGGGGCTACGCCCTGCGTATCGGCAAGGCCGCCGTGCAGCGGTTCCACACGCCGACCACTTACGCCTGGACGGCGCAGATGATGCTCCGTTCCGGTGATCGCGCCGGAGCGAAGGACCTGCTGCACAGGGCGATCGTCGTCCACCCCGACGAGACGCGGCTGCGGCTGGCCTACGCCACCATGCTCGCGCAGGGAGGCGATTACCCGGCCGCGGCGAAATTCCTCGCGTCCGGCAAGCAGAGCGCGGACATCTACAACCTGCGCGCCGCGCTGGCGGCCAAGGCGAACGACCGCAAGACGCTGGCCATGCTGTACCGGCAGCTGAAGCAGTCCAGCCAGGACATTCGCGACGCCAGCGCCTTCCTGCTCGGCCAGCTGGCCGAGATGCAGGGCATGAAGCAGGAGGCGCTGGACTGGTACGACCAGGTCGGTGACGACGACCCGCACGCTTTCGACGCGGACCTGCGCAGCGCGATCATCCTGCACCAGCAGGGCAAGCAGGCCGAGGCGCACGAGTTGCTGGGCCAGCTCGAGACCGCCTACCTCGACGAGCCCGGGCAACTGCGTCGGGCCTACGAGGCGGATGCCGACCTGTACATGACCGAGCAGCGCTATCCGCAGGCCGAGGCCGCGTTCAGTCGGGCCTTGCAGGTGGTGCCGGACGATCCCGGCCTGCTCTACGGGCGCGGGCTGGCCTATGCCGAGTCGGGCAAGATCGACCTTGCCGTGGCCGACCTGCGCCGGCTGCTGCAGCTCAGGCCCAACGACGTCGATGCCAGCAACGCGCTGGGCTACACGCTGGCCGACGCCAACCGCGACCTGCCCGAGGCCGAAAGGCTGATCGAGCAGGCGCGCAAGGCCAAGCCCGACGATCCGGCGATCGCCGACTCCTGGGGCTGGCTGCAGTACCGGCTGGGCCACCTGGATCAGGCCGTCACGGTGCTGCGGCAGGCCTGGAAGCAGCGCCAGGACGCGGATGTCGGCGTGCATCTCGGCGAAGTGCTGTGGAAGAGCGGCCAGCATGACGAGGCAAACCACGTGTTCGACCAGGTACGCAAACTCGATCCGGGCAACGCCAGCCTGCGCGACACGCTGAAGCGACTGAAGCCATGAGGGCCACCCGTTTCCTCGGTGGGCTGGTGGTTCTGGCCCTGCTCGCCGGTTGCGCTCCGGCCGTGCGGATGAAGGGCGACGCGGCGATGTACCGGGCCCAGCAGCAGCGCGAGCGCGCGCTGGCCGGCGCCGACCATTGGACATTGAATGGCCGGCTGGGCGTGTCCGACGGCCACAACGGTGGCAGCGGCAGTCTGGAGTGGCACCAGGACGGCGATCATTACGACTTCCAGCTGCGGGCGCCGATCACCGGCAAGAGTTTCCGTCTGACCGGCGGCCCAGGGGGCGCCCTGCTCGAAGGGCTGGAGGGCGGCCCGTTGCGCGGGCCGGATGCCGAGTCGCTGATGCGCAAGGCGCTGGGGTGGGAAATGCCCCTGTCCGACCTGCGCGCCTGGGTGCTCGGCCTGCGGGCCGACAGCGGTCCGGCGGAGCTGCGCTTCGGCGACGATCAGCTGCCGTCACTGCTTCTGCAGGACGGATGGACGGTGGACTACCGGCGCTGGGACCAGAGTCGCCAGCCGGCACTTCCGGTGCAGATATTCGCGACCAAGCCGCCCTACAAGGTGCGACTTTTCATCGAGTCGTGGCAGCTGAAGTAGCCCGAAGCAGTTAGGCTAACGGCCCCTTGCGGGCACCCGGGTGGGTGTCCGCGTCATCGCAAGAGCCGTCATGACCGCAGTGATCGAGCGCGCCCGGCCGGACGAGGTCGAGGCGCTGTGCGCCATCGAGCGCGCTGCCGTGCAGCTGTTCCGTGGCCACCCGGCCTGGCGGGCCTATGCCGACATGGCGATTCCTCCGGAGCTGCTGTACGAGGCGATTGCCCGCGGCATGGTGTGGGTGGCGCGCCCCGGTGCGGGCGGCGAGCCGGTCGGCTTCGTCTGGCTGGACGACACCCTGCCGGGCGATGCCATCGGCATCGGCGAGCTGGATGTGTTGCCCGATCACGGGCGTCGCGGCATCGGTGCGGCCCTGCTCGAACATGCCTGCGACTGGTCGCGCGCAGCCGGTTATCGCCGGGTCGACCTGGGTACCCTGGCCGACGTGCCGTGGAACGCGCCGTTCTATGCCCGGCATGGCTTCGTCGTGGTGGACAAGAACGACCCGGCCTTCGCCTTCGCGCGCGACCGCGACCGCGAAAACGGCTTTCCCGACCGGCTCCGTGTGTTCATGAGCCGGCCGCTGCCGCCGCTTGATCCGGGCGAGTGGAGTGCATGGCCAGCGCCGGCCAAGCTCAACCTGTTCCTGCGCATCACCGGGCGCCGGGAGGACGGCTACCACGAGTTGCAGACCGTGTTCCGGCTGCTGGACTGGGGCGACGAGGTGCGGCTGCGGGTGCGCGGGGATGGCGTCATCCATCGTGATCGCGACATCCCGGGGGTTCCCGCAGAGAGCGACCTCGTCGTGCGCGCCGCGCGCCTGCTGCAGGAGGTGAGCGGGTCCCGCCACGGGGCCGACATTGCTGTCGACAAGCGCATTCCGATGGGAGGAGGCCTGGGTGGCGGCAGTTCCGACGCGGCCACCGTGCTGGTGGCGCTGGATCATCTGTGGGGCACCGGGCTGGGCGAGGACGCGCTGGCCGAGCTCGGTCGCCGGTTGGGCGCCGACGTGCCGGTATTCGTGCGGGGGCGCTCGGCCTGGGCCGAGGGTATCGGCGAGCGGCTGACGCCGGTCGAGCTGCCGCGGCGCCACTACGTGGTGCTCGACCCGCGCGAGCACGTGCCCACCGCGGCGCTGTTTCAAGCGCCTGAATTGACACGAAATGCCCCCCGGGCGACAATTTCGTCCTTTGTTTCGGGCGAAACTGCCGAGAACGCTTTCGAGCCGGTCGTACGCGCACGACATCCGTGCGTGAACGAGGCGCTGGAATGGCTCGGCGGTTTCGGCCGGGCGAAACTCTCCGGAAGCGGCGGGTGCGTTTTTCTGGAAACGCCTTCGCTGACCCGGGCGCTGTCGATCGCCGCACGGTGTCCCGCGGCGTTTGGCGTCCAGGTGGCCGCCGGAGCGGATCGCTCGATGCTGCACCGTGCGCTGGACCGCCATCGCGGGGCGGCGCAGGCGAGGCATACAACGTAATACTGGGGCGTCGCCAAGCTGGTTAAGGCACGGGATTTTGATTCCCGCATGCGCAGGTTCGAATCCTGCCGCCCCAGCCACTCAAGCCAGGACCTTACAGGTCGAGAGGAATTGTCCGTGGACACGTCATCCAGCCCGATGCTCTTCACCGGCAACGCGCACCGTGCGCTCGCCGAGGACGTGGCACACCGTCTCGGCATCCCGCTGGGCAAGGCCCTCGTGGGCACCTTCAGCGACGGCGAGGTACAGATCGAGATCGAGGAGAACGTCCGCCGGCAGGAAGTGTTCGTGCTGCAGCCGACCGGTGCGCCGAGCGCGGAGAACCTGTTCGAGCTGCTGACCCTGGTCGACGCGCTCAAGCGCGCGTCCGCGTCCAGCGTGACGGCGGTGATCCCGTACTTCGGCTACGCCCGCCAAGACCGTCGCCCGCGTTCTGCGCGCGTGCCGATCACGGCGAAGATGGTGGCCAAGCTGATCGGTACCGTCGGCGTGGACCGCGTGCTCACCGTCGACCTGCATGCCGACCAGATCCAGGGCTTCTTCGACATCCCGGTCGACAACGTCTACGCCTCGCCGATCCTGCTGGCCGACATCTGGCGCAACTTCGCGATGGACGATCTGATCGTGGTCAGCCCGGACGTCGGCGGCGTGGTGCGCGCCCGCGCGCTGGCCAAGCGGCTGGACGACGCAGACCTGGCGATCATCGACAAGCGCCGTCCGAAGGCCAACGTGGCCACGGTGATGAACATCATCGGCGACGTCGACGGCAAGACCTGCGTGCTGGTGGACGACATCGTCGATACCGCCGGTACGCTCTGCGCGGCCGCCGCGGCGCTGAAGGAGCGCGGCGCGCGCAAGGTGGTGGCGTATTGCGTGCACCCGGTGCTGTCCGGCGCGGCGATCCGCAACGTGGAAGGCTCGCAGCTGGACCAGCTGGTGGTCACCAACACGCTGCCGCTGCGCCCCGAGGCGCAGGCCTGCGCGAAGATCCGCCAGCTCTCGGTCGCCGAGCTGCTGGCCGAGACGATCCGCCGCATCGCCTTCGGCGAGTCGGTGAGCTCGCTGTACGTGGATTGATCCGATTTCCGACTTCCCTGGTCGCGGGGAAGTCACCCTGCCGCCGCAAGGCGGCATTCCCAACCCAAGGTGTAAACCATGTCTCAGACCCATGAAATCAAGGCCGAGAGCCGCAAGGACGAGGGGAAAGGTGCGAGCCGCCGCCTGCGTCGTGCGTCGTACGTGCCGGCCGTCGTCTACGGTGGCAAGCTGCCGCCGCAGAGCATCCAGATCGAGCACAACACCATCCTGCTCGCTGCCAAGCACGAGTGGTTCTTCTCCTCGGTGCTCGACCTGAACATCGACGGCGCCGTGCAGAAGGTGCTGGTGCGCGACTGGCAGAAGCATCCGTACAAGCAGCAGATGCTGCACATGGACTTCCTGCGCATCGACGAGAACGCCGCCGTGCGCGTCAGCGTGCCGCTGCACTTCCTGAACCAGGAGAAGTCCCCGGCCGGCAAGACCTCCGGCGTGGTGGTCTCGCACAACCTGACCGAGCTGGAAGTGTCCTGCCTGCCGAAGGACCTGCCGGAGTTCGTCGAGATCGATCTGGCCGACCTGAAGCCGGGCCAGATCATCCACCTGTCGCAGATCAAGCTGCCGAAGGGCGTGGAGATCCCGGCCCTGTCGCTGGGTGCCGATCACGACATCGCCGTCGTCACCGCCAACACGGTGAAGGAAGAGGTCGAAGAGACCCCGGCCGCCGCCGAAGGCGAAGAGAAGCCGGCTGGCGACAAGAAGTAAGCCTGTTTCCGCCCGCGCCCCCAGTGGCGCGGGCGGAATCGGCTTGCCGGACGCATGGCGGGACTTCGACTCATCGTCGGGCTGGGCAATCCCGGTGCCGAATATCTCCGAACCCGGCACAACGCCGGGTTCTGGTTTGTGGACGCCCTGGCGGCGTCGCAGGGCGAGCGCTGGAGCTTCGACGGCAAGCTGCACGGCGAATGCTGCCGGGTGCGGATCGGCGGCGAGCCGGTCTGGCTGCTCAAGCCCTCCACGTTCATGAACAAGAGCGGCATCGCCGTCGCCTCGGCGCTGCGCTACTACAAGATCGAGCCGTCCGAGTGCCTGGTGGCACACGACGAGCTGGACCTGCCGGCCGGTACCGTGCGGATGAAGTTCGACGGCGGCCACGGTGGCCAGAACGGCCTGCGCGACATCGTCGCGCACCTGGGGCACGGCAAATACCATCGGCTGCGCATCGGTATCGGTCACCCTGGCCACAAGGACCGGGTCACCCCCTGGGTGCTGGGGCGCCCGTCCGCGCAGGACGAGGATGCCATCCTCGACGGCATCGCGCGCGCGCTGGACGTGCTGCCGCTGGCGGTCGACGGGCAGTTCGACAAGGCGATGCAGCAGTTGCACACGGTGGGAGCGGGGAGCGGCAAGAAGGGAGCGTGAGCGCTTGGAACGAGCGCGCCGCCCCGGCCGGATCCTTGGTTTCCGTTTCCTGTTTTTCCCTCTTGAGTTTCCGGAGTTCCCATCATGGGCATCAAATGCGGCATCGTCGGTCTGCCCAACGTCGGCAAGTCCACGCTGTTCAACGCGCTGACCAAGGCCGGTATCGCGGCGGCCAACTTCCCGTTCTGCACGATCGAGCCGAACGTGGGTGTGGTGCCGGTGCCCGATGAGCGCCTGAACGCGCTGTCGGCCATCGTCAATCCGCAGAAGGTGATTCCGACCGCGGTGGAGTTCGTCGATATCGCCGGCCTGGTGGCCGGTGCGTCCAAGGGCGAGGGCCTGGGCAACAAGTTCCTGGCGCACATCCGCGAGGTCGATGCGATCGCCCACGTGGTGCGCTGCTTCGAGCACAGCGACATCGTGCACGTGGCCGGCAAGGTCGACCCGATCGCCGACATCGAGACCATCGACACCGAACTGGCGCTGGCCGACCTCGACTCGGTCGAGAAGGCGCTGAACCGCGCCGAGCGTGCGGCGAAGGCCAACGACAAGGACGCACTGGCGCGCAAGCCGGTGCTGCAGAAGCTGGCCGCGGGCCTCAACGAGGGCAAGACCGCGCGCAGCCTGGGGCTGGACGACGAGGAAAAGGCGCTGGTACGCGACCTGTTCCTGCTCACCCTCAAGCCGCTGATGTACATCGCCAACGTGCGCGAGGACGGTTTCGAGAACAACCCGCACCTGGATGCCGTGCGCGCCCGCGCGGCGGAAGAGGGTGCCGAGGTCGTGCCGGTGTGCGCGGCCATCGAGGAAGAACTCTCGCAGCTCGAGGATGCCGACCGCGACGAGTTCCTGAAGGACCTGGGCCTGGAAGAGCCTGGCCTGAATCGCGTGATCCGGGCGGGCTACAAGCTGCTCAACCTGCAGACCTACTTCACCGCCGGCGTGAAGGAAGTGCGCGCCTGGACGATCAAGCGCGGCTATACCGCGCCGCAGGCGGCCGGGGTGATCCACACCGATTTCGAGCGCGGCTTCATTCGCGCCGAGACGGTGTCCTTCGACGACTTCGTCCAGTACAAGGGCGAGGCTGGCGCCGCCGCTGCCGGGCGCCTGCGCAAGGAAGGCAAGGACTACGTGGTGAAGGACGGCGACGTCCTGCACTTCCTGTTCAACGTCTGATCCAGTCGCGCCGGCCGCTTGCGGGTCCGGCGCACGCCGGCTACTCGTCCTCGCCTGCGGCGTCGGCGACCTGTCGCTGGATGCGGTCCAGGTAGGCGTCCAGTTCCGCGGTGCCGGTGAATACCTCACTCACCGGCACCGCCTTGACGATGTCGAAGACCTTGCGTACCTGCGGCTGCGGGTCCAGCAGCAAGGTGTGGCCACCCAGCGCGCGGGTCGCCTTGCGTACCCGCGCCACGCTGCGCAGTCCCGCGCTGCTGATGTAGTCCAGTCCGGACAGGTCCAGTACCACGGTGGCGCCACGTGGAAGGTCCGCCAGCAATGGCTGGGCCGTGCCGTCGAACTCCAGGTAGGTGTTGGCGTCCAGGCGCCCCTGCAGATGCAGGACCAGGCGGCTGGGAGAGGATCGTTCCGGGCGCAGCTCGAGCGTCATGTCGGCGGTTCCGTCAGGTCGGTTGTGATGAATCGCAGTTGCAGGTGGTTGCCGTCGCGGTCGTGGTGATAGGCCAGTTCGCTCGCCATCGCGCGCACCAGGTGGATGCCGAGTCCGCCGACTTCCTCGGGGTCGGCGATGTCGCCGGACAGCGTGGGCGCTGCAGCCTGCAGCGGGTCGAACGGCGCGCCGTCGTCGTGCAGCTCGGCGAGCACGGCGCCGTCCGCGGTGCGCACGCGCAGGCGGATCGCGCCATCGGCGCTACCCCTGTGGCCATGTTGGACCATGTTCACCATGAGCTCCTCCAGCACGAGGCGAACGTCTTCGCGCGTGCCTGCGGCCACGCCCGCTTCTTCCAGCGCGGACTCGCAGCGTTCCAGTGCGGCGAAAACGCCTTCGACGGTGGATTCGATCGTCAGATCCAGCATGCCGGATTCCCCCTGCGGCCGATGGTGCCAGCTCAGGGCGAGGATGGTGATGTCGTCGGCCTGGTCGCAATCCGCGGCGAAGGCGTCCACGTCGGCCATCAGGCGACTGGTGAACTCTCCGGAGCGGGACAGGGGCGGCGCCCGTTCGAGGCTCGCCAGTGTCCGCTCGATACCGAACATGCTGCCGTCGACCGCGCTGGCCTCGGTTACGCCGTCGGTGTACATCAGCAGCGTGTCGGCAGCACACAGGCGGAGTTCCTGCTCGACGTAGGTGGCCTCCTCGTCCAGACCGATCGCGGGCCCGGTATCGACCTGGAAGAGCTCGGCCTGCCCGTTGCGGTACAGCACCGGTGGTTCGTGGCCGGCGCTGGCCAGCACCAGCCGGCCGTCCGAGGTGTCGAGCACGCCGCACAGCAGGGTAATGAACATGCAGCTGTCATTGCCCTGGCACAGCTCGCGGTTGAGCTGGTGCAGCAACTGGGCGGGCTGGCGCGCACGAGGCGCCAGCGCCTTGGCCAGGGTGATGGCGCGAGCCATGAACAGGGCGGCGGGGATGCCCTTGTCCGACACGTCGCCGACCATCAGGCAAAAGTGCTGCTGGTCGAGCATGAAATAACTGTACAGATCGCCGCCTACCGCGCGCGCCGGGCGCAGCGTGGCGTGGAGTTCGAGCATCGCGCAGCGGGCGTCCAGATAGTGCTCGCTGGGCAGCAGGGCGACCTGGATCTGGTGGGCGATCTCCAACTCACTGCGCAGGCGTTCCTGCTCCCGGGTGGCCCGGGTCAGCTGTTCCAGGTGCCGGGCCAGCTGGCGTCGCATCCGGTCGAAGGCATGGGTGAGGCGGCCGATCTCGTCGTGTCGCCGGGCCCGGGGCAGGGTGAAGTCCAGTTCCCCGCGAGCAACATGTTCGGCGCGGTCGGTCAGGGTGGCGAGTGGTGCCAGGGTGCGACGGGTCACGATCAGGGTAATCAGCGCGATCCCGAGCATGGCCAGCAGGCCGAGCGCCAGCTCGCGCAGGAACAGCCGGCGCAGGCTGCTTTCCAGGAGGGACTGCGGCACCAGCAGGCCGAGCGTCCAGCCGGTGCCGGCGACCGGGGCACGGTAGAGCCAGGCGCGCCCAGTCACGCTGGTGTCGATGCCCGCCTGCAGTTCCCCGGGCGTGTCTCCCGCCGTGGCCAGGGCCTGCAGCAGTTGCGGAGGAGCCGCCACGCCCAGCCGGTCGGTGCCGTCGTGGGCGAGGAAGTGCCCATTGCCGTCGACCACGAACATGACCGCGCCGTCGGGGCGCTTCAGCGACCCCAGCACGCTCTGCAGCCAGGCCAGGGTCACGTCGGCGTTGACGATCCCGATACTCCTCCCCGCGGAGCGGATCGCCACCGAGTAGTTGATCAGGCGCTGCTGGCGCGATTGCGAAAAGAACGGCCTTTGCCAGCAGCCGTCCGGGCAGCTCAGGCCGGTGAGGAACCACGGCTGTTCCCAGTAGCGGGAGTCGTCGCGGCCGAGGTCGCGACGGGTCAGCGAGCCGTTCCGCTGGCGGTCGACGAATGGCGCGATCGGCGGGTGGGTGGGGTCGTCCGGGGTCCAGGCGAACAGCACGCCGGCAATGTCCGTGTTGGCCCGGAGCGTGTCGAAGGCCAGCTGTTCGGTCAGGTCGGAACGGGTCCGGGCAAGTCGCGCAAGCAGGCGTGTCGCCTCGGCGGCCCGGGCGAGATGGGCCTCGATCCCGTGAGCGGCGGCGAACGCCAGGGTGCCTCCCTCGCGGTGCGCCGAGCGCAGCCAGGTCTGGCGCAGATGACCGAGCAGGAGCAGCCCGGTCGCGGTGATCACGAGGGCCGAGCCGAGCAGGCTCCACAGCGTCAGTCGTGACGCGATACTGCGCAATCCCCGCATGCGCGTCTCCTTTCGCTTCGTCCGGCATCTAGCCATGCCGGAGCCACCACCCGCAAGCTGGCCGCTGGGGGCATACTTCACATTTTCTGACGGATGGGAGCAGCGCCGATGCCGGGACACCAGAGCGAAGTCACTTTCCGGTTCCTGGCCGAGCCCACCGACGTCAATTTCGGCGGCAAGGTCCACGGCGGCATGGTGATGAAGTGGATCGACCAGGCCGGCTACGCCTGCGCTGTGGGCTGGAGCGGGGCTTACTGCGTCACCGCATCGGTCAGCGGCATCCAGTTCGTCAAGCCGATCCTGATCGGCGATCTCGTCACGGTGCGGGCGCGCCTGATCCACACCGGTACCTCAAGCATGCATCTGGCGGTCGACGTTCAGGCCGGCGACCTGCGTACCGGCGAGCGGCGCCTGGCGACGAGTTGCGTGATGGTGTTCGTGGCGCTGGATCGCCCGGATGGACGGCCGACCGCGGTGCCCGCGTGGGTGCCGCGCAACGAGGAGGATCGGCGCCTGCAGGAACATGCGCGGCGCCTCATGGAGATGTCGAAGGCGATGGAGGCCCAGGTCGTGGCCATGCCTGCGGAGTCGGTCGCGGGCTGAGCGTGCGGAAGACTTGCCCTGTCGCGACGAACCGAGCATGATGCGCGCCCCGCGCAGGTTTACGGCGGCTCGCGCACCGGAAAATGTCTGCAAACTGTTGACAGTGTCCGAGGGCGTGGCGAAAATAGGCGTTCTTTGTTGGAGGGATACCCAAGCGGCCAACGGGGGCAGACTGTAAATCTGCTGGCTTACGCCTTCGGTGGTTCGAATCCACCTCCCTCCACCATCAGGTTCCGCGCAGGTTTTTCGATCGGGCGGGAGTAGTTCAATGGTAGAACCTCAGCCTTCCAAGCTGATGGTGCGGGTTCGATTCCCGTCTCCCGCTCCATTGGACTCGACCTCTGGTTTTCCGCTCATGTAGCTCAGTCGGTAGAGCACTTCCTTGGTAAGGAAGAGGTCGCTGGTTCGATTCCAGTCATGAGCACCACGTTCGGTGGCACGTCCAGTTGGACTGGGCGGTGCCGCCGTAAGTTTTTCTTCATTTCAATCGACTCCATCGGGGTTTAACGCGTATGGCAAAGGGTAAATTCGAGCGCACCAAGCCGCACGTCAACGTGGGCACGATCGGTCACGTGGACCACGGCAAGACGACGCTGACGGCGGCGCTGACG
>NCKB01000005.1 GCA_002279065.1 Lysobacterales bacterium 15-68-25
TGATCCACCCGATCGCGATGGACGAGGGTCTGCGCTTCGCGATCCGCGAAGGCGGCCGCACCGTCGGCGCCGGCGTGGTGGCCAAGATCATCAAGTAAGGCGATGCCGGCATGGCTCGCTGGTGCGATGCCTTGTGATCGGCGGACGGCAGCCTTCGGGCTGCCGTCCTTTTTTGTATCGAGGCGGGGCTTCCCAACCGGGGCGAAGCCCGATATACTCGCTCTTCTTTGCAGGACGAAGTGCGCTTCGCACGAAGTCCTACACCGCGAAATGAGGCACAGGAAGTGCTTCGAGTTCGCTGGCGCGGATCGCCTGGGTATAAGACACGAAGATCGCGGGGCGCGAGCCTTGTTGATCTTTGTCTTTATGCCTTTTAAACTTTCCTGCTCGGCAAGTCGACTTGGTCGGCTTGCCGAACATTTTGGGTGGTTTCCAGTGCATCGGACGCCCGGACGTAGTGCGGAGCGGTGAGAAGCCCTCCGGTTCACAAGCAATTGTTCTTTAGACAACAGGACACGGTTTTATGGCGAACCAGAAGATTCGCATCCGGCTCAAGGCGTACGATCATCGTCTGATCGACCGCTCGGCCAGCGAGATCGTCGAGACGGCCAAGCGCACCGGCGCCACGGTGCTCGGTCCGATCCCGCTCCCGACCAAGATCGAGCGCTACACCATCCTGGTCTCGCCGCACGTCGACAAGGACGCGCGCGACCAGTATGAGACCCGCACCCACAAGCGCGTGCTCGACATCGTCGACCCCAATGACAAGACCGTGGACGCGCTCATGAAGCTTGACCTCGCCGCTGGCGTGGATGTCCAGATCAAGCTCGGCTGAGCGATAGACAGGATACGAAGATGAGTATCGGACTGGTTGGCCGCAAGTGCGGCATGAGCCGACTCTTCACCGAAGACGGCCGCTCGATTCCGGTGACGCTGATCGAAGCGACGCCGAACCGCGTGACCCAGGTGAAGACGGAAGAGAACGATGGCTACAGCGCCGTGCAGGTCACGGCGGGCGCGAAGCGCGCCTCGCTGCTGACGCAGCCGCTGAAGGGCCACTATGCGACCGCGAAGGTCGAGCCGGGTCGTGGCCTGTGGGAGTTCCGCGTTGCCGCCGACGATCTCGGCAAGTACGCGATCGGTGCGGAGATCAAGGCGGACGAGCTGTTCACCGTCGGCCAGATCGTCGACGTCGCCGGCGTGTCCAAGGGCAAGGGCTTCCAGGGCACGATCAAGCGCCACAACTTCAAGATGGGTGACGCCACCCACGGTAACTCGCTGTCGCATCGCGCCCCGGGCTCGATCGGCCAGCGCCAGACGCCGGGTCGCGTGTTCCCGGGCAAGAAGATGGCCGGCCACATGGGGGCGGTGAACCGCACGCAGCAGGGTCTGGAAGTGGTCAAGGTCGACGCCGAGCGTCACCTGATCGCGGTGAAGGGCGCGGTGCCGGGTGCGACCGGCGGCGACGTCGTCATCCGTCCGACCACCAAGGGTTGAGGAGAGACGCCATGGAACTGAATGTCATTGGCGCCAAGCCGCTCAGCGTGTCGGACGAAGTGTTCGGCGGCGAGTTCAAGCAGGCCCTGGTGCACCAGGTGGTCGTGGCCTACCAGGCCGGCGGTCGCGCGGGTACCAAGGCGCAGCTGTCGCGTGGTGAGCTGTCCGGCACCACCAAGAAGTTCAAGAAGCAGAAGGGCGGCGGTGCGCGTCACGGCGACTACCGCGCTCCGATCTTCGTCGGCGGTGGCGTCACGTTCGCCGCCAAGCCGCGCAACTATGAGCAGAAGGTCAATCGCAAGGCGTATCGCGTGGCGATCCGCTCGATCCTGGCCGAGCTCAATCGCCAGGGTCGCCTGAAGGTCGTCGAGGGCTTCGGTATCGAAGCGCCGAAGACCAAGGCGATGGTGGCCAAGCTGGCCGAGCTGCAGGTCTCCGGTCGCGTGCTGCTGGTGAGCGAGGACGCCTCCGAGGCGCTCTACCTCGCGGCTCGCAACATCCCGTACCTGCATGTCGTGGACGTGATGGCGCTGAACCCGGTCAACCTGGTGGGTTCGGACCATATCGTGCTGACCGTCGATGCGGTCAAGAAGATCGAGGAATGGCTGGCATGAGCACCGAACGCATTCTCAACACGCTGCGTGCGCCGCACATCTCCGAGAAGTCCGCGCGCCTGGCCGAGAACAACCAGTACGTATTCGTTGTCGCCCCCGAGGCGACCAAGGCCGACGTCCGTGCGGCGGTGGAGCAGTTGTTCGACGTCAAGGTCGAACAGGTGAACCTCGTCAACACCAAGGGCAAGGTCAAGTCCTTCCGTTTCCGCGCTGGCAGCCGCCAGGGCAAGCGCAAGGCCTATGTCCGCCTCGCCGATGGTCAGACCATCGACGTGTCGGCCAAGGCCTGAGCTCAAGGAGTCGCATTGAGATGGCACTGATCACGCACAAGCCGACCTCGCCGGGCCGCCGCGACGCGGTCAGCGTCCGCACCGAAGGTCTGCACAAGGGCGCGCCGTACGCGGCGCTCACCGAGTCGCAGTCCAAGACCGGCGGTCGCAACCACTTCGGTCGCATCACCACGCGTCACCGCGGCGGTGGTCACAAGCAGCATTACCGCATCATCGACTTCAAGCGCGACAAGGAAGGCATTGCCGGCCGCGTCGAGCGCATCGAGTACGATCCGAACCGCACCGCGCACATCGCGCTGCTGTGCTACGCCGACGGCGAGCGCCGCTACATCATCGCGCCGAAGGGCGTGCAGGTGGGCGACCGCCTGGTGTCCGGTTCGGACGCCCCGATCAAGCCGGGCAACAGCCTGCCGCTGCGCAACATCCCGGTCGGTTCGACCATCCACTGCATCGAGATGAAGGCTGGCAAGGGCGCGCAGATTGCCCGCAGCGCCGGCGCCTCGGTTCAGCTGGTCGCCCGTGAGTCCGGCTACGCCACCCTGCGCCTCCGCTCCGGCGAAATGCGCAAGGTGCCGGTCGACTGCCGCGCCACGATCGGTGAGGTGGGCAACTCCGAGCACAGCCTGAAGAAGCTGGGCAAGGCCGGTGCTACCCGCTGGAAGGGCATCCGCCCGACCGTCCGCGGCGTGGTGATGAACCCGGTCGACCACCCGCACGGCGGTGGCGAGGGTCGTACCTCCGGTGGCCGTCATCCGGTCAGCCCGTGGGGCACGCCGACCAAGGGTTACAAGACCCGCAACAACAAGCGCACGCAGCAGTTCATCGTGCGTCGTCGCAAGTAACAGGAAACCGACATGCCGCGTTCTTTGAAGAAAGGTCCGTTCGTCGACCTTCACCTCGTCAAGAAGGTGGAAGCTGCGGTTTCCACCAACAACAAGCGCCCGATCAAGACCTGGTCGCGCCGCTCGATGATCCTGCCGGAAATGGTCGGCCTGACCATCGCCATCCACAACGGTCGCCAGCACGTGCCGGTGCTCGTCAACGAGAACATGGTCGGGCACAAGCTCGGCGAGTTCGCGGTGACCCGCACCTTCAAGGGCCACGGCGGCGACAAGAAGGGCAAGTAAGATGAGCACCGAAGCCAAAGCGATCCTGCGCAGCGCCCGCATCTCGGCGCAGAAGGCACGCCTGGTGGCTGACCTGGTCCGCGGCATGCCCGTGGGCCGCGCCAGCGACGTGCTCCAGTTCACCAACAAGAAGGCTGCCCACCTTGTCCGCAAGGTGCTGCTCTCGGCCGTCGCCAACGCCGAGAACAACCTCGGCGCCGACGTGGACGAACTGAAGGTCTCGCGCATCTTCGTGGACGAAGGTCCGTCGATGAAGCGCATGTACGCCCGCGCCAAGGGTCGCGGTTCGCGCATCCTGAAGCGCACCAGCCACATCACCGTGGTCGTTGGCGATTAAGAGGACGAAAAGACGATGGGTCACAAAGTTCATCCCACCGGTATCCGCCTCGGCATCGCCAAGGACTGGAACTCGAAGTGGTACGCAAACAAGGGCGATTACGCCAAGTACCTGGTCGCTGACCTGAAGGTCCGCGAGATGCTTCGCAAGAAGCTCGCCCAGGCCGGCATCTCCAAGATCCAGATCGAGCGTCCGGCCAAGACCGCCCGCGTGACGATCTACAGCGCCCGTCCGGGCGTGGTGATCGGCAAGAAGGGCGAGGACATCGAGAAGCTGCGCAAGGAAGTCAGCGAGATGATGGGCGTCCCGACGCACATCAACGTCAACGAGGTCCGCAAGCCGGAGCTCGACGCGCAGCTGGTGGCCGAGTCGATCGCGCAGCAGCTCGAGCGCCGCATCATGTTCCGCCGCGCCATGAAGCGCGCCGTCGGCAACGCGATGCGTCTCGGTGCCCTGGGCGTGAAGATCAACGTTTCCGGGCGTCTGAACGGCGCCGAGATCGCCCGCTCCGAGTGGAGCCGTGAGGGTCGCGTTCCGCTGCACACGCTGCGTGCGGACATCGACTACGGCACCGCCGAAGCCAAGACCACCTACGGCATCATCGGTATCAAGGTGTGGGTCTACAAGGGCGAGATCTTCGACCTGGCGGCAGCGTCGCAGGAGTCGAAGGAAGAGCAGTCGCAGCCGCGTCGCGAAGGCGGCGAGGGTCGTCGTGAATCGCGTCGCGAGGGCGGTGAAGGCCGTCGCGAGCGGGCGGCGAAGTAAGGGAGAGTTGCCATGTTGCAACCCAAGCGAACCAAATTCCGCAAGCAGTTCAAGGGCCGCAACGACGGCCTGGCGCACAGCGCCAACCTGGTCAGCTTTGGCGAGTTCGGCCTGAAGGCGACCACCCATGGTGCACTGACCGCCCGCCAGATCGAGGCGGGTCGTCGCTGCATCACCCGTTACGTCAAGCGTGGCGGCAAGCTCTGGATCCGCGTGTTCCCGGACAAGCCGATCACCAAGAAGCCCATCGAGGTCCGCATGGGCGCGGGTAAGGGCAGCGTGGAGCTCTGGGTGGCCCCGATCCAGCCGGGCCGCATGCTTTACGAAATCGAGGGTGTGGACGAGTCCACGGCACGCGAGGCGTTCCGCCTGGCCGCCGCCAAGCTCTCGGTGCAGACCCAGTTTGTCAGCCGGGCGGTGATGTGATGGCTATCAAAGATCTCAACAACAAGTCGGTCGAAGAGCTGAACCAGCACCTGCTGGACCTTCGCAAGGAGCAGTTCAACCTGCGCATGCAGAAGGGCACCGGCCAGCTCAGCCAGCCGCACCAGCTGCGCCGCGTTCGGCGCGACATCGCCCGCACGAAGTTCGTGCTCGGCGGCAAGAAGTAAGGACGGCGGACATGAGCGAGAACCAGAAACAGGCACGCACCCTCGAGGGTCGCGTGGTCTCCAACAAGATGGACAAGACGGTCACGGTGCTGATCGAGCGCCAGGTGCAGCACGGCCTGCTCGGCAAGATCATCCGTCGCTCGACCAAGCTTCACGCACAGGACGACCTGGGCGCGAACGAGGGCGACGTGGTGCGCATCGCCGAGTGTCGCCCGCTGTCCAAGACCAAGCATCACCGCGTGGTGGAAATCCTCACGCGCGCCAACGTCTAAGGGGAGGGTGCAGACATGATCCAGATGCAAAGCACGCTCTCCGCGGCGGACAACAGCGGCGCCAAGGAACTGATGTGCATCAAGGTGCTCGGCGGCTCCAAGCGCCGTTACGCCGCGATCGGTGACGTGATCAAGGTCACCGTGAAGGATGCCATCCCCCGTGGCAAGGTGAAGAAGGGCGAGGTCTACAACGCCGTGGTGGTTCGTACCGCCAAGGGCGTGCGCCGTCCGGATGGTTCGCTGATCCGTTTCGACGGCAACGCGGCTGTCCTCCTCAACAACAAGCTCGAGCCGATCGGCACCCGTATTTTCGGGCCGGTCACCCGCGAGCTGCGCAGCGAGAAGTTCATGAAGATCGTCTCGCTCGCGCCGGAAGTGCTCTGAGCGGAGTAATAGCCATGAACCGTATCCGCAAGGGCGATCAGGTCATCGTGATCGCCGGCAAGAACAAGGGTCAGCGCGGCGATGTGCTGCGCGTCGATGGTGACCGCGTTTTCGTCACCAACGTCAACCTGGTCAAGCGCCACACCAAGGCGAATCCGCAGGCGAACCAGCCGGGCGGCATCGTCGAGCGCGAAGCCTCGATCCATATCTCCAATGTCCAGCTGTTCAACTCCGCCTCCGGCAAGGGTGAGCGCGTGGGTGCCAAAACGCTCGAGGATGGGCGCAAGGTCCGCGTGTTCCGCTCCAGCGGCGAAGTAGTGGACGCGTAAGGAACACGATCATGACGCGCCTCGAAAATTTCTATAAAGAGCAGGTAGTCGCCAAGCTCACCGAGAAGTTCGGCTACCAGAACGTGATGCAGGTTCCCCGCATCACCAAGATCACGCTGAACATGGGCGTGGGCGAAGCGGCGGGCAACAAGAAGGTGCTCGAGAACGCCGTCGCCGACATGGCCAAGATCTCCGGCCAGAAGCCGATCACGACCAAGGCGCGCGTCTCCGTCGCCTCGTTCAAGATCCGCGACGGCTGGCCGATCGGCTGCAAGGTGACCCTGCGCCGCGCCCAGATGTGGGAGTTCCTGGATCGCCTGATCAACATCTCGCTGCCCCGCGTCCGCGATTTCCGCGGCGTGTCGGGTCGCGCCTTCGACGGCCGCGGCAACTACAACTTCGGCGTGAAGGAACAGATCATCTTCCCGGAAATCGACTTCGACCAGATCGACGCGATGCGCGGCATGGATATCTCCATCACCACGACCGCGAAGACCGACGCCGAAGCCAAGGCGCTGCTGGAAGCCTTCAGCTTCCCGTTCCGCAACTGATACGCGAGAGAGAAACCATGGCAAAGACCTCGATGGTCAACCGCGATCTGAAGCGGACCAAGCTCGTCCAGAAGTACGCCGCCAAGCGCGCCGAACTGAAGGCGGTCGTGCTGAGCCCCACCGCCTCCTACGAGGAGAAGATGGACGCCCAGACCAAGCTGCAGAAGCTGCCGCGCGACGCCAGTCCGGTTCGCCAGCGCACCCGTTGCGCCCTGTCGGGTCGCCCGCGCGCTGTGTACAAGAAGTTCGGCCTGGGCCGCAACAAGCTGCGCGAAGCCACCATGCGCGGCGAAGTTCCGGGCCTGCGCAAGGCCAGCTGGTAATACCCGGTCGGGGCCGGGGCGCCTGTCCCGGATTCCCTCCAGGTGGCGCGGGACTCCCCGCCACCGATCACGTTGGCGCGTTGATATTCGCCAAAGCCGGAAAATGCTGTTACACTTGTCGGTCTGCGCAACGCAGGCCGGCTTGTTGCGGCTCACAATCTAGAATTGATTTCCGGTTTTATCGGATATCGGTGCACTCTGAAGGATGTTTTCATGAGCATGACTGATCCCATCGCCGATATGTTCACGCGCGTGCGCAATGCCCAGCTCTCGGGCAAGCATTCCGTGACCATGCCGTCGTCGAAGCTGAAGGTGGCGATCGCCAACCTTCTCAAGAACGAGGGCTACATCCTCGACGCCAAGACCTCCGACGCGGAGGGCAAGCCGGTGCTCGAGATCAAGCTCAAGTATTTCGAAGGCCGTCCGGCCATCGAGACCATCTCCCGAGTCAGCCGCTCCGGCCTCCGCGTGTATCGCGGCAAGGACGAGCTGCCGAAGGTGCTCGGCGGTCTTGGTATCTCGATCATTTCGACTTCCGCCGGTCTGTTGACCGACGCGCAGGCCCGTTCCAAGGGTCTGGGCGGCGAAGTCATCGGCCAAGTGGCTTAAGGAGTCGACGATGTCCCGTGTTGCTAAGAAGCCGATCAACCTGCCCAAGGGCGTCGAGCTGAAGGTTGCCGATGACGGCATCACCGTGAAGGGCCCGAAGGGTTCGCTCTCCGTGCACGCTCTGCCGGGCGTCGACGTGTCCGTCAATGACGGCGTGGCGACGATCTCCCTGGCCGAGGGTGCCGACGATAAGTTCGGCGGCACCGCTCGCGCGCTACTGGCCAACATGGTCAAGGGCGTGTCCGAGGGTTACGAGCGCAAGCTTGAGCTGGTCGGCGTGGGTTACCGCGCGTCGATGGCCGGCAAGGCGCTGAACCTGAGCCTGGGTTTCTCCCATCCGGTGGTGTTCAATGCGCCGGAAGGCGTGACCATCGAGACCCCGACGCAGACCGAGATCCTGATCAAGGGCTCGGACAAGCAGAGCGTGGGCCAGGTGGCTGCCAAGATCCGCGCCTACCGCCCGCCGGAGCCCTACAAGGGCAAGGGTGTGCGCTATGCCGGCGAGAAGATCACGCTGAAGGAAGCCAAGAAGGCCTAATCCGCCTCCCGGGGTGACCCCCGGGGGTAGGCAAGGGTCGATCCGCTTCCTGGAGAACCATGACGATGAACAAGAACGAATCCCGTCTGCGCCGCGCCAAGTCCACCCGCGCGCACATCCGCAAGCTCGCCGTGCCGCGCCTGTCGGTGCACCGCACCGGTCAGCACCTCTACGCGCAGGTGTTCGACGCGACCGGCACCAAGGTGGTGGCCGCGGCGTCGACCGTGCAGAAGGCGGTGGCCGAAGGCCTGAAGGGCACCAAGAACCTCGAGGCGGCCGCGGCCGTCGGCAAGGCTGTGGCCGAGCGCGCACTGGCCGCGGGCATCGAGTCGGTCGCTTTCGACCGCTCGGGCTTCCGCTATCACGGTCGCATCAAGGCGCTGGCCGATGCGGCCCGCGAGGCCGGCCTGAAGTTCTGATCCACAAGGGGCGCGGCGAATGACGACGCGCCCCGAGCTTCACCTACAACTCCAAGCGGCCAAGCCGCAAGCAGAAGTCCCGGGCCTCCGGGCATACGGAAACCAACATGTCCTCTAACGATCGCGAAAATTCGGACGGCCTGCTCGAGAAGCTGATCGCCGTCAACCGCGTGGCCAAGACCGTGAAGGGTGGCCGCCAGATGAGCTTCACCGCCCTGACGGTGGTGGGTGACGGCGAAGGCCGCGTCGGCTTCGGTTATGGCAAGGCGCGCGAAGTGCCGGTCGCCATCTCCAAGGCGATGGAGCGCGCCCGTCGCCAGATGGTCAACATCGAGCTGAACAACGGCACCCTCTGGTATGCCGTCAAGGCCAACCACGGCGCCGCCCGCGTGTACATGCAGCCGGCCGCCGAAGGTACCGGCGTGATCGCCGGCGGCGCGATGCGCGCCGTGCTGGAAGTGGTCGGCGTGAAGAACGTGCTGGCCAAGGCGGTGGGTTCGCGCAACCCGATCAACCTGGTGCGCGCCACCATCAAGGGCCTGCAGGCCGTGGCCTCGCCCAAGAAGATCGCCGCCAAGCGTGGCAAGACCCTGGATGAGGTGCTGGGCAATGGCTAAGAAAGAGACTGCCGAAAAGACCGTGCGCGTGCGCCTGGTCAAGGGCCTGCGTGGCGTGCAGAGCCGTCACCGTCTGAGCGTCAAGGCGCTCGGTCTGAACAAGACCAACGACGTGCGTGAACTGAAGGACAGCCCGCAGGTGCGTGGCCTGATCAATACGGTCTACTACCTGGTCCGGGTCGAGGAGTAATCATCATGCGTCTCAACGACATCAAGCCCGCCGCCGGTTCGCGCAAGTCGCGCCTGCGCGTCGGCCGCGGCATCGGTTCGGGCCTCGGCAAGACCGCGGGCCGCGGTCACAAGGGTCAGCACGCCCGCGCCGGCGGCACCCACAAGTTCGGTTTCGAAGGCGGCCAGATGCCGCTGCAGCGTCGCCTGCCGAAGGTCGGCTTCCGCTCGCAGAAGAAGGCCGAGAGCCAGCAGGTGTTCCTGTACCAGCTCGCCACCCTCGACGCCGAGGTGATCGACCTGGTGACGCTGCACAAGGCCGGCCTGGTCGACAGCCGCGCCAAGAAGGTCAAGGTCGTGGCCAAGGGTGAGATCGGCCGCGCCGTGAAGCTCTCCGGCATCCTCGCCACGGTCGGTGCCAAGGCCGCGATCGAGGCGGCCGGCGGCAGCGTGGAGTAACCCGGTGGCTGCTGCCAAGGGCAACCAGCTCGGCTCGCTCGGCAAGTTGACCGAGCTGCGTCAGCGCATCTTCTTCGTGATCGGTGCGCTGATCGTCTTCCGCCTCGGTTCGTTCATCCCGGTCCCGGGCGTGAACCCCGAGGCGATGACCCGCCTGATCGAGCAGCAGGGCGGTGGCCTCCTGAGCATGTTCAACATGTTCTCGGGTGGCTCGCTGTCCCGCATGTCGGTCTTCGCCCTGGGCGTCGTCCCCTACATCTCCGCCTCGATCGTGGTGCAGATGATGGGTTCGGTGATTCCCAGCCTGCAGAACCTCCGCAAGGAAGGCGAGGCAGGGCGGCGCAAGATGACCATGTACACCCGCTTCGGCACGGTCGGCCTCGCGGCCTTCCAGGCCTTCGGCATCGCGGTGGCGCTGCAGAAGCAGGTCGCTTCCGGCGGCGTACCGGTGGTCTACATGCCGGGCATGGGTTTCGTGCTGTCGTCCGTGGTCGGCCTGACCGCCGGCACGATGTTCCTCATGTGGCTGGGCGAGCAGATCACCGAGCGCGGCATCGGCAACGGCATCTCGCTGCTGATCTTCGCCGGCATCGTGGCGGGCCTGCCCGGCGCGGTGGCGCACACCCTGACCATGCAGGCGAACGGCGAGCTGGGCAACGGCCTGAAGCTGATCCTGATCGTCGCCATGGTGCTGGCCGTGACTGCCTTCGTGGTGTTCATGGAGCGGGCGCAGCGACGGATCACGGTGAACTACGCGCGGCGCTCCGGTGGCCAGCAGGCGTACATGAACCAGAGCTCGCACCTGCCGCTGAAGATCAACATGTCGGGTGTGATCCCGCCGATCTTCGCCAGCAGTCTGCTGATGTTCCCGGCGACCGCGCTGACCTGGTTCGGTACCGGTCACCAGGCCCGCTGGCTACAGTCGCTGACCCAGGCGTTGAATCAGGGCGAGCCGCTGCACGACGTGGTGTTCGCGGTGCTGGTGATCACGTTTGCGTTCTTCTACACGGCCATCGTCTTCAATTCGCAGGAGACGGCCGACAATCTCAAGCGCTCCGGCGCGCTGATTCCGGGTATCCGCCCGGGCAAGGCGACCGCCAGCTACATCGACGCGGTGATGACTCGCCTCACCGGTGTGGGAGCGCTCTACCTGGTGCTGGTTTGTCTGGTACCCACGTTCATGCAGAAGTCGTGGAACGTGCCCTTCTACTTCGGCGGTACCTCGCTGCTGATCGTAGTGGTGGTGGTCATGGACTTCACCTCGCAGGTGCAGGCGCACCTGGTGAGCCACCAGTACGAAGGTTTGCTCAAGAAGGCCAATCTCCGCCGCAACTAAAGGCTGCTGGGGCGTAGGAGTGGGGCCGGATAAACGGGAAAGCCGCGGCACAGGTCGCGGGACTTTCCAGCAGGGTTGATTCAGGTTAAAATTGCGCGTTTACCGCGCACGAAAGCATCGGAGAAAGTACATCATGGCGCGCATCGCGGGTGTCAATTTGCCGGTCCAGAAGCATGTCTGGGTCGGTCTGCAGAGCATCTACGGCATCGGCCGCAGCCGGGCCAAGAAGGTCTGCGCGGACGCCGGTGTGGTTCCCACCACGCCGATCAAGTCCCTCAGCGAGGGCGAGGTGGAGAAGCTCCGCCACGAAATCGGCAAGTACGTCGTCGAAGGCGATCTGCGTCGCGAGGTGGGTATCGCCATCAAGCGTCTGATGGATCTGGGTTGCTACCGCGGTCTGCGTCACCGTCGTGGCCTGCCGGTGCGCGGCCAGCGCACGCGCACCAACGCCCGTACCCGCAAGGGTCCGCGTCGCGCCATCAAGAAGTAACGGATTCGAATCATGGCCAAGCCAGTCAAGACCAAGAAGAAGATCAAGCGCGTCGTCACGGATGCCGTGGCCCACGTGCAGGCCTCCTTCAACAACACCATCGTCACCATCACCGACCGCCAGGGCAACGCTCTTTCGTGGGCGACTGCCGGCGGCGCGGGCTTCCGCGGTTCGCGCAAGTCGACCCCGTTCGCTGCCCAGGTGGCCGCCGAGAAGGCCGGCCGCGCGGCGGGCGACTACGGCGTGAAGACCGTCGAAGTGCGCATCAAGGGTCCGGGCCCGGGTCGTGAGTCGGCGGTGCGTTCGCTGAACGCCCTCGGCTACAAGGTGCTGAACATCATCGACGTCACGCCGATCCCGCACAACGGCTGCCGTCCCCCCAAGAAGCGTCGAGTCTAAGGAGCATACCCATGGCCCGTTATCGTGGAGCTACCTGCAAGCTCGCCCGTCGTGAGGGTTCCGACCTCAGCCTGAAGAGCCCGGCCCGCGCGCTGGACTCCAAGTGCAAGCTGGAGAACAAGCCCGGCCAGCATGGCGCCAACAAGCGCATGCGCATGTCCGACTACGCCGTCCAGCTGCGCGAGAAGCAGAAGGTCAAGCGCATCTACGGCGTGCTTGAGCGTCAGTTCAGCAACTACTACACCAAGGCGTCGACCCTCAAGGGCAACACCGGTGAGAACCTGCTGCGCCTGCTCGAGAGCCGCCTTGACAACGTCGTCTATCGCATGGGCTTCGCGGTGACCCGCGCCCAGGCTCGCCAGCTCGTCGCCCACAAGGCGGTGTTGGTCAACGGCAAGAAGGTCAATATCCCGTCCTACCAGGTCAAGCCCGGTGACGAGATCGCCCTGACCGAGCGCGCCCGCAACCAGCTGCGCGTGCAGGAAGCGGCGACCGTGTTCGACACCATGGATCTGCGCCCGCAGTGGGTCGAAGTGGATGCCAAGAAGTTCGCCGGCACGTTCAAGTCGGTGCCGGATCGCGGTGACCTGCCGACCGACATCAACGAAGCGCTGATCGTCGAGCTTTACTCGAAGTAATCAACCGGAGCTCTGCATGGCAGTTTCGTCAACTAGCGTGCTGCGGCCTCGTGGCCTCAGCGTCGAACAGCTCGGAGCCAACCGCGCCAAGGTGGTGGTCGAGCCGCTCGAGCGTGGCTTCGGCCACACCCTGGGCAACGCGCTGCGTCGCGTACTGCTCTCCTCGATCCCCGGCAGCGCCATCGTCGAGGTCGAGATCGATGGCGTGCTCCACGAGTACACCACCCTCGAGGGCCTGCAGGAGGACGTGATCGAAGTCCTGCTCAACCTCAAGGACGTCGCCATCCGCCAGCACTCCGGCGACGAGGTCACCCTGACGCTGTCGAAGAAGGGCAAGGGCGTGGTCACTGCCGGCGATATCACCGTGGACCACACGGTCGAGATCATCAACCCGGAACACGTGATCTGCCACCTGACCAAGGACATCGCGCTCAACATGCGCCTGAAGGTGCGTCGTGGCGTGGGTTACCAGCCGGCCAGCGCGCGCCAGCATCCGGACGACGAAGCCCGTCCGATCGGCCGCCTGCAGCTCGACGCGTCCTTCGCTCCGGTGCTGCGCGTGGCCTACGAGGTGGACGCCGCCCGTGTGGAACAGCGCACGAACCTCGACAAGCTGGTGCTGGACATCGAGACCAACGGCACCATCGGCGCCGAGGATGCGGTTCGCAAGGCTGCCGAGATCCTCAACGACCAGCTGTCGGTGTTCGGTGACTTCTCGCGTCGCGAGAGCGCCACCGAATCGGCCGAGAAGAGCGGTTTCGATCCGCTGCTGCTGCGTCCGATCGACGATCTGGAACTCACCGTGCGTTCGGCGAACTGCCTGAAGGCCGAGAGCATCTACTACATCGGCGATCTGGTGCAGAAGACCGAGGTGGAGTTGCTGAAGACCCCGAACCTCGGCAAGAAGTCGCTCACCGAGATCAAGGACGTGCTGGGCAGCCGCGGTCTGGCGCTCGGCATGAAGCTTGAGAACTGGCCGCCGCCGGGCCTTTCGCACGGCATGCAGCTGGGCTGATGCAACACATGCCGCGGTCGCCCAGGCGATCGCGGCATCTTGCCGTGAGGGGGCCGCTGCGGCCTGCCTGTTTCCGGCACTTTCCGACGGTCCGCTTGACCGTCCGCCGCGGGGACTTCCCGGGGCTGCCGCAGCACCTGACATTCCCAACTCATAGCGGGCAACCGCGGGAAGCCGGCTCAGCCCGGCCTCTCATAACAACAGACTAGAGATTATCGCCATGCGCCATATGAAGAGCGGTCGCAAGCTCAACCGCACCAGCAGCCATCGCGAAGCCATGTTCCGCAACATGGCCGCGTCGCTGATCAAGCACGAGCTGATCCGTACCACCCTGCCGAAGGCGAAGGAACTCCGCCGCGTCGCCGAGCCGCTGATCACGCTGAGCAAGACCGACGGCGTCGCCAACCGCCGCCTGGCCTTCGCCCGTCTGCGCGACAAGCAGGCCGTGGGCAAGCTGTTCGTCGAGCTGGGGCCGCGTTACCGCGAGCGTCCCGGCGGCTACCTGCGCATCCTGAAGTGCGGCTTCCGCCCGGGCGACAACGCGCCGATGGCGTACGTCGAGCTCGTGGACCGTCCGCGCGCCGAGGCCGTCGACGCCGAGTAAGTCCAGATCGATTGGGCGTCTGGACGTCCAAGATCGCTGAAGCCCCGGCAGGTCTCCTGGCGGGGCTTTTTGTTCGTGCAGTCCGCGGCATCGGGGCGTGCTGACAGCGCCCTGCAGGAAAGGGTAATGTCGGCCATCGCCATCTACGCAGACACCATGAATCCTTTCCGCTGGTCCTATCGCACCGTTTTTCTCGCCGGTTTCCTGATCTGCACGGCGTTGCTCGGCTTCGCGCTCTACGCGCAGTACGTCTGGGCGATGATTCCCTGCCCGCTATGCATCTTCCAGCGCATCGGCTTCATGGTGATGGGGCTGTTCTTTCTCGCAGGGGCGATCCACGCACCCCGCGGCGGCGGCCGCTGGGTCTATGCCGGCGGCGTGCTGCTCGGCGCGCTTTGGGGCATCGCAGTGGCCGGGCGGCATCTGTGGATCCAGTCGCTGCCAGCGGACGAGGTGCCCTCGTGTGGCGGAGATCTCGGCTATCTGATGAGCGCTTTTCCGTTCGCCAAGGTGCTGAAGCTGGTCTTCACCGGGTCGGGCGAATGCGCCAAGGTGGAGCCGATCCTTGGCCTGCCGATTCCGGCCTGGACCCTGCTTTGGTTCATCGCACTGGCCGTCTGGGTGGTGATCGCCACCCGGCGACGGGGGGCCTGAGATGACCTTGCAGTCGACCGTCGGCATGGCTCCTCAGGGCTGGTCGCCCGGGTCCTGGCAGCAGCGCGTGGCGCTGCAGCAGCCGAGCTACGACGACCCGGCCGAACTGGCCGCAGCGACCACGCAGCTGGCCTCGCTGCCACCGCTGGTGACGTCCTGGGAGGTATTTGCGCTCAAGCAGGCGCTGGCCGAAGCACAGGACGGGCAGCGCTTCCTGCTGCAGGGGGGCGACTGTGCCGAGAGCTTTGCCGACTGCACCAGCCCGATCATCTCCAACCGGCTCAAGGTGCTGCTGCAGATGAGCCTGGTGCTGGTGCACGGGCTGAAGAAGCCGGTGCTGCGCGTGGGCCGGTTCGCCGGCCAGTACGCCAAGCCTCGCTCGGCCGATACCGAAACGCGCGACGGGGTCACGCTACCCAGCTTCCGCGGCGACGTGGTGAACGCACCTGCATTCACCGCCGAGGCGCGGCGCGCCGATCCACAGCGTCTGATCCAGGCCCATGCCCATTCGGCGTTGACCATGAACTTCGTGCGGGCGCTGATCGACGGTGGCTTCGCCGACCTGCACCATCCGGAATACTGGGATCTGGCCTGGGTCGAGCATTCGCCGCTGGCAGCCGAGTACCGGCAGATGGTCGCCTCGATCGGCGACTCGCTGCGCTTCATGGAGACGCTTGCCGGCCCGATCGCCAGCTTCTCGCGGGTCGACTTCTTCACTTCGCACGAGGCGCTGCTGCTTCACTACGAGCAGGCGCTGACCCGGCAGGTGCCCCGTCATCACGGCTGGTTCAACCTGTCGACGCATTTCCCGTGGATCGGCATGCGTACCGCGGCGCTCGACGGCGCGCACGTGGAGTATTTCCGCGGCATTCGCAACCCGATTGCGGTGAAGGTCGGGCCATCCGTCACGCCGGACCAGTTGCTGCCGCTGATGGACGTGCTCAATCCCGATGACGAGCCCGGCCGGCTGACCCTGGTGCACCGCATGGGCCACGCCGCGATCGCCGACCGCCTGCCGCCGCTGCTCGACGCGGTGAAGCGCGAGGGGCGGCGCGTGCTGTGGGTGGCCGATCCCATGCACGGCAACACCGAGAGCACCTCCAACGGCTACAAGACGCGGCGTTTCGACAACATCCGCGGCGAGCTGGACCAGGCCTTCGACATCCATGCCGCAGCCGGTACCCGGCTGGGCGGCGTGCATCTGGAATTGACCGGCGAGAACGTCACCGAGTGCATGGGCGGTGCGCGGGACCTGTCCGAGTCGGACCTGTCTCGGGCCTACAAGTCCGCCGTCGATCCGCGGCTGAACTACGAACAGTCGCTCGAGCTGGCGATGCTGATCGTGCGCAAGTCGGTCAGCCGAGGCTGAGCCAGTCCGCTCAACGAGGCATTTCCCGTTCCGCGGAGATGCGCGCGTTCAACGAGCGCGTGGCTTCAACCGCATAGGCGCGACAGGCGTGCGGATCGCGCAACGCATCCTCGCCGCCCGCGCCCTGCGCTGCCATCCGTTGCCAGAACCGGCTGGCCTCCGGGTGCGGGGTCAGCAGGATGTCGCAGGGGAGTGCCGACAGGGTCGCGAGGCTGCGTCGAAAGTTGGCCAGGCGCTCCGGGTGGGCCGGATCCGAGAAGCGATAGCTGCCGGCCGCCATGGGCGTGAGGCTGTCCGCATACACGATGTGCATGCAGCGAGGGCCGTCGCAGGATGTCCAGGTCCAACTGGTGCTGCCGGGCGTGTGTCCCGGCGTGGGATGTGCGCGGATGGCCAGCTTGCCGACCCGCACGATGGCTTCGTCGCCGATCGTCTTTACCCGTCCGATGGGCGGGAACAGCGGCGCGTCGCCGTATTGCGGGTCCTGGGGATCCTTTCCTCCCGAGCGCAGCGCCAACGCCTGAGCGGCGCGGGCCTCGACCGTCGCGCCGCTGTCCCGGGCGATCGCCGCGATCGCGCCGGCGTGATCGCCGTGTGCGTGCGACACGAGGATTCGCCGGACGTCGCGCAGTCGGAAGCCGAGCGCGCGGATGTTCGCTTCGACCATGGTCGCGTTCTCCGGCAGGGTGCCGTCGATCAGCACGTGCCCCTGCGGCGAGGTAATGAGGATCGCACTGAGCCCGCGGCTGCCGACGTACCAGGTGTTGCCGTAGATGCGGTGCGGCGCCTGTGCCTGACGCCAGGTGGCGCGGGTGTCGTCGGCGGCGCGGTCGGCGGCGTGAGCGGGGATGGCGCCCAGCATGGCCAGAGCGACGGCGGTGAGGAAGCGAGGGTGCATGGTGGAATCCGATCCGTCAGGAAGTGCGCCAGTATCCGTCCGGGATCCTTGCATGGGCGGCGGCGCTCGTGGCGCGGAAAGGGCGCACGAGGCGTTTCCGCGGGCAACCGGACCGGGCGCTGGCGTCCCGCCTACCGGGCCACGTCACCATTCGCGCCGAGGTCCACGCTTGCGGCAGGTTGTCGCGCCCATCGGGAGAGACACGGAGCACGGCGCCGTGCGAACGGGCCGGGCACCTATACTTCCCTGATGAACCGATCCTTATGTTCCCTGTTCCAGGGGCTGCTGCTGCTGGCGGCCCTGGTCCTGCCCGCCGCGCGTGCCGCCGACACCGCGCCAACCCATACGGTGCCGGATACCCTCGCCCAGCGCATCGCCGCATGCACGGCCTGCCACGGCGTGCATGGTGAAGGCACGCCGGACAGTGGCTTCTTTCCCCGCCTCGCCGGCAAGCCGGCCGAATATCTGGCGCGGCAGCTGCACTACTTCCAGCGCGGCCTGCGCAAGTACGGCCCGATGGAGTACACCGTGCGCCCGCTCAGCGACGCCTACATGCACGAGATCGCCGAGTATTTCGCGCAGCAGGAGGTGCCCTACACCCCCTCGCCGACGCCGAAGGTGTCCGCCGCGCTGCTGGCCCGGGGCCAGGCGCTGACCGAGCAGGGGGATCCGTCCCGCAAGATTCCGCCCTGCGAGGCCTGTCACGGCAGTCAGCTCACTGGCGTGGCCCCTTCCACTCCGGGCCTGGTCGGTCTGCCGTACGACTACGTCAGCTCGCAGCTTGGCTCATGGCGCACCGGCACCCGTGCGGCCGCCGCGCCGGACTGCATGGCGACCATCGCCAACCGGCTCAGTCCCGAGGACATCACCGCAGTATCGGCCTGGCTGGCCACCCGCCAGTTGCCGGCGGACATGCATGCGCAGCCGGCCGGTTCGGTCACGCCGCCGCTGGAGTGCGGCGTGCTGGGCAACGCTCCCGCTTCGGCGGCTCCGGTAAAGGGAGACGGCGCATGAAGTGGTTGTTGCGTGGTTTCCTGATGGTCCTCGTGCTGATGCTGGGCGGCGTCGCCTGGTGGCTGTTCGGACCGCATCCCGACGACGCGGCCACGCGTCGCGCTGGCCAGCTCGCCGCGGGCGAGAACCTGGCCGATCCGGCGCTGATCGAGCGCGGCCGCTACCTCGCCACGGTGGGCGATTGTGCCGCCTGCCACACCGCCCGTGACGGCGCACCGTTTGCAGGTGGACACGCGGTGCCGACGCCGTTCGGCAACATTCCGGCGCCCAACATCACGCCGGACAACGAAACTGGCGTGGGCCAGTGGACGTTCGCCGACTTCTGGCGTGCCCTGCACGAGGGCAAGGGGCGTCACGGTGAGTTCCTCTATCCGGCGTTCTCCTACACCTCGTACACCAAGGTCACCCGCGAGGATGCGCTGGCGATCTTCGCCTACCTGAAATCGCTGCCGCCGGTACACCGCCCGTCCGCTGCGCCGGAGCTGGCCTTTCCCTACAGCGTGCGCAGCGGCCTGGCCGCTTGGCGCGCCCTGTACTTCCGTCCCGGCGTGTATCAGCCCGATCCGGCCCGGTCGCCGGAATGGAACCGCGGTGCCTATCTGGTGCAGGGGCTGGGCCATTGCAACGAATGCCACGCCCAGCGCGATGCGCTCGGCGGCATGCCGGCGCAGCCACCGCTGTCCGGTGGCGAGATACCCGCGCAGGACTGGTACGCGCCCGATCTGAGCACGCAGGCGCACGGCGGCCTCGAGGGCTGGAGCCGGCAGGACATCGTGCAGTTGCTCAAGACCGGCCAGTCGGCCAGGGGCAGCGCATTCGGGCCGATGGCCGAGGTGGTCTCGCGCAGCACCCAGCACATGAGCGATGCCGATCTTTCGGCGATCGCCACCTACCTCGAGTCGCTGCCGCCGCGGCCGCAGCCGCCGGCGGTCGATCCGGCGATCGACGTGACGGCGATGTTGCACAAGGGCGAGGAGGTCTATGGCAAGCAATGTGCCGGCTGCCACGGCAAGGACGGCAACGGTGTCGACGGCGTCTATCCTCCGCTCAACGGCAACTCCTCGGTGGACGAGCCGACCGGCATCAATGCGGTCCGCGTGGTGCTGCTTGGCGGCTTCCCGCCGGTGACACCGGGCAATCCGCGACCGTACTCGATGCCGCCGTTCGCGCAGTCGCTCAACGATGCCGATGTGGCCGCGGTAGTCAGCTACATCCGGCATGCCTGGAACAACCACGCCCCGCCGGTGCTCGAGCGCGACGTGGGCAAGTATCGCCAGACGCCGATCGACTGAGCTCCCCGCCACGCGCGGCTCCCCACGAACGGCCCGCTCCGGCGGGCCGTTCGCGTGCACGGCACGCGGAAACCCTACGGAGGCGCATGGCTGGCGCGCGCGGGTAAGATGCGCCTTTGCCTGACCACGATCGAAGCCAACGCATGATCATCAATCCGAAAGTCCGCGGTTTCATCTGCATCACGGCGCACCCGGTGGGCTGCGCGAAGAACGTGCTCGAGCAGATCGACATCACCAGGGCCAGCGGCCAGAGCGGGCAGGGCCCGAAGCGCGTGCTGGTCATCGGTGCCTCCACCGGTTATGGCCTGGCCTCGCGCATCACCGCCGCGTTCGGCTACGGCGCGGCCACGCTCGGCGTGTTCTTCGAGAAGCCCTCGAGCGAGACCAAGACCGGCACTGCCGGCTGGTACAACTCCGCCGCGTTCGACCAGGCCGCCAAGGCCGCCGGCCTGACAGCCAAGTCGATCAACGGCGACGCGTTCTCCGACGAGACCCGTGCGCGCACCATCGAGCTGATCAAGGCGGAGATGGGCGGCCCGATCGACCTGGTGGTGTATTCGCTGGCCTCGCCGGTGCGCAAGCTGCCGGACACCGGTGAAGTGAAGCGCTCCGCGCTCAAGACCATCGGCGAGACCTTCAGCGCCACCTCGATCGACACCAACCGCGACACGGTGATCACCGCCACCGTCGAGCCGGCCACCGAGCAGGAGATCGCCGACACCGTCGCCGTGATGGGTGGCGAGGACTGGGCGCTGTGGATCGAAGCGCTGAGCCAGGCCGGCGTGCTGGCCAAGGACGCCACCACCATCGCCTACAGCTACGTTGGCACCTCGATCACCTGGCCGATCTACTGGCACGGCACCCTGGGTCGCGCCAAGCAGCACCTGGACAACACCGCCGGTGCCATGCGCGAGCGCTATGCGGCGCAGGGCCTGAAGGCCTACGTGGGCGTGATGAAGTCGGTGGTGACCCAGGCCAGCGCGGCGATCCCGGTGATTCCGCTGTACGTGTCGATGGTCTTCAAGATCATGAAGGCCAAGGGCATCCACGAGGGCACCATCGAGCAGGCCAACCGCCTGTTCCGCGACTTCCTCTACCGCGCCGACGGCAGCGCGCCTCCGGTCGACGAGAAGCACCGCCTGCGCCTGGACGACTGGGAGCTGCGCGACGACGTGCAGTCCGAATGCAAGGCGCTGTGGCCGACGGTGACCACCGAGAACCTCAACCAGCTCACCGACTACGCCGGCTACCGCCACGACTTCCTCAAGCTGTTCGGCTTCGACCGCAGCGACGTGGACTACACCCAGGACGTGCCGGCGGACGTGCGCTTCGACTGCGTGGAGATGTAAACGGCGTTGTCGAGCGCCGTGTATGCGGGCGCCTTCGGGCGCCCGCTTCGTGTGGGGCGGGGGCCGGTCACTCGACGATTCGCTGCGCTTACCCCTTCGGGGTAGGCCCTCGGTGGTTCAACGCTCGCAAGGCTCGTTTGTGTCCAGCGTTCGCTGGAATGACGAGCCTGAAGTCGGTGCCTTGGTGACGAGGGAATCTTCCCCGCCGGCATCCCGGCGAACGCCGGGGGCGCTGTTCAACGGCGAATGCCGGCCATCCAGCGCCTTCAATCCGCACGCACCCGCCGGGCCAACTCCTGCCACGGCGCGATCGACCAATGCCCGCGCGCCTGCCCCGACGGCGAGGGCAGCACGAACACCCGCGTCGTGCCGATGCACTCGGGCTGCTCGCCGTAGCCGCTGATCGCCCGGCCCAGCGCCGCCCTCGCGCCGTGCTTGCTGGTGAAGGCCAGCCAGCGCGGCGCGTGCCGCTCGATCTTCGCGCGCAGGGCCGGCACGTCGAAGGCGTCGCGCGGCAGCTCGCTGTCGTTGCCGCTGTGGAACTTGGCCAGGTCGGTGAAGCCGATGCCCAGCGCGGGCAAGGTGGGGAACTCCTCCGGCGCATACCGCCGCGGGGTCAGCCCGACCTCCGCCAGCGCCCGCCAGAACAGGTTGCCCGGATGCGCGTAATAGGCCCCCTCGGCCGCCGAGCGCTTGCCCGCCGCCGTACCGCAGAACACCAGCGCCAGGCCCGGTTGCAGCACGTCGGGCAGGATGTGATCGTCAGCCGGCCGTGTCATCGAGCAGGAAATCGGTGAACTGGAAACGTTCGTCGCGCAGCACCGACTCGCCGCGACGCAGCCGCAGCGGCGTGCGGAACAGCGGACCACCGCAGCTCAGCGTATGAAACTCGCCGCGCTCGCCGCAGGGGTCGACCCCGACCGGCAGTGCGTCGAGCAGGGCACCGTCGTAGGCGCGGCCGCAGAACGCGGCGTCGAGTTGCTGGGTGTCCACGCAGCACAGCATCGCGCGATGGCCCTCGGCCACGAAGCGGCGCGAGATCTCGGCGGTGTCTTCGCCCCAGATCGGGAACACCGCGCGCCACTCGGCCTGGCCGAGCTGGCGCACGCGATAGTCGCGCACGTCCTGCAGGAACAGGTCGCCGAATGCGCAGTGGCGGACGCCTGGCCAGCGCATGCGCGCTTCGGCCAGCGCTCTGGCGTGTGCTTCTTCGTAGGCCTCGTTCGATCCGGGCCAGTCCATTTCCACCGCCAGCAGCGGCAGGCCGAGCGACTCGGCCTGGGCCTCCAGGATCGCGCGCCGCACGCCGTGCATGGCGATGCGGTCGTAGGTGCGGTTGACCGTGGTGAGCAGGGCGACCACCTGCCAATGCGGGTCGGCGCGCAGCCGCTGCAAAGCCATCAGGCAGTCCTTGCCGCCGCTCCAGGCCAGCAGGATGGGTGTCGGAGTCATCCGCTAACTCTACGTGATCATGCCTACCACATGGCATGGACACCCAGGCTGGCAGGCTGCCCGGATGACCGGCTTCCTGATCGACCTGTGGACCCGTTCCCCCGTATTCCGGCTGACCGGCTGTGCCGCGGTGGCGCTGCTGGTGGCGATGCTGCTCCATCGCGCGATCCGCGTGCTGTTGTGGCGGTGGAGCGACGATCACCCGATGGTGCGCGACATGCTGCGGTTCGCCCGTGCACCGATGGGCTGGCTGGTGCCGCTGGCCATACTGGCGGTGGTCCTGCATGCGCGCCCCGAGTCGGCGCTGCTTGCCCCGGTACCGGTGCTGTCGCACGGACTGGTCGTCGCGTTGATCGGCGTTGCCACCTGGCTGGCCGTGCGTTGCGTACAGGCAGCCGAGGCCTTCTTCACCCGACGCTTCCCGGTGGATGTGGCCGACAACCTGTACGCGCGCCGGGTGCTGACCCAGGCGCGGGTGCTCGGCCGCACCGCGTCCGTGCTGATCGTGCTGCTCGGGCTGGCGGCGGCGCTGATGACCCTGCCGCTGGTGCGCCAGATCGGTGCCAGTCTGCTCGCCTCGGCGGGATTGGCCGGGCTGGCGGTGGGCCTGGCGGCCAAGCCGGTGCTGGGCAACCTGATCGCCGGCCTGCAGATCGCGCTGACCCAGCCGATCCGCCTAGACGACGTGGTGATCATCGAAGGCGAGTGGGGCCGGGTGGAGGAGATCACCGGCACCTACGTGGTGGTGCGCATCTGGGACGAGCGGCGGCTGGTGGTGCCGTTGAACTGGTTCATGGAGCACCCGTTCCAGAACTGGACCCGGCGCACCGCGCAACTCGTGGGCACCGTGTTCCTGTGGCTGGACTATCGCGTGCCATTGGGGCCTTTGCGCAAGGAGCTGGAGCGGCTGTGCCACGAGGCGCCCGAGTGGGACGGCCGCGTCTGCCTGCTGCAGGTGACCGACGCCAGCGAGCACGCGATGCAGCTGCGTGCGCTGGTCAGCTCGGGCGATTCCGGGCGCAACTGGGACCTGCGCTGCCGCGTGCGCGAGGGGTTGCTGGCCTTCGTGCAGGCCAGCCACCCGGAGGCCCTGCCGCGCTGGCGTGGCGAATGGTCGCGTAACGCGGGGGCCGGGTCCGGGGGCGGCGGGTCGACGTCACGGCAGTCGCCGGAAGGCCAGCGCAGCCCGCATCCGGAAGATGGCGCCGGGAACCTCCCCGGGGCGGCCTGAACGCCCCGGCGACACGCGTCACGGGCCACCAAAGTCAAGGGTGGATGCGCATCGACAGTGCCCCGAACCAGCCGTTATAAAGGTTGTCCTGGGCGGGGGTAGTGCGGTGAGCGAAGAGATCCTGATCAATGTGACGCCGCGCGAAACCCGCGTCGGCATCGTCGAGAACGGCATGCTGCAGGAGGTCCACGTCGAGCGCGCCTCACGCCGCGGCTACGTGGGCAACATCTACAAGGGCCGGGTGCAGCGGGTGATGCCCGGCATGCAGGCGGTGTTCGTCGACATCGGATTGGATCGCGCCGCCTTCCTGCACGCGTCGGACATCATCCGGCCGGCCATCCCGGGCGTGGAGGGCGAGGGCAACGGCCAAGTGCCGTCGATCAGCGAACTGGTGCACGAGGGCCAGGAGATCGTGGTGCAGGTGGTCAAGGACCCGATCAGCACCAAGGGCGCGCGCCTGTCCACCCACCTGTCGATTCCCTCGCGTTACCTGGTGCTGCTGCCGCATGCGCGTACGCTGGGAATTTCCGCGCGCATCGAGGACGAGGATGAGCGTCAGCGCCTGAAGGACGTGCTGGCGCCGCTGCTCGGCGAAAGCCCGCTCGGCTACATCGTGCGTACCAATGCCGAGGGCCAGTCGGCCGAGTCGCTGGCGTTCGACGTGACTTACCTTGGCAAGGTGTGGCGCGTGGTGCAGGAGAACATCGCCCGGGCGAAGGTGGGCGAGCGCGTCTACGAGGAGCTCTCGTTGCCGTTGCGCTGCCTGCGCGACTCGCTCAACGAGACCATCGAGAAGGTGCGCGTGGATTCGCGCGAGACCTTCGACAAGGTGGTCAAGTTCGTGCACAAGTTCATGCCCAGCCTGGACGACCGGGTCGAGCACTACGACGGCGAGCGGCCGATCTTCGACCTGTACGGTGCCGAGGACGAGATCCAGCGCGCGCTGAAGAAGGAGGTGCCGCTCAAATCCGGCGGCTACCTCATCGTCGACCAGACCGAGGCGATGACCACCATCGACGTCAACACCGGCGGCTACCTCGGCACGCGCAACCTGGAGGAAACCGTCTACCGCACCAACCTGGAGGCGGCGCAGGCGGCCGCACGCCAGCTGCGGCTGCGCAATCTGGGCGGCATCATCATCATCGACTTCATCGACATGACCGACGAGGAGCACAAGCGCCAGGTGCTGCGCACCCTCGAGAAGGGCCTGTCGCGCGACCACGCCAAGACCACCGTCTACCCGATGTCGGCGCTGGGGCTGGTGGAGATGACCCGCAAGCGCACCACCGAGAGCCTGGAGCGCCAGCTGTGCGAGCCGTGCCCGGCCTGCGCCGGCCGCGGCACGATCAAGACCGCCGAGACGGTGACCTACGAGATCTTCCGCGAGATCACCCGCGCCGTGCGCCAGTTCAGCGCGGCCAAGCTGTTGGTGATGGCCAGTCCGTCGGTGGTCAACCGCATCCTCGAGGAGGAGTCCTCCGCGGTGGCCGAACTGGAGGAGTTCATCTCCAAGAGCATACGCTTCCAGGCCGAAGAGCATTATTCGCAGGAACAGTTCGATGTGGTGCTGCTGTAACCCGCGGCGCGGCGTGGATCGCCGGTCGTGACGGCGACCTGGTCACGCCGCGCGCACCGGCTCAGCCGGGCGCTCGGATGGATCGTCGGCGTCGCCCTGATCACCCTGGCGGTGGTCGCCGCGCTGGCACAGGTACTGCTGCCGGCGCTGGCGCAGCATCCGCAGTGGGTGGCTGCCCAGCTGGGCGCGCGCCTGCACCGTCCGGTGTCGTTCGAGTCGATGCAGGGGCGCTGGACGCCCGCCGGCCCGACCTTTGCGCTGCGCGGCGTCACCCTGGGAGGTGCGGCACCCGGCCAGGCGCCGCTGCGTATCCCCGAGGTCGATGCGACGCTTGATTTCGGTGGCTGGCTGCTGCCCTCGCGGCACATGCTCAACCTGCACGTGCGCGGCGTACAACTGGACGTGGCCCGCAGCAAGGATGGGCACTGGTCGATCCGCGGCATCGGCACCGCCGGCGGCAGCTCCGAACAGCCGATGTCGCCGGGACGCCTCTCGCTCGACCTGTGGCTGGACGACGTGCACATCGACGTCGCCGATGAGCGCACCGGCCGGCACTACGCGGTGCTCGCCGACCAGTTGCGTGCGTGGCTGGGTTCGGGCGAGGTGCGTGTGGGCGCCCGGCTGCGTCGCGCCGGGGCGGACGGCGTGCTCACCGCGGCCGGGCAGTTCCGCGACGACGGCAGCAACGGGCGCGTCTGGCTGGCGGGCGACAACCTCGACGTGAAGGCGATGCTGGGCGACGCCAGCCTGGCCGGCTACACCGCCGAGCAGGGCCATGGACATCTCGAGGCATGGCTGGACTGGCGCGACGGCAAGGTGGTGCGCAGCGTGCTGCAGACCGACCTGACCGGTGTCTCGCTGGGCACGCCGGTGGGCAGCCGGGTCGACGTGGCGGCGATCCGCGGCGTGATGGAGATCCGCCAGACCGGGGACGGCTACCGACTCGCCTGGGCCGGCTACGACGGCAGCGCGCTGGTGGCGGTGATGCACCGTCCTTCTGCGGAGGCGATCCGCATCGGTATCGCCGCCAGCAGCCTTCAGCTGGCGCCGTTGGTGCCTTGGCTGGCGCTCAAGCCGGACATGTCGGCGGGGTTGTCGCACTGGCTGGGCGAGGGCAAGCCGCGCGGCGAGATCACCCGCGCCGACGTCCAGTGGCAGCGAGGCGTCGGCCTGATCCGGCTCGATGCCGCATTCCAGGGGCTGGGTATCGATCCGGTCGGTGCGCTGCCCGGCATCGACAGGCTCTCCGGCACCCTTCGCGGCGATGCCGAGGCGCTCTCGCTGGAGTTGCCCCAACAGGCCACCGTGCTGCGTTTCCCCAAGGCGTTCCGCCAGCCGTTCGAGCTGTCCCGGCTGGCCGGCACGGTGGCGGTGTGGCACGACGACGACGGCGTGCACCTCGGTGCCGATCCGCTGGCGTTCACCGGCATCGGCTACGCCGGCGAGGCCCGCGGCGAGGTGCTGCTGCCGGCCGGCGGTGGTCAGCCGTTCCTCGACCTGTACGCCCACATCGACCACGGCGACGTCACCGCGGCCAAGCTGTTCTGGCCGCTCACCATGCCGCCGAAGGCGATGGCATGGCTGGATCGCGGCCTGGTCGGCGGCACCATCGACGGCGGCGACGCGCTGGTGCGCGGCAGCTTGGCCGACTGGCCTTTCCTGCACGACGAGGGTCGCTTCGAGGCCCAGGCGCGGATGAGCGACCTCACGCTGGATTACGGCGAGGGTTGGCCGCGCGCCGAGCACGTCTCCGCGGTGGCCAACTTCATCGACAACGGCATGCTGGTGCAGGCCAGTGGGGGCGACGCGATGGGGGTGAAGGCGCAGCGTGCGGTGGCGCTGATCCCCGATTTCGGTGACGCTGCGCTCGATCTCAATGTCAGCGGCAGCGGCAGCGGTGCCAGCCTGCTCGGCTTCGTCAGTCACAGCCCGATCGCCGCGCGCGAGGCCGACACGCTGGCCAAGCTGAAGCTGGGCGGCAGGGGCGACTTCGACTTCCACCTGCTGCTGCCATTCAAGGACGGTGCCTCGCCACAGCTCAACGGCACGGCGCAGCTGAGCAATGCCGATCTCAGCGCTCCGGACTGGAACCTCAAGCTGGGTCAGCTCTCCGGGCCGATGCAGTTCGATGCCACGGGGCTTTCCGCCGGTCCGCTGCAGGGAACGTTCCGTAGCCAGCCGTCGACCTTGCAGATGCGCATTGCCGGTGCCACCGGCGATCCCGACGCGGTGCTCTCGGCCAGCCTCGACGGACGCTTCACGCTGGCCGAGCTGCTCCGGGACCAGCCGGCCATGGCCTGGCTCGGCGCCGCATCGGAGGGACGCAGCGAATTCCGCATCGGCCTGGACATCGGTCGCGATGCCGCGAACGCGCCGTTGCACCAGCGCCTGACCATCGACTCGGCCTTGCAGGACGTCGCGATCAAGCTGCCGGCGCCGCTGGACAAGCCGGCGGGCGTGATGATGCCGCTGCACGTGGTGCTGGGCCTGCCGACCGATTCGGCCGACCTGCAGGTCTCGCTGGACGAAGTCATGCGGGCGCGGTTTCGCCTGCCGGGCGGCTACGGGCAGCCGCTGGCCGGCACCATCGCGCTGGGCGACCGCATGCCCGACGTGCTGCCGACGCAGGGTCTGCGCGTGCAGGGCCACGGCGGCCGGGTGGACGTGAGCGGCTGGATCCAGCAGGTGGTCGGCGGTCAGGGCAGCGGCAGCGCGCCCACGCTCGAGGGCATCGACATCAGCGCCGACCACGCGATGCTGTTCGGCAACGATTTCCCCGGCCTGCACATGCAGGTCACACCGAAGCCCGACGGCCTGGGGATCGACGCCGATGGCGCCATGCTCTCCGGACACTTCGACGTGCCGGCCGCCGACCTGGACAAGCGCGGCATCACCGCGCGGCTGAAGCGCCTTTACTGGCCCAAGGCCGAGCCGCCGAAGGACGCCAGCGGCAAGGCGCTGCCCGATACCGGCCCGACGCCGGCGCAGGCGGCCCGCACCGGCGTGAATCCCGCCAGCCTGCCGCCGTTTCACCTGCTGGTGGACGACCTGCGGCTGGGCAACGCCCACCTGGGCCAGGCCCGGCTGGAAAGCTGGCCGACCGCCAAGGGCATGCACCTGGACCAGCTGCGGGCACTGTCGCCCAGCGTGCAGATCACCGCCTCCGGCGACTGGAACGGCACCCCGGAGGACAGCCAGACCCACCTGGCGATCGATTTCTCCGCCGAGGACATCGGCAAGATGCTCGACGCGCTGGGCTTCGACGGCCTGTTCAACGGCGGCAAGACGCGGGCCCACCTGGACGGCACCTGGCCAGGCAGCCCGTCGGCGATCACCCTGGCCAACCTCGAGGGCCGGCTGCAGGTGCACGTGACCGACGGGCGCATCCCCGAAGCCGACTCGCCGGGCGTGGGACGGCTGCTGGGACTGGTCTCGCTGGCCGAACTGCCGCGCCGGCTCACGCTCGACTTCGGCGACGTGTTCGGCAAGGGCCTCGCGTTCGACAGCATCGACGGCAGCTTCGTCTTCGCCGACGGCAACGCCACCACCCAGAACATGAAGATCAAGGGGCCGGCCGCGGAGATCACCGTGACCGGCCGCACCGGACTGCGTGCCCGCGACTACGACCAGCAGTTGCTGGTGGTCCCGCATGTGGGCAACAGCTTGCCGGTGGTCGGCGCGGTGGTCGCCGGTCCGGTCGGTGCCGCGGCGGGACTCGCCGTGCAGGGGCTGCTCGGCAGGGGGCTGAACAGGGCGGCCAGCGCGCGTTATTCGATCACCGGCAGCTGGGACAAGCCGGTGATCACCCTGATCGAGAAGCGCGTACCCAAACCCTTGCCGTTGCTGCCGGCACCAGCCAGCTCGACGGCGCCGACGCCCCCGCTGCTGCCCGCGCCGGCCGCGACGGCACCGGCGCACTGAGCCCTCAGTCCGGCGAACCAGCCTCCTTCGGTGGTCCGCGGAAGGGGAACAGCTGCTGCCGGACGAACCCGTCGGGCATGTAGTCGCCGACCACGCCGTATTTCTCCGGGAACCGGCGCGTCGACTTCACCGCGGTGCCGAACAGGTAGTCGAGGAAGGCGTAGTGCGCGGCGTAGTTGCGGTCGATCGCCTCGTCGTCCGAGGCGTGGTGCCAGTGGTGGAAATCGGGCGTCACCACCACGTATTTCAGCGGCCCCCACGGCAGGTGCACGTTGGCGTGGTTGAACACCGCCTGGAAACCGACCACCAGGATGTAGGCGTTCATCACGCCCTCGCTGAAACCCAGGATGTAGAGCGGTGCCAGCACCGCTACCCGGGTCACGATCAGCTCAAGCATGTGCTGGCGCGAGCCGGCCAGCCAGTCCATCGTCTTGGCGCTGTGGTGCACGGCGTGGAAGCGCCACAGGAACGGGATCTCGTGGTACGCGCGGTGGGTCCAGTACTGCGCCAGGTCGGCGACCAGGATGCACAGCAGCAGCTGCGGCACGAAGGCGATGTGCTGCACGGTCTGCTGGAACGGGCTGTCGGTGAGCCAGCCGAACAGGTGATGCAGCAGGAAGTTCACCGTCAGCAGCGCTAGGCCCACGATGAAATGGTTCACCGCGAAGTGCTTCAGGTCGGTCTGCCATTCCTTGCGGAACACCGCCTGGCCCCGGTACAGCGGGAACAGCTTCTCGATCAGCACGAACACCAGGGTCGAGCCGAGCAGGTCGAGGATGAACCAGTCCAGCCCGATGTACGGCGTGTGGTCGGGGAAGTTGCCCACCGGCACACGCGAGCCGCCCAGCGCGGTGGCCGCCAGCACGAAGACGAAGGCCACCGCGTTGATGTTGCGCGAGCGCCCCAGAATCACGTTGCCCAGCGACATGCCGCCAGCGACCAGCAGGCCGGCCAGCAGCAGCTGGCGCAGCACGTCGACCGAGTACTTGTGGCGCAGGTCCGGGGTGGTGAGGTACTGCGGAAAGTGGAAGGCGAGCACCGCCAGCAGGCAGAGCACGCCCAGCGACAGGGCGATCACGCCGCTGACCCGGCCCAGGCCGGGCTTGAGTTCGCCGTCGCTGCGCAGCAGTTCGCGGGTCTCGGCGACGGGCTGCTGCAGGGTGTGTTCGATGACTTCCAGCGGGCGCTTGCGCGGGGTGTCTGACGACATGGATCGATGCTCCGTGGACGCTGTCCTTGCTTTGGCGCATCGTAGCGGATGCCCGCCGGCAGGCGCGCTTTAAAGCCGCAGCCGCCGCCCCCACGTTCGATTGTCACTACCGGATTCCGACGCAGATGCCCATGTCCTCCCTTCTCGACCAGGCCCAGCAACGCCTGCTTACCCCCGGCGGCCTCGCCACCGGCGACCTGGAGCGGGTGTTCGATCAGCTGATGGCGCCGTCGATCGACGCCGCCGACCTGTATTTCCAGCATTCGCGCAGCGAGTCGTGGCTGCTGGAGGAGGGCATCGTCAAGGACGGCAGCCACTCGATCGAGCAGGGCGTGGGCGTGCGCGCGATTTCCGGCGAGAAGACCGGGTTCGCGTATTCCGACGAGATCGTGCTGCCGCAGCTGCTGGAAGCGTCGAAGGCCGCCCGCGCCATCGCGCAGGACGGTCGCGGCGCCGGCCGCCCGCTGGCGCTGGGCAACACGCGGGCGCTGTATCCGGCGATCGATCCGGTCGAGAGCCTGCCCAATCCGGACAAGATCGCCCTGCTGCGCGAGGTGGATGCCTACGCGCGCTCGCGCGATCCGCGCATCACCCAGGTGATCGTCAGCCTCGCCGCCACGCTGGACACCGTGCTGATCGCCGCCTCCGACGGCACCCTGGCCGCCGACGTGCGCCCGCTGGTGCGCATCAACGTGCAGGTGATCGCCGAGGCCAACGGCCGTCGCGAGCAGGGTTACGCCGGCGGCGGCGGACGCTACAGCTACGGCGAGCTGATCGCCAACGGCCGCGCGCTCGGCTTTGCCGACGAGGCGGTGCGCCAGGCGCTGGTCAATCTCGACTCGGTCGACGCCCCGGCCGGCCAGATGACCGTGGTGCTCGGCCCGGGCTGGCCCGGCGTGCTGCTGCACGAGGCGATCGGCCACGGTCTGGAGGGCGACTTCAACCGCAAGGGCAGCTCCGCCTTCGCCGGCCGCATCGGCCAGCGCGTCGCGGCCAAGGGCGTCACCGTGGTCGACGACGGCACGCTGCCGGGCCGCCGCGGTTCGCTCAGCATCGACGACGAGGGCACGCCGACCGAGTGCACCACGCTGATCGAGGACGGCATCCTGGTCGGCTACATGCAGGACAAGCTCAACGCCCGCCTGATGGGCATGCAGCCCACCGGCAACGGCCGGCGCGAATCGTTCACCCAGCTGCCGATGCCGCGCATGACCAACACCTACATGCGCGGTGGCGACATGGACCCGGCCGAGATCATCCGCTCGGTGAAGAAGGGCCTGTACGCGCCGAACTTCGGCGGTGGCCAGGTGGACATCACCAGCGGCAAGTTCACCTTCTCAGCCAGCGAGGCCTACCTGATCGAGGACGGCAGGATCACCGCGCCGGTGAAGGGCGCCACCCTGATCGGCTCAGGTCCCGAGGTGCTGCAGCGGGTGTCGATGATCGGCAACGACATGGCGCTGGACGAGGGCGTCGGCGTGTGCGGCAAGGACGGCCAGAGCGTGCCGGTCGGCGTGGGTCAGCCGACGCTGCGCATCGACTCGATGACGGTGGGTGGCACCGCGTCTTGACCCGGCGCCGCTGCCTGGATCGATGACGCGAAAGGCGCCCAAGGGCGCCTTTCGCATGTCCGGGCGTTGCCGGAGCGACCGCCGGGCGTCGCTCCGCCGCAGATCAATCGTCGTTGTCGTCCGTCGTCGTGTCGTCGTCCGCCTCGCCGGCTTCCAGTTCCTTGAGCAGTTGGAAGATCTCCCGATAGGCCCGGGGCGGCTTGTTCGGGGTGTTCTTCTCGATGCGTGCCTGGCGTACCAGCGAGCGCAGATGCTGGCGGTCGAGCTCCGGGTGCCGGTCGGCCAGTTCGGACAGGGCGGCATCGCCGTCGTCGCCCAGCAGGCGCTCGCGCAGCGATTCCAGCCGATGCATGGCGGCCGTTTCCTGGCGCTGCTTCTCGCGGTTTTCGCCCAGCGCAGCGCGCACCGCATCGAAGGTGGCCTCGTCGTGACGGCGCATCAGCTTGGCGAGGAAACCGAGCTGGCGCTTGCGCGCGATGTGCGAGCTGATCCGGCGCACGTTGGCGATCTCGTCGCGCACGTCGTCCGGCAACTCCAGCTTGGCCAGCTTGGAAGGAACCATCTCCACCAGTTGCGTGGCCAGCGCGAGCACGGCCAGCGCGTCGCGGCGCTGCTGGGTGCGGCTGGGGCCGTATTCGTTCTCGTCCAGTTCGTACTGGTTGCGGCTTCGGCTGGGACTCACGGGGCGGTTTCCGGCGGGGTGGCGAGGGAGAGCGGATCGCTGTCGTCGGCCTGCTCCAGCGCGAAGCGCGGAATCGGCTCGCCCTCCAGCTCCACCGTCTCGCAGAACATGGCCGCGGGGCGCACCCACAGACCGTGCTCGCCATACAGCGCCTGGTACACCACCAGCGGTTCCATCGTCTCGCTGTGGCGGGCGGTGCCCAGCACGCGATAGCGCTGGCCCTTGTAGTGGCGGTAGATGCCGGCGGCAGGTTGCATGGGACTCTCCACAGCGGCCAGACTGGCGCGCTCTTTTCATGCCGTCCGCCGGACCCCATATGTGACGTGGTCGGACGGCGCGGGTCGTCCATTCTACCCGTCCACCCAGCAGGAATCCCACGTGAGCGAAATCGCCCCCCATCCCGACCGCAGCCGCGAGGAACTGGATCGCCTGGCCGAGCTGGCGCAGGACGTGATCCGCCGCGCACGCGACGCCGGTGCCAGCCAGGCGGAGGTGGCCGCCAGCATCGACACGGGCCTGAGCGTGAACGTGCGGCTGGGCGAGGTGGAGACGGTCGAGCACACCCGCGACCGCGGCTTCGGCCTCACCGTCTACTTCGGTCAGCGCAAGGGCTCGGCCAGCACTGCCGATCTGAACCCGGACTCGATCCAGGCCACGCTGGACCAAGCGTGTGCGATCGCCCGCTACACCGAGGAAGACCCGGCGGCCGGTCTCGCCGACGCGGAGCTGATGGCCACCGAATTCCCCGATCTGGACCTGTGGCATCCGTGGGCGATCGACACCGCCGGCGCCATCGGGCTGGGCCAGCGCATCGAGGATGCCGGCCGCGCCCACGCCGGTATCACCAACTCCGACGGTGCCGGCGTGCAGATGGGCGAGAGCCTGTCGGTGTATGCCAACTCGCACGGCTTCGTCGGCTGCGAGCGCGGCACGCGGCATTCGATTTCGCTGTCGCTGATCGCCGGCGACGAGACCGGCATGCAGCGCGACTACTGGTACGACAGCGTCCGCGACGCGGCGAAGTTGATGGATGCGAAGGCGCTGGGCGACAAGGCCGCCGAGCGCACGCTGGCAAGGCTGGGCGCGCGCAGCCTGTCCACGCGGCAGTGCCCGGTATTGTTCGCGTCCGAGCTGGCGCGCGGGCTGGTCGGTCACCTGGTCAGCGCGGTCAGCGGCGGGGCGCTTTACCGGCGTTCCAGTTTCCTCGTCGACCACGCCGGCAAGCCGGTGATGCCGTCGTGGATGCAGATCGTCGAGCGGCCGCTCCTGCGCGGCGGCCAGGCCTCCGGTGCGTTCGACGCCGAGGGCGTGGCCACCCGCGACAGCGCGCTGGTCGAGGACGGCGTGCTGGCGCGCTACGTGCTGGGCAGCTACTCCGCGCGCAAACTGGGTCTGACGACCACCGGCAACGCCGGCGGTATTCACAACCTGGTCGTCTCGTCGGGCAGCGCCGACGGCGAGGCCAGTGACTTCGCCGGCATGCTGGCCCGTCTGGGCACCGGCCTGCTGGTGACCGAGCTGATGGGGCAGGGCGTCAACACCACCACCGGCGACTACTCGCGCGGCGCCTCGGGCTTCTGGGTCGAGAACGGCGCGATCGCCTTCCCGGTGGAGGAGATCACCATCGCCGCCAACCTGCGCGACATGTTCGCCGGCATCGTGGCGGTGGGAGCCGACGTGGATCCGCGCTCGCACATCCTCACCGGCTCGATCCTGCTCGACCGCATGACGGTGGCCGGGGGCTAGGCCATCGGTCCCCTGCGCAAGAGTCTGCGTCCGCGGTAGCATCGACGGTGGATCGCCACCCTGTGGCGACAGGCAGCCACTTACGAGGGTCAGGTCATGAGCGTTCCACCCGAAGACGTCGTCCCCCCGCCACCTCCGCCGGCCGCTCCGCCGCCGGGCGAGACGCCCGCCTCCGTCGGCCCGTCTCCCGAGGAGCGCCAGTGGGCGATGTTCGCCCACCTGTCCGCCCTGCTCGGACTGGTCACCGCCGGCTGGGCCTGTTTCCTCGGGCCGCTGATCATCTGGCTGGTGAAGAAGGACACCATGCCGTTCGTCGACGAGCAGGCGAAGGAAGCGCTGAACTTCAACATCACGGTGATGATCGCCGGCGCGATCTGCTGGGTGCTGGTGTTCGTGCTGATCGGCTTCCTGCTGCTGTGGGCACTGGCCATCGTGTGGATCGTGTTCACCATCATCGCGGCGATCAAGGCCAACGAAGGCGTGAGCTACCGCTATCCGTTCGCGTTGCGGCTGATCAAGTAGGAGCATCCGTCGACGCATACGGAAAAGGCCGCCCCACCTGGGGCGGCCTTTTTCCTGGGCCAGGCCGGATGCCGTCAGCGCAGCCGATGCGCCGCGTACAGCGCCAGCTCGCGCAGCGGCGAGTGCGGTGCGTCGAGCGGGCCGAGCGCAGCCAGTGCCTCGTCGGTGAGCTGGGCCAGTCGGGTGCGTGAGGCGTCCAGGCCGAGGATCGAGGGAAAGGTGGGTTTGTCGGCGGCCGCATCCTTGCCGGCGGTCTTGCCGATCACCGCGGATTCGCCTTCGACGTCGAGGATGTCGTCGCGGACCTGGAAGGCCAGGCCGACCGCGCGAGCGTAGTGGTCCAACGCATCCAGCGTGCCGGAGTCGGCACCGGCGGCCATCGCGCCGAGCTGCACCGAGGCGCGGATCAGCGCGCCGGTCTTGCAGGCGTGCATGTGTTCCAGTTCGTCCAGCGACAGCGTGCTGCCGACCGCCGCCAGGTCCAGCGCCTGGCCGCCGGCCATGCCCTCGGCGCCGCATGCGCGGCCGAGCGCGCGCTGCATCGCCATGCCGATGGCCGGATCCACCGGCGCCTGCGCCAGCAGCTCGAAGGCCAACGCCTGCAGCGCGTCGCCGGCGAGGATCGCCATCGCCTCGCCGAACACGATGTGGCAGGTCGGGCGACCGCGGCGCAGAGCGTCGTCGTCCATCGCCGGCAGGTCGTCGTGCACCAGCGAATAGGCGTGGATCAGCTCCACCGCGCAGGCTGGTGCGTCGAGCACCGGGCCATCGCAGCCCAGTGCGTGGCCGGCAGCGTAGACCAGCAGCGGACGCAGCCGCTTGCCGCCGCCCAGCACGGCGTAGCGCATGGCGCGGTGCAGTTCGGCGGGCGGGACGTCTTCGGCGGGCAGGGCGGCGGCGAGCGCGCGGTCGGCGCGGTCGATCAGCGCCTGCAGCGCCGGGCTCAGCTCAGAGTTCGGGTTCAAACGGTTCGGCGCTCTCGGGGGCGTCGGGATCGAGCAGCAGGCGCACCCGCAGGTCGGCCTTCTCCAGCGCCTGCTGGCAGTGCCGGTACAGGCCGATGCCGCGTTCGAAGGAGGCCAGCGAATCGTCCAGGCTCAGGTCGCCGCCCTCCATCTTCGCCACGAGCTGCTCGAGCTCGTCGAGCGACTGCTCGAAGTCGGCGGCTGGCGCGGTGTCGGCGGGGGCGGGAGCGGTCTTGGCCATGGCCGGCAACGCTAGCGCAGCGGGGGCGCTGAATCAATGGAAACGGGAGAGGCAAAGGCCAGGAGTGAGTGGAGTGGAGCGAGGAGTGAGAGAAGGCGAAGGGCGGCATCGCGCAACGGTTTGGCCCTCTCTCACTACTCACTACTCACCCCTCGCTTCTCCGCTGCCGGTCGCCAGTGCAGGCGCTCGCCGGGCGCGCCCAGCAGGGTCACGCCGCGATCGCTGAGCCAGCGGTCGGCGACGGCGATCAGCGTGTCGTCCTCGTAGACCAGCGGGCACCTGGGGCGAAGCCACGGCGGCATGGCGCCAACCTGGAACAGGTCGCGCAGTTCGCGGGTGTGGCGGTCGCCGGCGGGCCGCAGGCGCTCGCCGCCGCGGCGCAGGCGCACCGTGAGCGGCGCCGGCAGCGATCCGTCATGGGTGAGCGAGCCACCGTCGGGCAGCGCCAGCGTGCCGCCGTGCCAGCTCGCCTGCCAGTCAGCCGGAGGCGCCGCCGCCGCGGGTAGCGCCCACAGCCGACCGCGCCAGGCGTGCAACTCGACGCCGGGCCAGCGGATGCAGGGGACGCGACCGTCGCGAGCGTCGAGCTGGCGCAGGATCTGCGCGCGCTGGGCGCCGGTGGGGGCGCGCAGGCCGCGGTCGTGCAGCCAGTGGTCGAGCAGCGGTTCGCGCAAGCCGGGGACGAGCGCCCGCCAGCCCTCGGCATCGAGGCTGCCGGTGGCCTCGTCGTGAAGCCGGCCGAACGCGTCCCGCCAGACCGCCTGCAGCGCATCGGCCGCCTCCCGGCACAGGGCGGCACTGCGGGTGATCGACTCGGCCGCCTGCGGCCAGTGCGTCGCCAGGGCCGGCAGCACCTGGTGGCGCAGGGCGTGGCGGGCGAGGCGCGGATCGGCGTTGGCCGGGTCGTCGAGGCAGTCCAGCGCGTGCTGGCGGACGTAGTCCTGCAGCGCGATGCGCGGCAGCTCCAGCAGCGGTCGCCACAGTTCACCGGCGCCCAGCGGGCGGCGTTCGCGCATGCCGCCCAGGCCCTCCGGCCCGGCGCCGCGCAAGAGCTTGATCAGCACCGTCTCGACCTGGTCGTCGCGGTGGTGGGCGGTGAGCAGTTGCTCGCCCTCGGCAAGGGCGTCGGCCAGCGCGGCGTAACGTGCGGCGCGGGCGGCGCCCTCGACGCCGAGGCCGGAAGCCGTGTCGACCCGCACCGGCAGCACCGTGCAGGGCACCGCCAGCGTCGCGCAGAACGCCTGCGCATGCGCGGCCCAGCGGGCGCTGTCGGCATGCAGGCCGTGGTCGACGTGCAGCGCGCGCAGCGGCCGCTCGCGCGGCAGGCCGGCCAGCGCGTGCAGCAGGGCGGAGGAGTCCGGGCCGCCGCTGAAGGCCACGCACAGCGGTCCGCGCGGCGCGTCGGCGAGCTGGGCGAGCAGGTGACGGGCGAGGGACGGGGTCAATGGCGTTTCCGATGGGTCTCGGGCGCACAGTGTAGGGCGGCGCCCGGTCGTCGCCGTCATGTCGCGATCATGGCCCTGTCACGCGCGGCGGCGAGCATGCGCCCAGGGGAATCCAGGACACCGATCGCGGCGCTGCGGCGTCGCCTCCATCGTTGCGGAGTTCCCATGCCCCAGAAACTGCTCGTCAGCGCCCTGGCCGCCGGCCTGTGCCTGCTTGCCACCCTGTCGCCGGCGCGCGCCGGTGACGCGCGTCATCACGGCTACGACGACACGGCCACCCCGATCCGGCACGTGGTGGTGATCTTCCAGGAGAACGTCTCCTTCGATCACTACTTCGGCACCTACCCGCTTGCGCTCAACCCGGCCGGCGAACCGGCCTTCCATGCACGCCCCGGCACGCCGGCCGTGAACGGCCTCACCGCCGACCTGCTCACCCGCAATCCGAACTACCTCAATCCGCTCAACGGCGCCGGCGCGCTCAATCCGTTCCGGCTCGGCCGCGACCAGGCCGCCACCGCCGACCAGGACCACGACTACACCGCCGAACAGATGGCCTTCGACGGCGGCCGGATGGACCTGTTCCCCGCCGCCACCGGCAACGGCAGCGCCGACGAGGGCGGCAAGGGCCTGGTGATGGGCTACTACGACGGCAACACCGTCACCGCGCTGTGGAACTACGCGCAGCGCTTCGCGATGAGCGACAACAGCTACGGCACCACCTTCGGCCCGTCCACGCCGGGCGCGATCAACCTGGTCTCCGGCCAGACCAACGGCATCGCGCAGGCACTCAACGGCACCGGTGACGAGACCAGCGACGGCCACGGCGGCCTGACCCTGGTCGGCGACGCCGACCCGATCGGCGACGTCTGTTCCTCGCCCACCCGCAACCAGGTGCAGATGAGCGGCCGCAACATCGGCGACCTGCTCAACGCCGCGGGCGTGAGCTGGGGCTGGTTCGAGGGCGGCTTCGACCTCGGCCGCACCAACGCCAACGGCAGCACCGGCTGCAAGCGCAGCACGCTGTCGGAGGTCACCGGCCGGCCGGCACCGGACTACATCGCGCACCACGAGCCGTTCCAGTACTACGCCTCCACCGCCAATCCCAGTCACGCCCGCCCCAGCTCGGTGGCGATGATCGGCCACCAGGGCGACGCGGCGAACCACCAGTACGACCTGGAGGATTTCTTCGCCGCGGTGCGCGCGGGCAACTTCCCGGCGGTGAGCTTCCTCAAGGCGTCCGGCTACCAGGACGGCCACGCCGGCTATTCCGATCCGCTGGACGAGCAGGCCTTCCTGGTGCGGGTGATGAACTTCCTGCAGTCGCGGCCGGAGTGGCACGACACCGCGGTGGTGATCGCCTACGACGATTCCGACGGCTGGTACGACCACCAGATCGGGCCGATCGTGAACGCTTCGCAAGGCAGTGCCGACGTGCTGGACGGCGATGGCCAGTGCGGCAGCGGTGCGATCCTGCCCGGCGTCGATCCGGCCACGACCCAGGCGATGGGGCGCTGCGGCTACGGTCCGCGCCTGCCGCTGCTGGTGATCTCGCCGTGGGCGAGGCGCAACTTCGTCGACCACGCGGTGACCGACCAGAGCTCGATCCTGCGCTTCATCGAGGACAACTGGCTCGGTGGCCAGCGCATCGGCCAGGGCTCGTTCGACGTGCGCGCGGGATCGCTGGACGGCCTGTTCGATTTCCGCCACCCGCATCCGCAGCGCCTGTTCCTGCGCCCGGACAGCGGCCAGCCGCTGCTGCAGCTGCCGTGGTGGGGCGCGGCGGACGACCACGCCGACGGCGCGGGTGACAGCCACCGCCACGGCTGAAGTCCAGGGCCCGGCGGACGGACGGCCCCGTGTGCGGGGCCGTCCTACTTGCGGCGCTTGTTACGTACGTAGAGCGTGCGGGTCGCGCCGTCGCCGCGCGGGTCGATCTCGAACAGGCCGATCGCGTCGACCAGCTCGCTCAGCTTGCGGTAGCCGTAGTTGCGCGGGTCGAACTCCGGCGCCTGCTTGGCCACCGACGAGCCGATCGCGCCCAGGTGTGCCCAGCCGCTGTCGTCGGACACGGCGTCGATGGCGTTGCGCAGCAGCCCGACCAGCCGCGCGTCGCCCTTGAGCTGGGCCTGCGACAGGCGCTTGGCCGGCGCCTCGTCCTCCGGCTTCTCCACCAGCAGTTCGGTGTAGATGAACTTGTCGCAGGCGGCGACGAAGGGCTCGGGCGTCTTCTTCTCGCCGAAGCCGTACACGGTGAGGCCGGACTCGCGGATGCGCGCGGCCAGTCGGGTGAAGTCGCTGTCGCTGGAGACGATGCAGAAGCCGTCGAAGCGCCCGGTGTAGAGCAGGTCCATCGCGTCGATGATCATCGCCGAGTCGGTGGCGTTCTTGCCCCGGGTGTAGCCGAACTGCTGGATCGGCTGGATCGAGAAGGTGAGCAGCGTCTCCTTCCAGCCCTTCAGGTGGGAGCCGGTCCAGTCCCCGTAGATGCGCTTGGCATGGGCCGTGCCGTACTTGGCGATTTCCGCCAGCAACCCTTCGACGATGGCCGGCTGGGCGTTGTCGGCGTCGATCAGCACGGCGAGGCGGGCGGAGGTGGGAGCGGCCATGGCGGTGGTTTCCTTGTGCGATCCGGTCTGCATCATCGCAGAGCCGGTGGTCAGTACGGCACGCCGGCCTTGCTCAGCTCGGTGCGCAGGACGTCCAGTCCGAGCCAGCCTTGCCAGCGCGCCACCTCGCGGCCGTGGCGGAACACGTAGTACGTCGGCATGGCCCAGGAGTCGAGCATGCTCCACTCGCGCTGTCGCCACGCGATGTGGATGGGCTGGGTGGGGAACGCGCGGTTCCACCCTGCGGCATCGGTCGGCGCCGTGGCGTCCGCGGCCAGCCATACGGCGTGCTGGTGGAACAGCGCATCGAGTCGCGGGTCCGTTGCGATGGCGCGGGCGGCGTCCTCGGAGAAATGACAGGCGGCGACGACCACGATGCGCAGCGGCACGTCGAGATCCACCATGCCGCGGGACATGTGCCGGCCATCGGCCGACACGGTGAGCACGGTCGGGCCGACCACGGGCGTCGTCGCAGGGTCCAGCGTCGGTAGCGTGGTGACCGCCATGCCGGGATGGGCCTGCGCGAGCGCCCGCGCGGTGTCGAAACGGCGCGTGGTGACGCGGGCGCGATACAGCGGCAGGAAGTCCGCATCGTCGGCCATGCCGCGCGACTGCATGGTGGCCAGCACATGGGCGAGGTCGTCGGCGGCGCGACCGTCGGGGTCGGTATCCAGCGCGCGCTGCGCCGCGCGCGCCAGCAGGCGCAGGTCCGGCGCGCTGGCGCCTTCGAGCGAGGCGGGGCGCATCTCGGCGGCGAACAGTCGTGCGTAGTCGGCGGCGGTGGCCGCATCGCGGGCGGCGTCCGGACCATGGTGGTCGGCGAGCACGAGGGCGTCGTAGTGCTGCTCGATCGTGCTTTCCGGGCAGGTGTCGATCGTGCAGCTGCGCCGGATCGCATCGGCAATGCGTTCCTGCCGGATGAGCGCGTAAGCGCCGGGCGACAGGCCCACGCCTTCGACATACTTGCGGACGCCGAACAGGTCCGCGACCGCCTGTACCTGCACGCGGGTCAGCTCGTGCGCCATGTCGTCGACGCTGAAATCACGCAACCCGCTGTGGCCGAATACCAGGCTGGAGAGGAACCGCTTGCGTGCACCCGGCGTCAGCGCGCCCAATGGCGAGCGCGCCATCGGGGTGTCACGCAGGTAGCTTGCCAGTGCCTCGGGCGTGGCGATCAGCGGCGCGCTGGCGGCGCCGACGATGGGCGCAGGCAGTGCAAGCGCTGCGGCAAGGGCGATGCGGAGCATGGCGGTCCTCGTCGTGCGGCGATTCCGTTCGTGCCCGACGATAGCAGCCTTGCGCCAAGTGGTTCAGCCCTCGGTGTAGGCGCCGTAACCGCGCAGACGCTCGTAGCGACGCGCCAGCAGGTCGGGCACGTTCATCGCCTCGAGCCGGTCCAGCTCGTTCAGCAGTACGGCCTTCAGGCGGATCGCCATCGAGTGCGGGTTGCGGTGCGCGCCGCCGAGCGGCTCGCGCACGACCTTGTCGACCAGGCCCAGCTCGAGCAGGCGCGGTGCGGTGACGCCCATCGCATCGGCCGCGTCGCGCACCTTGTCCTGGCTCTTCCACAGGATCGAGGCACAGCCTTCCGGGGAGATCACCGAATAGATCGAGTACTGCAGCATGATCACCGCGTCGCCGACGCCGATCGCCAGCGCACCGCCGGAGCCGCCCTCGCCGATCACGGTGCAGACGACCGGCACCTTCAGCTCGGCCATCTCCAGCAGGTTGCGGGCGATCGCCTCGCTCTGGCCGCGTTCCTCGGCACCCACGCCGGGGTAGGCGCCGGGGGTGTCGATGAAGGTGAGGATCGGCAGGCCGAAGCGCTCGGCCAGCTTCATCAGGCGCAGCGCCTTGCGGTAACCCTCCGGGCGCGGCATGCCGAAGTTGCGGCGCACCTTACCCTTGGTGTCGCGCGCCTTTTGGTGGCCGATGATCATCACCGAGCGACCGTTGATCCGGCCCAGGCCGCCCACGATCGCGGCGTCATCGGCGAAGGCGCGGTCGCCGGCCAGCTCGTGGAACTCCTCGCAGATGGCGTTGATGTAGTCCAGCGTGTACGGCCGCGCCGGATGGCGCGAGAGCTGGGTGACCTGCCATGAATTGAGGTTGCGGAAGATGTCCGCGGTCTTGACCTTGAGCTTTTCGCGCAGGCGGCCGACCTCTTCGTCGATGTCCACCGCCTGGCCATGGCTGGCGTGGCGAAGCTCTTCGATCTTCGCTTCCAGCTCGGCAATCGGTTGTTCGAAATCGAGGAAGTTCGGGTTCATTCGGCGCGGTTCAGGACAGTAAGCGGGGCAGTATAGCGGGCCGCGAAAAAACGCGAGAACGCCGCCGTATGGGGTTGGAGCGAGGAGTGAGTGGCGAGGAGTGAGGAGTGAGAGGTCAAGCGTCCGGAGCGGGCATGGCTTTCTCTCGCTTCCAACGCCTTGCCGCGCACGACAGGCCTTTCGCTATGCGTAGCTGGGCCGCCTTGCCCCCGGGCAAGGCGCCGCACGGCGCGCAAAAGGTCCAGGGAGGAGTGTGTGGTGCAGCGGTCGGAGCGAACGTTGCCTTTCTCTCACTTCTCACTCCTCACCACTCACTCCTGGCTTTTCACGATGCGCAGCCGGGCCGCCTCGACCCCGGGCAGGGCGCGCACGGCGCGCAGCAGGTCCGGGATCGCTTCCACCCGCCATGCCTCGCCCAGCTCCAGGTCGGCTTGGGCATCGCGGTTGTGGTAGCCGTGCAGCACCACGCTGGCGCGCCCGCCGCGGAAGCCGGCGAGGGTGCGCTGCAACTGGGCTGGGAAGTCCGGCGTGATGCCGTTGAGCTTGAGCCGCAGCAGGCGCGCGTGGCGGCGGCAGGCGTCGGCCAGGGTGATCGCGCTGCGCGCGCGCACCTGGAAACCGCCGCCGGAGAATTCGTCGATGCGCAGGCCGCCCTCGACGATCAGGATCTCGTCGCGCACCAGCAGCGGCGAAACCTGCTGGAACAGTTCGCCGAAGAAGCTCACCTCGATGCTGCCGGTGCCGTCCTCCAGCCGCACGAAGGCGTCCGAATCGCCGCGCTTGCGCACGGCGGCGACCATACCAGCCACCGTCCACGGCGTATCCGGGCCACGGCGGAAGCGGTTGTTCTCGCCGTCGTCGTTCTTGCGCGGGCGCGGCGGCTGGTAGCGCTCGGCGATCTCGCCCAGCGGGCAACTGGACAGCTGCGCCAGCTCGTCGCGCCACGGATCGGTGGGGTGGCCGGAGAGGTAATGCCCGAGCGTGTCGCGCTCGCCCTGCAGTTTCCGCTCCAGCGGCCACTCCGGCACGGTGGGCAGCTCGATCTGCACCACCGGCGTCACCGCCCCCATCGCCGCGCCGAACATGTCGTTCTGGCCGGACTGGCGATCGCGCAGGTGCTGTTCGGCGGCCTTGATCGCGTCCGGCAACTGCTCCATCAGGCTGGCGCGGGTCGGCGCCAGCGCGTCGAGCGAGCCGGCCAGGATCAGCGCTTCCAGCACGCGGCGGTTGAGCTTGGTCGGGTCGACCCGGCGGCAGAAGTCGGCCAGGTCCTTGTAGGGACCGTTGCGCTTGCGCTCGTCGACGATCGCCTCGCAGGCCCCCTGGCCGACCCCCTTGATCGCGCCCAGGCCGTAGCGGATCACCTTGGGTTCGACCGCAACGAACATGTACTCGGAGGCGTTGGCGTCCGGTGGCAGCACGGTCAGGCCGATCGCCTTCGACTCGGTCAGGAAGGTCACCACCTTGTCGGTGTTGTCCATGTCCGAGGAGATCGTCGCGGCCATGAACTCGGCGGGGTAGTGCGCCTTCAGCCATGCGGTCTGGTAGGACACCAGCGCGTAGGCGGCGGCATGCGACTTGTTGAAGCCGTAGCCGGCGAATTTCTCCATCAGGTCGAAGATCTGGTCGGCCTTCTCGGCCGAGAGCCCGTCCTTGGCCGCGCCCTCGCGAAACATGGCGCGGTGCTTGACCATCTCCTCGGGCTTCTTCTTGCCCATCGCACGGCGCAGCAGGTCGGCGCCGCCGAGCGAATAGCCGCCGACGATCTGCGCCATCTGCATCACCTGCTCCTGGTAGACCATGATGCCGTAGGTCTCTTTCAGGATCGGCTCGACGCGCGGGTCGGGGTACTCGACTTCTTCCTTGCCGTGCTTGCGCGCGACGAAGCTGGGGATCAGGTCCATCGGGCCGGGGCGATACAGCGCCACCAGCGCCACGATGTCGCCGAAGCGGTCGGGCCTGGCGTCCTTGAGCATGCGTTGCATGCCGGAGGATTCGAGCTGGAACACGGCGACCGTCTGCGCGCGCTTGAGCAGCTCGTAGGTCGGCACGTCGTCGATCGGCAGCTGGCTGATGTCCAGCGGTTCTTCGCCGGTGGTCGCGCGGCGCGCGTTGATCGCCTTCACCGCCCAGTCGATGATCGTGAGCGTGCGCAGGCCGAGGAAGTCGAACTTCACCAGGCCGACCGCTTCGACATCGTCCTTGTCGTACTGGGTCACCACGCCGCCACCGCCCGGCTCGCAGTACAGCGGGGCGAACTCGGTCAGCGGCTTCGGGCCGATCACCACGCCGCCGGCGTGCTTGCCGACGTTGCGGGTGAGGTTCTCCAGGCTCAGCGCCAGGTCGATCAGCGGGCGCGCCTCGTCCTCGTCCTGCTCGTAGAGGTCGCAGAACTCCTTGACGACGCGGTCCGGCTCCTTCTTCGACTTCTCGCTGCGGCCCAGCGCATCGGACAGGGTCAGGTCGAGTGGACGGGCGGGAATCAGCTTGGCGATGCGGTCGACCGCGTTGTAGCCCATGCCCAGCACGCGGCCCGAATCGCGCAGCACCGCCTTCGCCGCCATCGAGCCGTAGGTGATGATCTGGCTGACGTGGTCGCGGCCGTACTTGCGCGCCACGTAGTCGATCACCTCGTCGCGGCGATCCATGCAGAAGTCGATGTCGAAGTCGGGCATCGACACGCGTTCGGGGTTGAGGAAGCGCTCGAACAGCAGGTCGTACTGCAGCGGGTCCAGGTCGGTGATCTTCAGCACCCAGGCCACCAGCGAGCCGGCGCCCGAGCCGCGGCCCGGGCCGACCGGGATGCCGTTCTGCTTACCCCAGTTGATGAAGTCGGCCACGATCAGGAAGTAGCCGGGGAAGCCCATCTCGATGATGACGTCGAGCTCGCGTTCGAGCCGCGCCTCGTAGTCGGCCAGGGTCTTGCCCTCGGCCAGCGGCGCGGCGGCCAGGCGCTCGGCCAGGCCCTCGCGCGCCAGTTCGCGGATGTAGCTGGCCAGGTCGTGGCCTTCCGGTACCGGGAAGTCGGGCAGGTAGTAGGTGCCGAAGCTGAGCTCGAGATTGCAGCGCTTGGCCAGCTCGACGGTGTTCTCCAGCGCCTCGGGCAGGTCGGCGAACAGCGCCTCCATCTCCTCCGGCGACTTCAGGTACTGCTGGTCGCTGTAGTCGCGCGGGCGCTTGGGGTCGGCCAGCACGCGACCCTGGTTGATGCACACGCGCGCCTCGTGCGACTCGAAGTCGTCCTGCTTGAGGAAGCGCACGTCGTTGCTGGCGATCACCGGCAGGTCCAGCTCGGTGGCCAGCGCCAGCGCGGCGGTGTTCCAGGTTTCCTCGCCCTCGCGGCCGCAGCGGGTCAGCTCCAGGTACAGCCGGTCGGGGAACAGCCGCGCGAGCGGGCGAAGCTTCGCCAGCGCGGCCTCGACGCCCTGGTTCACCGCGATGCGGGCCACCTCGCTCTCGCGCCCCAGCAGGGCGATAAGCCCGTGCGATGCGGCCGGAGTCAGCCAGCCGGCCTCGACCGTGGCCTTGCCGCCGGCCTGGCCGTCGCGCCAGGCGCGCGACACCAGCCGCGACAGGTTGAGGTAGCCCTCGCGGTCCTGGCACAGCACGGCCAGGCGCCAGGGGCGCGGGTCGTCGGGGGCGCTGATCCACAGGTCGCAACCGCCGATCGGCTTGATGCCGGCCGCGCTGCAGGCCTTGTAGAACTTCACCAGCGCGAACATGTTGCTGTCGTCGGTCAGTGCGACCGCCGGCATGCCCGCGCGCACGCAGCCGTCGACCAGCGCCTTGATGCGGATGGTCGAATCGACCAGCGAGTACTCGCTGTGCAGGTGCAGGTGGACGAAACGGGCGGGCATGGCGACTCGGCGGCTGACCCGGAAAGGTAACCGTGGGTCGGGTGGCCCACAAGCTTGACAGGCGTGACGACGGCGCGACCGGCATGCCACCGGCGTCGAGAAGGGTTGCGTGCAACGCCCTCCCGGCGGCGGCATGGCGCCGGGAGGGCGTCATGTCGCTCTCGCCAAGCCCTGTCCGTGCATGGCGGTTCTGCCGCTGCCGGGCCGGACCGGACGGCCCGGTCCCGTGGGCGATCATCCGCTGACCGGATTTCTCCGGTCAGCGGATCATGAAGCGCTTGCAGTCCGCCTCGCCGTCGAGGTGGTCAAGCGGCTGGATGAGCAGGCCCCGCCCGTCGTAATCGCGATGGGCAGGGACCGTGCGGTCCTGCGGCAGTGCCTGCCCGATCGCCTCCTGCAGCGGGGTCGGAACGGGGGCCAAAGGGGCGTTCGAGGGGTCGTTCGAGGGGCGGACGATGGGGGACTTCATGGCGAGACTCCTCGCGGGTTCTCCGCGATCGGGAACGATCCGCCGGAGCGGATCCGGGGCGTCCCTGCGAAGGGCGGGCGGCCGCAGCGGTGGCCGTTGCATGCGACCACACCGGTAGGATGCGGGAAGCGCGGTCCGCGTTGCATGGGTGGAGCGGGCCGGTGCCGAGCGATGCGCTCATGCGCTTGGTGGGTGCGCGTAACATATTACGCCCTCCGCGCTACGGCGCATCTGCCACAGGTCAGGCTGCCGCTGGCACGCCGCTTGCCGCGCACACCGGATCAGAACAGCGTCATCTGCTCCAGCGCACGCCCGACCGGTGCGAAGCTGCGCCGGTGCTGGGCGCTGGGGCCGAGGCGCTGCAAGGCTTCCAGGTGTGCTGGCGTGGGGTAGCCCTTGTGCACGGCGAAGCCGTAGCCCGGATGGACCGCGTCGAGCTGCACCATCAGCCGGTCGCGGGTGACCTTGGCCAGGATCGAGGCGGCGCTGATTGCCGGCTCCAGGGCGTCGCCGCCGACGATGGCGCGTCCCGGACAGGGCAGATCGCGCGGCAGCTTGTTGCCGTCGACAAGCGCCTCCTGTGCCCCGGGCGAGAGGCCGGCCACCGCGCGGCTCATGCCGGCCATGGTGGCATGGAAGATGTTCAGCCGGTCGATCTCCTCCGGCTCGACCACCACCACGCAGTGCGCGAGCGCACGCTCGATCACCAGCGGATACAGCGCCTCGCGCTTCTTCTCGCTGAGTCTTTTCGAATCGTCGAGACCGGCGATCGGCCGGAAGGGGGCGAGGATCACCGCGGCCACCACCACCGGGCCGGCCAGTGGCCCGCGGCCTGCCTCGTCCACGCCGGCGATCCTGCGTGGCTCCCGGTCAGCCATGCGCGGTATTCCGTTCGATCAACTCGACCACCGCGGCGGCCGCGGCGTCGCCGGCATGACCGGACAGGTCCACCTGCAGGGCACGGTGCAACTGTTCGAACGTGGCGACGATCGCACCGCGTCGATCGCTGTCGCGGAAAAGCGCCAGCGTGTCGTCGGCCAGATGCGCTGCGGTGCAGTCGTCCTGCATGCGTTCGGACACCGGCAACGGGTCGCCCAGTCCGCTGGCGCGTGCCAGCACGTTGGGCAGTGAGTAGATGTCGGTCTTGAGCATGCGCAGCAGCCGCGCGATGCGGTAACTCCACGGCGAAACGCGGTAACCGACCACCATCGGGCGCTTGGCCAGCATCGCCTCCAGCGTGGCGGTACCGGAAGCCAGCAGCACCACGTCAGCGGCCAGCATCGCCTCGTGCGCCTGTCCGTCGAGCAGGCGTGGCGGCTCGGGCCAGTGCAGGCCTGGCCGGTCCAGCACAGTCCTGATCCGCTCGTGCATGCGGGCGTTGGCCGAGGGAACCACCACCTGCAGCCCCGGCACCGCGGCGGCGACCCGTGCAGCGGCATCCAGGAAGATCGAACCCAGCCGATCGATCTCCGAGCCGCGGCTGCCGGGCAAGACGGCGAGCACGGGGCGCTCCTGCGCCAGGCCAAGCACCTCCCGTGCGGCATGGCGGTCGCCGACCATCGGAAAGCGGTCGGCCAGTGGATGGCCGACGAAGCGCGCATCGACCCCGTGGCGGGCGTAGATCGATGGCTCCATCGGGAACAGGCACAGCACGCGGTCTGCGCTGCGGCCGATCTTCTCCGCGCGCTTCTCGCGCCAGGCCCATACCGACGGGCTGACGTAGTGCACGGTGCGCAGGCCGGCCTCACGCAGGCGTCGTTCCACGCCGAGGTTGAAGTCGGGGGCGTCGATGCCGACGACCACGTCCGGCCTGGCGTCGATCAGGCGGGCAACCAGCTCCTTGCGCAGCTTCAGCAGCCGCGGCAGGTGGCGGAGCACCTCGGCCAGGCCGAACAGCGACAGTTCGGCCATGTCGTACCAGGATTCCAGCCCCTGCGCCTGCATGCGCTTGCCCCCGATGCCGACGAAGCGCGCCCCGGGGTGGCGCCGGCGCAGCGCGGCGAGCAGGTCGCCGCCCAACTGGTCGCCGGATTCCTCTCCGGCGATGACGGCGATGAGCGGGGCGTCGGGGGCGGCGCGTCGTGGATCGGTGGAGTCGGGCGGCGGATTCATGCGCGCCATTGTAGTGGGTGGCGTCCGGCCGCACGGGGCGCTGCGCGGCCCACCCCCGTCTCAGCGCGCCAGCGAGCGCTCGCTGCGCTCGAGGAACTCCAGCATCGCGCGTACGTCCTCGCTGTCCTGAGCCTGCGCGGCAAGCTGCTCGCGCGCCTCGGTCAGGCTGAGGCCCGCCATGTACAGCGTGCGGTAGGCGCGCTTGATCGCCGAGATGCGGGTGCTGTCGAAGCCGCGGCGCTTGAGGCCCTCGCTGTTGATGCCACGCGGGCGGCCGCGGGTCTCGTTGGCCATCATGACGAACGGCGGCACGTCGCTGCCGACCAGGCAGCCCATGCCGATGAAGGCGTGCGCACCGACCTTGCAGAACTGGTGCACGCCGGCGTAGCCGGAGACGATCACCCAGTCGCCGATCTCCGCGTGCCCGGCCAGCGCCGAGTAGTTGGAGAAAACCACGTGGTTGCCGACCTGGCAGTCGTGCGCGACATGCACGTAGGCGAGCAGCCAGTTGTCGTCGCCGATGCGGGTGATGCCGCCGCCGTCGCCGGTGCCGCGGTTGATGGTGACGAATTCGCGGATCAGGTTGCGGTCGCCGATCACCAGCTCGGTGCGCTCGCCCTTGAACTTCTTGTCCTGCGGTGCACCGCCGAGCGAGGCGAACTGGCTGATGCGGTTGTCGCGACCGATGCGGGTCGGGCCCTCGATCACCACGTGCGGGCCGACCACGGTGCCGGCGCCGATCTCCACGTCCGGCCCGATCACCGTGTATGCGCCGATGCTGACGTTGTCGCCCAGAACGACCGAGGGATCGATCTGGGCGGTGGGGTGGATCGACGCGGCGTGGATCATTTGTCGGACCTCGCCGCGCACATCAGCTCGCAGCTGGCCACTTCCTTGCCGTCCACCAGGGTGCGCGCGATGAACAGGCCCATGCCACGCATCAGGCGCTTGAGCGAGACCTCCATGCGCAATTGGTCGCCCGGCACCACCGGGCAGGCGAAGCGGGCGTTGTCGATCTTCGCCAGGTAGAACAAGGGGCTGCCCAGGTCACCCTTCAACCGGCTGGAAATCTGGGTGAGCAGGCCGGCGCTCTGTGCCATCGCCTCGACGATCAGCACGCCCGGCATCACCGGGTGGCCGGGGAAGTGGCCCTGGAAGAACGGCTCGTTCATCGTCACGTTCTTCAGCGTCACCACGCTGGTGTCCGGGACCAGTTCGATCACCCGGTCGACCAGCAGGAACGGGTAGCGGTGGGGCAGCAGCTGCTGGATCTGTTCCACGCCGACCGGCAGGCTGAATTCCGCTGCGTAATCACTCATTGTTGCTGTCCTTCTCCAGCGCCGCGAGGCGGCGCGCATAGTCGTCGAGATGCTTGAAGCGGGCGGCGTTCTTGCGCCATTGCCGGTTGTCCTGCAGCGGCGTCCCCGAGGAGTATTCGCCCGGCTCGCGGATCGAATGGGTAACCAGGCTCTTGGCCGTAATGGTAACCCGGTCGGCCACCTCCAGATGGCCAAGCACGCCGGCGTTCCCGCCGATCATGCAGTAGCGCCCGATCTTGGCGCTGCCGGCCACCGCGGCGCAGCCGGCCAGTGCCGTGTGTGCGCCGATGTGAACGTTGTGGGCGATCTGGATCTGGTTGTCCAGGCGCACGTCCTCCTCGAGCACGGTGTCGTCCAGCGCGCCGCGGTCGATGGTGGTGTTGGCGCCGATCTCGCAGTCGTCGCCGATGCGTACGCCGCCGAGCTGGGGCAGCTTGATCCAGTGGTCGCGGTCGAAGGCAAGGCCGAAGCCGTCCGAGCCGATCACCGCGCCCGGATGCACCAGCACCCGCTTGCCCAGGGTGACGCGCGTGACCAGGGTGACCCGTGCCACCAGCCGCGACTGCGCGCCGACCGTGCAGCCCTCGCCGATGATGCAGTGCGGGCCGAGCACGGCGCCGTCCTCGACCACCGCGCCGGCCTCCACCACGCAGCAGGGGCCGATGCTGGCGGTCGGGCTGACCCGCGCCGTCGGCGCCACCACGGCGCTGGGATGGATGCCCGCCGGCGCGGCAGGCAGGTGCTCGAACAGCGCGGCTATCTTCGCGTAGGCGACGTAGGGGTCGCGGGCGACCAGCGCCGTGGTCGGGCACTGCGCTGCGTCGGCTTCGCGCAGCACCACCACGCCGGCGCGGGTGCCGGCGAGCTGGCCGGCGTACTTGCTGTTGGACAGGAAGGTGAGCTGGCTCGGGCCGGCGCCGGCCAGCGTGCCGACGCCGTCGATCACGCGTGCGGCGTCGCCGTGGGCGACGAGGCCGAAGCGATCGGCCAGCTCACCGACCGTGTATGGATTCGCGCTCATGGATGCTCCGGGAAAGCGCGCCATTGTAGGCGACCCGGGCGCGGGTGTCCGTGCGCGGGCGAAGGGAGGGGGCGGAAACGCGAAAGCGCGGCCGGAGCCGCGCTTTCGCAGTGGTACTGCAGTCGCGTCCGGATCGGTCAGAACTGGCTGCCGAAGGTGAACTGGATGCGCTCCTCGTACGGACGGTCGGCCGGCTTGGAGCGGATCGGCGTGGCGAAGTTGATGATCAGCGGACCGATCGGCGCCTGCCAGTGCAGCGAGATACCGGCCGAGGCGCGCAGGTCGCCCGCCTTGAAGCTCTGGTAGTCCTTGTATGCGTTGCCGACGTCCATGAACAGCGACACGCGGGCGGTGTTGATGTCCTTGAGGAACGGCAGCGGCAGGTACAACTCGGACGTTCCAAGCACCTTGAAGGCACCGCCGATCGGCTGCGCGTACTGGTAGTAGCTGCCCGTGCAGTAGCCGTTGGAGCTCGGCTGGATCGCATGACCGCTGGCGTCCGTGCCGGAGCACACGCGCGGGCCCAGGGTGTTGTCCTGGAAGCCGCGCACGTCGCGCACGCCGCCGGAGTAGAAGTTCTGCCAGAACGGATAGTCGAGCGGCTGGCCGGCCGCGTACTGGCCGAACGAACTCTTGTAGGTCTGGCTGCCGTAGGTGGCGCCGTACTGGGCCTGGCCATCGAGGTACAGCACGAAGCCGGCGCCGATCGGCCAGTAGTGGTTCGCTTCCGCGCTGACGCGGAAGTGCTGCACGGTGGAGCCGGGCAGGGCCACGTCGCTGGACACCGAGAGCAGGCCGCCGCGGGTCGGTGCCCAGTAGCCGTTGCGGGTGTCGTGGTTCCAGCCCAGCGTGCCGGTCCACTCGTGGATGGTCTTGTGGCCGAGCGCGTTCTGGTAGTCCAGCAGCACCTGCGGGCTGTAGCCCGGGTACAGGTTGATCTTGTTGCTGCTGACGCCGAGGCCGACGCGCAGGCTGTCGAACTCGGTGATCGGGATGCCCAGGAAGGTGGAGAACGACTTCGCGCTGGTGGCGTAGTTGGCGAAATCGGTGTTGCCGTAGTCGGTCTTGGAGTAGCCGAGCGTGTAGCCGATACCGATGCCGCTGTCGGTCAGGAACGGGTTGTAGTAGCTGGCGTTGACGCGCTTGTAGTAGGTGCTGGTCTCGGCGCCCACGCTGAAGCTGTCGCCGGTGCCGAGGAAGTTGTTCTGCGACACCGACGCGGACAGGATGATGCCCGAGTACTGCGAATAGCCCACGCCGAACTGCAGGCTGCCGGCGGACTGCTCCTCCACCTTCACCGTGACGTCGACCTGATCCTGGCTGCCGGGCACGCGCTGCTTGTCGATGTCGACCTTCTTGAAGTAGCCGAGCTGCTGCAGGCGGATCTTCGAGCGGTCGATCAGTGCCTGCGAGTACCAGGAGCCCTCCAGCTGGCGCATCTGGCGACGAAGCACGTCGTCCTCGGTGCGGGTGTTGCCCTGGAAGATCACGCGGCGCACGTACACGCGCTGGCCCGGCTCGATGTAGAAGGTCAGGTCGACGGTGCGCTTTTCCTTGTCCAGCTTCGGCACCGGCGTCACTTTGGCGTAGGCGAAGCCGAGGTTGGCCAGGATGCCCTTGATGGCATTGGAGGTGCCCTCCACGGCGGCGCGGTTGAACTTGTCGCCGGTCTTGACGAACACCAGTTGCCGCAGGGTCTTCTCCGGCAGGATCAGCTTGCCCAGCAGGTGCACGTCGGAAACGGTGTAGACCTCGCCTTCCTTGATGCTGGCGGCGATGTACATCGCGCGCTTGTCGGGCGAGATGGTGACCTGGGTGGAGTCCACGCCGAAGTCGGCGTAGCCGCGGTTCATGTAGTAGGACTGCAGCTTCTCCAGGTCGCCAGAGAGCTTCTCGCGCGAGTACTGGTCGTTCTTCGAGTACCAGGACATCCAGTTGGTGGTGCCGGACTCGAAGTTGTCCTCGATCTGCTTGTCGGTGAACTTGGTGTTGCCGACGATGTTGATTTCCTTGATCTTGGCGACCTTGCCCTCGCGGATCTCGATGTCCAGCGCCACGCGGTTGCGGTCCAGCCGGGTCACGTGCGGGTCGATCGAGACGTTGTACTTGCCGCGGTTGTAGTACTGGGTGATCAGCTCCTGCTTCACGCGGTCCAGCGACAGCCGGTCGAAGGTCTCGCCCTCGGACAGGCCGATCTCCTTGAGGCCCTTGCGCAGGTCTTCTTCCTTGATGTCCTTGTTGCCGCGGATGGTCAGCTTGGCGATCGAGGGACGCTCCACCACCTTGATCACCAGGATGTTGCCCTCCCGGCTCATCTCCACGTCGCTGAAGAAGTGCGTGTTGTAGAGGGCGCGGATGGCCCGCTGGGCCTCGTCCTCGGTGAACTGGTCGCCCTTGTTCACCGGCAGGTAGTTGTAGACCGTGCCCGCCGAGATCCGGCTCAGGCCGTCGATGCGGATGTCGGACACGACGAACGGCTCGAAGGCCACCGCGTTGGCGGAGAGAGAGGCAAGCAGGAGCAGGGCGGCGATACGCTTCATCGTCGATTCCGTTGGGTTATTTCGACGGGGCGATCATGGCGATCGTCCCGGACAAGGCATGGCGCAAGAGCATATCCGGCGTGCGGTCACGTCCGCCTGCACCGGCGGCGCGTGGCGCTCCGTTCCGGAGCTGGCCGTACGAGCCGGCGTCATGGGCGGAACGAGGATCCGTCACGACAGCAGGATGCGATGGAGGTCGTTGTAGAACGCCAGGCCCATCATCGTGAACAGCAGGGCGAGTCCGACGTACTGGCCGGCGATCATGGTCCGCTCGCTGACCGGGCTGCCCTTGACCAACTCGATAAGGTAATACAGCAGATGACCCCCATCCAAGAGCGGGATGGGCAGCAGGTTGAGGATGCACAGGCTGAGCGAGACCATGCCCAGGAAGTTGAGGAACCAGGCCGGTCCCATGCTGGCCGACTGGTTGGCCACCTGGGCGATGCCGATCACGCCGGACAGGTTCCGGGTCGAGGCCTCGCCGACCAGCATCTTGCCGATCATGCGGAAGGTCTGGGTGGCGCTGTCCCAGGTCGTCGCGAGCGACTCGTGCATCGCCCGCAGCGGTCCGTAGCGCTGGATCGCGGTCTCGGCGGCGGGCGCAAGCACGCCGATCACCCAGTTCGAGGGTTGCCCTTCCAGCGATTCCTCGCGCGCGACCACGGTCAGCGGCACCTGGCGGCCATCGCGCCGGACCACGAAGGCCAGCGAGGGCGACTTCGGCGCCTGCTCGCGGATCGCCTTCTGCAGTTCGGCGTAGTTGGCCACCGGCTGGCCGTCGACGCTGAGAACGAGGTCGCCGGCCTGCATGCCGCCGAGTGCGGCCGGCTTGCCGGGCATCACCGTGCCGATGACCGGAGGTGCCGGCGCGAGCGAGAGCCCCACGCGGTCCAGGTATTGACCCACGTCCTGGCCGGCGGGCAGCCGGTCGAGCGGCAGGATCAGGTCGCGTTCGCGGCCGTCAGTGCCTCGCACGCGCACAGCGAGCGGGTCCCGCCCGAGCAGGGCGTCGACCAGGTCGTCGGTGACACCGGACCAGGTGGCGATCCGGTGGCCGTCGATGGCCAGGATGCGGTCGCCGGTCCGCAGGCCAGCCTCGGCGGCCATGCTGTGCGGCGCGGCAGCGACCACCGGCACGGCGTCCGGGCGGCCGATCATGAACATCGTCCAGAACGCGGCTACCGCGAAGATCAGGTTGAACGCGGGGCCGGCAGCGACGATGGCGATGCGTTTCCATACCGGCTTGCCGGTGAATTCCTCCGAACCCAGCGCCGGGTCCACGTCACCCTCGCGGGCATCGAGCATCTTCACGTAGCCGCCGAGCGGGATCATCGCGACCTGGTACTCGGTGCCGTCCCGGCCGACCCGCTTCCAGATCGCCTTGCCGAAGCCGACCGAGAAGCGCAGCACCTTCACGCCGCAGCGCCGCGCGACCCAGAAGTGGCCGAATTCGTGAAAGGTCACCAGCACGCCAAGCGTGACCAGCAACCAGAACACCGAGCCGAAAAAAGGATTCATCGATAAGAGCTTATCAGCATGCGTGGCGGAGGATGCGCCGGGCAGCGGCACGTGCCATGCGGTCGCGTTCAACCAGGGTCTGGACATCGACCACGGCTTCGGCCGGCAGTTCCGCCAGCACGCTTTCCACCACGTTGGCGATGTCGAGGAAACCCAGCGCGCCGGCCAGGAACGCTTCCACCGCCACCTCGTTGGCGGCATTGAGGATGGCCGGGGCGTCTCCGCCCGCGCGCAGCGCGTCGAACGCCAGCGCCAGGCAGCGGAAGGTGGTGGTGTCCGGGCGTTCGAACTGCAGCGGTGCCAGCGCGGCCAGGTCCAGCGGGGCGACACCGGTGTCGATCCGCTCCGGCCAGGCCAGCGCGTGGCCGATCGCCGTGCGCATGTCCGGGTTGCCGAGCTGGGCCAGCACCGAGCCGTCCAGGTAGTCCACCATCGAATGGATCAGGCTTTGCGGGTGCACCAGCACCTCGATGGCGTCGGCCGGCGCACCGAACAGATGGTGCGCCTCGATGACCTCCAGGCCCTTGTTCATCAGGGTGGCCGAGTCGACCGAGATCTTCCGGCCCATCACCCAGTTTGGGTGGGCGCAGGCCTGGTCGGGGGTGATGTGCGCCAGCTCGGCGCGGCTGCGGCCGCGGAACGGGCCACCGGACGCGGTCAGGATCAGTCGCCGGACGCCGGTTTTCGCCAGGTCGGGACGCCCGCCGGGCAGGCACTGGAAGATCGCGTTGTGCTCGGAGTCCACCGGGATCAGCTCGCCGCCGCCCTCGCGCAGCGCGGCCAGCAGCAGCGGGCCGGCCATCACGATCGACTCCTTGTTGGCCAGCAGCAGGCGCTTGCCGGTCCTCGCGGCAGCCAGGGTGGAGTCCAGTCCGGCGGCACCGACGATGGCGGCGACCACGGTATCGCACCGCGGTCCGGCCGCCGCCTGCGCCACAGCCTCGGGACCGCTGGCCACCTCGCAGCGCACGCCGGCCGCAGCGAGGCCCTTGGCCAGCGCGGGCTCCAGCGCCGGGTCGGCGATCACCGCCAGCTCCGGCCGGTGCGTCACGCACAGCGCCACCAGTGCGTCGACCTGTCGATGCGCGACCAGCACGCTGGCGCGGAAGCGATCCGGGTGGCGCGCGATGACGTCGAGGGTGCTGCCGCCGATCGAGCCGGTGGCGCCGAAGACTCCGACCTGCCTCATGACAGCTGCACGACGCCGAGCAGCCACAGGCCCAGGGCGAACACCGGCATGGCAGCGAACACACTGTCGAGGCGGTCGAGCAGGCCGCCGTGGCCGGGAAACAGGTGGCCGGAGTCCTTCACCTGGGCGTGGCGCTTCATCAGACTCTCGACCAGGTCGCCGACGATGGAGACCGCCACCGTGATCGCCGCCAGCACCACCAGGCCGGCCAGCCGCGCGTCATGCACGCCCAGCAGCCAGCCACCGATCGCGACGACCAGGCCGGCGGCGACGAAGGCGCCGTACACGCCGGCCCAGGTCTTACCGGGGCTGATCTGCGGCGCCAGCTTGCGCTTGCCGAAGAAGCGGCCGGAGAAATAGGCGCCGATGTCGGCCGCCCAGACGATCGCCAGGCCGAGGAAGGTCCACCAGTGGCCGTGCGGCACGGTGCGATGGATCAGCACCAGGCCGGCCCACGCCGGCACCATCACGAAGACGCCGGCCAGCAGTTTCAGGCGCCGGTTCTCCGGCGTCGGGGCGGCGCCGAAGGAGAAATGCCGCAGCCACGCCGACGCAACGCCCCACCAGGCCACGCCCAGCAACGCCATCACCGCCCACAGCCACGGCGCGCGGCTCCAGCCGGCGGCGGCGTACACCAGCGCCAGCGCCAGCAGCATCGCGACGCGGGCGGCCATGTTGTCCAGCCCGCTCAGGCGCATCCACTCCCAGGCGCTGGCCAGGAACGCGATCGCCACGATCGCCGCGAACATCGGCGTGCCCGGCCCGAGGATGATGAACAGGGCCAAGGGGAGCAGCAGCAGGGCGGTGAGGATGCGCTGGAGCAGCATGGAATTCCTTGGAGTCGTCAGGGCGGGGGCGCGGCAGTCAGCTGGTCGCTGGTGCGCCCGTAGCGGCGCTCGCGGCGGGCAAAGTCGTCGATGGCCAGAGCCAGGCTGGCCTGGTCGAAGTCCGGCCACAGGGTATCGGTGAAGTACAGCTCGGCGTATGCGGCTTGCCACAGCAGGAAGTTGCTGATGCGCTGTTCACCGCCGGTGCGGATGAACAGGTCCAGCGGCGGCAGGTCGGCCAGGCACATCCACCGGCCCAGCATCGCTTCGTCGAGCGCCCCGGCAGCCAGCTCGCCACGGGCGACTGCCTGGGCGGCCTGGCGTGCCGCCTGCACGATGTCCCAGCGTCCGCCGTAGTTGACCGCGATGCTCAGTTGCAGCCGGGTGTTGCCGGCGGTGCGTTCCATCGCGTTGCCCATGCGCTGCTGCAGGTCCTGACCGAAGCTCGTCAATTCGCCGATGAAGCGCACGCGCACGCCTTGGGCGTGCAGTTCGTCCACTTCCTTGTCCAGTGCGCGCAGGAACAGCGACATCAGTGCGCTGACCTCGTCTTCGGGACGCCGCCAGTTCTCGCTGGAAAAGGCGAACAGCGTGAGCGCCTCGACCCCTTGCCGGATGCAGCCCTCGATCACCTCGCGCACCGCCTTGCGCCCGGCGTTGTGGCCGAAGCTGCGTGGCTGGAGACGCGCCTTGGCCCAGCGGCCGTTGCCGTCCATCACGATGGCGATGTGGCGGGGCACCCGCGCCGGCGCGTTCATGCGCGCGGGTACCGGCCGGGCGGGGCAGGCGAGTGCGGCACCGTCAGATGCTCAGCAGCTCTTCTTCCTTGTGCTTGACCACCGCGTCGACTTCCTTCACGAAACGGTCGGTGATCTTCTGGATCTCCTCGTCCGCCTTGCGCTCGTCGTCTTCGGTGATCTGCTTGTCCTTGCCCAGGTCCTTGATCTGCTGCAGGGCGTCGCGGCGGATGTTGCGGATCGCGATCTTGGCGTTCTCGCCCTCGTGGCCCACGTGCTTGGCCAGCTCGCGGCGGCGCTCCTCGGTGAGCGGCGGCATGTTGAGGCGGATCACGGTGCCGGCGGTGGTCGGCGTGATGCCGATGTCCGACGCCATCAGCGCCTTCTCGATGGTCGCCACCAGGCTCTTCTCGAACGGGGTGATGATGATCGAGCGCGAGTCGCCCAGCGCCACCGATGCCACCTGGTTCAGCGGCATGTCCGCGCCGTAGTAGGACACCTTGATGTTGTCCACCAGCGCGGTGCTCGCGCGGCCGGTGCGCAGGCGCGTCAGGTCGTGCTTGAGCGCGTCGATGGTCTTGCCCATGCGGGTCTGGGCATCGGTCTTGATGTCGTTGATCATGGGGTGTCTTCCGGTGAATCAGGCGAGCCGGCAAGTATACCAGCGGTGCTGCGCCGCCCTCGGGGCAGCGCAGCAAGGCGGATCAGTGGGTGCCTACGGTGGTGCCGATCGGCTCGCCGCGCATCACCCGCATCAGGTTGCCCGGCACGGTCATGTCGTAGATCACCATCGGCAGGCGGTGGTCGCGGCACAGCGCGATGGCGGCGGTATCCATCACCGCCAGCTTGCGCTCGATCACCTGGTCGTAGGTGAGGTGGTCGTAGCGGGTGGCGTCGGCGTGCTTGGCCGGGTCGGCGGTGTAGATGCCGTCGACCTTGGTCGCCTTCAGCAGCAGGTCCGCGCCCACCTCCACGGCGCGCAGCGCGGCGGCCGAGTCGGTGGTGAAGAACGGATTGCCGATGCCGGCGGCGAACAGCACGATGCGGCCCTTCTCGATGTGGCGGATGGCGCGGCGGCGGATGAAGTCCTCGGCCACGTCGTGGATCGGCAGTGCACTCATCACGCGGGCGAAGCCGCCGCGCTTCTCGATCGCGTCCTGCATCGCCAGCGCGTTCATCACCGTGGCCAGCATGCCCATGTGATCGCCGGTGACCCGGTCCATCCCGGCCGCGGCCAGGCCGGCGCCACGGAAGATGTTGCCGCCGCCGATCACCACGCCGATTTCGACACCGGCCTTGCGCACTTCGAGGATTTCGTCGGCGAGGCGGCCGATCACCTTCGGATCGATGCCGTAGTCCTCGTCGCCCATCAGGGCTTCACCGGAGAGTTTGAGCAGGATGCGGCGGTACTTAAGCGGTTCGCTCATGGGGTCTCCGGATTGTGTGGGGCAAACCGTCACATTGTAGCCGGCCGCAGGTCGGCGGTTAAGCTGGAATGCGCCCTGTCGACCCGATCCGGGCAAAAAAAGCCGTCTTTGGGCGGCTCGGGGTGACCGGTCCGTCAGCTCGATGCTGGTTCGCGGCGTGGCCCCTGCCGGGGTGTCGGGTCAGGGGCGGCGCGGGGCTGCTCCGGGGGAAATGAAAAAGCCGCGGTTTCCCGCGGCTTTTCCGTACTACCGGGCGGTGAGGATCAGACCTGCATCGCCTTCGCCACTTCGGCGGCGTAGTCTTCCTGCACCTTCTCGATGCCCTCGCCGACGGCCAGGCGGGCCACTGCCACCACTTCGGCGCCTTCCTTCTTCAGGGCGTCGCCGACGGTCACGTTGGTGTCCAGCACGTAGGCCTGGCCGAGCAGGGTCACCTCGGACACGATCTTGTTGATCTTGCCGGAGATGATCTTCTCCAGGATCTCGGCCGGCTTGGCCTTGTCCTTGTCGGACATCTGGCTCAGCGCGATGTCCTTCTCCTTCTGCACGAAGTCGGCCGGGACGTCCTCGGCCTTCACGTACTGCGGGTTCATCGCGGCCACGTGCATGGCCACGCCCTTGGCCAGCTCCTCGGAGCCGCCCTTCAGGGCCACCAGCACGCCGATGCGGCCGCCGTGGATGTAGCTGCCGATCACGCCGTCGGCCTCGACGCGCGCCATGCGGCGCACTTCGATCTTCTCGCCGATGGTGGCGACGAGCGCCTTGGCGCCTTCCTCGACGTTGCTGGCGCCCGGGAAGGCGGCGGCCTTCAGCGCGTCGATGTCGGCCGCGCCGGACTCCAGCGCCACCGTGGCGACGGTGTCGCTGAACTTCACGAAGTCGGGGTTCTTGGTGACGAAGTCGGTCTCGCAGTTGACCTCGACCAGCACGGCCTTGCCGCCGGCCTGCGCGGTCACGATGCGGCCTTCGGCGGCGACGCGGTCGGCCTTTTTGTCGGCCTTGGCCAGACCGTTCTTGCGCAGCCACTCGATGGCGACTTCGATGTCGCCGTTGTTCTCGACCAGGGCCTTCTTGCATTCCATCATGCCGGCGCCAGACCGCTCGCGCAGTTCCTTCACCAGCTGGGCGGAGATGTTGCTCATGTCAGTTCCTCGAATGCTTTGGAACCCGACGGCCGGCGTGCGGCCGTCGGGCGGGTGGAGCGGCAGGCTTACTCGGCGTCGCCGGAATCACGGCGGCCGCGGCCACCGTCACGGCGCGGCGCGCCCTTCTTGGCCGGGGCACGGCGAGGGGCGGGCTTGCGCTCCTCGTCCTTGGCGACCGGGTTGCCTTCCTCGTCCAGCTCGACGAACTCGTCGGCATCGCCCTGGGCGGCGTTCGGCGCGGCGGCCTTGCCTTCCAGGATCGCGTCGGCGGCGGCGCGGGCGTACAGCTGGATCGCGCGGATCGCGTCGTCGTTGCCCGGGATGGCGTAGTCCACCAGCTCCGGGTTGTAGTTGGTGTCGACCACCGCGATCACCGGGATGCCGAGCTTCTTGGCTTCCTGCACGGCGATGTCTTCGTGGCCGATGTCGATGATGAACAGCGCGTCGGGCAGGCGGTTCATGTTCTTGATGCCGCCCAGCGAGTTCTCCAGCTTCTCGCGCTCGCGGCGCAGCGACAGCACCTCGTGCTTGACCAGCTTGTCGAACGAACCGTCGGTCTCGGCCGCTTCCAGCTCCTTCAGGCGGGCGACCGACTGCTTCACGGTGCGGAAGTTGGTCAGCATGCCGCCGAGCCAGCGGGCGGTGACGAAGGGCATGCCGGCGCGGGCGGCCTCTTCGGCCAGCGGCTCACGGGCGGAGCGCTTGGTGCCGACGAACAGGATGGTGCCGCGCTTCTGCGCCAGACCCGACAGGAAGTTCATCGCGTCAGTGAACAGCGGCAGGGTCTTTTCGAGGTTGATGATGTGGATCTTGCCGCGGGCACCGAAGATGTACGGCGCCATCTTGGGATTCCAGTAGCGCGTCTGGTGACCGAAGTGGACGCCAGCCTCGAGCATCTGGCGCATGGTGACTTGTGCCATGGGTGTAACTCCGAATTGTCGGCTCCGGTGAAAGAGCCTGGGGGTTGGGACCTCCACGCATCCCCGGCCTCGACCGCGGAGCTTCCCGAACTTGTGTGACGGAAGCGACCGCGGCACCCCGAAGACGGTGCCGATGCGTGTGTGGCGTTGGTTTGGGCTTGTTCCGGTGGCCGGTTACAATGCCCGCTCGCTTTGCAGGGGAGCGGGCCGAAACGGCCGGTTGCGCCCCGCAAAACTCACGAATTATAGCCGGCGCGCCGGCAAGGCGGCAAGTTGCCCGCGGGCGTTGATCCCCGGGCCGGTCGCCGCCATCTGGGTGGAACCATGGCCATTACCCTGAAAACTCCCGAAGACCTGGTCGCCATGCGCGTGGCCGGGCAGCTTGCTGCCGAAGTGCTGGCGATGCTCAAGGAGCACGTCAAGCCCGGCGTCACCACCGAAGACCTGGACCGCCTCGCCTACGAGCACATCGTCCACAAGCAGAAGGCGATCCCGGCCAACGTCGGCTACCACGGTTTCCCGAAGACGCTGTGCACCTCGGTCAACCACGTGATCTGCCACGGCATCCCGACCGGCACCAAGGTGCTCAAGGACGGCGACATCATCAACCTGGATGTCACCGTCATCAAGGACGGCTGGCACGGCGACACCAGCCGCATGTACTTCGTCGGCACCCCGTCGGTGCTGGCCCGGCGCCTGGTCGAGACCACCCACGAGGCGATGATGCGCGGCATCCAGGCGGTGCGCCCGGGCGCCACCCTGGGCGACATCGGCGCGGCGATCCAGAAGCACGCCGAGGCGGCCGGCTTCTCCGTGGTGCGCGAGTACTGCGGTCACGGCATCGGCAAGGTCTACCACGACGAGCCGCAGGTGCTGCACTACGGCAAGCCGGGCACCGGGGTGGAGCTGAAGAAGGGCATGACCTTCACCGTCGAGCCGATGATCAACGCCGGCAAGCCGCACACCAAGCAGCTGCCCGACGGCTGGACCGTGGTCACCAAGGACCACTCGCTCTCCGCCCAGTGGGAGCACACCATCGCCGTCACCGACCACGGCTTCGAGATCCTCACGCCTTGGCCGGACGCCGACTGAGGCGGATTGCCCGCGGCCTTGCCGCAATGCACAAATCGATCGGCTCGGCCTACACTCGGCCGGGCCTTTCTTTTGCGCGATTGCCATGACTCCTGCCGGTCCCGCCACCTCCGTCCCGCTGCCTCCGCTCCCGCGCCTTCCCCTTGCGGTACCCCGCTCGGGCGTCTCGAACGAGGCGCGCAAGGCGCTGCGCCAGTTGCTGGGGGACATGGACCGGGCGCTGGCCACCGCGTTCCGCGACGGTGCGGACGCCACCGCGCTGGCCGCGCGGCGCGGCGAGTCGGTGGGGCGCATCGTGGTGCACGTGTGGAACGCCTGCCTGGGCGAGGTCGCGGACACCGCGCTGTTCGCGGTGGGCGGTTTCGGTCGTGGCCTGTTGTTTCCGCAGTCGGACGTCGACCTGCTGGTGCTCACCACCCGCGACGATCCTGCCCTGCGCCGCGCGCTGGAGCAGTGCTTCGCCACGTTCTGGGACATTGGCCTGAAGGTGGGACACGCCGTGCGCGAGCCGGCGCAGTGCCTTGCGCTGGCGGCGGAAGACGCCAGCGTGTTCACCAGCCTGCTCGATGCCCGGCGGCTGGCCGGCGATCCGGCGCTGGATGCCGTGCTGCGAGGCATCGTCGACGATCCCGCGCTGTGGCCGCCGCGCGCCTATCTCGCCGCGCGGCTGGCCGAACGGGACGCGCGCCACGCACGCTTCGACGACACCGCCTACAACCTCGAACCCAATCTCAAGGACGGCCCCGGCGGGCTGCGCACGCTGGACTCGCTGCGCTGGCTCGGTCTGCGCCTCGCGCATGCCGACGGTTTCGACGGGATGGTCGCCGAGGGCCTGCTCGATCCGGCCGAGCGCGCCACGCTGGCCGACGCCGAGGCCACGCTGCGGCGCTACCGCTTCGCCCTGCATCTGGAAGCGGGGCGGCCGGAGGAGCGGCTGCTTTTCGATTTCCAGCGCGGGCTGGCCGCGCGCATGGGCTTCGTCGACCAGCACGAGAAGAACCTCGGCGTCGAGCAGTTCATGCAGGGCTACTACCGTGCCGCCAGCCAGGTCGAGCGGCTGGGCGTGCAGATCGTCGAGCGCTTCGAGGAGATGCTTGAACCGGACAGCCCGATGACGCCGATCGGCGGCGGCTTCGTGCAGCACGGCCGGCGCATCGCGGCGGCCGATCCAGAGCTGTTCATGACGCGGCCGGCGGCGCTGGTGGAGATATTCCTGGCGCGACTGGACCACCCCGAGCTGATCGGCTTCAGCGCCGAGACCATGCGTCGCATCCACCAGGCGACGGCCAAGCACGGCAGTGCGCTGACCGACGATCCGGCCGCGCTGGCCGCGTTCCTGAAACTGCTCCAGCGTGGCGCACCGGCGGTGGATGCGCTGTGGCGGATGAACCGGCACGGCCTGCTGGCGGCGATCCTGCCGGCGTTCGGCAAGGTGTTCGGGCGCATGCAGTACGACCTGTTCCACGTCTACACGGTGGACGAGCACACGCTGCGCGTGCTGCGCAACCTGGCGCGCTTCGCCGATCCGGCGGCGGTAAAGGAGTTCCCGCTTGGCTGCCAGATCTGGGCCTCGCTGGAAAAGCCCGAGCTGCTCCTGCTGGCCGGCCTGTTCCACGACATCGCCAAGGGCCGCGGCGGCGACCACTCGGTACTGGGCGAGGACGACGCCCGCGTGTTCTGCACCCGGCTGGGGCTGGCGCCCGAGCACGTGGACACGGTGGCCTGGCTGGTGCGCTGGCACCTGCTGATGAGCACCACCGCGCAGCGCCAGGACATCACCGACCCGGAGGTGGTGAACCGTTTCGCCGAGGCGGTCGGCGACCGGCTGCGGCTCGACCGGCTCTACCTGCTCACCATCGCCGACATCATCGGCACCAGTCCGCGGCTCTGGAACGCGTGGAAGGACCGCCTGCTGGCCGACCTGTACACCGCCACCCGCTACGCGCTGCGCAGCGACGCCGAGCTGCCTCGCGACGCCAGCGCCAGCATCGCCGAATGCCGTGCCAGCGCGCTGGCGCTGCTGGCCTCGGAGGGCTTCGCCGCCGAGGCGGTGGAGGCGGTGTGGCGCGATTTCCCCGAGCGCAGCTTCCTCCGCCACCGGCCCGAGCAGGTGGCGTGGCAGACCGCGGCGATCCTGCGCGCCGGCGGCGCGCTGCCGCTGGTGGAGGTGCACCCGTTCTCGGTGCGCGGCAGCACCGAGCTGTTCGTCTATGCGCCGGATCGCGACGGCCTGTTCGCCAGCGTCACCGCGATGCTCGACCGCATGCATTTCTCGGTGATGGAGGCGCGCGTGCTCAGCTCGCCCAGCGGCCTGGCGATGGACACCTTCCTGCTGCTGGAGGCCGACAGCCAGATGCCGGCCACGCCGCAGCGTGCCGACGAGCTGCGCCAGCGGCTGCTGCGCGCGCTGGCCGAGACCAAGCCGGTGCTGCCGGCGCGGCGCGGACTGCACCGGCACCTGAAGCACTTCCAGATGGCGCCGCGGATCGCCTTCACCGCCACCGGCGGGCGCACCCAGATGGCGCTGGTCTGCAGCGACCGTCCGGGCCTGCTGGCCGCAGTGGCGCAGGTGATGCTGGATGTGGGCGTGCGCGTGCACGACGCGCGCATCGCCACCTTCGGCGAGCGGGTGGAGGATTTCTTCCAGCTCACCGACCGCCACGATGCGCCACTGGACGGCGGGCTGCAGGAGCGGCTGCGGCAGGCGCTGCTGGAACGGCTGGCGCCCGCGACGGCCTGAGCCCCGCCGCTGGGGTCGGCGGGGCGGGGGAGGAGTATCGTTCCGGCCCTCGCCCGTGCGGCCGTTGCCGGAGGAAGACCCATGAACACCAGGCTTGCCCTTGTCGCCCTCGCGTTTGGCGCCGCGATCCCGGCCTCCGGCGCGTTCGCCGCCGCCGCGACACCTGCGGCCAAGGCCGCGCCCGCGGTGACCTGGGTGTATCCGCTGGTGCCGAAGTTCGGCGGCGTGCACCCGCGGCCGGACGTGGACATGCAGCTGGATCCGAAGGCCGACTACAAGGTGTTCGTCGACGTGGTCTCGACCGATCCCGGTTCGGACCAGCCTTACCACTCGCTGCAGCGGCTGGCCCGACTGGTCAACCTGATGGGCTACGCGAAGATGCCGCCTTCGCACGTGCACATCGTCGCGCTGCTGGATCGCGAGGCCGGGCTCGCCGCGCTCGGTGACGACGCCTACCGCCGCTACGACAAGAAGGCGTCGGGCAATCCCAACCTGCCCCTGCTGCACGCGCTGCAGAAGGCAGGCGTGAAACTGATGGTGTGCAGCCAGGCGATGGCCGGGATGGGGCTGAAGGACAGCGACATCGATCCCAGTGTCACCATCACGCTGTCGGGCCTGACCGATCCGGTGATCTACGGCCAGCGCGGCTACACCTTCATGCAGCTCTAGCCCGCCGCGCAATGGGCCGTCTGGACGGCCGTCCGTGCCGCCGGCTGACCGTTCATCCGCGGCGCGGTCGGGTGCCGGCCGGGCCGTTCCGTGTACTCTTGGCGGCTTGTCCCGAGCACGACGGAAGCCCCCGCATGTCCTCCATCCAGGCCCTCATCGAAGACGCGTTCGAGCGTCGCGCCTCGCTGTCGCAGAGCGAGATCGAAACCCATCTGCGCCCGGCCGTCGGCCAGGTGCTGGACCTGCTCGAATCCGGCGAACTGCGCGTGGCCGCGCCGGACGGGCAGGGCGGCTGGACGGTGCACCAGTGGGTGAAGAAGGCGGTGCTGCTGTATTTCCGCATCAACGACAACCGCGTCGTGGACGGCGGCCCCGCCGGCGCCTTCGACAAGGTGCCGCTGCGCTTCGCTCATGGCGACGACGCCTCGCTGCAGCAGCTCGGCGCGCGCGTGGTGCCCGGCGCGCTGGTGCGCCGCGGCGCGCACATCGCGAAGGACGTGGTGCTGATGCCCAGCTACGTGAACATCGGCGCGCACGTCGGCAGCGGCACGATGGTCGACACCTGGGCCACGGTCGGCTCCTGCGCGCAGATCGGCGCGCGCGTGCATCTGTCCGGCGGCGTGGGCATCGGCGGCGTGCTCGAGCCGCTGCAGGCCAACCCCACGATCATCGAGGACGACTGCTTCATCGGCGCGCGCTCGGAGGTGGTAGAGGGCGTGGTGGTGGAGAAGGGCAGCGTGATCGGCATGGGCGTGTTCCTCGGCCAGTCCACCCGCATCTACAACCGCATGACCGGCGAGATCAGCTACGGACGCATCCCTTCGGGCAGCGTGGTCGTATCCGGAAGCCTGCCTGCCAAGGACGGATCGCACAGCCTCTACGCTGCGGTGATCGTCAAGCAGGTGGACGAGAAGACCCGGTCCAAGACCGGCATCAACGACCTGCTGAGGAGTTTCGAATGAGCGTCGAACTGTATGGCCTGGCCAAGTGCGGAACCTGCGACAAGGCGCGCGCCTGGCTGGATGCGCACAAGGTCAAGCACAGCTTCACGGACTACCGCGACGAGCCGATCGCCCCGGCCGCGCTGAAGGCGTGGGCGAAGGAGCTGACCTGGGAGAAGCTGGTCAACCGCGCCAGCTACACCTGGCGCGACCTGAGCGAGACGCAGAAGGCCGCTTCCACCGACGCGCAGTGGCTCGCCCTGATCAAGGAATACCCCGCGCTGGTGAAGCGTCCGGTGGTGGTGAAGGACGGCGCGGTGAGCGTCGGTTTCACCGAGAAGAAGTTCAAGGAGCTGTTCGGTGGCTGAAGCCGCCGTGCTCTACGGATTGGCCGGCACCGATGCGTGCCGCAAGGCCTGCGCGTGGCTGGACCGTTTCGGCCACGCGTACAGGTTTGTCGACACCCAGCGCGAACGGCCCGCGCCCGAGGCGCTGAAGGCCTGGGCGCAGGCCGCCGGCGGCTGGGACGCGCTGGCCGACCGCAGCGGCCGCGCCTGGAAGAACCTGCTGCCGCAGCGGCGCAACCCGGAGAGCGATCCGGAGTGGACGCTGCTGATCCGCGAGCATCCCGGCGTGCTGCGCCAGCCGCTGGCGGTGCTCGCCGATGGCACGCTGCTGGTCGGCTTCACCGGCGGGCAATACGAAAAGCGATTCGGCAAGGGCAGGGCCACCGCATGAGCGACGTCTTCGACCTCACCTGCGACCTGATCCGCCGCGCCTCGGTCACCCCCGACGACGCCGGCTGCCAGGCAATGATCGCCGCGCGGCTGGCGCAGGCCGGCTTCCGCGTGCGCCACCTGCGCTTCGGCGAGGTCGACAATCTCTGGGCCACCCACGGCGAGGGCGGCCCCACGCTGGCCTTCCTCGGCCACACCGACGTGGTGCCGACCGGGCCGGTCGAGGCATGGCGCTTCGATCCATTCGAGCCGACCGTGGTCGACGGTGTGCTGTATGGCCGCGGCGCGGCCGACATGAAAGGTTCGGTGGCCGCGATGGTGGTGGCGCTGGAGGCCTTCGCCGCCGCGCATCCGGACCACGCCGGTCGCGTCGGCCTGCTGCTGACCAGCGACGAAGAGGGTCCGACCAACCTCGACGGCGTGCGCCGCGTGGCCGAGCAGTTCTATGCCGAGGGTGAGCGCATCGACTGGTGCGTGGTCGGCGAGCCCTCGTCGACGGTGCGCCTTGGCGACCTGATCCGCGTCGGTCGGCGCGGCTCGCTCAGCGGCGCGCTGACGGTGCGCGGCGTGCAGGGCCACGTGGCCTATCCGGAGAAGGCGAAGAACCCGATCCACGCCTTCGCCCCCGCGCTGGCCGAACTGGCCGCCGAGCGCTGGGACGAGGGCAATGCCGATTTCCCGCCGACCTCGTTCCAGGTGTCGAACCTCCATGCGGGCACCGGGGCCACGAATGTCATTCCGGGCACGCTCACCGCGCTGTTCAACTTCCGCTACAGCACGGCGAGCACCGCCGAGGGGCTGAAGTCGCGCGCGATGGCGATCCTCGACCGCCACGGCCTGGACTACACGCTGGACTGGAATCTTTCCGGCGAGCCGTTCCTTACCCCACCTGGCGGGTGCCTGCGCGAGGTGGTGGCGTCGGTCTGCCGCGATCTGGCGGGCGTGTCGCCGGTGGAGAGCACCGGCGGCGGCACGTCGGACGGCCGCTTCATCGCTCCGCTGGGGGCCGAGGTGGTGGAGCTGGGGCCGGTCAACGCGACCATCCACAAGGTCGATGAGTGCGTGGCGGTGGCCGATCTGGAACGATTGCCCGCCCTTTACGGGGCGATCTGCGAGCGATTGTTGCCCTGATCAGCCTAAAAATGTGATGCGAATCACATTTTCTTGCGATTCGGAGTAGCCTCCGGGTCCTTCGCCTTTGGCGAAGCCCTTCGCGCGTCGCGAAGAGAGTTCGGGGCCCTATTCCACATCTGTGCAGGGCGATCCGCCCTGAAGGGAGACTCTCATGAAGCGCATCATCGTTTGGCTGGCCCTGGTGGCCGGCCTGTCCTGCGTTCTGGCCAGCCAGGCAGCGGAGAAGGACGGCCGCAGCGTCATACGCAGCTACACCGACTGGGTGGCGCCCGCCGACCAGCAGGCCTACGAGGCCGGACTGAAGACCTACAACCGGTGCCTGGGCGAACATGGATTCAAGTACGCATGGATGGCGCTGAACCACGAAACCGGCGACGTCTATACGTATTCCTACGTCACCGATCCGCTCACCTGGGCGGACTTCGACGTGATGCGCGAGAGCGGCAGGGCCTGCGACGCCGTGTTCCGGGAGAGCGTGAATCCCCATCTCAAGCATGAGACCAGCGGCTTCATGAAGGTCCTTCCGGAGATGAGCTACATGCCTGACGGAGCGGACATGGGGCGGGGCTACGTCGACGTCGTGCTGTTCACCATCAAGCCCGGCCACGAGATGGACGACAGCTTCAAGGACACCGTGAAGCAGATCACCGCGGCCGCGGTCAAGGCGAAGTGGCCTGGCCGTTACCAGGTCATGCGGGTGATCGACAGCGGTGACGACGCACCCGACTACATCCTGGTCAGCCCGTCGAAGGACTGGGCCGACTTCGGCACCGAGCCCGATCCCGCGTTCTGGAAGATGGTGGCCGATGTCCGCGGCGAGGTGCAGGCCAAGGCCCTGCGCAAGGCGCTGGACGACGCGATCAAGCACGTGTCCGCCCATGTGGACCGGTACAACGCCGAACTCACCTATCGTCCATCCGGCAAGTAGTCCGGAAGCCGCACATTCCCCCGAGGCCCGCAATCGCGGGCCTTTTTTTCGGCTTCTGCCGCATCCATCGCCGAGCTTCGCAGGCCGCCACCCGAGTCGACGGCGGAGCGGAGGGGGATGCTGCCGGAGTCCCTGCCGATGGGGTGGGCGATCAGTCGTCCGTCGGTTCCAGCGCCGCCGCCCGGGCCAGCAGCAGTTCGCGTTCGCTGGCGTTGGCGGTGAGCCCGGCGGCCCGCAGGAACGCGTCCCGTGCCTCGTCGTGACGGCCGAGCTGCTCCAGCAGATCGCCACGCACGGCGGGCAGGGGCGCGTAGCGGGCCAGTGCAGGCGCGCCGGCGATCGCATCGACCAGTGCCAGACCTGCGGCAGGCCCCTCCGCGCGTGACACCGCCACCGCACGGTTGAGTTCGATCACCGGTGACGGGGCGGTTTGCGCCAGCATGGCGTAGAGGGCGGCGATGCGCGGCCAGTCGGTCGCCGCGGCAGTCGATGCGCCGGCGTGGCAGGCGGCGATCGCGGCCTGAAGGGTGTACGGACCGGCGCCATCGGGATGGCGGATCGCGCGGGCGAGCAGTGCCTGGCCACGGGCGATCGCCAGATGGTCCCAGCGCGTACGGTCCTGTCGATCCAGCAGGACCGGCCGCCCGGTGGCGTCGATCCGCGCGTGGGTGCGCGAGGCCTGCAGTTCCATCAGCGCCAGCAGACCGAGCACCTCCGGCTCGTCCGGTTCCAGCGCGGCGAGCATACGGCCCAGGCGCAGTGCCTCTTCGCACAGTGCGGGGCGCATCCAGTCCTCGCCCGCGGTGGCGGCATAGCCTTCGTTGAAGATCAGGTAGACCACGCCGAGCACGCTGGCCAGGCGTTCGCCGCGCTCCTCGCCCCGCGGCATGTCGTAGGGCACCCGCTTCTCGGCGAGCGTGCGCTTGGCGCGCACGATGCGCTGCGCCACGGTGGGCTCGGGCTGCAGGAAGGCACGCGCGATCTCGGTGGTGGTGAGGCCGCCGAGCAGGCGCAGGGTCAGCGCGATGCGCGCCTCGTGCGGCAGCACCGGATGGCAGGCGGTGAAGATCAGCCGCAGGCGGTCGTCGCCGATGTCGTCGTCGAGCGCGTCGAAGTCGGGCATCACGTGCGGCTCAAAGTCCGGGTCGCCGCCGAGCATCGCGTGCTTGCGCTCGGCGAGCTGGCGGTGGCGCAGCAGGTCGATGCCGCGATTGCGCGCGGTGGTCATCAGCCAGGCGCCGGGGTTGTCGGGAATGCCGCTTTCCGGCCAGCGCTCGAGCGCGCTGACCAGGGCGTCCTGGGCCAGCTCTTCGGCCAGGTCGATGTCGCGCACCACGCGGACCAGGGCGCCGATCAGCTTCGGTGCCTCCAGTCGCCATACGGCATCGATGCGGCGGTGCAGTTCGGCCGTTTCCATGCGACCGATCACAGCACTGGCGGGCGTTTGCGGCAAGCACGCCGGCGGCATCAGCGCGTCCGTTCGGCGATCCGTTCGCGCAGCCGGGCCTCGGAATCGCGCAGCTCGGGCGACATGATCTCGGCGAAATCGGTAGCCTCGTACAGCGGCCGGATCTCGATCTCGCACTCGCCCACGAACGGGGCCGGGCAGCGGCGCGCCCACTCCAGCGCCTCGTCCATCGAGCGCACCTGCCACAGCCAGAAACCGGCGATCAGCTCCTTCGTCTCCGCGAACGGACCGTCGACCACCTGTCGCCCGCCGGCGGAGAAGCGGACGCGCTTGCCTTCGCGGCTGGGCTTGAGCCCCTCGCCGGCCAGCATCACGCCAGCCTGCGCCAGCTCCTCGTTGAAGCGGCCCATCGCTTCCATGATCTCGGCGTTGGGCAACGCCTCGCCCTCGGATTCGGCCGTGGCCCGGACCATCACCATGCATCGCATCGTCGTGTCTCCCTCGCCGGCGGTACGCCGGGGTTCCCGAGGGCGACGAGCGGCCTGCAGACGGATCGACAAGGCCGTGCGAAAAATCCCCTAGCCGGCAGGCGCCAGCGTCAGCGTGTGCCGCGCCGGGCCGGGCAGCAGCGGGGACGGTCGTCCGTGCACCCAGTCCTCGTGGCCGGCGCCGAAGAACGGCGACAGCGGGTTGTCGCTCTGTCCGCCGGGCATGTGGAAGATGCCGTGGTCCTCGTGTCCGGGCGAGACGTCCAACCGCTCGGAGGCGCCGAAGCCGGGGGCGGCCACGCGCGGCATGTTGCTGTCGCCGGGTACCGGCTGGTCGGGCATGTCGATGAACCGGGCCAGCCAGCCGGGCAGGGCGCGTGCCAGCGGATGGTCCACGTCGGCGCGGTTGCGTTCACCCCAGCGACGAGCCGCGAGTCCGCCGGGCTGCTTGCCGAGGGTGTCCGCCACCTGCTTCGCCGAGGCCAGCACCAGGGCGTGCCAGTCGGCGTAGCGCGGGTCGAGCAGGTGCTTCGGTTGCTGCCGCACCAGCGCCCACACGGCGGCCTCCGGATCGCCGAGGCCCGGCCAGGTGAAGTCGGGGAAACGTGCCTGCACGCGGGCGGCGAACGGCGCCAGCACGGCCTGGTGCACCTGCTCGCGGAACGCGCGCACCAGCCGGTAGTCGACGCTGTTCACGTCGGCACGTCCGTGCCAGGTGCCTGTCAGCTCGCGCAGCTGCCGCAGCGACGGGTCGGTGGTGCCGGCCAGCGTTTCCTGCAGCAGGCGCTGCCAGCGGCCGAGCAGCACGCTGCGGTCGTCGAGCTGGATGTCCAGCAGGTCGCCGGGTGAGAACGCGGCGTGGGCGCGCAGGTCGTCGCGGATGCCTTGCGCACGGGCGCCGAGATCGTGGCCGCCGTTGCCGAGCAGGGTCAGCCAGTCGCCGCCCACCGTGCGGTTGTTGGCGGTCCACAGCCGGCCGCCGGGCGGATTCTCGATGCGCGGGTACTGCGACGGTGTGGCCCAGCCGGTCCAGCCGGTGCCGGGCTGCGACCAGTCGGCAGGGACCTGCGGGTCGAAGCCGTGGCGCAGCGGGATGCTGCTGCTGGCGATGGTCCAGCCGATGTGACCCTGGTTGTCGGCGGCGAGCAGGTTCTGCGCCGGCATGCCCAGGGTGGGCGCGAGGTCGAGTGCCTGGTCCACGTCGGTGGTGCGCTCGAGCTGCATCAGCGCGAGGTTGTAGCCGTGCGGGCGATCGCCGGTCCAGGCCAGCGCGAGCGGCGTGCCGTCGGTGTCGGTCGCGGTGATCGGACCCCAGCGGGTGTCCTCCACCGTGATCACCTGGTCGGGCGCGCCCTTCACGTGGATGGTCTCGCGGTGGGTGGCGATCGTGGCCCAGCCGTCCGGCGTGCGGTAGCGCGTGGGATCGGCCGGGTCGCGCAGCACGCGCACCCAGTCTTCCCAGTCGCCGTAGCTGTTGGTGAAGCCCCAGGCGACCTGGCCGTTGGATCCGACCACCAGGGCCGGGGTGCCCGGCAGGGTCACGCCGCTGGCGTCGCGCATCCCGCCCGGCGCGGTCGGATCGGGGTAGCGCAGGCGCGCGCGGAACCACAGGTTGGGTACGCGCAGGCCCAGGTGCATGTCGTTGGCCAGCATCGCCGCGCCGGTGCCGGTGAGCGTGCCGGCCACGGCGAAGTTGTTGCTGCCGGGGCGGGCGTCGTCCAGCGCGGGGGCGAGCACGGCGGCGAGGTCGTGGCCACTGGCCGGCGCGGTGGCGCGCAGGTCGATGGTGGCCGCATCCGGCACGACCGGTGCGGGCGAGAGCGGGCCGGCCAGTGGCGCTTCCCAGTTCGGGTCCGGCGCGAGCAGGAAATCGACCAGCGGCGCGGGCAGCGCGGCGCGCATCTGCGCGATGCGCAGCTCGCGCGTGTTGCGGCCATCGCTGTTGAGGTCCAGGTACATCGCGGCGATCACCAGCAGGCTGTCCTCGGAGCGCCATGGTTGCGGCTTCGTGCCGAGCAGGAAGTACTCCCAGGGACGCACCTTCAGGGCAGCCAAGCCGGCATTCACGCCGTCGCGGTAGCGGTCGAGCATGTGCCGTTGCTCCGCCGGCAACTGCGCGTAGGCCTGCTCGACCACGGCGCGCAGGCGCAGGCGGCGATGCGACTCGTCGGTCTTCAGTGCGGCCGGACCGACCAGCGCCGACAGCTCGCCGGCCGGCAGGCGGCGCATCAGGTCCATGTCGAAGTAGCGCTCCTGCGCGTGGACGTAGCCCATCGCATAGCTGATGTCGTCGCGGCTCCGGCCGTCGAAGGTGGCAGTGCCCAGCGCATCGCGCGTCACGGTGACCGGGGCGGACAGTCCGGTCGCGGCGACCTGGCCGTCCAGTCGGGCGCGGCCCAGTGCCAGCAGGCTCCAGGTGGCGACGAGGGCGGCGAGCAGCAGCAGGGCGAGCGCGATCAGGCTGCGGCGCAGCCAGCGCCGGCGGGGAGGAGTCGTCATGGTTTGTCGAACACCGCGAAGATGCCCGCATAGGGCTTGAGCATGAAGGTCGGCGCGCCGCTGTAGCCCTCGCCGTCCACGTACATCTGCGAGATGGTGCCGTCCAGGTACAGCGCATCGCGGCAGCCCAGGCCGTCGCGGAACAGGCGGGCGAAGGTGTGGAAGTTCACCGGCGTCTCGCTGACCGCGAACACCACTTTCTGCGGCGTTGCCGCGCACACGCCGCTGCGCCACTTCACGCTGGCCGACTCGTCCTCGAACTGCGGGTTGAGCCGGCCGTCGATCACCAGCATCGGGCCGGACTGCGTGGCCAGCGTCACCGGCTTGCCCCCGGCCTTGAACGCCTCGCTGGTACGCACCGCGGCATGGCCGTCCGGGTACACCGCGAACACGCCGTTGGGGCGCAGCGAGAAGTTGCCGGCGGCCGGGTTGCCGTGCGCCATGTTCAGCGGCACGCGGACGTGGCCATCCTCCACGAACAGCCCCAGCGGCGCGTTGCGACGGTCGTAGATGCCCGCGTTGGCGGCGAACAGCAGCCGCCGGCCGTGCCGCTCGCCCCAGTGCTGCAGGTTCTCGATGCTGCCGAAGGCGACGCCGCTGTCCGGATCGCGCCAGTGCAGCGAGAGCGTCTGGCGGGCGAGGTCGATGGTCACCACGTGGAAGCGCTGGCCATCGAACTCGCGCTCGGCGCTGTCCACGGCGCGCGCGCGGGAGGCACAGGCGGCGAGCAGCGGCAACAGCGCGGCGGTGCCCAGCAGGGCGGGCCAGCGGCGGGAGCGGGAAAGGGAGGAAAACAGGCGCAGCATCCCCCGATGGTCGCCGGCCCATGCCTCGCGGTGCAAGCGCACCGCCCGGCGCGGTTCAGCCGGCCCGCGCCGGGACGCTACACTGCGCTTTTTGCCGGCCGCGCCATGCCTTACTGCCCCATCGTCGCCACACTCGGATACGTGCTGTCGCCCGACCGCCGCCGGGTGCTGATGATCCACCGCAACGCCCGCCCCGACGACCAGCACCTGGGCAAGTACAACGGCCTGGGCGGCAAGATGGAGCCGGGCGAGGACATCGCCGCCTGCATGCGCCGCGAGATCCGCGAGGAGGCCGGCATCGAGTGCACCTCGATGCAGCTGCGCGGCACCCTCAACTGGCCGGGCTTCGGCAAGCAGGGCGAGGACTGGCTGGGCTTCATCTTCATCATCGACGGTTACGCCGGCACGCCGCTGGAGCGCAATCCGGAAGGCACGCTGGAATGGGTGGAGCGCGAGCGCCTGATGGAGCTGCCGATGTGGGAGGGCGATCGCCACTTCCTGCCGCTGGTATTCGACGACGATCCGCGGCCGTTCCACGGCGTGATGCCGTACCGGGACGGGCGCATGCAGTCATGGGCGTACAGCCGGCTGTGAGCGGGGTGCCGAAGCTGATCCGCATCGTCGTGGCGGTGATCCGTGACGATGCGGGCCGCGTGCTGCTGGTGCGCAAGCGCGGCGCCACGGTGTTCCAGCAGCCCGGCGGCAAGCGCGATCCGGGCGATGCCGATGATCTCGCCACGCTGGCGCGCGAGCTGCGCGAGGAACTGGGCGTGGCGCTGGTTGCCGCGTCCGTGCGCCACCTGTGGCGCGCCAGCGCGCCGGCGGCGAACGAGCCGGGGCACGTGGTGGAGGGCGAGGTTTACGCGGTGGCGATCGAGGGTGTCCCCACCGCCTGCGCCGAGATCGAGATGCTGCGCTGGGTCGATCCGACCGATCCCGGCGACCTGCCGATCGCCCGGCTGAGTCGCGAGCACATCCTGCCGCGTCTCTGAGCGGGGCAAGACGGCAGCTTGCTCGTGTCACGGGCTGCTGCGGCTGACCTGCCGGCCTGCGACGATGGTTGATCCGTGCGTCCTTTCGAAAGGGAGGATGTTTATGGATCGACTCTGGAGACGGCCACTTTCCGAGGATTTCGTGCCAGATGGCTTCATCGACGGCAGCGGTATTGCGTGTTGATGCATGGATGTGCGCCGATGGTTCGTGCAATCCACAGGAGGTGGCCGATGATGCCGATCTGGCTGGCCTGGCTTGCGCTCGGGTTCCGGATTTTCTGAGCGTATCGCCGCGGAGACGGGGCTGGACGGTGCGGCGAACTAGAATCCAGGATTCCGATGCGAAACTGCAGCATGACCGACGAGCATTCCTCCGCACCGCCGCGGGATGAACCACGTGGCCCGCTGGCTTTGGCCCTGCTTGGCCTGCTGGGGCTCGTGCTGTTCGCCGGCTTCATCGCGATGGGCACCTGGCAGGTCCATCGATTGGCGTGGAAGCGGGCGCTGATCGCCCACGTCGACGCGCGGGTGCACGCGCCGCCGGTGGATGCGCCCGGCCCCGCGCAATGGCCACGGGTGACCGCGGCCGCCGATGAATACCGGCACGTGCGGCTGCACGGCACCTTCCTGTACGACCGTTCGACCTACGTGTGGGCGGCGACGGCCGAGGGCAGCGGACTCTGGGTGATGACGCCGCTGCGCCGCGACGATGGCTCGCTGGTGCTGGTCAACCGCGGCTTCGTGACGCCGGAGTGGTGCGGCCGTCACGGGCAGTGCGCGCCGGGTGCTGCCGGCGAGGTGAGCGTGACCGGTCTGCTGCGGATCAGCGAGCCGCCGGGCTTTCTGCGCCACAACGAGCCGGCGAGGGATGACTGGTACACCCGCGATGTGCCGGCCATCGCCGCACGACGGGGGCTGCACGACGTGGCGCCGTACTTCGTCGACGAGGATGCGGCTTCCGAGGCTGGTGTACCGGATGCGCCGACGGGCGGGCTGACGGTGATCCATTTCCCCAACAACCACCTCAGCTACCTGATCACCTGGTATGCGATGGCGCTGATGGTGCTGGTGGCGGGGTTCTTCGTCGGACGCTCGGAACTGCGCCGGCGACGTGCGGCTCACGCTTCCCGAGGCTCCTGATCGGCCGCGAACCGCGGTCGTGGCCTCAGTGACCGAAACGGTGGTCGTGGAAGTGCCCGGTGGCGCCACCGATCGAAATGCTCACGCCACCGGTCGGGTGGTCGCAGCTGCCGAAGGCCTTGTGGATGCTGACCGTGCCGGTCTGGTAGTTGCCGCCGACATGGTTGCCCGCCACCACGCCCATGCCCACGCTGCCGTGCACCTGGGGCTGGTTGTAGGTGGCGTCGTCGCAGGTGTCGGCCGGTGCGTTGGCGGCCAGGCCGGCGTCGGTGGTGCCGCTGGTGTCGCCGTAGTACGCGCCCGGCGCGGTGCTGGCACTGGCCGGCGCGGTCGCGGCCTTCGCCGCCGGCACCGCGTTGGGCGGCAGCTTGAGGTTCAGTGGCTGCGACGTGCTCTGCGCGCTGGCGGCGCCGGCGACGAGGCAGGCGGCGAGGAAGCCGAGCGTACGGGTGGGGGACATGAGGGACTCCGCGGGTGACGGTGATGCAACGCGCGGGGACGCCGCGCGTGCACCGCCGGGCTTAGTTTCGTCCAACGCGCGTTAAGTTCCGCACGGCGCCCGTAGGGTTGGTCAGACCATCCTCAGCGCTCAGCCGGTGGTCTCGATCCGCTCCACCCGGCGCAGGCCGCGAGGCAGTACGCCGCCACGGGTGGCGCGGTTGCCGCCGTACTCGACCAGGTCGGCCCACTTCAGCGTGAGCTTGCGCTGGCCGGCGTACAGGGTGACCTCGCCCTTGCCCTCGGCGACCACCGCCACGCCGACCACGCGCTCACCTTCCGTCATCTGCTTCTTGGGAATGTCGATCAGCTTGTTGCCTTTGCCCTTGTCCAGCTCCGGCAGCTCGGCCACCGAGAACATCAGCAGGTGGCCCTCGCCGGTGACCACCACGATGCGGTCGCGCGCCGGATCGGCGGTGACCACGGGCGTGAGCACCTTGGCGCCGTCGGCCAGGGTGATCAGCTGCTTGCCGGCCTTGTTGCGGCCGGTCAGCGCCTCGAAGCGGGTGACGAAGCCGTAGCCGAAGTCGGTGGCCAGGATCAGCCGGGTGTCGTTGTCGCCCGCGGCCAGCGCGTCGAAGCTGGCGCCGGCCGGCGGCGTGAAGCGGCCGGTGAGCGGTTCGCCGTTGCCGCGCGCCGAGGGCAGGGTGTGCGCCGCGGTGGAGTAGCTGCGGCCGGTGGAGTCGATCACCGCCACCTGCTGGGTGGTGCGCGCCTTCACCGCGGCGAGCAGGCCGTCGCCCTCGCGGTAGCTCAGGCCCTCGGCGTCGACGTCGTGGCCCTTGGCGGCGCGGATCCAGCCCTTCTGGCTGAGCACCACGGTGACCGGCTCGCTGGCGACCAGCGCGCTCTCGTCCAGCGCCTGCGCCACCTCGCGCTGCACCAGCGGCGAGCGGCGGTCGTCGCCGTACTTGGCGGCGTCGGCGCGCAGCTCTTCCTTGATCAGGCCCTTGAGCTTGGCCGGCGACTTCAGCAGCACGTTGATGCGCGCGCGTTCCTCTTCGAGCTGGTCGCGCTCGCCGTTGATCTTCATCTCCTCGAGGCGGGCCAGCTGGCGCAGGCGGGTCTCCAGGATGTAGTCGGTCTGTTCCTCGGACAGGCCGAAGCGCGCCATCAGCACCGGCTTGGGCTCCTCCTCGGTGCGGATGATGCGGATCACCTCGTCCAGGTTGAGGTAGGCGATGCGCAGGCCTTCCAAGAGGTGCAGGCGGCGCTCGACCTTGCCCAGGCGGTGCTGCAGGCGGCGGGTGACCGTGTCGGTGCGGAACTGCAGCCACTCGGTGAGGATGCGCCTGAGGTCCTTCACCTGCGGCCGGCCGTCCAGGCCGATCATGTTGAGGTTGACGCGGAAGCTCTTCTCCAGGTCGGTGGTGGCGAAGAGGTGCTGCATCATCTCCTCGACGTCGACGCGGTTGGAGCGCGGCACCACGACCAGCCGGATCGGGTTCTCGTGGTCGGACTCGTCGCGCAGGTCCTCGATCATCGGCAGCTTCTTGGCGCGCATCTGCGCGGCGATCTGCTCGAGGATCTTCGACGGGCTGACCTGGTGCGGCAGCGCGGTGATCACCACGTTGCCGTCTTCCACCTGGTACACGGCGCGGGCACGCAGCGAGCCGGTGCCGGTGGTGTAGATGGCCAGCAGTTCCTTGCGCGGGGTGATGATCTCCGCCTCGGTCGGGTAGTCCGGGCCGAGCACGTGCTCGCACAGGTCGGCGATGCTGGCGTCCGGCTCGTCCAGCAGGCGGATGCAGGCGGTGACCACCTCGCGCAGGTTGTGCGGCGGGATGTCGGTGGCCATGCCCACGGCGATGCCCATCGAGCCGTTCAGCAGCACGTGCGGCACGCGCGCCGGCAGCCAGCTCGGCTCCTCCAGCGTGCCGTCGAAGTTTGGCACCCAGTCAACCGTGCCGTGGCCCAGCTCACCCAGCAGCGCCTCGGCGATCGGGCTGAGCTTGGACTCGGTGTAGCGCATCGCCGCGAAGCTCTTCGGATCGTCCGGCGAGCCGAAGTTGCCCTGGCCGTCGACCAGCGGATAGCGGTACGAGAACGGCTGCGCCATCAGCACCATCGCCTCGTAGCACGAGCTGTCGCCGTGCGGATGGAACTTGCCGATCACGTCGCCGATGGTGCGCGCCGATTTCTTCGGCTTCGCCGAGGCGGCCAGGCCCAGTTCGCTCATCGCGTAGACGATGCGCCGCTGCACCGGCTTCAGGCCGTCGCCGACGAAGGGCAGGGCACGGTCCAGCACCACGTACATCGAGTAGTCGAGGTAGGCGCGCTCGGCGTATTCCTTGAGCGGGATCTGTTCGAAATTGGCTTGCAGGTTCATTTTCAATATCAATCGGTTGGCGCGCCGCGGGCGCGAACAGCCGGCCGATGGTGCCAGAACGGGCCGGGGCGGGACAGCTTGCGCGGCGCAGCGTGCCGTGCTGCCGTCGCAGAATCTGCGCCGGGGGCTGGTCCGGGCCGCTGGCCGGCGGCTAAGGTGGTCGCGTTATCCCCCGCCCGCCTGCCTCCATGCCTTCTCCACGCCTGCTCGGTCCCGACGATCCTGCCCCGTACACCGTGTCCTGCCTGCAAGGCACGTCCCCCTTCCTGCTCACCTGCGACCACGCCGGCCGTGCCGTGCCCAGGGCGCTGGGCGACCTCGGCGTGCCGGCGGCGGAGTGGGATCGCCACATCGCCTGGGACATCGGCGCGGCCGGCATGGCGCAGGCGATGGCCGAGGCGCTGGATGCGTGGCTGATCTGCCAGACCTACTCGCGGCTGGTGATCGACTGCAACCGGCCGCTCGATGCGCCGGGCTCCATCGTCACGCTGAGCGAGCACACCGAGGTGCCGGGCAACCGCGATCTTTCCGCCGAGGCCATCGCCGCGCGGCGCGAGGAGATCTTCATGCCCTACCACCGGCGCACGGTGGAGGAACTGGACCGGCGCGCGGCCGAAGGCCGGCCGACCATTCTGGTCACCGTGCACAGCTTCACGCCGGTGTTCAAGGCGCAGTCGCGGGCATGGGAGCTTGGCGTGCTGTACCAGCGCGACGCGCGACTGGCGCGGCCGCTGCTGGAGCTGATGCGGGCCGACGGCTGGTGCGTGGGTGACAACCAGCCCTACGCGGTGAGCGATGCCACCGATTACGCGATTCCCGTGTATGGCGAACAGCGCGGCCTGCCGCATGTCGAGCTGGAGGTCCGCCAGGATCTGATCGCCGATGCCGAAGGGCAGCGCGTGTGGGGCGAGCGCATGGCCGGCTGGCTGGTACGCGCGGCGGAGCGGGCCGGGCTGCTGGCGGAGACCGCGGCTGCCGAGGCGTCCTGACCCGGGCGACTCAGGGGGCGTCCACCCGTTCGGCGTGTACGCCCAGCTTGGCCAGTTGCGCCTGCACGCTGTCCGGGCCGGCCAGGTGCGCGGCGCCCACGGCAATGAACACCGTGCCCGGCGTGTCCAGCATGGCCTTGATCTTTCCCGCCCAGCCGGCGTTGCGCTGGACCAGCAGGCGCTGGTACAGCGCCGGCGTCTCGCGTTTCATCAGGCTGTTCTCGAGCCGGGCGATGGCCTCGACGTCGCCGTCCTTCCAGGCGTCGACCAGCTTCGTGAACTCGACCTTTGACTGGTCGGTGTCGTGCAGGGTCTGGCGCAGCATGTCCAACTGCACGGCGCTGGGCATGTCGGCGAGGAAACGGATCTGCTCCTCGGCCGTCTCCAGCGCGCGCACCGGCTTGCCGGCATGGGTCGCGGCATCGCGCAGCAGGTGATCCACGCCCTGGCTGGGATCCAGCCCGGCCTTGGCCAGCGGCGCCATGGCGATGGTCAGCGCCGCCAGCCACGGGCGCATCGCGTTGAGGGTACCGACGCCGGGCAGGCCGGCCAGGCGCGCGGCCCGCTCGAGCCGGTGGTAGTCGCCGGACGACAGCAGTGAGGACAGCGGGTGCGTGGGATCCATGCCCAGCCGGAGCACCAGCGCGGTGATGTTGGCCGGACTGTCGTCGGTGATTTCCACCACGAGGCGGTCGCTCGCCGCCAGCGCCTGGTCCAGCGCCGGGTAGTGCCACTGCGTGTCGCCCGGCAGCAGGTGCACGGTGCCGAACAAGTAGATGGTCGTGTCCGCGTCCTTCACCACCCACAGCGCGGGGTGGGCCAGGGCGCCGAGGGGAAACAGCAGCGCGAGCGCGACCAGCACGCGTGCGCCGAAGCGCCGGATGGACACCGCCAGGACGTTCAAAGCGGCCGCCGCTGCTCGTCGATCGAGCGGGTGAGCCCGGTGACCACGTCGCCGGTGTGGCGGGTCGACTTGCGCTCGATCAGCAGCAGATGGCACTCCTGCTCGGCCACCGGGTTGTGCCGTACGCCTTTCGGCACCACGCACATCTGGCCTTCGCCGAGTTCGACGACACCGTCTTCCAGCTCGATCCGCAAGGCGCCCCTGAGCACGTAGAACAGTTCGTCCTCGTCGGCATGGCTGTGCCAGGCGAGGGTTCCGTGCACCCTGGCGACCTTCACGTAGGCATCGTCGACCTCGGCCAGTATGCGAGGGGACCACAGTTCGTCGAGGTGGCCAGCGGCCTCGATCGGGGAGATGGGCTTGATCATGGACAGACCGTAAGGTCGCCGCCGCCGCCGCACAAGCGGGGGAGTGTCAGGCCGTCGCTTCGGCAGCTGATTGCCGGTCCCGTTTGGCCTGCAGCAGGCGCTCGTCCGCGCGACGGAACGCATCCATGATGCCCTCGCCGTCGCCGATCGCGGCCACGCCGAAGCTGACCGACAGGCTGCCCTGGCCCAGGCCGGACGCGCGCAGTTCCGCCAGGGCGCGCCGCAGCCGGTCGGCGGTGGCCTCGGCGCGGTCCAGTGCCAGTCCGGGCAGCAGCACCATGAATTCGTCGCCGCCGAAGCGGCCGATCAGGTCGGATTGCCGCAACTGGTGGCGCAGGGTTCGGACCAGGCTCATCAGTATCTGGTCGCCGGCGGCGTGGCCGTGACTGTCGTTGATCGACTTGAAGCGGTCGATGTCCATCACCAGCAGCGAGGCCGGCAGCCCCTGGCTGCGCGCGTTGGCCAGCTCGCGTTCGCTGCATTCGAAGAAGTGCGTCTTGGTGGCCGCGCCGGTCAGGCCGTCGGTCGAGGCCAGCTCGCTGAGATGGCGGTTCTGCGCCACCAGCGCGGGTACGGCGAAGCCGAAGTAGGCGCTGGCCGCGATCACGCAGATCGCGAACTGGTAGACCAGCGCGTCGCGCGTGATGCCGAGCAGCGCCACCAGCACGGCGATCGCGGTGCTTACCAGGGCGATGCTCAGGGCGCCGCGGAACGGGCTCTCGGTGTAGACCACCCACATCTGCGGCAGGATCAGGAAGAACATCGCGAACGCGGTTTCCGGCGAGTGGAAATACGCGTCGGCCGCCAGCACCACCATCACCACCAGCATCTCCAGCGCCAGCTTGCCGGCATAGATGCCGCTGCCGCGCGTCTGCGGCAGGAACGACAGGCCGCCGAGCCAGGGCTCGATCTGCGGATAGCGCCAGCTCAGCAGGCCGACGAACAGCGGCGTGAGCACGAGCGCCCCGGCCAGGTCGCCGATCCACCAGGGCAGCCACAGCGACTGGGAAGAGGGCGCGATCATGCCGGTGCTTTCCAGCGCGCGGATACCCAGCACGGTCGCGCCGAGCGACGCCAGTGCGCTGACCAGCAGGAAGGTCGTCACCACGGTCGGCGTCGAGGGATTGGCGCTGCGCCGGATCGTCCGCCGCATCACCAGCGCCCCCAGCCCGTAGGACAGGCAATGGACGATGGCGAACAGCACACCGGACACCAGCAGTTCCTGTGTGGGCAGGCCGGTGCCGTAGATCCGGTCGATCCAGAACGTGGCCACGATCGCGCACGGCACCAGCACCGGAAGTGCGCGCCAGCCCATCACCAGCAGGGCGGCCAGGGTCAGCCCGGCCGGCGGAAACCACAGGCTGGCATGCGGGTCGTACTGCATCAGGGCGGACAGCCGCCAAAGCGCCAGCCAGGCGACGGCCAGCGCGACATACCGGAAGGCCGCGCTGTGCCCTGCGCCCAGGTGCGCCAGCGCACGCAGGCGCCCGAAGTGGTTCTGCTCCATGCCGGATACCCCCCTTCCCGTTGTCCGATCGGTGGATCTGTCCGACGAGGCGATTGTGCCGGCGACCGCTGGCCAAGCCTCCTGCCGGGCCGTCGGAATGCCTGCCGGCTACCGCTTCTCCACGCCCTTGAGGAACTTCACCAGTCCCGTGAAGTAGGTCTGCTGGTCGTCGTACAGATCCATGTGGCTGCCCTTCTTGCACAGCAGCAGCTGGCCGTGCGGCAGCTTCTTCGCCATCTCGGCCATGTACGCCGGATTCATGGTGTCGTAGGTGCCGGCGATCACCAGGGTCGGCACGGTGATCCGGTGCAGGTCCTTGCTGCGGTCCCAGTGTTCGAGCACGCCGCTGGCACCCAGCTCGCTGGGGCCCTGCATCAGCGTGTAGATGTGCTCGTTGACGTGGTTCATCGAGCGCACCACCGGCTCGGGCCACTGGTCCGCCGGCATGCGCAGGACGTGCTTCTCGTAGTGCATCGCCATGAGGATCTGCATGTAGCGCGGATCGTCGGTGCGATGCTCGGCCTCCATCGCCTTCACTTCGGCCAGCTCTTTCTGGTCCATCGCCGGTTCGAGCACGTTCTTCGCATAGTCGTTGTACTCGGGGATCGAGTCGACCATGTTGGAGATCACCAGGCACTTCAGGTGCTGCTGGTATTTGAGCGCGTACTCCATCGCCAGGATGCCGCCCCAGGAGTGGCCGAGCAGGCAGAAGTTGTTCTTGTCCAGGTGCAGCGCCTGGCGCACCTGCTCGACTTCCTCGACGAAGCGGTCGGTCTGCCACAGCGCGTCCGTGCCCGGCCCCTTGGGCTGGTCCGAGTAGGCCGAGCCGAGCTGGTCGTAGTAGATGTATTCGATGCCCGCGGCCGGCAGGTAGCTGTCGAAGGCCTCGAAATACTCGTGGGTCATGCCCGGGCCGCCGTGCAGCAGCAGCAGCGCAAGCTTGGGGTTGTTGCCCACGCGCTTGGTCCACACGCGGAATTTGCCCAGCGGCGTGGTGATCGGGATCATCTTGACCCCGCCGGAGAGCACGTCGTCGTGTCCGGCATGGCTGTAGTAGCTGGCAGGAGGCGCGCTTTGCGCAGCGGCAGCGAACGGCAGCAGCAGAGCTGCCAGCAGGGTGGCGAGCTTGTTCATGAAGTATCTCCCCCGGAGCCTGCGGCGACTATCCCGCGTCGCAGGACGCACCGCAAGATCGACCAAAGGCGCTCAGCGCGGTGCCCGGTAGCCTCCGGGCACGCCATCCGGGCTCAGCACCAGCTGCCACAGCTGGTCGCGCCGGCTGCGGAACACGGCCGCCGAGCAGGCCAGGTAGAAGTGCCACATCCGCCGGAAGCGCTCGTCGTATCGGTCCGACAGCTCCGGCCAGGCGCGTTCGAAGTTGTCCCGCCAGGCGATCAGCGTGCGGTCGTAGTCCGTGCCGAAGTTGTGCCAGTCCTCCACCACGAACAGGCCCTCCAGCGCGACGGTCACCTGGCTGGCCGCCGGGATCATCGAGTTCGGGAAGATGTACTTCTCGATCCACGGGTCGGTCTGCGCCGGGGCGCCGTTGCTGCCGATGGTGTGCAGCAGCGACAGCCCATCCGGCCGCAGGCAGCGGCGTACCGTCTCGAAGTAGGTGCGGTAATTGCGTCCACCGACGTGCTCGAACATGCCGATGGACCAGATCGCGTCGAAGCGCTCGGCGACTTCGCGGTAGTCCTGCAGTCGGATCTCGACCGGCAGTCCGGCACACAGCCCGCGGGCATACTCGGCCTGCTCGCGGGAGACGGTGATGCCGACGCCTTCCACGCCGTAGCGCTCGGCGGCGTACTTCAGCGCCTCGCCCCAGCCGCAGCCGATGTCCAGCACGCGCTGGCCCGGCTTGAGGCGCAGCTTGCGGCAGACCAGGTCGAGCTTTGCCGCCTGGGCGTCGTCGAGGTTGTCCGCCTCCGCCCAGTAGCCGCAGGAGTACACCAGCCGCCGGCCGAGCATGGCGCGGAACAGGTCGTTGCCGAGGTTGTAGTGGGTCTCGGCCACCTCGTAGGCGTGCTCGCCGCGCTGCAGGTTGAGGAAGCGGGCCTTGAGGTGCGCGAGCAGGGTGTCGAGCGTCTTCAGCTCCTGGTCCAGCTGCGCGCCCAGGATTCGGGAGAAAAAGCCGGGCAGGTCGGCCGCGTCCCACCAGCCGTCCATGTAGGCCTCGCCCAGGCCCAGCGAGCCGTGCGAAAACACCCGTGCGTAAAGCCGGTCGTCATGCACCTGCAGGTCGCAGGGTCGGTTGCCGTCGATACGGATATCGGCAAGGGCCAGCAACTGCTCGGCCTTCTGCCGCAGCGAGTCGGAACTCATCGGCGCCTCCTTCGCGGTCGGGCGAAGCGCCGCTGCGGGCGCCTGCGCTGGGCCGATGCTACATCGGCCGACCGTGACGGCGGCGTCCCGGTCAATCCGCGCCGGTCACACCGAACTCGGCCGGAAAGCGGGCCCAGAACAGCGGCGCCTTGTCCTCCCGGACCAGGGCGGTCAGCGTGTCGGCCTCTTCCTTGCTGACCAGGAACTCGACCAGCACGGTCTGTTCGCCTGCGCATTCGAAGAACGTCGCCTCGTGGATCCGGCCGTGCCGGCCGTAACCGGCGATCGCCTTGAACGCCGAGCCGCCGTGCACGCCGTGCTTGCGCGCCGCCTCGAGCAGCCACTCGTAGAGCAGCTTGCCATGGTGCTTCTGGTTCTCGTGCATGTAGAAGCGCAGCGAGTAGCCGTTCATCGTGTTGCCCTCCAGGGTGTCCATGTCAGCGCGCCAGCGCGCGCACGATGCCGATGCCGGCCACGGTCATGGCCAGGGTGCCGACCACATGGACGCTGACGATCGCCAGCGTCCAGGCGTACTGCTGGCGCAGCAGCAGGGTCACGGTTTCGGCCGAGAAGGTGGAGAAGGTGGTGAGTCCGCCGAGGAAACCGGTGGTGAAGAACAGTCGTGCGGCTGGCGACAGCGCGTCGTACTGGGCGAATACGCCCATCGCCAGGCCCATCAGCAGGCCGCCGAGCAGATTCGCGCCCAGCGTGCCCAGGGGCAGGGTGGGGAACAGTGGGTTGAGCAGCAGGCCCAGGGCCCAGCGCAGCACGGCGCCGAAGAAGGCGCCGCAACCGACGGCCAGCAATGAGGTGAGATCCATGCGCATCCGGATTCCAGTGACGGGTGGAGCGGAGCGGCGGGCATCGACAGGCGGCGCCTGAAAAAATGCCCGGCCACCCCGCGAGGGGTTCAACCAGGCATCATCAGCCTTGCGGCGGTTCGGGGAGGCATGCCATCTCCCTTGGGTGGCGCGATCGTAGCAAATGGACGGCGTCGTCGGTCAAGGCGCTGCCGCAGGCGATATGCTGGCCGCCCCCTCGACGTCGCCCGCCGCCCCATGTCCGAAGCCACCCCCTCCGTTCCGCGCAGCCTGCCCTGGCTGCTGGCGGGGTTGTCGATGATCGGCCCGTTCTCGATCGACGCGGTGTTCCCGGCGTTCCCGCTGATCGGTGGACACTTTGCGGTGGACGAGACGGCGCTGCAGCAGTTGATCAGCGTCTACCTGGTGACCTACGGCGCGATGAGCCTGTTCCACGGCGCGATTTCCGATGCGATCGGACGCAAGCCGGTGATCGTCGGCGGCATGCTGCTCTACGCGCTGGCCTCGGTCGGCGCGGCGCGGTCGACCTCGTTCGCGATGTTGCTCGGGTGTCGCGCCCTGCAGGGCGCCTGTGCCGGCGCGGGCCTGGTCGTGGGGCGCGCGGTGGTGCGCGACTCCCTGCAGGGCGCCGCCGCGCAGCGGCTGATGTCGCGGGTGATGATGATCTTCGGCATCGCGCCGGTGATCGCGCCGATGGTCGGCGCGCAACTGCTGTGGCTGGACGGCTGGCACGGCATCTTCTGGTTGCTCACCGTGTTCACCGTGTTCATGGCGATCGCATTGATCGCACTCCTGCGCGAGACCCATCCGCCGGAGAGCCGCACGCCGTTCGTGCCGCGCGAGCTGGTGGCGACCTATCTCTCGTTCGGTCGCGACCGGCCGTTCGTGCCGCTGCTGATCTCCAGCACGATCAATTTCTGCGGCTTGTTCCTGTACATCGCCTCGGCGCCACGGATCGTGCGGGAACTGCTGCATCTCTCGGCGCAGGGCTTTCCCTGGCTGTTCCTGCCGGTGGTTGCCGGCCTGGTGTTCGGCGCCTGGCTGTCCGGACGTCTGGCCGAGCGGCACAGCGTGGCGTTCACCGTGAACCTCGGCTACGCCTCGATGGGATCTGCCTGCCTGCTGCACCTGGTCGGCGGGCTGTGGGCGCCCCAGGGCGTGCTGCCCTGGTCGATGCTGCCGCTGGTCCTGCACGGGATCGGCGTGCAGCTCGCTTTTCCCACGCTGACCCTGCTGTTGCTGGACCGCTTTCCGCAACGCCGCGGCGGTGCCTCGTCGGTGCAGGCTTTCGTCAGCCTGCTGCTCAATGCCGGCGTGGCAGGCGTGCTGTCGCCGCTGCTGTCGTCCAGCCTGCTGCCGCTGGCGCTGGGCAGCTGCGTGCTCACCGGCATCGGCTGGCTCGCCTGGCGCTGGTACCACGTGACGCTCCGACAGGTGCCACCGCCTCCGCCACCGCGCGACGTGGAACTGCAGGCGCAGATCGCCGAGCCGCGCTGAACCGTACCCGCCCGTCGGGTGTCCGCGGACACCCGGGATGCCGTGACTTTCTCCAGTCGGCGGCCGGTGGCCTATTGCCTAGCCTTCCGGGCTGGATCCCCCGCTCCCGCGACGCCATGACCCCGACCGCCCGACGCCTCGTGCCGGCCAACCTTCGTTCGCGAGCCCTCCTGGCGCTGGCGCTGCTCGGCTTCGCCGCGCCCGCGCTCGCGGTGCATATCGACGGCCACATCGATCCGGGCGAGTGGCGCGGGGCGAAGCACATCACCGATTTCCGCAAGGTGCAGCCGCTCAACGGCGAGCCGGCCAGCCTGCCGACCGAGGCCTGGGTGCTGTCCACGCCGAAGGGGCTGGCCATCGCTTTCCGCTGCACCCAGCCGCCCGGCGTGCCGCGCACCCGGCAGCGGATCCGTCGCGACGAGAACGCACAGGTCGACAAGGTCAACCTGATGATCGACTTCAACGGCGATGGGCGCACCGGCTACGACTTCACCGTGACGCTGAGCAACGACATCGACGACGCGGTGATCACCAGCGAGACGACGTTCAATACCGACTGGGACGGCAACTGGAAGCATGCGGTGAGCGAGGATGCCAGGGGCTGGAGCGTGGAGATGCTCATCCCCTGGTACATCGCACCGATGCGCGCGGCGGACGGTGGCGAGCGCACCGTGCGGATGTACCTGGACCGCGTGATCGGCTCGACCGGCGAGCGCGACGCCTGGCCGGTGGCCAGCTTCACCCGGCCCCGCTTCGTGTCCGACTTCACGCCGGTGACGCTGCCGGCGTACAACCAGCCGCTGCTGGCGGTGACACCGTATGTGGTGGGCGTGCGCGACCGGGTGGCCGGGCGCAGCCACGGCAACGCGGGCGCGGACATCTTCTGGAAGCCGAACGGGCAGACCCAGCTCACCGCCACCATCAACCCGGACTTCGGCCAGGTCGAGAGCGACGACCTGGTGGTGAATTTCGGCGCCGAGGAAACCTTCTTCACCGACAAGCGGCCGTTCTTCACCGAGAACCAGGGCATCTTCGACTTCAGCCTGCTGATCGACAACAGCCAGCTGATCTATACCCGTCGCGTCGGCGGACCGGCCGACGACGGCAGCGGCGCGGCCGACGTCGCCGGCGCGGTCAAGCTCAACGGCAGCGTCGGCGCCACGGAGTACGGCGTGCTGGCGGCGCAGGAGAGCGGCGATGCCGGGCGCAGTTTCGGCGCGCTGCGGGTGGAGCATGACTTCGGCACGCAATCGCTCGGGCTGCTGGCCACCCGCGTGGACCGGCCGTTCCTCGACCGCCAGGCCGACGTGGTCGGCATCGATCACCGCTGGCAGCCCAACGACAAGCTCACCGTCACCAGCAACGTGGTCGGCAGTCACATCGACGAGCAGGGCCATCTGGTCACCGGCATGGGGGCCACCAGCGTCGTCGAGTACGAGATGAACGAGCGGTGGACCCAGCAATGGCTGGCGATGCATTTCGATGACCGGCTCGACATCAACGACTTCGGCTACCTGCCGCGCAACAGCCTGAACTACCTGCACTGGGAGGTGCAGCGCCGCTACGCCAACCTGCCGGCGGACTCGAGGTATGCCTCGCACCGCTGGCGCTTCCGCATCATCGGCATCGACGACGACCGCGGCGTCAAGCTGGAGCGGCAGTTGCGGATCATCCGCCAGAGCCAGTTGCGCGACGGCGGCGAGGAAGACATCCAGCTCAATCTCAACACGCCTGCCTACGACGACCTGCTCACCCGTGGCCACGGCGTGCTGCGCCGGCCCGCGATCGATCTGTTCGACTGGGTACGCACCAGTCCGCGCGATGGCGACTGGGCGTGGAAGCGCGAGCTGGCCGCGGTCGGCAGCGATCGCGTGGGCATGCGCCGGATCGGCTACGAAGTGATGTTCGAGCCGACCTATTTCTTCAGCGATGCGCTGAGCGTATTCGGCGGACCGGACTACAAGTTCCTGCCGGACTGGCTGGTGTGGCAGCACGACAACCTGATCGGCAGCTTCGACAGCCATTCGATCCTGCTCGACGCCGGCGTGAACTGGAACATCAGCGGCCACCAGGAACTGCGCGTAAAGCTGCAGGCGCTGGGCCTGGATGCGCGCCTGCGCGGCGCCTATCGGGTGGCACCGAACGCACGCGCCGTGCGCACCAACGACCCGGTCAACGACTTCAGCGTGCGCAACCTGGGATTCCAGGTGCGCTACCGCTACGAGCTGGCGCCGTTGTCGGACCTCTACGTGGTGTACGCCCGCGGTGGCTACCTGCTGGATCCACGCTATGAGGAGGCCGGCTCGCAGTTCGGGCGCAGTTTCGACCTGCGTGACAGCGAGCAGCTGCTGGTCAAGCTGGCGTACCGCTTCGAGCTCTGAGATCGACCGGCAGCCCGCGCTCGAGCAGGAAGCGCCGCGCGTTCTCCGCGTCCTGCTCGAACCATGCGCGCGACGAGCCGAGGCGGAAGGTGTAGCCCCAGGCGTCCATGTCGGCCATCAGCCGGTCGCGTCCGACCCCGGGCAGCGCATCGGCGAGGACGATCTGCAGGTAGCAGGTGGCGTCCTCTTCCTCGATCGAGTCGGTGGCGTCGGTGTGCACGGCGGCGCGACGCTCGGCCGGAAGCACGATCAGGTGGCCGGCCTCGTGCAGCAGCGAGTGCACCGGGGTGTCGCCGCGGGCGTAGACGGTGGTGCCGATGATGCCGGCTTCCTCGTCGCCCCAGAAGCTGCCGGGGATCGGCGCACCGTCGGCGACGGGGGCGAGGGTCAGGCCGAAGCGGGCGAGCAGGGCGCGTGGTGCGTATTCGCCGATGTCGGCCAGGCGCAGCACGCCGCCTGGATCGGGAGCGGGATGTTCAGGGTGCATGGAATGAGGGCGCCCGGCAGGTGCCGGGCGCTATCGGAAGGTGGGGCTCAGGCCGTGGTGCCGGGTTTTCCGTCGGGCAGGGCGACCGACAGTTCGAGCACCTCGTGACCGCTGTCGTGCTCGAGGTTGATCGAGATCGCCTCGATGTCGACCTGCACGTACTTCTTGATCACCTCGAGCAGTTCGTTGCGCAGCAGCGGCAGGTAGTCCGGCGCGCCGCGCGTGGAGCGCTCCTGGGCGACGATGATGCGCAGACGTTCCTTGGCGACGCTGGCGCTGGGCTCGGGCTTGCGCTTGAGGAAGTCGAGGATACCCATGCCGATCAGCTCCCGAAGACGCGCTGGAAGAAGCCCTTCTTGACCACGTCGGTGAAGCGCAGCGGACGTTCCTCGCCGAGGATGCGCGCCACGGTGTCGCCGTAAGCCTGGCCGGCGATCGCGTTGTCGTCCAGGATCACCGGCACGCCGGCATTGGAGGCGGCCAGCACGTTTTCCGACTCGGGGATCACGCCAATCACGCTCAGGCCAAGGATCTCCTCGACGTCCTTCACGCTCAGCATCTCGCCGGCGGCGACGCGGGTCGGGTTGTAACGGGTCAGCAGCAGGTGCTGGGTGATCGCGCCGTCGCCACGCTCGGCGCGGCGGGTCTTGCTCGCCAGCAGGCCGAGGATGCGGTCGGAGTCGCGCACCGACGACACTTCCGGGTTGACCACCACCACCGCCTGGTCGGCGAAGTACATCGCCAGGTGGGCGCCCTTCTCGATGCCGGCCGGGGAGTCGCACACGACGTAGTCGAAGCCGTCCTCGGACAGGCCGTCGAGCACCTTCTCCACGCCTTCCTGGGTCAGCGCGTCCTTGTCGCGGGTCTGGCTGGCGGCCAGCACGAACAGGGTCTCGTGGCGCTTGTCCTTGATCAGTGCCTGCTTCAGCGTCGCCTCGCCGTGCACCACGTTGACGAAGTCGTACACCACGCGGCGCTCGCAGCCCATGATCAGGTCCAGGTTGCGCAGGCCGACGTCGAAGTCGATCACCGCGACTTTCTTGCCGGCCATGGCCAGGCCGGTGGCCAGCGAGGCGCTGGTGGTGGTCTTGCCGACGCCGCCTTTGCCGGACGTGACAACGATGATCTGTGCAGTCAAGGGTTCATCTCCCGGGAAATCGTTCTTCTAGTAATGGGGTCGCGCCTTTTACAGGCGCGCGATCATCAATTTTTCACCATCGAGCCAGCATTGCACAGACTGGCCCTCCAGATCCTTGGGGATCTGTTCAAACACCCGGTAGTGGCCGGCGATGGCCACCAGCTCGGCACGGAAGTCCGATACGTAGATGCGCACCTTCTCGTCGCCCTGGGCACCGGCCATGGCGCGCCCCCGCAGGCTGCCGTAGACGTGGATGTTGCCGTCGGCGATCACCTCGGCGCCGTTGGCGATGGCGCCCGTGACGATCAGGTCGCGGTCGCGCGCATAGACCTGCTGGCCCGAGCGCACCGTACCCTCGTGATACTGCGCGCCCAGTGCCGGCCCGGCCGGGGCCGGGGCGTGTACCGGCTCGCGGACCGGTGCCGGTCGGGTCGGTCCGGTCGCGGCGGGCGCTGCCACGTTGCCGTGCTCCGGCTCGTAGGCGGCGCGGAACTTGGCAATCAGCGGCAGGCCCATGCGCGTGGCCAGCGCCTCGGTCTCGCTGGTCCCGTAGGCCAGGCCGACCGGCAGCATGCCCGCGCTGCGTACGGCCTCGAGCAGGGCATCGACGGTACCGTCGTCGGGCAGGTCCATCAGGTGGCTGAGGTCCAGCACCACGGCCGCGCGGGAGAACAACTGGGGGGCGGAGCGCACGCGGCGCTCCAGTTCGTCGCACAGCGCCGCGGCGTCGGCTCGGCGCACGCGCACGCAGGCTATGCCGACCTGGCCGAAGCGCAGGTCGCAGGCGTCGGAGGTATCCATCTTGGCGTTCATGCAGGGGATTGGGGGTGATGGGCCAGGCGCTCGGTCAGCCAGGGAACGTCAGGCAGTCCACCGTGTTCCAGGTAGGTGTCGCGCACATAGCCGAAGCTGGGCAGCTCGCGTGCCAGCAGACTCACCTGCGGGCCGTCCTCGCCCATGCGCTGCTGACCGACTTCCTGGAAGCCGTAGGTGCCATGGAACAGCACCACCACGTCGTCGCGGGGCTCCAGGAACACCTCGCAGGCCAGCAGCGGTACCCGCACCTCGGCATAGCTGATGACGTCGCAATAGAAGATGCGTCCGAGGCCGTGGCGGCGAAACGCGTTGGCGATGACGATGCGGTCGATGTAGACGAATTGCGGATAACGCCCGGAGAACCAGCGGTAGTTGGGGCTGCCGTAGGCGCCTCCCTCCCGCATGGCGATCAGGAAACCGGCGATCTGGCCGTCGATCTCGGCGACGCGGAAATAGTCCGCGTGGTCGTAGAAGTAGCGCAGTTGCGCCGCGTCGATGGCGAGGATGGAGCGGCCGGCGGTGTTGTTCAATGCCAGCACGGCATCCAGGTCGTGCTCGCGCACGTCGCGGATGGCAAGGGCCATTCGTTGCTCCGCTTGGGTGTCGAATCGATTGCCGCGCCGGTCGGCGGGCAGGGCGGCGCATTATGACATGGGGCGCGGGTCCCCACACGCGCACCGCATCAATGTAAAGCCGTTGTAAAGGCGGGGCGGGCGTGACTTCCCGCGCATTGCGGCGCGGCGGCGGCGGCCTATGATGCGGGCCATGCCTTGGTTCCAGTTCAACCATATCCGCGTGCTCCGTTACACGGGGCTGTTCACGTACCTGTGCGTGAGCCTGCCGCTGTGGCCGGGCAACTGGGGTTTGGGGCAGGCCAACGTGTGGTGGTGGAGCAACCCCAAGCTGTCGGGATGGGTCATTTCCTATCTGGTCTACGGGGTGGCTTACGTCCTGCTCACCCGGCCGAACCAGCTCGATCCGGGGCGCGCCCGCTACTCCGCCACCAAGCTGTTCCTGGTCACGCTGATCACGCTGGCGGCCGTGGCGGTGGGCTGGTTCAGCCAGAGCGGACTGTCGGCGATGCTGATGCTGGTGATCGCGGTGCTGCTGCCATGGCACTTGCCGGTGGTCGCCGGCCTGGTCTGGATGCTGGGCCAGAACCTGCTGCTGATCCCGGTGATCGCGAGCTACCAGGGGTGGACGGTCGGCATGGCGATCATGCAGGTCTGCATGTACCTAGGTCTGTCCGCACTGGTATTCATCACCTCGACGGTAGCGACCCAGCAGGCCGAGGAGCGCGAGGTGCAGCGCCGGCTCAACTCCGAGCTGCGCGCCACCCGGGCGCTGCTGGCCGAGTCCACCCGGATCGCCGAGCGCATGCGCATCGCGCGCGAGCTGCACGACCTGATCGGGCATCACCTCACCGCGCTCAGCCTGAATCTCGAAGTGGCCAGCCACCTGGCCAACGACAAGGCCGGCGAGCACGTGCGCAAGGCCCAGGCCACCGCCAAGCACCTGCTCTCGGATGTGCGCGAGGCGGTGAGCGAGCTGCGCCAGGACGACGCGATCGACCTGACCCAGGCGTTGCGCAGCCTGATCGAAGGCGTGCCGGGGCTGGCGGTGCACGTGCAGACGCCGCCGCGCTTCAGCGTGGAGGATCCGCGTCGGGCCCAGGTGCTCCTGCGCTGTGCCCAGGAGATCATCACCAATACCGCGCGCCACGCCGGCGCCCGCAATCTCTGGCTGCACTTCGCCTACGCGGAGGACGGCATGCTCGGCCTGCACGCCCGCGACGACGGCCGCGGCGCCAGCAACTATTCGCCCGGCAACGGGATGAGCGGCATGCGTGAGCGCCTGGCCGAGTTCGGCGGCAGCGTGGTGGTGGACACAGCCCCGATGCAGGGCTTCTCGCTGACCGTGAGGCTGCCCCTGGGAGAGGCCAGCGCGATCGCCCACGCTCCCAGCCGGTTCGAGCCGCCGGCCCTGAGTCTGCCGTGAGCCCCGGCCCGCGGCACCATGCCAGAATGGCCCCGGCAAGGGGTCGTGCTGCGTCCAAAGCGCCGGTCCGCGGGGGCGGTCCGGCATCGTTATCCACGCGTTGAGGATCCGCAATGATTTCCGTCTGTCTCGTTGACGACCAGAACCTGGTGCGCCAGGGCGTGCGTTCGCTGCTGGACCTGGCCGAGGACATCCGCGTGGTGGCCGAGTGCGCCGACGGTGCGCAGGCGGTGCTGGAGATTCCGCGGATCAAGCCCGACGTGGTGCTGCTGGACCTGCGCATGCCGAACATGAGCGGACTGGAAGTGCTGCAGGCGCTGTCGGCCCGCAACGAGCTGCCACCGACCATCATCCTGACCACGTTCGACGACGACCAACTGGTGCTGCAGGGCCTGAAGGCCGGCGCACGCGGCTACCTGCTCAAGGACGTGTCGCTGGAGCAGCTGGTCGAGGCCGTGCGGACCGTGGCCGCCGGCGGTTCGCTGGTCGCCCCGATGGTGACCCAGCGCCTGCTCGCCGGGGTGGGGCGGATCCAGAACCAGTTCACCAGCCTCGAGCAGCCGGACCCGCTGACCGAGCGCGAGACCGAGATCCTGCGGCTGCTGTCCGGCGGCTACTCCAACAAGGAGATCGCCAACTCGCTGAAGGTGGCCGAGGGCACGGTGAAGAACCACGTGTCCAACATCCTCTCCAAGCTGGGTGTGCGCGACCGCACCCGGGCGGTGCTGAAGGCGCTGGAGCTGGGCATCGTCTGAGCAGTTCGGGCGTCCGGCCGTCCATCCGGTCACGCATGTTCGTGCTCCGTGCGCGGGCCGCGGAGGCCCGCCGGGCCTCATTTTCGGGCGCGAATCCGGTGCTGCGGGTGCGGATGGCGTTCCTCCGCGCGAGCAAGTAACATCCGTCGCTTCGGCATATGCCTCCCCCCACGGCCGGGTTCCTCCGGGAAGTCTTCTTGGCGGAGACGGCAATGCTTTCAAGTGCTGCGTAGAGACGCTCGGAGAACCCTGGAATGATGCGTGTTCTTGAATTACTTATGGCCCTGGTCATCGTGGCCGTGCTGGCCGTGGTGGTGGGCATCGCGATGCCCGGCAGCGGCCATGTGGAGAGGTCGCTGGTCATCGGCAAGGACATCCGTCAGGTCTATGACGTGCTGAACAATTTCCGCCGCTTCCCGGACTACTCCGAGTTGACCGGCAGCGATCCGACCATCAAGTACCAGCTGGCCGGCAAGGCCTACGGCCCGGGCGCCGAGATCGACTGGACCGGCGACGCCAAGAAGGCGGGCGACGGCAAGCTGACCGTGGCCAGCGCCGAGCCGGGCTTCGCCAAGATCGACGCCTCGGTGAACAACGCCAAGATCGTCTGGAATCTCGACAACGACTGGCGCGGTGCCGACAAGCACTTCACCCTCGACCTGTCGCGCGAAGGTCGCACGCACAAGCTGACCCGCGTGAGCTGGGCGTATGACGTGCAGTACGGCTGGAACCTGATCGACCGCTACTCCAACCTGTACATCCACGGTTCGCCCGACGCGTTCATCGAGTACAGCCTGAGTGGCCTGCAGAACATGATGGCCTCGGTCAAGAACGTCGATTACTCCGATCTCATCCCGTACATCGTGCAGACCAAGCCGACGCCGGTGCTGATGGTGTCGACCAAGATCGAGCGCAAGGGTGGCCTGGATGCGCTGAACGAGACCACCAACGACGCCGTCAAGCTGCTGCAGGACACCGCCAAGAAGCTGGGCGTCAATGTCACCGGTCCGCGCATCCTCGTGGTGAGCAACTACGGCGACCAGACCTTCACCTTCGACATCGCGCTGCCGATCGATTCGACCACGATCACCGTTGCCGGCCAGAGCCATGACCTGACCGCCGCGGTGCAGCCGCAGCAGTCGAATGCCGCTCCGGCCGCTGCCGGCACGGCCGCTGCCCCGGCGTCGTCCTCGTCGGCTGCCGCTCCGGCCAGCGTGGCCGCCAATACCCCCGGCAGCACCGACAAGTTCGGCCGCCTGATCATCGACCAGGACGTTCGCGCCACCATGCTGCCGGGCGGCCCGGCGCTGAAGGGCGAGTGGAACGGTACCTATGCCGGCGTGCCGCAGACCCGCGACGAGCTGGAGGCTTACGCGCAGACCCACGGCTACAAGTACGACACCGTGGTGAATCGCTTCTACGACATCCTGGCTCGCCCGCAGCTGATCGATACCAACAACAACATCACGCAGTACGCGCGCTTCGACGTGTACCTGCCGCTGAGCGATGCACCGGAGCAGACCCCGGAGCAGGAAGCCGGCATGCAGCCGCCGAGCCTCGACGCTCCGGCCGCCTCGGGCAGTGCCGCCGCCCCGGCTTCCTCGTCGACCGCCGCTGCCCCGGCTGCCTCGTCCAGCGCCGCGTCGAACTGATCCGCGAGTTGCCGGTCAGAAAAAGCCCCGTCCGCTCGCGGACGGGGCTTTTTGCTGTCCACGCGACCGCTGCCGACCTTTTCGTCCCCGGCGGTGCTTGCGCTACATTGATCCGCCTTGTGTCCTTGCCGCCGGACTCCCCGGCGCAGGCGGCACGACCGCCCGTTTCCCTGGCCTTGCGATGATCGAAACCGACCAGCTCACCCGACGCTACGGCAGGTTCACCGCGGTCGACGCCTTGAGCATCCGCGCGGAGCCGGGACAGGTGCTCGGCCTGCTCGGGCCGAACGGTGCCGGCAAGACCACCGCCATGCGCATGATTTCCGGCTTCCTGACGCCGACCTCCGGCACGGCACGCGTCTGCGGGCACGATGTGCAGAGCGACCCCATTGCGGCCAAGCGGGCGCTGGGCTACCTGCCCGAGGGCGCGCCCAGCTACGGCGAGATGACGGTGCGCGAGTTCCTCGTGTTCATCGCACGTATGCGTGGACTGAAGGGCCTCTCCGGTCGCCGCCGTTTCGAGGAGGTGGTCGGGCGGCTGCAGCTGGAGGAGGTGCTGGACCAGTGCATCGACACCCTGTCGAAAGGCCTGCGCCGGCGCGTCGGGCTGGCCCAGGCGATCCTGCACGACCCGCCGGTGCTGATGCTTGACGAGCCCACGGATGGGCTGGACCCCAACCAGAAGCACGCGGTGCGCCAGCTGATCGACGCGATGGCGCGCGAGCGCACCATCCTGGTTTCCACCCATCTGCTCGAAGAGGTGCACGCGCTGTGCAACCGGGTGGTGATCATCGCGCGCGGGAGGCTGTTGGCCGATGCGACACCGGCCGAGCTGGAAGCCCGGTCGCGTTACCACGGCGCGGTGTCCTTCAGTGCACCGGGCAGTGCCGTGTCGCAGGAGATGCTGGGCCGACTGCCGCAGGTGGCGTCGATCGAGGTCGATCCGCTGGACGGGCGCATCACGGTGTTCCCGCGGCAGGGAGAGCGGATCCTGGAACCGGTGGAGCAGTTGCTGCGCGCGCAGGGACTGGAGATCTCCGAGATCCAGCTCGAGCGTGGCCGCCTCGACGAGGTGTTCCGGCATATCACCACGGTCACGGAGGGGCAGCCATGAGCCCGGTGCAGGCCATCGTGCGGCGCGAGTTGCGCAGCTATTTCGTCACGCCGGTGGCGTACGTGTTCCTGGTGATCTTCCTGGCGCTGGCGGGGATCCTCACGTTCTATGCCGGCGACTTCTACGAGCGCAGGCAGGCCGATCTGCAGCCGTTCTTCGCGATGCACCCGTGGCTCTACCTGATCCTGGTGCCGGCGGTATCGATGCGGCTGTGGGCGGAGGAGGCCAAGGCGGGCAGCCTGGAGTTGCTGCTGACCCTGCCGGTGCGGCTGTGGCAGGCCATGCTGGGCAAGTTCGTGGCCGCCTGGCTGTTCGTCGGGCTGGCGCTGGTGCTGACCTTCCCGATCTGGCTCACGGTGAACTACCTGGGCCACCCGGACAACGGGGTGATCCTCGCCGGCTACCTCGGCAGCTGGTTGATGGCCGGCGCGTTCCTGGCGATCGGCGCTTGCCTGTCCACGCTGACGCAGAGCCAGGTGGTGGCTTTCATCCTGACCGCGCTGATCTGCGTGCTGCTGCTGCTCGCCGGCCAGGCCCAGGTGGTGGACTTCTTCCAGGAGGCGCTGCCGCGGCGGCTGGTCAACGGCGTCGCGCACCTGAGCCTGCTGCGGCACTTCGAGGCGATCGCCCGCGGCGTGCTCGACGTGCGTGACCTGGCCTACTTCCTGCTCAGCATCGGCGCCTGGCTCACCGCTGGCGTGCTGCTGCTCGACCTGCGCCGGAGTCGCTGAGCATGGCGCGTCGCTCGCTTTCCCATCGCACCCGTCTGCGCCTTGCGCTCGGCGCGTTGATCGTGCTGTTCGTCTCGCTCGCCGTAACCCTGAGCCGCTGGGTTCACGTGCCAAGGGTCGACCTCACCGCCGACCGGCTGTATACGCTGACTCCGGGTACGGTGCACATCGTCGGCAACCTGCACCGGCCGTTGCGCCTGACGCTGTACTTCTCCGAGCACGCCGCACGCGACCTGCCGCAGTTGCGCAGCTATGAGCAGCGGGTGCGAGAGATGCTGCAGGAGATGGTGGCGCGTTCCTCGGGCAAGCTGCGTCTGCAGATCATCGACCCGGTGCCTTATTCGGATGACGAGGCCAGCGCGGAGGGCAATGGGCTGACTCCGCTCAGTGGCGGCAGCAACGGCGAGCGGGTTTTCTTCGGGCTCGTCGGCACCACGCTCCAGGCCGATGCCGCGCCGGACAGCGCGGGCGGCAAGACGCTGTCGGTACCGTTCTTCGACCCTGCGCGCGAAACCTTTCTCGAGTACGACATCGCCAAGCTGCTGTACGAGCTCAACGAGACCAGCAAGCCGAGGATCGGTCTGATCAGCTCGCTGCCGATCGCCGGCAACCCGGTCATCGGCGAGCCGCCGTGGACCGTGCTGGCGCAGCTGAGGCAACTGTTCTCGGTGCAGGCGATCGACCCGGCCACGCTCAAGCACGTGGACGAGAGCCTGAAGGTGCTGCTGCTGGTGCATCCCAAGCACCTGTCCGACGACGCGCAGTACGCGCTGGACCAGTATGTGCTGCACGGCGGTCATCTGGTGGTGTTCGTCGATCCGGATGCGGAGCTGGACAATGCGCCGTTCGTCGACGCTTCCACCGGCGTTACCGACGACCACAACTCGGACCTGCCGAGGCTGTTCAAGGCCTGGGGCGTGGTCTACGACGACCGCAAGGTGGTGCTGGACCGCTCACGCGCGCTGAAGATCGAGCTGGGCGAGACCAGCTTCAACCACCCCGCGATGCTCGGGCTAGGTGCGCAGGAGCTGAACCGGAACGACGCGGTGACCGCCAGCCTGCAGCAGGTGGACGTCTCCTCGGCCGGTTATTTCGATCTGGCACAGAACGCCACGACCCGGCTGATCCCGCTGTTGCAGACCAGTGCCGATGCCCACGTGGTGCCGGTGCAGCGGGTGCTCGAGGCCAGCAGCGACCCTTCGTTGCTGCTGCGCGGCTACACGCCTGACAATATCCGCTACGTGCTGGCTGCGCGGCTGCGCGGGCCGTTCGCCAGTGCGTTCCCGGAGCGCAACTCCCCTTCGCACCTGGCGCAATCGGCGCCGGATGCGGAGGTCATCCTGGTCGCCGACACCGACCTGCTCAGCGACCGCCTGTGGGTGGACACGCAGAGCTTCCTCGGCCAGCCGATGCTCAACGCCTTCGCCAGCAACGGCGACTTCATCAGCAATCTGGTGGACAATCTCAGCGGCTCATCGGCGCTGCTCTCGATCCGCGGTCGTTCCACCTCGCAGCGGCCGTTCACCCGGGTGCAGGCGCTGCAGAGCGCGGCCGACCAGAAATTCCTGCTGAAGAAGCAGGAGCTTGAGCGCGAACTGGCCGAGACGCGCAGCCGTCTCGACGAGTTGCAACCGGCACGCGGTGGCCGGGACGGGCAGGCCAGCGCCGAGCAGAAGCGCGAGATCGAGCAGTTCCTGCAGCGCAAGCTGGCGATCAGCAAGGAACTGCGTGACGTGCAGCATCAGCTCAACGCCGAGATCGACGCGCTTGGCCTGAGGGTCAAGTTCATCAATATCGTCGTGATGCCGGCGCTGGTGACGCTGGTCGGACTGCTCTACGGTTGGCGTCGTACCCGCCGCAACCGTCGCCGCCGGGCGTGAGGGTGGCAATCTGTCGCGCCAGCAACGCGGCCCGGCTCGCTAAGCTGGCGAGCTTGGCCGGCGGGTGGCCAGGACCGGACGCGTGATGTCGATACTGCTCAAATGGCTCGTGCCCTGGGAATTCTCGTGGGTCTTCCTGGCCACGTTCGTGCTTGCCTGCGTGCTCTACGTGCGCGGTGCGCGCCGCCTGGTCGTGCCCAGGGCGCGCCGGCTGATGTTCTGGATCGGCATGGCGATGGTCTATGCCTCGCTGCACACGTATTTCGACTACTACGCGGAGCACGAATTCTTCATGCACCGCATCCAGCAGGTGCTGCTGCATCACCTGGCGCCGCTGCTGATCATCGCCGCCTATCCCGGCACGGTGCTGCGCGCGGGCGTGCCGCTGCCGCTGCGGGTGTGGCTGCGTCGGCTGGCACGCACCTGGCCAGTGCGCTGGGTGGCGGCGGTGCTGCTCAACCCCACCGTTGCCACGCTCACCTTCGTCGCCTTCATCCTGGTCTGGCTGATCCCGCACATGCAGACGCTGGCGATGCTGGACTGGCGTGTCTACCGCTTCATGAACTGGTCGATGGTGGTCAGCGGGCTGATCTACTGGTGGCTGGTGCTCGATCACCGGCCGCGTCCGCCGGGAAGGATGATTCCCGGCATGCGCGTGCTGTCGCCGGGCATCACGATGACGCCGCAGATCGTCGCCGGCGCCATCGTCACGTTCTCCAAGACCGACCTCTACCCGATCTTCGAGATCTGCGGTCGCGCCTTCACCTTCAACGTGCTCACCGGCCAGCTGATCGGTGGCGTGATCATGTGGGTGCCCGCGGCGATCATCGAGTCGATCGGCGGCCTGCTCGCGCTGCAGCAGTGGCTGCGGCTGTCACGCAGCGGCCGCATCCGCCGCGAGAGCGGACAGCGCCGGCGTGCGGCAGCCGCCCGCGCGGCACGCTCGGCAGGCTGATCCCGCAGCGACTCAGTGGTCGTGGCCGGTTGCCGAATCCGGACCGGCATCGACCGCGTTGGCCGGGCGCGCCAGGAAGTCCACCGTGGTTTTCGAGCCGTCCGCGAACTGCAGGGTGACCGGGACCTTCGCACCGGTGTGCACCTCGCTGGCGCCGTGCATCAGCATCAGGTGATAGCCGCCGGGAGCCAGTGCGACCTTGCCATGGGCCGGGATCTCCAGCTTGTCGATCATCTTCATCCGGCCCATGCCGCCCTCGGTGGTGCTCTCGTGCAGCATCACGTGGGCGTAGTCCGGACTGCTGGCACCGGTCAGCGCGGCGACTTCGTCACCACCATTGTGCAGGGTGACGTAGCCACCTGCGGGCAGTCCGGCCGGCATCACGCGGATCCAGGCGCGCTCGGCGCGGATCTGCGAGGCCTGGTCGGCATGGGCGGCGCCGGCCATGAGCAGGCCGGCGAGCACGGCGGCGTAAGGGCGTGCCTTCATGGGTTCACTCCTGGAGCGAGCAGCAGGTGCAGGTCATGGACCAGGCTGTCCTGCGAATCGGCCGGGGTGGCCAGCAGGCGGGCGTGGCCCTGAGCGTCGAAAATGTAGATGGCCGAACTGTGGCTGACCTCGTAATTGCCGTCGCCCTTGTCCGGTTCGCGGCTGAACGAGGCGCGATAGCGCTTGACCAGGGCCTCGACGTCCGCGGCGGAGCCGGTCAGGCCAACGGCGCGCTTGTCGAACGCGTTGACGTAGGCATGCATCACCGCGGGCGTGTCGCGAGCCGGGTCGACCGAGACGAACAGGATCCGCGCGCCATCGGCCAGTGGCCCCAGCCGTTGCATCACCACGTGCAGGTGAGCCAGCGTCAGCGGGCAGACGTCGGGGCAGTGGGTGTAGCCGAAGTACAGCAGGGCGACCTTGCCGCGGTAGTCCGCCCCGGTAACCGGCTTGCCCTCGTCGTTGGTCAGGTGGAAGTCCAGGTCGGGCATGTGGCCGGTGACCTGGGTCAGCCGGAACGGCAGCGGCTCGCCGTGCTGGCAACCGGTGAGCAACGCGGAGGCCGCCACGACCAGCGATAGGGCCAACCAGCGGAGGAGGGAGGATGTCTTCATGCGAGAATCGGGAGTCGACATCTTTTCAGCATACGCCAGCGCATGAATCCTGACCGCCCCACCGCCGGAAAACGCATGAGGATGCGACATCCTGCCGCCCGCTCGGGCGCCTGGTGGGTCGTGCTGGCCGGCGGCGGCGGGGTACTGCTCGGTGCGTTCGGCGCGCACGCCCTGCGAAGCCGGCTCGATGCCGCGGCGATGGACTGGTGGCACACCGCGGTGGAATACCAGCTGTGGCATGCACTGGCGCTGGCCCTGGCCGTGCATGCCGGACGGGGCCGGGCTGGCCGTGTCGCCGAGGTCGCGTTCGCGATCGGCATCGTGCTGTTCAGCGGCAGCCTGTACGCGATGGCGCTCGGTGCTCCCCGCTGGTTCGGGGCGATCACCCCGTTGGGCGGCATCGGCTTCGTGGTCGGCTGGGTGGCCCTGGGTCGTTCGCTGGGCGTGGCGGACCCCTCCTGACGGTCATCAACCTGTCACCGGCGCGGCGCACGCTGACGCCATGATCACGCTCGTCCATTCCGTCTCCACACCGCGGGCGCAAGCGCGGCGCCGGGCTCTCATGCCGGTGCTTGCCGTTGCGGCCGTGTTGGCCGGGCTGTGGCTGGCGTCGGCCCCGCACACCGATGTGCAGGCGCGCGAGGCACCATTGGTCAGCCGTCTGGTGCACTGGCAGGACGCGCAGCGCGACTGGTTGCTGGTGGCGGACCGCGCCTCGCACGAGTTGGTGGTCTACGACGCCCGCACGGGCGCTCCATTGCAGCGGCTGGGAGCCGACGACGGTCTCGGCCAGGTCGATTCGATCGCGCGCGCCGGCGACCGCCTGCTGGTACAGGGAAGGCAGGGGGCGGTGCGCGTCCTGAGTCTGCCGGACCTGCATGTGGCCGCCCTGGCTGCACGCTGAGATCGCGCTATCCGGGCTCGTGTAGGCCCACCGGTGGGCGGGCAAGCATCCATGAGGCCATATCGCGGATCACCGCCGGATCGACGTGTCCCGCCTTGCCGTAGTCGGCAGGCGAGGGTGGCTTGCCCGCCGGCATGAACAGGTGGCTCAGCCCCGGATAGCCGTGCAGGCGCACCCGGGTGCTGCCGTCGAATGCACGCTGCCAGCGGGCGAAGTCCGCGCCGACCTGGTAGTCGGCCAGTCCCTGCAGCACCAGCAGCGGCGTGTGGATGGCACGGGAGGCGTCGATTGCGTCGTAGTCGCGCAGGCTGAGCCAGTACGCCGCCGGCGCGTGGAAGAACAGGCCTTGCGGGGGGTGCGCGGGGTCGGCCGCGGCCAGCGCGTCGCGCGCGGTCTCGATCGCGGGGATCTGCTTTCCGACGGCTGCGTACGCGCCGCCGAGACCTTCGATGTAGCGCAACTGGCGCACCACCAGTGCAAGGTCCAGACGCTCCGGCGCAGCCAGCAGCACGGCGCCGGCGAGATGGCCGTCCCGTCGGGCGATGCGCGGTGCCATCAGTGCGCCGAGGCTGTGTCCGACCACGAAGACGCGTGCGCGGTCGATCTGCGGCAACGCGCGCAATTCGTGCAGGGCGGCCAGTGCATCGTCGGTGACCTCCTGGTCCACGGTGATCGACTGGCCGGCCAGGCGGGGGCCGTAGACACGGGTACGCTTGTCGTAGCGCAGCGTGGCGATGCCGGCTTCGGCCAGGCCCAGTGCGATGTCACGCAGCGGCTTGTTCGGGCCGATCGTCTCGTCCATGTCGTTGGGACCGGAGCCGGCCAGCAACACGGCGGCGGGAAACGGTCCCTTGCCCGCGGGCAGGGTGAGCACGCCAGGAAGCTCGCCGGGCGGCGACGGTACCTGCTTCGGCACTTCGCGGATGCCTGCCGGCAGACCAGCCGAAGGGGCCTTGCCGGGGTCGGCAGGAAGCGGCACGAAGAACAGACCTCCGACCGAGCCGTCCGCCTGGCAGGCGACCCGCATGATCAAGCCGCCGTTGGAGAAATGCAGCGGGGTCTGCACCAGGGAGTGGCCCTGCACGGTGCTGGCGACCGGCGCATCGGCTGCAACGAAGGCGCCGACCTGCGCCGGCAGCATCGTGCCCCACACCTGCCCGATCTTCGCGGCGGGCAGGGCCTCCGCCATCCGCGCGTCGAAGTGACGGGTGGCGTCGTCATAGTGGCCGCTGCGCATGGCCTGGAGGATTTCCTGCGAGCGTGTCTTGCAGGTCGCTGCCGCGGCAGCGCCGGAGCCGGCGTGGGCAGGTGCTCCCACTGCGGTGGCGGCCAGCAGCACGAGAGCGGGGATGGACCGGGTCTGCATGAGGAGTCCTTCCTATTCGTCGTCTTCCACCGGATCGGGTTTGGACGGCTTGAGCCGACCAGCCTTGCGCAGCGCGTCGCGCAGCAGGTACTCGATCTGCGCGTTGACGCTGCGCAACTCGTCCTCGGACCAGCGCTGCACCGCTTCCAGCACGGCCGCGCTGATCCGCAGGGGATAGGCTTTCTTCTCCGCCGCCATGCGCCTTCAGCGGGCGCGATGGCGCCGCGAAGCCGCCGCGGCGACGAACAGGACGATGAAGGTGGCGATGGCGTACATGGTTGGCTCCGTCGATCAGTTGTAGAGGCTGCCGGCGTTGACCACCGGCTGGGTCGCACGGTCGCCGCACAGCACCACCAGCAGGTTGCTGACCATCGCGGCCTTGCGCTCTTCGTCCAGCTCCACCACGCCCTGCTCGCGCAGCTTGTCCAGCGCCATCGCCACCATGCCGACGGCGCCTTCGACGATGCGCTCGCGCGCCGCCACGATGGCGTTGGCCTGCTGGCGCTGCAGCATCGCCTGGGCGATCTCCTGGGCGTAGGCGAGGTGGCTGATGCGCGCCTCGATCACCTGCACGCCGGCCTTCTCCAGCCGCGCCTGGATCTCGTCGCGCAGGTGGTTGTTGATCACCTCGCCGTGGCTGCGCAGCGAGGGCTTCTTCTCGTCGTGCGCGTCGTACGGGTAGTTCTGCGCCATCTGGCGCAGCGCCGACTCGCTCTGGATGTGCACGAAGTTCTCGTAGTCGTCCACGCAGAACACCGCCTCGGCCGTATCCAGCACCTGCCACACCACCACCGCGGCGATCTCGATCGGGTTGCCGTCGCTGTCGTTGACCTTCAGCTTGCCGCTCTCGAAGTTGCGCACGCGCAGCGAGACGCGGCGGCGGCTGCAGAACGGGTTGGTCCAGCGCAGGCCCTCGTCCCGCACGGTGCCGGCGTACTTGCCGAACAGCTGCAGCACCTGGCCCTCGTTCGGCGCGACCTGGAAGAAGCCCTTGACCAGGAGGCCGTCCAGCACCAGCAGGCCAACGCCCAGGAACAGCGGTGTCCCCGGGGCGCCGCCATCTTTCAGCCCGATCAGCTGACTGACCCCGATGCCCGCCAACACCAGGCACACCACCACGAACGGAATGCCCGCTACGGAAAATCCCTGACGCTCGTTCATGACACTTGTCTCCCTTGGGTTGGGGAGATTTGATATCAAAAAGATATCTCATTACAAGTGGGGCGGGGCGCGCTGCTCGGTCGCTTGCCGTGCTGCTGCCGGCATGCGGGAGGGGCCTGGCGGCGATGGCGCCCGGCCGGATGCGGTCGCGGCAAGCGGCAGACACCTACAATACGGGGCCGTCCCTGCCCGGAGATTCCCTCATGAAGCCGTTTGGTACGCCTCTTTCCCATCGCGCGCTGCGCGTGCTGCTGCTCGGCTCGGGCGAGCTGGGCAAGGAGGTGGCGATCGAACTGCAGCGCTTCGCGGTGGAGGTGATCGCGGTGGACCGCTACGCCAACGCCCCGGCGATGCAGGTGGCCCATCGCAGCCACGTGATCGACATGCTCGACGGCGCGGCCCTGCGCGCGCTGATCGAGGCCGAGCAGCCCGACCTGGTGGTGCCGGAGATCGAGGCGATCCACACGCCGACCCTGGTGGAACTGGAGCAGGGCGGACTGAAGGTGATCCCGACCGCGCGCGCGGCCTGGCTCACGATGGACCGCGAAGGCATCCGCCGGCTGGCCGCCGAAGAACTGCAGCTGCCGACCTCGCCCTACCGATTCTGCGACGACGAGGCGCAGTACCGCGCCGCCGCCGAGGCGCTGGGCTTCCCGTTCGTGATCAAGCCGGTGATGAGCTCGTCCGGCAAGGGCCAGAGCGTGGTGCGCGACGCCTCGCAGCTGCAGGCCGCCTGGGACTACGCACAGTCCGGCGGCCGCGCCGGCAAGGGCCGGGTGATCGTCGAGGGCTTCGTCGATTTCGACTACGAGATCACCCTGCTCACCGTGCGCCACCGCGACGGCACCAGCTTCTGCGCGCCGATCGGCCACCGCCAGGAAGACGGCGACTACCGCGAGTCCTGGCAGCCGCAGCCGATGAGCGATCTTGCGCTGGCCGATGCGCAGCGCCAGGCCGAGGCGATCACCGTCGCGCTGGGTGGCTGGGGCGTGTTCGGCGTGGAGTTCTTCGTCAAGGGCGATGCGGTGATCTTTTCCGAGGTCAGCCCGCGCCCGCACGACACCGGCCTGGTGACCCTGGTCTCGCAGGACCTGTCCGAATTCGCCCTGCATGCACGCGCCATCCTCGGCCTGCCGGTGCCGGCGATCCGTCAGTTTGGTCCGTCCGCGTCCTGCGCCAAGCTGGTGGAAGGCGAGGGCGTGGCACCGCAGTACTTCGGCGTGGCCGAGGCGCTGGCCGAACCCGACACGCAGCTGCGCATCTTCGGCAAGCCGGCGGTGAAGGGGCGCCGGCGCATGGCGGTGACGCTGGCCCGCGACGAGAGCATCGAGGCGGCCAAGGCCAAGGCGATCCGCGCCGCGGCGGCGCTGAAGGTGGAGCTGCCGCAGGGCTGATCGCGCACCGCACAAACCCACGCAAGACAACGGAGGCAGGGATGGAGTCGTCTGGATTCGCGCATTGGCTGGTCGTGGTGGTGGAGGTGTTCGCTGCGCTGTTCTTGCTGCTGCTGGCGATCGCGCTGGCACTGGTGCTGGTGACCTGGTTCGTCGACCGCAACCAGACATCCAATTCGGTGCTGCGCAACTTCCCGGTGGTCGGGCATTTCCGCTACGGCTTCCTGCGGTTGGGCGAATTCTTCCGTCAGTACCTGTACTCCAGCGACCGCGAGGAGCTGCCGTTCAACCGCGCCGAGCGGGTGTGGGTGTACCGGGCGTCGAAGAACGTCGAGAACACCAACGCGTTCGGCTCCACCCGCGACCTGCACGCCGAGGGCGAGCCGTTCTTCGTCAACGCGCCGTTCCCCGCGCTGGGCGACCACCACGTCGAGCCGAAGCCGCTGCGGATCGGTCCGTACGCCCGCGAGCCGTACGACCACGCGGCATTCTTCAACATCTCGGCGATGAGCTTCGGCGCGCTGTCGGCGCCGGCGGTGCGCGCGCTGTCGATGGGCGCGGCACAGGCCGGCATCTGGATGGACACGGGTGAGGGCGGGCTGGCGCCATACCACCTGGAGGGCGGCTGCGACATCGTCTTCGAGATCGGCACAGCCAAGTACGGCGTGCGCACGCCGGACGGACGGCTGGACGACGACAAGCTCAAGGCGGTGTGCGCCCACAAGCAGGTGAAGATGGTTTCGATCAAGCTCGGCCAGGGCGCCAAGCCCGGCATGGGCGGCCTGCTGCCGGCGGCCAAGGTGACGCCGGAGATCGCGGCGATTCGCGGCATCCCGGTCGGCACCGATTCGCAGAGCCCGAACCGTCACCTGGACATTGGCAACGTCGCCGAGCTGATGGACGCCACCGCGCACATCCGCGAGCTCACCGGCAAGCCGACCGGCTTCAAGGCGGTGTTCGGCGGCATGGCCTGGATCGAGCAGCTGTGCGACGAGATCCACCGGCGCGGCATCGAGAGTGCGCCGGATTTCATCATCGTGGACGGCGCCGAAGGCGGCACCGGCGCGGCACCGCAGACCCTGATGGAGGGCGTCGGCCTGCCGCTGCGCGAGGCGCTGCCGGAGCTGGTCAATACGCTGATCGCACGCGGCCTGCGCGAGCGCATCAAGGTGATCTGCTCGGGCAAATGCATCACTGCCTACGACGTGGCCTGGGCGCTGGCGATGGGCGCGGACTTCGTCAATTCGGCGCGCGGCTTCATGCTGTCGCTGGGCTGCATCCAGTCGCTGCAGTGCAACCGCAACACCTGCCCGACCGGCATCACCACGCAGAACCCGAGGCTGCAGCGCGGCCTGGTGGTGACCGACAAGCGCGAGAAGGTGGCCAACTACGCGCGCAACGTGATGCATGAAGTGGGCATCATCGCGCACAGCTGCGGGCTGGACGATCCGCGCCAGCTCGACCGCACGCATTGCCGCGTGATGGGCGACGACGGCGTCTCCGTACCGCTGGTCAAGCTGTTTCCCTATCCGGCCGGTCACCGGCCCTGAGCCACCGCCAGGAGGCCACCATGGCCAGCTACCTGTTCCGGCTGCTCCCGCCGCGTCCGGACTTCGGTCGCGGCGACCTGACTGCGGCGGAAGCCATGGCCATGCGGGAGCACGTGGCCTACTGGAGCGCCCTGCTGGCGGAGGGAAAGGTGGTCGCGTTCGGTCCGGTGGCCGATCCCCGGGGAGCCTACGGTATCGGTGTGGTCACCCTGGAAGACGGTGCCGACCCCCAGGCGCTGGCCGACCGCGACCCTGCCATGCAGGCAGGCATCGGTTTCAGCGTGGAGATCCTGCCCATGCCGCGCCTGGTCGCCCGCGACTGAGGCGGCCGTTCAGTCCTGGTCCGGCATCGGCTTCCAGCCGTCCGGTCCGCGAATCTGCAGCGGGCGGTACCGCCGCTTGTAGTCCATCTTCGGATGGCCTTCGATCCAGAAGCCCAGGTACAGCCAGGGGATGCCGCGCCGGCGCGCCAGCTCCACCTGCTGCAGGATCGCGAAGGTGCCCAGGCTGCGGGCGGTCTCGTCCGGATCGAAAAACGTATAGACGGCCGACATGCCAGTCAGGCAGACGTCGGTCACCGCCACGCCGAGCAGTCGCGTTCCCTGGCGGAACTCCAGGAACAGCGTCGGGCTCCACGGTGCGGTGAGGAAGCGGCGGAAGTCGCTGGCCTCGGCCTCGTCCATGCCGCCGCCGGCATGGCGGGTGCGCAGGTAACGCTCGTACAGGGCATGGCGCTCGGCGTTGTAGCCCGGGATCGACTCGGTGATGGCGAGGTCCGCGTTGCGGCGCAGGCAGCGCTTCTGCGAGCGGTCCGGCGCGAAGCGCTCGACGTCGATGCGACAGGGCGTGCAGGCCTGGCACTGCGGGCAACTGGGGTAGTACAGGTGCCCGCCGGCCCGGCGGAAGCCGCGCTCCAGCGCCGGCCCGTACAGCTGGTCCAGCTGCGGGGCGGCCGGGTCGATCACCAGGTTCTGCGCCGTGCGCTCGGCGAAATAGCCGCAGGCATGGGGCAGGGTCTGGAACAGGCGGACGCGTTCGGAGCGCATGGCTCGATTCTATGCCGCGTCGCGGCATGCCGAGCAAGAGTCATGGCAATCGGGAGCCGGGATCGCCGACCCTTTGCTCAGCGCGGCATCAGGTCATTGGCCGGGATGCCGCTCAGACGAGCCCCATGTAGCGAAGCATCAGCAGCAGGAAGGCTCCGGCCACCGCGAGCAGCACGATGCGGCGGACCCGCGTCACCGTGTTTCGCCGCTGCGACACCGGCGAGGGCCTGCGCGCCTCGGCCAGTGCTTCGCCGTGGCGGATCACCGGCTCTAGGCCGATTTCCTTCAGCAGTTCGCGGGCCCGGGTGTAGTCGTCGGCATGGGTCACCCACACCTGCGGCCACTGCTCGCGGCTTTCGCGTTGCTGCTGGTAACTGAAGCGCTGATGCGCACGCTTGTTCCAGCGCGAGACGTTCTGCACCGTGCACTCGATACCCTGCTCGCGCAGCAGGGTGACAAGGCGGTCGATGTTGGCCTGGTGGGGCGAGGTGAATAGCTGGCGCATGGTCGTGCTCCGCTCAGCTGCCGTGAAGGCGAATCAGGCCTTCCTGCGCGGTGGAGGCGATCAGGCGGCCGTCGCGGCTGAAGATCTGTCCGCGTGCCAGTCCGCGCGCGCCCTGCGCGGTCGGGCTGTCGAACGAGTACAGCAGCCATTCGTCCACCCGGAACGGGCGGTGGAACCACAGCGCATGGTCCAGGCTGGCCATCTGCACGTTGTGGGTCATGTAGGAGATGCCGTGCGGCAGCGTGGCCGTGCCGATCAGGTGGAAGTCGGAGGCGTAGGCGAGCAGCGCACGGTGCAGGATCGCCGAGTCGCTGATCGGCGCGGTCAGGCGGAACCAGATGTGCTGGATCGGCGGACGCTTGACCGGGTGCAGGTCGTCGCGCGGCCACACCTGGCGGAACTCGAACGGACCGTCGATGCCCAGCCAGCGCTGCAGCTTGACCGGCAGCTTGGCCAATTCCTCCGGCGACAGGTGGCGCATCGGCTCCACGTCCTCGGGCGCCGGCACTTCCGGCATCGAGGTCTGGTGCTCGAAGCCCTTTTCCGGCTCCTGGAACGAGATCGAGCCATTGAGGATCGGCTGGCCGTGCTGGATCGCCACCACGCGGCGCGAGGAGAACGTGCCCCCGTCGCGGGTGCGTTCGACGCTGTAGACGATCGGTGCTTCGATGTCGCCGGCGCGCAGGAAGTAGGCGTGCAGCGAGTGCGCTTCGCGGCGCGGGTCCACCGTGCGCTGGGCGGCGGACAGCGCCTGGCCCAGCACCTGGCCGCCGAACACGAAGCGCGTGCCGATGTCCCGGCTCTGGCCGCGGAACAGGTTGTCTTCCAGCCGCTCCAGTTCGAGCAGGTCCACCAGTTCCTGGACGTGTTCCTCGCGCATGTGACGCCTGTGCTTGCCGTGTGGGCCGACAAGTATAGCTGCCCGGACCGGGCGGTCCGGCAGCCGGCCCGGCTACAATGCGCCGGATGACTTCCCTGACTTTCGATCTCAAGGCCACCGACGGCGCGGCCCGTCGCGGGCAGCTGACCTTCGCGCGTGGCACGGTGCAGACCCCTGCGTTCATGCCGGTGGGTACCTATGGCTCGGTCAAGGCGATGACCCCGCGGGACATCGTCGAGGTCGGCGCCGAGATCATCCTCGGCAACACCTTCCACCTGTTCCTGCGCCCCGGGCTGGAGATCGTCGAGAAGTTCGGCGGGCTGCACAAGTTCATCGGCTGGAACAAGCCGATTCTCACCGACTCGGGCGGCTTCCAGGTGTTCTCGCTGGCGCACAAGCGCAAGCTGGCCGAGGAGGGCGTGACGTTCGCCTCGCCGGTGGACGGTTCGAAGGTGTTCCTGTCGCCGGAAGTCTCGATGAAGATCCAGACCGTGCTGGACTCGGACATCGCGATGATCTTCGACGAGTGCACGCCGTATCCGGCCACCGAGAAGGTCGCCGCCGAGTCGATGGAGCTGTCGCTGCGCTGGGCCGAACGCTCGCGCCGGGCGTTCGACGAGCTGGAGAACCCCAACAGCCTGTTCGGCATCGTGCAGGGCAGCGTGTACGAGCCGCTGCGCCGGCGTTCGGCCGAAGGGTTGGTGGGCATCGGTTTCGACGGCTATGCGGTCGGCGGCCTGGCCGTGGGCGAGCCGGAGGCCGAGCGCAACCACACGCTGGATTTCACCGTCTCGCTGCTGCCGGCGGACAAGCCGCGCTACCTGATGGGCGTGGGCCGCCCGGAGGACATCGTCGAGGCGGTGCGCCGCGGCATCGACATGTTCGACTGCGTGATGCCGACCCGCAACGCGCGCAACGGCTTCCTGTTCGTGCCCGAGGGCACGCTGCGCATCCGCAACGCCAAGTTCGCCGACGACACCCGGGTGATCGAGGAGGGCTGCGACTGCTACGCCTGCGCCAACGGCTTCTCGCGCGCCTACCTGCGCCACCTGGACCGCTGCAACGAGATCCTCGCCAGCCAGCTGGCCACGATGCACAACCTGCGTCACTACCAACGGCTGATGGCCGGTCTGCGCGGCGCGATCGAGGCCGGCACGCTGGACGACTTCACCGCACGTTTCTACGCCCTGCGCCAGGGCGCGGTGGCCTGAGCGGCCCGCTGCGGGGAACCAATCGGTGCCTCCGGCGCTCCATGCAGCGGCACGACGGCGGCAAGGGGCCGCCGGCCGGTTCCGATGCAGCCCCCAGGGGGGCATGGCATAATCCGGAATCTTTTATCGGGCGTTCAGCGGAAATCGCTGCTGGCGCCATCACTTACGGGACAAGCCGATGAGTTTTGCCATGACCTCCGTGATCGCCCAGGCCGCGCCGGCCGCCGGCCAGGCACCGAATCCGCTGATGACCTTCCTGCCGCTGATCATCCTGTTCGGCGTGATGTACTTCCTGATGATCCGCCCGCAGATGAAGCGCCAGAAGGAGCATCGCCAGATGGTCTCGGCGCTGGCCAAGGGCGACGAGGTGGTCACCAACGGCGGCATCGCCGGTCGCGTGGACGAGGTGGGGGAGAGCTTTCTCACCGTCGAGATCGCGCCGAACGTGAAGGTGCGCGTGCAGAAGGGCTCGATCTCCCAGGTGCTGCCCAAGGGCACGCTGAAGGCCTCCTGATGACAAGCGCGGCGCGTCCGTCGGCGCGCCGCGTCCGTGTTCACGCTACCGCCGCCGCTGCAGGTGGCTTTGATGGATCCAAGGCATGAGTGATTTCCCCCGCTGGAAATACGCGCTGGTCGCGCTGGTACTGCTGTTCGGCATCGTCTACGCACTGCCCAACGCCTTCCCGCCGGTGCCGGCGGTGCAGGTGCAGGCGAACCACGGCGCGCCGCTGGACGCCAGCGTGCAGCAGAAGGTGGCCGACACGCTGGCCACGAACAAGATTTCCTACACCGGACTGGCGATCGATGGCGATCACCTGGTCGCCAATTTCAGCAATGCCGACGTGCAGGCCAAGGCCTCGGACGTGATCAAGGCCGCGCTGGGCGACAACTACACGGTGGCGCTGAACCTGGCGCCGACCGTGCCGCGCTGGCTTCGGGCGATCCACGCCAAATCGATGCCGCTGGGCCTGGACCTGCAGGGTGGCGTGCACTTCCTGATGGCGGTGGACCAGAACAGCGTGATCGACCAGCAGGAAGAGCGGTATGCGGACGACATCCGCAGCCTGCTGCGGCAGAAGAACATCCGCTACGAGTCGGTGGTCCGCGCGAAGGAGCGCGGCAATGGCATCAACATCGCGCTGCGCTCGGATGCCGACCGCAATGCCGCGGCGACCGCGATCGCCAGCGAGTATCCGGACCTCAACGTCAACAATGGCGACAGCACGGGCGACCGCTTCATGCTGAACGCTTCGGTCAAGCCGCAGAAGCTGCGCCAGATCGCACTGGATGCGATCAAGCAGAACGTGGCCACGCTGCGCAATCGCGTCAATGCGCTGGGCGTGTCCGAGCCGGTGATCCAGCAGCAGGGCGAAAACCAGATCGTGGTCGAGCTGGCCGGCATGCAGAATCCGGCCGAGGCGAAGAAGGTGATCGGCGCCGTCGCTACGCTGGAGTACCGCCCCGGCGTCGGCTACCCCGGCGATGCACAGGCTGTGGAAGCTGCGCGCACCGGCAACGTCCCGCCGAATGCGCGGCTGTACTACATGCGTGGCACGCACCAGCCGGTGCTGGTCAGCAAGCAGCTCATCGTCAGCGGTGACCAGCTCGCCGATGCAGCTTCCGGCACCGATTCGCAGAGCGGCACGCCGAAGGTGGACGTCACGCTGACCGCGGCCGGTGCCAAGAAGATGCTGGACTTCACCAGCAACAACGTTGGTAAGCCGATGGCGGTGGTCTACATCGAGCGCGTCACGGACACCAAGATGGTGGACGGCAAGGAGGTACGCACGCCGCGCATCACCGAGGAGGTGATCAGCGACGCCACCATCCAGGGCGTGTTCGGCAAGCAGTTCCAGACCACCGGCCTGTCCAGCCCGAAGGAGGCTTCCGAGCTGGCGCTGCTGCTCAAGGGCGGTTCGCTGGCCGCGCCGGTGGACATCGTCTCCGAATCCGCGCTGAGCCCGAGCCTGGGCCAGGACAACATCGTCAAGGGCTTCAAGGCGGTGATGCTGGGCCTGGCGCTGGTGCTGCTGGCCGCGGCGATCTACTACAAGCTGTTCGGCCTGGTGGCGGACATCGCGCTGTTCTTCAACCTGGTGGTCCTGGTCGCGGTGATGTCGCTGATTGGCGTGACCCTGACCATGCCGGGCATCGCCGGTATCGTGCTGACCCTCGGCATGGCGATCGACGCCAACGTGCTGATCTGCGAACGCATCCGCGAGGAACTGCGCAACGGCTCCACGCCGCATGCGTCGATCCGTGCCGGCTATGAAAAGGCCTGGGCGACGATCCTGGATGCCAACGTCACCCACCTGATCGCCGCACTCGCGCTGACCACGATGGGCTCGGGCCCGATCCGCGGCTTCGGCGTGACGCTGCTCATCGGCATCCTGACCTCGATGTTCACCTCCGTCACGGTGACCCACGCGATCACCGCCCTGATCCACGGCAACCGCAAGCTCAAGACGCTGTCGGTGTAGTTGTTGTGCCGCCGGCTGCCCGTCCTGGGCTGCCGGCGACTCGCCCGGTCCGGCACACGTCCGTACCGGGCTCCGCGCAACGGACGGGTCCGCCGCGCGACCGGCCATCCATGGCCGGGACCCCTTGAAGGAATGATTCATGGAAATCTTCAACCACAACGCCAACGTCAACTTCCTCGGCCTCCGCAAGTACACGATCGGCCTCGCTGCGCTGCTGATGATCGTGTCGGTCGGGCTGATCTTCACCAAAGGCCTGAACTACGCGCTGGACTTCACCGGCGGCATCTCGGTGGAGGTGAGCTATCCGCAGCCGACCGACGTCGGCCAGGTGCGCGCCGCGCTGCAGAAGCACGGTTTTGAGAACCCGTTGGTGCAGAGTCTGGGCGGTTCGCGGCAGATGTCGATCCGCCTGCAGGCGAAGGAGGACACCTCAGACGCCTCCGCCGCGGGCAAGGGCGGTGCGACCAGCGCCACCGCCGCCGACAAGGTGGCCAACGACGTGCTCAACGCGCTGAAGGCGGAAACGCCCGGCGTGACCATGACCAGCCACAGCTTCGTCACCTCCGCCGTCGGCGACGAGGTGAAGAGCGACGGCTCGGTGGCGGCGATCTTCGTGATCATCGGCATCGGCCTGTACCTGTGGATGCGATTCGAGCGACGCTTCGCGATCGCCGCGCTGGTCACCGAGGTGCACGACGTGCTGGTCACGCTGGGCGTGATCGCCCTGGTGCAGCGCGAGTTCGACCTGACCGTGCTGGCCTCGGTGCTGGCGGTGATCGGCTACTCGATCAACGACAAGGTGGTGGTGTTCGACCGTATCCGCGAGCTGTTCCGCTCGGCGCGCAAGGCCGAGCCGGAGGAGATCCTCAACCGCTCGATCAACACCACGCTGTCGCGAACCATCATCACCTCGCTGTTCACCGGCATCACCATGGCCGCGCTGTATTTCATCGGCGGTCCCGCGGTGGAGGGCTTCGCGGTGACGATGCTGATCGGCATCGTGGTTGGCACGCTGTCCTCGATCTTCGTCGCCAGCCCGATCCTGCTGTGGCTGGGCGTATCGAAGAAGGACCTGATGCCGGTGTCCAAGGAGAATCCGGAGCTGGCCCGCCGGCCCTGATCGGGTGGTCTGGTCCGTACCCGGAAAGCCCGGCCCCGGCCGGGCTTTTTCTTTTGCGCGCAGGTCGCTGCAACCGTTCGCATCAAATTCCTCAACTTGCCGTCCGGTCCGCCGATAAGCGGAGGGTGCCCTGATCGCGGCATCCTCAATCAAAGGCGGAATGGAACATGCTTGTTGTCGTCGGTGCCCTGGTCGTGATCGTCGCCGTGGTGGGGGGCTTCGTGCTGTCGCACGGCCAGCTGGTCGCGCTGTGGCAGCCGTACGAGCTGCTGATCATCGGTGGCGGTGCGCTGGGTGCCTTCCTCAGCGCCAATCCGCCGAAGATCGTGAAAGCGGTCTTCAGTGACGCGATCGGGCTGGTCAAGGGACCCACCTACAAGAAGCAGGACTACGTCGACCTGCTCTCGCTGCTCTACGACATCTTCGGCGTGGCGCGGAAAGAGGGACTGCTGGCACTCGAGTCGCACATCGAGAATCCCGAAGAGAGCCCGATCTTCACCAAGTACCCGCGGTTGATCCGCGAGCATCACCTGGTCGACTTCATCACCGACTGCCTGCGCCTGATGGTCAGCGGCAGCATGAATGCGTACGAGCTGGAGCCGCTGCTCGACTTCGAACTGGAGAGCCACCACCACGAGGCCGAGGCGCCTGCGCACGCGGTCGCCAAGATGGCCGATGCGATGCCCGGCTTCGGCATCGTCGCGGCGGTGCTGGGCATCGTCATCACGATGGGCTCGCTCAACGGCAACGACACCAGCGCCATCGGCGAGCACATCGCCGGCGCGCTGGTCGGCACCTTCCTCGGCATCCTGCTGGCCTACGGCTTCATCGGTCCGCTCGCGGCGGCGATGGAGTCCAAGGTGAAGGAGGACAGCAAGGCGTTCGAATGCGTCAAGGTGGCGCTGATCGCCAATCTGCGCGGATACAACCCGAAGGTGGCCGTGGAGTTCGCACGCAAGTCGCTCTCGGCGCAGTCCCGGCCGAGCTTCCAGGACCTGGAGGCGCACCTGAAGGGCGCTGCCGCATGAGCGAGGAGCAGGAACCGATCATCGTCGTCCGCAGGATCAAGCGGGTCAGCGGCGGGCACCACGGCGGTGCCTGGAAGGTCGCCTATGCCGACTTCGTGACGGCGATGATGGCGTTCTTCCTGGTCATGTGGATTCTCGGCCAGGGTACGCGCCAGCAGAAGGCGGCGATCTCCGAGTACTTCAACAACCCCAGCATGCAGCAGGGACAGGCCACGATCGCGCCGCCGGGACAGGTCGGCGACGGCGGCGCCAGCGACAGCATGATCAAGCTGGGCGGCGCGATGGACATGCCGCACGGTCCGGGCGACGAGCGCCGTTACGCCAAGCCGCAGGCATCAAGGGAAGATCTGGAGAAGCTGGCCCGTGCGCAGGAGAAGACTCGCCTGGAAGAGCTGATGAAACAGCTCAACGCCGCCATCCAGAGCAGCCAGGCACTGGCGCCGTTCAAGGACCAGCTGCTGCTGGACATCACCTCCGAAGGCCTGCGCATCCAGATCGTCGACAAACAGAACCGGCCGATGTTCGACCTCGGCAGCGCGCGCCTGAAGGACTACACCGTGGACATCCTCCACGAGCTGGCGACCTTCATCAACAAGGTGCCGAACCCGATCAGCATCTCCGGCCACACCGACGATGCGCCGTATTCGAACAACCGCAACTACAGCAACTGGGAGCTGTCCGCCGACCGCGCCAATGCCGCGCGACGGGCGCTGATCGATGGCGGCCTGCAGGGCGGCAAGATCGCCCGTGTGGTCGGTCTGGCCGACTCGGTGCCGTTCGACAGGAACGACCCCGGCGCGGCGATCAACCGGCGCATCAGCATCATCGTGATGACGCACGACGCGGCACAGGCCGCCAAGTCTCCCGAGGCAGCCGGCAGCGCGCCGGCGTCGACCGCCTCGACGCGGCCCACGGCGGACGCCGCTCCGGTGTCCGCGGCACCGGTCGCAGCCCTGCCGGCTTCCCCTTCGTCTGTCCCGGCGCCAGTTCCGGTAGCCGTGGCGGGTCCCGCTTCGGCGGCGAGCACTCCCGACGCGTCAGCCGCCTCGGGCGCAGCTGCGCCGATCGGCATGGCGACCCCCGCCACACCGAGCCTGCCGCCGATGCCAGTCGCGGTGCGCGCCGTGCAGTCGTCCCCGGCGATGCCGGCCGCTGTGCAGGCGATACAGGCCGCCGGCTTTCCGGTGGCCGCGTCCTCGACCCATATGCCCTAGCGGTTCGACAGCGACTGGTCGAGTAAGGCCAGTCGCTGCGGCGTCCCGACGTCGGTCCAGGCGCCCGCATGGTGCGTGCCGAAGGCGCGGCCGGCACGCATCGCGGCCTCGAGCAGTGGACGCAGCCTGAAGCGGGCCTTGCCGTTCGTGTCGTCGTCCCCCGCGACCTCGCGCCAGCCCTCCAGCAACTCGCGCCGGAACACCCCGATGCCGCCATAGGTGAGCCGCGGCTCGCCCTCGGCGTGCAGGCTGCCATCCGGATCCAGCCGGAAATCGCCGGTGGGGTGGTGCGCCGGGTTGTCCACCATCAGCAGGTGGGCGAGGCCCGCCGGCTCGGCCGGAAGGGCGGACAGGTCCGCGTCGGTCCACACGTCGCCGGCGATCGCCAGGAACGGCTCCGGTCCCAGCAAGGGGAGCGCGTTGAGCATGCCGCCGCCGGTCTCCAGCGGCGTCGGGCCTTCGTAGGCGTAGCGGATGCGCAGGCCCCAGCGCGCGCCGTCGCCGAGCGTCTCGGGGAACTGCCCGGCCAGGTGGGATGTGTTGATCACCACGTAGTGCACGCCCAGTGCGGCGAGCTTCTCCAGGTGCCAGACGATCAGCGGCTTGCCGCCGGCGGGCAGCAGCGGCTTCGGCGTGCGGTCGGTGAGCGGACGCATGCGTTCGCCCAGCCCGGCGGCGAAGATCAGCGCGTGCCTCACGCCGGTTCCGGTAGCGCGGTGAGGTCGCGGTCGCCGACGTGGCGGGCCAGCAGGTCGGCCATCGGCTGCAGCTCCGGGTAGCTGCCGGCGACGTCGATCACGTAGTCGAACACGCGCGGCAGGTCGGCGAGGTAGCCGCGCTTGCCGTCGCGGTAGGCGAGCCGGCAGAAGATGCCCAGCACCTTGAGGTGCCGCTGCAGGCCGATCAGGTCGAACCAGCGCAGGAAGGTGGCGGTATCGACCTCGTCGTCGATCAGGCCGGAGCCGTGCAGGCGCTGCCGGTAGGCCTCGGTCCAGGCTTCCACGCGCTCGCGCGGCCAAGCGATGTAGCAGTCCCGCAGCAGCGAGGCGAGGTCGTAGGTGATCGGGCCGGCGAGCGCGCCCTGGAAATCGATGATGCCGGGGCTGGCCAGCGGCGCGTTGTCGTCGATCACCAGCAGGTTGCGGCTATGGAAGTCGCGGTGCACGAACACGGTCGGCTGCGCCAGCGCGCTGTCCAGCAGCACGCGGAACGCCGTTTCGAGGGTTTCCAGCTCGTCGGCGTCGGGCGTCACGCCCAGGTGCCGGCCGAGGAACCATTCGGGCAGGATCGCCAGCTCGCGCGCCAGGAAGGCGCGGTCGTACGGGGCCAGCCCGGCGGTGCCGACGCGGGTCTGCATCCGCAGCAGGGCGTCGAGCGCCGCACCATACAGCCGGTCGACCGAGTCCCCGTCGAGTTCCGGCAGGTAGGTGCGGGTGCCGAGGTCTTCGATCAGCAGGAGGCCACGGTCCAGGTCGGCCTCGCGCACGGCGGGCACGTGCAGCCCGGCGTCGGCGAGGCGACGGCCGATCGCCAGCCAGGGCGCCGGATCCTCCAGCGCGGGCGGCGAATCCATGACAATCCAGCTGCGGCCATCGTGCACGGTGCGCCAGTAGCTGCGGAAGCTGGCATCCGACGAGGCGCTCTCCAGCGTGAGGCGTTCGTCGCCGAGCGTGCGGCGAAGCCAGGCGAGGCGTTCGGTGGCGCGGTCGTTGGTGGCCATGACGGGGCGGCGGGGGAAGAAAGACGCCAGTCTAGCCGACGCGGCCGTCGCCCCGCGGCACCCGGGCAGCCACGGGGCTGCCCGGGTGCCGGGTCGATCAGAGGTTGTAGGCCTTCTCTTCGTGCTGCGACAGGTCCAGGCCGATCTGCTCCTGCTCGGCATCCACGCGCAGGCCGATGGCGATGTCCAGGATCTTCAGGATCGCGTAGCTCAGCACCGCGCTCCACGCGATGGTGAAGCCCACGCCCTTGGCCTGGATCCACAGCTGGCCGCCCAGCGAAGTGACGTTGCCGAAGCCGCCCAGCGTGGCAGCCGCCAGCGGACCGGTCAGCAGGCCGCCGATGATGCCGGCCACGGCGTGCACGCCGAACACGTCGAGCGAGTCGTCGTAGCCCAGCTTGTTCTTCAGCTTGGTGGCGGTGAAGAAGCAGGCCGCGCCGGCGATCAGGCCCAGAACCAGCGCGCCACCGGGGCCGCAGGTGCCCGAGGCCGGGGTCACTGCGACCAGGCCGGCCACCGCGCCGGAGACCGCGCCCAGCACGCTGGGCCGCTTGTGCACGTACCACTCCACCGCGGTCCAGCCGATCACCGCGCCGGCGGTGGCGATCTGGGTCACCAGCATCGCCATGCCGGCGCTGCCGTTGGAGGCCACCGCCGAGCCGGCGTTGAAGCCGAACCAGCCCAGCCACAGCAGGCTGGCGCCGATCACCGTGTAGCCGAGGTTGTGCGGCGGCATCGGCGTGGTCGGGTAGCCCTTGCGCTTGCCGATGACCAGGCAGGCCACCAGGCCGGCGATACCGGCATTGATGTGCACCACCGTGCCGCCGGCGAAGTCCAGCACGCCGAGGTCGCCGAGCAGCGAACCGGCACCGCCCCACACCATGTGCGCCATCGGCAGGTAGACGATGGTCAGCCACAGGCCGCTGAACCACAGCAGGGCGCTGAACTTCATGCGCTCGGCGAAGGCGCCGATGATCAGTGCCGGGGTGATGATCGCGAACGTGAGCTGGAACATCACGAACACGCTTTCGGGCACCGTGTTGTACAGCGAGTCGGGCTTGAGCCCGGCGAGCATGAAGCGGTCCAGTCCGCCAACGATCGAATGCAGGTCCACATGGCCGGCCTGCATGCCTTCGGTGCTGAAGGCAAGCGAATAGCCGTAGACCATCCACAGCACGGTCACCAGCGCGGTGATCGCGAAGCACTGCATCAGCACCGACAGCAGGTTCTTGGCCCGCACCATGCCGCCGTAGAACAGTGCCAGGCCGGGAATCGTCATCAGCAGCACCAGCATGGAGGCGGTGAGCATCCAGGCGGTGTCGCCGCTGTCGAGCTTGGGCGTCGCGCCTTGCGCGAAGGCGGGCAGGGTGAACAGCAGGCCGGCGAGGAGAGCGGCCGGGCGACGCAGGACGAGCAGGCGGTCAGAGCGCATCGGCGTCGACCTCCTGCGTGCGGATGCGGATCACCTGTTCGAGGTCGAACACCATGATCTTGCCGTCGCCCACCTTGCCGGTGCGGGCGGCGGTGCCGATCGCCTCGATGGCGCGGTCGGCCTGGTCGTCGCTCACGGCGATCTCGATCTTCAGCTTGGGCAGGAAATCGACCACGTACTCGGCGCCGCGGTAGAGCTCGGTGTGGCCGTGCTGGCGGCCGAAGCCCTTCACCTCGGTCACGGTCATGCCCTGCACGCCGGCCTCGGCCAGCGCCTCGCGCACCTCGTCGAGCTTGAACGGTTTGATGATGGCGGTAATCCACTTCATGACGTGCGCTTCCCCTCGCGACTGGTTCTGCTGCAGCACAGCAGATTGCGTGCCAGCGCCTGTCGGCCCGTGGCCGGTGCCGGGAAACGGCGCTGTCGCTTGGTCTGATCGGCCCAGGAGGAGTGTGGCCGGGGTCGGTTCGCCCGGAAGCGGTGCGACACTTTGCCCGTGCTTGGTGCAATGCGGCCTGCGACGCCGTGTCCGGATTGACCGTTGCGGCCTTAATCCGTACCATTTTGGTCTGATTTGTCGGATTTCCCCCGCCGCCATGCTTCGCGTCAGCCGACTCACCGATTACGCCGCCGTGGTGATGACCTGCATCGCCGCGCATCCCGACGACGTGCTCAGCACGGCGCAGATCGCCGATGAGGCGCACCTCGAACTGCCGACGGTGAGCAAGCTGCTGAAGTCGCTCGGGCACGCCGGCCTGGTCGAGTCGTTTCGCGGCGTCAACGGCGGCTATCGCCTCGCCCGACCGGCCCGCGATATCAACCTCGCCGAGATCGTCGAGGCGATGGAAGGGCGCATCGGCATGACCGAGTGCGGCACCGACGGCCAGTGCGAGCGCGAGTCGCAGTGCGGCGTGCGCGGCAGCTGGCGGCGGATCAACCAGGTGCTCGACGACGCCCTGCGCGGCGTGAGCCTGGCCGACATGCTTCAACCGCCGGCCAGGCCGGCGCTGGCGACCATCGCCATCAGCGAGATCAAGGGCAGGACCACCGCATGAGCAGCGAACGCACCGAGACCACCGCGCCGGTGGAGAACGCCGAGGTGATCGAGGCGCTCGGCCGCCGCTACGCCGCCGGCTTTGTCACCGACATCGAGACTGACTACCTCCCGCCGGGCCTCAACGAGGACATCGTGCGCGCGCTTTCCGCGCGCAAGCAGGAGCCCGAGTGGATGACCGAGTGGCGCCTGAAGGCCTACCGCCACTGGCTCACCATGCCGACGCCGGACTGGGCCAAGCTCAACGTGCCGGCGGTGGACTACCAGGCGATCAGCTACTACGCCGCGCCGAAACAGGCGCCGAAGTCGCTCGACGAGGTCGACCCGAAGCTGCTGGAAACCTATGAGAAGCTCGGCGTGCCGCTGCACGAGCGCGCCAAGCTGGCCGGCGTGGCGGTGGATGCGGTGTTCGACTCGGTCTCCGTCGGCACCACCTTCCGCAAGGAGCTGGCCGAGGCCGGCGTGATCTTCTGCTCGATCAGCGAGGCGATCCGCGAACACCCCGAACTGGTGCAGCAGTACCTCGGTAGCGTGGTGCCGGTGGGCGACAACTACTTCGCCGCGCTCAACTCGGCGGTGTTCTCCGACGGCTCGTTCGTGTTCGTGCCCAAGGGCGTGCGCTGCCCGATGGAGCTGAGCACCTACTTCCGCATCAACGCGATGAACACCGGGCAGTTCGAGCGCACGCTGATCGTCTGCGAGGACGACGCCCACGTCTCCTACCTGGAAGGTTGCACCGCGCCGCAGCGCGACGAGAACCAGCTGCACGCCGCGGTGGTGGAACTGGTCGCGCTGGAGCGCGCCACCATCAAGTACTCCACCGTGCAGAACTGGTACCCGGGCGACGAGAACGGCGTCGGCGGCATCTACAACTTCGTCACCAAGCGCGGCGACTGCCGCGGCAACGACTCCAAGATCAGCTGGACCCAGGTGGAAACCGGCTCGGCGATCACCTGGAAGTACCCTAGCTGCGTACTGCGCGGCGACCGCTCGGTGGGTGAGTTCTACTCCGTGGCGCTGACCCATCACCACCAGCAGGCCGACACCGGCACCAAGATGATCCACCTCGGTCGCGACACCAAGTCGAAGATCGTTTCCAAGGGCATCTCCGCCGGCAAGAGCTCCAACAGCTACCGCGGCCTGGTGAAGGTGGAGAAGGGTGCGGACAACGCGCGCAACTACACCCAGTGCGACAGCCTGCTGATCGGCAAGCAGTGCGGCGCGCACACCTTCCCGTACATGGAAGTGAAGAATCCGACCGCGATCGTCGAACATGAGGCAACGACGTCGAAGATCTCCGACGACCAGCTGTTCTACTGCCGCGCCCGCGGCATCGGCGAGGAAGACGCCGTGTCGATGATCGTCGACGGCTTCTGCAAGCAGGTCTTCCGCGAGCTGCCGATGGAGTTCGCGGTGGAGGCGAAGAAGTTGCTGGAGGTGTCGCTGGAAGGGGCGGTGGGATGATGTTCGGCGCCGTCGTGCTGGCCCTCGGGATGCACGCCGCCGGCGGGGTGGCCGGCGTGCACGCGCAACCGCTCATGTTTCTTGCCGGGCCTCATGTCGATCGACTGCATGGCGTGGTCCGCAGTGGCGAGGAATACGACTGCGGTGGTGAGATCGTGACCGCCACCGTGGATCACATGCCCGCCGACAACACGGAGCTGGTCGCCGACGAAATCTACGAGCTGGATGGTTCCGGAGCCGTCAGGGCGACGTGGCGGGTACCACTGGAGTTCGCGCCGCTGGCCGTCCGGGGCGACACCGTGATTGCGGCGGACGAGTCGCTCGATCCGCCGCACCCGCTGGCGATCCGCACCGATGGATCATTCGTGCCGGCGGCCACGCCATCGGCCGCAAAGGCACTGGCCGTCGCCGAGTGCCCGAAGTCGGCGCTTCCCCAGTCCGACTACCGCAGTTGCGTGCAGCTGATCGACCAGGCCGACGGCGAAAGGCGCCTTCTCGCGTTCAATCTTTCCTGCTCTTGAGCGCTACAAGGCGCCAAGCTTTTCCCAGAGACACATCATGCTGATCATCGAAAACCTCCACGCCCGCGTCGAAGGCAAGGAAATCCTCAAGGGCCTCAGCCTCACCGTGAAGCCGGGCGAGGTGCACGCCATCATGGGCCCGAACGGCGCCGGCAAGTCCACCCTGGGCAACGTGCTGTCCGGGCGCGAGGGCTACGAGGTCACCTCAGGCTCGGTCAGCTTCAACGGCGTCGATCTGCTGGCGATGGAGCCGGAGGAGCGCGCCGCCGCCGGCGTGTTCCTGGCCTTCCAGTACCCGGTGGAAATCCCCGGCGTGAACAACACCTACTTCCTGCGCACCGCGCTCAACGCGCAGCGCAAGGCGCGCGGTGAGAAGGAGCTGGATTCCATGGCCTTCCTCAAGCTGGTGCGCGAGAAGCTCAAGGACATGCAGATCTCCGACGAGCTGCTGCATCGCGCCGTCAATGAGGGTTTCTCCGGTGGCGAGAAGAAGCGCAACGAGATCTTCCAGATGGCGGTGCTGGAGCCGAAGCTGGCGATCCTCGACGAGACCGACTCAGGGCTCGACATCGACGCGCTCAAGCAGGTCGCCGCCGGCGTCAACGCGCAGCGCTCGCCCGAGCGAGCGGTGCTGATGATCACCCACTACCAGCGCCTGCTCGACTACATCCAGCCGGACTTCGTGCACGTGCTGGCCGATGGCCGCATCGTGGAGAGCGGCGACAAGACGCTGGCGCTCAAGCTCGAAGCGCAGGGTTACGCCTGGCTGCGCGACGAGCCGGCCGGAGCCTCGGCATGAGCCAGGCCGCGGCCCCCGTTCCGTTCGTCGAGGCGCAGCGCGAGGCGGCGCTGCCGGTCAGCGGCATCGCCTGGCTGGACGCGGCGCGCCGCGAGAACCTCGACGCCTTCCTCGCCGCCGGCCTGCCGGACACGCGGGTGGAAGCGTTCAAGTACACCGCGCTGCGCGCGCTGGGTCAGCGTCGCTATGCCGTCGGCGATGCGGCGGCGGCCACGCTGGTGATCGATGCGGCGGCGCTGGCGCTACCGGGTGTCGATGGTCCGCGCTTGGTGTTCGTCAATGGCGCGCTGCGTGCTGATCTCTCCTCGCTGGACGCATTACCCGCGGGCCTGAGCCTACAGCCGCTGTCGCGGGCGCTGGCCACCGACGCGGAGCCGCTGCGCTTTGCGCTGGCGCGAGCCTACCGCGAGGCCGGCGACGCATTCGCCCAGCTCAACGCGGCCTTCGCCGCCGAGGGGCTGGTGCTGCGCGTGGCGCCGGGTGCGCGGATCGAGGTGCCGGTGCACCTGTGCATCGTCGGCGCGGCTTCCGAGGGCGACGCGATGTGGCACCTGCGCCAGGTGATCGAGCTGGGCGAGGGCGCTTCGCTCTCGCTGATCGAGCATCACCTGGGCCACGGCGAGCACGCCCACCTGGGCACCGTGGTGGCGGATATTTCCCTAGGCGAGCGGGCGCGGTTGCAGCACGTGATCCTGCAGTCGGCCGCCGAAGGCAGCGTGCTGGTGCGTCGCACCGGTGTGCAGCTGCGCGCCGGTGCGCACGCCACCCTGCACGCGCTGGAGCTGGGCGGTGCGCTCAGCCGCCATGAGCTGCAGGCCGACGTGGCCGGCGACGGCGCGCGGCTGGAAACGCGCGGCGCCTTCGTGCTGCACGGCCGCCAGCATGCGGATACGCAGATGCTGGTGCGCCACACCGCGCGCAACTCGTCTTCCGAGGCCCTGTGGCGCGGCGTCGCCGACGGTCGCGCGCGCGGCGTGTTCCGCGGCGCGATCTACGTGGCGCCGGGTGCCGACGGCACCGACGCCAGCCTCAGCAACAAGAACCTGCTGCTCTCCGCCAACGCCGAGATCGACACCAAGCCCGAGCTGGAGATCCACGCCGACGAGGTGAAGGCGGCGCACGGCGCCACCGTCGGCCAGCTCGATGCGCGCGCGCTGTTCTATCTGCGCTCGCGCGGCATTCCCGAAGCGCAGGCGCGCGCCATGCTCACCGCCGCGTTCTGCCGCGCCGTGCTGGACGACCTGCCGAACGAAACGCTGCGCGAGCACCTGTCCGACCTCGTGGCCCGGCACCTGCCGCAGGCCTGAACCCCCTTCGCCACCGGATTGCCGATGAACGCCGCCACTGCCACCCCGACCGCTTTCGACGTGCAGCGCGTGCGCGCCGATTTCCCGCTGCTGTCGCGCTCGGTGCACGGCAAGCCGCTGGTGTACTTCGATAACGCCAATACCAGCCAGAAGCCGGCGGCGGTCATCGACGCGGTGGACCGCTACTACCGCGAGTACAACGCCAACGTCTCGCGCGCCGTGCACTTCCTCGGCGAGGAGGCGACCAGCGCCTACGAGGGCGCCCGCGACAAGCTGGCCGCCTTCATCAACGCCGGCTCGCGCAACGAGCTGGTGCTCACCTCCGGCACCACCCAGGCCACCAACCTGGTCGCCTACAGCTACGCGCTGCCGCACCTCAAGCCGGGCGACGCCATCGTCACCACGGTGATGGAGCACCACGCCAACATCGTGCCGTGGCAGCTCATCGCCCAGCGCGCCGGCGCCACGGTGAAGGCGGCGCCGATCGACGAACGTGGCGAGCTGATCGTCGAGCGTTTCATCGAACTGCTCACGCCGGAAGTGAAGCTGGCTTGCGTCACCCACGTTTCCAACGTGCTCGGCACGGTGAACCCGGTGCGCGAGATCGCCCGCGAGTGCCGCAAGCGCGGCATCCCGCTGCTGGTCGACGGCTCGCAGGCGGTGCCGCACCGGCCGGTCGACGTGCAGGCGCTGGGCTGCGATTTCTACGCGCTCACCGGCCACAAGATGCTCTCGCCCACCGGCACCGGTGCACTGTGGGCGAAGAAGGAACACCTCGCCGCGATGCCGCCGTTCTTCGGCGGCGGCGAGATGATCCGCGAGGTGCGCTTCGACGGCACCACCTTCGCCGAGCCGCCGCACAAGTTCGAGGCCGGCACGCCGAACATCGCCGGCTTCGTCGGCCTGAGTGCGGCGATCGACTACTACCAGTCGCTCGGCTTCGAGGCGATTCACGCCCACGAGCAGCAGTTGCTGGCCTATGCCACCGAGCGTCTGCGCGAGGTGCCGGGTGTGCGCATCTTCGGCGAGGCGGCGGAGAAGGAGCCGGTGATCTCGTTCCTGGTCGAAGGCGCGCAGGCAACGGATCTGGCCACCTTGCTCGACCTGCAGGGCGTGGCCGTGCGCTCCGGCCACCACTGCGCCCACCCGCTGATGCAGTTCTTTGGCGTCCCCGCCACCCTGCGCGCTTCGCTGGCGTTCTACAACACCCGCGAGGAAGTGGATGCCTTTGTCGAGGCGTTGCTGAAGGTGCGCAAGTTGTTGATGTGAGGGATGGGCGGGCCGGATTGCGTTCAACCAGCGTCGGCCGCAGCAGATTCCCTCAACCCTCATTTGCCTCACCGTCATCCCAGCGCACGCTGGGATCCAGCGCCGTTGCTTTCTGGCTCCCCGCTCAAGTCACTGGATCCCAGCGTGCGCTGGGATGACGAGCGTGGAGCTTCCGACATCGCCGCAGCGTCCCGTCTTCGGGCGCCAAAGCCGATCAAGATGGGGGAGCCACGGACTGCCGCGCCAACCCCGCTCCGCCACCTGACCCCAATCAAGCCACAATCCCACCGCCGCGCTACGCTGTCACCCATTCCACGACGGTCACCCCATGTTCGCTTCGCTTCCCGCCATCCTGCGCATCCCGCTCGCCATCGCGGCGTTGATCTTCAACACGGTCGTCCATGTGGTGCCGCTGTTCGCGCTCACCTTCGTCAAGCTGCTGGTGCCGATCCATGGCGCGCGGGTGGCGTTGTCGCGGGCACTGGTGGTGATCGCCGAGAGCTGGATCGGCGTCAACAGCGCGCTGTTCGACCTGTTCACCCGCACCCGCTGGCAGGTGGAAGGGCTGGAAGGCCTGAAGCGCGACGGCAACTACCTGGTGCTGTGCAACCACCAGAGCTGGGTCGACATCCCGGTGCTGCAGAAGGTGTTCAACCGCCGCATCCCGTTCCTGCGCTTCTTCCTCAAGAGCCAGTTGATCTGGGTGCCGCTGCTGGGACCCGCCTGGTGGGCGCTGGACTTCCCCTTCATGAAGCGCCATTCGCGCGAGGAACTGGCGAAGCATCCCGAGCTGGCCGGCAAGGACCGCGAGACCACCCGCAAGGCCTGCGAGAAATTCCGCCACATGCCCGTGTCGGTGATGAACTTCGTGGAAGGCACACGCTTCACCCGCGCCAAGCACGACGCCCAGGGCGCGCCCTACACCCACCTGCTGCGGCCCAAGGCCGGCGGCGTCGCCTTCGTGCTGGACGCGATGGGCGAAGGCCTGCACGCCATCGTCGACGTCACCATCGTCTACGCCCAGGGCGCCGGCTCGATGATGGACCTCATCGCCGGCCGCGTGCGCGACATCCGCGTGCACATCCGCCAGCGCGTCATCGACCCCGCCCTGCGCGGCGACTACGAGAACGACGCAGCCTTCCGCGAACGCTTCCAGGCGTGGATCAACACGCTGTGGGCAGAGAAGGATGCCGAGGTGGCGAAGCTGCTGAGCTAGGGAGGGCAGGTAGCCGGGAGGCCCATGTCGTCTGGTACTGGGGCCGTCGGTTCGGTGCCGTCGTGAGCGGGTGGCGCTTGCAGCGACAGCGCACATCCGTTGTCCGCGGCAGCCGTAGATCGTGCGTGCCTGTGCATCCCGCTCTGTGGGCTCGCCATCGGTGAAGCCGATGGTGCGATCGGAAAGTTCCGTTTCCGCGTGCGGCCAACCGCTGCGATGGTGTTGCACCCCATCGCAGCAGAGACAATTCCATGAATTTGCAGGACGCCAAGGTGCTCATCGTCGGCGGTAGCTCCGGCATGGGCCTGGCTGCCGCCCAGCGTTGCCTGGCGGCTGGAGCGTTCGTCACCGTTGCCGGGCGCAGCGCGGAGCGTCTGGAGGCAGCGCGGGTAACCCTGCAGGCGCCATCCGCGCTGCAGGTGATCGAGGTCGACATCGGCCAGGAGGCACAGGTGGTCTCCCTGTTCGACCGTATCGGCTCGCTGGACCATATCGTCAGCACGGCGGCAGATATTCGCGGCGCGTACCAGTTGCTGCCAGAACTGGAGCTGGCGGATGCGCAACGCGTCGTGCAGAGCAAGTTCTTCGGGCCTCTGCTCCTGGCAAAACACGGTGCGCCCAGGCTTGCAGCCACGGGCTCGCTCACGTTCACTTCCGGCGTGGCCGCCTATCGCCCGGCGCCGCGCGGCTCGGTGGTGGCTGCAATCAACGCTGCATTGGAAGGGCTGGTGCGGGCGCTTGCGGTGGAGCTGGCGCCGCTGCGCGTCAACGTCGTCTCGCCCGGATGGGTGGATACGCCGATCTGGTCGAACGTTGCCGGCGATGCCAAGGACGCCACGCTGCAGGCGATGGCCGAGCGTCTACCGGTGGGGCGCATCGGTGAACCGGCAGACATTGCCGATGCCATCGCCTTTCTCATGGGAAACCCTTTCACGACCGGCACGGTGCTGCATGTGGAGGGAGGCCATCGGCTGGTGTGAGGCCGAGCCTGGCGCTGGCGTGTTCAATCACGTGCCCCAACGCCGGGCGCAGGGGGTGTTGCCGGCGCCAGAGCATCAACAGGCAGGCGGCTGCGTCGTGGTCGAGCCAGGCCATTTCCTGCAGTTCGCCGCGTGCGAGCTCGGCGGCCGCTGCCATGCGCGGCACCAGTCCCATGCCCGTGCCGGCCGCGACCAGGCGAACGATCGTGCGGATGCTGTCCACCTCGACCGCGGGAGTAGGGGCGGCCACGCCCGCGCGCGCGAACGCTGCATCGAAGAGATGGCGATAGACGCACCCTTTGCCGGTCGCGATGAAGGGAGCGGCCGTGGTGGTCGCGGCGAAGTCGCCCTGGGCGTGCAGCGATCCCGGTGCGGCGATCAGCGCCAGGGGTTCTCTCAGCAGTTGCCGGCTGGCCAGTCGCGGATCGAGTGCACCTCGTTCAAAGCAAAAGGCCGCGTCGATGGCGCCGTCGCCGACCGCGCGCAGCAGCTCGCCACTGCCCATCACTTCCAGCTTCAGGCCAATCGACGGGTACGCCTGCCGAAAGGCTGCCATCCAGGAGGCGAGCCGGGTCGCGGCAATCGTTTCCAGGGCGCCCAGGGTGACCGCACCGGTAGCCCGGCCTGCCGCGACGGCCACCGCGGACTTCGCTTCGTCGATACGTGCCAGGATCTCCCGAGCATGCGCAGCCAGCGCCTCTCCCGCCGCGGTCAACCGCAGGCCCTGGCGCGTGCGGGTGAACAGCTGCGCATCGAGCTCAGCCTCCAGCGCCTGCAGTTGGTCGCTCACGCTCGATTGCGCCAGATGCACGTCTTCCGCGGCCCGGGTCACGTTGCCGTGGCGCGCTACCGCAAGAAAGGTCTTGAGCACTCTGGGTTGCATGCGCGGGGTTCGCAGGTTCGACCCCGGAGATAGTCGCTGAAGCGGGCGCACGACGAAACCCATGGACGGACCGTCACGGGCGCAGGCTTGCTCTTCTGGAGTTCAGGAGTGGGCTTGCTCCTTACTTTGCCCCTCCAGGCGTGGATCCAAACGCTGTGGGCGAAAAAGGATGCGGAACTGTGGCGGTCGCTGGGCGGCTGAGGTGCAGACTCCCGGGTTCCGCGCCATGCCGCAACCAAGTATCCAGAAAAGCAAGGATGTGTGCGCGGTATGCCGGGCCTGCGTAGCGGTCCAGATCCACATGTCGGGCGCCGGGGACCACCCATAGCTGCTTGGGGATGGCGGCGGCGCGATACATCGCCAGCGATTCGTCAAGGGTGGTGTGCAGGTCGGCGGAGCCGGCGACAAGCAGCTTGGGAACACTCAGCGCGCGGATGTGATCGATGGGGCGCATCTGCTGCGTGGATAACCCGAGGTGCGGCTCCACGGTCATCGCCAGCAGTGGTTCGAACCATGAGCCGACGACGCCGGCGTGCAGCCGCAAACGATCGTCGAGTGCCTGCGCCAGGGTAGGGTAGACCTGTTCCAGCACTATCGCGTCGACCTGCAGCCGCGGCTGCGCCAGCAGGGCGGCGGCTCCACCCATCGATGTGCCGATGAGGCCTATCGGTTGTCCGGGCGCCAGCTTCCTTAGTTCCGCGACGGCTGCCTCTGCGTCGCGCGCTTCCAGATAACCGAAGGTGATCGCCCGGCCCGGACTCTCGCCCGAGGCCTGGAAGTCGATCAACAGCACCGAATAGCCCGACCTGTGCAGGAACCGAGCCCGTTCCAGCATGCTCAGCCGATTGGCGCGCACGCCATGCAGCAACAACACCGCGCCAGTGCCCTGGCCGGGAACGAACCAGCCGTGGATCGTCGAGCCAGAGTCGCTGCCGAACATCACCGGGTGTGCGGGGAGGTCGGTGGGCGGCGGCCCGACGTTGGCGGGCATCGGATGGATCAGGAGATCGCCTGCGAACCAGATCGCAGCGCCAGCCAGCAGGACGCAGAGCACCAGCCCGGCCACCAGCCGGCGCATCCAATGAAAGGTCTTCATGTCCCCATGCCCCAGGTCGCCATGTCCGCTCGCAACGCTCGCCGGGACGCTTGGCTTTTGCGTGGCTACCATGAGGCGTACCAGTGGCGGCGAAAGAAGGGTGGCTTAATTCCCTCCGTCCCCTTTTTCTCCGCTAGTAGGGGCTGTCCGCCGGCTGGCCGGCCAGATCGGTCCATATGTCATCAGGCAATGAGCGGTCGCGGATGCATACGCGATTGTGTTCTGGGTACGTGATTCGATCGACAGGTGCGCGCATGCCGACGATCAAGCATCGCGCCGGAGATGCACTCCGATTCTCCAGATAATGTCCAAGAGCAACCCCGGCTTTGAACGTTGCCGCATCACCGGCATGCATGAGTGTCTCGGCGCTTCCCTCGATCGCGGTGATCTCGCCGACGAGTACGTAGACCATTTCGTCCTCGGCGCTGTGCCAATGCTTGATTGACGACCGGGTTCCTGGCTGCAGCACTTCGATGAAGGCGCCGAACTGTGTGAGTTCGCCTGCCTCGCTGATCCACAACGTCTGGTTCGGATCAGGCGAGCCGTCAACCGGGTTGACCTCGGAAATGAATTGCGAAGGGGTGAATATGGGCATGACGTGCATTCCGCAGGTTGGTTTCCAAGGCGTCCGCCTGGACGATGGGGCACGGCCGTAGGCAGGGGGCTACCCGTCGTCGCCGCGGAACCAGGAGGTCGCAACTATGAAGTTGCGCGCGTCTTCGGGCGAAGCGAAGGGGCCCACCAGATTGCCGGCATGCCTATTCCTGAAGGTGGTCCCTTCGAGCCATTCCCGCTCGTCGAGAAAGGTTTCACCGTTGCGGAACTCGAGCACGTCGGCGACCCGCTTTCCGTCCGCGCTGTAGAGCATGAACGCACTACGGTATTCCTGTCCTTCCAGAGAAAACCTGCTCATTCGCTGCTTCTCCTCGCGTTACATGCTGCCCGGCTACGGGCATCACGCCAACTTTTGCCGTAGTCGCTTTCGCCGCCCGCCGAACCGTCCGCTGGAGGCGGTGGCGGTCATCGACCGGTGTCGGTCTCCCGATAAAGACGGATGCCGGTCTGGCGGTGAGCCGAACCGAAAGCGTACTTGCGGAGAACGGTACCAACGCGCATCAGAGGAGATGCGGTCCCTCACGGCACCAGGTAGAAATCCAGCGGAATCAACTCCACCGCCCACTCGCCTTCCTCACCAATCTGCGCGGCAGGGTGCATCGAGGCGATGCGCAGTGCCTCGTCCTGGTCGTCCGCCTCGATGATGAACAGGCCGCCGACCACTTCCTTCGATTCGATGTAGGGCCCGTCGGTGATCTGGGTCTTGCCGGCGCGCGGGCGCAGGGTGCGCCAGGTTTCCAGGTCGCCGAGCGAGGCGGAGAGCAGCACCTTGCCGGTGGCGCGCATCTTTTCGTCGAGCGCCGGGCACTGGCTGACGATGGCTTTCACGGCCTCGGGCGACAGAGCGGCGAATTTCTCGGGGGTGAAGTAGGCCAGGCCGAGGTATTTCATGGGAGATCCTTTTGGGGTGGTCTGTTCGTACGACGAACCGGAGGATCGGACATCGACACCGACCCGCGTGCGTGTTGTAGCGGATCGCGGCTCGTGCGTCCGTTCCGGCTTGCGGGCCGCTGGCTGGCCAAGCTCATCCCGATGCAGCGTGAACCGGTCGCAAGAAGCTGCCGCGACCGGCCTCTTCACCTAAGTCGAGTTGTGCGCACGCCGGGGGCTCGTTCACAGTGGGATGTCGTTCCGATACGTTCGTAACGCCGGGGGCTGTGCCCTCACCGGATTCGTCAGCAACGCGCTCTCGCAGGGGCGCATCGGGGAGAACCATGAAGACTCGTCGCGATTTCCTGACCCAGGCGCCGCTTGGCCTGCTGGGTGCCGTGGTAGCAGGTGGCGCCATCGCCCAGACCGGTGACAACCCGACGCCGGCGACCCCGCCGCCCGGTTCGCCGGGCGCGTTCAACACCGCGCCGCCGGTGGGGCCGAAGCTCACCACGGCGACCTTCGCCGAGGCGGAAAAGCTGATGCAGGTGACGATGACCGAGGCGCAGCGCGAGATGGCGGTGGCCAACTGGCCGACCTCCATGGCCGCGCTGCTGGAGCGTCGCACCGGTCCGCGCAAGGTGGCGCTGGAAGAAGGGCTGGCGCCGGCCACCACGTGGTTCCCGGCCATGGGGCGCGCGCATGTTGGCCCCGCGCATGACCGCTTCGTGCCGTCGAAGGTGGCCGCGACGCCGCTGCCGGCGAAGGACGAGGACATCGCCTTCGCCTCGGTGGCCCAGCTCGGCGCCTGGATCCGTGCGCGCAAGCTCACCTCCACTCGATTGACCAAGATCTACCTCGAGCGCCTGAAGCGCTTCGATCCGCAGCTTCATTGCGTGATCACGCTGTGCGAGGAGCACGCGCTGAAGCAGGCCGCGCAGGCCGACAAGGAAATCGCTGCCGGCAAGTACCGCGGCCCGCTGCACGGTATCCCGTGGGGCGCCAAGGATCTGCTCGACACCGCCGGCATCGCCACCACCTACGGCGCGGAGCCGTTCAAGAATCGCGTGCCGAAGGACGATGGCGCGGTCACCCGCAAGCTCAACGAAGCCGGTGCGGTGCTGGTGGCCAAGCTCAGCCTGGGCGCGCTGGCGCTCAACGACATCTGGTTCGGCGGCCAGACCATGAACCCGTGGCTGCCGCAGGAAGGTTCCTCCGGCTCCAGCGCCGGCCCGGCCTCGGCCACGGCGGCCGGCCTGGTGGCCTTCGCCATCGGCAGCGAAACCCAGGGCAGCATCATCAGCCCGTGCATGCGCTGCGGCACCACCGGCCTGCGCCCGACCTACGGCCGCGTGCCGCGCACCGGCGCCATGACGCTGTGCTGGACGATGGACAAGCTCGGTCCGATCACCCGCTCGGTGGAAGACACGATGCTGGTGCTTCAGGCCATCCACGGCACCGACCCGGGCGACAGCGCCAGCGTGGCGGCGCACTTCGACTACGACGCGGGCGCTTCGATCAAGGGCCTGAAGGTCGGCTACTTCCCCGCCTGGATGAAGGAGGCGCCGGCCACCGACCTGGACCGCGCCGCGCTCGACCAGCTGCGCTCGCTCGGCCTGGTGCCGACCGAGGTGTCCTTGCCCGACTGGCCGTACGACGATCTCAACCTGCTGCTGTTCGCCGAGGCCGCCGCCGCCTTCGAGGAGCTGACGCTCTCGGGTGCCGCCGACCACATGAGCGAGCAGACGCCGGACGCGTGGCCGAACCTGTTCCGCGAGTCGCGATTCCTCTCCGCCGTGGACTTCGTGCAGGCCGACCGCCTGCGCCGCCGGGTGGCCAGGGAGATGGAGCGCGTGATGGGCGAGGTGGACCTGCTGCTGGTGCCCTCGCTGCGCGACGAGATGATGGTGATCTCCAACATGACCGGCCAGCCGTCGCTGACCCTGCGCACCGGCTTCGTGGAAGTGAGCCAGGTGCGCAGCGACTGGGCGCCCGACCCGAAGCACCCGCGGCCGACGCTCGCCAAGCCGCACCGCGTGCCCTACGGCGTCACCCTGATAGGCCGTTTGTTCGAGGAAGGAACGCTTGGCCGCGTCGGCCGCGCGCTGGAAGCGAAGGTGGCGGTGGCGGGTGATCGGCCGCCGGGGTTCTGATCCGTAGCGCTCGTCCGGTTGGCATCGAAAGCGTGCCGGGGCAACCCGGCACGCTTTCTTGTGGCGGCCGACGCGCGGATGCGCCACGCTGCGCGTTGCATCTCCACTCGCCGCCTCATGGCCACCGACGCAACCTTTCCTTACGCCGACGCACTCGCCCGCCTCGATGCCGGCGACAGCTCCGGCCTGCCACCGGATCTCGTCGACACGCCGCCGAAGCGCGAGGCGCTGCATGCGCTGCTAAAAGCCGCCGAAGCCGTGCACCGCGCGGCGGTCGGCACGACGCAGGTGGCCGATGCGCTGCGTCGCGACCAGAAGTTCGTCCGCCCCGGACCGCCGTCGCCGCACCTGGTGCGCCTGCGCCAGCAGCAGGCGGCGGCGCGGCAGGCGACAAACCAGGCGAAGCAGGTGTTCATCGTGGCGGCGGATGCGTTGGTACGGGTGTTCGGGCTCGCCGTGCCGGCGCGGGTGGGCGTCGAGGCGTTGGCGCAGGCCTGGCTCCGCGGCGCGCTCGGGGCGAAGTGATCGCACGAGCGGTCGTGCGGCCCGAGCTTGCCGGTGCCTGTGTCGTTCGTCCCATTGTCCGTGCCCAGTCCGCGGGTCTAGGTTCCGCAGGGAGCACGCTCGACGGCGGCTGGTTACGGCGATGGCCATCGACCGCAAAAGCGTGCTCCGCGATATCGCGCCAGTCGGACGAGGAGGGAACAGCCATGCAGGGACGTGTCACGCGAAGAGTGCTGGGGACGATGCTGGTTGCCCTCACGCTCACCGGCTGCATGAACGATGCGCGCCGCGAGATCGAGGCCGATCGCGTAAAGGCCCATGCCGAGCCCCTGGATCTGAATGGTCCCGAGGGCACGCCGGTGGCGCACATCGGCACCGATGGCAACCTGGTCGTGGGCGATAAGGCTGTCGCACTCGATGCCGCGCAGCAGGCGGCGACCCTGGCCTACCGCGAGGCCGCCCTAAAGGTCGTCGACGTGTCCATGATCGGCGCCGAGAAATACGTCCGAACCGCCGTGCCGCGGTTCCTGTTCGACTCCGTGCTGCACATGGGCACCGACGGCGGTGCGCGGAGCATGGAGAAGGGGGCGGAAAGGATGGTTCGTTCTCCAAGGTTCTGCGACGCACTGGACAACTTGCGCCAGAAGCAGGGTGCCATGGTGGCCGAAGTGCCCCAGCTCCGCGCCTATACCCGCGTGAAGGCTGCGGACGTCGAGGACTGCCGCAAGGGACGGCTCTAGCGGGTCGCCCGGCCCCCGATAGACCGAGGGAGCAGGTGTGGCCGGGACACGATGCGTGCGAGGCGATGTCGATTTCCGCCTGCACCGTCCGTCGTTCCCCCGACAGGCGCAGAGTCGGATGCAGGACATCGCCTGTCGATGACCGGTCCGCATTGCCTCCCGCCACCCATCCCGTGGAATCACCCATGACCATCACCATCACCGCTTTCGAACGCTCGCCCGACGGCGGCAAGGGCCTGGCGCGCGACACGCGCGTGCGCTGGGCGCTGGAGGAGGCCGGCCTGCCCTATGAGGTGCGCTACGTGTCGTTCCAGGCGATGAAGGAGCCGGCGCACCTGCGGCTGCATCCCTTCGGCCAGATTCCCACCTACGAGGAGGGCGATCTTGCCCTGTTCGAGACCGGGGCCATCGTCTTCCACATCGCCGACCGGCATGCGGGCCTGTTGCCGGAGGACGCCGATGCGCGGGCACGCGCGATCATGTGGATGTTCGCCGCGCTCAGTTCCGTCGAGCCCTGCATCCTGGAGCTGGTCACCACCCGGTTCCAGGAGGGCGACAAGCCGTGGACGCCGGAGCGCCTGCCGTTGGTGATGGACCGCATCCGCCAGCGCCTATCCCTGCTCGCCACCCGTCTGGGCGACGCCGAGTGGCTGGACGGCGGGTTCAGCGCGGGTGACCTGATGATGGTCTCGGTGCTGCTGCGGACGCGGCCGTCCGGCATTCTGGACGAGTTCCCCAACCTCGCGGCGTATGTCGCGCGCGGCGAAGCGCGGCCGGCGTACCAGCGTGCGTTTGCCGCGCAACTGGCCGCGAACACCGGCACGACGCCGGCCGGCTGATCGGCCGGCGGGCGCTCGCGTCCGGTGACGATCGGCACTGGGGTCCGGCTTGCACGACCGCGATGATCCTCGTGACCCCGGTCACCCGCAGGTGGATCGGGGCGTGGCCGGACATTTCCTGCCGTAGGCCTTGGAGGGGACATGGACGACCGATCGTTCTCGCGCGTGCGCCTCGTCGGGACGGCATGCGTCGCCGCCGCCGAGTGGGCTTTCCTCGCCTGGCAGCACGCCCACGGCGGCGTGTCCAGCCATCACTTCCTCGATCGCGCCGACATGCCGGCCATCTCCAACGGATGGGGCGCGCTGGTGTTGCCGGGCATGGCGTGGTTCCTGCTGGGGCGCGTGCAGCGGCGTGTCGCATCGCACGGCGGCGCGTCGACCCGCGGTGCCGCTGTCGGCTTCCTCGGCGCCTTGTGTTTCGGCGTGCTGCTGTCGGTGTTCTTCACGCGCGGCGACGATCAGGTGACGGGCACGATGTTCGAATCGCTGTTCCTGGTCGCGCTGGTGGTTCCGATCTACCGGGCCGAATACCTGCTGGGCTTCGTGCTGGGCATGGGCTACACCTTCGGCGGCGTGTTGCCCGGCGTGGTCAGTTCGGTCCTCGCGCCGGTCCTGTGGGTGATCCATCGCTACCTCCGGACCGGGCTGCTGTTCCTCGGGCGCCGGCTGGTCGGGCGGGCGAGCCGCGCCTGAGATTGCCAGTCTCGCTGGCGCCTGGACTGGGCGTCGGGTGGCGGCGCCTCAGCCTAGCCGCCGCCGCAGCAGTTCGGCGCCCTGCGAGGCCCCCAGGCAGGCCAGCAGCGCCAGTACCCAAGGGTTCGCCGCCACCGACCAGGCGGCCGGGTCGGCACGGAACCAGCTGCCGCCCTCCAGCAGGGCGACGACGAGGCCGGCGATCACTAGTGCGGCGAGCAGCAGGCGGGTGAGCTGCTTTTCCAGGCCCGTGTCCGGTGTGCCCGCGGCGGTGGGCACCGGGCCGGCCCGGGCGGCGAGCCGTTCGGCGAAGTCGGCGTCCAGGCCGATGGCGTCGTCGGCGCGCACGGCCGCGTCGATCCGGCGGTAGGCCGCCTCGCGCGCGTCGGCGGGGGCGCGGCCCTCGCGCGCGGCATGCAGCGCCGCTTCCTGCGCCTGCCACTCGCGGGCGGCGGCAGGCTGTTCGAAGAAATCGATGTCGCGATGCTTGCTCATGACGGAACTCCCAACCGGGTTTCCAGCGTCTCGCGCAGTTTCAGGCGCGTGCGGAACAGGTGGCTCTTGATGGTACCGGCGGCCAGGCCGGTGACCTGGGCGATCTCGGGAATGCTCAGCTCGTCCAGATGGTAGAGCGTCAGCACGGTGCGTGGCAGCGGGGGCAGGGTGTCGATGGCGGCCAGCAGGTGGCCGTGCATCTCCTCGTCGGCGCAGTCGGCTTCCAGGTCGCGGCCGTCGCCGATGGAGTCCAGCAGCGAGAGGTCGTCGTCCTCGCCCAGCACGTTGTCGACGATGGCGATGCGCTTGCGCTCCAGGTGGCGCAGGGCGACGGTGTAGGCGACCCGGCCGATCCAGGACTTCAGCGCGCTCTCGTGACGGTACTGGTGCAGGTGCTGGTGCACCTTGAGGAAGGTGTCCTGGCACAGCTCGCGGGCGTCCTCCGGGTTGCGCACCATGCGCTGGACGATGTGCCAGCACAGCCCCTGGTACTCGCGCACCAGGCGCGTGAACGCTCCCGGTGCGTTGGCCAGCACGGCTTGCACCAGGGCGCGGTCGTCGCTGCGCGGGTCGGCGGGGGCTTCGGTCATGGCACGCTAGCTTTCATGCCGGCAGGGATACGTGCATGTGCCGGACGGTTGCATCCCTTCCGGCATGCATGACTTCCGACAGGGGGTGCTCCCGGCCTGCAACCGCCGCCGGGATGCCCGTATCTATGGCCCCGTCACCCAACCACCGCTGGAGCACCCCATGATCGACGGCAATCTGATCCCCATCGTCCTGTTCCTCTGCATCACCTACGCCATCAAGTCAGTCATCGACGCCCGCTTCCGCCAGAAGATGGTCGGCGTGGGCGGCTCGGAAGAGCTGATCCGCTCGATCCTGCAGGGGGAGGAGGTGCGCCGCCGCCACGCCTCGCTGCGCTGGGGCATCATCCTGGTCGCGCTGGCCGCCGGCTTCGCCTTCATCCAGCAGTCCGACTGGCATGAGCTCACCCCCGGCATGATCGCCGTGCTCGCCGGCGCCACCGGCCTCGGCAACCTCGTGTACTTCGCGATCGCCCGCAAGCTGAGCTGATCGCCCGCCCGCGGCCGCGTCCTGCGGCTTAAGGGCACCCGCGCCGGCGCACGCTCCGCCGCCGGCGCCGCTCCTCCCCCTGTCCCTGCGCATCGAGTGCCGCGTGAACGCGGCGCCGCGGAGCCGTGCGCGCCCGTCGTGGAGAATCCCCATGTCCAAGACCCTGATCGCCTTGCTCGTCGCCCTGCCGTTCGCTGCGCCGGTCGCCGCCACCCAGTACCTGCGCGTGGTCAACGCGACCTCCTCGCCCATCGTCGCGGTGGAGGCCGCGCCGGTCGGCTCCTCCGACTGGGCCCAGCTGTCGCTGGCCGACCGCCCGCTGGCGCAGGGCCGCCAGTTGGGCGTGGCCGTGCACGGCGTGTACCGCTGCCGCTACGACGTTCACGTGATCCATGCCGACGGCAGCGAGACGTTGTCGCGCGGTTTCAACCTGTGCCGACGGCTGCGTTCCGGCGCCCCGACGCTGACCGTCCGCGCCGACGAGGCCTGATGTCCTGATCACGCCCCGCCACGCCGCAACTGATCCGCGGCGTGGCGACGCAGGCGGCCGGCCGATGCGTGGCCCTTGTGATCGCGGCGCCTTGTGCGGTGCCGGTTGCGGGCACCCGGCGGTTGCCTTCGCCGGGTCGCATCGCAGCATGCGGCGGGGGACGGGCCCGGATTATGATCGGCGGATGATCATGCGTTCCTCCCCTGTCCTTGCCTTCCGCACCGCCACGGCGGCGGACATCCCGGCCGTGGTGGCCCTGGTCGAATCGGCTTACCGCGGCGAGTCCGGCCTGCGCGGCTGGACCACCGAAACCCATCTGCTCGACGGCCAGCGCACCGATGCGCAGGACGTCGGCGACGCGATCGCCCGTCCTGACAGTCTCGTGCTGCTGGCCGAGCTCGACGGTGCGCTGGTGTCCTGCTGCCACCTGGAGAAGCAGGACGGCGCAGCCTACTTCGGCATGTTCGCGGTCGATCCCTCGCGGCAGACCGGCGGTATCGGCAAGCAGGTGATCGCCGAGGCCGAGCGCGTGGCGCGCGCGCGCTGGGGCGTGGACCGCATGCGCATGACGGTGATCGTGCAGCGCGAGGAACTGATCGCCTTCTACGAGCGCCGCGGCTACGTGCGCACCGGGCAGAGCAAGCCGTTCCCGTACGGCGACGAGCGCTTCGGCATCCCGCGCCGCGACGACCTGCGCTTCGAGGTGCTGGAAAAGCCGCTGGCCGAGGTGCTCGCATGAGCGGCCCGGCCGGCTGGGTGAAGGTGGGCACCCGCAGCGAGATCCTGCCCGGCGAGTACCGTATTGCCTGGGACGGCGACACCGCGATCGCGGTCTACAACATCGACGGCGACCTCTACGCCATCGAGGACGTGTGCACCCACGACGGCGCCGAACTGGCCGGCGGCGAGGTGCATGGTTTCGAGGTGGAATGCGTGCGCCACGGCGCGCGCTTCGACCTGCGTACCGGCGCGGTGACCTGCCCGCCGGCGTACGAGCCGGTCGCCACCTTCCCGGTGCGCGAGGAGGACGGCTTCATCTGGACGCGCGACGACCGCTGATCGCGGGCGGCGGGGGCCGCGTCATCCGAGGGGAAAGGGGAGTCCATGGGGAAGAGGGAGGCACCGCGGTGGCGGGCCGTCGCCGCATTCGCGGTGCTGTTCGTGCTGTACCAGTCGGCCGAGGGGATCGGCCAGCGGCTGCTGCACAGTTTTCCGTTGCAGGCCGCACTGATGGTGGCCTGCGTGCTGGTGGCCTGGCCGCTGTCGCGCTGGCTGGGCTGGCGCGGCTACGGCGCCTACGCGCTGGACCGGCGTTCGTCGTCGCTGGCGTGGCTGGGATTCGGGCTGGTGGTGTCGCTGATCGCCAACGCGCTGGCGATCCTGGCCGGCGAGCGGCTCGGCATCTACGCGCCGACCGGGCCCGCGCTGTCCGCGGCCGGCTTCCACGCGCTGGCCGCGGCGCTGCCGATGCTGGCGTTGTCGACTTTCGTGCCGTCCATCGCCGAAGACATCCTGGCGCGCGGCTTCTGGTACCGCGCGTCCGGCATCGTCTGGCGCCGGGGACTCGTCTTCGTCGCGTTCTCGGCCGGCTACTTCGTGCTCAACCATCTGTACCGGCTGGGCAGCGGGCCGAACGAGTGGCTGATGATCTTCTGCATGGGCGTCGCCTACGCTACGGCGCTGTGTCGTGCCGGCACGCTGTGGGCGGCGGTGGGCCTGCACTGGGGCTGGAACCTGGCCAACGGCGTGCTCGATCCGTTGCTGCCCGCCGACACGGTGGACGTGGCCGGAAGCCGCTGGCTCATCGCCGGCGTGCACCTGCTGATCGCGCTGCTGGTGGTCGCGGTGCCTCCACCGTCACGGGTGGTAGATGAAGGCCAGCGACTGCGACCACTGCGTGGTTGATCCGAAGCGGCTCACCAGCGGGCTGTTGCCCGCACCGCCCAGCAGGCGCCCGTAGACCACCGCCAGCGCCACGCCGGTGTGCCGGCTGGTCGGCAGGTACAGGTCGTATTCCAGCGAGGCCATCTCGCTGCCGGCTCCCGGATGCCAGGGGGTGACCCCGAGTGCGCTGGCGGAGGCCGGGCCGAGACCGAAGAAGCGGTTCATCGCCGCGCCGTTCATCAGCGACCAACGCACGCTCGCCGCTTCCTCCAGCCGGCCGATCGGCGGCAGGGTGGTGTCGGCGTACAGGTTGAGGTAGGCCCCGGCGCCCGCGGTGTCATGGCTGAGGTTGGCGCCCACGTCCACGGACTTGTTCAGCTGCCACTCCAGATAGCCGCCGGCATTCAGGCGGGGAGCCAGGCTGGGTACCTTGCCGCCGAGCGAGCCCAGGTCGGTGCGCTCGCGGCCCCACTGGTAGCTGCCGTAGAACCCGCCGCGCAGCGCCGGGCCGTGCAGCAGCTCCACCTCCAGCCCGTCCAGCGTGGACAGGCTGCCGATGCCCGGCAGCTCGACGTCGATGTAGGGTATCGGGTCCTCGCGCTGGTGCTTCGAGCCTGGCCAGGCCGGCATGCGCTGCATGCCCAGGCCCACCGCCACCACAGTGCTGTCGCTGGCCCGGCCGGCGAGCGGAAGCATCGTCAGAAGCAGGGCGAGGGGGAGGAGAAGGCGGGCGCTCGATGGCATGGGCGTCGTGGTGCGTCGGCAAGGGGCGGGTCTCCGGCGAACGCGCGAAGCCCGTTTGCGATGACATCCGGGCCATCGCAAGAAAGGGAAAGGACGGGGAAAGACTGCCTGCCTAGCCTTTCACCATGCCTACGAATGCGAATACCCCTGTGCCTGTCTCCGGTTGGACCATCCTGTGCGATTTCGACGGCACCATTTCCGTCGAAGACGTCATCGACTCGCTGCTCGACCGCTACGGCCGTCCCGGCTGGGAGGCGCTGGAGCAGGACTGGCGCGCCGGCCGCATCGGCTCGCGTGAGTGCATGAGCGGGCAGGTCGCCCTGCTCGACATGAGCCGCGAACAGCTCGATGCCCATCTCGCCACGCTGTGGATCGACCATGCATTCCCCGGTTTCGTGGCCAAGGCGCGCGAACTCGGCGTGCCGATCCGCGTGGTCAGCGACGGCCTGGACTATGCGATCCACCGCATTCTCGGCCGCTACGGCCTGGACAACCTGCCGCTGGCCGCCAACCACCTCGCGCCGGGCACGCCGCCGCAGCGCTGGCAGCTCACCTCGCCGTTCCAGGCCGAGGGCTGCCGCAGCGGCACCTGCAAGTGCGCCTGCGTCGATCAGGCACGCGCTTCCGGCGCCACCCGCACCCTGCTGATCGGCGATGGCGCCTCGGACTTCTGCGCCGCCGACCGCGTCGACTTCGTGTTCGCCAAGCACCGCCTGATCGAGCATTGCCGCGCCGCCGGCATTCCCTACGTGCCGATCACCGGCTTCGAGGACGCGCTCGACTTCCTGCCCCGCCTGCTCGACGGCAGCCTGCTCGCCGAGGCGACGCCGGCCGTCGCGGCCATCCCCTGATCCCCATCTTTTCCGGATATTTCATGAACGCTTTCGACAAGAACGCCAGCCTGGTGATCGACGACGCGCAGCTGCTCGCCGACGAGGCGAAGTACAGCTCCTTCGGCGACACCGTGCATTACGTGGATCCGCCGAAGATCTTCCGCACCTGCAACGGCAGCTACATGTACGACACCGCAGGCACGCCGTTCCTGGACCTGCAGATGTGGTACTCGGCGGTCAACTTCGGCTACGCCAACCAGCGCCTCAACAACGTGCTGAAGGCGCAGATCGACCTGCTGCCGCAGGTGGCCAGCCAGTACCTGCACCAGACCCGCATCGAGCTGGCCAAGACCATCGCGCTGGACGCCAAGGGCAAGTTCGGCCTCGACGGTCGCGTCCACTTCAACGTGGGTGGCGCGCAGGCGATCGAGGATTCGCTCAAGCTGGTGCGCAACTTCAAGAACGGCAAGAGCCTGATGTTCGCCTTCGAGGGTGGCTACCACGGCCGCACCCTGGGCGCCTCGTCGATCACCTCCAGCTACCGCTACCGCCGCCGCTTCGGCCACTTCGGCGAGCGCGCGATGTTCCTGCCGTTCCCGTACCCGTTCCGTCGCCCGAAGGGCATGACGGCCGAGGAGTACTCGGAGAACTGCGTGAACCAGTTCGCCCGCCTGTTCGAGACCGAATACAACGGCGTGTGGGACCCGAAGACCGGCCAGTGCGAGTACGCCGCGTTCTACGTCGAGCCGATCCAGGGCACCGGCGGCTACGTCGTCCCTCCGATGGGCTTCTTCCAGGGCCTGAAGAAGGTGCTCGACCAGTACGGCATCCTGATGGTGGTCGACGAGATCCAGATGGGCTTCTGGCGCACCGGCAAGCTGTGGTCGATCGAGCACTTCGGCGTGACGCCGGACGTGATCGTGTTCGGCAAGGCGCTGACCAACGGCCTGAACCCGCTGTCCGGCCTGTGGGCGCGCGAGGAGATGATCAACCCGACCATCTTCCCGCCGGGTTCCACCCATTCCACCTTCAACTCCAACCCGCTGGGCACCTCGCTCGGCCTGGAAGTGATGAAGATGGGCTACGAGCTCGACTACGAGACCTCGGTGCCGAAGAAGGGCGCGCACTTCCTGGAGGGCCTGAAGGACCTGCAGAAGAAGCACAAGGAGATCGGCGACGTCGACGGCCTGGGCCTGGCGCTGCGCGCCGAGATCTGCACCGACGACGGCTTCACCCCGAACAAGGCGCTGCTCGACCGCATGGTCGACATCGGCCTGGCCGGCGACCTGGAGCACAACGGCAAGAAGATCGGACTCGTGCTCGACGTCGGCGGCTGGTACAAGAACGTCATCACCTTCGCCCCCTCGCTGGAAATCACCCACGAGGAGATCGACCTGGCCATCGCGCTGCTGGACCAGTTGATCACCAAGGCGAAGCGTTCGATGTAATTCCACACCAGGGACGCTTTCGACATGACCGAGCCGCAATCCATCGACGCCATCCGCGACCAGGTGTTCGCGATCATCGCCAAGCAGGCGAAGATCGACGTGGCCACCATCCGCAACGAATCCACCCTGAAGGACCTGGGCGTGGCGTCGCTGGATGCGATCGAGGTGATCTTCGACATCGAGGAGCACTTCGACATCCACTTCCCCGACCAGGGCACCAACTTCGACACCGACACGGTGCAGCACCTGATCGACGCCGTGGTGGCCGCCCAGGCCGCCGGCAAGGAAGGCGGGACGCAGTGACCGACGCCGACTCCCGCGCCATCGCCATCACCGGCATGGGCGCGATCAGCGCCTTCGGCGAGGGCGCCGAAGCCCTGTGGTCCGGGTTGCGCGAAGGGCGCAGCGGCATCCGCCCGCTGCGCCACGAGCGCGCCGCCGAGCTGCGCGTGCGCATCGCCGCGCAGGTGCCGGAGAGCTTCGATCCGGCCGCGCATTTCGGCGAGCGGGCGCTGCCGATGCTCGACCGCGCCTCGCAGTTCGCGCTGCTCGCGGCGAACGAGGCGGTGGCCCAGTCCGGTCTGGACTTCGCCGCAGGCGCCCTCGGCGACCGCACCGGCGTGGTGATCGGTACCGGCGTGGGCGGCGAGACCACCCAGGACGAGCAGAGTCGCCGGCTCTACGCGGAGAACGCCACGCGCCTGCATCCGCTCACCATCGTGCGCCTGATGATCAACGCGCCGGCGAGCCAGATCAGCATGGCGCACGGCCTGCGCGGACCGTCGTTCGCGGTGGCCAGCGCGTGCGCGTCCACCAATCACGCCATCGCCCAGGCCGCGCTGATGATCCGCGCCGGCCTGATCGACGTCGCCGTGGCCGGCGGCACCGAGGCCTGCCTCAGCTACGGCGCCCTGCGCGCGTGGGAGGCGATGCGCGTGCTCGCCGACGACACCTGCCGGCCGTTCAGCGCCAACCGCCGCGGCCTGGTGCTGGGCGAGGGCGCGGGTGTGTTCGTGCTCGAGTCGATGGCCCATGCCAGGGCGCGCGGCGCGAACATCCTCGGCGTGCTGGCCGGCGTGGGCATGAGTGCCGATGCCGGCGACATCGTGGCTCCAGACCCGGCCGGCAGCGGCTCGGCGATGGTGCAGGCACTGGCCGACGCGGGCCTGGTACCCGAAGACATCGACTACATCAACGCCCACGGCACCGGCACGCCGGCGAACGATCCGACCGAGACGCGGGCGATCCACGCGGTGTTCGGTGCGCATGCGCCGAAGCTGGCGGTGTCCTCGACCAAGTCGATGCATGGCCACGCGCTGGGTGCTTCCGGCGCACTGGAACTGGTCGCCGTGCTGGGCGCGATGCGCGACGGCGTGGTACCGCCGACCGCCAACCTGGACGTGGCCGACCCAGCCTGCGACCTGGACTATGTGCCCAACCAGCCTCGCGAGCTGAAGGTGCGTGCTGCGCTCAGCAACTCGTTCGCCTTCGGCGGCCTGAACGCCGTACTGGCGGTGCGCGCTGCCTGACACCGGGTAGCGCGCGCCGTTCCGACACCCATGAGCTATCTCGCGCAACTGGAGCCCGAGAGCCTGCTGCGGCAGTTCCTCGCCCACCCCCCGGACGGCTTCGTCGCCGGCACCACGCCCTCGGGCATGCCCACCTTCGTGGCTCCGTTCGACCTGCTGACCACGGCGGACGATGCGCTGCGCCAGCGGGTGATGAAGCTGCCGGGCTATGCCCGCTGGGGACGCTTGCTGCGCTGGCGTACCCGCTTCGTCGGCTGCACCGCCACCGAGTTCGCGCCCTTGCCGCGTGGTGCCGAGCCGGAGGCGTTGGCGGGCGAGCTGGTGTCCGGCTACGGACGAGACTGCGCGCTGATGGTGGTGAAGGACATCGCGACCGAATCGCCGCTGCTGGACGTGTCCGACAACCTGCGCGCGGCAGCGCTCGCCCACGCGCTGGAAGCGGAGGGCTGCGTGCTGCTCGAGGGGATGGCGCTGGCCTGGGTGCCGATCGACTTCGACAGCGAGGAGGACTACCTCGCCCGCCTCTCGCGCAGCCGTCGCAAGGAGATGAAGCGCAAGCTGCGCTCCCGCGCCGACCTTCGCATCGAGACCTGGCACACCGGCGATCGTGCCTTTGCGGTCGATTCGGTGATGGAGCGCTTCATCGAGCTCTACGAGAACGTCTACGCGCAGAGCGAGATCCACTTCGACCATCTCTCGGCCGATTACCTGCGTGCGTTGCTGTGCGACGCGGGCAGCGGCGGGCTGGTGTTCACCTACTTCGCCGGCGACGAGCTGATCGGCTGGAACCTCTGCTACGAGTACGCCGGCAAGCTGGTGGACAAGTACATCGGGCTGGCCTATCCGGCCGCGCGCGAACACAACCTGTATTTCGTCAGCTGGATGGAAAACCTCGAATACGCGCGGTCACGCGGCCTGAGCCATTACGTGGCCGGCTGGACCGATACCGCGGTCAAGCGCCAGCTCGGCGCGCGCTTCTGCATCACCCGCCATGCGGTCTACGTGCGCAACCCGTTGCTGCGCGCGCTGTTCCGCCGCATCTCCCATCATTTCGAAAGTGAGCCGGTGCAGCCGGCCCAGGCCATGGATCCGGCATGAACCGCCCCGTCGTCCTCGATATCGACCACTCCGTCGGGCCGCTGCCGCAGCGGCTGGTGATCCCGCTCGAGCATTGGCAGGAAGCGCTGCGCTTCGGTTGCTCGTTGCGCATCATGGAGCGCTTCCGCCGCGTGCTTGACGACACCTTGCCGGCCGCCTACGACACGGTGCTGCTGGGCAGCGGCGATTTCCACCACCTGACCTGGCCGCTGGTCGAGCGCGTACGTGCCGCCGCGCCGTTCCAGGTGGTGGTGCTGGACAATCATCCGGACAACATGCGCTATCCGTTCGGCGTCCACTGCGGTTCGTGGGTGCGCCGCGTGGCGATGCTGCCGACGGTGAGCCATGTGCACGTGGTCGGCATCGGCTCGTCCGACATCGGCGCCGGCCATGCCTGGGAGAACTACCGCACGCCGCTGCGCGAGGGGCGCCTGAGCTACTGGAGCATCGGGGTGGACGTGGACTGGGCGTCGCGTGCCGGGCTGGCGCATGCCTTCCGCGCCTTCGACGACGCCGATGCCCTGGTGCAGGCCTTCGTCGGGGAGCAGCGCGCCGCGCCGCAGCCGACCTATCTGTCGATCGACAAGGACGTGTTCGCCGCCAACGTGGCCCGCACCAACTGGGACCAGGGCCAGTTCCAGCTGTCCCACGCGATCGGCGTGATCGACAGCCTGCGCAGCGGCGGCCTGGTCGGCAGCGACATCACCGGCGAGATCTCCGCCTACCGCTACAAGAGCTGGTGGAAGCGGCGCCTGGCCGCGATCGACGACCAGCCGGACGTGGACGCGCGCGAGCTTGCCGGCTGGCAGGCGCAGCAGCACGCGTTGAACGAGCAGTTGCTGCTGGCGATCCAGGCCGCGTCGACGGCGCCGTAGCGCGCGCCGGGTCCGGCTCAGTCGAGCATCAGCGCCAATACCGAAAGGATGTGCTCGAACGAGGCGTCGTCGAGCCAGCCGCTGTTGCTGATGGTGATCGCCCGTGCGGCGAAGTCGGTGGCGTGCGGCGTCGGCGTGTGCGGCACGCGGTCGGCGAGGTAGGCGTAGTCCGGCAGTGCGTGCACGAACAGCCGGCTGACGCCGAGGCCGGATGTCCACAGCGCGGCCAGCGCCGCGCGGGCCCGGTGCGCGTCGGGCATCAGCAGCATCAGGAACGGCCAGCTGCCGGTGGTGTGCGGCGTCTCCTCGAACACGGTCACGCCGGGCAGCGTGCGCAGCCGGGCGAGGCGCGCCAGCGCGCGCGTGCGGTTGGCGGCGAGGAAGGCCGGCAGCCGGGTCGCGGCGCGCGTGCCGACGCCGCGGCGCCAGCGCCCGACGCGATGGAACGGAATGTCGGGCGGGAAATCGTCGCCGACCGCGGCGACCGAGTCGCCCTCGCGCAGGGCGCGGCGCAGCGGCACGCCGTAGGCGAGGCGCAGTCCGATCGGGTGGTACAGCGCGGCCAGGCCGAACAGCTCCAGGCTGCGCCGCAGCTCCCAGCCGGGTTTTGCCGGCACGTCGCGCGCGGCCGTGGCGCGCAGGGCGCGGCGCAGTTCGTCGTCGCGCGTCACCAGCAGGCCGCCCTCGAAGATCGACAGCCCCTTGCCCGCGGCGAGGCTGAAGAAGCCGATGTCGCCGCGCAGCCCCACGCTGTGGCCGCCGTCGCGCGCGCCCAGCGCCTGTGCGGCGTCCTCGATCACGAAGGCGCCGTTTTCGCGGGCGATCGCCAGCGGCGCGTCGAGATCGGCCACCAGTCCGCCCAGGTGGGTCGGAATGATGGCCAGCGTGCGCTCGTCGCAAAGCTCGGTCAGTGCCCGCCGGTCCAGGTCCCAATGATCCGGACGCGTGTCGCACAGGCGCAGGGTCAGGCCCAGGCGGTGCACGGCGATCGCCACCAGCGGGCAGGTGTAGGCGGGAACCACCACCACGTCGCGGCCGGGGGCGCGTTCGCGCAGCGTGGCAAGGGCGATCAGCAGGGCGGCGGTACCCGAGCACTCCAGTTGCAGCGGTGGCGTTTCCAGTTGCGCTGCAAGACGCCCGGCCAGCGCATCGGCCCGCGGCAACAGATCGAGCGCCTGCAGCGGCAGGCCGGCGGTGGGCGGAATCTCGCGCAGCCGGCGGAGCATGACGGTCACGCCCCGTCGGGCGCCGCTTCCTCGCGTTCGGCCAGGGCCAGGCAGACGATGCCGGCGATGATCGCCGTCGCCCCGATCAGCTTGGTCGCCGTGAGCGGCTCGTGGAACAGCCAGACCGACAGCAGCATCACGCTGACCACCTCCAGGTGCGAGGCGGCGAAGGCCGGGCCGATCGGCGCGTGCTTGAGCAGGGTCATCCAGGTGAAGAACGCGCCCAGGTAGCCCAGTGCCGCGCCGTATACCCAGGGCTCGGCGGCCAGGCGCAGCAGCCAGGCGAGGCTCGCCTCCACCGGCAGCGCATGGTTGCCCGCCATCTTGAAACAGATGAAGTTGAACGTGTCGAACAGCATCAGCATGGCGAAGCCGATCAGGTAGAAGCGCTTCATGCGCCGGCCCCCACCACCGCCACGCCGATGCTCACCAGCAGGATGCCGGCCACGCGCAGCCGCGTGAGCTTCTCGCCGAACAGCATGCGGCCGGCGATCATGATCACCACGATGTTGATCGAGCCCAGCAGCACGCCCTCGGACGCCTCCACCAGGGAGAGGAAGGCGATCCACACCAGGAATTCGAACACGTAGCAGCCGATGCCGATCCACAGCCAGGGACGCGCGGCCATGTATTTCCAGCGGGCGGCGCCATCGCCGGCTGCCGGGTCACCGGCTGCCGCCTTGAAGGCGAGCTGGCCACCGGTGTCGAGCAGCGCATTGGACAGCCAGAGTACGACCGTTAGCAGCGGCACGGAGGGCCTCAGGCCGCGGCGGGCACGGCCTCGCGGCCGGCCACGATGGCGTCGAAGAAGCGCGCGGAACGCTCGATCAGCGTGCGGCGCTCCTTGTCGATGGTGATCATGTGGTAGCTGTCGTCCAGCAGCAGCAGCTCGGTCGGCGCGTTCACCCCGCGCAGCACGGTCTCGGCGTTGCGCACGCTGGCCACGTCGTCCTCGCTGGCGTGGGCAACCAGGCAGGGCGAGGTCACCTTCGGCAGCAGGCCGCGCACATGGGTGGACAGCTGATACAGGTCGGCCAGCGAGTGCCACGGGTTGCCGAGCAGGCCGGCCACGGTGCTGTCGCCCGAACGCATGGCCGCCTCGACCTGGTTGCGCAGGCGCTCGTCGCGCAGGCCGTAGGGGTGCTGCTCCTCGAATACGCGGTGGCGACCCAGGCCGAGCTTCTTCACCAACGGCAGCAGGAACGACAGCTTCGCCGTCCACGGGATGCTCCAGCCGTCGTAGCGGAAGGTGGCGCCGTATACGCCGACACCGGCGACCTGCCGTGGCCGCTCGGCGGCGAGCTTGAGCGAGAGCAGGGCGCCCATCGACAGGCCGCCCACGAACAGGTGATCGACCCGCTCCAGCAGCTTGTCGGCGGCGGCCTCGACGCTGGCATACCAGTCGCGCCAGCCGGTGGCGAGCAGATCGTCGATGTCGCCGCAGTGACCGGCCAGCTGCATGCCGTAGACGGTGAAGCCGGCATTGTTCAGGCCCTTGGCCAGCAGCCGCATTTCCATCGGCGTGCCGGTCAGGCCGTGGATCAGCAGCACGCCGCGGCGGTCGCCTTCGAGGAGGAAATCGGTCGGTCGGATCACGGGGTATTCCTGCGCATGGGCTGACAGCGTGCCCGGTGCGCTTTTCAGTGGACTTTCGCGGGGTTGGACGGCTTGCCGAAGCGGACCAGCACCCGCTGGCCCACCCGCACATCGTCCGACGGCGGCTGGTCGAAGGCCAGGACGCAGCTCACGGTGCGCAGGTTGGCCCGCTGCTGCGGGTCGTCCTCCAGCGTGGAGGGGCCGACCACGCGGCCGATGCGCAGCACGTGGGCCGGCCAGCTGCGGTCCGCGCCGCTGCCGTCGGTGCTGACGGTGGCCGCCATGCCGACCTTCACCGCGTCGACATAGGACTCGCTCAGCTCCGCCCGCACGATCGGCGGCGTAGCCGGCAACAGGGTGAACAAGGCGCCGGAGGCGGGCGAGACGCTGGCGCCGGTCTGTGCGGTGACCCGCACCACCTGTGCCGCGAGGGGGGCGCGCAGGGTGCGCAGGCCCAACTCGTAGCGGGCCTCGTCGCGCTTCTGGGTGGCCATCGCCACCGCCGCGTCGGCCGCGGCGCGTTCGGCCACCAGCGACTGCACGGCGGCGTCGGCCGCGTCGGCGCTCTGGCCGTCGCCGGCCCCTGCCGCGGCGGCCTCGGCCAGGCGTTTGGCCTGGACCTGGGCGTTCTTCAGCTTGCCGTCGAGCAGCTCGCGCTGGGCCTTGGCCTGGGCCAGCGCCGCGTCGGCCGCCTCCAGCTGCAGGCGGGCCGGCTCGGCGTCCAGGGTGGCCAGCACCTGGCCTTTGGCCACGCGGTCGCCCTCGTGCACGTCGACCGAGGCCAGGGTGCCGGGGCGCGCGACATCGAGCTTCAGCAGGCCGCCATCGACGTCGATGCGGCCGCGGGCCACCGCGGCGTAGGTGGGGGCGACGCTGGCGGGCGCCGACGGGGTCTCGTGCGAGCAGCCGGCGGCCAGCAGCAGGGGAACGAGCAGGGTGAGGCGCAGCGGTTTCATGGCGCGGTTCCTTCGGGCGTCGCGGCCGGCGGCGCGGGGCGGCGGTCGCTGAGGATGCGGCCATCCTCCATCGACAGCACGCGGTCGGCGTGACGGATCAGGCGGGGATCATGGCTCACGCACAGCACGGTGGTGCCGTGGGTGCGGGCGATCCGGTGGAGGATGTCGATGATGGTCTGGCCGTTGGCGGCGTCCAGCGCGCTGGTCGGTTCGTCGGCAAACAGCAGCTCAGGCTGCTTGGCCAGCGCGCGGGCGATCGCCACGCGTTGCTTCTCGCCGCCGGACAGCTCGCTGGGGCGCAGGTGCATGCGCGGGGTCATGCCGACCTCGTCCAGCGACTGCGCGGCACGCTCGCGCGCCTGCCGGCTGGACAGGCCCAGGTAGTGCAGCGGCAGTTCCACCTGTTCCAGCCCGGTGAGCGCGGGGAACAGGTTGAAACCCTGGAAGACGAAGCCGGTGTGCAGCAGGCGGAAGCGCTCCAGCGCGCGGCTGTCCAGCCCGCCCAGCTCGCTGCCCAGCGCGATCACGCGGCCGGCGTCGACCTTCTGCAGGCCGCTGAGAATCGCCAGCAGCGTGCTCTTGCCGCAGCCGGACGGTCCGGAGATCAGGGTCAGCTCGCCGGCCTCGATCGACAGCGTGAGGCCGTCCAGCACCTGGGTGCGCACCTTGCCGGAGACGAACGCCTTGGCGATGCCCTCGGCGCGCAGCGCCGGGCCGGAGGGATTGGCGGAAATCACGGGAGCGGGGCGGCTCATCGCAGCAGGCTCGCCGGATCGGCGCGGCGCAGGCTGCGCATCGCCACCAGGCCGGAGACGGCCGCCAGGGCCATCGCCAGCACCACGCACAGCAGGGTGATCGGGATGTTCAGCACCACCGGCACGTCCTGGCTGCGCGCAGCCACCAGCAGCAGGAAGCCCAGCACGGTGGCCCCGAGCAGGCCGATCGCGCCGACCCAGAACGCCTGCTCCAGCACCACCCAGCGCAGGTTGCCGACGCCCACGCCGAGCGCGTTGAGCGTGGCGTATTCGCGCACCGAGCCGGCCACCGCGGCCATCAGGGTCTGGCTGGTGATCACCGCACCGACCAGGAACACGATGCCGGCCAGGAACACCACGCCGGCACCCGCGCCGGTGTCGAGCATCCAGTACAGCACCGAGCGGCGCGCGAAGCTGCGCGCGGTCCAGACGTCGTAGGGGCCGAAGCCCTTGTCGCCGCGCAGGCGCGCGGCCACCGCATCGGCCTGCGCGGGATCGTGCAGGCGGGCGACCAGGTAGGTGGGGCGGCCCAGGTCGGTGGGGTCGTTGTCGAGCTGGCGCGCGGTGTCCAGCGAGGTCACCACGTTGACGCCACCGAGTGCGCGCAGGCCGCTGCTCTCGCCGACCACCCGCACGCGGTGGCCGTTGATCACCGCGGTGTCGCCGACCGTCACGCCCAGCTTGCCGACGTCGGCGCGGTCCACGATCACCGCATCGGGCTCGGCCAGTCGCGCGCGCAGCGCCGGGGGCAGGGCCTGCGAGAACATCAGCCCGTCGGCGCGGGTGTCGATGCCGGTGACGTAGACCGACTCGCCGCCGGTGTCGTGGGCGCCGCGCCAGTCGGCGTCGACCCAGTAGAACGGCTCGACCTGTGCCACTGCCGGGTCCATGCGCAGGCGCATTTCCACGTCCGGGTCGATCGGTCGGCCCAGGCTCACGCTCTGCGTGCCGGGGTAGCCGATCCACAGATCCGCGCTGGAGCCGGTGATGTACACGCTGGCGCTGGAAAAGATGCCCAGTACCAGCGCCGCCTGCAGCAGCTGCAGCAGGCCGGCGAAGCCGACCGCGAGGATCGCCGGCAGGAAGCGCCGCCACTCGTAGACCAGCGTCTTGCGGGCCAGCGCGACCATCAGCGCGGCTCCTCGCGCGTTTTGGCGGCCGCGGCGGGTTCTTCGGGCAGCGGCGCACCGCCCAGGGCCTTGTACAGGCTGACGAAGGCCAAGTCGCGCGCGGCGGTCGCCTCGGTCAGCGCCAGCGACGCCTGCGCCAGCGCAAGCTGGCTGTCGATCTGCTCGGAGGGGGCCGCCAGGCGCAGGCGCACGCGGGTGGCAGCGGCCTGCTCGGCGCGGGCCAGTGCGGCACGGGCGCGCTCGTTTGCCGCCTGCCGTTCGCGCTGGCGGTCCAGCTGGCCGAGCGAGGTTTCCACGTCGGCCACGCCCTCGAGCACGGCCTGGCGGTAGGCGTATACGCTGGCCTTGAGGTCGTGTTTGCTGGCGCGCAACTCGGCCTCGCGCGCACCCCAGTCGAACAGCGGGATGTCGATCATCGGGCCGGCCGAGAACAGCGCGTTGTCGCGGGTGCGGCGGTGGGTGGTGAGGTTGGTCGACCAGATCAGTGAGCCGCCGATGCCCAGTCGCGGCAGCAGGTCGGCGCGTGCGATGCCGGCGTCGCCGGCGGCCTTGAGCACCTCGGCCTCGGCGCGGGCGATTTCCGGGCGCGTGCGCAGCAGGTCGGCCGGTGCCTGGTCGACGCGCAGGTCGCCCAGCGTGGGCATCGGGGCGGGCGCAAGCCAGGCCGGATCCGGCTCGTTGCGTCCCAGCAGCACGGCCAACTGCTGCGCCAGGCGGTCGATCTCGCCACGCGGCCCGGCCAGTGCGGCCTCGGCCTGGGCCAGGTCCGCTTCGGCCTCGGCCACCGCCTGCGGGGCGGCCAATCGCAGCCGGGCGCGCACGCGCGCCTGGTCGAGCAGGCGCTGGCGCAGGTCGCGCATGGCGCTGAGGGTGGCCTCGCGCTGCTGGGTGGCGCGCAGCTCGAGCCAGTCGCGCACGACCTCGCTGACCAGGCTGACGCGGATCTGCTGCAGGCTGGCTGCGCTGGCATCCACCTCGCCGCGTGCCTGACGGTTCGTCGCGGTGCCGCGTCCGAACAGGCTCAGTTCCCAGGTCGCATCGAAGCCGGCGACGAAGAACGATGCGCTGGCATCCGGATCGATGGCGTCCTCGGTCTTGGCGCGCAGGCGCGGCAGGTACTGGACCCGCGCGCTGCGGAAGCGCTCGCGGGAGGCAAGCAGGCGCTCCCTCGCTTCGGCGGCCTGCAGGTTGTCGCGAAGCGCGGTGTCGACCAGGGCGTCGAGCGCGGGATCGTGGAAGGCGTGCCACCAGCCGCGCAGGTCCACCGGCATCGCCGCCGCCGGTGATGCGGCGTGGTTCCAGCGGGCCGGGACCGGGGCGTCGAGCTTCGGCATGGCGATGCCGGCGCAGCCGGCGACCAGGCCAGCCGAGACAGCCAGCACGGCGCGCGCGAACCGACGGGTGAAGCGCATGTCAGCGCCGGATCGAGCCGGCCGGGGAATGTGTCCCGCTCGGATGCAACAGATGGCAGTAGAGGTCGGAAGGGACGGAGCGGAGCACAGGGTAATTCATGGCGAAAGATTCCACGATCTGGGTTTCATCAACTTTTCGGCGGTGGCGGGAACTGCAGGCTGATCCGCAGCCCGCCACCGGCAACCGCGCCGAAGCCGAGGCGTGCGCCGTGCTGCTGGGCGATCTGCTGCACGATCGCCAGGCCCAGGCCGGTGCCCGACGCCTGCGTGCCCGCGACCCGGAAGAAGCGCTCGCCGAGCCGCTCCAGCGCCTCGGGCGGCACGCCGGGGCCGGAGTCCTCCACCTGCAGCAGCACACCCTGGTCGGGCAGCGGCAGCACGCTGACGGTGGCGCGGGCACCCTCGCCGGCGTAGCGCAGGATATTGTCGATCAGATTGTCCAGCAGTTCCTGCAGCGCGGCGGCATCGCCATGGATCACGGCCGGATGGTCGGGACCCTGGTAGCCGAGGTCGATCCCCGCGCGCAGCGCCTCGGGAATGCGCAATTCGACCGCCTTCGGTACCAGCCTGGCCAGGTCCACGTCGCCGGCGGTCGCGCGCTCCTTCCAGGGACTCTGTGCGCGGGTCAGCGCAAGCAGCTGGGTGGAGGTGCGTGCGGTGCGTTGGGTCAGCTGCTCGATGTGTTCCAGCGCGTCGCGCACCACGGCGGGATCGCTGCTGCCGCGGGCGCGGTCGACATGCAGCCGCAGGCCGGCCAGCGGCGTGCGCAGCTGGTGGGCCGCATCGGCGATGAAGCGCTCCTGCAGCGACAGTACCGCGCGCAGGCGCTCGAACAGCCCGTCGATGGTGCGTGTCAGCGGCAGGATCTCCACCGGCACGTCGGGACCGGTGATCGGCTCGAGTTCGTGCTCGCGCAGGGCCAGGCGACGGGTCAGCGGGTGCAGGATGCGCAGGCCGCGGGTCACGCCCAGCCAGACCAGCGAGAGCACGCTGAGGATCAGGAAGGTCTGCAACGGGATCGCGAGCAACAGGATCTGTCGTGCCCGGTGCTGGCGGTCGCGCAGGGTCTCGGCGATCGTCACCGTCAGCACGTCCGAGGGGTCGGTCGGCGAGCGCAGGCTCAGTGCGGCCCCGCGCAGGGGGCGTCCGGCGAGGCGGGAGTAGAACAGCTGCGGGCTGGCATCGGCCGGCGGCGGTGGCGGCTGTGCGAAGTCGCCGTTGCCTCCCAGCAGGCCGCGCTTGCTGGAGTGGACGCTGTAGTAGTTGTGGCCGTCCGGCTCGTATTCGATGAGGAAGCGTGCCTCCTCCGGCAGGTCGCTGGACACCTCGCCGGAGCGGAACATCTGCGCCAGCGTGCGCACGTCGTTGGCCAGGTCGGCATCGTGCACCCGGTTGGAGTAGTTGAGCGCCACGCCGTAGGTGACCACCGCGTCGACGATCAGCAGCAGCAGCATCGGCAGCAGCAGGATCAGCAGCAACCGGCGCCGCAGGCTGGGGCGACGCTGGCTGGCGGTTTCACTCATCGCCGGTTTCCTCGAGCAGGTAGCCGAGACCGCGCACCGTGCGTACGTTGGCCCCGCTCCCGTGAAGCTTGCGGCGCAGGCGGTGGATGGCGATGTCCAGGCCGTTGTCGGTCAGGTCCTGGTCCCAGTTGCACAGTGCCTCGACCAGTTGCGCGCGGTTGGTGATGCGGTCCGGCCGGCTGGCCAGTGCCTCGATCAGGCCGAACTCGCGCGCGGTCAGTTCCAGCGGCGCATCGCCGACCCAGGCGCGGTGCCCGGGCAGGTCCAGACGCAGCCGGCCGATGCGCACCTCGGTGCTGCCCTTGCTGGCCGAGCGACGCAGCAGGGCCCGCACGCGGGCCTCGAACTCGGTCAGTGCGAACGGTTTCACCAGATAGTCGTCGGCGCCGAGGTCGAGCACGCGGACGCGCTCGTTCAGCCCCTCGCGGGCGGTGATCACCAGCACCGGCACGCCGGAGCCGCGCTGGCGCAGGCGATGCAGCACCTCGCTGCCGTCCAGTCCGGGCAGCCCGAGATCGAGCACCAGCAGGTCGTGGGTGCCGTCGCGCAGGGCGACGTCCGCCTGCGCCCCGCTGGCCACGTGATCGACGGCGTGGCCGCCCTGGCGCAGCGCGTCGGTGATGGCGGCGGCGATGGCAGGGTCGTCTTCGGCGATCAGGATGCGCATGGAACACCTTGCGGGCGGGGGAGGCGGTGCGGGCTACGACAGCGCCCATCACCGGGAGTTGCAGGCGCGCATGATGCCTCGCGGAGGGCCCGGATGGCGACCGTCGCCGTCGTCGCCCTTGCCGCCGTCACGGGATTGTTCCAGTCTGGGGCGTTGCCGTTCCACAGGGGGAGTCATGCGGTCTTCGTTCCGATCCGGCGGGTGGTTGCCCGTCCTGTTTGTCCTTGCGTGGCCGCTCGCGGCCCAGTCTCGCCAGACTGCGCCGACGGTACCTGCCGACGCGACGCTCGCGACGGCGACCACGGCCAGCGCGCCATACGTGCCGATCCCGCTGGCGTCCCCGGACGCCGCGGCGGTGAGCACGCCGAGTGCCCCGGGCGCCTGGGGCGGCGAGCGCACCGGCAACGAGCCGACACTGTCCGATCGCGTGGTGGCCTATCACATCGACGCCGAACTGGACGCCGTCAAACACGCGGTGCACGGCAGGGAGCAGCTGCAGTGGCGCAATCGCAGCGACCGCGAGGTACGCAGCATCTACATGCACCTGTACCTCAACGCGTTCGCCAACGAGGGCAGCACGTTCTTCACCGAGCGCGGGGTACTCACTGCGCATGGCAGCTCGCGCGGCAAGGCCAGCCTGAAGAAGGGGCAGTGGGGCTGGATCGACCTCAGCAGCGTGCGGCAGGCCGATACCGACCTGAAGTGGAGCTTCGTCCATCCGGATGGCGGTCCGGCCACCGACCACACCGTGGTGCGCGTGGATCTCGCCCAGCCGGTACCGGCCGGCGGCACGCTGACCCTGGATATCGACTTCCTCAGCCAGCTGCCGCGGGTGGTCGAGCGCACCGGCTGGTTCGGCGACTTCAACCTGGTGGCGCAGTGGTTCCCGAAGATCGGCGTGCTCGAGCTGCCGGGCGAGCGCGGCGCCACTGAAGTGCGCTGGAATTGCCACGAGTTCCACTTCAACAGTGAGTTCTACGCCGATTTCGGCCTGTACGACGTCCGGCTCACGGTGCCGGCGGACTACACCGTCGGTGCCGTGGGCGAACTGCAGGGCCAGCCGCAGACGGCCGATGGCAAGACCACCTACCACTACGTGCAGGCTGACGTGCACGACTTTGCCTGGGTCGCCGCCAAGGGCTACCGGACGCTGGACGGCAGCTACGAGGGCCCGGGCAGCCCGAAGGTCGCGGTGCGGGTGATCTATCCACCCGAGTACGAGGCCAGTGCCAAGCCCGTGCTGAAGGCCAGCATCGATTCGCTCGGCTACTTCTCGAAAACCCTGGGCGCGTACCCGTACCGGACGCTGACCGCCGTGGTGCCGCCGTACAACGCCGGCGAGGCGGGCGGCATGGAATACCCGACCTTCTTCACCGCGGAGGGCTACAAGGAGGTCGAGCCCGGAACGATCACGCAGTACATGCTGGACTTCGTGACCATCCACGAATTCGGTCATGGCTATTTCTACGGCCTGCTCGCCTCAAACGAGTTCGAGGAGCCGATGCTCGACGAGGGTCTGAACGAGTACTGGGACCAGCGCATGCTGCGCGAGCGGGGGCAGGATCTGGACCTGGCCACGCCGCTGATGAAGCGGCTCGGCATCGTGCCGCGTGCCAGCGGTTTCGCGCTGGAGCGGCTGGGTGCCGGCCTGCGCCAGCCGCCCGATCCGATCGGCGAGAACGCATGGGATCGGCTGTCGTCCTCCAGCTACGGGACGGTCTATTCGCGCACTGCCACCGCCATGCACGATCTGGAGGAGCGGCTCGGCAGGCCGGTGATGGAGCAGGCGTTCCGCGAGTACTACAAGCGCTGGCGCTATCGACACCCTTCGGCAGCCGACCTGCGCGCGGCACTGATCGATGTCTCCGGCAAGCCGGACATCGTGAACCAGGTGTTCGACCAGACCGTCTACGGCACCGCCTGGGTCGACGACGCCGTGACCTCGATCGATACCGAGCGGGTGGAGCCGCTGGCCGGTACCTTCGTGAAGGATGGCCAGCGCACCGAGAACGATGCCTCGGCCCGCGACGAGGCGGTCGACAAGCAGTTGGCGGACTGGAAGAAGCAGCATCCGGGCACGAAGGACGGGGCCGGCCCGTTCCCCTGGCGCAGCACGGTGACGGTGCGCCGCTACGGCGCCGCGGCTCCGCAGACGCTGCGCCTGACCTACGCCGACGGCAGCCACGAGGACCTGCCGTGGAACGACCACCGGCGCTGGGCGCGTTTCGTGGTGACCAAGCCGACCAAGGTCGTGTCGGCCGAGCTCGATCCGCAGCAGACGGTCTACCTGGACGCCGACAAGCTCAACGACAGCTATGCCACCAAGGCCAATGGCGCCGCCTCGCGGCGCTGGGCGGCCGATGCCGCGGCGCTGTTGCAGAACCTGTATTCCTTGCTGGGGACCCTGTGATGGCCTGGAAACAATCCCGCCGGGTCGACCTCGGCTCGCTCGTCGCTGCACCGTTTGCCGCCATGCAGTGGCGCCTGCTGCTGCTGTGGGTGCTGTTCCTGCTGCTGCCCACCGCCGTGGTCGCGTTGCCGCTGTGGAAGTCGCTGGGCGACCTGCTCGACCATTCGGTGCGCGTGCCGGAGTGGGCGCAGTCCTTCCACGCGACGATGTTCGGCGACGTGGCGATGCAGCTCGGTCGCCATGGCGGCTGGTTGAGCGGTGCCGCCCTGGCCGGCATCGTCCTGACGGTGCTGTTGCTGCCGTTGCTGCACGGCATGGTGGTGGCGGCTGGCCGCGCCGGGCGTGCACTCGGCTTCGGCCACCTGCTGCAAAGCGGCCTGATCGAGTACGGCCGGATGTTCCGGCTGATGCTCTGGTCGCTGCTGCCTTACGCGGTGATGCTCGGCCTGGCCGCGTTCGCCATGAAGACGGCCAGCGAGCATGCCCGGGCCGACGTGCTGCAGTCGCAGGCCGATGCGGCCAGTCGTGCAGCGCAGTGGGCAGCGGTGGTCCTGTTCGTGCTGGCGCAGGCGATCGTCGAGTCTTCCCGCGCGGCCTTCGTGGCGGATGTCGGCCTGCGCTCGGCCACGCGTGCCTTCGGTCGCGGCGTGATGCAACTGCTGCGGCGCCCGTTGAGCACGTTGCTGAGCTACCTGGTGATCAGCGTCGTCGGCCTGGCGCTCGCAATGGTGCTGGGGGTGTGGCGCGCGCACACCCCGGCGATCGGCCTCGGCGGCTTCATGCTGGCCCTGGTGATCAGCCAGCTGGCGGTGGCGGTCACCGGCTGGATGCATGCGGCGCGGGTGTTCGCATTGGCGCGGGTGGCCGGATCGCTGGCGCCATCGCGCCGCGGCAGCGGGCTCTCGCCGGCGCGCTGAGCGCAGCGAAGCGGAGCGTCCCGGCCGGTCAGGCGGCCGGGATCGTCCGGAAGCGGACCAGCAGCAACTCGCCTGCGCCTTCCAGTCGCAGGCGCTGGCCCGCTTCGGTGGGCAGCCAGGCGGGCACGCCCGCTGCCAGTTCCCAGCCGGCTTCGCCCAGTTTCACCACGGCATGGCCGACAAGCAGCCAGGCCAGCCAGCCCTGGTCGGTGGTGGGCAGCAGCATCGGACCCTGCAGCGGACGGGCGATCAGCTCGGCATCGTCCGGGTGACTGCGCTCCAGACGAACGACCCGGGTGGGTGCGGCCAGGTGCAGCGTCTGGTTGGGGAGCAGGCTGGCGACCTGCAGCCGCAGCAGCGGACGCCCGCCGGGGTCGCCCAGCGCCAGCGGTGCGTCGAGCGGTGCGAGCTGGGTCGACGCGTTCTCGCGAAGCGCGGAATGTGCTCCGGGATCCAGATGCTGCAGATGCAGCCGCCAGGGCCCGGCTGCGCTGCCGTGGGTGTGCGCCGAAGCGAGCTGGATACCGGTCGCGTGGCCGCTGGGATCCGGCACCGCCGGCAGCGTGCGCAACGTGGCCGGGCCGGCGTTCATGCCCAGGCGCGGCGGGGCTCGCGAAACGGCGGGTAGTAGGCGAACACGTGCGTGTTGCAGCCGTAGAAGTCCATGTCCTCGATGTGCTCGCCGCCCAGTCGCTCGGCGACGCGGTCGGAGGCTTCGTTGCCGATGCGCACCAGGCTGATCACGCGCTTGGCGTGCAGGGTGTTCCAGGCGAAGTCGAGGATCGCGGCACCGGCCTCGGTGGCATAGCCGTGGTGCCGGTGCTCGGGCTTGAGCATCCAGCCCATCTCCAGGTCGGGCCAGCCCTCGGGGTACATCAGGCCGGCGCGGCCGAGGAACTCGCCGGTCTCCTTCAGCTCCAGCGCCCACATGCCGCAGCCGCGCAACTGCCAGTGGCCCAGCAGCATGGCCAGCGAGCGCCAGGCGTTGGTGCGGTCCAGCGGCTGTCCGTCACCGATCCACCGCGTGCTTTCCGGATCGGCCAGCATCGCTGCGTAGTCGTCGAAGTGCCGCTCGGTGAGTGCAGTCAGGCGCAGGCGCGCCGTTTCGATGGTGGGAATGTTGGACATGGCCATTCGGTTTTCAGCGACGGCTATCCAGCAGTCGGCTGAGCGCTTGCGTACTTGAGACCAGGGCGTCCTCCCAGGCCAAGCCCACGATTCTCTCACCTGTGACCGAATCCACAAAATCCTCCGCCTCGCCGGGCGGCAGCAGATGCCGGTAGTCGACGGTCACCTCGGTGCCGGCCGGCAGGTCCGCCAGCGCGAAGATGAACCCCAGATGCCAGAGACCGGTGGGCGAAAAGCTGTGGTTGACGTAGCACTCGTCGGGCCAGTCCGGGGACACCGTGTAGCGGTCCTCGAACCAGCGCGCGCTGGCGTGGCGCAGGGCGGCGAGCTCCGGATTGCTCTCCAGTTCGTCGTGGCGCCAGGTGCGGTCGATCGCGTCGGGCGCGGTGATGATGCTGCCGGCGCGAACCGCTTCGTCGAGGAACAGGCCCTGGCCGGCACCGCCAATGGTGGAGGCGGCGATGCGGTAACGCGGAAGGATCATGGAGCACACGAAGCGCGAGGCCCGGATCGGGCGCGCCGGAGTGTAGCGCAAGCGTGGCGGGCCGCCAGCGACTCGCCACGCCGCCCCATCCATGGGTCGGGGAGTCCCTGCGGGGGAATTACTTGGCGCTGGCCTTGTGCTTCACCTTCGCGGCCTTGGGGGGCGCGCCGGCGGCGTTGCCGCTGAACTGGATGGCCTGCTGGTTGCGCTTGAGCGTGGCCGGGCCCATGCCCTTCACCTGGGCCAGGTCGTCCAGGGTCTTGAACGGGCCGTGGGCCTCGCGCCAGGCCACGATGGCCTTGGCCTTGGCCGCACCTACGCCGTCGAGCGAACTGGCGATGGTGGCCGCATCGGCCTTGTTGATGTTGACCGGTGTGGCGGCGATGGCGGGCAGGGTGACGGCCAGTGCCAGGGCGGCGGCGAGCAGGGTGCGAAGCATGGCATTTCCTCCGTGAAAGCGTTGACTGGGGCCGAATCGGGCCGTGGAGAACTGTGCGGCAACGGTGGCGCCGACGATGCCGGTGCGGACCACATGCCGGCCGGGGGCTGGCCGGACCGCTCTGTGGGCATGCCCCGACGGTCGTGTCGGGGCCGGGAGGGGCGAAGGTGGGCGCTGTTACAATGGCAACCTTTGCCAGCATCACGGAGTCGCCGATGGATACCGCCCGCCTTTCCCGTTTCGTCAGCGGCCTGTGGGACGACGAGATCGTGCCGCAGCTGGTGGAATACATCCGCATTCCCAACAAGTCGCCGATGTTCGACAGGGACTGGGTCGCCCACGGCTACATGGACCAGGCCGTCGAACTGATGTCGAGCTGGGCCCGCGGCAAGCTGGCCGCGTTCCCCGGCGCCACGCTGGAGGTGGTGCGACTGGAAGGGCGCACGCCGCTGATCTACATCGAGGTCCCGGGCGAGGGCGATGACACCGTCGTGCTCTACGGCCACCTGGACAAGCAGCCGGAGATGACCGGCTGGGTCGACGGCCTCGGTCCGTGGACGCCGGTGATCAAGGGCGACAAGCTGTACGGTCGCGGCGGCGCCGACGACGGCTACGCGATCTTCGGCTCGCTCGCAGCCCTGCTGGCGCTGCGCGAGCAGGGCATCGCGCACAGCCGCTGCGTGATCCTGATCGAGGCCTGCGAGGAGTCCGGCAGCTATGACCTGCCGTTCTACGTCGACCACCTGGCCGCGCGCATCGGCAATCCGTCGCTGGTGGTCTGCCTGGATTCGGGCTGCGGCAACTACGACCAGCTCTGGCTGACCACCAGCCTGCGCGGAATGACCGGCGGCGAACTCACGGTGCAGGTGCTGGAAGAGGGCGTGCATTCAGGCGACGCCTCCGGCGTGGTGCCGTCGAGCTTCCGCATCCTGCGCGAGCTGCTGTCGCGGCTGGAGGACCCGGCCACCGGCCGGATCCTGCCGAAGGAGCTCTACGTCGACATCCCGGCCGAGCGCATCGAGCAGGCGCGCCACTCCACCGAGGTGCTTGGCACGGCCATCTACGACAAGTTCCCGTTCGTCGAGGGCATGCAGCCGGTCACCGAGGACCTGGTCGAGCTGGTGCTCAACCGTACCTGGCGTCCGCAGCTGGCGGTCACCGGCGTGGACGGCATGCCGCCGCTGGAAAGCGCCGGCAACGTGCTGCGCCCGAAGACCGCGGTGAAGCTGAGCCTGCGCGTGCCGCCGACGCTCAACGGCTCGAAGGCCGGCGACTTCGTCAAGCAACTGCTGGAGACCGATCCGCCGTACGGCGCGAAGGTCACCTTCAAGCTGGAGAAGGACGGCAGCGGCTGGAACGCGCCGCAGCTCTCGCCGTGGCTGGCCGAAGCGGTGAAGGAGGCTTCCGAGCACTACTTCGGCGCGCCGGCGGCGTACATGGGCGAAGGCGGCTCGATCCCGTTCATGGGCATGCTGGGCGAGAAGTTTCCGCAGGCGCAGTTCCTGATCACCGGTGTGCTGGGCCCGCACTCCAATGCGCACGGCCCGAACGAGTTCCTGCACATCCCCACCGGCAAGAAGGTGTCGATGGTGGTGGCCGAGGTGGTGGCTCGCCACTACGAGCAGCAGGGCAAGTAAACATGGCTGGTGACGTCGAGCCCGCCGTGCTGGCCGCCAACCTGGCGGCCGTGCGGGCACGGGTCGATGCCGCCTGCCGCGCGGCGGGTCGCGATCCGGCCGAGGTGCGCGTGCTGCCCGTCAGCAAGACCTTCGGCGCGGACGCGGTGCGTGCGGCGTTCGCCCTGGGCGAGCGCCGCTTCGGCGAGAACCGCGTGCAGGAAGTGCGCGAAAAGGCGCCGCTGCTGGCCGATTGCGCCATCGAGTGGGTGATCATCGGCCCGCTGCAGACCAACAAGGCCAGGGACGTCGCGCGCCTCGCGCACGAGGTGCAGACGCTGGACCGCATCGAGCTGGCCGAGGCGCTGGACCACCGCCTGCAGATCGAGGGGCGGGCCATCGACGCCCTGGTGCAGGTGAAGACCTCGCCGGAGGAGAGCAAGCACGGCCTCGCCCCCGAGGCCTTGCCCGGTCTGATGGCCGAGCTGCGTCGCTTCGATACCCTGCGCGTGCGCGGCCTGATGACCATCGCCACGCATACCGACGACGAGGCCGAGGTGCGCCGCTGCTTCCGCCAGCTGCGCGAGCTGCGCGACGCGATGATGGCTTCGGGGCACGACCTGCCGCGGCTGTCGATGGGCATGAGTGGCGACTTCGCCCTGGCCATCGCCGAAGGGGCGACCGAGGTGCGCATCGGCAGCGCGATCTTCGGGGCGCGCCCGCCGACGCACGCCGGTTGAGTGGCGTTCGGCTGAACGGTTGCCCCGGGGAAGGGGTGGGGAATACTGATCGCCGGGGTTCACTTAACCCCGATCCAACAAACCCGTCGCCTCCCTTTGATAGCTTCAACGGTCTGTTCCCGGCCTGCCGCAGCCGGTCGGGACTTCAACCGTTCACCGAGTGTTGCGAGGGGAGCCTGTCCCGCATGACGATCAAGCCGCTGACCGCGCTCGCCGCGCTGGCCATCGCCGTGTTCGCCGCTCCCGCACATGCCGCCGGGTCCGTCACCCCGACACCGTCGATGAGTCCGGTGGTCGCTCCGCTGGCGCAGGCGCTGCCGTTGGCCGATCCGGCCTCGAAGCTGGCCATGTCGGTGCTGCCGGCCAATCCGTCGGCACTCCTCGCTGCCGCCGACACGCAGGCCAGCAGCACCGGTCAGGAGGCGGCCGGCCTGCGCCAGTCGCTGATCGGGCTGGCCATGGCGTTGCGCCACATCCGCTACGTGCGCGGCGGTCGCAACCCCTCGACCGGGTTCGACTGCAGCGGCTTCGTGCATTACGTGTTCGCCCATGCGGTGGGTCTGGACCTGCCGGCCAACGCCGCCTCGCAGTTCCTGGCCGGATTGAAGGTGAGCCGTGGGGAGATGCAGCCGGGCGACCTGGTGTTCTTCCGCACGGCCGGCCGTCGCGGGCGCATCTCGCACGTGGGCATCTATCTGGACAACGGCCGGTTCATCCATTCGCCCTCGCGCGGGCAGACCGTGCGGGTGGACAACCTGGCCGATGCCTACTGGGCCCGGCACTTCGCCGGTGCCGCACGGCCCGAGGGACTGGCCCAGGTCAGCCCGGTGCCGGGCAAGAGCTGATCCGCGCACAAAGCATGATCCGACACAGCCGCCGCGAGGCGGCTTCTTTTTCGCTGCCGTGGCACGCACGCTGCCCGGAGCGCCGCAGGGTGTTGTGCCGTGGCACATGACCCCCATCTCGTCGGTCTCTACCTGACGTCCCGAAGGAGCCTTGCGATGCCGTTGTCGACCCTGCTGGATCTGCCTGGCGTGACCGCCCAGCCGGAAGCCGACACCCATGGCTACGTGTTCAACCACACCATGATCCGGGTGAAGGACGTTGCGGCCTCGCTGGACTTCTACACCCGCGTGCTCGGCTTCACGCCGGTGCACAGGCAGGTGTTCGATGAGGCGAAGTTCACCATCTACTACCTGGTGCTGCGGGCCGATCGCGCGGCGATTCCCGACGACGATGCCGCGCGGCTGGAGTGGGTGCTCGGTCAGCCGGGCGTGCTGGAGCTGACCCACAACCACGGCACCGAGGACGATCCGGATTTCCGCTACCACGACGGCAACGGCGAGCCGCGCGGCTTCGGCCACCTGTGCGTGTCGGTGCCGGACGTGCAGGCCGCCTGCGAACGCTTCGAAGCGCTGGGCGTGCCGTTCCAGAAGCGCCTGACCGACGGGCGCATGAAGCACATCGCCTTCATCAAGGATCCGGACGGCTACTGGATCGAGATCCTGCAGCCGGCGCGTTTCGTCGGCTGAGCCCGGAACCGCCGCGGCGTGGTGCGGTCCGTGCCACGCCCGTCCCCCGACTGGAAACGCATCGATGCCCCTCGCGCTTGCCCCGGTGACCCGGAACCTGCTGATCGCCAACGTGGCGATCTTCCTGTTGCAGATGGTGATGCCCGGCATCGCCGTCCAACTGGCGCTGTGGCCGCTGGGCAGCGGGTACTTCGAGCCGTGGCAGATCGTCACCGGCGGGTTCCTGCACGGCGGCTTCGCGCACATCGCGTTCAACATGCTGGCGCTGTACATGTTCGGCAGCCAGATCGAGCGGTTGTTCGGTTCGCGCCAGTTCACCGTGTACTACTTCACCTGCCTGGTGGTGTCCTCGCTGCTGCAACTGGTGGTGCTGCGCTGGTTCATGCACGACTTCCAGACGCCGACGGTGGGCGCATCCGGGGCGATCTTCGGCCTGCTGCTCGCCTTCGGCATGTTCTATCCGCACGAGAAGGTCTACTTCATCCTGCTGCCGATCCCGATGCCGGCGTGGCTGTTCGTGATCCTCTACGGCGGGCTGGAACTCTTGTCGGGCGTCTTCGGCTGGATGCCCGGCGTGGCGCACTTCGCCCACCTCGGCGGCATGCTCGGCGGCTGGGTGCTGATCCAGTACTGGCGCGGCAAGCTGCCGATCAAGCCGCGGCGACGGTTGATGTGGTGAGGTTTCGCCGGGACATGAAAAAGGCGGCCGGGTGGCCGCCTTTTTCGTGGTGCACGGACGGATCGCTCAGCGCAGCGCGAGGAAGTCCGCGCTGACCACGAAGCGCACCGCATCCAGCCGCAGGCGCGCCTTGGGCAGGGCATCGAGCAGGGCCTGGCGCTCGGCCTGCACCAGGGCGAGCTCGGCCGCGCTGACCGACGGGTTCACCGCCCGCAGCGCCTGCAGCCGGGCCAGTTCGGCGTCCAGCGTCTCGCCGGCCAGCGCCGTGGCCTCGGTCACCCGTTCCTGCGCCTGCGCGGTGGCGACGGCTTCGGCCTTCTCCAGCATCGGCGGCACCAGCTTGTTGAGGAACTTGCGGTAGCGCGCCACCTCGATGGTCCGGTCGGCGGCCTTGCGCAACGCGATCTCGCTGGGCTGGAAGTCGGGCCGCTCGGCCAGCCGCGTGTCGATGGTCACCAGCAGCGGTAGCACCGGCAGGAAGCGCTCGGCGTCCAGCGCGCGGTCGGCCACGCACTCGAGCACGAACACCGCCTGCAGCAGCGCGCTGCGCGGCCCCAGCGCGTCGTCCACCATGAAGGCGGCATTGCCCTGTTCGCCCGACACCACCAGGTCCATCGCGCCGAGCACCAGCGGATGGTCCAGCCGCATCAGCGGCAGCTCCTCGCGGGCCAGCGCGGTATCGCGGTCGAAGGTCACCGAGACCGGGCCGTCGGCGAAGCCGGGCAGGGCATCGGTGGACAGGTACTGCGGGTCGAGCAGCAGCACCTTCGGCCCCAGCTCCTCGGCGTGGATGCCGAACTGCTCGAGCAGGCGCTGGATGAAGGCGTCGCGGGCCGGGTCGACGTCTTCGCGACGGAATGCCTGGGCCAGTTCATCGGCGTGCAGGTCGCGGCTGGCGGCCAGTTCCAGCAGGTGGTCGCGGCCCTCGCGGATCAGCGCGGCGAGTTCCTCGTGGGTGGCACGGGTCTCGGCGACCAGCACGTCCAGCTCCTGGTCGCGGCCGTCGGCGCTGCGCGCGTGCTCGTCGGCCAGCCGGGCCAGCGGCTCGCCGTAGCGGCGCAGCAGTTCGCGGCCATCGGACGGGCTGACGCGGAACGCGTCCAGGCCCTCGTCGTACCAGCGCGCCAGCACGTGCTGCGCGCTGCCTTCCACGGCGAGCACGTGGATAGTGATGTCGCTGCGCTGGCCGATGCGGTCGAGGCGGCCGATGCGCTGCTCGAGCAGGTCCGGGTCCAGCGGCAGGTCCCACAGCACCAGATGGTGGGCGAACTGGAAGTTGCGGCCTTCCGAGCCGATCTCCGAGCACAGCAGCAGGCGCGCGCCATCCGGCTGGGCGAAGAACGCCGCGTTGCGGTCGCGCTGCACGATGCCCAGGCCTTCGTGGAAACGGGCGATGCCAGCGCCGGTGCGGGTGCGCAGGGCTTCTTCCAGCGCCAGCACCTTGGCCTGGCTGCGGCAGATCAGCAGGAACTTGGCCTGCGGGTGCGCCTCGAGCAGGTCGACCAGCGCCTGCAGCCGCGGGTCGTCGGCGTAGTCCAGGGTCAATGCGGGCGGTGGCTGCTGGATGTCGGCATGGAACTCGGCCAGCAGTGCCTGGCGGCGGCTGTCGTCGAGCGCGCCGGCATCGAGCAGGTGCCAGGCCGGCACGCGCTGGGGAAAGCCGCCGATGCCGGCACGTCGGTTGCGGAACATCGCCCGGCCGGTGCCGTGGCGGTCGATCAGCGCGGCGAGGATGGCGCGGGCGTGTTCGGGCGCCACCGTTTCGGCCAGCTTGCCGGTGAGCTCGGCATCGTCCGCCAGCACGCTGGCCAGCAGGCTGCGGTCGTCCACGGTGAGCGGCTGCTGGTTGGTCAGGCGGTCGGCCACCTGCGACAGCGCCTGGAAGCCCTCGGACTCGGCCAGGTAGGCGTCCAGGTCGCTGTAGCGCTGCGGATCGAGCAGGCGCAGGCGGGCGAAGTGGCCGCTGCGGCCGAGCTGCTCGGGCGTGGCGGTGAGCAGGATCACGCCGGGCGTCTTCGCTGCCAGCTGCTCGACCAGGGTGTAGCGGGGGCTGGCCGCCTCCGGCGTCCACTCCAGATGGTGCGCTTCGTCGACCACCAGCAGGTCCCAGCCGGCTTCGAGCAGTTGCTGCGCACGCTTGGGCGAGGACTCCAGGAAGGCGAAGTCGGCGATCACCAGCTGCTCGTCCTCGAACGGGTTGCTGCCCGGCTCGGACTGTTCCAGCGCCTCGCAGCGCTCTTCGTCATAGATCGCGAAGCTGAGGTTGAAGCGGCGCAGCAGTTCGACGAACCACTGGTACACCAGCGTGTCCGGCAGCAGCACCAGGGCGCGCGACGCGCGGCCGGTGGCGAGCTGGCGGGCCAGGATCATGCCGGCCTCGATGGTTTTCCCTAAGCCCACCTCGTCGGCCAGCAGCACGCGGGGCGGGCGCCGTGCGGAGGCGATGCCGGCCACGCGCAACTGGTGCGGCACCAGGCCGATGCGCGCGGCGCCCAGGCCCCAGGTCGGGGACCGACGGGCCTCGGCGCGGCGGCGCAGGGCATCCAGGCGCAGCTCGAACTGGGACACCGGATCGGTACGTCCGCCGATCAGGCGGTCGTCGGCCTGGCTGACGGCCTGTTCGTCGTCGAGCTGGCCTTCCTCCATCTCGCGACCCTCGCCGCGATAGACCAGCAGGCCCTCGCGCACGTCCACGCGCTCGACCAGGAAGGAGATGCCCTTGCCGGCGATGCGCTGGCCGGGGCGGAACTCGGCGCGGACCAGCGGCGCGGATTCCATCGCGTAAGGCCGCAACACGCCTGCCTTGGCGAACAGCACCTGCACGCTGCGTCCCTGGACGCGCAGCACGGTGCCGAGGCCGAGCTCCGGCTCGGCGGTGGAGATCCAGCGTTGACCGGGTACGAACATTGAGAAACCGCGCATCGATAAAGGGCGTCGATTATCCGCCCCTTGTCGCGTGCAGGGAACAGCGGAACGCGTCCTGGGACGGTTCGATCAACCCCGGCGCAGGCGGCATGATGTCCAGAAGGCCTGCAGCGGGGCGCCTGTGGTGCCGCCCGAGCCGTCCTTCCAGGCGAGGCGCGCCGGGCGATGTGAAGACCTTCCGCACATCACCTCCTCCGGGAATTCAAACCGCAGAGGCCGGTGACCCCTGCGCCGGGATTGATCGGGCCTTCCTCAGGTCTGCGACCACTCGCGCAGCAGGTTGTGGTAGATGCCGGTGAGCTGCAGCACCGCGGCCTCGTCGCCGCCGGCCGCGCGCAGGCGCGAAATGGCCTGGTCCAGCTCCAGCAGTGTGCGCCGGTGGCCGACGTCGCGGACGAGGCTCTGCACCCAGAAGAACGCCGCCAGCCTCGCGCCGCGGGTGACCGGCGTGACCCGGTGCAGGCTGCTGGACGGGTAGAGGATGGCGTCGCCGGCCGGCAGTTTCACCGCGTGCTCGCCGTAGGTGTCGGAAACCACCAGCTCGCCGCCGTCGTACTCCTCCGGCGCGTTGAGGAACACCGTGCAGGACACGTCGCTGCGCAACTGGCTGCCGTCGGCCAGCGCCATCACCGCGCCATCGACGTGGAAGCCGTACTCGCCGCCGCCCCGGTAGCGGTTGAAGCGTGGCGGCAGCTGGCGCGCGGGCAGGGCGGCGGCGTGGAACAGCGGGTGCTGCGCCAGTGCCACCTGCACCAGTGCGCCCAGTTCGCGCCGCAGTGGCGAGGAGTCCGGCAGCTGTTCGTTGCGCTTGACCCTCGCGCCCTGGGCGCCGACGGTCTCGCGACCGTCGGTCCACTCGGCCGCGTCGAGTCCTGCGCGGATGTGCGCGATCTGCGCAGCGGCGAGTACGCCAGGGATGTGCAGCAGCATGGTCTAAGTCTCCCGGTGGGCATCAGAAGCGGAAGTTGGCGGTGACCATCGCCGAGCGTGGGGTGCCCGGCGTGTAGCGGTAGCCGCTCTTGTTGATCGCCGCCACGTACTTCCTGTCGAACAGGTTGTAGACGTTCAACTGCAGGTCGACGTGCTTGTTGACCGGATAACTCGTCATCGCGTCGAACACCCAGTAGGCGTCGGTGTGGGCAGGCGTGCCGATCGCGCCGTCGGTGCCCCGTTTGAGCCGGCCGGAGTAGCGCGCGCCACCGCCGATGGTCAGGCCGAAGGGGAGGTGGTAGGTGGTCCAGGCGGTGAAGGCGCGCTTCGGGGTATAGGCCAGGGCATCGGAGCCGTCGGCTGCGACCGCGCTGCCGTTCACCACCCGGGCGTCCATCGTCGTCAGGCCGGCACTGACCGCCCAGTGTTTCGTGATCTCGCCGACCGCGGTCAGCTCCACGCCCTGCACCCGCTTCCGGCCGATCTGGTAGTACACCGAGGTGTCGACCGGGTCCTGCACCAGCTCGTTGCTCACCGTGGTGCGGTACAGCGCACCGGTGACCAGCAGGCGGCTGTCGAGGAGGTCCCACTTGGTACCCAGTTCGATCGTGCGGGCTTTCTGCGGATCGAGATTCGGGTTGTCCAGGCTGTTGGACGAACTGCTCAGGGTGAGCGTGCTTCCGCCCGGCGGCTCCTGCGACTGTGCGAGGTTGAGGTAGAGGCTGCCGTTGGCGGCCGGCTTGTAGAGCACGCCGAGCTTGTAGCTGGGCAGGTTGCCGGTGGTGCGCGTGTCCAGTCCGCGCACGATGCTGCCGGTGGGCAGGCCGCCACAGTCGGGGCCGCGGCGACCGCCGCAGGCGACCATGCTGGAAAAGTCGGTGGTGTAGTGGTCCAGTCGCAGGCCGGCATTCACCTGCCAGTGCGTGCCGAACTTGAGCGTGTCGAACAGGTAGGCCGCGGCGGTGTCGGTCTTGCCCGTGCTGTAGGCGCCGGTCGGACCGAACACCAGTCCGGCGGCCGACGGGTCGGGGCGGTACAGGCTGGCCGCCGGCCAGGCGCTGCCGCCGAGCGCCGCGATGCCGAGGGTGGTGGCCTTCTCCTGGCTCAGCTCCAGGCCCGCGCTCAGGTCCTGCACCACCAGGTCGCCGTCGACGTGCGCGGTGAGGTTGGTCTGGTTGGAGACGATGCGGTTGGCCGCATGCTTGAAGTTCGGGTTGCTGCGGGCGACCGTCCAGGTCGATGGATCGGTCGGGTCCGGCGTGAGCAGGTTGGCCGCCGAGGCGACGAACGAGGTCAGCAGGTAATCCTGCCGAGTGCGTCCCCAGCGCGTGGTGTTGTGCACGGCCAGGTCGGGCGAGATGTCGTGCTGCACGATCGCGGTGAACATGTCCGCGGTGACGTCGTCGTGGTCCTGCGAGGTGCCATAGAAACGGCTCGGGTCCACCTTCGGCGCGTCGCCGATGAAGGGCCGCGTCGGGTCCGGGCTGGTGTAGCCGGGCAGGCCGATGGTCGGGACGCCGCCATCGGGCACATTGGTCTGCTTCACGTGCAGCGCATCGAGATAGACGCGGGTAGCCGTGCCCAGTCCCAGGGCCAGCGACGGCGCGATGCCCCAGCGGTCGTTCTTCACGCGGTCGCGGCCGGACACGCCGCTGTCCTGGCCCATGGCGTTGAGGCGGAACGCCGAGTGTTCGCCGGTCTGCTGGTTCCAGTCCACGGTGCTGCGCTTGTGATCGCCGCTGCCGTAGGACACCGAGGCGTTCACGCCCTGGCCCAGCTCCGGCTGCTTGCTCACCAGGTTGACCGCGCCGGTGGGTGCGGTGCGGCCGTACTCGGTGCCGTCCGGTCCCTTGGTGACCTCGATCTGTTCGATGTTGAACACGTCGCGCGAGATCGAGCCGAGGTCGCGCACGCCGTCCACGAAGATGCTGCCGGAGGTGTCGAAGCCGCGCATGTAGATCGCATCGCCGGTGCTGGTGGTGCCGTTCTCGCCGACGTAGAAGGTGCCCACGCCGGGGCTATTGCGCAGCGCCTCGGTCAGCGTGGTGGCGCCCTGTTCCTGCAGCAGCTCCTTGCTGATCACGGTGACGGTCTGCGGCGTGTCCAGCAGCGGCTGGGTGAACTTGGGCGAGGACAGCGTATCGACGCGGTAGTCGGGTCCGCGGTTGGCTTCGACCTTGAGGCCGGGCAGGGTGCGGGCCTGGGCAACCTGGGCGGCGGTGGTCACCTCGGCGGCGCCGGCCGTCTGGGCGACGGCCATGCCGGCGAGCAGGGCAGCGGTGGAGGGGAGGGCGTGCTTGCGCGCGGTGATGAAAGCCATGCCGGGGTCCTTGTTGCGTCGGTTTCGCCGGTCCGGTGGCAAATGCAGGCAAGGCGCCACCGTCCTGCGCCGCCTGGAGCGGTGCCGGAGACCGGGATCGGGTGGTGCGCTGGCTACCGTGTGAAGCGGGCTGGGCGCGGATGCGACCATGGTATCGAAATGAGAATGATTTGCAACAACGATCGTGCGGCAGGCAAGAAAAAGGCCCCGTGCCGGGGCACGGGGCCTTGCGGTTCAACCGGGCCGCGGGGCGGCCCGGCGGCGACTTACCAGATCTTCACCTGCTGGTCGCCGGTGCGGACCATCGGATCGGTCGGCTTGCACTGGAACGCCGCCGCGAAGGCCGGCATGTTCGACGGGGCGCCGATCGCGCGCAGCGAAGCCGGGGCGTGCGGATCGGTGTTCAGGCGCAGCAGCGCCTCCTTCTCGCGGATGTTGCCGCGCCACACGCGGGCCCAGTTGAGGAAGAAGCGCTGGTCTTCGGTGTAGCCGTCGATCTTCTTGCCGGCTTCCTCCGGATGCTGCTTCAGCGCCACCTGCAGGGCGTCGTAGGCGACGTTCAGGCCGCCCAGGTCGGCGATGTTCTCGCCCAGGGTGAGCTTGCCGTTGACGTGCGCGTCCGGCTTGTCCTTGATCGGCGTGTAGGCGTTGAACTGCGCCACCAGCTTGTCGGTGCGGGCGTCGAACTTGGCGCGGTCCTCCTTGGTCCACCAGTTCACGTTGTTGCCGGCGCCGTCGAACTGGCTGCCCTCGTCGTCGAAGCCGTGGCTGGCCTCATGGCCGATCACCGCACCGATGCCGCCGTAGTTGATCGCGTCGTCCGCCTTGGCATCGAAGAACGGCGGCTGCAGGATCGCGGCCGGGAAGTTGATCGTGTTGTCGGTCGGGTTGTAGTACGCGTTGACCGTCTGCGGGGTCATGCCCCACTCCTTGCGGTCGGTCGGCTTGCCGATCTTGTCGATGTCGTAGCGGTAGTTGAACTTGCCGGCGGCCATCACGTTGGCATAGAAGTTGTCAGACGTGATCGACAGACCGTCCCAGCTGCGCCACTTGTCCGGGTAGCCGATCTTCGGCAGGAAGGTGTTCCACTTGGCGATCGCCTTTTCCTTGGTCTCGGCGCTCATCCAGTCGAGGTTCTCGATGCGCGCCTTCAGCGCGTTGCGCACGTTGTCGACCAGCTCCTGCGCGCGGGCCTTGGCTTCCGGGGTGAATTCCTTCTTGACGTACAGCTCGCCCAGGGCCATGCCCATCGCGCCGTTCACGGTGCCCAGCACGCGCTTCCACAGCGGCTTCTGTTCCGGCTGGCCGGAGAGCGTCTTGCCGTAGAAGGCGAACTTGTTGTCCTGGAACGCCGTGCTCAGGTACGGCGAGGCATCGTCGATCACGTGGAAGCGCAGGTAGGCCTGCCACTGCGACGCCGGAGCCTTGGCGAGCAGCTTGTCGAACTCGGCGAAGAACTTCGGCTGGGACAGCGAGAAGCCCTTGTCGATGGTCACGCCCTGGTCCTTGAAGAACTGCTCCCACTGGAAGTGCGGGGTGACCTTGTCCGCTTCCTTCACGCTGACGAAGTGGTACTGGTTCGACGGATCGCGCAGTTCCACCGGCGCCAGCGAGGCCTTGGCCAGCTCGGTCTCGAACGCCATCACCTGGTCGGCCTGCTTCTTCGCGTCGGCCTCGGACACGCCGGTCAGCTCCAGCGTCTTGGCGATGTAGTCGAGGTAGGCCTTGCGCTCGTCGGCGTGCTTCGGATCGAGGTAGTAGTCCTTCGTCGGCAGGCCCAGTCCGCTCTGGAAGGTGTAGCCGATCTGGGTTTCGGCGTGCTTGAAGTCGGCGCCGGAGCCGAACGCGAACACCTGCTGATCGCCGTCAGCGAAGCTCTTCATCAGGTACTCGGCCACGTCCTTGCCGTTCTTCAGGCCGGCGATTGCATCGAGCTTGGGCCTGATCGGGTCGAAGCCGGCCTTGTCGCGGGCCGCCTCGTCCATGCCGGACTGGTACAGGTAGCCGATCTTCTGCTCGATCGATCCGGCCGGGGCGGTGGCGGCGCTCTTGGCCGCGTTCTCGACGATCTCGTGCTGGGTGTTGAGGCTGTCCTCGGCCAGCTTGTCGAAGGCGCCCCAGCGGGTGCGGTCGGCGGGAATCGGATTGGCGGCCACCCACTTGGCGTTGACGAAGGTGTTGAAGTCCTGGCAGGCCTCGCTGGCCGGGCCGAGCTCGCTCACGTCGAAGACGCTCTTGGTGGCCGGTGCCGCGGCAGCGGTGGCTGCGGTGGTGGCCTTGGCCGGAGCGGCCGGGGCTGGCGTGGCGGCCTGCTCATGCTTGCCGCAGGCGGTAAGGGACAGGGTCAGCGCTAGCGCAAGCGCGGTCGGCTTCAGGAAGGCATTGGACATGGATATCTCTCTGGCGGAAACGGGACCCGGTCAGAAGACCGGAAAACACAACCGCCCCGCCGTACCGCCGGATGGCGGCACGACGGGGCGGCAAGGGGGTTACCAGATCTTCACCTGCTGGTCGGCCGGACGGACCATCGGGTCGGTCGGCTTGCACTGGAATGCAGCGGCGAAGGCCGGCATGTTCGACGGCGCACCGATCGCGCGGAATTTCTCAGGCGAATGCGGGTCGGCGTTGAGGTAGACCATCTGCGCCTTGTCGCGGATCGAGCCACGCCACACGCGTGCCCAGTTGAGGAAGAAGCGCTGGTCCTCGGTGTAGCCGTCGATCTTCTTGCCGGCTTCCTCGGGGTGGTTCTTCAGCGCGGTCTGCAGCGCGTCGTAGGCGATGTTCAGGCCGCCCAGGTCGGCGATGTTCTCGCCCAGGGTCAGCTTGCCGTTGACGTGCAGGTCCGGATGGCTGGGGATCGGCGCATAGGCATCGAACTGCTTGACCAGCTTGTCGGTGCGGGCGTCGAACTTGGCGCGGTCGTCCTTGGTCCACCAGTTCTCGTTGTTGCCGTCGCCGTCGAACTGGCTGCCCTGGTCGTCGAAGCCGTGGCTCGCCTCGTGGCCGATCACCGCGCCGATGCCGCCGTAGTTGATCGCGTCGTCGGCGTTGGCGTCGAAGAACGGCGGCTGCAGGATCGCGGCGGGGAAGTTGATCGTGTTGTCGGTCGGGTTGTAGTACGCGTTGACCGTCTGCGGGGTCATACCCCACTCCAGGCGGTCGGTCGGCTTGCCGATCTTGGCGATGTCGTAGTCGTAGTTGAACTTGCCGGCCGCTTCCATGCTGGCGTAGTAGTCACCCTTGGTGATGGTCAGGCCATCCCAGCTGCGCCAGTGGTCGGGATAGCCGATCTTCGGCAGGAACTTCGACCACTTGTCCAGCGCCTTGGCCTTGGTCTCGGCGCTCATCCAGTCGAGGTTCTCGATGCGCGTCTTCAGCGCGTTGCGCACGTTGTCGACCAGCTTCTCCGCGCGCTCCTTGGCTTCCGGCGGGAAGTACTTGGCCACGTACAGCTCGCCCAGGGCCATGCCCATCGCGCCATTGACCGAGCCCAGCGCGAGCTTCCACTGGGGCTTCTGCTTCGGCTGGCCGCGCAGGGTCTTGCCGTAGAAGTCGAACTGCGCGTCGACGAACGGCTGCGACAGCGCCGCCGCCGCCCCGGAGATCGTGCGGGCCTTGAGGTAGGCCTTCCACTCGGCCAGCGGGGCCTTGGTCAGCAACTGGTCGAACTCGGCGAAGAACTTCGGTTGCGACAGCGAGAAGCCCTTGTCCACCGTCACGCCCTGGGCCTTGAAGAAGGCCGCCCAGTCGAAGCGCGGGGTGACCTTGTCCGCTTCCTTCACCGTGACGAAGTGGTACTGGTTCTTCGGATCGCGCATCTCCACGCGCGGCACCGAGTGCTTGGCCAGGTCGGTCTCGAACTTCATCGCCAGGTCGGCCTGCCTGGCCGCATCGGCCGCGCTGTCGCCGGTCAGCTCGAACAGCTTGGCCAGGTACTTCACGTAGGCGTCGCGCACGTCCTTCTGCTTGGGGTCGCTGTAGTAGTCCGGCGTCGGCAGGCCCAGACCGCCCTGCTCGGCGTAGCCGATCTGCATCTTGGCGTCCTTGAAGTCGGCGCCGGAGCCGAAGCGGAACACCGCACCGTCGCCCTTGGCGAAGGACTGGTTGAGCCAGCCCGGCAGATCCTTGTTGGACTTCAGCGCATCGATCCCGGCCAGGTCCGGCTTGATCGGGTCGAAGCCGGCCTTGTTGCGCGTGTCCATGTCCATCGCGGAGGCGTACAGCCAGCCGATCTTCTGCTCGAGCGAGCCGGCCTTGGCGCTGTCGGCGCTCTTGGCGGCGTCCTCGACGAGCTGGTGCTGGTCGGCCAGGCTCTTTTCGTAGAGCACGTTGAACGAGCCCCACGAGGTCTGGTCGGCCGGGATCGGGTTGGCGGCAATCCACTTGGCGTTGACGAAGCTGTTGAAGTCCTGGCAGGCCTCGCTGGACTGACCCAGCTCACCGACGTCGAACACGCTCTTGGGCGCGGCAGGAGCGACCGCGGCCTGGGCAGCAGTGGCGGCCTTGGCCGGCGCGGTCGCGGCGGGCTTGGCCGCCTCGTCGTGCTTGCCGCAGGCGGAGAGCGAGAGCGCCAGGCTGACGGCGAGCGCCAAGGGTTTCAGGAACGGCTTGGTCATGGGATTCCCTCTGTGGATGGTCCGTCCGCGGGTGGAACGGTAAACGCCGGGCCCGGGGCCTGCGGCCACCGGGCATGACTTTTGACGCTAGGTCAATAGTCATGGGCCAGACAGTGTCAAAGGTCAGGGGTGGGGGGCGGCGCCCGATCGACGTCAGCGGGTTCGCTCCGCAGCGCGCCCAGCCCCGCCGAGTCGAGGCGGAGCACGGGATAGGCGCCGACGTCCTGGGCCGTGTACCAGGGGGAGCGACGGTAGAACCATTCCAGCCGTGCCCGCGGGTCGGCGGCGAAGGCCGGGTCGGTGGCGAGCCGTTGCCGGAATGCGGCCTCCAGCTCCCGGTCGCGCGCCAGCATGTCGCGGGCGAGTTTTTCCAGCACGCGCGGTTCGCCGTATTCCTTGGCTTCGAAAACGGCGTCGAGGTAACCCCAACGCAGCAGCGAATCGGGTGCCTGCGGCTCCAGCAGCTCGATCGCCACGTTGGCGGCGCGCTGGTCCATCGGCACGATCACCGAGTCCGGCGGCAGCGTGACGGTGCGGGTCACTGGCGCTACATCCACCGTGCGCAGCATGTGGTGGCCTTCGAACGGGGTCTCCGCCCAGACCGGATGGTCGAGCCGGTAGCCACCGGCAGTGACGGTCGCGGCACGGCCGAGCCGCTGCATCGCGACGCCGTGGGCCGCCAGGCGGTCGATCACCGCCGTCCATTGCGCCGGCACCACGTAGGCGGCCGGCGGCGTGACCGAAAGATCCGGCAGCAGCGTGTTCCAGTTCGGGATGGTCCAGGTGCGTGGCTTGCTCGGGTCGTAGCGGATCCAGCCGGCGCCGGAGATGTCGCTGGGCGTGACGGTGAACTCGTAGCCTTTGAACGCATACGACGTCGACTCGGGCGAGAGCTTGAAGGTGAGCGGCACGCGCGCATCGGGTCGGCTGGCGCGGGCGACCACGCGTGCGTCGGCGGCGGCATCCGCCGCGAGCAGCGGCTTCGGATCGGCATCGATCCGCGCCAGCAGCAGCTGCACCAGGTCGTAGACGGCGCGCACGCGCACCGCGTACGGCTTGAGCATATGCGTTTCGATCAGCAGCGCCGGCCGGTTCTGCAGTGCCGCGTAGCCGGTGGAGAAGCGCGGACCGGAGCCGAAGTTGGTGATACCCCGGGTCGGGTCGCGCCCGTCCTTGAACTCCAGGTAGATCGAGGCGAGGTGGCCGCGCTTCTGGTAGGCCGGCAACGTGCGGTCCATCAGCGCCTGCTGCCAGGCGGAGACGCCGGGATCGAGCTTGTGCGGGTCCTCGGTGTACCAGGTGAGGTCGTACTGATAGTCGGCGCCGTCGGTGGTGTGCACGTCGATCAGGAAATCCGGCAACCAGTGTCGCCAGAGCGCCAGCCAATCGCGCATCTCCGGCGCGTCGGCCTTGATGTAGTCGCGGTTGAGGTTGAGGTACTGCGACTGGCCGCGGAAGCCCTGGCGCTCCGGGCCATTCTGGTTGATGCGGTGGTATGGCGAGCTGTTCTCGTGGCCGTCCACGCTGAACACCGGGATGAACACCAGCACCACGTGATCGAGCAGGTGCGGCCACTTGCCGGTGACGGCGATATCGCGCAGCAGCATCAGGCCGGCGTCCTTGCCCTCGATCTCGCCCGGGTGGATGCCGGCCTGCAGCAGCACCACGGCCTTGTGCGCGGCGCGTGCGGCGGCCGGGTCGAACGTGCCGTCGCCGCTGGCGATGACCGCGGTCATCGGGCGGCCTTCCGGGGTGGTGCCGAAGGTCACCAGCTTCAGCTTGTCCGGCGCGGCGCGCTGCAGGCGTTCGAGGTAGGCGATCGTGTCGGCGTAGCTGGGCGTGGTGCGGAAGTGCGTCGCCTCGGCGGGCGTGGTCCAGTCGGTGGCCTGGGTGCCAAGGGCGGCGAGGCCGAGCATGCCGGCGAGGATCGGTCGGAGCATGCGGCGTCGGTTCCTACGGGGCGAGGGTGCGGCTGGCGGGCAGCGTATCCGGTGCCACGGCACCGCCGGAGATGATGAAGGCCATCGCCTGGTCCATGCTCCAGTCGGTCGGTGTCAGCTCCGCCACCGGAACCACCACGAGGTAGCCTCCGGTCGGATTCGGCGTGGTCGGGATGTATACCGCGGCCATCTCGCGCCCGCTGCCTTCCTCGGTCATCACCCGGGTGACGAAGCCGGCCACCTTCATGCCGGGGCGGGGGAAGTCGATCAGCACCACGCGCTGGGTGTTGGAGGGCTTCTGCTGCAGCACCGCCATCAGCTTCTTGGTGCCGCCGTAGATGGTCTGCACCAGCGGGATGCGGGTGAGCAGGCCGTCGAAGGCGTCGATCAGCCGGCGGCCGATCATGCGGTTGGCCAGCCAGCCCACCACGTACAGCCCGAGCAGGGTGAGAACCAGCGCCATGATGGCGAGCACCCAGCCGTGGTCGAGGGCGGCGGCGGCGTCCGGTGCGGCGAGGCCGAGCGCCCGGCGCACCAGCGTGGCCATCGGCGCGCCGACCCCGGCGAGCACGCCGAACACGAACTTGAACACCAGCCAGGTCACCCACAGCGGCAGGAAGGTGAGCAGGCCGGTCAGGACATAGCGTTTGACGCGCAGCGGTCGCATGGATCATTCCTTGGGCGGGGTCACGCCGGATTGTAGGGCGGCGCGCGGCTGTGATTTTTCCGCCGCGCCAGCGAATCATCCCCGTGAGCCTACCGTCGACCCGTGCCGATGACCCGTCCCGATCCCGACCGATTCCAGAGCCTGCTGCACGAGCACCAGGGCATCGTGCTCAAGGTCGCGGCGAGTTACGCGCCGCACGCCGAGGACCGACGCGACCTGGCGCAGGAGATCGGCCTGCAGGCCTGGCGCTCGTTCGGGCGCTACGACCCGGCGCGCGCGAAGTTTTCCACCTGGCTGTACCGCGTGGCGCTGAACGTGGCGATTTCCCACCGGCGCCGTGGCGAGGCGGCGCGGGGCGCGAAGCTGGAGCCGCTCGATACCCACCATCTGGACACCGTGGCCGGCGAGCCGGCGCCCGAGCCGGACGAGCGGATCGCGGATCTGCACGCCTTCATTGCCCGGCTCGACCCGCTCCACCGGGCGCTGATCGTGCTGTACCTCGACGAGCGCTCGTACGCGGAAATCGCCGAGATCCTCGGCATCAGCGAAACCAACGTGGCCACCCGGATCGGCCGCATCAAGCAGACCCTGCGCGGGCAGATGACCGCCGCAGCCACTATCGGAGCATGAGCATGGAACTGGACGAGATGAAACTCGCATGGCAAGCGCTGGACCAGCGACTGGCGAAGCAGCAGGCCCTCAACCTGCGCCTGCTTCGCGACCAGGGCATGGACCGGCTGCGCCGCGGGCTGCGCCCGCTGGTTTGGGGGCAGTCGGTGCAGTTGGCGTTCGGCGTGGCCTTCATGCTGTTCGGCATCGATTTCTGGGCGACCCACCCGGAGCGCCTGCACACCGTGGCCTGGGGCGTGTCGGTGCAGCTGTTCGGCATGCTGATGGTGCTGTCCTCCGGCCGCGTGCTGCATCTGGTGCAACAGGTGGACTACGGCTTGCCGGTGCTGGATATCCAGCAACGACTGGCCCGGCTGCGTGCATGGCGGGTGCGCGTGGAGGCACCGGTGTTCAGCGTCGTGGGCGCGGTGGTCTGGATTCCGCTGGTGCTGATCCTGATCCAGCGCGGTTGGGACGAGATGCAGGGCAGGCCGGCCTATTTCCTCGACCGGCCGGAGTTCGCCGGCGTGCTGCCGCATCTGTTTCTCGGCGCACTGGCGTCGCTGCTGCTGGTCGGGCTCGCCTACGTGCTGCTGCGGCGGTTCGGTCGGCTGCGCTGGCTGCACGACCAGTTCGCCGGCAGTGCGGTGCGCCGTGCCGAGTCGGAGCTGGAGGCGATCGCCCGCTTCGAGCGCGAGTGATGCGGCCGTCCGCCGGGCATCAGGGGCAGGGCGTCGTGGCGTGTGCCTGATACGTCGCCGCCGGCCGGATCGCCAGCCACACCCCCCGGAAGCGCTGGATGTGGAGCGACGGACAGGCGCGCGCTTCGGCTTCGGTCTTCGGATAGACGATCACCAGCCCTCGCGGATTGGCCCTGGCCCAGCTCCGCAGCGCTTCGGCGCCGGCGGCTTCCTCGACCGGCCGGGTCAGCCTTCCGAGGAAGGTGAACTGCCCGTTGTAGCTTTCGTTGTTGAAGATCGGTCGTCCCTCGGCTTCCGCCCGGGCGAGCAGCTCCGAGGCGTCGCGCACATCGAAGGCATGCCACCAGGTCAGGGTGAACAGGGTATTGACGGCAAGCACCCCGAGCAGGGCAACCAGCACGATCTTCTCCAGTTCCGCCCCCCGGCGGACGAGCAGCGCTGCCAACAGCATGAACAGCAGGCCGAATCCGCGGCTCCGGGTGCCGAGCGACTGCAGCATCGGCGACGTCGCCATGCCATGCGCGACCAGGGTCGGCAGCGACAACAGTCCGATACCGAGCGCCAGGGTGAACACGGCGAGCGGCCACGGGGCGAGCCATCGCGAAGTGCGGGTGGTCATCCCTGGCGCATGCGCCAGGGCCGCGGCGAGCAGCAGGGCGAAGCCGGCGTATTCAGGCAGCAGGTAGTACGCCTGCTTGCCGGACACCAGCGAAAAGCCGAGTAGCACCGGCAGCAGCCAGGCGGCGAGGAAGCGCAGACCGTCGTCGCGACGCAGCGGCAGGGCAGCGATGCCGAGCCAGGGACGCGGCCACAGCACGAACGGGAACACCAGTACCGGCAACACCGGCAGGTACCACCAGAACGGCTGCCGGTGTGCGAACGCATCGACCACCCGTCCGGCGGTCTGGTGGAACAGCAACTGCTGCCGATAGACCTCGCCGCCAGCCGCACTGGCACTCAGCGCCCACGTCAGCAGCACCGCCACCGCGCCGAGCACGGCCAGCGCACCGGTGGCGTACCAGCGTGCACGATGACGCGATGCCCACGACTGCCACAGCGGGCCCAGCAACCAGGGCAGGCCGACGTGCAGCAGCATCACCGGTCCCTTGGTCAGCAGGCCGAGTGCCGTGGCCACCGCAAAGCCGGCCAGGTTCGGTGGCGCCTCGCCGGGCCCGGGGCGCAGTGCCAGCAGGGCCGCCAGCACGCAATCGGCGAGCAGCACCTCGTACATCGACTGCAGCCCGAACTCGAACGCGTAACTGAAGCTCATCAACATCAGCGGCGCGGCGTACGCGATGGCCGCCTGTGCCGGGAACAGCCGCCGCGCGAGCCGGATGCACAACAGCAACTGGACCCCGCCGAGCAGCACTTCGAGCAGGCGCGGCCAGCCATCGCCGACGCCGCCGACGGCCCAGCCGGCGTGGATCAGCCAGAACAGCAGCGGTGCCTTGTCGCTGTAGGGCGCACCGTTGAGATAGGGCACCAGGAAGCTGTGCCGTTGCCACATCTCCCACGCCACCGCGAGGGTGCGGGTGGAATACATCGGCACCGGGCCATGCTGGAAGATCGCCACCAGCGCGACGCCGAACCACAGCGCCAGCCAGGCAGCGAGGCGGCCCTTCGATGCAAGCGGATGTCCCGGATACACCGGGCCGACGTTCGACTGCACGTCGCTCACGGGGTGCGCTGGCGGGCGATGACGGTGCCGGTCGGCAGCTGGCCGAGCACCACGTAAGGAAGACCATGCTGCGTCAGCACGGGCATGGTGACGTGGTCGACCAGCGCCACACCGCGATCGGCAGCGCGCCAGCGTGCCTCGAATGCGTCCAGCGTGGGGATGTAGCCGTCGGGGCGGGAGTGGATGAAAGGCGTGAGGTCATCGCGCTCCTGCGCCACGATGGTCACCGGGCGCTGCAGGTAGAACGGCAGGCCACGCACGAAGCCACCGACCATGTAGACGGGCGTGTCCGCACTCAGCGCCGGCGCCATGAGGCGTGCCACCGGCTCGGCTGAACGCGGGCCGGCCCAGGCTTGCGATACCAGCAGGACGATCGTCCAGCCGACGATGCCGGCCAGTGCCAGCCCGTGCACCGCGGCGTCGTGGTGATCATGCCGGGACAACCGGCGCGCGGCGTAGCCTGCGGCCAGCCCCATCACCACCAGTCCGGCCGCGAGACCGCCGAGCGCCGTCGGCATGCCGATGTGTGCCGGGGTGTGGCGCAGCGCAAGCGCTGCGATCAGCGCGGCGATCGCGCCAGCGCCGGCGGTCCAGGTCGTCGCGCGCATGCGCCGCGCCAGTGCCTCGTGTGGAAGCCGGGCTGCTGCGCGCCCCAGCAGCAGGGCGGCCGCCGGGAACAGCGGAAGGATGTAGAACGCCAGTTGCGAGTGCGAGATCGAGAAGAACACGAACACCACGCCGACCCAGGCCAGCAGCAGGCGGTCCACCGGCGCGCCGCTCCACATCGCCCGCCAGCCGTCGCGGGTGAACGGCACCAGTGCGGTCCACGGGAACAGTCCCAGCAGCACCACCGGAATGAAGAAGCCGGGCGGCTTGCCGCGGTTGTCGGCCGAGGTGAGGAAGCGCGTGAAGTGCTCGCGGATGAAGAAATAGTCGAAGAACTCCGGGTGCCGCCGCGTCACCTCGACGAACCAGGGCGCGGACACCGCCAGCAGCAGGATCAGCCCGGGCAACAGCGAGACGCGGCCGAGCACGCGCCAGTCCCGCTGCCACAGCATGTACACCCCCAGCACCATGCCCGGCAGCACCACCCCGATCAGACCCTTGGACAGCACCGCCAGCGCCAGCGCTGCCCACATGCCGAGGTTGATCGCGGTCCGGCGCGGAGCCGACGCGGGATCGAACTGCGCCACCACGAAGCACGCCATGCCCAGCGCCAGGAACGCCGCCACGCCCAGGTCCAGCGTGCCCACGTGCGCGCCCACCGCGAACAGCATGCTGCTGCCGAGGATCGCCGCCGCATACAGCCCGGCCGCGCGTCCCCACACCCGCCATCCGGCCCAGGCCACCGCGGCGATCGCCAGCAGGCCGGCCATCGCACCCCACAGCCGGGCGACCCACGGCTCGGTGCCGAGCAGCGCGTAGGCTGCCGCCGTGCCCCAGTAATGGAGCGGCGGCTTGTCGAAGAACAGGAAGCCATCCAGCCGCGGCGTCACCCAGTCGCCACTGGCGAGCATCTCGCGCGCCACTTCGGCGTAGCGGCCCTCGTCGGGTTCGGCCAGGCCGCTGCGCATCAGTCCGGCGATCCAGGCCACGCCCCACAACAGGGTGGCGAGCAGCGAGAGCAGACCCGCGCGTTCGGCGTGGGCCGTCGCGGTGCGGTGCGTGGAAAGGCCGGGACGGGCACTCAGCATGTCGGATGGGCCACGGTGGGTGGGGGCGTCCTGCCGGAGAACGTGCCACTGTGTCCGCTCACTCTTTCAGGACGTTTTCAGCGTGCCTGCAGTTCCCGCCCCGGAGTTTGCCCACGATCAAGCGATCGCATCGCTCCGTCCGCGCAAGGCCGGCTTGAGGCGCACGTAAAGCTGCTTGCGCACACGCGCCACCACCTCGCCGTCCGCAGCGGTGATGTCGGTCTCGAACCAGCGCAGCACCTTGTCGCCGTGAGCCGCCGCCGAGCGCAGCTCGTCGACTACCGCATCGGGCATGTGGAATACCGCATGGACATCGTCGCGGCCCGGCGCCACGAAATCGATGGCACCGGCCTTGTCCCATACCAGGTAGTCGCGTCCCAGCCGGTGCATCGCCAGCAGCATCCAGAACGGGTCGCTCATCGCGAACAGGTTGCCGCCGAACTGCGTGCGCACGTAGTTGCGGTTCCAGGGGCGCAGCCGCAGGGTCACCCTCGCCTCGCTCCAGTCCTGCGCGATCGACCGCACGCGGATGCTGTTGAACAGGAACGGAGGCCAGAAGTTGATGAGACGGCGGAAGGTGTTCGGGCGCATGCGCGGGTTGGCGGGCAGGGCGGGAACGCACAGTCTACCCAATCCATACGCAAAGGTATGGATTGGCGGTCCGCCGGACTGCGATCTTGGCGAGCGCAATCGGGGCGGAGATACTCCTCGCATGGGGCACGCAACGTGCCCAAAGGGGGAATCTATGGAGAGGATCGGCAGGTGGATGCTGGGAGCCGCGCTGGTGCTGGCGGCAGGTCCCGCATGGACGGAGGCGGTGTCGCTCTCGGATCTTGCTCGACACGCCGAGTACTCGGACCTGCAGATCTCGCCCGATGGGCAGCATGTCGCGGCGAAGGCGGTGGTCGACGGCAAGCCGGTGCTGGCCATCGTGGATCTGGTCACCCACAAGGGTGTGGTGGTCAAGCCCCGCGAAGGCAACCAGGTGTATCGGCTGTGGTGGGCCAGCAACCAGCGGATCATCTACGACGAGACCACCGATCTGGCCGGCTGGGACGCACCATTTGCGACCGGTGAGCTGTTCGGGGTGAATGCCGATGGCACGGGCGCCAAGCTGCTGTTCGGCTATCGCGCCGGCGGATCGTCCATTGCCACCCACATCCGCCATCCGCAATCCGAGCTGGCCAGCGCCGAGGTGGTCGATACGCTTCCTGGCGACGACCGGCACGTGCTGGTCGGGGTGTCGTCCTGGTACAGCTACAAGGACGGCGCATTCACCCAGCTCAACGTGATGAACGTGATGGACGGTACGACGCGGCCGGCCGGCACTGCGCCGGTGCGTGATGCCTCGTTTGTGGTCGACCACCGTGGTGTGGCGCGGTTCGCCATCGGCGACGACGCGCACGCGCACCGACAGGTGTACTACCGCACCGGCGAAAGCCAGCCCTGGAAGCTGCTGTTCGATGCACCGCTGGGCTCGTTTGCGCCGACGCCGCTCGTCTTCAGCGGCGACGATCGGTTGGTCTACATGGACTGCGCCGCGCCGGGCAAGGTCGACGCGCTGTGCCCCTGGAAGGTGGACGGCGAGGCCATGCAGCCGGCGGTGTGGAGCAGCGACACGGTGGAGCTTTACCGCTTGATCAGGAGTCTGGACCACAAGGACCTCGTCGGCGTGGCCTCGATGCCGGGCTTGCCGGTGGTGCAGGCCATCGCGCCGCATGCAGACAGCATCGCGTTGATCGGCTCGCTGTCCCGGGCCCTGCCCGGTGAGAGCGTCTCCATCGAATCGACCTCGGAGGACGGCGGCAAGGCGATCCTGCTGGCCAGTTCGGACATGGACCCGGGCACTTACTACCTGTGGGACCGCAAGAGCGGGCAGACTACCCCGCTGCTGAAAAGCCGCTCATGGATCAACCCTAACCGCATGGCGGAAATGCAGCCGGTGTCGTTCAAGGCCCGCGACGGGCTGACGATCCATGGCTACCTCAGCACACCGCCGGGGCAGGAGCAGGCGCACCACTTGCCGATGGTGGTGTTCGTGCATGGCGGTCCGTTCGGCATCCGCGACTGGTGGGGGTTCGATCCCTACGTGCAGATGCTGGCGACGCATGGGTATGCCGTGCTGCAGGTGAACTACCGTGGCTCGGGAGGCTACGGCGGGGCGTTCCAGGTGGCGGGCTACCGGCAGTGGGGCGGGGCGATGCAGGACGACGTCACCGATGCCACGAAATGGGCGATCGCCCAGGGCATTGCCGATGCCGGCCGGATCTGCATCTTCGGCGGAAGCTACGGTGGCTACGCCGCGCTGGAAGGCGTGGCAAAGGAACCGGGACTCTACCGTTGCGCGATCGGGTACGTCGGCGTCTACGACCTGGCGAAGCTGGAGCGCTGGAGCGATGCGACCGATTCATCCGCCGGGGAAAGTTTCTTCCGCGGCGTGCTGGGCAGCGACTCGGCGAAGCTGGCGGCCATCTCCCCCGACGCCCAGGCGGCGCAAATCAAGGCCCGGGTGATGCTGGTGGTGGGCGGGCAGGACACGCGCGTGCCGCCGGATCAGGGGCGGGCGATGCGCGCGGCGTTACAGAAAGCCGGCAACGAGCCGGAGTGGTTGTACGAGCCCGGTGAGGGACACGGCTTCTACGGCGAGGACCACCGCGCCAGCCTGTTCCAGAAGGTGGTCGGATTCCTCGATCGCAATATCGGAAGTGCTGCTGCCGGGGCCACCAAACCGCATTGATCTCCGGAACCATGCAGCGGCCCGCCCGCGGGCCGCTGCAATCTGGATGGGGTTCAGAACAGCAGCGAGGCCATGCGCCGGCGGTAGCGGCCGATCAGTTCGGCGTCGTCGAGGGTCGCGAAGGCGGCGATCAGGCGCTTCCTGGCCGCGCCGTCGTTCCAGGCGCGGGCCTTTTCCAGTACGGCGAGGAACTGGTCCAGGCCGGCCGCCGGTTCGTCCTCGATCAGCAGACGCACGCCGAGCAGGTCGCGCGCCTCCCAGTCGGACGGATCGGCCTCCACCCGCCGGCGCAGTTCCTCCAGCGACGGCGCGCCGGCCAGCTCGAGCTGGTGGCTCAGGCGCACGGCGCGGGCATCGGTGGCGAGGTTCGCCGGCAGGGCTTCGAGTTCGGCCCGGGCCGCATCCACGTTGCCAAGGCGCATCAGTGCCACCGCCAGGTCGAGCTTCAGCTCGGGCCGCTCGGGGGCGGCGGCGATCGCCTGTTGCAGGCGGTTGACCGCATCGGCCGCCGATTCGACCGGCGCAGCCGCCGCCTCGCCGGCGTCGGCCGCGCTGTCGTCCAGCGGCTGCACGTGGCGCGCGAGGAACTCGCGCAGCTGCCCCTCCGGCAGCGCGCCGGCGAAGCCGTCGAGGATCTGTCCGTCCTTGACCAGCATGACCGTGGGGATGGAGCGGATGCCGAACATCGCGGCGAGCTGCTGGTTGGCGTCGACGTCGACCTTGCCGAGACGGAACGCGCCGTTGAACTCGACGGCCAGCTTCTCGAGCATCGGGCCCAGCGTGCGGCAGGGGCCGCACCAGGTCGCCCAGAAATCCACCAGCACCGGCGTATCGAGCGAGGCCTGCAGCACGTCGCTCTCGAAGTTGTCCTGGGTGACGTCGAAGACGTGCGGGTGGGCAGTGTCGGTCACGGTGTCGCTCCGGTAGTCGATGGCGCCCCAGATCTGGGCCGGGCGGCAGCATATCAAGGGGGCGCGCCCGGCCGGCGCGGTCCAGCCCGGTTCAGCGCCACACGGCGAGATTTGCGAGAATCCGTCGATGACCTGCCCGGAAACCGGCACCACACGCATGGGCGCCAAATCGCCATCCACCACCGCAGGGATGCTGATCTGCGAGCACTGCGACACGGTGTACCGTCGGCGCCCGCTGTCGCGCGGCGAGGTGGCCTGCTGCGAGCGTTGCCACAACATCCTCGAACGGCATGCCCGGCTGGGGCCGGACCAGTTGCTGGCGCTGACCTTCACCGCGATGGTGGTGTTCGTGCAGGCCAACATCTGGCCGATCGTCACGCTGGAGCTCAACGGCCGGCCGAGCAGCGCCACGCTGTGGGGCACCATCATCACCATGTGGCAGCAGCACGCCGAGGTGGTGGCGATCCTCGCCGCGCTGACGCTGTTCTTCTTTCCGATGGCGAAGATGCTGCTGTTCGGCTGGGTGTTCTGGTTCGCCCGGCGCGGCGAGCGCGGGCCGGGTTTCCGCAGCGCGATGATCGCGCTGCACCATCTCGGGCCGTGGACGATGAGCGAGGTATTCGTGCTCGGGGCGATGGTCGCCATCGTCAAGGCGCGGATCTATTTCCAGGTGGTGCCGGATCCGGGCATTTTCGCGTACGGCGCGCTGATGCTGCTGATCACCGTGTTCGGCACGGTGGACCTGCGTCACCTGTGGGACGTGACGCGGGAGCGGCCGCGATGAGCGCATTGCCGCGAGCCGACGAGCTCGGCCTGATTGGCTGCCACGTATGCGGACTGGTCTGCCGCGACGGCCACGTGCACGACCAGGCGTGCCCGCGTTGCGGTGCCCGCCTGCACCGACGCAAGTCGGCCAGCATCAGCCGCACCTGGGCGTGGCTGATCGCAGCGTTCATCTTCTACCTGCCGGCCAACCTGCTGCCGATCATGCGCACGGTGAGCCTGGGGGACGTGGACGACAACACCATCCTCAGCGGCGTGGTGGAGTTGTGGGTGAAGGGGTCGCCGGATCTGGCGGTCATCGTCTTCACGGCGAGCATCGTGGTGCCCATGCTGAAATTCCTCGTGCTGGGGACCTTGCTGGTCACTGCCCAGCGCGGCAGCGGCTGGGCGCAGCGCCAGCGCACGATGCTGTACCGTCTGGTGGAATTCATCGGCTACTGGTCGATGCTGGACGTGTTCGTGGTGGCGCTGCTCACCGCGCTGGTGCGCTTCAACGTGCTCAGCCAGGTCGAGCCGTTGCCGGGGGTGGTGTATTTCGGCCTGACCGTGGTGGCGACGATGTTCGCCTCGATGAGCTTCGATCCGCGCCTGATCTGGGACAACTTGGGACAACGATGACTGAAGAAACCAACCCCGTCAGTGCGGACCTGCCGCAGCCGGTGGTGCATCGGCGCCGGCTGGGTGCATCGCTGATCTGGCTGGTGCCGATCCTTGCCGCCGCGGTGGGGCTGTCGCTGGTGGTGCACAGCTGGCTGCAGGCCGGGCCGTCCATCACCATCAGCTTCCAGTCCGCCGAGGGCCTGGATGCCGGCAAGACCCCGGTGAAGTACAAGAACGTGGTCATCGGCAAGGTCACCCACATCCACCTCAGCGCGGACCGCAGCAAGGTGCTGGTCAACGTGGCGCTGGACAAGAGCGCCGAGGGCTTCGCGCGTGCCGATACCCGCTTCTGGGTGGTGCGGCCGCGGATCGGCCTGGGTGGCGTGTCGGGCGTCGACACGCTGCTGTCCGGGGCCTTCATCGGTGCCGACGTGGGTACCTCGAAGGAAACGCGCTACGACTTCGATGGGTTGGAAAACCCGCCGGCGGTGACCTACGGCGCGCCGGGGAAGAGCTTCGTCCTGCACGCCGAGGACCTCGGTTCGCTGGACATCGGCTCGCCGCTGTACTTCCGCCGTGTTCAGGTGGGTCGGGTGGCGTCCTACGAGCTGGACAAGGACGGCAAGGGAGTCACCTTCACCATTTTCATCGACGGTCCCTACGACCAGTTCGTCACCCGCTCGTCGCGCTTCTGGAATGCCAGTGGCCTGGACGTGTCGCTGGGAGCGAACGGCCTGAAGGTGAATACCCAGTCGCTGGCGACCGTGCTGGCCGGTGGCGTGGCGTTCCAGGATCCGCCCGGGCCGCACGACGCCACGCCGGCACCGGAAGGCGCCTCCTACCGCCTGTTCGACGACAAGGCCACCGCGATGGCGCCGCCGGACGGTCCGCCGCAGTACATCCGCATGCGCTTCGACCAGTCGCTGCGGGGGCTGGCCGTGGATGCACCGGTGGAGTTCCTCGGCATCAACATCGGCCGGGTGGTGTCGATCACCATGGACTACGACGCCAAGCACGAGCGCTTCCCGGTGACCGTCGGCGCGGTGGTCTATCCGCAGCGGCTCGGTCGCGCCTACGACAAACTGGTGGCCCAGGCGCAGGAGAGCAATGGCAGCCCCGACCTCGCACCGATCATGGGCAAGCTGGTGGCCCATGGCCTGCGTGCACAGGCCCGCACCGGCAACCTGCTGACCGGCCAGCTCTACATCGCGATGGATTTCCTGCCCAAGGCGGCGAAGGTGCCGTTTGACCCGAACGCGCGTCCACTGGAAATCCCGACTGCACCGGGCAGCTTCGACAAGCTGCAGGAGCAATTGGCGGAGATCGTGGACAAGGTCCAGAAGATCCCGTTCGACAGCATCGGCAAGCACCTGGACCAGACCCTGGCCGATCTCGACGGCACGCTCAAGCAGGTCAATGGCCAGGTCCTGCCGGAGTTCAAGGGCACATTGAAGGACGCGCGCAGGACGCTGGGCAGCACCAGCAATGCGCTCGCGCCCGACTCGCCGTTGCAGCAGAACCTGCAGGGCACGCTGCAGGAACTGCAGCGCATGGCGCGCTCGCTGCGCGTGTTCAGCGATTACCTCGGCACGCATCCGGAAGCGCTGATCCGCGGCCGCAAGAACGATCCCGCTCCCGCGAAGCCGCCGATCGAAGCCAAACCACCCAAGCAAGGGAGCAAGCCATGACGCGCCTGCGCAACCTGACCGGCCGGCTCGCGGCGCTGGGCGCCGCGCTGGCGCTCGGTGCCTGCGCCTCCGCGCCGACGCATTACTACACGCTGGTGCCGCTGGCGTCCGCCGCACCGGAGCAGGGCGGTTCGGGCCCGGCGTTCGAGCTGCTGCCGGTGAGCATCCCCGCCCAGGACGACCAGCCGCAGCTGGTGGTGCGCCAGGGTGGACAGGGCGTGGCGCTGCTGCAGGGGGAGCGCTGGATCGCGCCGCTGTCGGACGAGATCCGCAGCGCGCTGTCGGCCGATCTCGCCGGTGCGCTGGGGCACCCGGACGTCTCCGGCCTGGCCCACGCGGGCGGGCCGGTGGTGAGGATCAAGGTGGATGTACGCCGGTTTGATTCGCAGCCGGGCGGCTATGCCCTGCTGGAGGCTGGATGGAGCCTGCGCCTGCTCGAAGGCGACGGCGCCTCGCGCAGCCTGGCCTGCGCCAGCCGCTTCAACCAGCCAGTGGGGGCGGGCTACGACGCGCTGGTGCAGGGACACCAGCAGGCACTGGCCCGGCTTGCCGACCAGATCGCCCGGGCGGCCCGCGACCTTGCGGGCGGGGACGCGCGCTGCCCCGGCGGCTGAGCGCAGCGGCACCGTTCCGGCTTGGCGAGTCCTCGGCGCTTGGGCTAGGCTGGCCGGCTATCGCGACGGCGGCGCGGATCGGCCGCATCCGCCGCAGTACCACGTACCCACGGCACCGGACACATGCAGAACAACGACGAACAGGGTTCCCCTTCCGCTGGCACCGAGGCGGGCGAAAACGCCTACCGGCCGCAGGCGGTGGAGGCGGCAGCGCAGCAGTACTGGGCCGCCGAGCGTGCCTATGAGGTGACCGAGGACGCCAGCCGTCCGAAGTTCTACTGCCTCTCGATGCTGCCGTACCCGTCCGGCGCGCTGCACATGGGCCATGTGCGCAACTACACCATCGGCGACGTGATCAGTCGCTTCCAGCGCATGCAGGGCAGGAACGTGCTGCAGCCGATGGGCTGGGACGCGTTCGGCCTGCCGGCCGAGAACGCCGCGATCAAGAACAAGACCGCGCCGGCCAAGTGGACCTACGCCAACATCGATCACATGCGCGGCCAGCTGAAGTCGCTGGGCTACGCGATCGACTGGTCGCGCGAGTTCGCCACCTGCCGCCCCGACTACTACGTGCACGAGCAGCGGATGTTCGTGCGCCTGATGAAGAAGGGCATCGCCTACCGCAAGAACAGCGTCGTGAACTGGGACCCGGTCGACCAGACCGTGCTGGCCAACGAGCAGGTGATCGACGGCCGCGGCTGGCGCACCGGCGCGCTGGTGGAGAAGCGCGAGATCCCGCAGTGGTTCCTGAAGATCACCGACTACGCGCAGGAGCTGCTCGACGGCCTGGACACGCTGCCCGGCTGGCCGGATGCGGTGAAGACCATGCAGCGCAACTGGATCGGCCGCAGCGAAGGCCTGGAGATCCACTTCGCGGTGGACGGCGAAGCCGAACCGCTGACCGTCTTCACCACCCGCCCCGACACCCTGATGGGCGTCACCTTCGTCTCGATCGCCGGCGAGCATCCGCTGGCGGTCAAGGCGGCCGGGAACAACCCCGAACTGGCCGCGTTCCTGGCCGAACTGCGCCAGGGCGGCGTTTCCGAGGCCGAGCTGGAGACTCAGGAGAAGCGCGGCATGGCCACCGGCCTGTTCGCGATCCATCCGGTCACCGGCGACAAGGTGCCGGTGTGGGTGGCCAACTTCGTGCTGATGGGCTACGGCACTGGCGCGGTGATGGCCGTGCCGGGCCATGACGAGCGCGACTTCGAGTTCGCCAACAAGTACGGCCTGCCGATCAAGCAGGTGATCGCGGTCGAGGGCGAGAGCTACGACGCGACGCGCTGGCAGGAGTGGTACGGCGACAAGACCCGTGCCGACATGCGCGTGGTGAATTCCGGCGTGCTGGACGGCAAGAACTACAGGCAGGCCTTCGACACCATCGCCGAGGTGCTGGGCCAGGACGGCAAGGGCGAGCGCCGGGTGAACTACCGCCTGCGCGACTGGGGCGTGAGCCGCCAGCGCTACTGGGGCTGCCCGATCCCGGTGATCCGCTGTCCGCAATGCGGCGACGTGCCGGTGCCGGAAGACCAGCTGCCCGTGCTGCTGCCGGAGGACGTGGCGTTCTCCGGGGTGCAGTCGCCGATCAAGGCCGATCCGGAGTGGCGCAAGACCAGCTGTCCCGAGTGCGGCAGCGCGGCCGAGCGCGAGACCGACACCTTCGACACCTTCATGGAGTCGAGCTGGTACTACGCCCGCTACACCTCGCCGGGCGCCGACGACCAGGTCGATGGGCGCGCGAACTACTGGCTGCCGGTCGACCAGTACATCGGCGGCATCGAGCACGCGATCCTGCACCTGCTGTACTTCCGCTTCTATCACAAGCTAATGCGCGACGCGGGCCTGGTGCAGTCGGACGAGCCGGCCACCAACCTGCTGTGCCAGGGCATGGTGATCGCCGAGACCTTCTACCGCGAGAACGCCGACGGCTCGAAAGACTGGATCAATCCGGCCGATGTCGAGATCCAGCGCGACGACAAGGCACGCGTGGTTGGCGCGCTGCTGAAGGCCGATGGTCAGCCAGTGGCGATCGGCGGCACCGAGAAGATGTCCAAGTCGAAGAACAACGGCGTGGACCCGCAGTCGATGGTCGGCAAGTTCGGCGCCGACACGGTGCGCCTGTTCTCGATGTTCGCCGCGCCGCCGGAGCAGTCGCTGGAATGGAGCGAGGCCGGCGTCGAAGGCATGGCCCGCTTCCTGCGCCGGTTCTGGCGCGAGGTCACCACGCACGCGTCGCAGCCGGACCACCCGGTGGTCGATCCGGCCGCGCTCGACGCCGGCCAGAAGGCGCTGCGCCGCCAGCTGCACGAGACGATCCAGAAGGTCACCGACGACTTCGGCCGCCGCCATGCGTTCAACACCGCGATCGCGGCGCTGATGGAACTGCTCAATGCGGTCGGCAAGTTCGGCGACATGAGCGACCAGGGCCGTGCCGTGCGCCACGAAGCGCTGGAGGCGATGGTGCTGCTGCTCAATCCGGTCACGCCGCACCTGAGCCACGCGCTGTGGCAGGTACTGGGTCACCCGGAAACGGTGCTGGAGACGCTGCCGTGGCCGGTGGTGGACGAGTCCGCGCTGGTGCGCGACTCGCTGACCCTGGCGGTACAGGTCAACGGCAAGCTGCGCGGCACCATCGAGGTGCCGGCCAACGCCTCGAAGGAGGAGGCCGAGGCGATGGCACGCGCGCATCCGCAGGTCCTCGCGTATCTTGAGGGCCTTACCGTGCGCAAGGTGATCGTGGTGCCGGGCAAGATCGTCAATATCGTCGCAGGGTGAGTCGCATGAGCCGTCTGGTGAAACTGTCGTTCCTGCTTGGTCTGGCCGCGTTGCTCGCCGGCTGCGGATTCCACCTGCGGCAGAGCGTGGCCCTGCCGTTCTCGATGCAGCGCATCCATCTCGCCGTGAACAACGGTGGCGACCTGCAGCGCAACCTGGCGCGCGCCCTACGCAACTCCGGCATCACCATCGAGGACGATTCGGGCCCCGGTGTCGCCGAGCTGGTCGTGCCGGTCGCGCGTTTCAGCACCCAGACGCTCAGCATCAGCGGCGGCGCCCGCATCACCGAGTACTCCGTGCAGTACCAGGTGAAGTTCAGCGTGGTCGATGCGACGGGCAAGGTCCTGTTGCCCGAGCAGACCGTGCAGATGTCGCGCGATTACAGCTACGACGCCACCAACACGATCGGCAACGATGCCCAGGTGGAGGAGATCCAGCGCAGCCTGATCGACGACATGGTGCAGTCGATCCTGTTCCGCCTGCAGGCCGCCGCCCGCCACGCCGACGCCGCGGCCGCTGCCGGCACCGCCGGCACGCCCTGAGCCATGCCGCTGGCACCCGCCCAGTGGCAGAAGGCGCTGGCGGCCGACCGGCTGCACGGCGTCTACCTGCTTGCCGGCGAGGAGCTGCTGGTGCTGGAGGCGGCCGACGCCCTGCGCGCGCAGGCGCGCAAGCTCGGCTACAGCGAGCGTGACGTCCTTGAGGCCGGCCAGCATTTCGACTGGGACGATCTGGCCCGTTCCGCCGCCGGCCTGTCGCTGTTCGCCACGCGCCGCCTGCTCGACCTGCGCCTGCCCACCGGCCGGCCGGGTGTCGAGGGTGCCAAGGCGATCGGTGCGTTCTGCGACGACCTGCCGCCGGACGTCACCCTGCTGATCACCGCCACCGAGTGGAGCAGCAAGCATGAAGGCGCATGGACGAAAAAGGTCGATGCCGCCGGCGCGATGGTGGTGTTCAACGCACCGCGCCCGCACGAGTGGGCCGGCTGGATCGGCGCGCGGCTCGCCTCGCGCGGCCTCACCGCCACGCCGGATGCCGCGGCCCTGCTGGCGCAGCGTGTGGAGGGCAACCTGCTCGCCGCCGCGCAGGAGATCGACAAGCTGGTGGTCCTGCATGACGGCAAGAGCCGTATCGACGCGACCGAGATGGAGCAACTGGTCGCGGACAGCGCCCGCTACGACGCCTTCAAGCTCACCGACGCCGCGCTTGCCGGTGACGGCGGTCGCGCCCTGCGCGTGCTTGCCGGCCTGCGTGCCGAAGGCGAGGACCTGATTCCGCTGATGGGCTGGGTGGTCAACCAGCTGCAGTTGGCCCTGCGACTGGCAAATGCCCGTGACTTCGGCGCCCAGGCCAAGGCCGAGCGCTTGTGGCAGTCGCGCGAGCAGTTGTTCCGGCAGGCGCTTCGCCGGGCGCCGCGCGAGCACTGGCTGAAGTGCCTGGCCCGGGCCGCGCGCATCGACCGCATCGCCAAGGGCCGCGAACACGGCGATGCCTGGCGCGAGGCCGAACGGCTGATCGCGGCGATGGCCGAACCGCGTTCCGCCGCTGCGCTGGCATGAAACCGCTGGCGATCCTCGGAGGCACCTTCGATCCGGTGCACATCGGCCACCTGTGCGTGGCCTGGGAGGCGTCCGAACTTCTGGACGCCGAGGTGCGACTGATGCCGGCCAGCGTGCCGCCGCACCGCACCCCACCGGTGGCCTCGGCCGAGCAGCGCGTCGCCCTGCTGCGCGCCGCGCTGGCCGGTCAGGACCGCCTGCAACTGGACCTGCGGGAACTGGAGCGCGACGGCCCCTCGTACAGCGTGGACACGCTGGAGGCGCTGCGCGCGGAGCAGGGCGACCGTCCGCTGGTACTGCTGATGGGGGCCGATGCATTCACCGGCCTGCCGACCTGGCATCGCTGGGAACGGCTGTTCGAGCTGGCGCACCTGGGGGTGTTCGCACGGCCCGGTTTCGAGGCCGACTGGCCGGCCGAGCTGGAAGCGGCCGCAAAGGGGCGGCTGGCAACGCCGGACGACGACTGGCGCAGGCAACCGGCTGGGCGAGTGCTGCACCTGGACGTGACGCCGCTGGACATCTCCGCCACGCGTATCCGCGGCCTGCTCGCGAGCGGTCGGGTGCCGCGCTACCTGCTGCCGGATGGTGTATTCGCCGACGCGTCGCTGCTCGACATGTACAGCAGGCCGCGCGCGCCCTGACGGGGCCGCTTGCCTCCGGCCTGGCGTGCATGGGGATTCGGGGGCCGCTCACCGGCGTATGACGATCAGGCCGTGCGGGGCACGAAACGCAGCGCCACCGAGTTCATGCAGTAGCGCAGGCCGGTAGGTCGCGGGCCATCGTCGAACACATGGCCCAGGTGGCCGTCGCAGCCGGCGCAGCGCACCTCGGTGCGGATCATGCCGAAGCTGGCGTCACGCTTCTCGATCACGTTGGAAGCGGCGATCGGCTGCCAGAAGCTGGGCCAGCCGGTACCTGAATCGAACTCGGTAGCGGCATCGAACAGCGCGGTGGCGCAGCCGACGCAGCGGAACAGGCCGGGGCGGTCGGGCTTCTCGTGGTCGCCGCTGAAGGCGCGCTCGGTGCCGTCCTGGCGCAGCACGTAGTAGGCCATCGGCGACAGTCGCCGCCGCCACTCGGTGTCGCTGAGCTCTAGCCGGCGCACCGTGCAGGGGCCGAGCGGACGCCCGTCGTCGGCGAAGCACTGCAGGTGCACCTCGATCGGGCCGTCGGCGGTCCTGGCGGTGGCCGGGCCACGCTCGCCGGCGAACAGGCGCCGCACGCCCATCATCCCGGCCAGGGCGGCGAGGGCGCTGCCGCCCAAGGCGGCGCGCAGCAGGCGACGCCGCTCGGTCATCACGATTTCCTGGGTACGGGACATGGGGCTTCTCCGGCACCGGGCCGCGACCACCTGCATTCGTCCGGGCAGGTGGACAGGTTACGCCTCCGTCGTACGCAGTAACCGCGCGGCGGGATGCAGCGAACAACAGGGAGCCCACCCGCAGAGCGCCCGGATGTCCGCCGTCTTGACCCATGCCCCCGCGATAGGCGTAGATGGCGGCCTTGCCTTGTGCCAGGAGCCCGTCCGCGTCGTGGACGATTCATCGCTCAGCGACAACCAGCAGGCCGACCTGCGCCGCGCCGGGTGGATGGCGGCCGCGCAGGCGGGCGATCGCGCGGCCTACGAGCGCGTGCTGGGCGAATCGGTCGGTCTGGTCCGCGCGGTGGCCAGGCGGCAGGGCGTGCCGCAGGACCTCCTCGACGACGTGGTGCAGGAGACCCTGATCACGGTCCATCGGGTCCGGCATACCTACGACCCGGCCCGTTCCTACCACGCCTGGCTGTCGGCCATCGCCGCCCGCCGGGCAATCGACAGTCTGCGTCAGCTCGGTCGTCGTGATCGGCGCGAACTGCACGAGCCGCTGGCCGTCGAGCAGCATGCCGACGAACGGCAGGCGAACGATGCCGCCGAACAGGACGAGCGTGCGGCCGCGCTGCGCGAGGCCATCGCCTCGCTGCCCCCGGGCCAGCGCGAGGCGGTCGAACAGCTCGGTCTGCGCGAGCACACGCTGGCCGAGGCGTCCGCATTGACCGGGCGCTCCACCGGTGCGCTGAAAGTGAACCTGCACCGCGCCCTCAAGGCGCTACGCAACCGACTCCACGGAGAACACTGACGTGGCCGACGCGCCCAACCACCAGTTGCTGATCCATGCGCTGGGTGCCGACCTGGCGCCGGTCCGGCGCCTGCGTCCGCCGCTCTGGCGCACGTTCGGCTGGACGCTGCTGCTGGCGGCCATGGCCGCGCTGTTGGTCTGGCATTACGGGCTCACGCCGATGTTGACCCGCTGGCGCGGCGCGCCCGACCTGGCCTGGGCGGGCATCGGCGCCGTGCTCACCGCGCTGGTCGCCGGCTGGGTGGCGTTCTCGCTGGGTGTGCCGGGGCGTCCGGTGGCGCGCGCCTGGCTGGTACTGCCTCCGGCGCTGCTGTGGATCGGCGCCAGTGGTGTGGGTTGCCTGCGTAGCTGGGTGGCACCGGACACCGTGGTGGCCGCCACGATGGCCGAGGCGCGCGGCTGCCTGGAGTTCATCCTCGCCTTCTCGTTGCCGCTGTCGGCGCTGCTGGTGTGGTTGCTGCGTCGAGCGTATCCGCTGCGTCCGGTGCTGACGGCGGCGATGATCGGCGTGGCCAGCGCGGCCGGTTCGGCCAGCTTGCTGGAGATCTGTCACGAGTTCGATGCGGCGGCGACCGATCTGGCAGTGCACGCCCTGGCCGTGGGGCTGGTGATCGGCGTGAATGCGCTGTGCGGCGGGCGGCTGTTGCGTCCGCGTCGCCCGATCGCCGCGAGGTAACCGTCGACGCGCTTCTGGCGAAAAGGCAGGCGTGTGGCATCGGCCACACGTCCATTTTCCAGGAGAACGTCGCATGAAAATTCTCGCCAAGCTCGCCCTCGGTCTCGCTTTCGCCGGCCTCGCCGCAGGTTTTGCCGGCACGGCACTCGCGCAGGACAGCATGGGGCAGGACAGCGGCATGAAGCACGACGCCATGAAGGGTGACTCGATGAAGCGCGACTCGATGAAGCACGACTCGATGAAGCACGACTCGATGAAGCACGACTCGATGAAGCACGACGCCATGAAGGGCGATTCGATGAAGCACGACTCGATGAAGCACGACGCCATGAAGGGTGACTCGATGAAGCACGACTCGATGAAGCACGATGCCAAGAAGGGCGATTCGATGAAGCACGACGACGCCATGAGCGGCGGCATGTGACGCGTCCGGCCCCGGGCGGGTGCTACTGGGCCGCGCCGCACCGGGGCCGACGATTCCGGTCCGGGGACCGATCCCTGCCGGAGCGGAGCGCTATAATGGCGGCGCGCGATCCCGCGCTGCTCTCCGTACCGAGGCCCCTCCTCTTGGCTAATTCCGCCCGCACCGACAAGCCGGTTCCCACCTCCAGGCTGCGCCAGCAGGTGCTCCACGCGCTGGAGGACCTGAAGGCCAAGGACATCCGCGAGATCGACGTCCGCGGTCGTACCTCGATCGCCGACCTGCTGGTGATCGCCTCGGGTACCTCGACCCGCCACGTGAAGTCCATCGCCGACGAGGTGGTGAAGTTCGCCAAGAAAGCCGGCGTGATGCCGCTGGGCGTGGAAGGCGAGCAGGAAGCCGAGTGGGTGCTGGTCGACCTCGGTGACGTGATCGTCCACGTGATGCTGCCGCGCATCCGCGAGTTCTATGGCCTGGAGCGGCTGTGGACGGTGGGTGACCGCGAGCCGGACGCCGGCGCCGCCAGCGTCGGCTGATCCGCCGTATCGATGCGCGCACGGCTGATCGCCGTCGGCGAGCGCATGCCCGGCTGGGTCGCTGAAGGCTTCGCCGAGTACCGCAAGCGGTTGTCGCACGAGCTGCCGCTGGAGCTGGTCGAGCTCAAGCCCGGTGCCCGCGGCAAGGGCCGCGACGACGCGAAGGCGATCCTTGACGAGGGCGCCGCGATCCTCGCCGCGATCGGTCGCGACACCCACGTGGTCGCACTGGACGGCCGCGGCAGGACCTGGTCCAGCGAGGACCTCGCCACCCAGCTTCAGCAGTGGCGCATGGCCGGTCGCGACCTGGCCTTCCTGATCGGCGGCCCGGACGGCCACGCGCCCGACGTGCTGGCACGGGCCGACCAGCGCTGGTCGCTCGGGCCGTTGACGCTGCCGCACATGCTGGTGCGGCTGGTGCTGGCCGAACAGCTCTACCGCGCCACCACCATCGTTGCCGGGCATCCGTACCACCGCGCCTAGGCTGCCGGAGCGGGGGACGGCTATGCTGCCGGCTTCTCCCCGTCCCATATGCCGATGACGCTCTCCATCCGCTCCGCCGATATCCACGACCTCGATCGCCTGGCGCCGCTGTTCGACGCCTACCGCCAGTTCTACCGCCAGCCGCCGGACCTGGCGCGGGCTCGGGCCTTCCTTGCCGAGCGCTTCGCCCATCAGGAATCGCTGGTGCTGCTGGCCGAACAGGGTGGTGAGGCGATTGGCTTCACCCAGCTCTACCCCCTGTTTTCCTCCGTACGCACCGTGCGTACCTGGTTGCTCAACGACTTGTTCGTGGCTCCGGCTGCGCGGCGCAGCGGCGCCGGGCGGGCGCTGCTGAAGAGTGCCGCGGAGCAGGCGCGGATGCTCGGTGCAGCCAGCCTGAGCCTGTCCACCGCGCTGGACAACGCGCCTGCGCAGGCGCTCTATGAGTCGCTGGGCTGGGTGCGTGACACGCAGTTCTGCGAATACAGCCTCACGCTCTGATCGCCGCCGCGCCATCCGGACCGCTCATGCTCTATCTCGCCTCGCAGTCGCCGCGTCGCCGCCAGCTGCTCGAGCAGATCGGTGTCGCCTTCGAAGTCGTCCATGTCGACGTGCCCGAGCAGCGCTCGCCCGAGGAGTCGCCCCGGCACTACGTCAGCCGCGTCGCGCGCGACAAGGCACGCGCCGGCCTGGCCCGCATCGGCGATCCGCATGCGATCGTGCTCGGCAGCGATACCGAGGTGGTGCTCGACGACGAGGTGTTCGGCAAACCGGTCGACGCCCCCGATGCGGCCGCCATGCTGCGCCGCCTGTCCGGGCGCACGCACGAGGTGATCTCGGCGGTATGGCTGGTCGGCGTGCACCATGAGGACAGCGAGCTGTGCGTGTCGCGGGTCCGCTTCGCCGCACTGGATGACGCCACCATCACCGCCTACGTCGCCACCGGCGAGCCGTTCGGCAAGGCGGGCGCCTACGCGATCCAGGGCCGCGGTGCGACCCTGGTCGAGCATCTGGAGGGCAGCTATAGCGGCGTGATGGGACTGCCGGTGTTCGAGACGGCCAGATTGCTGGCGCGCTTTGGCGCCTGAGGCCAGGCCCGGCGCTCAGCCTCCCGGGTGCAGCACGATGAACCAGCCGGCCACGGCAAGCGCGTTGTTGATGCCGTGGGCGAGCACCGATGGCCATAGCGAGCCCGAGTGCAGGCGCAGCCAGGCGCAGCCGAGGCCGAGCATGGCGAGGTTGGGCAGTGCGTACCAGCGCCAGCCCAGGTCCGGCAGGTGCACCATGGCGAACAGCGAGGCGCTCAGCAGCATCGCCAGCGCGACGCGCGTGCCGCTCTGGCCGGGACGGTTCGACGTGCGTTGCCGGAATCCCAGCAGCGAGGAAAACAGCACGCCGCGGAACATCGTCTCCTCCACCAGCGGGCCGAGCGTGACGGCGAGCGTGGCCAGCGCGATCCGGCCCGACAGCGAGGCTGCGCGGCCCATCTGCGAAATGGCCTGGGTGACCGGATGGTCGCCGGCCAGCCAATGGGTCAGCAGGCCGCCGATCACTGGCACGCCCACGCCCAGCGCCAGCGCCGCTGCGTAGAACGCCGGGCTGGCCGCAGGCGCAAAGCCGAACCCCCGACTGGCCTGGCCCAGCCGCCACTGGTGCGGCCAGCGACGATGCGCCAGCCACAGCGTGATGCTGGCGGCGAGCAGCAGCGTGACGGCGGTGACTGCCGTGCGCACGTCCGGATTCGCCATGGCCGACACCAGCAGCTTTCCGGTTTGGCCGTCCGGGCCAGCACCGGCATGGGCGAATCCGATCCTCGCGCCCAGCACGATACCGGCCACGAAGGCCGACCCGAAGCCGATCACCAACTGCAGGCAGAAATACAGCACCAGCAGGGCCAGGGCTTCGAGCACCCCCGGGGCCTTCACGGGCGCGGGAAGCGGGGGCGGCGGCGGGGACGCGGACAGGGCGTCGGTGACGGCATTCAAGGTGGGGCGATCCGGGGAAGCCATGGACAGGCCGACGCTAGCGGCAGGGTCCGTCCGGCCGCAATCCCTGCCAACGGTCATGGGTGCCCCGGGGCTGCTTGTATAGTTGGGCTTCCCTGCACGGAGGACCCGGGCGCCCGCGCGCCACCCATGTTCGCATTCGACTGGCTTGCCGACCCCACCGCCTGGGCCGGCCTCCTCACCCTGCTGGTGCTGGAGGTGGTGCTGGGCATCGACAACCTGGTGTTCGTGGCGATCCTTGCCGATCGCCTGCCGCCGGCCCAACGCGACCGCGCCCGGGTCAGCGGACTGGCCATCGCGCTGGCCATGCGGCTGGTGCTGCTCGGTGCGATGAGCTGGCTGGTGAAGCTGACCGCGCCGATCATCGAGTGGCACGGGTTCGCGTTGTCCTGGCGCGACATCATCCTGCTGCTGGGCGGCGCTTTCCTGCTGTTCAAGGCCACCCTGGAGCTGCACGAGCGGCTGGAGGCCGGCGGCATCAGCGAGCACGGTGGCCGCGCGCCCTCGCGGTTCTGGCTGGTGGTGGCGCAGATCGTGGCGCTGGACGCGGTGTTTTCGCTGGATTCGGTGATCACCGCGGTCGGCATGGTCGACCAGCTGTCGGTGATGATGATCGCGGTGGTCGTGGCGATGGTGCTGATGATCAGCGCCAGCAAGCCGCTGACCGCCTTCGTCAACGCGCGGCCGACAGTGATCGTGCTGTGCCTGTCGTTCCTGCTGATGATCGGCTTCAGCCTGGTCGCCGAGGGCTTCGGCTTCCACATTCCCAAGGGCTACCTGTACGCGGCGATCGGCTTCTCGATCATGATCGAGGCGTTCAACCAGACCATGCGCCGCAACCGCCAGCGCAGCCTGCTCGGCAGCGCGCGACACCTGCGCGACCGTACCGCGCAGGCCGTGTTGCGCCTGCTCGGTGCCGGCGGCATGGAGGACGACGGCGAGCCGGCCAAGCCGGCCGCCACCGACGACGAGGCACCGCCGGTGGCGGTGTTCGGCAAGGACGAGCTGTCGATGGTGCAGGGCGTGCTGGACCTGGCGCAGCGCCCGGTGCGCTCGATCATGACACCGCGTCCGGAGATCCGCTGGATCGATCCGCGCGACGACGTGGCCACGGTGCGGCGTGAACTGGCGGAGGCCGGCCACGGCTGGTTGCCGCTGGCCCACGACGACCTCGACGAACTGCTCGGCGTGGCCTCCACCCGCGACCTGCTCGGCTGCCTGCTCGACCACGGCCGGATCGAGCCGGAGCGGGTGCTGCACAAGCCGCTGATGGTGCTGGAGTCGCTCAGCGTGCTGCGGCTGATCGAGGAGTTCCGCCGCGCGCCGCTGCAGGTGGCGCTGGTGGTCGACGAGTACGGCAGCCTGCTCGGCCTGGTCACGCCGAGCGACGTGCTGGAGGTGATCGCGGGTGAATTTCCCGACGCCCTTGGCGGCGATCCCTCGGCCAGCCAGGACGAGGACGGTGCCTGGCTGTTCGATGCCGGCCTGGACGTGCGTCGTGCCGAGCAGCTGCTGGGACGACGCCTCGAGGTGGACGACAGCTTTTCCACCCTGGCCGGACTGGTACTCGAGCGCCTGGGCCGGCTGCCGGAGGTGGGCGACAGCGTGGTCGCCGACGGCTGGCGCTTCGAGGTGGTGGCGATGGACGGCGCGCGCATCGGCCGCCTGCGGGTGGTGGCGGCCGAGTGAGCGGTCACCGGTGGGTCAGCCGGTGATCATGGCCCGGATGACGCCGATGCCGGCCAACACCAGCACCGCCAGCCAGGCCAGCATGCCGACGGCAAAGCCGCCCTCGCGCTTGGCCGGGTCGCGCAGATAGCCGGCCATGTACCAGACGCGACCGACGATCCACACCAGTCCGGCGACGCCCGCCCAGCCGGCGAAGCCGTGCGTGGCGGCCAGCCACAGCGCCGGCAGGAACATCACCGTCTGTTCCAGCGTGTTCATCTGCACGCGGTAGGCGCGCTCGAACCCTTCGTGGCCGGTGGTGGCCGGTGCCTTGATGCCGTACTTGACGCGTGCCTTCCCGACCGCGAACACGGTCGCGGAGAGCAGCAGCACGTTGAGCAGGGTGACCAGGGCAGGCAGTTGCACGAGCATCGTTGTTCCTCGGTAGCATCGGCGGCCGATCGCGCCGCCGCCGATCGTGGCAGGAGCGGGGGTGAGACGCTATCGTCGCGATGTGGCGCCCCGGAGCGGCGCGGGAGGACAGGCTCATGCGGTGGGACCGGGCGCGTCGCAGCGACAACGTGGAGTTCGACAACGGCGGCGGTGGCGGGCCGCGCTTCGGCGGCGGCCGCGGACTCGGCCTGGGCGGCATCGTGATCCTGGCGATCCTCGGGCTGGTGTTCTTCAAGGATCCGACCGCGCTGCTCAGCCAGGTCGATACCGGCAGTGCACCGCCGACACGATCCACCACGCCGGTGGACACCAGCAATCCGCAGGTTGATTTCGTGCGCGCCATCCTTGGCGACACCGAGGACGAATGGGGCCAGATCTTCGCTGCGCGGGGCGGTCACTACGACCCACCCAAGCTGACCCTGTTCACCGGACGGGTCAACACTGCCTGCGGTGCGGCCACCGCCGCGGTGGGGCCGTTCTACTGCCCGGGCGACCGTCATGTTTACCTGGATCTGGCGTTCTTCCAGGAGCTGCAGGACCGCTTCCACGCCTCGGGTGATTTCGCCCGGGCCTACGTCATCGCACACGAGGTCGGCCACCACGTGCAGAACCTGCTCGGTGTGTTCGCCAAGGTCGACCAGGCACGCCGTCGCGGCGCCACGCTGCAGGGCGCCGACGGCCTGTCGGTGCGCCAGGAGCTGCAGGCCGACTGCCTCGCCGGCGTGTGGGCGAACCATGCCGAACAGCGCAACCACTGGCTCGATCCGGGCGACCTGGAAAACGCGCTCAACGCGGCCAGCCAGATCGGCGACGACACCCTGCAGCGCGAGTCGCGCGGCGAGGTGATGCCCGACTCGTTCACCCACGGCACCTCGGCGCAGCGCGTGCACTGGTTCAAGGCCGGTTTCGACAGTGGCGCCGTGGGCAGCTGCAACACCTTTGCCGGGCCGGTCTGAGTCGACCCGGTCGCTGGGCGCCGATCTCGGCAACGGCAGCTAAAGGGGCCGCGGGCGCACGTCCACCGATCTCGCGCCGGCGGACGCGAGTCTGGATAGAATCCGCCGGCTGCGCGCCGAGGGGTGCGCTCCCCCGGTCCGCTCGATGGTCCATCCCTGCCTCGCCTGCGGCGCGTGCTGCGCCTTTTTCCGCGTCGCCTTCCACTGGTCCGAAGCCGAGTCCTTCCTCGGCGGCACAGTGCCGGAGGAACTCACCGCCAAGCTCGATCCCCATCGCCTGGTGATGCGCGGCACCGAAGCCAAGCCGCTGCGCTGCGTGGCCCTGCAGGGCGAGGTCGGCGTACAGGCCAGCTGCGGCATCTACCCGCGACGCCCCTCGGTGTGCCGCGAGGTCGCGCCGTCGTGGGAGTTCGGCGAGGCCAGCGCGCAGTGCGACAAGGCGCGGGTCGCGCACGGCCTCGCACCGCTGACGCCGGAGGACTGGATCGATCCCAGCGGCGCAGGCGCGCCGCCGTTGCCGCGCAGCGCCTGAGCGTCGGTCCCTCGCGCTTCGGCGAGGCCGCGGTCCGTGCTTGCACCCGGCAGATTACGCACGTAATCTCAAAATGAATTACATGCGTAATCTGGAGGGTGTGATGGACCAGGGGCGATCGCGGCAGGCCATAGCACGGTCGTCGGCTCGGCTTGGGCTCGGCTGTGCGGGGCTGTGCGTGGCTACGGTGCTGGCCGGCTGCGCGGGGACGCCGACGTGGCCGGAGCGGCCGCCGGTGCATGAAGGCGCGGCCTCTTGGCACGCGGTCGAGCCTCCGGGCACCGCCCACTACCAGCTCGCCCTGGGCGAGGTCTCCAGCGGCGGCACCGCGCTGGTGCGGGTGACGCCGACGTATCCCGCCGGCGAGCTGGCGGCATGTCCGCCGGTAGTCGAGGTGATCGCGAAGCTCATCGTCGACACCCGTGGCCGCGTCACCGAGGTGCGGCCGGAGATCGTGCAGGCTGCCCCTGCGGACCGCAGCCCATTCCTCGAGGCCACCCGCGCCGCGGCGATGCAGTGGCGGTTCGATCCGCTGCAGATCAACCACTGGTCGGCCGACGCCAACGGCGAGAGCCACGTGGTGGACAGCCGCACCGAGCCCTTCAGCCTGGACTACGTGTTCCGTTTCAGCTGCCACGCCGGCCGCGCCGGGGTCAGCACCGGCGACACGGTCGCCGTGCGCTGATCAGGCGACCGCGTCGAAGCGGTAGATGTCCATCGCGAGGAGGCCGAGATCGACGCCGGCGTCCAGCCGCTGCGAGCGCGCCGCTTCGCCCGCGGTCCCCTGGGCGACGAACAGCGGCAGCAGGTGCTCGTCGGTGGGATGGGCACGCTCGGCGAACGGCGCCTGCCGGCGATAGTCCAGCAGGGCGGCGGTGTCGCCCGCCGCCAGCCGCTGCTCGACCCAGCCGATGAAGGGGCGCACATACGGCGCCTCGTGGTCGGCGTCGTAGCCGGCGCGGAAGTCGTGCAGGTTGTGGGTGATCGAGCCGGAACCGATCACCAGCACGCCCTCATCGCGCAGGGGCGCCAGCGCCCGGCCCAACGCGTAGTGATGCGCCGGTCCGAGCATCGGCTGGATCGACAGCGGCACCACCGGGATGTCGGCATCGGGGTACATCAGCCGCAGCGGCACCCAGATGCCGTGGTCGAGGCCGCGCTCCGGGTCGACGTGCGCCGGGAGCCCCGCCTGGTCGAGCAGCGCGACGATGCGCGAAGCGAGCCCGGGATCACCGGGCGCGGGGTACTGCAGTTCGTAGAGTGCGCGCGGGAAGCCGCCGAAGTCGTGCACGGTCTCCGGTCGCGCCGCACCGCCGACGAGCGGCGCACGCGCGAGGTAGTGGGCGCTGGCCACGACGATCGCAGGTGGGCGCGGCAGCGCCGCCGCGAGCCCCGTCAGCCGCTCGCCGGTCAGGCCGGGCTGCAGCGCGGTCATCGGCGAGCCGTGCGAGATATAGAGGCTGGGCAGGGTCGTCATGTCGTCCATGATGGGGGCTGGCCACAGCGGTTGCGCAGTCGGCGGTGCGCACAGACTGTTGCCCGTCGCGAACGACCGGCTCAGCTTCCGTCGGCGCTTGCGTCCAGCCCGCGGCGCAACGGGTCGAGCAGACTGCCGTAATGCGCGGCGCGCGAGGTGTCCCGACGCAGCGGCTGGCGCACCTGCGAGGCACTGGGCGTGCGCACGCTGCGCATGGCGCGGTGATAGTCGAGGCAGGCCGGGTCGAACGGCAGGCCGCAGAAGTCGAGCAGGGCGCGGATTTCGTCCTCCGGCCGCTCCAGCAGCGCCTCGTAGCGCTGTACCCGCACGCGCTGCGGACGGGCCGCCTGCCAGGCTGCCATCGCCCGTTGGTAGTCGCGCGTGTAGGCGGCGATGTCGGCCAGATCGCAGGCGAAGTGCGGCAGCCGGTAGAACTGCTGCTTGAAGCAGGACCAGCCCGCTTCCAGTGCGTCGCGCCGCGCATCGACGATGCGCGCACCCGGCAGCATCGCGGCCAGCAGGCCGGCGTGTAGCCAGTTCTCCGGCAGCTTGTCGGTGTGCCGCGGGCGACGCGTGCGCCAGCGCGCGGTGCGTTCGAGGTAGCGCCGGCCCAGCCGCGCCCAGTCCTCTGCGCCCGCCGCCGGCAGCCACGCCGGCAAGGGCTGACGGCGTCGGTTCGACTCCTCGGCGATCACCGCGTCGAGATCGTCCAGTTCGCTGGCGCCCTCGACCTGCGGGTGCGCGGCGAGGATCTGCTCGAACAGCGTGGAGCCCGAACGCGGCAGTCCGACGATGAAGACCACCTCTTCGCCCAGCGCCGGATCGACGGGCGCGGGCAGGTGTCGCGTGGCCTGGACCAGCTGCGCCACGTGCGCGCTGAAGGCCGGTGCCTGCCACGGCGCGAGCCGGCGCATGCGGGCGTTGGCCTCGGCTAGCGCGGCGAACGCCTCGGGATGGCGTCCGTGGTCCTCCAGCGCCTTGCCCAGCGCGAAGCCCATCGCGATGCGATCGCTGTCGACGAGGTCCGGCCGCGCCAGCTGCGCCTGCAGTGCCGCGACGTCCCCGGCGGAGAGCGGCTGGGTCTTGATGTTGCCCAGTCCGCGCCAGGCGTCGCCGCAGGCCGGGTGCACGGCGAGCGCAGCGCGGTAATGCGCCGCGGCGTCCCCGAAGCGGCCCAGGTGTACCAGCGCGTCGCCGGCCAGGATGTGCGCGGGCAGCAGGTCCGGTGCCAGCGCGGTGGCGCGTTCCAGCGCGCGCACGGCTTCCTCGCTGTCGCCGAGTTGCTGAAGGTTGCGGCCGAGGTTGAACCAGGCCATCGGGTAGTCCGGGGCGGCGACGCAGGCCTGTCGCCAGGCGGCCAGGGCTTCGTCCAGCTCGCCGCGCTGGGCCAGCGCACTGGCCAGGTCGTTCATCGCCAGCGCGTCGCCCGGTGCCAGCGCCAGCGCCCTGCGCAGGACGGTCGCGGCCTCGTCGAAGCGGCCGCGGCGGGTCGCGGCGATGCCTTTCAGTCGCAGCACCTCGGCCTGCCGGGGCACGAGCCGGAGCAACAGGTCGAGCAGGCGGTCGGCGGCGTCGAGCTGGCCGTCGCGGATGGCCCGGGCGGCGGCATGCAGGCGCTCGCGCTCGGAGGCGGAGAGGCCGGCCATGCGTGGATCGCGGGCGGCGTTCAAGCGGATGGGGCAGGACAGGTCATCGCGCGATCTTACGTGCCGCGGGTCGGTGCCGGCGAGTCCCGTTCCCCGAAAAAAGACACCGCGCCATGGCGCGGTGTCGGGAGCTCAGGAATGCCGGCGCGGCGGCTTGCCGTGTCCGCCGGGCCGGGGCTTGCCCTTGAAGCCGCCCGGGCGCGGACCGCTGCGGCGCGGCGGCGGCCGGTCGGCCGCGCCATCGTCCTGGCCGTCCCATTCGTGGATGCGCAGCTGGCGCTGCACCACCCACACCTTCTTCAGGTGTTCGAAGATCTCCTTGGGCATGCCGTCGGGCAGGTCGACCAGGCTGTAGTCGCCGCGGATGCTCAGGCGGCCGATATGGCTGCTCTCCAGTCCGGCCTCGTTGGCGATGGCGCCGACGATGTTGCCCGGCTTCACGCCGTGCTCGTGGCCCACTTCGATGCGGTAGGTGCGCTTGCCCGGCTCGGTGGCGTGGGCGCGCACGGCGGGGCGGAAGCCCTCGCGCGGGGCACCGTCGCGGCCGCGACCGTCGCGTGCGTCCCGCGGCTCGCGCTCGGCACGGGCCGGCCGCTCGCGCGGTTCGAACTCGCGCTTGGGCGGCGGGGTCAGCAGCAGCGGCTGGTCGCCCTGCGCGATGCGCGCCAGCGCGGCGGCGATCTCCACCGCCGGCACGTTGTGTTCCTGCTCGTACTGCTCGATCAGCTGCTGGAACAGCTCCAGCGAGCCCTGTGCCAGGGTGTCGCTGATGCGCTGCTTGAACTTGGCGATGCGCACGTCGTTGACCGCCTCGACGGTGGGCAGCTTCATCTCCTCGATCGGCTGGCGCGTGGCGCGTTCGATCGCCCGCAGCATGCCCTTCTCGCGCGGGGTGACGAACAGGATCGCCTCGCCGTTGCGACCCGCGCGGCCGGTGCGGCCGATGCGGTGCACGTAGCTCTCGGTGTCGTACGGGATGTCGTAGTTCATCACGTGGCTGATGCGTTCCACGTCCAGCCCGCGTGCGGCCACGTCGGTGGCGACCAGGATGTCGAGCTTGCCGTCCTTGAGCTGCTGGATCACCCGCTCGCGCGCCGGCTGGGCCATGTCGCCGTTGATCGCGGCGGCGGCGAAGCCACGCGCGGACAGCTTCTCGGCCAGCTCCTCGGTGGCCTGCTTGGTGCGCGCGAAGATGATCATCGCGTCGAACGGCTCGGCCTCCAGGATGCGCGTCATCGCGTCCAGCTTGTGCAGGCCGGAGACGAACCAGTAGCGCTGGCGGATGTTGGCCGCGGTGGTGGTGGAGGACTTGATGGTGACCTCGACCGGATCCTTCAGGTGCTGCTGCGCGATCTTGCGGATCACCGTGGGCATGGTGGCCGAGAACAGCGCCACCTGGCGGGTCGCCGGCGTCGCCTCCAGCACCCGGGTGACGTCGTCGATGAAGCCCATGCGCAGCATCTCGTCGGCCTCGTCGAGCACCAGGTACTTCAGCTCCGAGAGGTCGAGCGTGCCCTTGTCCAGGTGGTCGATCACGCGGCCGGGAGTGCCGACCACCACCTGCACGCCGCGGCGCAGCGCCTGCAGCTGCGGGCCGTAGCTCTGGCCGCCGTAGATCGGCAGCACCTGCAGCCCCGGCATGTGCGTGGCGTAGCGCTGAAATGCCTCGGCGACCTGGATCGCCAGCTCGCGCGTCGGCGCCAGCACGACCGCCTGCGGCTTGCCGGGCTTGAGGTCGATGCGCGAGAGGATCGGCAGCGCGAACGCCGCGGTCTTGCCGGTGCCGGTCTGCGCCTGGCCAAGCACGTCGCGGCCCTCCATCAGCGGCGGGATGGTGGCGGCCTGGATCGGCGAGGGCGACTCGTAGCCGACGTCGGCGAGCGCCTGCAGCAGGGCCGGCGCGAGGCCAAGCGCGGAGAAGCCGGCGGTGGCCGGGGCGGGGTCGTGAGACGGGGATGACATGGGAAACCTCGGGGTGGCACGCCGGTCGGCGTGCGGGAGAATGGCGGCTATTGTAGCAGTCCGCGGGCCGCCGGCCCGCGCCGTAATGCATTCAAGGCACAGGAGATTCAGGGCATGGGCAAGCGTCTGGTGGGGAAGGTTGCACTGGTGACCGGAGCGTCCTCGGGGATCGGCGAGGCGACGGCCGTCGCGCTTGCCGAGGAGGGAGCGCGGGTGGCGGTCACCGCGCGCCGCCGCGATCGGCTGGAGAAACTGGCACAGACCCTTGCCGTGCTGGGTGCCGAGCCGCTGGTGCTGGAGGCCGACCTGCTCGATGAAACCGAGGCACAGCGCGTGGTACGCGAGACCGAGGCGCATTACGGACGTCTGGACGTCCTGGTGAACAACGCCGGCGTGATGTACCTGGAGCCTGTCGCCGAGGCCGATCTCGGTCGCTGGCGGCAGATGCTGGAGCTCAACGTGCTCAGCCTGATTGCCTCGACGCAGGCGGCGCTGGCCGGCATGACCGCGCGGGGCGATGGCCACATCGTCAACATCTCTTCCACCGCCGGGCGCATCGCCAACCCCAACGCGGCCGCCTACTCGGCGACCAAGTTCGGCGTGGTGGCGTTCTCCGAGGCGCTGCGCCGCGAGGTCTACAAGCACGGCATCCGTGTCACCGTGATCGAGCCGGGCGTGGTGGAGACCGAGCTGCGCGACCACATCGGTCACGCTGCGACCAGGGACGCGCTGAACGCATGGGCCGACAGCATGCGCCAGCTGCAGTCGCGCGACGTGGCCGAGGCGATCGCGTTCTGCGTGACGCGGCCTCCCCACGTGAACATCAACGAATTGCTGATGCGGCCGACCGACCAGGAGCGTTGAGTGCGGCGGCCGGCTCAGGCGGCGGGGGTATGATCGGCCCTTGGCCAGGCTCCAGGAGGCAAGGATGAGCAGCTTCGAGACCCTTTCCGAACAGGCGTGTTTCGGTGGCGTGCAGGGCTTCTACCGGCACGATTCGGTCGTGTGCGCAGGCCCTATGCGCTTCGCCGTGTACCAGCCGCCGCAGGCGGTGCAGGGCAGGCGACCGGTGCTGTACTACCTGGCCGGTCTCACCTGCACCGAGGAAACCGCCACCATCAAGGCCGGGGCCCAGCGCTTCGCGGCGCAGTACGGCATGGTGCTGGTGATGCCGGACACCAGTCCGCGCGACACCGGCATCGAGGGTGCCACCGGTGACTGGGAGTTCGGCGAAGGGGCGGGCTTCTATGTCGACGCCACGCAGGCGCCGTATGCCGCCCGGTTCCGCATGTACAGCTACGTGGTCGAAGAGCTGCCGGCGCTGGTCGCACGGCATTTTCCGGTCGACCCATCCCGCAGCAGCATCTTCGGCCACTCGATGGGTGGCCACGGCGCGTTGACCATCGCGCTGCGCCATCCGGATCGCTATCGCTCGGTGTCGGCCTTCGCACCGATCGTGGCGCCCAGCCAGGTGCCGTGGGGCCGTAAGGCATTGCCGCGCTATCTGGGGGAGGATCGCGAGGCATGGGCGAACTACGATGCCTGTGAACTGGTGCGCCGCCAGACCTTCCCCGGCACGATCCTGGTCGACCAGGGCGAGGCGGACAAATTCCTCGAGGGACAGCTCAAGCCCGAGCTGTTCGACCAGGCCTGTGCCGAGGCCGGGCAGGCGTTGCTGCTGCGCCGGCATCCCGGCTACGACCACAGCTACTGGTTCATCAGCACCTTCATCGAGGACCACCTGCACCACCACGCGCTTGCGCTCGGGCTGGTGTGAGCGGGGCGATCGCCTGGCGCACGGCGCGGCTGTCCTGCCGGCTCGCCAAACCGGACGATGCCGAAGCGCTTTGGCGCTACCGCACCACCAACCGCGAGCACCTTGCGTCGTGGGAGCCGCTGCGTGACGAGGCGTACTACACGCAGGCCCACGCCCGCCGCACGCTGGAAGAATGGATGGCTGGCGTGGCCCAGGATCGGGTCTACCCGGTCCTCATGTTCGATCCCGGCGAGCGCGAAGTGCTCGGCAGCTTCACGTTCTCCAACGTGGTGCGCGGAGCGTTCCAGGCCTGCCAGCTCGGCTACGGCCTGGCCGGCGACCAGCAGGGCAAGGGGCTGATGCGCGAAGCGCTGGCGCCGGCGCTGGACTGGGCGTTCGGCACGCTGGGTCTGCACCGGGTGATGGCCAACTACCTGCCGCGCAACGCGCGTAGCGGTCGACTCCTCGCCGCGCTCGGCTTCGAGCGCGAGGGGTTGGCGCGGCGCTACCTGCAGATCGCCGGCACGTGGGAAGACCACGTGCTCACGGCGAAGATCGCGCCGGATTGATGGACGTGGCGGCGCCGCGATGCGCCGCCACGAAGTCCGGCTTCAGGCCTTGGCCGCCGGACGCCCGCGCCGGCGGCGCGAGCGGTTGCCCGCGGCATGTTCGCCACCGGCGCCGGCCTGCACGTGGCCGTGCGGGCGGTGGTTCGGGCTGGCCTTGCCCTGGCCCGCCGGACGGTTGCCCGGGGGGCGGCCCTGGCGCTGGTTGCCCTGCACCGGCTTGGGCGCACCCGGGTCCAGCCGCAGCGGCGCCGAGGGCTCGAAGCCGGCGACCGGATCGATCGCGATCTCCTGCTTGACCAGCTTGAGGATGTCGCGCAGCAGGCCCGACTCGTCGTGGCTGACCAGCGACACCGCCAGACCGGTGGAGCCGGCGCGGCCGGTGCGGCCGATGCGGTGCACGTAGTCCTCGGCGACCATCGGCAGGTCGAAATTGATCACCATCGGCAGCTGGTCGATGTCGATGCCGCGAGCGGCGATGTCGGTGGCCACCAGTACGGTGATCCGGCCGCTCTTGAAGTCGCCCAGGGCACGGGTGCGGGCGTTCTGGCTCTTGTTGCCGTGGATCGCCGCGGCGCGCACGCCGGACACCTCCAGGAACTTCACCAGCTTGTCGGCGCCGTGCTTGGTGCGGCTGAACACCAGGGTCTGGCGACGGCTGTCGGCGGCCAGCACGTGCAGCAGCAGGTCGCGCTTGCGCGCCGCATCCACCGGATGCACGTGGTGGCTGACCAGCGGCGCCACGGTGTTCGGCGGGGTCACCGAGACTTCCTTCGGCTCGCGCATGAACTGCATGGCCAAGGCCTTGATCGCCGGGGCGAAGGTGGCCGAGAACAGCAGCGTCTGGCGCTGCTTCGGCAGCGCCGAGAGCACGCGCTTGAGCGCCGGCAGGAAGCCCATGTCGAGCATGCGGTCGGCCTCGTCCAGCACCAGCGTGTCGATGCCGCCGAGGTCGATCGTGCGCTGCTGCATGTGGTCGATCAGCCGGCCCGGGGTGGCGATCACCACGTCCACGCCGCGGCGCAGGGCGTTGATCTGCGGCCCCATGCCCACGCCGCCGAAGATGGTGGTGGTGGCCACGCGCACGTACTTGGCATAGTCGCGGAAGTTGTCGTTGACCTGCGCGGCCAGCTCGCGGGTCGGGGTGAGCACCAGCACGCGCGGGCGACGGGTCTGCGGTGCGCCGGCGTCGATCAGCTTGTGGATCACCGGCAGGGCGAACGCTGCCGTCTTGCCAGTGCCGGTCTGGGCCGCGGCCAGCAGGTCGTGGCCGGCGATCACCAGCGGGATGGAGCCGGCCTGCACCGGCGTGGGTTCGGCGTAGCCCTGGTCGGTCAGCGCACGCAGCAACGCGGGCGCAAGGCCCAGCGATTCGAAGGACATGGAAACTCCTGAGGTGGCCCTTCGCGCTCCCTGATACCGCGCGCCAGGCAATGAACATCGGCGGCCGCGCACCGGGGGAGGGTGGGCTGGCCGGGTGTCGCGCGCGCTACCGGGGTGGGGAAATTGGCAAGGGTTCAACCCTCGCCGCGATCTCCGCTAGGGAGTCGGAGGCGTCTACGAGCCGGTCAATGGTAACCGAATCGCGCTGTGGATGCTTGCAATGCAGCAATCGAATTCGCCAGGGCACAAGGCGCCCGGGTTGCCCGTGTCCGACGGATCGCTTGCCATGAAGGGAGGGGGCGAAGATAGTGCCCTCGGCCATGTCGAATGGATCGAAGTCGTGCGATGGGGCCACAAGGGCATCGGAACACGCTCACATTGAAGTGAAGGAGGCAGCGATGGTTCGCACGAACGTAGTCCTGGTTTCCGTTCTCTTTTGCATGCTCGGGGTCTGCGCGGCGCCAGCGATGGCCGGGCCCAAGATCCAGCCGGGAGTCAGAAATCCCGGTATGACCGATGCTCCTCCGTTCGAGGATCTGGACAAGAACCACGACGGCAAACTGATGCGTAGCGAGATTCCCAGGAACGTCGAAGCGCTCAAGCAGCTCCGTGCGCATTTCAACGAAGCGGACCTCGACGGGAATGGGTCGTTGTCGAAGTACGAATACCAACGCTACGTCTCCAACATCGTTTCCAGCGGCGTTTGACGCCGCACGCTGCGGGCTGGCGTCGCCGTCCGCCCGGGGGGGCAAAAAAAAGAGCCGGCCCTCGCGGGCCGGCTCGATGGTGCGACCTGGTTGCCGGGGTTTATTGGCAGGTCACGCCGACGGCCGTGAAGGCGGCCGCCACGTCGCTGCTGGAGTAGCCCAGGTCGCTGGCCGCGCTCTCGACGCCGCAGGCGCCGGAGTTGAAGGTCGCGGTCGAGGTCCAGTAGAGCGCGTTGGCCCGCTCGAACACTTCGAACGCCTTGCGGGTGTTCCACGTCGAGGTCTTCGCCAGCGTGCAGAAGGCCTTGTTGTAGACGCCGCTGGAGTAGTGCACGTCCAGGGTCGAGGTGTAGTTGGCGGCGTTGTCGATCGAGCGGCCGTCCAGCGTGGGCGTGCACATCCAGCGCAGCGCCGTGCCGTTCTTGATGATTTCCGCGCCCACCAGCCAGTCGTTGCTGCCGCGGTCGTAGTACTCGGCCGCTTCGCCGGCCATGTCCGAGAATGCCTCGTTCATGCCACCGGACTGGCCGGAGTAGGCGAGATTGGAGTGCTGCTCGGTGAAGCCATGGCTGATCTCGTGGCTGGTCACGTCCAGCGACACGAGCGGGTAGAAATAACTCGCACCGTCGCCGAAGTTCATCGACGAGCCGTTCCAGAACGCGTTCTCGTAGTTGCGGCTGTAGTGCACGTTCATCACCAGCTGGAAAGCCAGCGGCGGGGCGCCGAACCAGTTGTTGTACATGTCGTGCACGACGCCGCCGAAATGGTGCGCGTCGTTGATCGGCGAATAGGCGCCATTGACCGAGTCACCGCTGCTGGTCGGGCAGGTGAAGGTCCACAGCGAGCCACCGGTGCGACGCTGGTTCATGTTGTACGTCGCGACGTTGGGGTTCTGCATGTAGCAGGTGCTGCCGGACTGCTGGACGCTGAGCGCCGCGTAGTCGGTGCCGTAGAAGTACTGGCCGGTCTTCTGGTTGCCGCCCGGGCCCGTGGCCGTCGTCGGCGTGGTGGTGCCGCCGCCGCCACCGCCGCCCGGCTTGCCCTTGGTGGTGAGGCCTTCCCAGCTCCGGATCACTTCGCCGGTGTTGGCGTCGATCAGCGCGGTCGGTCGGGTAGGCTTGCCCTGGGCATCGGTAAAGAACGAGGTCAGGTAGGCCAGGCGCGCCTTGCCTCCGTCGGCATAGACGAACAGGTCGTGCTTGACGTTCTGCAGGCTGGACGGTGCCACCGCGTCCGCGCCCACGCCGAACGGAAGCAGGCCGGCGTGCTGGCGCAGCGTCTGCACGGCCTGGTCGCCGCTCAGTGCAGGCGTGGTGGAGGCCAGGTCGAAGCCGAGGCCGTGGGCCAGGTGGCCTTCGACACTCAGCACGTTGCCCGCGCCGTCACGCTCGACGACCACCGCGCGGCCGTATACCGGCACGTTGCCGAACATCTGCTGTTCGTGGGTCTTGAGGGTTCCTCGAATGGTGCGTCCTTGCGCCTGCCCGGCGAGCGATCCGTGCGAATCCAATCCCAGGCGGTTGGCCAGGGCGGCCGGTGCGAGCTTGCCCATCGCGCCGGCGTGGATGGTGGCGGGCGTGGCGGCCTGGGCCGCGGAAAGGGCCATCAGACCAAGCGCACCAATCAGCGCGCCGACAATCGGCTTTTGCATCATGTCTAGAACTCTCCCCGAAAAATGATGGTGATGGCGGTCCCGTGCGGGGCGCCATGACTGGCCAGGTCCGCCCGGCGATCCCCTTCGCCCAGCGGTTGGCTCCCGGACCCTACGCTCGCAAGGAATTACGAGTCAATCGGAAAAAACCGTAGGAAAGTGCGCCTGGCGAGGGGCGAGGCCGGGCGTGCTAGCCTCGGCGGTCGCCTTCCGCCGGAGTCGTCACCGCATGTCCTTCGTCGCAGCGCTTCGCCAGCTCGATACCCGCCAGCGGCATACGGTGCTGGCCAGCTTCCTGGGCTGGACCCTCGACGCCTTCGACTTCTTCCTGCTGGTGTTCGTGATCGGCAACATCGCGGGGGAGTTCGGCACCACGCCCAAGTCGGTCGCCTTCAGCATCCTGCTGACGCTGGCGGCGCGGCCGATCGGCGCGCTGCTGTTCGGGCGGCTGGCCGACCGCTACGGTCGCCGCCCCGTGCTGATGGTCGACGTGCTGCTGTTCTCCGCGCTGGAGCTGGCCTGTGCTTTCGCGCCCTCGCTGAACGCGCTGCTTGTGCTGCGCTTCCTGTTCGGTATCGCGATGGGTGGCGAGTGGGGCATCGGCGCGTCGCTGGTGATGGAGTCGATCCCTGCATCGTCGCGCGGCGCCGTGTCCGGGCTGCTGCAGAGCGGTTATCCCTGCGGCTACTTCCTGGGGGCGCTGGCCTACTGGCTGGTGTTCGGCGTGTTCGGGATGGGCTGGCGAGCGATGTTCGTGGTCGGCGCGCTGCCGGCGCTGCTGGTGCTGTACCTGCGTGCCAGGGTGCCGGAATCCCCGGTGTGGGAGGCCCGCCGCCGCGCCGGGCCGCCACGCCACGTCCTGCATGCGATGCGCGGACACTGGAAGCGGCTGGTCTACATGATGCTGCTGATGGCGGCGTTCAACATGTTCAGCCACGGCTCGCAGGACATGTACCCGACCTTCCTCAAGTCGCAGCTGCACCTGGGCACCGGCGAAGTCACCCTGCTGACCATGCTGCTCAATGCCGGCGCAATCGTCGGCGGCCTGTTCTTCGGCGCGTGGTCGGAGCGGGTCGGACGGCGCCGGGCGATGGTGGTGGCGGCCCTGCTGGCGCTGCCGTGCATCCCGCTGTGGGCCTTCGGCGGTTCGCTGGTGACGCTGGGCCTCGGGGCGTTCCTGATCCAGGTGATGGTGCAGGGCGCCTGGGGCGTGGTGCCCTCGTTCCTCAACGAGATGTCGCCGGACGAGGTACGCGGCACGCTGCCCGGCTTCGCCTACCAGCTCGGCAATCTGCTGGCCGCCAGCACGGCCTACGCGCAGGCCTGGCTGGCCGAGGCGAACGGCGGCAACTATGCCGCGGTGATGGCGCCGTGGATGGCCGCGGTGGCGGTGCTGCTGGCGTTGCTGGCCTGGCTCGGGCCGGAGGTCCGGGGCGTGCGCTTCGGTGGCGGGCAGGGCTGATACAATCGCGCGCTTTGCACGATCCGAAAGAGACCGACATGAAGGCTGGCAAGGACAAGGTGATCTCGCTGCACTACACCCTCACGGTGGACGGCGAGAAGGTGGAAAGCTCGCTGGACGGCAACGAGCCGTTGTGGATCCTGCTCGGCCACGGCCAGCTGATCCCGGGGCTGGAGAAGTCGCTGGAGGAACGCGAGGCGGGCGAGTCGTTCCAGGTCGAGGTGCCGCCGTCCGAAGGCTACGGCGAGCGCCAGGAAGGCCAGATCCAGCGCGTGCCGAAGAAGTACTTCCAGCAGGCCAACAAGCTCAAGCCGGGCATGGCCACGACGCTGGCGCTCAAGCAGGGCGGCCACCGCGTGGTGGTGGTGCACAAGGTGGGCATGACCACGGTGGACGTGGACCTGAACCATCCGATGGCCGGCAAGACCCTCACCTTCGACGTCACCATCAACGAGGTGCGCGAGGGGACCGAGGAAGAGATCCAGCACGGTCACGCGCATCCGCCGGGCGCCGCGGCCCACTGAGGCCTGCGGTTCCGAGGTAACGAGAAACGGCGCCCCGGGGCGCCGTTTCGTTTTTTTTGCGACCGGGGTGCGGTCGCGTCAGTCCAGCAGCCGTTTGCCGAACTCGAAATGGTCGCGCCAGTACGGCCCGTCGATGTCGTCCAACCGCACCGTGCCGCCGCTGTTGGGCGCGTGGACGAAGCGGCCCTTGCCGACGTAGACGCCGACGTGGCTGACGTCGCCGCGGCTGCCGAAGAACACCAGGTCGCCGCTGGCCAGATCGGTCATGCGCTTGATCTTGCGACCGTCCATCGCCGCCATTTCGCGTGAGCTGTGCGGCAGCAGGATGTCGGCCGCGTGCCGGTAGATGTAGTCCACCAGCCCGCTGCAGTCGAAGCCGGATTCAGGCGTGTTGCCGCCCCACTTGTACGGCGTGCCGACCAGCGCCATGGCACGGAACAGCACGTCGTTGGCGACCTGTGCGGTGGCGGCCGAGGGCGCGCGCGCGGGCAGGTCGGCGAGGTCGGAGTGCGATGCTTTGAAGGTCGACTCGCGGCGGTGCGGCGCGCTGGAGCAGGCCGCCAGCAGCGCCAGAGCCAGCGCGGCGCCGGTGCCCCTCAGCAGGCGCGCGATCGGGCGGGTCGGCGAGCAGGTGGCTTGCGTGGTCATGCGATGGGCCCAGGCCGGAATGGCCTGAGCCTATCAGGGGAACAAATTACTTTCCAAGCATCGTCTTATGGGCGGTTCTGCAGGTTATTTGCCAGGTTTGGCTTCCTGGTTTGCCGTCGGCAGCAGCTGAAGACTGAATTCAACCGGCACCCTGGCATGGCTCTCGATCGGCTGGCCGTTGCGCAGGGCCGGGTGAAAGCGCCAGCGCATCGCCGCCTCGCTGGCCGCGGCGATCAGGTTGCCGGAGGTGGTGGTGCTGGCCTTCGGGTCGTAGTCCACCTGTTTCACCGATCCGTCCGGATTGACCAGGACATTCAGCACGACCGTGCCCTGCTCCTGGTTTCTGATCGATGCCGCGGGATAGCTCGGTTGCGCGCTGGCATTGAATGTCAGGTCCTGAGTCGCGCCGGCCGGGGCACGGGTCGTCGGCATGGCCTGCGCGGACAGGGCTAGGCCGGTGCCCACCAGCGCCAGGCCGAGCGTGCCGGCGATGCGGACGGATGTACGGGTGCGGTGGCGTCGGATCATGGTCAGTCGCTCCTTCAGCTGCGGCTCGGCGAGCCAGGGGATGAGCACCGGCGCGATATCCATGCCGGTGCTGGAAAGCAGGGTGTGCGCGTACGCGGAGGCATCCGCGTCGTCGGCGCGCAGGGTGCGCTCGTCGCAGGCCAGTTCCTGGTCGAGGCGGAACCGCGGCAGGGCCAGCCAGGCCAGCGGGTGGAACCACAGGAGGGCGGCAGCGATCTCCGCCAGCAGGGACCACAGCGGATCGAGGCGGCGCAGGTGGGTGCATTCGTGGGCGAGTACCATCCGCATGCGGGCCCGGTCGCCGTCGCGGGCGAAGTCGGCCGGCAGCAGCACGAAGCTGCGCGGTGCCCACAGCACGGCAGGGCCCTGCGGGTGCACGCGCAGCCGGCGCGGATCCAGTCCGGGGGCCGCGGCGGCCACCCGCGCCCGCAGGGACGGCGGTGCCGGCCGGGCCGCGCGACGCAGCCGGACGTAAGCGATGCCGAGCCGCAGCAGCGCGAGGGCGGCGCCCGCGCTCCACAGCAGCAGCCAGGTGTCGTGCGTGCGGGGCGTTGCCGCGAGCACGGCAGCGGCGCTCTCGCGGGCCTGCGCCAGCACGGGTGGCAGTACGTACGCCGGCATCGCCCGCATCGGCAGCCACGGCACGAGGGCGAGCAGCAGCGGCCACAGCCATAGCGTGAAGGCCGGGCCGGCGCCGAGCAGGCGCCGCGTCGGGCGACGCAGGGCGAGCGCGAGTACCAGTCCCAAGGTGACGTCGAGCAGCACGGTGGCCATCTCAGCGCGCCTTGCGGTCGATCGCGTCGATCAGCGCGCGCAGCTCGGCGATGTCCTTGTCGCTGAGTTTTTCATGGCGGCTGAAATGCGCCAGCAGCGGCGCCACGCGGCCGCCGAACACGCGGTCGAGCAGGCTGCGGCTCTCCTGCGACTGCCACTGCTCGCGGCTCAGCAGCGGGCGGTACAGGTAGCGGCGGCCGTCGCGGTCGGCCGCCACCGCCTGCTTGCCGAGCAGCCGGTTGAGCAGGGTGCGGATGGTCTTCTCGTGCCAGCCGGTGCCGGCCAGCGCGGCGACGATTTCTTCCGAGCTGCGCGGGGCCTGGTCCCACAGCACGGCCATGACCTGGCTCTCGGCGTCGGTGATGCTCGGGGTCGCGTCGTTCATTGCGGGGGGGGCTTTGGGATTACGCGTGTAATTGAATATTAAATTACACGTGTAATCTTTTGAGCGCAAGCCGTTCGTCCACCTTGCCGCCGCTCGCCAGGGTCTTCGATCCGACGGAAGGCATGGGTAGGCAGGGGCGTGCGACTTCGCGCGACACCGATGCGCATCGTGCGGCCCGTGCGACGGGCTCGCTCGAATCGCACCCGCGGGGTGGGGAAGGGCCGTCGCCGGCGCGGCTACACTGGGCGGATGGACTCACCCACTTTCACGCTCCGACGCGGCACTGCGCCGCTGCTGATCAGCCTGCCGCACGATGGCAGCGCGATTCCCGACGACATCGCCGCGCGCATGCATCCGGCGGCTCGGCGTTCTCTGGACACCGACTGGCACGTCGGCCGGCTCTATGGGCCGCTGGCCGAAGCGTTGGGCGCCAGCCTGCTGCGCCCGGTGATGTCGCGTTACGTGGTGGACCTCAACCGCCCGGCCGATGGCCATGCGCTGTACCCGGGACGTCGCGAGACCGGGCTGGTGCCGACCATCGGTTTCGACGGCGTGCCGCTCTACCCCGACGGCGCCGAGCCCGATGCTGCCGAGACCGTTCGGCGGGTCGACCTGTTCTGGCGTCCCTACCACGAGGCGCTGCAAGCCGAGCTTGCGCGCCTGAAGGCGGTGCACGGCGGGGTGGTGCTATGGGAAGGCCATTCCATCCGCGCCATGGTGCCGATGCTGTTCGACGGGCGCCTGCCGGACTTCAATCTGGGGACCGCCGACGGCGCAAGTTGCGGCGAGGCGTTGCAGCAGCGCCTTGCCGCACGGCTGGCAGCGCAGGACGACTACAGCTACGTGGTGAACGGGCGCTTCAAGGGGGGGTACATCACGCGGCAGTACGGTCGCCCGGCCGACGGCGTGCAGGCGATCCAGCTTGAGCTGGCGCAGTGCAACTACATGGACGAGGCGACGCTGGATTATCGGGTGAGCCTGGCGGCGCCGGTGCAGGCGTTGATCGGCAACCTGCTGCGCTGCTGCCTCGACATCGCCTGAGCGGGCGTGCTCAGTCGGGCTCGCCGACCCGGCGGGTGAGGCGCTCCAGCGCTTCATGGTAGGTAGGCCAGATCGCCTCGTGGCTGCGCACGTGCATGCCCAGGTCGTTCATGTGGCCGTTGGTGAGGCTGTAGCACCAGGCGTGCACGGTGAGCTCCTGGCCGCGCTCCCACGCGTCCATCACCATCGTGGTGTGGCACACGTTGACCACCTGCTCCAGTGCGTTGAGCTCGCACAGGCGCACGTTGCGGTCGACCATGTTCTCCAGTCCCCCCAGCATCCCGTGGTGCTTCTGCGCGACGTCGCCGACGTGGCGCAGCCAGTTGTCGACCAGCCCCATCCGGCGCTGGTCGAGCACCGCCTGCACGCCGCCACAGCCGTAATGGCCGACCACGATGATGTGCTCCACCTTGAGCACGTCGACGGCGAACTGGATAGTGCTCAGGCAGTTCAGGTCGGTGTGCGAGACCACGTTGGCCACGTTGCGCTGCACGAAGATCTCGCCCGGCGGCAGGTCGACGATCTGCGTGGCGGGCACGCGCGAGTCGGAGCAGCCGATCCACAGGTACTTGGGTGACTGCTGCCCGGCCAGCCGCTCGAAGAACGCGGGGTCGGCTTCGCGGACGTTGGCGGACCAGCGGCGGTTGCTGTCGATCAGGTCCTGCAGCGGGTTGTGGCTCATCGGATTCCTCGGCGGGCGCGCCGTCAGGCGGCGGGACGCCCTGCGCTTGGGGCCGCCATGGTAACCGAGCCGACGGTGCCTCAGCGCTGGCAGCGCGGGCAGGCGTAGAACGGTCGGCTGGCCACCATCGATTTCTCGATCGGGCTCTGGCATCGCGGGCACGCTTCGCCCGCGCGTTCGTACGCGCGGAAGCGGAACGGCGTGTCCTGCAGGTGCCCGGCGCCGCGACGGCCGCGCGTGCGGTAGGAGCGGCGCGGCAGGTCGAGGATGGCCTCGGCCAGCATCGCGCGCTCGGTGTCGTCGAGGTCGCAGGGGCGGCGATCGTGGTCCAGGCCGGCTTCCCACAGGATCTCCACCCGCAGGTAGTTGCCCAGACCGGCGACGAAGGCCTGGTCCAGCAGCAGCGCGCCAAGCCGTCGCCGCGCGAAGCGCGGGTCACGCAATCTTGCTTCGACCGTGACCGCATCGAGCGCGGTGTCGAGCGCGTCCGGTCCCAGTCGCCGCAGGAACGGATGCTCGTGCACCTGCGCGGTCGGCCACATCTCGATGTCGGTAGCGCTGTACAGCAGGATCGCCTTGCGTGCAGTTTCCAGCGCCACCCGCAGACTGCGGCCGGTCACCGGTCGCTCGCCGGCATTCGCTACACGCCAGACGCCGTAGAGCTGGTTGTGCGAATACAGCGTCAGGCCGTTGTCGAAGCGGGTGAGCAGCGCCTTGCCATGTGGCGTGATGGCCTCGATGCGGCGACCTGCGAGCTTCGCTTCGTAGCGCTTCAGTGCCGGCGGTGCGAACCAGGCCCGGACCAGCGGCTCGCCCGCTACGGCTTTGGCCAGGGCATCGGCGGCACGCCGGATTTCCGGTCCTTCGGGCACGGCTTCAACTGAGTGCGCGGGTGCGCCCGCCGTCCACCGGAACGCTGGTGCCGTTGATGTAGGCGGCGGCCGGCGTGCACAGGAACGCCACCAATGCCGCCACCTCGGGGGCCTCGCCGAAGCGCCGCGCCGGCACCGATGCGGCCAGTTCGTCCGCGACCGCTTCGACCGATCGGCCGGAGGCGGCGGCCTTCGCGGCGAGCAGGCTGTCCAGCCGCGCCGTGCGCGTGTAGCCGGGCAGCACGTTGTTGACGGTGATGCCATCGGCGGCAAGCTCGCCGGCCAGCGTCTTGGCCCAGCCCGCCATGGCGGCGCGGATCGTGTTGGAGACGCCGAGTCCGGGAATCGGCTCCTTCACCGAGGTCGAGATCACGTTGACCAGCCGGCCGTAGCCTTCCGCCCGCATCCCGGGCAGGACCGCCTGCAGCAGCGTCTGCGCCGCCAGCAGGTGCTGGCGGAACGCGGCTTCGTACGCGGCGCGGTCCGCATCGTGTGCGCTGCCGCCGGCCGGACCGCCGGAGTTGTTGACCAGGATGTGCACCGGTCCGGCTGCCACCAGGGTTGCCGCCATGTCAGCGAGAGCGGCGGTGTCGGCCATGTCCACTGCGTGCCAGCCGTGCAGTTGCCCGTGCGGGCGCGGCAGCGACTGGGCAACGGCCTCGAGGGTGTCTGCCGATCGCGCCAGCACGCTGACACGGGCGCCCAGTTGGGCGAGCTCGACCGCGACAGCGCGCCCGATGCCCTGCGAGGCGCCGCATACCAGGGCGTGTCGTCCTTCCAGGCTCAGATGCATCGGACGGTCTCTCTGGTTCGGATCAGTGAGCGATCCAGCGCAGTGCGAAGGCCGCGATCAGGAACGCCCAGGCGAGCAGGGGGAACATCCGCCACAGCCGCCGCCAGCGGTTGAGCACCGGATCCTCCAGCGCGGGGATCACCGGCGAGCGCAGCGCGTTCTGCAGACGCATCCAGCGCATGGGCGTGCTGACGGCAAGGCCGCGCTCGTCCTGCGCGATGATCTTCCACTTGTCCGGGTGCTGCTGCCGCAGGCGGCTGGCCAGCCGGCCCAGCGCAACGTAGTGCAGCAGGAAACTGGCGACGCCGGCCAGCAGCAGTCCCAGATAGAGCAGGCCCAGCGGCATCAGTTGGCGCTCCCGATCCAGTGGCCGGGCAGCGTGCTCAGCGTCTTGAGCAGGCCATCGCCCTTGGGCGCCTCGCCGCACACGGCCTGGTCGACGGCAGTCTTGTAGCTGTCGTTCATCAGCCCGACCCAGATCGTGCCGTCGGGCCCGTGCGGGATCTTGAAGCTGCCCTTCGAGGTCATGTTCACCGGTGCCTCGGCCGAGAACGCGGCGGGCGACTGCTCCCAGTAGGTGTTGCCCGATTGCTGGTCGCCGGAGGAGTAGATCACCAGATAGCGTGCCTTGGGGTTGTCGATCGTGGCACTGCCGAACGCGCCGGTAGTGGACTTGCTCCAGCCCATGTATTCGCACAGCGGGACGTCCTTGCCGTCGATCGGCTGGAACGCATCATCCAGTACCACCGTGGTCGGCGCGAACAGGTAGGCGGAGTGCAGCCACCGTCCGTTCAATTCCGACTTGATCGCCACGCGGTAGGGCATCTTCACGTCCGGCGGCAGCTTGAACGCGAGAAAGTGGCTGCGCACGCCGTTGAGATTGGCCACCGGGCTGTTGGGACCGAGCTCGAACTTCTTCGGCTGCCAGGGCAACAGCGTGCGGTACGAGAAGTCCGCGAAGCTGGTACAGCATGGCGTGGCGTCCTGCAGGTGCTGCTTGGCCAGCTTGAGCGCATCGCCGGTGTCGGTCGGCGGGCGAAGGTTCGGCGGGACGAACACCTTGGCGCTGTGGCACGCACCCAGGGCGAGGCACAGACCCAGGACGGCGAACAGGACGGGGAGTTTCGGCAGCATGCGCATGCAGTGGACTCGCGAAGGTCAGAACTCGGCCGAACCGGCCACGCGGGGGTAGGGAATGGCATCGCGGATGTTGGACAGGCCGCAGACGTAGACCAGCAGGCGCTCGAAGCCGAGGCCGAAGCCGGCGTGCGGCACGGTGCCGTAGCGGCGCAGGTCGCGGTACCAGCCGTACGTCTCGGCATCCAGGCCGAACTTGGCCATGCGCGTGTCGAGGTAGTCCAGCCGTTCCTCGCGCTGGCTGCCGCCGATGATCTCGCCGATGCCGGGCGCCAGCACGTCCATCGCCGCCACGGTCTTCTCGTCGTCGTTCAGGCGCATGTAGAAGGCCTTGATCGCCTCGGGGTAGTTCATCACGACCACGGGACGGCCGATATGTTTCTCGGCGAGGTAGCGTTCGTGCTCGGTCTGCAGGTCGACGCCCCAGGCGACCGGGAATTCGAACTTCTGGCCGGAGTTCTTCAGGATCTCGATGGCATCGGTGTAGTCGATGCGTTCGAACGGCTGGGCGATGAAGTTCTCCAGGCGGCTGATTGCCTCCGGCAGCACGCGCTCGGCGAAGAACGCCATGTCGTCGGCACGCTCTTCCAGTACCGCCTTGAAGATCGCTTTGAGGAAGCCCTCGGCGCAGTCGGCGTCGGCGTTGAGGTCGGCGAAGGCGATTTCCGGCTCCACCATCCAGAACTCGGCCAGGTGGCGCGGGGTGTTGGAGTTCTCGGCGCGGAAGGTCGGGCCGAAGGTGTAGACCTTGCTCATCGCCAGGCAGTAGGCCTCGACGTTGAGCTGGCCGGACACGGTGAGGAAGGCCTCGCGGCCGAAGAAGTCCTTGCGGAAATCGATCCTGCCGTCGGGCAGGCGCGGCAGGTTGGCCAGGTCCAGCGTGGACAGCCGGAACATGTCGCCGGCGCCTTCGGCATCGGAGGTGGTGATGATCGGGGTGTTGATCCAGAAGAAGCCCTGTTCGGTGAGCCAGCGGTGGATCGCCGTCATCATCGTGTGGCGCACGCGGGTGACCGCGCCGAACAGATTGGTGCGCGGGCGCAGGTGGGCAACCTCGCGCAGGAATTCCATGGTGTGCGGTTTGGGCTGGATCGGGTAGGTCAACGGATCGTCGACGAAGCCGGTGACCTCCACCGTCTCGGCCTGGATCTCGAAACGCTGGCCCTTGCCCTGCGACGGCACCAGGGTGCCGGTGACGATCAGGCCGGCGCCGGTGGTCAGGCGCTTCACCTCGGTCTCGTAGTTGGCCACCTGGTCGGTGACCACGGCCTGGATCGGGTCGAAGCAGGAGCCGTCGGTGACGTTGACGAAGGCCAGCCCGCCCTTGGACTCGCGGATGGTCCGCACCCAGCCGCGCACGGTCACCTTCTGGCCGGCTTCGACCTGGCCGGAAAGGGCCTGCTTCACGCTGCACACCGTCGCGCTGACCAACGCCATGGATTGAAACTCCTGCTGCGGCGCCGCATCTGGACGCCTGGATTGTGGGAAGAGATGACCGGGTGGGATGCCGACGAGGGTCGGAACCGGTCAAACCCGCATGATAATGTAGGTTCCGACGGACCCGCGAGCCTTTGCCGGTCGCCACGTAAACGGTTGCACGCCATGACGATTTCCATCACCCCCGCCGCCAGCCAGCGGATGCGCCACTTCCTCGACCAGACGCCTTCGGCGCCCGGCGTGCGCTTCGGCGTCAAGCGCACCGGCTGCTCGGGCTTCGCCTACGTGGTGGACCTGGCCGACGAGGTCGCCGCCGACGATCAGGTGATCGAGATCGACGGCCTGTCGGTGGTGGTCGACGCCAAGAGCCTGCCGCTGGTCGACGGCACCGTGATCGACTTCCAGCGCCAAGGGCTCAACGCCAGCTTCGTGTTCCACAACCCCAACGCCACCGGCGAGTGCGGCTGCGGCGAGAGCTTCACGGTCGGCTGACCAGCCCCGGCGGGTGGCCGCCGTTTCCCCTCGAATCAATCGCTTGCGGTCGCCGCCGGGCGCACCGTACAATTCCGCTTCTGTCCAGAGCGCAAAGGCTCCGGGCGGAACCTTGCCTCACCGCACCGACGGGAGGCTGCCAGGCCTGAAAAGGCCGCATCCACAAGGAGTTACCCAACAATGACCCTGCGTCATTACGAAGTTGTGTTCCTGGTCCACCCTGACCAGAGCGAACAGGTGCCGGCGATGATCGAGCGCTACAAGGCGCTGATCGAGGCCGACGGCGGCAAGATCCACCGCCTCGAGGACTGGGGCCGTCGCCAGCTGGCGTACCCGATCGTCGACCTCGCCAAGGCGCACTACGTGCTGCTGAACATCGAGGTCACCCAGAACGCGCTGAACGAGCTCGAGTCGGGCTTCCGCTTCAACGACGCCGTGCTGCGCCACCTGTGCATCCGCCGCGACGAGGCCGACACCGAGCCGTCCTTCATCCTGAAGTCGAAGGAGAAGGACGACGCCAAGGGTTCGCGTCGCCGTGACGACGACAACGACGGCGACGACCGCCGCGGCAGCCGCGACAACGATCGCGACAGCGACGACTGATCAGGAGCACACCAGCCATGTCCAAGTTCTTCCGCCGCCGCAAGTTCTGCCGCTTCACCGCCGAGAAGGTGAAGGAGATCGACTACAAGGATCTCAACACGCTGCGCCAGTACGTGACCGAGAACGGCAAGATCGTGCCGAGCCGCATCACCGGCACCAAGGCCCGCTACCAGCGCCAGCTGGCGACCGCGATCAAGCGCGCCCGCTTCCTGGCCCTGTTGCCGTACACCGACAACCACGACGTCTAAGTCGTGTCCCGCGTGCCGGGCTCCGGTCCGGCGCGCGGGCGCCCACTCTTCGGACAACCGTCCACGGCTGCGCCGGGCCACACCGGTGCTAACGAAAGGAAAAAACCATGGAACTGATTCTTCTCGAGAAAGTCCGCAACCTCGGCAACCTGGGCGACAAGGTCAGCGTGAAGCCGGGTTACGGCCGCAACTACCTGCTGCCGCAGGGCAAGGCCGTGCCGGTCACCGCCGCCAACCTCGAAGCCTTCGAGAAGCGTCGCGCCGAGTACGAAGCCAAGGCCGCCGCGCAGCTGTCGGGCGCCGAGGGCCGCAAGGCCAAGCTGGAAGGCGTCGAGGTGACCATCGAAGCCAACGCCAGCCCCGAGGGCAAGCTTTACGGCTCGGTCGGTCCGCGCGAGATCGCCGAGGCCCTGCAGGCCGCCGGCCACGACGTGCACAAGAACGAAGTGATCCAGGGCGAAGGCCCGATCCGCAACACCGGCGAGTACGAGGTCGTGGTGTCGCTCCACGCCGACATCCAGACCACCGTCAAGGTGATCGTGGTCGGCGAGAAGTAAGCCCACCCCCTCCCGGTTTTGGAAACGGGCGCCGCGAGGCGCCCGTTTTCGTTGGTGGCCAGGGTGGCCGCGCTCCGGGTTATCCACGCCCGGCCACAGCTTATCCACAGGCTGGCCACAGACTTGTTGTCTCGTTCCGCGCGACGCGTCCGCGTATGCTGATTCGTCGGCAGCCTGCGCTGGCGCGTGTCGCCCGCGCAGCCATTTCCCTGTGAGGTATCGCTCCATGTCCTTCGTTCCCGAGCGCAAAGGCGAGCGCGCGCCCAGCATCGAGTCGCTACGCGTGCCGCCGCACTCCATCGACGCCGAACAGGCGGTACTGGGCGGCCTGATGCTGGCGCCCGACGCGCTGGACAAGGTGGCCGACCGGCTCTCCGAGGGCGACTTCTACCGCAAGGACCACCGGCTGATCTGGCGTGCGATCACCGAGCTGGCGAACAAGGGCATGCCCTGCGACGCGGTGACCCTGGGCGACTGGTTCGAGGCGAACGGCCTGGCCGAGATGGTCGGCGGCGCTAGTTACCTGGCCGAGCTGGCCAACACCACGCCCAGCGCAGCAAACATCGGCGCCTACGCGGACATCGTGCGCGAGAAGTCGATCCTGCGGCAGTTGATCGACGCCGGCGTGGCGATCAGCGAGGACGGTTACCTGCCGGACGGCAAGAGCGTGCAGGAGGTGCTGGAAAGCGCCGAGCAGCGCGTGTTCAAGATCGCCGAGTCCGGCTCGCGCGGCAAGAAGGATTCGGTCTCCATGCGCGAGGCGGTCAAGGACGCCTTCCGCATGCTGCACGAGCGCTACCAGAACCGCGGCCAGCTCACCGGCATCTCCACCGGCTTCAACGACCTGGACGAGCTCACCTCGGGACTGCAGCCGTCCGACCTGATCATCGTCGCGGCGCGACCCTCGATGGGCAAGACCGCGTTCTCGGTGAACATCGCCGAGGCCGCCGCGCTGCGCGGCAAGAAGGCGGTGGTGATCTTCTCGATGGAAATGTCGGCCTCGCAGCTGGCCTTTCGCATGATTTCCTCGATCGGCCGCATCCACCAGCAGCACCTGCGCAACGGTGACCTGGAGGAGGAGGACTGGCCGCGCGTCACCAACGCCATCGCGATCCTCTCCGAGGCGAAGATCTTCATCGACGACACGCCGGGCCTGTCGCCGGTGGAGCTGCGTTCGCGCTCCCGCCGCCTGCACCGCGAGCACGGCGGGCTCGGCCTGATCGTGATCGACTACCTGCAGCTGATGCAGGTGCCCGGAAACAAGGAGAACCGCGCCACCGAGATTTCAGAAATCTCGCGTTCACTCAAGGGCCTCGCCAAGGAGCTGAACGTGCCGGTGATCGCCCTTTCCCAGTTGAACCGCTCGCTGGAGCAGCGCGCGGACAAGCGGCCGATGATGTCCGATCTGCGCGAGTCGGGCGCCATCGAGCAGGACGCCGACGTGATCATGTTCATCTACCGCGACGAGTACTACAACAAGGAGTCGCCGGACAAAGGCCTGGCCGAGATCATCATCGGCAAGCAGCGTAACGGCCCCACCGACACGGTGAAGCTGACCTTCCTCGGCCACTACACCAAGTTCGAGAACTACGCGCCGGATTCGTTCGTCGGCGCGTTCGAGTGATTTCCCTCTTTCCGGCGCGGTCGTTCGGGGCACCTGTCCCCGGAAGGGATGCGTCGCTGCCCGTCGATCCACGACCATGAGCCGCACCACCGTCGCCACCATCCATCTGGGCGCGTTGCGCCACAACCTGGCGCTGATCCAGCGCACGGCCGCGCCGGCGAGGGTGATGGCGGTGGTCAAGGCCGACGCCTACGGCCACGGTCTGGAGCGGGTGGCGCGCGCGCTGGACGGACAGGCCGAGGCGTTCGCGGTGGCCGCGCTGGGGGACGGCCTGCGCCTGCGTGCGGCCGGGCATCGCCAGCGCATCGCCGTGTTGTCCGGGCCGGACCAGTCGGGCGATATCGCCGAGATGCAGCGGTTGGGTCTGGATGCGGCGATCCATCATGAGGCCCAGCTGGCCTGGCTGGCCGAGGCCTCGCCGCGCCGCGGCCGGCTGCGGGTGTGGATCAAGGTCGACAGCGGCATGCACCGGCTGGGCTTCGCGCCGGAACGGGTTCCTGCCGTGCACGCGCAGCTGGCTGCCATGCCCGGCATCGATCCACAGATCGGCCTGCTCACCCATTTCGCCGAGTCCGAGGTGTTCGGCGGCGAGGTGACCCGCGCCCAGATCGACCGCTTCAACGCCGCCACGGCCGGTCTCGACGGCCCGCGCTCGCTGGCCAACTCCGCCGGCCTGCTCGGCTGGCCCGCGGCGCGTGCCGACTGGGTGCGCACCGGAGGCCTGCTGTACGGGTTGTCGGTGGTCGACGGCAGGAGCGGCAGCGATTTCGGCTACCGACCGGCGATGACGTTGTCGACCCGGCTGATCGCGATCAACCGCGTCCGTGCCGGCGAGCGCATCGGCTACAACGGCACCTGGACCTGCCCGGAGGACATGCCGGTGGGCGTGGCGGCGATCGGCTATGGCGACGGTTACCCGCGCAGCGCCGCGGCGGGCACGCCCGTGCTGGTCGGCGACCGCCGCGTGCCGCTGGTGGGGCGGGTGTCGATGGACCTCATCACGCTGGATCTGCGCGAGGCCCCGGATGCCCGCGTCGGCGACCGGGTCACCCTGTGGGGGCCGGAGCTGCCGGTGGAAACCATCGCCGCCCGGTCCGGCACGATCAGCTACGACCTCACCTGCGGCATGACCCGCCGCGTGCTGTTCGTCGAAGACGAGGGCTGACACGGCCTGCAGGTGGGCTCGTCTCGTCGGCTGCGATGCGTGCCGGCTAAGCTTGCCGCTTCGTCGATCCGGCAGGAACCACCGATGGCCAAGGCCAAGACCGCCTACGTCTGCACCGAATGCGGTGCCGAGCACTCCAAGTGGCAGGGGCAGTGCGTCGAGTGCGGAGTCTGGAACACGCTGAGCGAGATCGTGCTGCAGCCGGCGGTGAAGTCGGCGGGCGCGGCCCGCGGCGGTTACGCCGGCAAGGCGGCCGGTGCGACGAAGGTGACCCCGCTGACCGAGGTGGCGGTGACCGCCGAGTCGCGCACGCTCACCGGCATCGGCGAGCTGGACCGGGTGCTCGGTGGCGGCCTGGTCGACGGCTCGGTGGTGCTGATCGGCGGCGATCCGGGCATCGGCAAGTCCACCCTGCTGCTGCAGATGCTGGGCACGCTCGGCAGCCAGCTGCCCAGTGTCTACGTGTCGGGCGAGGAGTCGCTCGCCCAGGTCGCAGCCCGCGCGCAGCGATTGGATCTGCCGCTGGCGCCGTTGCACGGCCTGGCCGAGACCTGCATTGAGCGCATCCTGGAGCAGGCCGTCGCCAGCCGGCCGCGCGTGCTGGTGATCGACTCGATCCAGACCATCTGGACCGAGCTGCTCACCGCGGCGCCGGGTTCGGTGAGCCAGGTGCGCGAGTCGGCGGCCAAGCTCACCCGCTTCGCCAAGGAAACCGGCACGTCCGTGTTCCTGGTCGGCCACGTGACCAAGGAGGGCGGTATCGCCGGCCCGCGCGTGCTCGAGCACATGGTCGACGCGGTGCTGTATTTCGAGGGCGAGTCCGGTTCGCGTTTCCGCGTGCTGCGCGCGTTCAAGAACCGCTTCGGCGCGGTCAACGAACTGGGTGTGTTCGCGATGAGCGAGAAGGGCCTGCGCGAGGTGCCGAATCCGTCGGCGATCTTCCTTTCCGCGCACAGCGGCCCGACGCCCGGCAGCGCGGTGATGGTGACCCGCGAGGGCACCCGGCCGCTGCTGGTGGAAGTGCAGGCGCTGGTCGACCAGAGCTCGCTGGGCAACCCGCGCCGCGTGGCGCTGGGCCTGGAGCAGAACCGGCTGGCCATGCTGCTGGCCGTGCTGCACCGGCACGGTGGCGTGGCGGCGTACGACCAGGACGTATTCGTCAACGTGGTCGGCGGCATCCGCGTGCAGGAGACCGCGGCCGACCTGCCGGTGCTGCTGGCGGTGCTGTCTTCGTTGCGCGACCGGCCGCTGCCGGACAAGACCATCGCGTTCGGCGAGGTCGGCCTGTCGGGCGAGATCCGCCCCGTGCCGAATGGCGAGGAGCGGTTGAAGGAGGCTGCGCATCACGGCTTCCATCGCGCCATCGTGCCGAAGGCGAACGCGCCGAAGCGGGGGCGGGTGGGCGAGATGGAGGTGGTTAGCGTGGAGCGCCTGTCCGAGGCGATCGACGCCTGCCGCTGAGGCCCGCAGGGCCGCTTCGCTACGAGGCGAACACCACCGTCTTGTGGCCGTCGACCAGCACGCGGTCGTCCAGCACCAGCCGCAGCGTGCGCGCCAGCACGCGGCGCTCGATGTCGCGACCGATGCGGATCATGTCTTCCGGGGTGTCGCTGTGGCTGACCCGTTCGATGTCCTGCTCGATGATCGGTCCTTCGTCGAGGTCGGCGGTGACGAAATGCGCGGTGGCACCGATCAGCTTGACCCCGCGGCGGTGTGCCTGGTGGTACGGCCGCGCGCCCTTGAAGCCGGGCAGGAACGAGTGGTGGATGTTGATGCAGCGTCCGGCGAGCTTGCCAGCCAGCTCGTCGGACAGCACTTGCATGTAGCGGGCGAGCACCACCAGGTCGGCGCCGGACTGCTCGATCACCGCCCACACCCGAGCCTCCTGCGCGGCCTTGTCGGCGCGGTCGGCCGGCAGGTAGTGGAACGGGATGTCGTCGAAATCCAGGTGGCGGTAGGTCTCGCGCGGGTGGTTGGCGACGATGCCGACGATGTCCATCGGCAGTTCGCCGATGCGCCACCGATACAGCAGGTCGGCCAGGCAGTGGTCGAACTTCGACACCATCAGCAGCACGCGGCGGCGCTGGTCGCGCGGGCGCAGCGTCCACTGCATGCCGAAGCGCTGGGCGACCACCTTGAAACCGGCGCGCAGGTCGTCCGCTTCCACGTCCGGCGTGCAGGGCCGGAACACCAGCCGCATGAAGAACTGCCCGGTCTGGGCGTCACCGAACTGCTGCGCCTCGAGGATGTTGCTGCCCTGTGCGGCGAGGTGGCTGGACACCGCGCCCACGATGCCGGGGCGGTCGGCGCAGGAGAGCGTCAGGACGAACTGCGCGGCTTCCATGTCCCGGTCGTTACATGCTGCGGTGGAGGATCAGTTCGAGCACTGCCTTGGTGCCGAAGAAGGCCAGCACCAGCAGCGCAGTGCCCGACAGCGTGAGGTTCACCGCGCGACGGCCGCGCCAGCCGTAGCGCCAGCGGCCGAACAGCAGCGCGCCGAACACCAGCCAGGCGAGGATCGACAGCACCGTCTTGTGCACCAGGTGCTGGCCGAACAGGTTGTCGACGAACAGGGTGCCGGTGACCAGGGTCAGGGTCAGCAGGGCGAAGCCGGCGCCGATCAGCTGGAACAGCAGCGACTCGGTGAGGGTCAGCGGCGGCAGGGCGCGCAGCCAGGGGCCGAACTGGCGGTGGCGCAGGCCGCGTTCCTGCACCGCCAGGCCGATCGCCAGCACCGCGGCGATCGACAGCACGCTGAAGGCGAGCAGGGCGATCGTCACGTGCAGCTTGATCTGCCAGTCCATCGGCTCGGGTACGGTAGGCGGAGCGATGAAGCCGTCGATGGCCACCAGCAGGGCCGATAGGGGAAACACCGCCACGCCCAGTATGGCGACCGGCCGGGTCAGGTTCACCAGCAGGGTCAGTGCCGACACCACGCAGGCGACCAGCGACAGCGCGGCGAAGAAGTGCAGATCCAGCGCGCCACGGTGCATGCTCAGCAGTGCCGTGGCGTGCAGCAGGACGGCGGCGGCGGCCACCACCAGCGGCATGCGTCCCCCGGGTGGCCGGCCCTCCCCGAGCAGCGGCCAGGCGAGCGCAGCCGTGGCGATCAGGTAGAGGGCGACAGCCAGCAGGTTGAGCGCGGAAAGGATCATGGCCGGGCAGTGTCGCACAGCCATCCGCGGCTCGGGCAGGGGTGCGGCGGACGATCCTGCCGGATGCCGGGCGGTTGGCTATAATCGGGCGCTTTCCACCCTGGTTTCCCCCGCATGTTCGAGTCGCTCAGCCAACGCCTCTCTGCCACCGTCAACCGCCTGCGCGGTCGCGGTCGCCTGACCGAGGAGAACATCCGCGAGTCGCTGCGCGAGGTGCGCATCGCGCTGCTCGAGGCCGACGTCGCCCTTCCGGTGGTGCAGGCGCTGATCGAGCGCGTGAAGGTGCGCGCGGTCGGCCAGGAGGTGCTCAAGAGCCTGTCGCCGGGCCAGGCTCTGGTGAAGGTGGTCAGCGACGAGCTGACCGCGGTGATGGGCACGGTGAACACCGAGCTCAACCTCGCCCAGACCCCGCCGGCGGTGGTGCTGATGGCCGGTCTGCAGGGTGCGGGCAAGACCACCACGGTGGGCAAGCTGGCCCGCTTCCTGACCGAGCGCAAGAAGAAGCGGGTGATGGTGGTCAGCTGCGACGTGTACCGTCCGGCGGCGATCGAGCAGCTGCGCACGCTGGCCGAACAGGTCGGCGTTGCCTTCTTCCCCTCCGAGGCGGGCCAGAACCCGGTCGACATCGCGAAGAACGCGATCGCTGCCGCCCGTCGCGAGGTCATCGACGTGCTGCTGGTGGACACCGCCGGCCGCCTCAGCGTCGACCAGGCGATGATGGACGAGATCAAGGCGCTGCACGCCGCGATCACCCCGGTCGAGACCCTGTTCGTGGTCGATGCGATGACCGGCCAGGACGCGGCCAACACCGCCAAGGCCTTCGCCGAGGCGCTGCCGCTCACCGGCGTGGTGCTGACCAAGACCGACGGCGATGCCCGCGGCGGTGCGGCGCTGTCGGTGCGCTACGTCACCGGCCGGCCGATCAAGTTCCTCGGTGCCGGCGAGAAGTCCGATGCGCTGGAGCCGTTCCATCCGGATCGAGTCGCCCAGCGCATCCTGGGCATGGGCGACGTGCTGTCGCTGGTCGAGGAGGTCGAGCGCAAGGTCGACCAGGAAAAGGCGCAGAAGCTCGCCACCAAGGTGATGAAGGGCGAGCGCTTCGACCTGAACGACATGAAGGACCAGCTCGAGCAGATGTCCAACATGGGCGGCCTGGCCGGTCTGATGGACAAGCTGCCGGGTATGGCCAGCGTGCCGGACAACGTGAAGTCCAAGGTCAACGACGGCGAGCTCAAGAAGATGGTCGCGATCATCCAGTCGATGACCAAGAAGGAGCGCCGCCACCCGGACCTGCTGAACGGCTCGCGCCGCGCCCGCGTGGCCCGCGGCTCGGGCACCCAGCCGGCCGACGTCAACCGCCTGCTCAAGCAGTACATGCAGATGGAGAAAATGATGTCCAAGCTGGCCAAGGGCGGCACCAAGGGCCTGCTGCGGCAGATGCGCGGCGCCATGAAGGGCATGGGCGGGATGGGCGGCGGGCTGCCGCCGATGCGCTGACTGCCGCCACAAAAGCTTTCCGGGAGGCCCTTGACGGGTCTTCCTTTTTCCCTGAAACCCGCTAAAATGCCGCGTTTACCGCGCACGGTCTCGTGCGTGTGGCCGGCGATTCCGGCATCTCTGGAGCTTTTACTATGGTCAAGATTCGTCTTTCGCGCGGTGGCGCCAAGGGCCGTCCGTTCTACCACATCGTCGTGACCGATCAGCGCAACAAGCGCGACGGCCGCAGCATCGAGAACGTGGGCTTCTACAACCCGGTCGCGGCCGGCAAGGACAAGCGCCTCGAGCTGAACGTCGAGCGCGTCAAGGAGTGGGTGGGCAAGGGTGCGCAGCTGACCGACAAGGTCGCGGCCCTCGTCAAGGAAGCCGGCAAGCAGCAGGCGGCCTGAGCATGGCTGCAGCCGGTCGACGCGTCCTGATGGGACGCATCGTCGGGCTGTACGGCGTGCAGGGCTGGCTCAAGATCGAGTCCTGGTCCGAGCCCCGCACGCGGATTTTCGATTACCAGCCCTGGCAGCTCTCAGCGGCGCCGGGCGAGGTCATCGAGGTGTCGGGCGTCAAGGGGCGTCCACAGGGCAAGGGGCTGGTCTGCCACCTGCCGAACGTGGACACCCGCGAGCAGGCAGCCGCACTGGTGGGCAAGGACATCCATGTCGCCCGCGAATTGCTGCCACCGACAGGCAAGGATGAGTATTACTGGGTCGATCTCGAAGGGCTTGAGGTCGTCACCACCGAAGACGTGGCGTTGGGGCGGGTCAGTCACCTGTTCGCGACCGGGGCCAATGACGTGGTGGTGGTGAGGGACGGCGAGCGTGAGCGGCTGATTCCCTTCATCCAGGGTAGTTATGTGCGTTCGGTGGATCTGGAAGCCGGGCGCATGGTGGTGGACTGGGATCCCGAGTTCTGAGCCCGCGCCTGGCTGGCCGGTGACCGGAGGATCTTGATGCGCATCGACGTCGTTACGCTTTTTCCCGACTTCATGCGCCAGTGCGCCGCCGTCGGCGTCGTCGGGCGCGCGCAGCAGCGGGAGCTGTTTCAGGTGGAAACCTGGAACCCGCGCGACTTCGCCACCGACAATTACCGGACCGTGGACGGCCGCACGTGTGGCGGTGGCCCCGGGATGGTGATGCTGATCGAACCTCTGCGTGCGGCCCTCAGGGCGGTGCGGGAGGCGGCACCGGAGCCGGTGCATGTGGTTTACCTCAGTCCGCAGGGAGCGCGGCTGACGCAGGACAGGGTGATGTCGCTGGCGAAATTGCCGAGGCTTGCCCTGCTCTGTGGACGTTATGAAGGAGTGGACGAGCGTCTGCTGGCGCACGAGGTCGACGAGGAGCTTTCCATCGGCGATTATGTGCTGTCCGGCGGCGAGCTGGGTGCCGCGGTGATCATCGATGCCGTGGGCCGCTTGCAGGACGGCGCGTTGAACGACGCGCAGTCGGCGCAGCAGGATTCGTTCTCGGACGGCCTGCTGGATTGTCCGCATTACACGAAACCGGTGCATGACGCACTGGGTGACGTGCCGGCGGTGCTGTTGTCCGGCGATCACGCGGCCATACGCCGCTGGCGCCTGAAGCAGTCGTTGGGACGGACCTGGCTGCGACGGCCCGATCTGCTGGCGCGACGGAGCCTGGATGCAGAGTCCGCCGCGCTGTTGGAAGAATTCCGCCGCGACTATCTGCGGCACCACGAAGCGGCCGTCGCAGACCGCGGTAATTGAATCGACACAGGTGTTGCCATGAACAAGATCATCGAACAGTTCGAATCCGAGCAGATCACCCGCCAGCTGCCGGAATTCGGCCCCGGCGACACGGTGGTGGTCAACGTCAAGGTGAAGGAAGGTAACCGCGAGCGCGTGCAGGCGTTCGAGGGCATCGTCATCGCCAAGCGCAGCCGCGGCCTGCATTCGGCCTTCACCGTGCGCAAGATTTCCCACGGCACCGGCGTGGAGCGCGTGTTCCAGGCGCACAGCCCGACCATCGAGTCGGTGCAGGTCAAGCGCAAGGGCAAGGTGCGTGGCGCCAAGCTGTACTACCTGCGCAACCTGGAGGGCAAGGCTGCGCGCATCAAGGAAGACATCGCCGCCGCCGCTGCCGCCAAGGCCGCGAAGGCCGCCGAGTAAGACTGCCTACGCAGGGCATGAAAAAGCCGCGGAGCATTGGCTCCGCGGCTTTTTTTGTTGGGCTTTCCGGTTGAGTGGCGGGTGGGAACGCGCCACGACTCCTCAATGGATCAATTGATCAGCCTCTGTGGCTCCTGCAGGAAGTTGCCCTGCACGAAATCCACGCCACAGGCGAACAGCAGCGAGGTGCTGCTGGCGTCCTCCACCCACTCGGCCACCGTGAGCCTCTTGAGATCGCGCGCCTGATGGCAGATCTCGGCGATTTTCCTCTGGTTTTCCGGGTGCTGGGGCAGCTGCGCCATGTAGGAGCGGTCGATCTTTAGGTAGTCCGCGTCGACGTGGTTGAGCAACTGGAACGAGTTGAGTCCCGAGCCGAACTGCTCCAGTGCGAAGCGGCCGCCGAGCTTCTTCCAGCCAGTGACGAACTCCTGCGCCGGGCGGAGCAGGGTCACCACCTTGCTTTCGGTCATTTCCAGCACGATCTGGCCGTTCTTGAGGGCGGCCTTGCGTAGCTGCTCGCCGAGCCAGGGCAGCATGGTGGCATCCTGGATCGAGTCGGCGGTCAGCTTCACGAAGAACGTGGTCTGGATGCCCTGGCTGTCTCGGGCCCGCAGCGTCTCGATCGCCTTGGCCAGCACCCAGCGGTCGATCGCCGTGGTCATGCCGTGCTTCTCCGCGATCGGCATGAAGAATCCCGGCAGCACTTCTCCCTGTGGCCCGTTCATGCGCAGCAGGATCTCCGAGTATTCGCCCTCGGCGTCCTGCAGGCTGATGGTGTGCTGGTGGTACAGCACGAAGCCATCCTGGGAGAGCGCGTGCTGGAGCAGCTGCAGCCAGTAACGCTCGCGCTCGGCGTCGGCCTTCTCGCGGGCGGCCGGATCGTGCAGCTCGACCTTGCCGCCGCCCTGGCTCAACGCGCTGCGCAGGGCCTGGCCAGCCTGGTTGAGCAGCAGCTCGGCGTTGGCGTTCTTCTCACCCAGCAGGCTGCCGCCGACGCTCGCCGAAACCGTCAGCGATTGCGAGCCGAGGTCGAAGATCTCGCTGGCGATGCGTTTCTGCAGGTCGGCGATCCACTGCTTGACCGACTCGTCGTTGCGGTTGCGCAGGATGACGCCGATCGTGTGCTCGGACAGTAGGCCGGCCACGTCGTCCTCGCCGACCTGCGCATTGACCCGGTGTGCGAATGCGGCCATCAACTCGTCGGCCTTGCCCATGCCGACGCTGTCGAGGAGCGACTGCCAGTTGTCCGGCTCGATCAGCAGCAGGCTTTGCCCCTTGGTGCCCTTGGCGGCGGCGGCGACCGCATCGTCGATGCTCTCCAGCGTACGCGCACGGTTGTACAGGCCGGTGACGGGGTCGCGGTGCAGCTGTTCGATCAGCTGTGGGTCGACCTGCTGACGACGGAATACGATCTGCAGGCAGGGTTCGCCCTCGAACGTGGCATGGGCGAACTCGACCGTGGCCTGGAACGTGCTGCCATCGGAGCGGCGCGCCTGCAGATCGATGTGCGGCGCAGCCTTCTCGTCTCGGGCGTGGCTGCGCAGCAGGTTCTTGAAGGGCTCGGCGTCCATGCTGCTGATCAGGTCGAGCACGGGCAGGCAGAGCAGGTCGTCGAAATCGTCGTAGCCGAAGGTTTCCAGGTAGGCCCTGTTGGCCCGCACGTGCATGCCGTCGTGGACGAACGCGATCGGGTCGGTGGAGGAATCGAGCAGGGCATCGGCACGGCGCTCGGATTCCCTCAGCGCCGCCTCCAGCAGGCGCACCTGGCGCCGTGTCTGCAGCGCCTCGTGTTCGCGCTGCAGCACGGTCATCAGCTGTCTTGGCTGGCTGCGGATCGCGATGCCCCGCACGCCGGCATTGAACATGTCGGCCACCGTCTGGTTGTCGATCTGGGCCACCAGCGCGACCAGCGCGAGATCGCGGCCGTGTGCCTCCAGCTGTTGCGCGACGTCGCGCAACGCAAGCTTTGCCGGCAGCGGATCGTAAAGCACGACGTCCGGGATCAGTTCGTCCAGCGCCGCCTGGATCTCCTCCGGCGTGGTCGCCCGCGCCGGCCGGACGGCGACGCCGCCATTGCGGAGCAGGCTGATGATCTGTTCGGCGTCCTCCACGGAGGCTTCGACGAACAGGATCTTGATCACGGAATCTTTTTTCATGGACACATCGGTCGGTTCAGGGGGCGCCGGCCGGCCACGGCCGACGCGCGCCAGTCATGGCGCACATGCAAGGTTTGTAGCGGATTCCCGCGGTGGCCGCCAGCACGGCGAAGCGTCGATGCGGCGACCGGGTGCTCACAATGGAAGCTTGGAGGGGGCGCCGGCCACTTCCCGCACCAGCCGGGGCACCAGATAGCCCGGCAGGCGGCCGCGCAGTTGCTCGAGCAGGCCAAGTGCCAGTTGGTCGTCGACCTCGAAATGAGCTGCGCCCTGCACACGGTCGAGCTGATGCAGGTAATAGGGGAGCACCCCCACGGCGAACAGGGCTTCGGACAGCTCGGTCAGCGATACCGCGTCGTCGTTGACGTCGCGCAGCAGCACCGCCTGATTGAGCAGGGTGCAGCCTGCTTCGCGCAGGCGGCGGCAGGCCTCTGCCACGCTTCCGTCGATCTCGCGGGCGTGGTTGACGTGCAGCACGACCACCTTCTGCTGGGGCAGCGCGGTCAGCCAGTCGACCAGCGCCCCGTCGACCCGGGCGGGCAGCACCACCGGCAGGCGGGTATGGATGCGCAGGCGCGTGACCTGGGGCAGCCCCGCCAGGCCCGCCGACAGCTCCTCCAGCTTGGCGGTGGCCAGCGCCAGCGGATCACCTCCGGAGAGGATCAGCTCGGTGAGACTCGGATCGCTCCGCAGGTGATCGAGCGCGCGACGCCAGTGGCCGGCGGCGGCCATTTCCTCGCCGTAGGGAAAATGCCGCCGGAAGCAGTAGCGGCAGTTGATCGCGCAGCTTCCGCTGGCGATGAGCAGGGCCCGGCCGTGGTACTTGTGCAGCACGCCCTGAGCCTCGCGGGCGGCCAGGTCGCCGACCGCGTCGACGACGAAACCCTCGGCCTGCTCCAGTTCGGCCAGTTGCGGCAGCACCTGCAGCAGCAGCGGATCGCGGGCGTCACCTGGCTGCATGCGCGCCACGAACGCCCTCGGCACGCGCAGGGCGAATCCGGCGTCGGCTTCCGGCAGCGCGCCGGACAAGTGGCCCAGATCTAGCAGGGCGAGCAGTTCGAGCGGATCGGTGACAGCGTCACGCCATTGCTGGCGCCAGTCTCCGGTGACGGCGCCGGCCGGGGTAATGCGGGCGCCGGGGCTTGCGGTTATCATGGACGGCCTTGTATCGGGCGCGAGCCCGTCTGGTTGACCATTTTAGCCGCTCGTCCGGGCGGATTCTTCGATTGGAGCGCACTGCATGGCCACCGCTGGTCTGAACGACGTCAAGAAGGGGATGAAGATCCTCCACAACAACGACCCGTGGGTCATCACCGACGCCGACTTCATCAAGCCCGGCAAGGGCCAGGCGTTCACCCGCATCTTCATTCGCAACCTGAAGACCGGCCGCACCACCGAGCAGACGATGAAGTCGTCCGACTCGTTCGAGGTCGCCGACGTGGTCGACACCGACATGCAGTTCCTCTACTCCGACGGCGAGTTCTGGCACTTCATGCAGCAGGAGACCTTCGAGCAGCACCAGGCCACCAAGGTCGGCGTCGGCGACGCCGCCAAGTGGCTCAAGGGCGAGGAGGAGTGCGTGGTGACGCTGTTCAACGGTGAGGTCATCGCCGTGCAGCCGCCGAACTTCGTCGAGCTGAAGATCACCGAGACCGATCCGGGCGTCCGTGGCGACACCTCCGGCGGCGGCGGCAAGCCGGCCACCCTGGAGACCGGCGCCGTGGTCCGCGTGCCGCTGTTCGTGGGCACGGACGAGGTGATCAAGGTCGATACCCGCACCGGCGAGTACGTCAGCCGCGTCGGCAAGTAAGCCGTTCGATCCCGGCAGGTGATCGACGAGAGGGGCGGGCGCCGCGAGGTACCGCCCTTTGTCGTTTCTGCATCGAACCGTTTTGTATCAGGCACGCAGGCCATGACCGCCTGCCTATCCCGCACAGTGAGGTGAAGATGAGTGTCACGCCCCCGCAACCCGTCGACCTGGTGATCGAGGCCCGCTGGGTGGTGCCGGTGGAGCCGCACGCGGTGGTGCTGGAGCGGCACGCCGTGGTGGTCGACGCCGACCGCATCGTGGCGCTGCTGCCGATCGCCGATGCGCGTGCCGCCTATGCGCCGCGCGAGCGGGTTGAGCTGGGCGAGCACGCGCTGATCCCCGGCCTGGTCAACAGCCACACGCACAATCCGATGACCCTGCTGCGCGGCCTGGCCGACGACCTGCCGCTGATGACCTGGCTGCAGGAGCACATCTGGCCGGCCGAGGCGAAGGTGATCGGGCCGGAGTTCGTGCGCGATGGCGTCGAGCTGGCGGTGGCCGAGATGCTCCGTGGCGGCACCACCTGCGCCAACGAGAACTACTTCTTCCCCGATGCGATCGGTGCCACCTACCGCAAGCTGGGCTTCCGCGCCCTGGTCGGCCTGCCGGTGATCGAGTTCCCCACCGCCTGGGCCAGGACCCAGGACGAGTACTTCGAGCGTGCCGCCGAGGTGCACGACAGCTTCCTCGGCGATCCGCTGGTCGGTACCGCGTTCGCGCCGCACGCGCCGTACACCGTTTCCGACGCCAGCTTCGAACGCATCCGCGTGCTGGCCGACCAGCTCGACATCCCGGTCCACCTGCACCTGCACGAGACCGCGCACGAGGTCGAGGAGGAAAAGAAGAAGAGCGGCCTTCGTCCGTTCCAGCGCATGCAGAAGCTGGGGCTGGTCAACGACCGCCTGATCGCCGTGCACATGACCCAGGCGACCGACGGCGAGATCGCCGCCTGCGCCGAGGCCGGCGTCTCGGTGGTGCACTGCCCGGAGTCGAACCTCAAGCTGGCCTCGGGCTTCTGCCCGGCGGAGAAGTTCCGCCGTGCCGGCGTCAACCTGGCGATCGCCACCGACGGCTGCGCCTCGAACAACGACCTGGACATGTTCGGCGAGATGCGCACCGCGGCGATCCTGGCCAAGGCGGTGGCGCAGGACGCGGCCGCGTTCGACGCCGCCTCGGCGCTGCGCGCCGGCACGCTCAACGCCGCCCGCGCGATGGGGCTGGAGGAGCAGATCGGTTCGATCGAGCCGGGCAAGCAGGCCGACCTCGCCGCGGTGCGGCTGAGCGACCTGGAAACCCAGCCGCTGTTCCACGTCGCCTCGCAGCTGGTCTACGCCGCCGGCCGTCACCAGGTCACCGACGTGTGGATTGCCGGTCGCCGCAAGCTGGCCGGACGCGAGCTGGTCGGGATGGATCTGCAGGCCATGCTGGCGCGTACCCGGCAGTGGCGCGAGAGGATTGAGGCGGTATGAATACCAAGCATCTCTACCTGGTCATGCTGAAGCGCCGCCCGGTGGTCGATCCGGCGGCGATCGAGGCCCACCGCGCTTTCCTCGAGGCGCTGCGCGCGCAGGGCGTGCTCGAGCGCTCGGGGCCGTTCACCGACAAGAGCGGCGGCGCCTACCTGATCCATGCCGACGATCTCGCCGCGGCACAGGCGATCGTCGACCGCGATCCGGCCAGCACCAGCGGCGGCTGGGACGTCACCATCCACGAGTGGCAGGCGCGCTGAGCGCACGCCGGGAGTCATCATCATGCCGACCATGCACGCCAACGTCAGCCCCGAGGAAATCGCCCGCTTCGACAAGCTGGCCGACCGCTGGTGGGATCCGGACGGCGAATCGCGACCGCTGCACGACCTCAATCCGGTGCGTGCCGCGTACGTTGCCGATCGCATCCTGCTGAAGGGCGCGAAGGTGGCCGACGTGGGATGCGGTGGCGGCCTGCTCAGCGAGGCGCTGGCGGCGGCCGGTGCGCAGGTCACCGGCATCGACCTCGGCGAGAAGGTGATCGAGATCGCGCGACTGCACCTGTACGAATCGAACCTCGCGGTCGACTACCGCATGCAGTCCTCGGCGGAACTGGCGGCGGCCGAGCCGGCCTGCTTCGACGCGGTGTGCTGCATGGAGATGATCGAGCACGTGCCGGACCCGGAGGCGCTGGTCAACGACCTGGCCGCCATGCTCAAGCCCGGCGGCAGGCTGTTCATGTCCACCCTCAATCGCACGCCGGTCGCCTTCGGCGCGGCGATCCTGGGGGCGGAATATCTGATGCGCATGCTGCCGCGCGGCACCCACCACTACGCGCAGTTCCTCAAGCCGTCGGAGCTGGCGCGGCTGCTCCGCCACGCCGGGCTGGAGCTGGAGGACGTCTCCGGGCTCGGCTACAACCCGCTGACCCGCAAGGCGTGGCTGAGCCGCATCACTGCCGTGAACTACCTGCTGTGCGCGCGCAAGCCGGCATGAAGACCCTGCCTGACCGTGTCGAGGGCGTGCTGTTCGACCTCGACGGCACCCTGCTGGACAGCGCGCCGGATCTCTACGCCGCATTGGCCCGCCAGTGCGCGGAAGAGGGTGTCGCGCCGCCGGACTTCGCGCTTGTGCGCGAGGTGGTTTCGCGCGGCTCCCGGGCGATCCTGCGCTGCGCATTCGGCGATCGCGGCGAGACCGCGGTCGAGGCGCTGGTGCCGCGCTACCTCGCGCTGTACGAGCAGGCGGTCGCCGAGGACACCCATGCGTTCGACGGTGTCGAGGCGCTGCTGGCCGCGCTGGAGCGACGGGGTATCCGCTGGGGCGTGGTGACCAACAAGCCGGGCTTCCTGACCGATCCGCTGCTGGCCCGCATCGGCTGGTCCACGCGCGCTTCGGCGGTGGTCTCGGGCGACACGCTGCCGGTGAAGAAACCCGATCCAGCCCCGGTGCGGCTGGCCTGCGAAACGGCGGGCATCGATCCGGCGCGTAGCCTGTTCGTCGGCGATGACCGCCGCGACGTGCAGGCCGGTGCGGCAGCGGGCCTGTACACCGTCGCCGTGCGCTGGGGCTATCTCGACGGCGGCGACCCGGACACCTGGCAGGCCGACGCGGTGATCGATCATCCCGACCAGCTTCTCCGCCTGCTGGCGCCGGAGGTCTCCGCATGATCGATACGCCGCACGGCCCGCTGCAGAGCTATGTCGACAAGTGGCTGGCGGTGCAGCCGCAGCAGCGCGTGGCGCTGGTGTTCGTCGATCCGCGTCGTCATGCCGGGCACATCGCGCTGGCCGCGCTGGAGCAGGAGCTGCTCGGCGCCGCCTACGGCATCCGCGAGCCGCAGGTGGCTGCGGTCAAGCTCAACTGGTGGGCCGAGGAACTGGCCGGGGCGGCGCAGAGCGGCGGCCGCCATCCGCTGACCCAGGTGCTGTTCGACGACGAGCGTGCGCAGACGCTTCCTGCCGAGCTGTGGCTGGCTCCGGTGCGCGCCGCGATCGAGCAGCTGGAGGAGGGCACTGCGGCTGATTTCGGTGCGCAGCTCGCCGCTGCCGAGCCGTTGCACGGCGCGCTGGCAGAGCTGGAGACCGCCTGGTGGTTCGGACGCGGCGCCGATCCGCGACGGGCACGCCGCGTCGCGGCGCTGGCCCACCTCGGCCATGCCTTGCGCCGCCTGCAGGATGATGCCGAGCGTGATCGTCTGCCGCTGCCCATGGCGCGGCTTGCGCGCTTCGGTCTGTCGCGCAGCGCATTGCGCACGCCCGGCGATGCGCGTGACCAGGCACTTCGCGCCCAGCTCGGCGATCTCGCCGCGGCATGGCGTGAGGCGATGGCGCTGCCGGGGCCGCTTGGCGTGTTCCGGGCGCTGGAGGCCCGCGAGTCGGTGCGGCTGGCGAAGGCCGCGGCGGGCGCCGGCGACCCGCTGGCGGCGCTGCAACGCGGCTTGCCGGGTAACGGCTTCGGCCTGACCCTGGCGGCATGGAACGCCGCGCGGCGCTGGCGCCTCGCCGGAGCCTGAGCTGGCATTGGCCAGAGGACGCAGCGTTTCCCCGGTGCACCTGTTGCGACCGGTGATCCCGCCCCTACATTGGCAGTTCCATGCGAGTCCGCTCGCACCCCGTTCCAGGATGTTCCCATGCACAGCCACGAAAACACCGTCCGCCTGATGCCCGACGTCGCCCACCAGGCGCAGCCGCACCTGGCCGGAGCGCTGGACTGGGTAGGCATGGACGGGATCCAGGTGCCGGTGCGCTTCGATGCCGGCGACGGCGAGGTGCAGCGCACCAGCGCCCAGGTCGGTGCCTTCGTCAACCTCACGCGGCCGGACAAGCGGGGCATCCACATGTCGCGGCTGTACCTGCTGGTCGATCGCCATCTGGGCAGCAGCGAGGCGCTCAGTGCCAAGGGGCTGGAGGGGCTGCTGCAGGCGTTCCTCGAGTCGCACAAGGACCTCTCCGATCGCGCGCGACTGAGCATCCGCTTCGATGCGCTGGTGCGCCGCACCGCCCTGCGCAGCGGCAACAGCGGCTGGCGCAGTTACCCGGTGTCGGTCGAGGCCAGCCTGGGTCCCGACGGTTTCCGGCTGGAGCTGGGTACCGAGGTGGTCTATTCGTCGACGTGCCCGGCATCGGCGGCGCTTTCCCGGCAGCTGATCCAGGAGCGCTTTGCGCAGGATTTCTCCGCCGACCGGCCGCTCGACCATGCCGACGTGCTTGCCTGGCTGGGCAGCGAACAGGGCATCGTCGCCACGCCGCACGCGCAGCGAAGCGTCGCGCGCCTGCTGGTGCGCCTGAAGGAGGGTGTGGCTTTCGACCTGCTCGACACGCTCGACCGTGTGGAGGGGGCGCTCGGTACACCGGTGCAGACCGCGGTCAAGCGTGAGGACGAGCAGGCTTTCGCGCTCGCCAATGGCAGCAACCTGATGTTCTGCGAGGATGCCGCGCGCCGCATCCAGCGCGCGCTCGAGGCCGACGGGCGCCTGGCCGACTTCCACGTGCGCGTCGAGCACCAGGAGAGCCTGCATCCGCACGACGCGGTGGCCTATGCCAGCAAGGGTGTGCCGGGCGGCTTCGGCAGCGGTCCGCTCTGACCCGACGCCGCGGCGGGCGTCAGGTCGGCAGACCTGCCCGCAACGCGAAGATGAAGAACACCCCGATCGCCACCAGGCTGACCAGCACGTAATCGCGCCGGTCGCCCAGCGCCCGGGCGCGCAGCGACAGGTACACCGGAGCGCCCACTGCGCCGAGCAGGATCAGCCACCACCCGGCGTGCGGCAGGTCGCAGCCTGCGCGCTTCAGCTGCTGCCGGTCATGCAGTGCCAGCCCGATGTAGGCGACCATGCCGATCAGCCCCGAGCCAGGCAGCGGCGACAGGAGCAGCAGGCCGAAGGGCAGGCAGGCAATCAGCCACGCCGTGGCCGGGTCCACCGTGCTTCCGACGGAAGCGATCTTCGTTGCCGCCCCCCTGCGCAGCGGCGCATCTGCTGCGAACAGCGTGCGCTCCACCGGCGCCCATGCCGGCATCCCCTCGCACCACACCAGCGTACCCACCGGCATGCGTCCCTCGCGCAGACGGTGCCGGATGGTTTCCTCGTCGACCGGACCTTCGGCGTTCGAGCCATCCTGGTAGTACCACGACACTCCGCGCATCATCGTGACCAGGCCGGTCGCGTGGCGCCGGCGATCGCTGTCGCGCCGAGCCTGCCCGGGTGGCCGGTCACCGGACCTGACCGGAGTCGTCGGCCTCGGGGGCGCCGTGGTGGCGGCATCGACGCAGTTCGAACTGCTGGGGAACCGGATCCTCGCCGCCGCAGCACAGCGGCTGGCAGCGGGCGATGCGCCATGCGGCAAGCACGCTGCCGCGCAGCGGCCCGAAGCGTGCCACGGCAATCCGTGCATAATCCGAGCAACTGGGGTAGAAGCGACAGCGTTGCCCCAGCAGGGGGCTGAGCCAGCGTTTATACAGGCGGAGCAGAAAAAGCAGGAATCGGGTCAAGGCACTTCACGCGGCCGAAGCGGCTGGCGGTTTGTCATACCCCAGTATTCCAGAAAGCTCGCTTGCTGGTGTAAGGCACATGGGCTATAACACCCGGCCGCCACGGCCAAAATGGTGAAGGGAAATGGCGAAAACCACGCGTAGTTCGACCGCCACCAAGGCGCAGAAGAACAAGCCTGCGGCCACGGCGAAGTCCACCAAGACAGGAAAGGCGAAGTCCGCAGCAGCCACATCGCGTGGCGCATCCAGGAGCGTCGCCAAGCCCGTCGCCAAGAAGGCGGCCGCCAAGACGGTGACCAAGAAGCCTTCGCCGAAGAAGCCGGCGGCAAAGAAACCGGTGGCGAAAAAGGCGGCTCCGAAGCCGGTGATGGCGAAAAAGACGTCGACAAAGAAGGCGCCGGACAGGAAAGTCGCGGCGAAGAAGACGCCCTCCAAGGCTCCGGCCAGGAAGGTCCCGGCCAAGCCGGCCGTGGCGAAGAAGGTACCCGCGAAGAAGGCTGCCGCACAGAAAGTGGTGAAGCCGGCCGCGGTCGCAAAGAAGCCGGCCAAGCCGACCGCGGTGAAGCCGGCGGTGGTCAAGCCGGTAGCGGCCAAGAAGGCTTCCGCCAAGGCTGCGCCAGTCAAGGCCGCGCCCGCGAAGCCGGTGGCTGCGCCTCCTGCCGCCAAGCCGGCCCAGGTCGTGCCGAAGCCGGCACCGGCAACCGCAGGCAAGGTCGCCAGTGCGACTTCGTCCGCCACGCCGAAGGTGGCAACGGCTACCATCAGTCATACTCCTCCCAAGAAACAGAAGTCCCAGTCGTCCTCAATGAATAAAGCTGCAGCCAATACCGACCATGGCGTGACGAAGGAAGACGGGCGCTACGCGTTGCCCGCCAGCGTCACGATCGATCTGCCCAAGGGCTACCGTCCCTCCGCCGACGAGGAGTACATGAGCCCGCGGCAGCTGGCGTACTTCCGCAACAAGCTCCGCGACTGGCGCGACCAGCTCGTCGAGGAGTCGCGCCAGACCATGGAGAACCTCCGCGACGAGGTCCGCGACGTCGGTGACGAGGCCGAGCGCGCCACCCGCGAGACCGAGAACTCGCTGGAACTGCGCACGCGCGATCGCTACCGCAAGCTGATCTCCAAGATCGACAAGGCGCTGCGCCGGATCGAGGAAGGCCGTTACGGCTACTGCGAGGAGACCGACGAGGAAATCGGCGTCGACCGCCTCGATGCCCGACCGATCGCCACCCTGTCGCTCGATGCGCAGGAGCGTCGCGAGCACCTGCAGAAGCAGATGGGCGACTGACGTCGAGGCACCGCCTGGATGTCCGTGCGAAGCCCCGCCCCGGCGGGGCTTCGTCGTTCCGGGGCTTGCGTGACGATGAAATATCGATAATTCTGGATATATGGAAGAAAGTGTCGCCATCGCTGCCCTGGCCGCCCTGGCCCAGCCGACCCGGCTGGCGGTGTTCCGCCTGCTGGTCAGCCACGAGCCGCGCGGCCTGGCCGCCGGTGACGTGGCCAGTGCGCTGGACGTGCCGCAGAACACCATGTCCGCTCATCTCGCCGTGCTGGCGCGGGCCGGGCTGGTGGCGACCGAGCGGCAGGGCCGCTCGATCATCTACCGCGCGCGTCTCGACGCGCTGCGCGCGCTGATGGTGTTCCTGGCGCGCGACTGCTGCAGCGCCCATCCCGAACTGTGTACCCCGCTGCTGGCCGATCTGGCCTGCTGCCCACCCGTCAAGGCGAAACCATGACCGATCGCGTCTTCAACGTCCTGTTCCTTTGCACCGGCAATTCGGCCCGCTCGATTCTCGCCGAGAGCCTGCTCAACCAACTCGGAGAGGGGCGTTTCCGCGCGTTTTCCGCCGGCAGCCAGCCCAAGGGCGAAGTGCATCCGCTTGCGCTCGGGTTGCTGCGCGAGCTTGGGCACCCCGTCGATGGGCTGCGCTCGAAGAGCGTCGACGAGTTCGGGGGCGCCGATGCGCCGGTGATGGACTTTGTTTTCACCGTCTGCGACAACGCCGCCGGTGAGGTTTGCCCGATCTGGCCGGGGCATCCGATGACCGCGCACTGGGGTATCGAGGATCCGGCTGCCGCCACCGGCACGTCCGAGCAGCGCGAACAGGCCTTCCATACCGCCTTCCGGCTGCTGGCCAATCGCATCCGCGCGTTCATCGCGCTGCCGCTGGCAGGCCTGGAGCGCGAGTCGCTGCGTGCGCAGCTGCAGCAGATCGGCCATGCCGAGGGTGCCAGTGCGGCAGCGGCTCCGGTCGACGTGGTGATCTATCACAACCCCGATTGCGGAACCTCGCGCAACACCCTCGCCCTGATCCGCCATTGCGGCTTCGAGCCGCACGTCATCGAGTATCTCAAGACGCCGCCCAGCCGCGCGTTGCTGGCCCAGCTGGCAGCGCGTACCGGCGAACCGTTGCGTGCCCTGATTCGCGAGAAGGGCACACCCTACGCCGAGCTGGGACTGGGCAACCCTGCGCTGTCTGATGACGAGCTCCTCGATGCGATGGTCGCCCACCCGATCCTGATCAACCGCCCGCTCGTCGTATCGCCACTTGGCGTGGCGCTGTGTCGCCCCTCCGAGCGCGTGCTGGACCTGCTGCCGATGCGTCCGCGCGGCGCCTTCGTCAAGGAGGACGGCGAAGCCGTGCTCGACGCCCAGGGCCGCCGCGTCGGCTGACCGCTTCCTATCTTTCCAAGGCACCACGATGACCGCCGCCACCCCGCGCCTGCGCCTGTCCTTCCTCGATCGCTACCTGACCCTTTGGATCTTCGCCGCGATGGCACTGGGCGTGACCCTCGGTGCGCTGTTTCCCGGCTTGCCGCAGGCGTTGGACCGGCTCAGCGTCGGCAGCACCAACCTGCCGATCGCGATCGGCCTGGTGCTGATGATGTACCCGCCGCTGGCGCGGGTCCGCTACGAGGAGCTGCATCGCGTGTTCGCCGACCGCCGCCTGCTGTGGCTGTCGCTGCTGCAGAACTGGGTGATCGGTCCGGTGCTGATGTTCGCGCTGGCGGTGATCTTCCTGCGCGACCGGCCCGAGTATATGACCGGGTTGATCCTGATCGGGCTGGCCCGCTGCATCGCGATGGTGATCGTGTGGAACCAGCTGGCCGGGGGCGACAACCAGTACGTGGCCGGGTTGGTCGCCTTCAATGCGATCTTCCAGTTGCTCACCTTCGGCGGCTACGCTTGGTTCTTCCTGTCGGTGCTGCCGCCGTGGTTCGGGCTGGCCGGGCAGGTGGTGCCAGTGGCGTTCACCACCATCGCCGGGGCGGTGCTGATCTATCTCGGCATCCCGTTCGCGGCGGGCTGGCTCAGTCGCCACGTGCTGATCCGTCGCCGTGGCGCGACCTGGTTCAACGATCGGTTTCTGCCGCGGATCGGGCCGCTGACGCTGGCCGCGCTGCTGTTCACCATCGTCGCCATGTTCAGCCTGAAGGGCGGCGAGTTGCTGGCCTTGCCCCTCGACGTGTTGCGCGTGGCGTTGCCGCTGGTGGTCTATTTCGTGGTCATGTTCGGGGTGAGCTTCGCGATGGCGCGCTGGGTCGGCGCGGACTATCCGCGCACCACAGCGGTGGCCTTCACCGCGGCCGGCAACAATTTCGAGCTGGCGATCGCGGTGGCGATCGCCGCGTTCGGGCTGGCCTCCAAGGTGGCCTTTGCCGCGGTGATCGGTCCGCTGGTGGAAGTGCCGGTGCTGCTGTTGCTGGTGCACGCCGCGCGCGCGATGCAGGCGCGCTTCGGCGCGGGGGCGGGGGCTCGGGCATGAACCGGTTGCGCACGCTGGTCGATCCGGACCACCTGCCGGCGCTGGATGCACGCTATGCCCATCGCCGGCCGGCCGCGGGGCTCGGCCCCGCCGAGCCGCCGCCACGCATCCTGCTGCTCTACGGCTCGCTGCGCGAGCGCTCCTATTCGCGGCTGGCGGTGGAAGAAGCGGCACGCCTGCTGCGCTTCTTCGGGGCCGAGACGCGCATCTTCGATCCGTCCGACCTGCCGCTGCCCGATCAGGTCGCCGCCGACGACCATCCCGCGGTGAAGGAGCTGCGCGAGCTGTCGCAGTGGTCGGAAGGGCAGGTGTGGTGCAGTCCGGAACGGCACGGTCAGATCACCGGCGTGATGAAGGCACAGATCGACCACCTGCCGCTGTCGATGGGCGCGATCCGCCCGACCCAGGGGCGCACGCTGGCGGTGATGCAGGTGTCCGGGGGCTCGCAGTCGTTCAACGCGGTGAACACGCTGCGCGTGCTGGGCCGCTGGATGCGCATGTTCACCATCCCCAACCAGTCCAGCGTGGCCAAGGCCTGGCAGGAGTTCGACGAGGCTGGGCGGATGAAGCCGTCGGCCTATTACGACCGCATCGTCGACGTGATGGAGGAACTGGTGCGCTTCACCGTGCTGCTTCGGCCGCACGCGGCGCTGCTGGTCGACCGTTACTCGGAGCGCCGGGAGACTGACCGGCCCGTGTCCGAAACCATCCTCGCCAAGCTGTAGGAGCCCGCTTGCGGGCGATGCCTTTTGCTCGGGATCGCCACCAAAGCCAGAAGCATCGCCCGCGATCAGGCTCCTGCAGGAGGTCAGCCCAGCGCGGCCGCGGCGTAGCCCTTGATCTTCGCGAGCGTGGCGGCCAGGCCATTGGATCGCGTGGGCGACAGGTGCTTGGCCAGACCGATCGCCTGGATGAACTCCGGCTCGGTGGCCACGATGTCCGCCGCGGAGCGGTCGGAGTACACCCGCAGCAGCAACGCGAGCAGGCCGGAGACGATCGCCGAATCGCTGGCTGCGTCGAAGTGCATCTTCGCTGCATCGCCGCTGGGCACCAGCCAGACCATCGACTGGCAGCCATGCACACGCCATTCGTCGGTCTTCGAGGCCTCGGGGAACGCCGGCAGCTGTTTGCCGAGGTCGATCAGGTACTGGTAACGCTCGGTCCAGTCGCTGAAGAAGCCGAATTCCTCGGCGATCTGCTGCTGGGCGTCGTGGGCGGTCTGGGCGGTATCGGTCATCGACACATTATCGCGCCCGCGCCGGTGGGAAGCGAACGAGGCGCATCCGATTTCCTGCTGGGGTGCCCCCCGTGCGCGACTTCCCGGCCTAACCGTGCAGCGGCGGGCCGCGCACGGGGGCGCTCCTGCAACAGCCGTGATTACGTCTTGGCGATGCTCCAACGCGTGCCCTGGGCGCCGTCCTCGATCACCACACCCATCGCGGTCAGTTCGGCGCGGATCGCATCGGCGCGGGCGAAGTCCCTGGCGGCGCGGGCGGCACGGCGTTCTTCCAGCAAGGCCTCGACCCGGCCGGCATCGACCGTATCGGTGCCATGGCGGAACCAGGCTTCGGGGTCTTGCTGCAACAGGCCGAGCAGGGCGCCACCGCCGAGCAAGGCGGCCTTGGCCTCCGGCGTGCCCGCCTGGCGGGCGGCGTCGGCCAGCGTGGCGAGCTCGGCCAGCGCCTGCGGCGTGTTGAGGTCGTCGCACAACGCGGCCTCGACGGCAGGCGGCACGGGTAGGTCGCCCTCCACAGCCACATCGCCGAGGTCGCGCAGCACGCGGTACCAGCCGTCCAGCGTGCTGACCGCCTGGGCGATCGCCTGGTCGGACCAGTCCAGCGGCTGGCGGTAGTGGCCACGCATCAGCAGCAGGCGCAGCGCTTCCGGCGGGTGCTGCTGCAGCAGTTGGTGGACATGCAGCACGTTGCCCAGCGACTTCGACATCTTGCGGCCGCCGAAGGTGAGCATGCCGTTGTGCAGCCACCAGCGGGCGAAGGTCTTGCCGCCGTGGGCGCAGGTGGACTGGGCGATCTCGTTCTCGTGGTGCGGGAACTGCAGGTCGACGCCGCCGGCGTGGATATCGATGGTCTCGCCCAGGTGGGCCGCGCTCATTGCCGAGCATTCGATATGCCAGCCCGGGCGGCCACGGCTCCAGGGGCTGTCCCAGCCGGGCAGCTCCGGCGTGGACGGCTTCCACAGCACGAAGTCGACCGGGTTCTTCTTGTACGGGGCGACCTCGACGCGGGCGCCGGCGATCATCTCCTCGGTATCGCGCCCGGACAACGCGCCGTAGGCCGCGTAGGAGGCGACGTCGAACAGCACGTGGCCCTCGGCTTCGTAGGCGTGACCGCTGGCGATGAGGGTCTGGATCATCGCGATGATCTCGCCGATGTGTGCAGTGGCGCGCGGCTCGATGTCCGGTGGGGCGATGCCCAGCTTCGCCATGTCCTCGCGATAGGTGGCGGTGAAGCGGTCGGTGATCGTCGAGATCGGCACGCCCTGTTCCTGGGCGGCCGCGTTGATCTTGTCGTCCACGTCGGTGATGTTCCGGGCGTAGACCACCTTCGGGTAATGCCGGCGCAGCAGCCGCACCAGCACGTCGAACACCACCGGGCCGCGGGCGTTGCCGATGTGCACGTAGCTGTACACGGTCGGGCCGCACAGGTACATCGTCACGCGTTGCGGGTCTAGCGGCGCGAACGGTTCGACCTGGCGGCTCAGGCTGTTGTAGAGCGAAATCGGCATCGACGGTGCATCCACGGGATGGGGTCCGGCGGCGCGCCAGACGGGGATCGGCCGGGCATCTTAACAAGCGCTAAGCCGGGCCGGGCACGGGGCGGAGGCTCTAAGCGTCGATTCAGTGTGAATTTGTTCGAATGCGACGGCCCCGAAATGGGTCTTGAGAATCTCTCCATCCGGAGTTCGTATGAACAAGATGTTGCTCCCCGCCCTGGCGCTGACCCTGATGTTCGGTGTCGCGCACGCCCAAGACCGTTACGGGCCGCCGCCGCCGCAGGGTGGTGACGACAACACGCATTACGGCTGGGCGGACGTGCTGCGCGTGGACCCCAACTACTCGATCGTGCGTACCGAGGCGCCGCAGCAGCAGTGCTACGACCAGCCGGTGGTCCGCCGCGAGGGTGGCAACACCACCGCCGGCACCGTGCTCGGCGCCATCGTGGGCGGCGTGCTCGGCAACACCATCGGAAAGGGCGACGGCCGCAAGGCCGCCACCGTGGCCGGTGCGGTCGCGGGCGGCGCCATCGGTCATCGCGCGGCGGGCAGCGGCTCGGAATACGAGACCACCGAAACCCGTTGCCGCGAGGTCAGCCAGGTCAGCGAGCAACGCCGTATCACCAGCTACGACGTCGAATACCGCTATCGCGGCGAGGTCTATATGTCCCGCCTGAGCTACGACCCGGGCGAGCGCCTGCGGGTGCGCGTCAGCGTCGAGCCAGCCGACTGATCGTCCAGTCGTCCCAGTCCGAAGACCGCCGCCCATGGGCGGCGGTCTCGTTTCCGGGGCCCGCCCGCCACTGGGTCATCTTTTTTGTTGCATGGCAGCGGAATTGCCGCCATGATTCGGTTTCCGCTACCCGAGCCCTCCATGTCCACAGCCGTCTATACCGCCAACGTCCTCACCAGCGCCCGCATGGCTGCTGGCATGACGTCGCGTGCGCGCCGACCGCTGGGCGAACATCCGGCCGGGTAGGCTGTCGCGCGCTGTTGTCCATGAGCACCGACTGAAAAACCCGGCCCTCGCGCCGGGTTTTTTCGTTTCCACTCCACGGTTTCCCGCTTTTCCACCCCCTCGACACAGGATCCCGAACGCATGGCACTTCGACACTTCCTGACCACCCAGGACTACAGCCGCGCCGAGATCGACGCACTGCTGGAGCAGGCCGCCGCGTTCAAGCGCTCGCCGCGCGGGCAGCAGCTGGCCGGCAAGTCGGTGGCCCTGCTGTTCTTCAACCCCTCGATGCGTACCCGCACCAGTTTCGAACTGGGTGCGTTCCATCTGGGCGGCCACGCCATCGTGCTCGCGCCGGGCAAGGACGCGTGGCCGATCGAGTTCGAGGTCGGCAGCGTGATGGACGGCGAGACCGAGGAGCACATCGCCGAAGTGGCCCGCGTGCTGAGCCGCTATGTGGACCTGATCGCGGTGCGCGCCTTCCCGAAGTTCCAGGACTGGTCGGTGGACCGCCAGGACAAGGTCATCAAGGCCTTCGCCCACTACTCCACGGTGCCGGTGATCAACATGGAGACGATCACCCACCCCTGCCAGGAGCTGGCGCACGCGCTGGCCATGCGCGAGCACCTGGGCGACCTGACGAAGAAGAAGTACGTGCTGACCTGGACCTACCACCCCAAGCCGCTCAATACCGCGGTGGCCAATTCCGCATTGCTGATCGCGACCAAGATGGGCATGGACGTGACCCTGCTTTGCCCCACGCCCGACTACGTGCTGGACGAGCGCTACATGCAGGTCGGCTACGAAAACGCCGCGGCCAATGGCGGCTCGCTGAAGGTCAGCCACGACATCGAGGAGGCCTACTCGGGCGCCCACGTGGTCTACGCCAAGAGCTGGGGTGCGCTGCCGTATTTCGGCCAGTGGGAGAAGGAAAAGCCGATCCGCGAGGCCAACAAGCACTTCATCGTCGACGAGGCGAAGATGGCATTGACCGACCACGGCCTGTTCAGCCACTGCCTGCCGCTGCGCCGGAACATCAAGGCCACCGACGCGGTGATGGATGCGCCGTACTGCATCGCCATCGACGAGGCCGAGAACCGCCTGCACGTGCAGAAGGCGGTGATGGCGTCGCTGATCGGGCAGGGCTGAGATCGAGTCCATGTATCTGCCCAGGCATTTTGCCGAGAGCCGTGACGAGGCCCTGCACGGGCTCATCGATGCGCATCCGTTCGCCACGCTGCTGGTCACGGGGGCGGACGGTGTCGCGGTGAACCACCTGCCGCTGTTGCGGCAGGGCGGTGTGCTGCGTGGCCACGTGGCCGGTGGCAACGAACTGGCCGCGATGGACGGTGCCGCCGTGGTGGCGCTGTTCCACGGCCCGCAGGGCTACGTCAGCCCGAACTGGTATCCCAGCAAGCACGAGACCGGGCGCGAGGTGCCGACCTGGAACTACGCCGTGGCGCACGTGCACGGGCGCCTGCGCGTCGTGCGTGACGCCGGCTGGTTGCGTGATCTGCTGGACACCCTGACCGATCGCTTCGAGGCCACCGAGCCGTCGCCGTGGCGGGTGGCCGATGCACCGGCCGATCACGTGCAGAAGCTGCTCGGCGCCATCGCCGGCGTCGAGATCGCCATCGAGCGCATCGAAAGCAAGTTCAAGCTCAGCCAGAACCACCCGGCCGCCAATCGTGCTGGCGTGGTCGACGGCCTTACCCGTCGCGCGCAGGGCGACGACCTGGCGCTGGTCGCGCTGATGCAGGCACAGGAGGCGGCACGCGCATGAACCGCCCCCATCGCTACCGCGTCGACGTGGTCTGGACCGGCAATCGCGGTACCGGCACCGACGGCTACCGCAACTACAGCCGCAACCACGTGATCCGCGTGCCCGGCAAGCCGGACCTGGCCGGGTCGTCCGATCCCACCTTCCGCGGCGACGCCACCCGGCACAACCCGGAAGACATGCTCGTGGCCGCGCTGTCCACCTGCCACATGCTCTCCTACCTGCACATGGCGACCGTCGCCGGCGTCGTGGTGACCGACTACCGCGACGCCGCCGAGGGCACGATGGTGACCGAGGGCGACGGCGGCCACTTCACCGAGGTGGTGCTGCGTCCCGTCGTCACCATCACCGCCGCCAGCGACCCGGCCAGGGCCGAGGCCGCGCACGAGGCGGCGCATCACGCCTGTTTCATTGCCAATTCCGTGAATTTCCCGGTGCGCTGCGAACCGCGCATCGTCGTCGCTTCCGACTGATCGTCCACTTCCGCCCCAGGATCCCCGCACCATGAGCCAGAAAGATATCGTCCTCGCCTTCTCCGGCGGCCTCGACACCAGCTTCTGCATTCCCTACCTGAAGGAGCGCGGCTGGGCCGTGCATACCGTGTTCGCCGACACCGGCGGCGTGGACGCGGAGGAGCGCGCCTACATCGAGGCCCGTGCGGCCGAGCTCGGCGTGGCCAGCCACCGGACGGTGGACGGCGGCCCGGCGATCTGGGACGGCTTCGTGAAGCCCTTCGTCTGGGCCGGCGAGGGCTATCAGGGTCAGTACCCGCTGCTGGTCTCCGACCGCTATCTGATCGTCGACGCGGCGATCGCCCGCGCCAAGGAACTGGGCACCAGGGCGATCGCCCACGGCTGCACCGGCATGGGCAACGACCAGGTGCGCTTCGACCTGGCGGTGAAGGCGCTGGGCGACTACCAGATCGTCGCGCCGATCCGCGAGATCCAGAAGGAGCACACCCAGACCCGCGCCTACGAGCAGGCCTACCTGGAAGAGCGCGGCTTCGAAGTGCGTGCCAAACAGAAGAGCTACACCATCAACGAGAACCTGCTGGGCGTGACCCTGTCCGGTGGCGAGATCGACCACTGGAAGGCGCCGGGCGAGGGTGCCCGCGGCTGGTGCAAGCCGCGCGCCGAATGGCCGTCCGAAAAGCTGACCGTCACGCTGGGCTTCGAAAAGGGCGAGGCGGTGTCGCTCAATGGCGAGAAGTTGCCGGGTGCGGCGATCCTGGCCAAGCTCAACGCGCTGTTCGCGCCGTACGGCGTGGGCCGCGGCATGTACACCGGCGACACCACCATCGGCCTGAAGGGCCGCATCGTGTACGAAGCGCCGGGCCTGATCTCGCTGCTCGCCGCGCACCGCGCGCTGGAAGAGGCGGTGCTGACCAAGCAGCAGAACCGCTTCAAGCCCGAGGTGGCGCGCAAGTGGGTCGAGGTGGTCTACGAAGGCTTCTTCCACGATCCGGTGAAGACCGACCTGGAAGCCTTCCTCGCCTCCAGCCAGTCGCAGGTCAACGGCGAAGTGGTGCTGGAGACCTCCGGCGCCCAGGTCACCGCGGTGGAGATCCGCTCGCCGCACATCCTCAACGCCAAGGGTGCCACCTACGCTCAGTCGGCCGACTGGGGCGTGGAGGAGGCCGAAGGCTTCATCAAGCTGTTCGGCATGAGCTCGACCCTCTGGGCCGAGATCAACCGCTGACGCATGGACGGAGCGCTGCGCATTGATACGTCACGGGAAGCGCTGGATCGGGACATGATCCACGCCTTCCTCGCCGAGCAGGCCTACTGGAGCCGCGGCATCCCGCGCGACACGGTGGAGCGGGCCATCGAGGGCTCGCTGTGCTTCGGCGGCTACCTCGACGGACGCCAGGTCGCGTTCGCGCGGGTGGTCACCGACGGCGCCACCTTCGGCTACCTGGCGGATGTGTTCGTGCTGCCGGCGTTCCGCGGGCAGGGCCATGCGAAGGCGCTGATCGCCGCCGTCATGGCGCACCCGCAGTTGCAGGGGCTGCGCCGGTTCAGCCTGGCGACCCTCGATGCGCACGCGCTGTATGCCGGCTTCGGCTTCACCGCGCCGGCGCGGCCGCAGACCCTGATGGAAAAGCTCGATCCGGACGTCTACACCCGACTGCCAGGCAGGCCATGAATCCTCTTCTGCAATCCACCCTGCAACACCTCGAGGCGCTGGTCGGTTTCGACACGCGCAATCCGCCGCGCGAGATTGGTACCGGCGGCATCTTCGACTACATCCGCGCGCAGCTGCCGGGCTTCGAGGTGACCGTCACCGACTACGGCGCCGGTGCGGTCACCCTGCACGCCGTGCGCGGCCAGCCGAAGCGGCTGTTCAATGTGCACCTGGACACGGTGCCCGACTCGCCGCATTGGAGTGCCGACCCGCATGTGCTGCGCGTCGTGGGCGATCGCGCCATCGGCCTGGGTGCCTGCGACATCAAGGGGGCTGCGGCGGCCTTGATCGCCGTGGCCAACGTCACCGACGGCCCGATGGCGATGCTGTTCTCCACCGACGAGGAGGCCAACGATGCCCGCTGCATCGCCGGCTTCCTGCGCGCGAAGCACGACTACGACGCGATCATCGTGGCCGAGCCGACCAAGGGTGAAGCCGTGCTGGCGCACCGCGGCATCCATTCGGTACTGATGCGCTTTGCCGGCCATGCCGGTCACGCCTCGGGCGAGCAGAAGCCCAGCGACAGCGCCCTGCACCAGGCGGTGCGCTGGGGCGATGCGGCGCTGGATTTCGCCGCGGCGCAATCGCACGAGCGCTTCGGCGGGTTGACCGGGCTGCGCTTCAACATCGGCCGCATCGATGGCGGCATCAAGGCCAACATGATCGCGCCGACCACCGAGGTGCGTTTCGGCTTTCGCCCGCTGCCGACGATGGATCCGGACCGCATGCTGGAGACCCTGCGTACCCTGGTCGAACCGGCGCCGGCCGAATTTACCGAGACCTTCCGCGGCGACTCGCTGCCGGCCGGCGACACCGCCACCGCCGAGGCGCGTCGGCTGGCCGCGCGCGACCTGGCCGACGAACTGGAGATCCCGGTCGGCAACGCCGTGGACTTCTGGACCGAGGCGGCGCTGTTTTCCGCCGCGGGCTACACCGCGTTTGTCTACGGCCCCGGCGACATCGCCCAGGCGCACACCGCCGATGAGTGGGTGGCGCTCGACCAGCTGCAGCATTACGCCGCCACCCTGCACGGGCTGGTCGCACGCGGCCACGCGTGAGACGGCCTTCCCCCCTCCCGATGCATCTCCCCACCCACGCCATGACCAACGGTTCCCACACCCGCAAGACCATCGTTCGCCTGCTCTCCGCCATGGGCAGCGCGAAGGAGATCCAGCAGTACCTCAAGCGCTTCTCCCAGCTCGACGCCAGCCGCTTCGCGGTGGTCAAGGTGGGCGGCGCGGTGCTGCGCGACGAGCTCAACGACCTCACTTCGTCGCTGACCTTCCTGCAGCAGGTCGGCCTGACCCCGATCGTGCTGCACGGCGCCGGCCCCCAGCTGGACGAGGAGCTCGCCGCCGCCGGCATCGAGAAACAGACCATCAACGGCCTGCGCGTGACCAGCCCGAAGGCGCTGGGCATCGTGCGCCGCGTGTTCCAGCAGCAGAACCTCAAGCTGGTCGAGGCGCTGCAGTCGATGGATACGCGCGCCACCTCGGTGCCCTCGGGCGTGTTCATGTCCAGCTTCCTGGACCGCGACACCTACGGCATGGTCGGCAAGGTCGACAGCATCAACCTGGCGCCGATCGAGGCCAGCCTGCGCGCCGGCTCGATCCCGGTGATCGCCAGCCTGGGCGAGACCGACGAAGGCCAGTTCCTCAACATCAACGCCGATTTCGCCGCCAACGAACTGGTGCGCGTGCTGCAGCCGTACAAGATCGTGTTCCTCACCGGCACCGGCGGCCTGCTCGACGACCAGGGCCAGCTGATCGACTCGATCAACCTGTCCACGGAGTACGAGCACCTGATGGCGCAGCCGTGGATCAACGGCGGCATGCGGGTGAAGATCGAGCAGATCGCCGACCTGCTGGACAAGCTGCCGCTGTCGTCCTCGGTGTCGATCACGCGGCCGTCGGAGCTGGCCAAGGAGCTGTTCACCCACAAGGGGTCGGGCACGCTGGTCCGGCGCGGTGAGAAGGTGCTGACCTACGACGGCTGGGAGGGCGTGGACCGGACGCGTCTTCGAGAGCTGATCGAGTCGAGCTTCGGCCGCAAGGTGGTGCCGGATTATTTCGAGCGCACTACGCCGTATCGCGTCTACGTGAGCGAGAACTACCGCGCCGCGATGATCCTGACCCTGGAACAGGTCGATGGAAAGCAGGGGCTGCCCTACCTCGACAAGTTCGCCGTGCTCGACGAGGCGCAGGGCGAAGGCCTCGGTCGCGCGGTATGGCAGGTGATGCGCGAGCAGCATCCGCGGCTGTTCTGGCGCTCGCGTCACGGCAATCCGGTCAATCCTTTCTATTACGCCGAGTCCGACGGCTGCTTCAAGCAGGAGCGCTGGAAGGTGTTCTGGTACGGCCTGGACGGCTTCGACACCATCGAGCGCTGCGTCGCTCACTGCGCCACCCGCCAGCCGACGCTGGTCGACTGACATCACGGGAACCGTCATGACTGTCTCACGCAAAACCCTCGGCATCGTCGGCGCCCGCGGCCACACCGGCGCCGAACTGATCCGCCTGGTCGCCGCGCATCCGGCGCTGGAGCTGGTGTTCGTCTCCTCGCGCGAACTGGATGGCCAGCGCGTGGCCGACCACGTCGACGGTTACGCCGGCGAGCTGCGTTACGCCAGCCTCGATGCCGACGCCGTCGCCGCGCAGGGCGCCGACGTGGTGGTGCTGGCCCTGCCCAACGGCAAGGCGGCGCCCTATGTCGAGGCGATCGACAAGGCGAAGCCCGACACGCTGATCCTCGATCTGTCGGCCGACTACCGTTTCGACAGCACGTGGTACTACGGCCTGCCGGAGCTCACCCGCGGCAAGTGGCGCGGCGAGAAGCACATCAGCAACCCCGGCTGCTACGCCACGGCGATCCAGCTCTCGATCGCGCCGCTGAAGGATCTGCTGGCCGCGCCGCCGGTGTGCTTCGGCGTCTCCGGCTATTCCGGCGCCGGCACCACGCCCTCGGACAAGAACGACCCCGAGAAGCTGCGCGACAATCTGATGCCGTACTCGCTCACCGGCCACACCCACGAGAAGGAGGCCAGCCGCCACCTCGGCGTGCCGGTGGAGTTCATGCCGCACGTGGCGCCGCATTTCCGCGGACTCACCGTCACCACCAACCTCTACCTCGCGCGCAAGATGACCCGCGGCGAGGTGCTGCAGCGCTTCCATCACGCCTACGACGCCGAACCGCTGGTGCAGGTCGTCGACGAGGCGCCGTGGGTGAGTGCCATCGCGGGGAAGCATCATGTCGACATCGGCGGCTTTGCGCTGTCGGCCGATGGCAAGCGCGTGGTCGTGGTGGCCACGCTGGACAACCTGCTCAAGGGCGCGGCGACCCAGGCGCTGCAGAACATCAACCGGGCGATTGGGGTGGACGAGTTCACGGCCATCTCGCACTGACCTTCACGACCGTCATTCCAGCTTGCGCCGGGGTGACGGGAAAACTCGACAAGACCAGGTATTCCCCATGACCCAGCCCCTCTGGCAGAAATCCGGCATCCAGATCGACCAGCGCATCATGCAGTTCCTCGCCGGCGACGACGTGATCCTCGACCGCGAGTTCTTCCTGCACGACATCACCGCCAGCAAGGCGCACGTGGAGGGCCTGCAGCACATCGGCGTGGTCAGCGCGGACGAGGCCGCCGCGCTCAAGCGCGAGCTGGACGTGCTGGCGGAGGATTTCCGCTCAGGCGCCTTCGTGCTGGACGAGCGTTTCGAGGATTGCCACTCGGCGATCGAGGCCCGGCTCACCGAGCGGCTGGGCGATGCCGGTCGCCGCGTGCACACCGGGCGCAGCCGCAACGACCAGATCCTGGTCGCCACGCGCCTGTGGCTGAAGGAGAAACTGGCCGAACTGGAAGCGCACTGCCGCACCGTCGCCGGGGTCTGCATGGAGCGTGCCGCGCAGCCGGCGCTGCCGATGCCGGGCTACACCCACCTGCAGCGCGCGGTGGTGTCGTCCACCGCGATGTGGTTCGCCGGCTTTGCCGAGGGCTTCATCGACAATGCGCTGCGCGCCCGGCAGACCCGCGAGCTGATCGACGCCAATCCGCTGGGTACCGCCGCCGGCTACGGCGTCAACCTGCCGCTGGACCGCGCGCACACCACCAAGGCGCTGGGCTTCGCCCGCATGCAGGTCAGCCCGGTCTACGCGCAGCTGTCGCGCGGCAAGTACGAGATGGCGGTGCTGGAGGCGATCGGCGCGGCGATGCTCGACGTGCGCCGGCTGGCGTGGGACCTGTCGCTGTTCACCACCGCCGAGTTCGGCTTCGTGCAGCTGCCGGCGCAGTACACCACCGGCAGCTCGATCATGCCGAACAAGCGCAACCCCGACGTGGTCGAGCTGCTGCGCGCCAGCTATGCCAGCGTGGCGGCCGCTCGCACCGAGATCGAGCAGCTGCTGTCGCTGCCCTCGGGCTACCAGCGCGACCTGCAGTTCTCCAAGGGCTCGATCTTCCACGGTGTGCGTCACGGCCTGATGGCACTGGAGCTGGTGCCGGGCCTGCTGGCGCAGATGCAGTGGAACGAGGCGACCATGCGCGCGGCGATCGAGCCGGCGATGTATGCCACCGACGTGGCGATCGAGCAGGCGGCGGCCGGCGTGCCGTTCCGCGATGCGTATCGTGCCGCGGCCGAAACAGCGGCGTCGGCCGGTGAGGGTCGTACGCCCGAAGGCAGCCTGGCGGCGCGCACCTCGCCCGGTGCCGGTGACCAGTTGAAGCTCGACGAGCTGCGCGCGCGGCTCGCCGCGCTCGGCCGGTGAGGTAACTCCATGGCCACCGTCAGCACCGCCAACGCAGCGCATTACGTCTGGGGCCGGCAGTGCGACGGCTGGCATCTCCTGGATGGTGACGACCTCAGTGTGATCGAGGAGCGCATGCCGCCCGGCACCACCGAAGTACGTCACCGGCATGCACGCTCGCGCCAGTTCTTCTACGTGCTGGGCGGGACCGCCACGCTGGAACTCGAGGGCATCGAACATCATCTCGACGCGGGGCAGGGCCTGCACGTCCCCCCGGGAGCCGCGCACCAGATGCGCAACGAGTCGGCTTCGGAGCTGCGTTTCCTGGTGGTGTCCTCGCCGCGCAGCCATGGCGATCGCGAGGTGGTCGATGGCTGAGCTTCGCTTCCAGCCGCTGCCCGCGTGGCGTCGCGCGGTGATCAAGGTCGGCAGCAACCTGCTGGCCGCCGACGGCGGCGGTCTTACGCCCGCCTATGCACAGGCGCTGGCCGCCTTCATCGGCGACAGCCAGGCGCAGGGCAGGGAAGTGGTGCTGGTGTCGTCCGGCGCCGTGGCCGCCGGTCGCGCCCTGCTGCGAGAGCGTGCCGTGCCCGCCGGCGACCTGGCCGAGCGCCAGGCGCTGGCCGCGCTGGGCCAGGCGCCGATGATCGCGCTGTGGCAGTCGCTGTCGACCCGCGCCGTGGCGCAGGTGCTGCTGACCCACGATGACCTGCGCAACCGTCGTCGCTACCTCAACGCCCGCGCCACCCTGCGCCAGTTGCTGGCGATCGAGGTGCTGCCGGTGATCAACGAGAACGACACGGTGGCGGTGGACGAGCTCAAGCTCGGCGACAACGACAACCTTGCCGCCATCGTGGCCGCGCTGGTCGATGCCGACCTGCTGCTGATCGCCTCGGACATCGACGCGCTGTATCGCGCCGATCCGCGCCGTGATCCCCATGCGCCGCCGATCCCGCACGTGACCGAGATCACGCCGGAGGTGCTGGCGATGGCCGGCGGCAGCGGCAGCGCGGTCGGTACCGGCGGCATGCGTACCAAGCTGCAGGCGGCGCAGAAGGCGGCCGCGGCCGGCATCGCCACGGCGCTGTTCAACGGGCGCGACGCGGCCACGGTGCAGGCGCTGGGCGAAGGCCGGCTGCGCGGCACGCTGTTCACGCCGGGACAGAGCCGCATGCAGGCGCGCAAGTACTGGCTGCTGCATGCGCCGGGCAGCAGCGCGTCGATCCGTGTGGATGATGGCGCGGCCAGCGCGCTGGCCGCGGGCCGCGCCTCGCTGCTTCCGGGCGGCGTGGTGGCGACCCTGGGCGATTTCCATCGTGGCGACCTGGTGGATGTGATCGATCCTTCCGGGCGCGTGGTGGCGCGCGGCCTGTGCCAGTACGGTGCGGTGGACGTGCGGCGGCTGGCCGGTCGCCACAGTCGCGACATCGCCGGCGTGCTCGGCTACAGCTATGGTCCGGCGATCGTCCATCGCGACGATCTGGCCGTGGTTGCGTCGTGAATCGTTTGGACGTCCATACGGCTTTCGTGACGGCGCATCCGGCGACGGATTTTCCGTGCAGGGGTTGAAATGCCGGAAGCTGCCCAGACCCTTTAACGGTTGCAGCAAGTCGAGGATGTCGGGGAAATGACGCAACTCAGGGCCTTTCGACAGCAGTCGGTGCCGCCGTGGCGCCGGGCCGTGCTGAAGGTGGGAAGCAGCCTGATCGCCGCCGATGGCGGCGGACTCAGCACCCGCTATGCGCTGGGGCTGGCGCAGTTCATCGCAGCGTGCCACGCCTCCGGGCGCGAGATCGTGCTGGTGTCTTCCGGTGCGGTGGCCGCCGGACGCGTGGTGCTGAAGGACCACGCCGGCGAGGAAGACGCCAGCAATGCCGCGCGCCAGGCGATGGCGGCACTGGGCCAGACGCAGACGGTGGGGTTGTGGCAGCGGCTGCTCGACATCCCGCTGGCGCAGGTGCTGCTGACCCACGACGACCTGCGCAACCGTCGCCGCTACCTCAACGCGCGCGCCACGCTGGGCGAACTGCTCAAGCACCGCGTGATGCCGGTGGTGAACGAGAACGACACGGTCGCGGTGGACGAGCTCACCCTGGGCGACAACGACAACCTCGCCGCGATCATCGCCGCGCTGGTCGATGCGGACATGCTGCTGATCGCCACGGACATCGACGGCCTGTACACCGCCGACCCGCGCAGCCACCCGGACGCCGAGCCGGTCAACGAAGTGGCCGAGCTCACCCCCGAGATCATGGCGATGGCCGGCGCGGCCGGCAGCGCCGTGGGTACCGGCGGCATGCGCACCAAGCTGGAGGCCGCCGAGAAGGCCGCGGCGGCAGGCATCGAGACGATCCTGTTCAACGGCCGCGACAGCGAGGTGGTGAGCCTGCTCTCGCGCGACCTGCTGCACGGCACCCTGCTGCGCACCAAGGCCACCCGCCTGCAGGCGCGCAAGTACTGGCTGCGCCACGTGCCGGCGGTGCCCGGCCACATCGAGGTGGATGCCGGCGCGATGCGCGCGCTGAACGAGGAGGGCGCCTCGCTGCTGCCCAAGGGCATCCTCGCGGCCGAGGGCGAATTCCAGCGCGGCGACATGGTGGAGATCGTCGGCCCGGGCGAGGACGGCTCGCTGCAGTCCTTCGCCCGCGGCATCAGCCAGTACAGCGCCATGGAAATCAACCGCATCGCGCGATGCCACACGCGCGAGATCAAGACCCGGCTCGGCTACAGCTTCGGCGAGAACGTCGTGCATCGCGACGATCTCGCGCTGGTGCGCGAGCTGGACCTGACCACAGGAGACCTTTGAGCATGAGCAACATCCGAACCCGAGCCCTGGCCTGCCGCGACGCCGCCCCGGCGATCGCCATGCTGGACGCCGAGGCCCGCCGCGCGCTGCTGCGCGACATGGCCGCCGCGGTCGATGCGCATGCCGCGGCGATCCTCGACGCCAACGCGAAGGACATGGCCGGTGCTGCCGACAAGGGCGTGCAGGGTGCCATGCTGGATCGCCTCAAGCTGGACGCCACCCGCGTCGCCGCGATCGCCGACGCCGTGCGCGAGGTGGCGGACCTGCCCGACGTGGTGGGCCAGGTCACCCGACGCGAGAACCGGCCGAACGGCCTGGCGATCGAACGCGTGCGCATCCCGCTCGGCGTGGTGGCGATGATCTACGAGGCCCGTCCCAACGTGACCGCCGATGCCGCCGCGCTGTGCATGAAGGCCGGCAATGCGGTGATCCTGCGCGGCGGCTCCGAGGCGCTGCACTCCAACCTCGCCATCGCCGCCGCCCTGCACGAGGCGATGGACAAGCACGGCGTGCCGCGCGACGCACTGACCATCATGGACGACCTGCGCCGGGAGGCGATGGTCGAGCTGCTGCAGCTGAGCGACATCGTCGATCTGGCGATCCCGCGTGGCGGCGAGGGCCTGATCCGCTTCGTCACCGAGCACGCACGCGTGCCGGTGATCAAGCACTACAAGGGCGTGTGCCACCTGTACGTGGACCGCGAGGCGGACCCCGGCCTGGCGCTGGACCTGCTGCTCGACGGCAAGACCACCCGCACCGGCGTGTGCAATGCGCTGGAGACCCTGCTGGTGCACAAGGACATCGCCGCCGACTTCCTGCCGCGGGCGGCCGAGGCGCTGCGTGCCCGGGGCGTGGAGCTGCGCGGCGACGAGGCGAGTCGCGCCCTGACTGGCGAGATGAAGGCGGCCACCGAGGACGACTACGCAGCCGAGTTCCTCGACCTGATCCTGGCGGTGCGCGTGGTCGACGGTCTCGATGATGCGATCGCCCACATCCGCCGCTACGGCTCGGACCATACCGAGGTGATCGCCACGCGCAACGAGGCGACGGCCGCGAAGTTCGTGCACGCGCTGCGTTCGGCGGTGATCATGGTCAACGCCTCGTCGCGCTTCTCCGACGGCGGCGAGCTGGGGCTGGGCGCGGAGATCGGCATCTCCACCACCCGCCTGCACGCCTACGGGCCGATGGGCGCCGAGTCGCTCACCATCGAGCGCTTCGTGGTGCGCGGGAGCGGGCAGGTGCGGCACCCGGAGAGCCGAACCGGCTGAGCCTCCTGCAAGAAAGAAGGGCGCCCCTGGGGCGCCCTTCGTGTGTCCGGACAGCGGGCCGGGTCAGTAGCCGGCGGCCAGTCCCGCCGGACGACGGCGATCGTTGGCGCCCTCCAGCAGGCCGGTCTTCGGGCTGCGCAGGATCGCCTCGTCGGCACCCCAGGACTGCACTTCCTTGAACTTGTAGCCCATGCCTTCCAGCTCTTTCTTCACCGCATCGGTGAGCAGGCCCGGCTCGACGATGACCGCGTCCGGATACCACTGGTGGTGCATGCGCGGGGCGTTGACCGCCTGCTGCATGTTCATGCCGTAGTCGATCACGTTGGTGATGCTCTGCATCACCGTGGTGATGATGGTCGATCCGCCGGGGCTGCCGGTGACCATGAACAGCTTGCCGTCCTTCAGCACGATGCTCGGCGACATCGAGCTCAGCGGGCGCTTGCCGCCCTCCACCTGGTTCGCCTTGCCCTGCACCAGGCCGAAGGTGTTCGGCACGCCGGGCTTGGAGGTGAAGTCGTCCATCTCGTTGTTGAGGAAGAAGCCGGTGTCGCCGGCGATCTGGCCCACGCCGAACAGGTAATTGATGGTGTAGGTCACCGACACGGCGTTGCCGTCCTTGTCGACCACGGCGTAGCTGGTGGTGTCCATGCCCTCGGTGGCGCCGAGGCTGCCCTTGACCTGCGTCGACGGCGTGGCCTTGTCCGGATCGATGGTCGAGCGCAGCTGGTCGATGTGCTTGTCGGAGAGCAGTACGTCGATCGGGTTCTTCACGAACGCCGGATCGCCCAGGTAGTTGTTGCGGTCGGCGAAGGCGCGGCGCTCGGCCTCGATGGTGAAGTGCAGCGCGCGGGCCGAGCCGTAGCCCAAGTCCTTCAGCGGGTAGGGTTCGAGCAGCTTGAGGATCTGGCAGACGGTGACGCCGCCGGAACTGGGCGGCGGATCGGAGACCACGGTGTAGCCGCGGTAGCCGCACTTGATCGGGGTGTCCCAGTGCACGGTGTAGTCGGCGAAATCCTTCATGCTCAGCAGGCCGCCGTTGGCCTCGCTGGCGGCGACCACCTTGCGGGCGATGTCGCCGTGGTAGAAGGCCTTGGTGCCGTCCCTGCTGATCTCCTCGAGGGTCTTCGCCAGTTGCGGCTGAACCAGCCGGTCGCCGGCCTGGTAGGGCTGGCCGTCCTTGAGGAAGATGGCACCGACGTTGGGGTACTTCTGGAAGTCCTTGGTGCGCTGCCCGAGGATGTTCACGTCACCCTGCTGCAGCACGAAGCCTTCCTTCGCCAGCCGGATCGCCGGCGCGATCACCTGCTGGCGCGAGAGGCGGCCGTACTTCTTCAGCGCCTCGTCCATGCCCATCACGGTGCCGGGCACGCCCACGCCGAGGAAGGTACCGGTGCTCTTGCCGGGCACCACGTTGCCCTTGTCGTCCTGGAAGATGGTCGGCCCCGCCTTCAGCGGCGCCTTCTCGCGGAAGTCGAGGAACACGTCCTTGCCGTGCGCCAGGTGGATCAGCATGAAGCCGCCGCCGCCGATGTTGCCGCAGCACGGATGCACCACGGCCAGTGCGTAGCCCACTGCCACTGCAGCGTCCACGGCGTTGCCGCCACGCTTGAGGATGTCCACGCCGACTTCGGTCGCCAGGTGCTGGGCCGAGACGACCATGGCGTGCTTCGCGGTGACCGGCTGGTCCTTCGACAGGTCGGCCAGGGTGGTCGGGGCGGCGGTGGCGTCGAGCGCCTGCTTGGGGATGTTGTCCTGCACGGTGGCGGACTGGCCCCAGGCCAGCGGCGCGGCCAGCAGCAGGGCCGCCGCCAGGCCGTGGATCAAGGTGTTTCGCATCGATGGCTCCGGAAGGTGGTGGGGACGGGGTGCCGGTTCCCGATGGTAACCGGCACCGGCACGGTGTGCCTCCCTGCCTGCATCCCTGCATGTTCCTGCGATGTTCCCGCGGGCGGGGACGTCCATACGGCCGGACGTCCCCGTGTCGATTCAGCCCGCCTCGCTCCATGCCCGCACGGCTTCGGCGAAGGCGAGGCAGTCGGCGAAGCGGTTGTACAGCGGCGCCGGCGAGATGCGGATCACGTCGGGCTCGCGCCAGTCGCCGATGATTCCGCGATCGACAAGAAAGTCGAACAGCGCGCGGCCGCGCTCGCGTCCGCCGCGCACGCGGATCGACAGCTGCGCGCCGCGCTGCGCCGGGTCGGCCGGGGTGATGATCTCCAGCAGATCGGCCAGCTGCGTGTTCACCAGCCACTCCAGGTAGCCGGTGAGCCGCAGCGACTTGGCGCGCAGCCGGTCCATCCCGGCACGGCGGAAGATCTCAAGCGAGATGCGCAGCGGCACCATCGCCAGGATCGGCGGATTCGACAGCTGCCAGCCCTCCGCGCCCGGGGTGGGATCGAAGGTCGGCGCCATCTGGAAGCGGTTGTCGCGGCGGTTGCCCCACCAGCCGTGGAAGCGCGGCAGCTCGGCCCGCGCGTGGCGTTCGTGCACGAACACGCCGCCGACCGCGCCGGGGCCGGAGTTGACGTACTTGTAGTGGCACCACACGGCGAAATCCATGCCGCTGTCGTGCAGCGCCAGCGGCAGGTTGCCCACCGCGTGGGCCAGGTCGAAGCCCACCATGCAGCCGCGCGCGTGTGCCAGCGCGGTGATCGCCTTGAAGTCGAACGCCTGGCCGGTGCGGTACTGGATGCCCGGCAGCAGCACCAGCGCGACGCGGTGGCCGTGCTCGGCCAGCGCGCGCTCGATCGCCTCCATCGTCAGCGTGCCGTGCGGGCCGTCGCCTTCCAGCTCGATCAGTGCGTCGGCCGGATCGAAGCCGTGGTAGCGGACCTGCGACTCCACCGCGTAGCGGTCGGTGGGAAACGCGCCGGCCTCGATCAGGATCGCCGGGCGCTCGGCAGTGGGGCGGTAGAAGCTCACCATCATCAGGTGCAGGTTCACGCCCAGCGTGTTCATCGCGACCACTTCGATCGGCTTGGCACCCACCAGCGCGGCGAGGTTGTCGCGCAGGTAGTCCTCGTAGTTCAGCCAGGGCGCGCGGCCCTTGAAGTGGCCCTCGACCGCCAGCTCGCCCCAGTAGTCGAGCTCGGCGCTGAGTGCCGGGCGCACGGCGCGCGGCTGCAGGCCCAGCGAGTTGCCGCAGAAATAGTGGCCTTCGCGGCCCTCGTGCGGCGGGATCAGGAATTCGTCGCGGAAGCCGGCCAATGGATCGGCGGCATCCTGTGCCTGCGCCCAGGCGGGAGTGGCCTCAAAGGTTCGGGACATGACGCGGTTCCGGCAAAAACAGCCCCGAAGAGTACCGCGTCGGCGCCTATTTCCCCAGCCGGTCGGCCACCGCCTGGCAGCCCTTGTCGAATGCCGCCTGCCAGGCCGCGCCGGCCTGGGTGGAGGCCGGGCGCAGGCAGCGCAGCTGGATCGCGTGGCCATCGCGGAACCAGTAGTGCTCGACGTAGGCGATCGTCGATCCCGCCTCGTTGGCGGTATAGAGGAAGTTGTCCGGGCCGCCGGTGTTGCTGACGCTGCGGATCGCCTGGTAGCCCGGCAGGTTCTGGGCCTTGGTGGTGGCCTGCGCCACGTACTGCTGGAAGCCGCTCACGTCGCCGACCTGCTTGACCGTCACCGAGACACGGGCGAGCGTGTTGCGCGCGGTCGGCGAGGGATCGGGCACCTGGAACACCCGCACCTCCGGATCGCCCTGGGTCTCCATGATCCCGATCCAGTTGTCCGGGGTACTGAACGTCACGGTGCCATTGGCCATGGAGACGTCGGTGGCGGACAGCGGGCCGCTGGCGAGCAGGGTGGCGGCGAGCAGGGCGAGGCGCGGCAGGTGCATGCAGGCTCCGGGCAGGGCCGGGTTCGGCCGGGTCGAGGAAGTTGTTGCAGAGCATAGCGGCTGCCGCGGCCCGGCATGCCGATGTCCGTCACAGCCAGGGAGCACACAGCCCGGAATTCCGCGCGCCGGTCGCGCGTATACTCCGCGGGCTACGTCCTGCGTAGTCGTGGAGAGGGGAATCCGTGATCGAGGCGCGGCAGCGACGCTACCGGCGAGGCCTGGCCGATTCCGCCGGAGGCGGAGATGTACGCCTGCGCCATCGGTCCGACCCGGGAAGAGCTTCCGATGCCCGCTTCTTTGGCGGCCACGGCGGCGGCACAATCGGCCCTTTGCGGGGGCTGGCGCGGGCATCCGCCAGCGCTCGGGGCCGGCGCGGGTCCCGGCACCCTGGCCGCCGTGGTCACACCCACCCGGTTTTCCAGCGGGGCGGAGCCCTGCATGGTCATGCGATGAACGGATTGATCGACCGATGAACACCTTGGACAAGCAAGCCGAAGTCACCCGACTGCTGCATTCCGCGCAAGCCGGCGATCCGGAAGCGCTGGACGAGGCGTTGCGGCAGATGTACGGCGCCCTGCATCGCCTGGCCGGCGCCCAGCTCCGGCAGAACAGCAGCGAGCGCACGCTCAGTGCCACGGCGCTGGTCAACGAGGCCTATCTGAAGGTGTTCGGCGGCGGCGGTGCGCCGGAGTGGGAGAACCGCGGCCACCTGCTCGGTGTGGCGGCGCGCGCCATGCGCGAGGTGCTGGTCGACTCCGCTCGCCGGCGGCAGGCATCCAAGCGGCCGCAGTCGGTCGACCGCATCGAGCTGTCGGAGATTTCCGGTGCGCTGGCGCACCAGATCGACTACGCCGCGTTGCTCGAGTGCCTGGAGGCGCTCGAGCAGATCGATCCGCGCCAGGCCGGTATCGTGTCGATGCGCTTCTTCGTGGGCCTGACCGCCGAGCAGATCGGTGCGGCGATGGGCATTTCGCCGGCCACCGTCCAGCGCGAGTGGCGCCTGGCCCGCGCCTGGCTGCAGCGCGAACTCGAAGCCTGACTCCCTGATTCCGATGATCCGTGATCCCTGCGCGAGTGACGCGCGGGGCGCCGCGGTGTGTCTCGACGCCCGGTTCGGCGGAACATGAACGTTCACTGAATATTGCCGGGCAATGGCTGACCAAGTCGGCCGCCCCGCCGCGCACTAACCCGGTGGAAGGGTTCGCAAGCGCCCCGACGAACACGCTCGCTCGGGAACGTTCCGCATCGACCAGCGGAGCGCCGGTGGCGGTCGGTTCCATTTCTGCAGCCAGGGGGACATCGCATGGTGCAAGGCCTCGGATATGCGGCGGTTTTCCGCGGCGTTCCGACCGTGCCGTGCGCGTTGGCCCCGGTCCGTCCACATCACCGGTAGACCCTCTTCGAAGGAGACATCGCATGGCCAAGCAAAGCAGTCAGAAATTCATCGCGAGAAACCGCGCACCGCGCGTGCAGATCGAGTACGACGTCGAGGTCTACGGCGCGCAGAAGAAGGTGCAGGTGCCCTTCGTGATGGGCGTGATGTCCGACCTGTCCGGCGCCAACAACGCCGAGCTGGCGCCGGTCGAGGACCGCAAGGCGCTCGAGATCGATGTCGACAACTTCGACCAGCGCCTGCAGTCGATGAAGCCGCGCGTCTCCTTCGCGGTGCCCAACACGCTGACCGGCGAGGGCAGCCTCAACGTCGACATCACCTTCGAGAGCATGGACGACTTCTCGCCGGCCGCGGTGGCACGCAAGGTCGCGCCGATCGCCAAGCTGCTCGAGGCGCGTACCCAGCTGGCCAACCTGGCCACCTACATGGACGGCAAGGCCGGCGCCGAGAAGCTGATCGCGCAGGCGATCAACGATCCGGCGCTGCTGCAATCACTGGCGTCGGCGCCCAAGCCCGGCGACGAAGGCAAGGACGGGGAGTAAGCACATGGCAACCGAGAAACTGGCCGAACAGGGCGCCACCGTTACCGCCGAAGCGAGCGACTTCGCCGCGCTGCTCAACAAGGAATTCAAGCCCAAGAGCGAGCGCGCCAAGGAGGAAGTCGAGTCCGCCGTCCGCACGCTGGCCGAGCAGGTGCTGAGCAAGTCCGATATCGTCTCCGACGACGTCACCCAGACCATCAATGCCTACGTGGCCGAGCTCGACCGCAAGATCAGCGAGCAGCTCAACCACGTCATGCACCACGAGGACTTCCAGAAGCTGGAGAGCGCGTGGCGCGGCCTGCACTACCTGGTCAACAACACCGAGACCGACCAGCTGCTGAAGATCCGCGTCATGAACATCTCCAAGAAGGAGCTGGGCAAGACGCTCAAGCGCTACAAGGGCACCGCCTGGGACCAGAGCCCGATCTTCAAGAAGATCTACGAGGAAGAGTACGGCCAGCTCGGCGGCGAGCCTTATGGCTGCCTGGTCGGCGACTACTACTTCGATCACAGCCCGCCGGACGTGGAAATGCTCGCCGGCATCGCCCAGGTGGCCTCGGCCGCCCACGCGCCGTTCATCGCCGCGGCGAACTCCAGCCTGATGGGCATGGAGAGCTGGAACGAGCTGTCCAACCCGCGCGACCTGGCCAAGATCTTCTCCACGCCGGACTACGCCGCATGGCGTTCGCTGCGCGAATCCGAGGACGCCAAGTACCTCGGCCTGACCATGCCGCGCACGCTGGCCCGCATGCCGTACGGCGCCTCGACCAACCCGGTGGAGGAGTTCGACTTCGAGGAGGACACCGCCGGTGCCGACTCGTCCAAGTACACCTGGCAGAACGCGGCCTACGCGATGGCGGTGAACATCAACCGCTCGTTCAAGGAATACGGCTGGTGCTCGCGCATCCGCGGCATCGAGTCCGGTGGTGCGGTGGAAGGCCTGCCGGTGCACGCGTTCCCGACCGACGACGGCGGCGTGGACATGAAGTGCCCGACCGAAATCGCGATCACCGACCGCCGCTCGGCCGAGCTGGACAAGATGGGCCTGATGCCGCTAGTCCACCGCAAGAACTCGGACATGGCCGCCTTCATCGCCGCGCAATCGCTGGCCAAGCCGGAGGAGTACGACGATCCGGACGCCACCGCCAACGCCGCGCTGAGCTGCCGTCTGCCGTACCTGTTCGCCGCGAGCCGCTTCGCGCACTACCTGAAGTGCATCGTGCGCGACAAGATCGGTTCGTTCTCCAGCCGCGACCAGATGCAGAGCTGGCTGACCAACTGGGTCATGAACTACGTCGACGGCGACCCGGCCAACTCCAGCGAGGAGACCAAGGCGCGCAAGCCGCTGTCGGCCGCCGAAGTGGTGGTGGAGGAGGTCGAGGGAGCTCCCGGTTACTACACCTCCAAGTTCTACCTCAAGCCGCATTACCAGCTCGAGGGACTCACCGTCTCGCTGCGACTGGTGTCGCGCCTGCCGTCCGCGGCCAAGGCCTGACCCGACGGCGCGGCGCGGGATCGTTCCCGTGCCGCGCCGCCACGCAGCAGTTCATGGATGCGACGGGGAACGGTCGCTTCCTGCAGTGCCCACGGCGGCCACAGGCCGGCGACGTTCCCTTCAAGCAACCACGGATCGACCGGTGCGGGTGCGTTCCCGAACGGCGTCATCCATCCATCACAGGTGATCGAGGAGAGGTTCCATGGCATTCGACATGCACATCAAGTTCGGCTCGGGCAAGGTCAAGATCGAAGGCTCGTCCAAGCACAAGAAGCACACCGGCGAGATTCCGATCCTTGCGTGGTCGTGGGGCGCCAGCAACACCGGCGACCTGCACGGCGGCTCCGGCGCCAGCGGCGGCAAGGCCCACGTGCAGGACATCTCCGTCACCAAGTACGTCGACACCAGCTCCAGCGCGCTGCTCAACGCGGTGTGCACGGGCGGTCGCATCGACCAGGCCTGGCTGTACGTCACCAACGCCACCGGCGAGCAGACCGACTTCCTCACGATGGAGCTGAGCGAGGGCATCCTGGTCACCTCGTACTCCACCGGCGGCAGCGGCGGCGAAGACCGTCTGACCGAGAACATCACCCTGCACTTCGGCAAGTTCAAGTACTCGTTCCAGCCGCAGGACGACAAGGGTGCGGCACAGGGCGGCTCGAAGGACTTCACCTTCGACATCCAGGCGGTGGCCGCGGCCTGACGGCCCGGGCCTGCACGCATCCTTCCTGCTGACCAAGGCGTCTCTCAAGTGGAAAACACCGCGGAAAACCTGCTCCGGGAAGGCCGGCTCGACGAGGCGCTGCAGGCCCTCACCACCCAGGTGCGGTCGCATCCTTCCGATGCGCCGCACCGGGTATTCATGTTCCAGCTGCTGGCCGTGCTCGGCCAGTGGGAGCGTGCGCAGAACCAGTTGAAGATGGCCGGCGAGCTGGATCCGGCCAACGCACTGATGGTCGGTGCCTACCGCGTGGCGCTGGCCGGCGAAATGCAGCGCGCCGAGGTGATGGCGGGGCGGCGCTCGCCGGTGATGATCGGCGAGCCCGAGCCGTGGGTGGCCCTGCTGCTGCAGGCGCTGAGGCTGACCGCGGACGGGCGCGTGGCGGAGGCGCAGGCGTTGCGCGCCGAGGCCTTCGAGCAGGCGCCGGCGGCGGCCGGCAATATCGACGGCACGCCATTCGAGTGGATCGCCGATGCCGACCCGCGCTTCGGGCCGTGCCTGGAGGTGATCACCCAAGGCGGCTACGCCTGGGCGCCGTTCTCACGCATTCAGTCGCTGTCGTTCGACGAGCCGAGCGACCTGCGCGACAAGGTGTGGTCGCCCGTGCAGATCACCTGGACCAACGGCGGACAGGCGATCGGCTTCGTGCCATGCCGCTACCCGGGAGCCGAATCGGCGTCCGACCCGGCGCTGGCGCTCGGGCGTCGCACCGACTGGATCGATCTTGGGCACGAGCTGCAGGTCGGGAAGGGCCAGCGCATGCTGGCCACCGACGAGGGCGACTACCCGCTGCTGGACGTCCGCTCGATCACCTTCGACCACGAATGAGCGGGAGACCGCCGTGGCCGAACTGACCACCCAGGAAAGGCTGCAGCCTTCGCTGCTCGACCGGCTCACCGACGACGAGCCGGGCCAGCGCGAGGAGAGCCGCGAGAAACGCGTGATCTCCGCCAGCCGGCTGCGCGAATGCGTCACCCGCGACATGTCCTGGCTGCTCAACTGCGTGAACCTCGGTGCCGACGAGGAGCTTGCGGACTTTCCCGAGGTAGCCCGATCGGTGGTCAACTTCGGGATTCCCGATCTCACCGGTACCGCGCTCTCCGGCGTGGATGCCGCCGTGCTGCAGCGACAGATCCGTACGGCCATCGTGGCGTTCGAACCCCGGCTGATCGCGAGCACGCTGCAGGTCACGGTCAACGCCGACACCGACCGCATGGACCGGCAGTCGCTGGTGTTCAACATCGAATCGGACATGTGGGCGCAGCCGATTCCGCTGAAGCTCTACCTGAAGACCGAGGTCGACCTGGAAACCGGCGCCTTCCACGTCTCGGAGGGCTTCGGCTGAGCACGCCATGGACCCTCGCCTGATCCGCTATTACAACCGCGAACTGCAGCACGTCCGGGAGATGGGCGGCGAGTTCGCCCGCGAATATCCGAAGATCGCCGGGCGGCTCGGGCTGGAGGGCTTCGAGTGCGCCGACCCCTACGTCGAGCGCCTGCTGGAAGGCTTTGCCTTCCTCGCCGCGCGCGTACAGCTCAAGCTCGACGCGCAGTATCCGGTGTTCACCCAGCACCTGCTGGAGATGGTGTACCCGCACTACCTGGCGCCGGTGCCGTCGATGGCGGTGGTGCAGTTGCAGCCGGACCTGAAGGAGTCGGCACTGGTGGGCGGCCACACCGTGCCGCGGCATACCTCGCTGCGCAGCCAGACCGGCCGCGACGACCGCACCGCCTGCGAGTACCGCACCGCGCACGACGTCACGCTGTGGCCGCTGGAGCTGGCCGAGGCGAAGTATTTCGAGACGCCGGCGGCGCTCGCCGCAGCCGGCATCCCGATTCCCGAGGGCAAGCCGGTACGCGCCGGCCTGCGCCTGAAGTTTCGCGTCACCGCCGGTGCAACGGCCAATGCGCTGGCGCTGGACCGGCTGCCGGTGTTCATCGCCGGCGCGGACGAGCTGCCCAAGCGCCTGTACGAACAGGTGCTCGGCAACGCGGTGGGCTACCTGGTGCGGGCGCCGGGCGCCAGCGGCATGGTCAGTGCCAGCTATCCGGCCGAGGCGATCCTGCCGCGCGGTTTCGCCGACGAGGAAGCGCTGATTCCCTACACGGCGCGCTCGTTCAGCGGCTACCGCCTGCTGCAGGAGTACTTCGCTTGCCCGGAGCGGTTCCTGTTCGCCGAGTTCACCGGCCTGCGCCAGGTGCTGGCGCGCTCGCAGGGCAGCGAGTTCGAGATCGACGTGCTGCTCGATCGCAGCGTGCCGCGCCTGCACAACGCGGTGGATGCGGGCAACTTCCGGCTGTTCTGCACGCCGGCGATCAACCTGTTCCAGCGTCGTGCCGACCGTATCCATCTGCAGGCGGGCAAGGCCGAATACCACGTGCTGGCCGACCGCACGCGGCCGATGGATTTCGAGATCCACTCGATCAGCGAGGTCGACGGCTACGGCGACCGGCAGGAGCCGGAGCTGCGCTTCCAGCCGTTCTACGGCTGCGACGAGCGCAGCTGGCACAGCGGCACCGCCGCGTTCTACACCGTGCGGCGCGAGCCGCGCCTGCTTTCCTCGCGCCAGCAACAGCAGGGGGCGCGATCGAGCTACATCGGGCACGAGCTGTTCATCTCGCTGGTCGATGCACGCGACGCGCCGTATTCGACCTCGCTGCGCCAGATCGGCATGCAGCTGCTGTGCACCAATCGCGATCTGCCGCTGCAGATGCCGGTGGGCAAGGGGGCGACCGACTTCACCATGGAGGCCGGCGCGCCGGTGCAGGCGATCCGCTGCGTGGCCGGGCCGACCAAGCCGCGGGCACCGACCGCGACCGGCGAGACCGCCTGGCGCCTGCTCAGCCACCTGCAGCTCAACTACACCTCGCTGCTGGGCGAGGGCGCCGACCAGGGCGCCACCGCGCTGCGCGAGATGCTCACGCTCTACTGCGACGAGTTCGACTCCGGTGCGCGCCGGTTGATCGAGGGCGTGAAGTCGGTGCACTCGGCGCCGATCGTGCGACGCATTCCGGTACCCGGACCGATCAGCTTCGGCCGCGGGCTGGAGGTCACGCTGACCTGCGACGACGGCGCTTTCGAGGGTACCGGCGCCTTCCTGCTCGGCTCGGTACTGCAGCACTTCTTTGCGCGCTACGTCTCGGTGAATTCGTTCACCGAGACCGTGCTGCGCACCCTGGAACGCAACGAGGTCGCCCGATGGCCGGCACAGCTGGGCAAGCGCCAGACACTGTAGCGCTGCTCGCGGCGCTGCATGCCGAGCCGGAGCGCTTCGATTTCCACGACGCGGTCCGGCGGATCGAGTGCGCGCATCCGGACAAGCCGCGGCTGGGCGAGTCGACCAAGCCGGCGGAAGATCCGGTGCGGTTGCGCCACACGCCCTCGCTGGCCTTCGCGCCACGCACCATCGACCGCTTCGAACCGGCGTCCGGCGAACAGCCGCATCGCCTGTACGGCTTGTTCTTGGGCCTGTTCGGCCCCAATGCGCCGTTGCCGCTGCACCTGACCGAGTACGCGCTCGATCGCCAGATCAATGCGCGCGACCACACCTTCAGTGCGTTCGCCGACGTCTTCCATCACCGGATGATGAGCTTGTTCTACCGGGCCTGGGCAGACGCGCAGCCGACCGTGCAGTACGACCGGCCCGGGCAGGACCGCTTCGGCACCTATGTCGGCGCACTGGTCGGCCTGGCCACGCCGCACGCCGGTGAGCGCGATGCGATGCCGGACCGCTTCAAGCGCTTCTTCGCCGGTCGCCTGCTGACCCAGGCGCGGAGCCCGGAAGGCTTGCGCGGGCTGCTCGAGGACTTCTTCCGGGTGCCGGTTCGGGTGCTCGAGTTCGTCGCCGAGTGGATGCGCCTGCCGGACGAGTCGCATCTGCGGTTGGGGCAGTCGCCGCAGGTGGCCGGGCTGGGGCGCACCGCCGTGCTGGGCAGCGCCGTGTGGGAGGCGCAGCAGCGCTTCCGCCTGCGCATCGGGCCGCTCGACGCGGCCCAGTTCCACCACTTCCTGCCGGGCGGCGAGGCACTCCAGCAACTCGTCGCCGCGGTGAAGACCTACGTCGGCGAGGAGAAGGCCTGGGACGTGCAGCTCGTGCTCGAGCGCGAGGACGTGCCGGTCACCCGCCTGGGCCAATCCGGTCGCATGGGCCTGACCACGTGGCTGGGCCAGCGCAGGCAGATCACCGACGCCGACGACGTCGTGCTGCGGCCGGCCGGGTGAGGAATTGACCGTGCCGACGAACGATTTCGACTTCCGATTCCCGCACCGCGCCGACCGCGCGGCTGCCCACCGCTAACTTCGCAAGGACTCCACGCCATGGCCGACATCAGCCGCAGCGCCCTCTTCGGCAAGCTCAACAAACTCGCCTACCGGGGCATCGAGAGCGCCACCGTCTTCTGCAAGCTGCGGGGCAACCCGTACATCGAGCTGGTGCACTGGATCCACCAGATCCTGCAGCTGCAGGATTCGGACCTGCACCACATCGTCAAGCAGTTCAACCTCGATCCGTCCAACCTGGTGCGCGACGTCACCGACGCGCTGGACCGCCTGCCGCGCGGCTCCACCAGCATCTCGGATATCTCCAGCAACGTGGAAGAGGCGGTCGAACGCGCCTGGGTGTTCGCCACGCTGATGTTCGGCGAGGCGCAGGTGCGTACCGGTTACCTGATCGTCGGCATCCTGCAGACGCGCAGCCTGCGCAACGTGCTGGTGGGTATCTCCAGGGAGTTCGAGAAGATCAAGCTGGAGACGTTGACCGACCGCTTCGAGGAGGTGGTCGCCGGTTCGCCGGAGAACAACCAAGCCGCCTCGGACAGCTTCAGGATGGGCGGCGCCGTGCCCGGCGAGGCCAGCGGCGCGATGGGGCCGGCGCAGATGGGCAAGCAGGAGGCGCTGCGCCAGTTCACCGTCGACCTCACCGAGCAGGCGCGCAGCGGCAAGCTCGATCCCATCGTCGGCCGCGACGACGAGATCCGCCAGGTGGTCGACATCCTGATGCGGCGCCGGCAGAACAACCCGATCCTGGTCGGCGAGGCCGGCGTGGGCAAGACCGCGGTGGTGGAAGGCTTCGCCCAGCGCATCGTGCGCGGCGACGTGCCGCCGTCGCTGAAAGAGGTGGAGCTGCGCGTGCTGGACGTGGGCCTGCTGCAGGCCGGCGCCAGCATGAAGGGTGAGTTCGAGCAGCGCCTGCGCTCGGTGATCGAGGAAGTGCAGGCCAGCCCGAAGCCGATCATCCTGTTCGTCGACGAGACCCACACCCTGGTCGGTGCCGGCGGCGCGGCCGGCACCGGCGACGCGGCCAACCTGCTCAAGCCGGCGCTGGCGCGCGGTACCCTGCGCACCATCGGCGCCACCACCTTCGCCGAGTACAAGAAGCACATCGAGAAGGACCCCGCGCTGACCCGCCGCTTCCAGACCGTGCAGGTCGACGAGCCGAGCGAGGAGAAGGGCATCCTGATGATGCGCGGCGTCGCCAGCGTGATGGAGAAGCATCACCGCGTGCAGATCCTCGACGAGGCGCTGGAGGCGGCGGTGAAGCTGTCCCACCGCTACATCCCCGCGCGCCAGCTGCCGGACAAGGCGGTCAGCCTGCTCGACACCGCCTGCGCCCGCGTCGCGGTGAGCCAGCACGCGGTACCGCCGGAAGTGGACGACACCCGCAAGCGCATCGAGGCGCTGGAGACCGAGCTGGCGATCATCCATCGCGAGAAGACCGTCGGTGTCGACGTGGCCGAGCGCGAGGCCTCGGTCAACCAGAAGCTGGCCGTCCAGCGCGAACGGCTGGAGAAGGTTGAGGCCGATTGGGCCGCCGAGAAGGTGCTGGTGGGGCAGATCCTCGCCATCCGCGCCAGGCTGCGCGGCGACAGCGCACCGGTCGAGGGGACCGGCAGCACGCTGGAAGCTTCCGCCGAAGCCACGGCGCTGGCCGAGGATCCCGCTACCGCCGTCGAGTTCGACGACGTGGCCCGCGCCGCGGCACTGGAAGAACTGAAGACCCTGCAGGCCCGGCTCGCCGAGCTGCAGGGCGAGAACCCGCTGATCCTGCCGACCGTGGACATGGTCGCCGTCGGTGCGGTGGTCTCGGACTGGACCGGCATCCCGGTCGGCCGCATGGTCAAGAGCGAACTCGAGACCGTGATGAACCTGGCCGGCCTGATGGGCAAGCGGGTGATCGGCCAGGACCACGCGATGGAGATGATCGCCAAGCGCATCCAGACCTCGCGCGCCGGCCTGGACAACCCGAACAAGCCGATCGGCGTGTTCATGCTCGCCGGCACCTCCGGCGTGGGCAAGACCGAGACCGCGCTGGCACTGGCCGAGGCGCTGTACGGCGGCGAGCAGAACGTCATCACCATCAACATGAGCGAGTTCCAGGAGGCGCACACCGTCTCCACACTCAAGGGCGCGCCTCCGGGCTACGTCGGCTACGGCGAGGGCGGCGTGCTGACCGAGGCGGTGCGGCGCAAGCCGTATTCGGTGGTGCTGCTGGACGAGGTGGAGAAGGCCCATCCGGACGTGCACGAGATCTTCTTCCAGGTGTTCGACAAGGGCGTCATGGAGGACGGCGAAGGCCGTCGCATCGACTTCAAGAACACCCTGATCCTGCTCACCACCAATGCCGGTACCGACATGATCGCCAGCATGTGCAGCGATCCGGAGCTGATGCCCGACCCGGAGGGCATGGCCAAGGCGCTGCGCGATCCGCTGCTGAAGATCTTCCCGCCCGCGCTGCTGGGCCGCCTGGTGACCATCCCGTACTACCCGCTCAGCCCGACCATGCTCGGCGAGATCGTCAAGCTGCAGCTCAACCGCATCAAGAAGCGCATCGAAGGGCGCTACAGGATCCCGTTCGAGTACGGCGACGACGTGGTCAAGCTGGTGGTCGAGCGCTGCACCGAGAGCGAATCCGGTGGCCGCATGATCGACGCCATCCTCACCAACTCGATGCTGCCGGACATCAGCCGGGAGTTCCTCAACCGGACGATCGAGGGCAAGCCGATCGAGAAGGCGAGTGTCGGCGTGAAGGACGGTGAGTTCAGTTACGCATTTTGATCGTCGCGTGGCGCGGGAGTGATGCCGGCAGGGGCGGAAGGGCCGCCCGGGTTGCCTTGGTCCCGATCCGGGGCGTCGATGTCAGCGAGGATGGCGTGATGTTTCAGCGTAGATTCGAGGGGTTCTCTCAGCAGCAGCAGAGCGTCATTGCGGCCGCGTGCGACGGAATGCAACAGCGTGCGGCCCGTTCGCTTGATCAGGGCGCTCCGATCGCCGCGTGGTTTGGGGCGGCGGACAGGAATCAGGTGTTTCTCAAGCTGCGCATGATGCAGAACGTGATTCAGGATGGTTCGCGGACCGTCACGTTCGTCAATCGCACCGGCAAGAAGATCGGTGTGACGCATACGGACGTCTATACCAAGCATCTCAATCCGGTCGGCCAGGAGACCCCGCTGCAGGGGTCGGGGATCGTCGCCTACGCCTTTCCGGTCGATCGCCGCTACGGAGATCCCGGGCCGCATTCCACGGTGTCCCATGTCGGGAGCGGGATGCGCATCTACCTGAATGACGTGTTTTTCACGCTCGACCCGGTGCTTCAGGCGGCGACGATCTATCACGAGATGACGCACAAGGTTCTGGCCACGAACGATCACTGCTACGACCCGGTGGCCTGCCGGATGCTGGCGGCGAGGAATTCGGCGCAGGCACTCGATAACGCGGACAACTTCGCGCACTACATAGCCAATTGCTGAGGCGAAGGCGTCTTGATGGCCCTCCTGTCCAGAGCAGGGGCGCCGATCGGAATTTGCCGTGGATGTCGGGGACATGCGTGCCGGAAGCTGCTCCGAAGAATCAGGCGGTCTCCAGAAATATGACTTTCCCGACCAAGCGGAGAATGCATCGTGTGTCAGTTCGGTACCAATGGGATCATTTCGAATCCAAACGCCCCGCGGCCGACCCAGGCCGCTTCCGGATTCGCGTGCTACGGAGCCTTGGCGCTCGCCCAGATCGACAGCACGTGCGGCTCGCTGCGAGAGAGGAATCAGCGGTACTACAACATCGGAAAGCCGACCGGAGCGGTGCCTGGCATCGCGGTTCCGCTCGCTTGTCATCACGTCATTGGTTGGGACGTCATCTGGGGCTTCTGGAATGCTTTGATCGCCAGCGGCGACTTCAAGAAAGCGCGGGCTTATCTGGCGATCTGCGGCGTGGCGCAGACCGAGACGGCCAAGCTGGAAAAGCAGGTCAAGAGCAACTCGTTCCAGGCAGGCCCGAACTGGGACGCAAAGCTCTGCTGGAATCCGATCAATCTCGTTCGGGGGCCTGAAGATCGGTCGGATGATCCCAATGGACTGCCCACGCCTCGCGAGAAGATCGACTTCAAGCTGGCGCCGTCGGATGTCTACGGCGGTCGCGTGGCCAAACTGGTCGAGACCGGAAACGCGATGTGCGACTACATGGACGCGCCAAGGAACACGGCGAAGGCGGAAAAGGCGATTCAGTATCTCAGGACCATCCGGGCAGAGCCGATCATGGAATGGGACGAGTCGCTCTGGGTGGTGGACAAGACCCGGCCCGGTTATTCGAGCACGGCTGCGCCCGGTGGCGGATTTCTCGTCGTGCGGCCTACCTGGAAGATCGTCAACAGCTGAAGAGTTCATCGTCAGCCGCGCCGGGGCGACAAGGCCATCGGCGATCGCAGTGACCGGGGCCGCAGTGAAGGCGGCTTCGTTCGACAAGGGTGGTTGCGGGGTTCTTACAGGAGGACGACTGATGGCGAGATGCCCGGAATGCCGAGAAAACCTGACCATCGACGGGATCGGCCATGCCCGGGGCTGTTCCCGCCGCCGCGGCCGCGCGCGCCTCTCGCCGGCGCAGGCGGAGGAGCAGCGTGAGGAGCGCAGGTTGCAGGAAATGGCCCAGCGCGAGCGCGAGGCGGAGCGTCGCCGCCAGATCGTCGCAAGCACCAGGGCCGCGCTGCTGGATACAGCGCCTGTCACGAGTTCGAGCCGCTCCGCTCTGGATGACGTCGCCTACAACATCCACAACGCCTATGACTGGCAGGGTCGCGCGGATCAGTGCGTCACCGCCGTCGTTCGCAAGAGCAACGGGCGTTACGTGGTGTTTGCCCAGCGGTTCATGACCGTCATGGAGGAGTACGGCAGCCGCCACTATGCCGACCATCAGCTGTCATTCAAGCCCGGTGGAGGCGCGCATCTGCATGCCGAGATGTACGCAGTGCTGCATTACCTGCAGCGCGGAAAGCATCCTGGCCGGGAAATCGAGCGCATCGGGGTGAGCAAGCCGATCTGTCCGTTGTGCCGGGCCGTGCTGATCCATCTCGGTATTCGCTTCACGGAGGGGTGGGTCACAACCGAGCCCAGCACCCACTGGAGCGACCCGTGGAGCCTGCTGCCGGCAACGTGCAAGCCGCCGGTCAATCCGTGGCGAAAGGACGCCGATCCCGACGAGGACGCCGGAGGAGATGGCGGCGGCCTCCACGGCACGTCGATCAGGGTCTGAGGCGCGCTCGCATCGGTCGGGTCGGCCGACAGGAGCGGCGCCCTGACGGCTGACAGGAATTCCCCTCCGTTCACGCACTACCGATTGACAGGACTGCATCGCTCTCCCCTTCAGAGGGCGTTCGCCGGGATGGCATCAGCGGGTTGGATGTCCGGGCCAGGCCCCGGACGCTTGGTGCGATATGGCGTCGTCGACGCCTGGACTGGCGGGGGAACCATGAACAGCGAACACGCACGTGCAGGCGGCTCGTTGCCATCGGGGCGGCGGCAGCCGAGGCGCGGTCGTGTCCGCGCCTTGGCGGTGGCGAACGTGCTCGCGGCCGACATCGACATGCCCGGCCGGATGGGGCGGGTCGAGGCGATGAAGCAGCAGCGGATGGAGCCGCTGGGCAAGATCGCGACCAGGAGCCTCGCCCCCTCGTGCCTGCAACTGGAGGGTCTGCCCTCGGACGATGGCCCGCACGTGGAGAAAGGCTTCGTCGCCGGCGTCAGGAGCAAGGCGCACAGGCAGTTGCATCTTTCCTGACGGGCACGGCAGTCCGCATCTGCGGGCGGCACCCACGTCGAATCACTTTGCGGGGAATGTCCGGCGCGGCGCCGGCTTTCCCGGGGAACATTTCCATGAGAGTCAAGCTTGTCAGCCCGTCGGCCGATCTGTCGCTACCCGAATACTGCGTGGGTCAGGCATCCAGGACATGCGTCTATCCGGGCATCGCGCAGTGCTTCGCGATCGCCGGCTGGACCAAGGGCGGGATGCTCTGCACCCACGTCAGCCCCGGTGCGACCAGCGAAGAGATGGCTGCCACCTTCGAGCACCTGCGGAACCTGGGCGGCGACCAGGCGCAGCGCTGGTACGTGGTGGGTCCATTCACGGAACACTTCGCCGTGACCAAGGCGCAATGGCGCTCGGTCGAGGCGATCAAGAAGACCTTCAAGCAGTTGAAGAACAAGAATGCCGAGCGCTGGATCCTCGACGTCACCGCCGAACGCCAGGCCTTCAGCTGGGGCATCGACATCCAGTCCACGCCTTGCGACTGGGCGCCGGTGATCTATTTCGACTACAGGAAGTGGGGCTCGAAGGGCGGCTGGACCGACCTGAAAGTCCACAAGTTCGTCCGCTTCTGATCGCCGGCCTCCCCACTGCATCCGCAGATGGAGTACTTCACGAATGGAAGCGCAGATGCGGGAGTCACGAGCATGCCGGGCGCCTTGCGCGTGTTCCGTAACAGATCGGGGAGCTTTCCAGTGCGTTGGCGAGGGAGAGCACGTCGACGCGGCTCCCCGCGATTCGAAGATCAACTTTTCCCGTTTTTCGATCCATCCATCCGAGGCGAACGATCATGAAACGACTGGCCAAGGCAACCGGAGCCGGACTTCGGCACTTCTTCGGGGCGCGCGAGAGCATCAGCCAGCAGAAGAACCTGGCGCGACAGTTCAAGGCCGCCGATACGCGGGTCAGCAAGACGAAGATTCTCGCCGTCATGGGCATGTATGCCGTGTACAAGGGGTCGCCGATCGGACTGGGCAAGAACATCGCCGACAGCATCAAGGTCGGGCGATGGAAGCACAGCGACCTGAAACGCCAGCAGGAAGAGGTGGATGCCTTGCTTGCCGGCACCGGGATGTCGCCGCAGGGCATCGCCGCCGTGTCGCGACTGGTTCGCCAGGGCGCCTCGGGCGATGAGGTCTACGCCAACCTGTCTCCGAACGACGCGCAGATACTCGCGGGCATCGAGAACGATCTGCATGTCCAGGCAGGTCACTGCGTGAACTTCTGAACCTCCGGCCGGGCGGTCTCCGGAGCCGGGGCGTCCAGTACCCGGTGGCCATGGGGCTGGCCGCCGCCTCGGTCGGGTCGGCGGCAGCCGGCCGGACGGATGCCCGCGGCGTGCCTGATCCTGCCGGACTGTATCGAAAGAGCCTGCAGTGAGGGCTGTCCGTGGCCGGCGGGCCGGCCCCTTCCTCCACGGGACGAGCGGGATGATCAAATCCACCTGCCTTTTACGCACCTAACCATGGAGCGCCATGCCGGCCCGGTTGCGGAGCGGTGTCGCGGCGCGCAGCCAGGGGGAGGTGCCGGATGTCCCAGTCGTACCGTTCGCTTGCACTTGCCGCGCGCCGCGACGCGCGCGCGGAGCGCTGAGCCATGCCGCAGCCGGCCGCGCGCCTGACCGACATGCACGTCTGCCCGATGGTGACGGGGGTGGTGCCCCACGTAGGCGGTCCGATCACCGCCCCCGGCAAGCCGAACGTGCTGATCGGTGGGCTGCCTGCTGCCCGCCTGGGCGATATGGCGACGTGCGTCGGGCCGCCGGACTCCATCGTGATGGGGGCGCCCACGGTGCTGATCGGTGGGCAGCCGGCGGCGCGGCTGGGGGACAGCTGCGCCCACGGCGGCACGATCGTGCTGGGCTGCTTCACCGTGCTGATCGGTTGAGGAGGATTCGATGCGATCCGCGACCCGGGCCATGCCATCACGCCGCAAGCGGCGGCCGCCGCAGCCGTCCGATCCCGCCTTTGCCGGTCTGCTGCAGGAGGCCATGCGCGCCCATCAGTCCGGTGACCTGGATACGGCAGAGCGCCTGTACGGCGAGGTGCTGGCGCTGCATGCCGCCCAACCGGACGCGCTGCATTTCCTCGGCGTGCTGGCCCACCAGCGCGGCCGCAGCGACGAGGCGGTGCTGCTGATCAGTTCGGCGCTGAAGATCGTTCCCAGGCATCCGGACGCGCACAACAACCTGGGCAACGTGCACAAGGAATGCGGACGGCTGGCCGACGCCGAGCGCTGCTACCGCAAGGCGCTGGCCTGTGGACCGGAGCATTACCAGGCGCAGAGCAACCTGGCCGTGGTGCTGGAGGCGCAGGAGCGCCTGGACGACGCCTTCGAGGCGTATTCGAAGCTGATCGCGCAGGCGCCCACCTACGCGCACGGCTACTACCGGCTCGGCCTGTTCCTGCGCAACTACGCCCAGAGCGAGGAGCACCTGGAGCAGTCGGCGGAATGCTTCCGCGAATCCTTTCGCCACGATCCGGCCAACGTGCGCGCACTGGAGGGCGTGGGCGTGGCGCTGTACATGCTCCATCGCCACGACGAGGCTGCGGAGGTCTACCGCCAGTGGCTGGAGCGCGAGCCGGACAACCCGGTGCCGCGTCACATGCTGGCGTCCTGCGGCGCCGCCGAGGCACCGCCGCGTGCCGCCGACGACTATGTGCGCGACGTCTTCGACGGCTTCGCCGAGAGCTTCGACGAGCAGCTGATCCAGAACCTCGGCTATCGCGCGCCTGAGGTGCTGGTCGGCATGCTGGACGAGGTGACGCCGATTGCCGGCGCGACGCTCGACGTGCTCGACGCCGGATGCGGTACCGGCCTGTGCGCACCGCTGCTGCGCGCGCGGGCGCGCCGCCTGGTGGGCGTGGACCTGTCCGGCGGCATGGTCGACAAGGCGCGGCTGCGCGGTGGCTACGACACGCTGGAGGTGGCCGAGCTCACCGCCTGGCTCGAGGCCCATCCGCGCTCCTTCGACCTGGTCGTCTCGGCCGACACGCTGGTCTATTTCGGCCAGCTCGGCCCGGTACTCGCCGCCGCGTCTGGCGCGCTGCGCGCGGGCGGCTGGGTGGGCTTCACCCTGGAAGCCACGGAGGGCGAGGCCGAGGTGGCCGAGCTCACCTCCAGCGGCCGCTACCGGCATTCGCGCCCCTACGTCGAGCGCGTGCTCGCGGACAGCGGCTTCGAAGCTGTCACCGTGCGCGGCGACACGCTGCGGCGCGAGGCCGGCAAACCCGTACACGGCTGGGTGGTCCGCGCCCGCCGGTGCGTTCCCCAAGACGGCGCCTGAGCGCACCACGACGGACCCCGCCCATGGCCCACGCGATCACCGTTACCTGCGATGTCGAGAGCACCCTGCTGTTCGTGCGCATGCGTGCCACCGAGGGGCTCGGCCAGCTGTTCTCGTACGAACTGCAACTGCTCAGCGAAAACGCCGAAGTCGACCTGCTCAAGCTGCTCGGCAAGCCGATGGCGGTGAAGCTGGTCGACGAGGACGGCACCACCCGCTACTTCCACGGCATCGTCGCGGAGGCCGAGCAGACCGGCTTCGAGACGATCTCCAAGGTGCGCTATGCCGCCTACCAATTGCAGCTGGTGCCAAAGCCCTGGCTGCTGTCGCAGAAGGTCGATTGCCGCATCTACACCGAGATGGATGTGCCGTCGATCGTCAAGGCGGTGCTCGGCGACATCGGCTATGCCGACGTCAAGCTGAGCCTCACCGGCAACTATCCGCAGCGCGACTACTGCGTGCAGTACCGCGAGAGCGGCCTGAACTTCATCAGCCGGCTGATGGAGCAGGAGGGCATCTACTACTTCTTCACCCATGCGGCCAACGCGCACACCCTGGTGCTGGCCGACGCGCTGGGCGCGCACGCGGCGACCAGTGGCTTCGAGCACGTGCCGTACTGCCCGCCGACCCAGCGCGGCGGACGCCAGGCCGGCTCGATGTCGCAGTGGCGCAGCGCCGGGCAGGTGCATTCGCTCAAGGTGCAGCTCACCGACTACAACCCGCTCACGCCCAAGGCCTCGCTGCTCGGCACCGCGACCCTGAGCGGCTCGGAGTACCACGGTGTCGGCGGGCTGGACGTGTTCGACTACCCCGGGCCGCACGACAACGCGTCGGACGGCAAGCGGTATGCGCAGGTGCAGGTCGAGGCCCGGAACGCATTGCACAAGGCATTCCACGGGCAGACCGACGCCTTCGGGATCGCCTGCGGCGCGCTGTTCACCCTGCAGGACTTTCCGTTGCAGGCGCTCAACCGGGAATACCTGATCACCCGGACCATCATCGAGCTGGCCGATCCCGGCTACTACGGCGGCGCGGACGCGGGCCAGGAGCCGTTCCGCTGCGAACTGCAGGCGATCCCCAGCAGCCAGCCGTTCCGCAGCCTGGCCACGGCGGCCAAGCCGCGCATCGCCGGCCTGCAGACGGCGGTGGTCTGCGGCAGCGACACCGACGAGGACATCGCGGTGGACAAGTACGGCCGCGTGCAGGTGACCTTCCCCTGGAACAAGCCGGACAAGCCCGAGGCCAAGAGTTCCTGCCCGGTGCGGGTGGCCTCGCCCTGGGCCGGCAAGAACTGGGGCGCGGTGAGCATTCCGCGCGTCGGGCAGGAAGTGGTGGTGAGCTTCCTCGAGGGCGATCCCGACCGGCCGCTGATCATCGGCAGCGTCTACAACGCCGACAACATGCCGCCGTACTCGCTGCCGGACAACAAGACCCAGTCCGGCGTGAAGACGCGCAGCCTGCTCGGCGGCACCGACGACGCCAACGAGCTGCGTTTCGAGGACAAGAAGGGTTCCGAGCAGTTCTTCATCCACGCGCAGAAGGACATGCTCGAGGAAGTCGAGAACGACCACACCGTCACCATCGACCACGACGAGACGGTGACGGTGAAGAACGACCAGAAGCTCACCGTCAACCACGATCAGACCATGGAGGTCGGCAACGACCAGACCGAGACGGTCAAGCACGATCGCAAGATCACCGTGCAGAACGACGACACCCTCGACGTCACCGCCAACGGCACCACCAGCATCGGGCAGAAGTTCAAGCTCAGCGCGGGCACCGAGATCGAGCTGGTCACCGGCGCGTCCAGCATCACCATGAAGAGCGACGGCACGATCGAGATCAAGGGCGTCAACATCAAGATCACCGGCGACGTCGGCGTGAAGATCGAGGGTCAGGTGGAAGTCGGCATCAAGGCCGGCGCCACCATGGATCTGGGCGCCGGCGCGAGCCTTAAGGCGCACTCGGACGCCATGCTGGAAGTGGCCGGCAGCGCGATGACCACGGTCAAGGGCGCGATGACCACCATCAAGGGCGACGCGATGACCCAGGTCTCCGGCTCAATCATCATGATCGGCTGACGGAGGCGCACATGTCGGCAGTCATTCACGCCTCGGTCCAGATGGAGCTTCCGACGGAAGCCAACGCCGTGCTTCGCGCGGAGATGACTCCGCAGGCGGCGGTGCAGGCGCTGCTCGCTGCGGGCCGTTCGCAGGACGCGCTCAAGCTGCTCGCCCGCCTGTTGCCCAAGCGCTACGCGGTGGCATGGGTGTGCCAGTGCGCGCGCGAGCAGCTGCTCACCCAGGAGGATCGCGCCGGCGCCTCGCTGGCTGAGCAGTGGGTGCGCGAGCCGAGCGAGAGCAATCGGCGCGCCGCGTTCGAGTTCGCCCATGCCGGCGGCTACCGGTCGCTGGGCGCATGGATCGCCGCCACGGCCGGCTGGTCCGGCGGCAGCCTCGCACCGGCCACGCAGGAGACGGCGGTGCCACCGCCCGAGCATCTCACCGCGCGCGCCGCGGTGGCGGCGATCAACCTGATGGCGGCGCTGGAGCCGGCCGAATTCGATGCCCGGCGCACCGCCTTCATCGAACGCGCGGCCAACCTGTTGCAGGCCGGGGGAGGGGAGGCATGAACCGTTGCCCCATCCTTCCCGGTCGGCCCGCCTTCCGTCACGAAGAGGAGCGCTGAGCGTGTCGTCGATTCCCACCCTGGTCCTGGCCGTCACCGGCGTGCATGCGGCGCAGTTCGGCGCGCGCGGACGCAAGGCCTTCGAAGGACACGACGGCAGCATCGGCCGCTCGGAGGATTGCGACTGGGTGCTGAGCGCGTCCGGCGTATCGCGCGTGCACGCGATGATCCGCTGCCTCAACGGCATCTATTTCATCGAGGATCGCAGCACCAACGGGATGCTGCTCAATGGCGTGCCGTTGATGAAGGGCGAGCCGTCCGCGCTCAAGGACGGCGACCGCCTGCAGATCGACACCTTCGAGGTGTCGGTCAGCGTGCAGGCAGCGGGAGCTGCCGCGCCGCCCGCGCCGGTGCCGTCGCCGCAGGACGTGTTCGCCACCTCGTTGCTGCCGCCGGTCGCAGCCGTGCCGATGGGGCGCGATCCGCTGGACGACTTTCTGGACCTGGGCCTGGGTCCGGTGTCCCGGCCGCCGGTCGATGCCGGCCTGATTCCGGACCCGGTGGCGCCGGCGGGCGGCTCGCTCGATCCGCTGAGTTTCCTCGACGAGCCGTTCGCTCCGGTACCCGTACCGACGCCGGCCGCGCCGTCGCCGGGCTGGAACCATACGCCCGGCATGTCCGACCACTTCCATCCGCCAGCACCGGAAGGCCAGCGGGCCAGCCAGATGCTGCCGGAGAACTGGGACCTGACCATCGGCGATTTCGGCGCTCCGGCCGCTGCGCCCGCGTTCGCTCCGGCACCTGCACCGGCCCCGGCCCCGGTAGCCCCTGCGCCAGCGGCGTGGGCGCCACCGACGACGATGCCTGCCGCGCCCGCCGGCAGCCCGATGCCTGCGGACGTCCAGCAGATGCTGGCCATCGTGGTCGATGGGGTGATGGACGTGCTGCGCGCGCGCGCGGAGATCAAGAACACCTTCCGCCTGCCGGTGACGATCATCCAGCGCTCGGAGAACAACCCGCTGAAGTTCGCCCCGAACGCGGACGAGGCGCTGCAGAAGATTCTCTCGCCGCCGAACGCCGCGTTCCTGTCCGGGCCCTCCGCATTCGACGACGCCTTCGACGACATCCGCTGCCACCAGATGGCGATGCTCGCCGGCGTCCGCGCGGCGTTCGAATCGCTGCTGGCGCATTTCAGCCCCGACCGCTTCGAGCAGGAGGCCGACGGCGGCAAGCGCTCGGCGTTCGCCGGCAAGGGGCGCTACTGGGAGAAGTACCGCGAGCATTTCGAAGGGCTGGCGAAGAACCCCGACGAATGCTTCCGCCGCCTGTTCGGCGACGAGTTCGCGCGGGCCTACGAAGAACAGCTGGCGCGCCTGAAGTCGGCGCGCCGCAACGCCGCGCGGCGATGACATTTCAGACACGGGCATCGATCCGATGACGCAAAACAACAAAGTGGTTTGGAGCGAAGGCCTGTTCCTGCGGCCGCAGCACCTGCAGCAGAACGAACGCTACCTGGAGCGCTTCGTCGAGCTGCGTGCCGGTGCGCTGCGGCCGTACAGCTACGGCTTCACCGAACTGGAACTGGAGGCCGACCTGCTGGCGGTGGGCAAGCTGGGCATCAAGCGGGCGCGGGGCGTGCTGCCGGACGGCACGCCGTTCGCGATGCCTTCCGACGATCCGCTGCCGCCGCCGCTGGAGGTCGACGCCAACTGGCGCGACCAGACCATCTACCTGACGCTGCCGCTGCGCTCGCCGACCCAGCCGGACAGTGGCCGGCCCGAGGCGCCCGCGGAGAAGCTGTTCCGCTTCCGCGTGCGCGAGGCCGAGGTGCGCGATGCGTCGGGCAGCACCGACGGCACCGCGGTGCTGGAGGTTGGTGGCATGACCAGCCGGTTGCTGCCCGAGTCGCAGCCGCTGGAGGGCCTGACCCGGCTGCCGCTGGCACGCGTGGTGGAGTGCCGCTCCGACCGCCGGGTGATGCTCGACGAGGGCTTCATGCCGACCGGCCTGCGCTGCGAGGCGGTGCCGCGGCTGGTGACCTTCCTCACCGAACTGCTCGGTCTGCTGCACCAGCGTGGCGAAGCATTGGCGAGTCGCGTGGCGCTGACCGACCGCGGCGGCGCGGCCGAGATCGCCGACTTCCTGCTGCTGCAGGTGGTCAACCGCTACCAGCCGCTGGTTGCCCACCTGGCCGAGGCCCCGCTGGCGCATCCGGAGGAGCTGTACCGGCTGATGGTGGCGATGGCCGGCGAGCTGGCCACGTTCACCGCGCCGGGCAAGCGGCCGCCGGCATTCCCGGCGTATCGCCACGAGGCGCTGCGCGAGAGCTTCGAGCCGGTGATCGCCGCGCTGCGTACCAGCCTCAGTGCGGTGATGGAGCAGACCGCGCTGGCGATCCCGCTGCAGCAGCGCAAGTTCGGCGTGTGGGTGGCAGTGGTGCCCGATCTATCGTTGCTCGACACCGCCGCCTTCGTGCTGGCGGCCAAGGCCGACCTGAAGTCCGAAGAGCTGCGCCGGCAGTTGCCGGCGGTCTCCAAGATCGGCCCGGTCGAGAAGATCCGCGACCTGGTCAACCTGCAGTTGCCGGGCATCGGGCTGACGCCGATGCCGGTGGCACCGCGGCAGATTCCCTACAACGCGGGCTACCTGTACTTCGAGTTCGACCGGCACTCGCCGATGTGGCGGGAGCTGAAGACCTCCGGCGGCATCGCGTTCCATTTCGGCAGCGAGTTCGCCGGACTCGACCTGCAACTCTGGGCGATCCGGGGAGGGTGAGTCGGACCATGACTTCCCTCAGCACCGCGTTGCCGTCGAGCGGCCACGGCCCTGCCGTATCGGAGCGGCCCCCGCTCGCACGCCACGCCATGTCGTCCCCCTTCATGGGTGCACGCGCCCGCTGCCCGCGGCGCGGGGCATCCGCAAGCCACTCGCAGGCCCAGCCATGAACACGCCGAACGGTCCCGGCTATCCGCCCGGTTATCCGCCGGTGCCCGATGACGCCACCATCGTGCGTCCGCGCGGCACCCAGCCTCCGGCTCCAGCGCCTGCGCCCTATGCGCCGCCGCCGGCAGCTCCCTCCCATGCGCCTGCTCCATCGGCGCCGCGGGCCGACATCAGCGAGTTCCTCGGTGGCGGCATGAATCCGCTGGTGCAGGCCGCTGCGCCGCTGCTGCTGCTGGGCGTGCAGCTGCGCCACAGCGCGTCGCCTCCCGATGCCACGCACCTGCGCGAGCAGGTGATCACCCAGGTACGCCGGTTCGAGAGCCATGCCAACGCCGCCGGGCTGCCGGTGCAGACGGTCACCGCCGCGCGCTACGTGCTTTGCGCGATGCTCGACGAGTCGGTACTCAACGCGCCCTGGGGCGAGCAGAGCGGCTGGGCGCAGAAGACCCTGCTGGTGACCTTCCACGGCGAGTCGTATGGCGGCGCCAAGTTCTTCCAGATCCTGGAGCGGCTGTGCGCCGACTTCAGCCGCCACATCGACCTGATCGAGCTGATGTACCTGTGCCTGGCACTGGGCTTCGGCGGCCGTTACCAGATCGAGGCGGGCGGCCGTGCCAAGCTGGCCGACATCCAGGAAGACATCTACCGCCGGATCCGCGTGCAGCGCACGGCGCCGGCCGAGGAGCTGGCCCCGCGCTGGCGCGGCATCGAGGATCGGCGCAACCCGCTGATCCGCTACGTGCCGTTGTGGGTGGTCGTGGCGGCGGCTGCCTGCGTGCTGCTGGTGGCGTTCCTGTTCTTCTTCACGCGGCTCAACGGCCTGGCCGCGCCGGCCAGCGCGCAGATCGCGCAGATCGGCATGGAGGGCGCCACGCCGCCCGATACCACGCGCCTGAACCAGGCCAGGCCGCCGGCGCCGCACAAGACGCTCAAGGAACTGCTGGCGCCGGAAGCGCAGGCCGGTCGGCTCGAAGTGATCGACCAGAGCGACGGCAGCGAGCTGGTGCGCCTGAGCGGCTCGGACATGTTCGCCTCCGGCGGCGTGGACGTGAGCCCGGGCGAGATTCCGCTGCTGCACCAGATCACCGCCGCACTGAACCAGGTGCCGGGCCGGGTGATCGTGGTCGGCCACACCGACGACCAGCCGATCCACTCGCTGCGCTTCAAGGACAACTTCGAGCTGTCCGCGGCGCGCGCGCGCGCGGTGGTGCTGATCCTCGGCCAGGGCCTGGACAACCCGGCGCGGCTGGAGTCCAGCGGCGCCGGCTCGTCGCAGCCGATCGCGCTGCCACCGAACCTGCCGGCGAACCGCATGCGCAACCGTCGCGTCGAAATCAAGTACATCCCGGAGGGCTGAGCTCGTGAAGAAGGTGCTTTCCCTGCTCAAGTCCGGCTGGTTCATCGCCCTGGTCGGCCTGCTGCTGCTGTCGCTGCTGATCTGGCTCGGCGGACCGTACCTGGGCATCGGCGACAGCCAGCCGCTGGCCAGCCCGGTGACACGGCTGGTGGTGATCATCGTGCTGCTGGTGATCTGGGGCGTGGTGCTGCAGATCCAGCAGATGCGCCTGCGCAGCAAGACCGCGCAGATGTCCGGCGACCTGGCCCACCAGGACGGTGGCGCAGCGGCCCCGGCTCCGGCCGGCGACGACCGCAGCGCGAACGAGCGCGCGCAACTGGCCACCCGCTTCCAGGAGGCGGTGGACACGCTGCGCAAGCGACGCCATGGCGGCGGCAACCTGTACACGCTGCCGTGGTACGTGGTGATCGGTCCGCCCGGCTCGGGCAAGAGCACGCTGCTGCAGAACTCGGGGTTGAACTTCCCGTTGTCCGACCGCTTCGGCAATGAGGCGCTGCGCGGCATCGGCGGGACCCGCAACTGCGACTGGTGGTTCACCGAGGAGGCGGTGTTCCTCGATACCGCCGGGCGCTACACCACGCAGGATTCCGACCGCCAGGCCGACGCCTCGGCCTGGGGCGAGTTCCTCAAGCTGCTGCGCAGGTACCGCAAGCGCCGGCCGATCAACGGCGTGCTGATCGCGATGAGCATGTCCGATCTGCTGGTGCTGGACGACCATGCCCGCCAAGAGCACGTGCAGGCGGTGCGGCGCCGGCTGGACGAACTGGCCGAGCATCTGCGCATCGGCGTGCCGGTGTACCTGGTGCTGACCAAGTGCGATCTGGTGGCAGGCTTCAGCGAGTTCTTCGACGACTTCTCGCCGGAGCTGCGCGGCCAGGTCTGGGGCATGTCCTTCCCGGTCGCCAAGACCATGGACGGCAGTGCCGCGAAGGCCTTCGCCGACGAGTTCCAGTTGCTGCTCGACCGGCTCAACACGCGGGTGCTCGAGCGCGTGCACGCCGAGCCGGACCGCATGCGCCGCGCCGCGATCCTGTCGTTCCCGCAGCAACTGGCGGCGCTGCGCGACACGGCGCGGCAGTTCGTCGAGGGCGTGTTCGCGCCGAACCCGTACGGCAGCCCGACGCTGCTGCGCGGCGTCTACCTCACATCCGGTACGCAGGAAGGCACGCCCATCGACCGCATGATGAGCGCGGTGGCACGCACCTTCGGCGTGGACGCGGCGCGGGTGCAGGCCAAGGGCGCGCAGCAGCGCACCTTCTTCGTCGAAAGGCTGCTCAAGGACGTGCTGTTCAAGGAGTCCGGCTTTGCCGGCACCAATCCGAAGCTGGAGCGGCAGAAGATTCTCCTGCAGGCAGCGGCCTACACCGGCGTGCTGCTGCTGACCGGCCTGCTGTTCGCCGGCATGGCGATCAGCTACGGGCGCAACCGTACCTACCTGGACAATGTGCAGAAGGCGCTGGCGGCCTACCCGGCGAAGACCTCGCTGGATGGCGCGCCGACGCAGAAGGCCTATTTCGCGCTCGTGCTCGAGCGGCTGGAAGGACTGGGCGCAGTGAGCGGCGTGGCCGAGCAGTACCGCGGCCATGTGCCCTGGCTGATGCGCTTCGGGCTGTACCAGGGCCATGCCGTGGGTGGCGAGGTGCACGATGCCTACCTGCGCGAGCTCAACGGCCTGCTGCTGCCGGGTGTCGCCTCGCAGTTCCGCGCCGGGCTCAGCGCCAGTGCCGGCGACCCGCAGGCGCTGTACTACTACCTCAAGGGTTACCTGATGCTCGGCGAGCCGAAGCATCGCGATCCCGGCCAGCTCGTCGCGCTGACCGACCTGGAGTGGCCCAAGGTCTTCCCCGGCGACACGGTGCTGCAGGACGCGATCGCCAGGCACTTCAAGGCGCTGGTGGACGAACCGGACCGGATGCGTGCCGTCTCGCTCGACAAGGACCTGGTCGAGCAGGCGCGGGCGACCCTGCGCACGGCCGACCTGTCCTCGCTGGTCTACGGCAGCATGAAGCTGTCGGGTGCGGCCTCCGATGCCCCGCCGCTGCAACTGGACAAGGCGCTGGGCCTGCTCGGCAACGTGTTCCGTCGCAAGAGCGGTACGCCGCTGTCGGCTCCGCTGCCGGCCCTGTTCACCCAGCCGGTGTTCGCCGAGGAGGTGAACAAGGGCATCGCCCAGGCCGTGGACAACTTCGCCAAGGACGACTGGGTGTTCGGTGCCAGCGGCATCGATGCCCTCGGCAAGGCGCGCCTGCAGCAGCAGGTGCTCGGGCTGTACCAGACCGATTACATCAAGGCCTGGGATGACCTGCTGAACGACCTGCAGCTGCAACCCATCGCCAGCATCCAGGACGCCAGCGCGATCGCCGCCAAGCTGGCCGGTCCCAGCTCGCCGTTGAAGGCGCTGCTCGGCGTGGTCCGCGACAACACCCGCGACCTGCTGCGCGCACCGGCAGAGGACGGAGCCGACAAGGCGTTGGCTGCAGCGAAGAAGGCCGCCGAGAAAAAGGCGGCGCAGAGCGCGCTGAGCCGCGCGCTGGCGGCGGCCGCGGGCTCGGCGCCGGCCGCCCCGGCGGCCCGGCCGGGCGACGCGATCAGCGAGCACTTCGATGCGCTCGACAAGCTCAGCGAGGGCGCGCCGGGCGCCGCGCCGATCGATCAGACGCTGGCCACGCTCGACCAGCTCAGCAAGACGCTGCTGACGATGACCGACTTCAGCAACGCCGCCGGCCAGCCCAATCCGCAGCTGCTGCTGGCGCAGCAGGCGGCGGCGCAGTTGCCGCCGCCGGTCTCCGGCTGGGTCGCCGCACTCACCGGCAAGAGCCAGGCGCTGGTGGTCAGCGGTACCAAGGGCGCGCTGGACGACCAGTTCCAGCAGGCGGTGGCCAAGGACTGCGCCGATTTCACGCGCGGACGCTATCCGTTCGCGCCGAACGGCCGCTCGGAGATCCCGATCCAGAACTTCGCCGAGCTGTTCGGCTACGGCGGCGAGTTCGACAGCTTCTACAAGCAGACGCTGGAAAAGCTGGTCGATGCCAGCGGGCGCACCTGGCAGTGGAAGACTGGTCCGGGTGCGGTCAGCGGCTCGCCCGGCATGCTGGCGCAGATGCAACTGGCCGACGCGATCAAGCAGGCCTTCTTCCGCAACGGCAGTCCCACGCCCGAAGTCGGCTTCACCTGGCTGGCGCCGCAGCTGGACGCGGGCATCGGCAAGCTGGTGATCCAGGTCGACGGGCAGAAGTACGAGTACGCGCCCGGTGGCTCGACCAGTGCCGCGATGAAATGGCCGGGACCACAACCGGGCCAGGTCTCGGTGAGTGCCTACGATGCCGGTGGCAACCTGATCAGCAGCGTGGACTACCAGGGCGACTGGGCGTTCTTCCGCGCGCTGCAGGCGGCGCACCTGACGAAGCAGTCCGACCTGCGCTACACCGCCACTTTCCGCTTCGGCAGCCAGAGCGCCCGCGTGACGCTGCAGGCGGCCAACCTGAAGAACCCGTTCCTCGACTCCGACGTACAGCGTTTCCGTTGCGGGGGTTGACGCCATGCCGAATCCGACAGGGGGGATGACGGCATCGGTGGGATTCTTCGGCAAGTTGCCGGGCGCCGGGGATTTCGTGCAACGGCGGTTGCCCGGCGATTTCGTCGAGCGCTGGGACCGGCACTTCGAACATGCCGTGGCGGCCAGCCGCGAGCGGCTCGGCGCGAGCTGGCAGGAGCGCTGGTTCGCCAGCCCGGCCTGGCGCTTCGTGCTGGCGCCCGGTGTCTGCGGCGAGTCGGCGTGGGCGGGCGTGATGGCGCCGGCCGCCGACCGGGTGGGGCGCTGCTTTCCGATGGTGATGGCGGCACCGCTCGGCAATGATCCGGCGGCCTGCACGCGCACGCTGCGCGAGGCCCAGCGCTGGTTCGACGTGCTGGAAGTCGCGCACGCCGAGGCGCGTCGGCAGGGTTGGGGCGCGGATGCGTTCGATGCCCGTCTGGCGGCGCTGCCTGGACCGCAGGGAGTCACCCGCAGCGACCCGGCCGCGGCGCTGGCCGGCATCGACTGGCGCGGCGCCGCCCAGTGGCGCATGCCGCTGCGAGTGCACGGGCACGACGAGCGCTTCCTCGAAACGCTGTGGTCGCAACTGCTCGCGAACGGGCCGGGCTGGTGCCTGTGGTGGACCCACGGCGCCGCCATGGTGCCGGCCAGCGCGATGGCCACGCATGGCTTGCCGTTGCCCACCGGGTTCGCGGCCTTTCTCGACGCCGGGCAGGGGGACGACGCCTGGTGCACGCTGCGTGCGTTCGCGCCGGGGGCCGCCATGGGCCAGGTGCCGGTGGCATCCGCTCCTGCGCCCGCTCCCGCCCCCGCATCCGTGGTGGCACCTGCGGTGCCGCCCCCCGCGGCACCGGCGCCGGTCGACCGCGATACCACGGCTTCGCGGGTGCTGGCTGGCCATGCCGTGCACGTACCCGATGACGTGACGGTGCCAGGCTTTGGCCGGGGCTCACCCGCGGCCTCGCCAGCGCCCGCCGCCGAGCCATCGGCGGAGGCCGCCGGGGCTTCGCCTGTGCGCGATGCGGTCTATCGCGGTGCCGACGGGGCGCTGACCGTGCTTGCCGCGGACGACGGCGCACACGACCCCCGTTGCCGGGCCGCGGCCACCGCCCAGGCGGTCGCCGCCGCGATGGCGTCCGGCGAGTTTTCCGGCGGCATGCACCTGTTGCGCGAGCGGTTGCTGGCACGCCATCCGGCGCTGCAGGCATCGAGCGAGGACCTGATCGACCCGGTGATGGAAGACGCCGCCGTGGTCGCGCTGCACACCACCGGGCGCTGGGCGGCGATCCTGCGGATGGGAACGGCCGAGGTCTGGCAGTGGCGCCGTGGCCAGATGCGCCAGGTGTTCGCCGGCGATGCCGCGACCGGCGGTGCCGGGGTCGACACCTTGCTCGGTGCACGTCGTGGCGCCGTCGCCGTGGGGTTGGGCGGCCCCGGCGCGCCCGAATCCGAGGACATCGTCTGCGCGGTGGAGCCGGGCGATCGTTTCCTGCTGCTCGCCACGCGGCGGCTGATGGGCCTGGACCAGGCGCTGCTCGCCAGGGCGCTGGCGATGCCCGACCCGGCGCATGCGCGGGCCCTCATCGCCCAGGCGGTGGCGCTCGGCACCGATCCCGCGCCGTGGCCGCTGACCGTCATCGAGGTGACAGCATGACCGATCGCTACGTTTCGGCCGGACTCACCGTCACCGGCAAGGTCCGTCGCCACAACGAGGACGCCATTCTCGTGCGCGACGACCTCGGCCTCTGGGTCGTGGCCGACGGCATGGGCGGCCATTCGGCCGGCGACTATGCCAGCGCGCTGATCGCGCAGCGCCTCGGCGCGTTGACACGCAGCGGCAGCGTGTTCGATTTCATCGAGGCCATCGAGGACGCGCTCGAACAGGTCAACACCGACCTGATCGGCATGGCGCGCACCCGTGGCGTGGACATCATCGGTTCCACCGTCGTGGTGCTCGTGCACCACCACGACTACATGCTGTGCGGCTGGGTCGGCGACAGCCGTGCCTATTGCATGGAGCGCGGCATGCTGGAGCAGGTGACCCGCGACCACGTGCACGGCACCAAGGACGACGTCACCCAGTTCGGCGGGACACCCGCGGCTCCGTCGCCGGGGGCGGGCGTGCTGACCCGCGCGATCGGCGCCGAGGAACGACTGTTCGTCGACTGGCAGGTCGCCGGTTGCCGCTCCGGCATGCAGTTCGTGCTGTGCTCGGACGGCATCAACAAGGAAATGAGCGACGCCGAGATCGCCGCCGCCTGCCAGCGGCAGGGCGATCCCCAGGGCGTGCTCAACGATCTGCTCGGCCTGGCCCTCGGCCGGGCCGGTCGCGACAACGTATCGGCCGTCGTCGTACGGCTGCAGGATTGACCAGATCTCCCCATGAATTTTCTCAACGAACTGATCGCGGCGCTGCAGGCCGACAAGCTCCAGCTGACCACCCTGCTGCACATTCTCGGATCGCGCGGCGCGCAGTCCGAGCAGGTGCACCGGGAGGAGGTGGCGCTGGTCGAGCGGCTGGTCGCCGAGGGCACATTGTCGGTGGAGGCCGCGAAGGCGCTGCTCGGCGAACTGCATCGCCTGCAGGAGACGGCCGTCGGCGGCGTCAGTGCTCCCGACGATGCCACCGTGGTCCACGCTGCCACCGCCGCGGCCGGGCCGGGTGATGCCATCGTGCTGCAGCCGCGGGCGGACGATGCCACCCTCGTGCAGCCGACTGCTCCCGGCACCGGCGGCCACGATGACGACGCGACGGTGGTGCAGCCGACATCGACGCCGTCCAGGTACCCGCACGACGACGAGGCGACCATCGTCAAGCCGTCCTCCTCGCCGCGCGGCAGCGACACCCAGGCCACCGCCGTCACCGGTCGCACCGGCACCACCGGGGCCACCAGCAGCACCTTCAACTCCGACAGCTGGCAGCGGATGGCCGCGGTCGAGGGCGGTGACTACGCGGCGGTCGGCAGCGTGCTCAAGGGCCGCTTCCACCTGGAGAAGGAGATCGGCCGCGGCGGCATGGGCGTGGTGTTCCTGGCGCTGGACGAGCGCAAGGTGGAGGCGCGCGACCGCGACCCCTACGTCGCGGTGAAAGTGCTGAACGACGAATTCCGCCGCCACCCCGACTCGCTGATCGCGCTGCAGCGCGAGGCGCGTCGCTCGCAGTCGCTGGCGCACGACAACATCGTGCGCGTCTACGACTTCGACAAGGACGGCACCATCGTCTTCATGACGATGGAGTACGTGGACGGCTCCGATCTCAAGACGCTGATCCGCGAGAAGGCCTACAACGGCATGCCGCTGGCCCAGGCCCGGCCGCTGATCGAGGGCATGGCCTGGGCGCTCAAGCGCGCGCACGCCGCCGGGGTGGTGCACTCGGACTTCAAGCCCGGCAACGTCATGGTCACCCGCGACGGCAGCCCCAAGGTGTTCGACTTCGGCATCGCCCGTGCCGGCAAGCATCTGGGCGAGGCGACCGGCGAGCAGACCGTGTTCGACGCCGGCACGCTCGGCGCGCTGACTCCTGCCTACGCCAGCCTGGAGATGATCCAGGGAGGGGAGCCCACCCCCAGCGACGACATCTATGCGCTCGGTTGCGTGGCGTTCGAACTGCTCACCGGCAAGCATCCGTTCGACAAGGTCAGCGCCGAGGTGGCGATGCGCGAGGGGCGCAAGCCGCCACCGGTGCCGGGCCTGACCAAGCGCCAGTACCAGACGCTGTGCGACGCGGTCGCCTTCACCGGCGACAAGCGGCTGAAGAATGCCGCCGACCTGGTCGAGGGCCTGCGCGACATCAGCCTGCGCGAACGTGCCGGGCCGGTCGCCGTGGTCGGCGCGATCGGCGTGGTGATCCTGGTCGCCGGTGGCTGGGGCGTGCGCCACTACCTGCAGCAGCGCGAGGTGGACGAGGTGGTTGCGCGCTTCGCGCCGACCGATCCGCAGCACTTCACTACGGAAGACCAGGCCTACGGGGCGCTCAACGCCCTGGGGACCGACCAGCGGACCCGCGTGGTGATCGACCAGAGCGACCTGATCCAGACCTTCCTGCTCGACCGTGTCGATACCTACTGGAACCCGGCCAAGCAGCGCTACGACTACGCCCGCGCGCAGCACGTATTCACCCTGCGCGACCAGCTCAAGCTGTTCTCGCCCAAGCTCGATCTCAAGCGCAGCGCGATCGAGCAGGAGCGCAACGACCTGCTCAACCAGCTCGACACGCGCCTGAGCAAGGCGATCGAGAACGGCGCGATCTTCGCCGACCAGCCCGACAACGCGGTGCAGATCCTGGCGACGATCCGCGCCATCGATCCGTCCAGCGGGCTGCTGAAGAACGCCGAGCTTGAGCTGAAGTACGACATCGCGATCGGCCAGTCGATCGCGGCGAACCACGTCGACGAGGCCCGTACGCAACTGAAGCAGGCGCAGGCTGTCTTCCCCGACTCGGCACGGCTCAGGCAGCGCGCCAGCGAGCTGGCGCAGATGGCCGCGCCGGCCGTGGCCGCGGCCGCGCCGGCCTCGATGCATAGCGTGTCGCAGGCGCATGCGGCGCTGGCCGCGCTGATCGCCAGGCCGACGCTGGACGCGGAGTGGCAGGCAGCTGTGAGCAGCGCCATGACCGCGCTGGCGCCGGCCCACGATGCGCAGACGCCGAAGCAGGCCGACGCGCTGGCGGCGGCGATCGCCACGGCGGTCGCCGGCCAGAGCGATCCCTCGCAGCTGCCGCAGGCTTCGCGCGCGGTCGACCTCGGCCTGCACTACGCGCCGAAGTCCGCGCCGCTGCTGGCCCAGCGCAGCCGCATCGACACGCTGCAGCAGCAGGTGCAGGCACAACTGGCGCAGGAGAGCGCTGCCGCCGAAGTCACCTCGCGCATCGAGTCGATGAAGCGCGCCGCCGCCGCCAACGACGTGGGCAAGGCGCAGGAAGCACTGGCGCGTATCCGCACGCTGCAGCCGGACAACGCCTTCCTGGCCAGCGAAGGCCCGCAGCTGCTGGCCAACGCCTATCTCGGCCAGGCGACCGACGCGATGCGGCGTGGCCGGTTCCAGTCGGCTGCGGACACTTTGGCGCGCGGGATCAAGACGCTGGGCAACCGCGACGACCTGCGCCAGGCCAAGGCCCGCTACGACCTGGTGGCCGACGCGATGAAGGCACGGACCGGCGGCGCCTCGTCGACCGAGCTGTCCCGCCTGCGCCTGCAACTGGCGCGCGTGCGGAAGGACGATCCCGAAGCGCTGAAGACGCTCGAGTCGGACCTCAAGCTGCGCGGGCAATTGCCCCAGGGGAGCCTGTCCGCGTTGCTGGACAGCCTCAAGCCGAGCCAGTCGGCGGCAGCGCCGACGGCGGCCGCCACGGTGGCCCCGCCCGCGTTCGCCGCGCCCGGGACCCCGGCCGTGGCGACCGCGGGCACTCCCGCTCGCCCGGGAGCCGCGGTCACGCCGACGGCGCCGGCCGCCGCTGGCGGCAAGCCGGTGCCGAGCACTCTCGGCAAGGGCGCAGCCCCGGCCGCGGCCGGCAACGATCCCTGCGGCGATCCGGCGCTGGTCGGCAAGGGACGGATCTGCGCCGACGAAGTGGCCGGCAAGCGCGGGCCCGCGCTGGTGGTAATCCCCGGTATCGCGGGCGGGCGGCCATACGCGATGTCGCGCGCGGAGATCAGTGTCGCCGAGTTCAACCGGTTCTGCAGCGCCACCGGCCAGTGCGCGCCGCGACCGGCGGGCGACCGGCTGACCGCCACCCAGCCGATCAGCAACATCCCGCTGTCGCTCGCCAGGTCGTACACCGCCTGGTTGAGCAAGAACAGCGGCTTCACCTATCGCCTGCCCACCGACGCCGAGTGGCTGCACGCGGCGAAGGCGGGTGGTAGCTGGAAACAGTCGCCGGACAGCAACTGCGTACCGCCCAGCGCCAACGGCGACGATGGCAGCGGTGCGCCGATCTCGCCGCTGGGGCGCAGCCCGAACCCGTGGGGTCTGGTCAATCTGACCGGCAACGTGTGGGAGTGGGTGGTCAGCGGTGGCCAGGTGGATGTACGCGGAGCCAGCTACACCAGCTACTGGTCCGACTGCACGGTCGACGCGCACCGCGCCGACAGCGGCAGCGCCCAGAACGACGTCGGATTCCGCGTGCTGAGGGAGCTCAGATGAACGAGCAGGAGCAACGCATCAACCAGGGGTTGCGGGCGCTGGACGAGGCGCACCGGCTCGGGCGCCTCGGGCGCGAGGACTACCGCGCCCGGCGCCGCGCCCTGCTTGAGGGTCTCAACGACAGCAACGGGGTGACCGCGCGCAATGCAATCGCTCCGGCAGCCACCGGCGGCCGGCCGCACGAGGTCCGGCGGCAGGCGCCGCCGGGTCCGGACATGGCCGGCACGCTGTTTCCCGACCGCCGTCGCCGGATGGTGCAGACCTGGTTGCTGGCGGTGGCCGGCCTGGCCCTCGCGCTGCTGCTGATCTACGGGGTGATGCAACTGGCCGGGGGATGAGCCGGGCCGGTCGTTCCCCCTGCGGATGACCGGATTTGTGACGCAGTTGCGCATTACTCAGGAGGGGTGCCGTTCCCGGGGGCTGCGCGCGCACTCCGTTCGCAGGCGTGGGGCGGATACGCCGCACTCGGCGTGGGCAGCCTCATCAGCAAGGGGAAAGGTGTCGTGCGGATGGCTTCTCTGGCAGCAGCCCTGGCGCTGGCGTTGGCTGGCAGCCAGGCGTGGGCGCAGGACAACCCGGCCCCTCCGGCATCGTCCGCTTCGGGAGGGGCACCGGCCCCGGCGCCGGCTCCCCCGCAGCGGATCCTGGTCAGCGGCATTCCCGCGGGCAGCGATGCGGCCTCGGTGCAGGCGATCGTGCAGGCCGGCTACCGCCAGGCGATGGCCGCCGCCGGCCATCCGGCGACCTTGAGTCCGGCGCAGTGGCAGGCCGCGGCCGATGCCATCACGGCGGCGCTGCGCGAGGCCGGTTTCAAGGACGCACGGGCCTATCTGGCCGAGCAGGTGATGGCCTTCACCGTGCAGGACACGCCGGCCGCTCCGGCCAGCGCAGTCGTGCAGCAGGCCCCGGTGCAGGCACCGCCGCCGGTCGCCGCCGCAGCGCCCGCACCGGCTCCTGCCCCCAAACCGGCCGCGCCCGACAACGTGGTGCCACCGGTACGCGAGCGCGAGCAAGCCCCGGCGCAGACCGTGGCGGTCAGCGCGTTCCGTGTGCAGGGCGTGGGCTCGCACCCGGATGCCGGGATCACCCCGGCCTCGATGCAGGCGCTGGCCGACGCGCAGTTGCGCAAGTTCGGCGGCGGACCGGGCCAGCCGGCGCAGCTGGCCTTCACCCAGTTGCAGCAGGTGGCCGACGCACTGACCGAGAAATACCGCAAGGCCGGCTTCATCTTCGGCACCGCGTTCCTGCCGGCGCAGACCATCGGACAGGACCACGTGGTCAGCATCGAGGTGCTGGAGGGCACGCTGGGGCGCGTCATCGTCAAGGGCAACAAGCGCTACCGTGCCGGCGCGATCGCCGCGTCGGTGGAACCGCTGAAGGGCAAGGTGCTGCGCAAGGGTGACGTCGATTCGGCTCTGCTCTATGCGCGCGACCTGCCCGGCGTGTCGGTGAGCTCGACCTTCCAGCCCGGCGAGAAGACCGGCCAGACCGACTTGCTGATGGTGGCCAACGAGGCCAAGCGGCCGTACACGATCACCACCGGAGCCAACAACTACGGCACCTCGCTGACCGGTCGCTATCGCGCCCAGCTCGGCTTCACCTGGAACAGTCCGCTGGGCATCGGCGACAGCTTCGCCGCCAACGTCGACTACGCGATGGACCCGCGCAACAACGTCTACGGTTCGCTGGTGTACCGCGCGCCGACGGTGGTGGTGCCGGGTCTCAGTGGCGTGATCGGTGCCACTCGCAGCGAGCTGCAGCTCAATTCCAGCCAGCTCGCCGCGCTGGACGTGAAGGGGCCGAGCTCCTCCCAGTACGGCGGCGCCGACTGGAAGTTCGTCAACACCGACACGATGCAGATGCAGGCGACGCTGCACTACATCCGCGAGAAGTCGCGCCTGACCAGCCTCGGCATTCCGCTTTCGGATGAGAGCTTCGACGTGGCCGAGCTGGCCTGGGCGATGAATCGCACCGACCAGCGCCTGCACGGCATCGATCTGTTGCAGGTGAGCCTGCGCAAGTCGATCAAGGACCGCTCGCGCGAGCCGGACCTGGTGAGCCCGAACCACGCCAGCAGCTTCACCAGCCTGCGCTTCTCCTACACGCGCCTGCAGTTCCTGACCAAGTCGCAGCGCGCCTACTTCAAGCTGGCCGGGCAGTGGACCAACGCCGCGCTGGCGCCGCTGGAGCAGTTCGTGATCGGCGGTCCGGACAGCGTGCGTGCCTATCCGATCGCCGATGGTTTGACCGACCGCGGCTACTACGCCTCGCTGGAATACCACGTCGACGCGCCGGGCTTCGGCAACAAGATCTCGCCGTTCTACGCGCGGCCCTGGCGCGAGCTGCTGGAGCTGGAGGCGTTCATCGACTACGCCCACGGCATGCCGGCCGGAGCCGACCGGGCGAGCTCCAGCGCGCTGACCTTCAAGGGCATCGGCGCGGGCTTCATCTTCCGTCTGCCGCGGTTCCACCGCTTCGAGTTCCACCTCGACGGCGCGGTGCCGATCGGCGGACCGCAGGCCTCGGACAAGAAGGGCTACCACATCTACGCGCGCTTCGGCTTCACGTTCTAGAGCCTGGTCATGATCTCCAAGCCCCCCGCGTTGTCATCGAGTGGCCGCCAGGTGGTGGTGCGAGGCGCCGGGCTGACTGGTGGTCAGCTCAAGCCACGCGCTGCCGCATGGTGGCCACTCGGTGACAACCCACGGGGCCGGGCCTGTTTGCCCGCATGCCAGCGTCATCCATCAGTCGTGGACGGACGTCCACTCCCTCCTTCTTCCTTGGCCTGCGCGCAAACAGTTCCCGGCGCGGGGGACTTGGAGACCATGACCAGGCTCTAACAGGCAACGACCATGCACATCCACACCGACACGCCGCATCGTCCGTCCCGCCGCAGTCCTCGTCAGGAGGCGCATCCGCCGCGTCGCAAGGCGCTGCCGCTGTACCTGTCGATGGCGCTGGCGGCTGGTGCCATGGTGTCCCCGGGTGTACGTGCCGGCAGCGTGGTGCCCGGTGCGAACACCGGCACGGTGTCGATCACGGCGTTGAGCTCGCCGACCGGCGGCACCGTGGTCGGCGGCGTCGGCTCGATCAGCCAGAGCGGCAGCACCACGGTGATCAACCAGCTGTCGAACAAGCTGGCGCTGGACTGGACGACGTTCAACGTGGGCAAGGACGCCACGGTGCTGTTCAAGCAGCCGTCGTTCACCGCAGTGGCGCTGAACCGCATCCTCGACCAGAACCCCAGCCAGATCTTCGGCCGCATCAACTCCAACGGCCAGGTGTTCCTGATCAACACCCACGGCATCATCTTCGGCACCAGTGCGCAGGTGAACGTCGGCGGCCTGGTGGCCAGCACGCTGGACCTCACGCCCACCGACTTTCTCGCCAACCATTTCAACCTCGACGCGCATGGCGGCAGCGCCGGCGTGGTCAACCACGGCACCATCGCCGCGGCTAGCGGCGGCTCGGTGAGCCTGGTGGGTGGAAGCGTTGGCAACGACGGCCTGATCCTGGCCAACTACGGCAACATCAACCTGGATGGCGCCGATCGTGCGGTGCTGGATTTCGACGGCAATGGACTGATCACCGTCGAGGTCACCGGCGCGCTCAAGCAACGCCTGGACGACCGCGCCGCCGTGTCCAACAGCGGCACGCTCGAGGCCGACGGCGGCACCGTGGTGTTGCAGGCCTCCGCCGCGAAGGACCTGTTCACCGACGCGGTGAACAACTCCGGGGTGATCACCGCCGGTGGCATCAACACCGACGGCGGCACCGTGCGTCTGGTCGCCTCCGGCGGCAACGCGATCAGCAGCGGAAGCATCAACGTGTCCGGCGTGCACGGCGGCACCGCGCAGGTGTTGTCCGATGCCAACGTCGGCGTGACCGGCAGCATCGACGCCTCCGGCACCCGGGGCGGCGGCACCATCCGTGTCGGTGGCGGCTACCAGGGCGGCGAGGGCCTGACCACCGCCGGCGTCACCTACCTCGGACCCGATGCGGTGCTCGACGCCGACGCCACGCAGCAGGGCAACGGCGGCTCGGTGGTGCTGTGGGGCAACGACGGCAACAACTTCTACGGCAGCATCAGCGCGCGCGGCGGCGTGCTTGGCGGCAATGGCGGCCTGGTCGAGACCTCCGCGCACTACGGCCTCAACGCGCAGGGCAGCGTCGATGCCTCGGCGCCGAACGGCACGGCGGGCAACTGGCTGGTCGATCCGTACAACATCACGATCGTCGGCAGCGGCGGCACGCTCACCTCGCCATTCACCGCCACCGCCGACTCGAGCATCAACGCCAGCGACATCAACGCCGCGTTGACCGGTACGGCGGTGTCGATCTTCACCGGCACCAGCGGTACCAGCAATGGCGACATCACGGTCAACGCACCGATCACCGCGACGTCCGGAGCTGGCAACACGCTTTACCTGAAGGCCGCAGGAGACATCTACCTCAATAGCGCCATCAGCAGCGATGGCACCCATGCGATGGATGTCCACCTGTGGGCCAACTACGGTGGTGCCGCGGGCGACACGACTTACACAAGCAACAGTTCGTGCGTGGCGACAGGTGGCTGCGTGGTCGCCATTGGTGACACGGCCAACGGCTCGATCACCACCTCGGGTGGCCTGGTCGACGTGCAGTCCGGCACGGGCGGCGGCGCGCTGTTGCTGGGCAATGCGTCCTTCACCGGCGTCATCAACGCCGGCACCGGCGCACTCACCGTCAACACCATCGGCATCGACCAGGGCAGCCTGGCCGGCAGCACCCTGACGGCCGGCAATGCCACGTTGAACGCCGGCGCCGGCACCATCGCGCTGGGCACCAGCGCCAACAACCTGTCCGGCACGGCGACGCTCAGCAACACCGGCGCCAACAACGCGTCGCTGAGCAATGGCACCCACGCGCTCACATTGGGGGCCAGCAGTATCGGCGGCGGCCTGGGGGTGACTGCGACCGGTGGGATCGAGCTCGTCGGGAACATCACCACCGGTGTCGGGCAGATCTATTCCGATGCGGTGACGCTGGGCTCGAATGTCACGCTGACCACCGGCAACAGCGCGATACTCTTCGGCAGCACGGTGGACAACGCGGATACCACGGCGCGCGACCTCACGGTAAGCACCGGCACCGGCAATGTCACGTTCACCGGAGCTCTTGGTTCGAACACCACCAACGGATCGCTGGGCGCCGTCGCGATCAACAGCACCGGCGCGACCCTTTTCGGCAGCAGTGTCGCGGCGGCCAGCCTGACCACCAACACTGGTGGCACCACTACCCTGGGCGGCAACGTCACTACCAGTGGCGCGCAGACCTACAACGATGCACTGAAGCTTGGCGCGAACGTCGCGCTGGCTACCACCAACAGCGCGGTGCTGTTCGGCAGCACCGTGGACAACGCCAGCACGACTGCGCGCAACCTGACGGTGAACACCGGTAGCGGCAACGTCACCTTCACCGGCGCGGTCGGCTCGGACGTCACCAATGGCGCACTGGGCAACGTGGCGGTCACCGATACGGGAATCACCACGTTCGGCGGTAGCGTGGCGGCATCCGGTCTGTCCTCCAGCAGCGGCACCCTCAGTACCAAGGCGATGACCATCGGCAGCGGTGGCCTGTCGTTGACCACGAGTGGCGGCAACGTCACCCAGGGTGGTGCATTCACCGTCACCGGCGCGTCGAGCTTCAGCGCCGGCACCAACGACATCACGCTGTCCAACAGCGGCAACGCCTTCACAGGTGCAGTCACCTTGAGCGGCGGCAATGCGGCGCTGGTCAATTCCACCGCCACGGTGCTCGGTGGAGGGACCCTCACCGGAACGCTGGGCGTGGATACCAACGGTGCCTTGACCCAGACCGGAGCTCTCTCGGTCGGCGGTGCGGCGACCTTCACGCAGAACAACAAGACGACAGGTACGACCCAGGACGTCCTGCTCGGCAACACGGGCAACCAGTTCGCCGGCACGGTGACGATCGCCAAGGGCGGCGGTGCCGGGGTCGACAACCTGACCCTCGCCAACGCCGCGAGCACGCCCGGCGCGCTGAACCTGCTGAACATCGACGGCAACCTGGTGCTGGATTACGTCAATGCGGCGCTCACCGTGCCGACGATCACCATCGGCGGCTCGCTCGACGTGACCGCCGGTGGCGGCATCACCATCGGGGCCAGCGAGACCACGACAGGCTCCCAGACCTACCGCAGCGCCGTGTTCCTGGGCGGCAATGTGGTCCTGACCACCACCAACAGTGCCGTGCTGTTCGGCAGCACCGTCGACAATGCCACCACGACGGCACGCAACCTGACGGTGAGCGCCGGCAGCGGCAATGTCACCTTCACCGGTGCAGTGGGATCGAATGTGACCAATGGCGCGCTGGGCGCGCTTGCAGTCAACAGCACGGGTTCCACGGCGTTCGGTAGCGGCGTCGCGGCGGCGAGCCTGACCACCAACGCCGGCGGCACCACCACGCTGGGCGGCAACGTCAGCACCAGTGGCGCGCAGACCTACAACGACGCGGTGACGCTGGCGGCGGACAGCACGCTGGCGAGCAGCGGCAGCGGTGCGATCGGCTTCGCCTCGACGGTGGACGGT
>NCKB01000017.1 GCA_002279065.1 Lysobacterales bacterium 15-68-25
AAGGCGCGATAGCCAGCGAATCACAATCTTGAAACTCATTTAAAAATGATAACTTAGAAGCGAAATTGCCGGTTTTTGTACGAATCCCTGCCGACCCTCCTTATGGCCGTGCACGGATTGATCGACACGCAGGCGCAGCACGCCAACGCCTGACGGGCTCCGGACGGAGAAAACAAAAGCCGGGTCATGCCCGGCTTTTGTTTTGGTGAGGTTTCGGCATCCGCCGGACGCCGATCAGCTTCCTGCCGGGCTTTCCGGCTTGCGCTGTTCCTCTTCGGCGTCCTTTTCCGGACCGGCCGGCGCGGGTTCGACCGCATCGTGCAGGTTGTGACCGGGTTCGGTGGTCTCGGGTTCAACGGCTTCCGGCTCTGCCGGGGCCGTGACGGTTGTCTGCGCCAGCAGGTCGCCCTGCGCCGGGGTTGCTGGCGGCGGGACGGTGGCAACCGGGTTGGCCTGCGGCTCGACTATCGGCATCGGGGCATCGGCCTTTCCGGCCACATCCGGCTGCGCGGGCTCGGCGGCCATCTCCGTGGCGGCGACCACGGATGCCGTGTCTGCAGGCACCTGTTCGGCCGGCGCCATCGGCGCTGCCGCCACGCTATCGGTCACCGCGGTGGCGTCCGTCCTGGACGGCGTGCCGGGAGCGGCCTCGTTCGTCGGTTTGACAGCAGCGACATCGGCCTCGGGTGCGGCAGCGGGGGAGGCGGTCGGGATCGGCGGCAGCGTCGGCAGATTGAACGAGGTGACCGACGATGCGTCGATCGCCGCCGTCACAGGCGCGGCGGCGGGCTCGGGCTCGACGTCGCGGCTACCGGCAGGCGGTTCGGCGGACTTCGCCGCAACGTCTTCAGCTGCCGCGACGACGACAGCGGCAGCGACGACCGCCCCCGCAGCCCCGGCCTCGGACGGACGCACCGGAGCGGCAGCGCGCTCGGCACCATCCTCCAGCTCGTCGCGATCCTCGTCATCCAGGCCATCGGCCTGCTGCGTGGCATCGGCGGTCGTGCCGGCGGCGCTCTCATCCTGGCGGCGACGACGACGCCCGCCGCGGCGACCACGGCGACGACGCGGCGCCGTGCCCTCTGCCGACTCGGGAGCGCCATCCGTGGGCGCCGGGCCGGAAGCCGCTTCCGGTTCCGCCGTGATCACCGGGAGCTTCTGCTGCTCCTCGGCCGAAGTCTCATTGACAGCTGGAGCCTGCACCGGTTGCTGGCGGGTCGCGGGCTGCTGGCGTTCCGGGCGCTGGGTGCCCGCGACTTCGGCCTTCGCGTTGACGGCGTCCTGCCTGGCCGGCTGGCGCGGTTGCGAGGCTTTCTCCTGACGCGGGGGATTACCTGACGAGGCCTTGTCCTGACGCGACGTGCCGCCCTGTGCCTGCTCGGCACCACGGGGGCGGTTGCCCTTGCCCTGCTGCTGGACGTTGCCGCCGCGGCCGGACGACTGGGGTTGTTCGCGGCGGTTGCCCTTGTTGCCCGGGGTCGGAGTGCCCTGGCCTTGCTGCTGGGCAGGGCGGCCACGCTCGTCGCGGCGCTGACCCTGCTGGCGACGGTTGCCTCCGCGCTCGCTGCTCTCCTTCTCCGTTGCGGCCGGTGCTTCGGCCGGGCCGCGGAACCAGCCCAGCAGACGGGACAGGATGCCGCCCGAAGGCGCTGCGGCCGGAGCTGCCACCTGGCGGCGGGGAGCCTGAGGTGCCGGCGCGGCAGCGGCCGGAGCCGGCTCCTCGCGCACGGGTGCTGGCGTAGAGTGCACCACGCCGCTCACTGCGGGCTGCTCGCTGCTGCCCAGTGTCTGGCCCATCTTCGGGATCGGCGATGCTTCCACGGCGGTCAGGCGCTCGTAGCTGGGCTTGCTGTGCTCGCCCATGTCCGCTTCCTTGATCCGCTGGATCTCGATGTGCGGCGTCTGCAGCTTGCGGTCGGCGACGATGACCACGTGCACCTTGTTGCGCAGTTCGATCTCGACCACGCTGGCACGCTTCTCGTTGAGCAGGAAGTTGGCGACCGTCGGCGGCGCCTGCACCAGCACCTGGCCGGTGTTGTCCTTCATCGCGTGTTCTTCGATCAGTCGCAGGGTCGACAGCGACAGCGACTCCACGCTGCGGATGTGGCCGTGGCCCTCGCAGCGCGGGCAGACGATCTGGGTCGCTTCGCCCAGGCTCGGGCGAAGGCGCTGGCGCGACATCTCCAGCAGGCCGAAGCGGCTGATGCGACCGACCTGCACGCGGGCGCGATCGAGCTTCAGTGCATCCTTGAGCTTCTCTTCGACCTCGCGCTGGTGGCGCGGGCTGTCCATGTCGATGAAGTCGATGACGATCAGGCCGCCGGCGTCGCGGATGCGCAACTGGCGGGCGATTTCCACCGCCGCCTCGCAGTTGGTGTTGAAGGCGGTTTCCTCGATGTCGCCGCCCTTGGTCGCCTTGGCCGAGTTGATGTCGATCGCGGTGAGCGCCTCGGTCTGGTCGATCACGATCGAGCCGCCCGACGGCAGGCGCACCTGGCGGTCGAACGCGCTCTCGATCTGCGTCTCGATCTGGTAGCGCGAGAACAGCGGGGTGTCGTCCTTGTACAGCTTGAGCTTGCGCAGGGCGTTGGGCATCACCTGCTGCATGAACTCGCGCGCGTCGTTGTACAGCGACTCCTCGTCGATGAGGATTTCGCCGATGTCGTTGCGCAGGTAGTCGCGCAGGGCACGGATGAACAGTTTCGATTCCTGGTAGATCAGGAACGGCGCCTTCTGCTTGGCGGCGGCCTCGGAGATCGAGCGCCACAGGGTCAGCAGGTAATCGAGGTCCCACTGCAGCTCTTCGGCGTCGCGGCCCATGCCGGCGGTGCGCACGATCAGGCCGACGTCGTCCGGCACCTTGAGCAGGTCCAGCGCTTCCTTCAGCGCCTGCCGGTCCTCGCCCTCGATCCGGCGCGAGACGCCGCCGGCCTTCGGGTTGTTCGGCATCAGCACCATGTAGCGGCCGGCCAGGCTGATGTAGGTGGTCAGTGCGGCGCCCTTGTTGCCGCGCTCTTCCTTCTCGACCTGGACGACCAGCTCCTGGCCCTCCTTGAGCAGTTCGCGGATGTTCGCCTTGTGCGGGTCCAGCCCGGGCGTCATGTACTCGCGGGCGATTTCCTTGATCGGCAGAAAGCCGTGGCGCTCGGCACCGTAATCGACGAAACAGGCTTCCAGCGACGCTTCGACGCGGGTGATCCGGCCTTTGTAGATGTTGGCCTTCTTCTGCTCGCGGGAGGGGATTTCGATATCGAGGTCGTACAAGGTCTGGCCATCGACGATGGCCACACGCAACTCTTCACGCTGAGTTGCGTTGATCAACATGCGCTTCATTGTGTTGTTTTCCTTGGGCCCTCCGCGCGTCGCGTGCCTCGGTGGCGCCACTGGGGGCGGCCTGCCGGGGATCGCGCCGCTGCGGAGCGGCGGCAAAAGTACGACACCATTCCGGGTGCCGGCGATGATTTCTCTCGTTGCTACGCTGCGGCCGTCCGCTCTTTCGACGGATCCGGACAAACCGCCATCCGACCCGTTACGATGAAAGGGAGCAGCGACCGGGCGCCCGGGGAAGGCGGCCGGCGCAATCCTCGCCGACGTGACGGACGGGGCCCGCACGATCACTGGATCGGGCCGGGCAAAGCGCCGGCCGAGTATCCTATCGAAGCGGATTTTTTTCAATGCAGACGGTAACTTCCCCTGACGTACCTCACGGGGTGCGTCAAGTCGAGGTCGGCCCGGAACGGGACGGCCAACGCATCGACAACGCCTTGGCCACGCTGCTGAAAGGCGTCCCGAAGAGTGTCATCTATCGCATCCTTCGCACCGGCCAGGTGCGGGTGAACGGCAAGCGGGCGAAGCCGGACACCCGGCTGGTCGCCGGCGACCTGCTGCGGATTCCGCCGGTGCGCGTCGCAGAAAAGCATGAGACGCGAGGGCCGGCCGCCGGTCAGGTCGCCGAGGCGGCGGCTGCGGTCATCTTCGAGGACAAGCATTTCCTGGTGATCGACAAACCGTCGGGCATGGCCAGCCATGGCGGCAGCGGGGTCAGCCACGGGGCGATCGAGCTGATGCGCGCGGCCCGTCCGAACGAGCACTTGGAGCTGGTACACCGGCTGGATCGCGACACCAGCGGCGTCCTGGTGTTCGCCAAGACCCGGGCCGGGCTGACCGGCCTGCAGGAGGCGATCCGCGAAGGGCAGGTGGTCAAGCAATACCTCTGCCTGATGGTCGGGCACCCGTCCAAGGCCAAGTTCAACGTCAACGCGCCGCTGGCCAAGTCGGTGCTCCAGGGCGGAGAGCGAATGGTAAGAGTGTCCGATAAAGGCAAGCCGTCGCTCACTTTTTTCCAGGAAATGGAGCAGTACCCCGGCGCCCGCCTGATGCAGGCGACGCTGGGAACTGGACGCACCCATCAGATCCGCGTGCACGCCGCGCATATCGGCCACCCGCTGGCGGGCGACCCGAAATACGGCGACAAGGAGGCCAACAAGCGCTTCCGCGACCGCGGGCTGCATCGACTGTTCCTGCACGCCTCGCACATGAGCTTCGAACTCGACGGCCGCTCGTACGGCTTCTCCGCGCCGCTACCAGATGACTTGAAGTCTTTTCTGGATGCGCTTGGATCTAAAAGAAAAAGCGCGCGCTGACCTCCAGCGAGCGCAGCACCTGGCCGATCAGCGTGGCGCCGACGATGAGGGCGCTGGCGGCGTGGGCGAGGGCGACCGGCAGCAGGCTGCGGGTGCGCGAGAAGCAGGCGGCCCAGAACAGCTCGGCCAGCAGGCACAGCTGCATCAGCGCCCCGTTCGGGGTGTGCATCAGGGCAAACAGGACCGCCACGCCGAGGATCGCCCAAGGCTTGGCGGGCATGATCCGTTCCAGTCGGGGCAGGGCGAATCCGAGCAGCAGCCACTGCTGCAGCATCGCCCAGCCGACATAGACCAGCGCGCGGCCCGGCTTGATCGGTTCGAACGGGTGACCCCATACCAGGCCGACCGCGATCGCCACCGGCACCAGCAGCAATGGTGCCCACCATCCGGCCGAGGTCCACGGGCCGATCCAGGTCCACCGGCGTCCATCCCCGTCGAGTCGATGGGTCCAGCCGGCGAAGGCCAGGGCACCGCCGAAGGCCCATACCGCCGGCCAGGCAGCCCGCTCACCCCATTGCAGGCCCGCGATCAGCCAGAGGGGGCCGGCGAAGGCCGCCAGCAGGGTGAGCCCCTCCAGGCGCGGGCGTCGCGCGAGGTAGACCAGCGCGCCCAGATACGCGCCGCAGGCAAGCCAGTCGAGTGCACGGGGTATCGCGTCAGTGGGGGCGTGTGGCGGGTGATCCACCCGCACGGCCAAGGCGCCGGCCTGCCGATGCACGGCTTCATCGCGCCAGGCCAGCAGCTGCTCGGCCGAGGCGTCGGCCGGCAGCCAGACCCACGGTGAGGGGATTGAGCCGTCCAAGGCCGCCAGTTGCGCCTCGACCGCCGGCCGAGCGGCTGGCGGTTCCGCCGACGACGGTTGCCCGTCCGTGGGATGAGGCGACCCAAGGGCAACCTGCCGCAACGTCCAGGACGTTCCGGTCGCGGCCTGGATGCGCAGGCGCAACATGGTGGCCGCGACCGGCAAGGAGCAGCCCCGTCCTTGCGCGTCGACCGCGGGCTGCTCGCGCAGATCGATGCGCAGCGGCGCACCGGCCTGCCAATGCACTGCAGGTGTCAGGCAGGCCTCGCCGTGACTGTCCGCCCAGACAATCCCGGCTTCGACCGCTGCGTGGCCATCGGAGGCGATGGTGAGCACCGGCCAATGGACGAGGTCCAGCCGTTGCGCGATCGGAAGGCCGAGCTCGAACGGGTCCATGCCGGTGCTCGTGATCGCCAGTCCACCCGCTGCAGGCTGCGCGCGCCCGTTGCCGAAGATCCGGCCGGCCACGAGGTCTTCCGGGTGGCGGGGGGCCCACTCCCAGCGGGGCTGACCACGGCCCAGGGCCTGTTCCACCCGTCCGGCCTCGACGGCCAGATGGGCCGCCGCCAGTTCCGCCGCCAGCCAGCGGAATGCCAGCAACAGGACGGCCGTGCACGCCAGCAGGCCGGCAGCGCGGACGATGCGAAGTCGGCCAGACGACACGGTCAGCGAGCGAGCAGCGCCTCGACCCGGGCGGCGCAGATGAAGTCGTTGAGCGAGAGGCCGCCGACGTCATGGGTCGACCACAACACCTGGCAGTGGCCGTAGCCGGCCTCGAGGTCGGGGTGATGGTCTTCCTGGTTGGCCATGAAGCCGACGGCGTTGATGAAGCCCAGCGTGCGGTGGAAGTCGTCGAAGCGGAAATCCTTCACAATCGCCTTGCCGTCGTTGGCGAGCGACCAGCCGGGCAGCGCGTCCATCAGGCCAGCGACCGTCGCGGCGTCCAGCGCGTGTTCACTGCCCTTGCGCGGGACACAGTGCTGTCGGGCGAGATCGTCGATGCGCATGCCTTTCTCCTGGGCCGAGGTGCGGGGATGCGAAGGGTCGGAGCTGTGCGGCGAAATGTCAAAGCGCGCGACACGTCGGCAAAACAGGACTAAAATGGTGCTGTTTCGAAGTGCGGCTTCGCGCTGCGCCGCTTCCACCCATCGGTATCCTCATGATCGACATCTCCGAACGCGCCCAGGCCCACTTCCGCAAGCTGCTGACGCAGCAGGGCGGCGACGGGCTCGGCATCCGCCTGCGCGTGACCGCGGCCGGCACCCCGGCAGCCAATTGCGAACTCGAGTTCTGCGAACGCCAGGACCTGACCGGCGGCGAATGGACACTGGAGTGCGAGGGCTTCGTTTTCTATCTGGACGGCGACAGTGTCCGCTGGCTCAACGACGCCACCATCGACTTCGAGCCGAACCCCACCGGCGGCCAGCTCAACATCCGCGCGCCGGGCATCAAGGGACAGGTCCCCGGCCAGGACGCCGGGCTGGTCGAGCGCGTGCAGTACGTGCTGGAGGCCGAGATCAACCCGCGCCTGGCCTCGCACGGTGGGCGCGTCAGCCTGCGCGAGATCGACGCCGAGGGCGTCGTCGTGCTGCAGTTCGGCGGCGGTTGCCACGGTTGCGGCATGGTCGACGTGACGCTCAAGCAGGGCGTAGAGAAAACCCTGCGCGAGCGGGTGCCGGAGGTGACTGCGGTGCGCGACGCCACCGACCACGCCAAGGGCAGCAAGCCCTATTACGAAGGGCCGCGGGGCAGCTCTGCCATGGGCTGACAGCCAGGCACGAAAAAGCCCGCCGAAGCGGGCTTTTTCATGTCCGGCAGCGACGGGAGTTGAGTTGCTTACTTGTCGCCCTGGATGTGCCCGTTCAGCGTGCTGAGCTTGGTCGGCAGGCTGGAGAAGTAGGCGGTGATGTCCTCGATGTCCTGGTCGGACAGCGTGGCGGCGAAACCCTTCATGATCGGGTTGTTGCGGCCGCCGCTCTTGTACTCGTGCAGGGCCTGTTCGAGATAACCCTGGTACTGGCCGGCCAGACGCGGGTACTGCGGATCGACCGCGTTGCCGTCGGCGCCGTGGCAGGCGAAGCAGGCGGCAGCCTTGGTCTTGCCGGCCTGCGGATTGCCGGCCGCCATCAGGGAGGTGGACGCGAACGCCAGCGCGGCGAACGAGATCAGGGTGAGCGCACGGGTCATGCGGAATCCTTTGGGCAGCTTACTTGGCGAGGCTGGAGAGGTAGGCGGCGATGTCCTGGATGTCCTTGTCGGACAGGCTCTGCGCCTGGGCCATCATGGTCGGGTGGGTGCGGTCGCCACTCTTGTACCCGTGCAGCGCATTGATGATGTACTGCTCGTTCTGGCCGGCGATGCGCGGCACCGGATAGTCCGGGTAGGCGTTCGTGTAGCCCTCGACGCCGTGACAGCCGTTGCAGGTATAAACAAGCTTGCGCCCAGCGGCCTTGTCGCCTTCGGCATGCGCGCTGCCCACGGTGAAAAGGGCGGCGGCCGCGGCGAGGCCGAGCAGTTGCAGTCGAGTCATTGAGTTAGATCCCCAAGAGTCCGGCAGGTACGTGACACCAAAGTCACGGGAGTATAGTGGCTGCCCGAGAGCAGCGACAACATTCAGCCGGTGTTGCGGCGGGGTATCGCCGGTCGCCCGAAGGGCAGGTTCTTGCGGCTCAGAACAGACTGCGGAAGATGTGCACGCCGGCGCTGTATTCGCCGATCAGCGTGCCGATGCTGACCAGGAAAAAATTGAGCAGGGTGCGGGCCACGCGGTTCTTCCACCAGCCGGTCCAGTGGCCGATCTGTTCGCGCAACGTTTCGAAGTCGCCGACGCGGGGCTTGCGCACCCAGGCTTCGGCCATGGCACTGATGCCGCCAGCCGGTACGCCTGGGCGGAACGGCTTGATCGGGGCCGCGACGAAGGCAGCCGCCACGCTTAGCGGATGCCCTCCGGCAAGCACAGCGCCGAGCGCGGCGAAACTGCCGGTGAAGAGCACCCAGTGCCAGAGTGCATCGGCACCCAGCGCAGTGTTGCGGTGAAAGGCGTACGCGATCATCGCGAACACGGCCAGCACCAGCCCGATCGCCAGCCACTTGGGCCAACGCGCTTTCGGCGGCGTCTGCGCCAGCGCGATGGCGGTGGCTGCCGGGTCGTCGTGACCCTCGCGCAGTTGCGTCGCCAGTCCCCTCAGGTGGCCGGCACCAATCACCACTAGCACCTTGCGCCCGGGTTGTGTCGCGTGACGCGCAGCTTCCTCGCGCAGGCGGGCGGCCATGTACTGGTCGCGTTCGCCGATCAGGCTGCGGTAGAGCGGTTCGGACTGGCTGGCGAATTCGCTGAAGGCACTCTCCAGCAGGTCGCTCTGCTTGAGCTTCTCGATCTCGTGTTCGGCGATGTCCTCGCGGTCGAACACGCTGGCCAGCAGGCCGCCCAGCAGACCGAAGCGCTGCCAGAAGCCGACGCTGCGCCAGGCGCGCTTGAGCGTGGTGCCGACGTCGCGATCGACCAGCCACACCGGCGTGCCCCGCGCTTCGGCACCGTCCATCGCCGCCTTCATCTCGGCACCCGGCTGGATGCCGTACTGGTCGGCCAGTCGCTGCTGGAGCGAGGAGAGCACCAGGCTGGCCGCCACCATGCCGGCCTTGCCCTGGCGGATGACCTGGAACAGGTCGGTCTGGCGGAACGCATCCGGGTCGCGCATGCCATGCGCGCGGCTGTCGCACAGCTCGACCGCCACGGCATCGAACGCTTCATGCGCCAGCATCGCCTGGACTGCGTCCACGCTGGCGCGCGACACGTGGGCCGTGCCGAGCAGCACGTATTCCACGCCATCGCGCTCGACGCGCTCGATCGGCTGGTCGACCAGCGCGGCGGGCAGGGAGGACAGGTCGGCAGCGTCAGCGGTCATGCGGTGGAACCGGGTCGGGGGAATGCCAAGCATGGGGACCGCGCCGGTGCCGGACAAGCGCGACCGTCGGCACGGTTCAGCCACGGGGCGTGGGTTCAGTCACGGAATCGCTTGAGCAGGTCGGCGTAGGCGTCGATGCGGCGGTCGCGCAGGAACGGCCAGATGCGCCGCACGTGCTCGCTGCGGGCCATGTCCACGTCGACGATCAGCAGCTCGCGCGCGTCGGTGCCGGCGCGGGCGAGGAATTCGCCCTGCGGCCCGGCCACGAAGCTGGTGCCCCAGAACTGGATGCCCGCACCCACGCCCGACGGATCCGCCTCGTAGCCGGTGCGGTTGCACGACAGCAGCGGCAGGCCGTTCGCCACCGCATGGCCGCGCTGCACGGTGACCCACGCCTCGCGCTGGCGGTCCTTCTCGTCGGGCGCGTCGTTCGGGTCCCAGCCGATCGCGGTGGGGTAGAGCAGCAGGTCCGCGCCGGCCAGCGCCATCAGGCGCGCCGCTTCCGGATACCACTGGTCCCAGCACACCAGCACGCCAAGGCGGCCGACCGAGGTGTCGATCGGCTCGAAGCCCAGGTCGCCGGGCGTGAAGTAGAACTTTTCGTAGAACGCCGGATCGTCCGGAACGTGCATCTTGCGGTACTTGCCGGCGATCGCCGCCGAGCGGTCGAACACCACCGCGGTGTTGTGGTACAGCCCGGTGGCTCGCTTCTCGAACAGCGAGGCGACCACCACCAGCTTCAGCTCCTCCGCCAGTTGGCCGATGCGCGCGGTGCTGTGGCCGGGAATCGTCTCGGCCAGGTCGAACTCATCCACCGACTCGCGCTGGCAGAAATAAGGACCGTTGTGCAGCTCCTGCAGCAGCACCAGCTCGGCGCCGGCGGCGGCCGCTTCGCGCAGGCCGGCCTCGATCGCGTCGAGGTTGGCGTCGCGGCTGCCGCGATGGGTCTCCTGCAGCAGGGCCACCTTGAGGGTCTTGCGGGTCATGTCGGGAATCCTGTGTGGTGGAACGTCGTCGGCTCAGCCGACCAGCCCGGCCGGCAACTGCATGGTGATGCAGTGCAGGCTGCCGTTCTGCCAGATCAGCGCCCGGCAGGGCACCTGCACGACCTCGCGGCCGGGGTGGGCCGCGCCGATGATCCGTGCCGCTTCGTCGTCGGCCGCATCGCCGTAGGCCGGCACCAGCACCGCACCATTGACGATCAGGTAGTTCGCGTACGAGGCCGCCAGTCGCCGCCCTTCGTCGATGATCGGCCGGGCCCACGGCAGCGGGTGCAGCGCGTACGGACGACCGTCGGCCGTGCGCAGCGCGGCCAGCTCGGCGCCCATCTGCTTGAGCTCGTCGAAGTGGGGGTCGCTGGCGTCGTCGCAAGCCTGGTAAACGATCCGGTCGCCGGGCGCGAAGCGCGCCAGCGTGTCGATATGGGCGTCGGTGTCGTCGCCTTCCAGGTAACCGTAGTCCAGCCAGAGGATGCGCGAGGCGTGCAGGCCGTCGCGCAGGATGGCGTTCATTTCCTCGCGGGACTGCTCCGGATGGCGCTGGTTGAGGCAGCGCCAGGTTGTCAGCACGGTGCCCGCACCGTCGCTTTCGATGCCGCCGCCTTCCAGCGCCCAGTCGATGCGGCGGTGCGCGGCCTGGCCGAACACGCCGGCGTCGACCAGACCGGCGATCAGCGCGTCGTCCTGCTCGGCGCCGAACTTGCCGCCCCAGCCGGTGAAGCGGAAGTCGGTCAGCTGAAAGCGACCGGCGTCGTCGCGCAGGGTGATCGGGCCGGAGTCGCGCAGCCAGGTGTCGTCATACGGCAGTTCGACGAAGCGGACGCGGTCGAGACGGGCGCCTGCCTCGCGGATCAGGCGTTCGGCGTGGACGCGCACGGTGGCGTCGGGCACCACGATCACCAGCGACTCGAAGCGGGTCACCGCGGCGGACAGGGCGGCATACGTGGTTTCGACGGAAGCCAGCCGGTCGGCCCAGTCGGTGCCGGCGTGCGGCCAGGCGATCAGCACCGCGGCCTGCGGTTCCCATTCGGCCGGCAGGCGCAGGGTGGAGTCGTTCATCGGGGATATTCGCTCGTCGGGGAAACACGGAGCGGCGAATTGTAAGGCACCGGGTCCCCCGGTGCGGCAGCCCCGGCCTGCTGGCCGGGGCGGTGGTCGATTACTTCGCGGCCGACGGATCGGTGTTGTTGCCGGCCGGCGTGTTCAACACGCTGTGGATCACGTGGTTCTTTTCGAAGTAGACGATGAAGGTCGCGTAATCCCAGCGGTTGATCACCGGGTGCTTCGCGCTGTCGCCGCCACGCGGGCTGAGCTTGCGCTGCGGTGCGCCGTACTTCTTTTCCACCTGCGCCATGGTCATGCCGCGGGTGGGCAGGTTCATGCCCTTTTCCTGCTTGACGCGGTTGATCAGCAGGTTGTCTGCGCGGGCGGCCTGCGGCAGCGCGACGGCGCCGACGGCCAGGGCGCAGGCCAGGGCGCAGGCCAGGGCCAGGCTGAAACGACGGTTGATCATGATCCCCTCTCCCACGGAATGCGTGCCGCGCCGTTTTAGCAGAAGCCCCGGCGCTTAGCCACGGCACGCCGCGGGGTTTGCGATGGGTTGGGCGTTCCGCAGCCGTTATGATGTACGGCTGCGGGCGCGACGTGCGCCCGATCCGGACGAAACTTCCCGCATGATCGCTTTCCGCCACTTCGCCCTGCGCCGCGGCAGCCGGCTGCTACTCTCCGACATCGATCTGGTGATCCAGAGCGGCTGGCGGCTGGGCGTGATCGGCCGCAACGGCTGCGGCAAGTCCAGCCTGTTCGCCGCACTGCAGGGCCAGCTCGAGTCCGATGCCGGCGAGCTGGACATGCCCGGCAAGCTGCGGCTGGCCTCGGTGGCGCAGGAGACACCGGCGCTGCCGGACCTGGCCATCGACTACGTGATGGGCGGCGACGAGGAGCTGGCCGCGGCGTTGCGCGACGAGGCCGATGCCCAAGCTCGCGGCGACACCGAGGCGATGGCGAAGGCGCATCACCGCATCGAAGAGCTGCACGGCTACGACGCCCGCGCCCGCGCGGGGCGTCTCATGCACGGCCTGGGCTTTGCCCCGGAGACCCACGAGCGCGCGGTGAAGGAATTCTCCGGTGGCTGGCGCGGCCGCCTGAACCTGGCCCGCGCGCTGATGTGCCCGTCCGACCTGCTGCTGCTCGACGAGCCGACCAACCACCTCGACCTCGATGCCGTGCTGTGGCTGGAAGAGTGGCTGCGCCGCTACCAGGGCACGCTGATGATCATCTCGCACGACCGCGAGTTCCTCGACGGCGTGATCACCCATACCCTGCACCTCAACGAGGGCCGGGCGAAGCTCTACACCGGCAACTACAGCGCGTTCGAGCGTCTGCGCGCCGAGCAGCTGCGTCAGCAGCAGATCAGCTTCGAGCGCGAGCAGGCCGAGCGGGCGCATCTGCAGTCCTTCATCGACCGCTTCAAGGCCAAGGCCAGCAAGGCCAAGCAGGCGCAGTCGCGCATGAAGCGGCTGGAGAAACTGGCCGGCACCGAGGCGGTGCGCGCCGAGCGGCCTTTCAGTTTCAGCTTCCCCAAGCCCGATCGCGTGCCCGACGCGATGCTGCAACTGGGCGAGGTCCGCGCGGGCTACCCGCTGGAGTCGGGTGATGGTTACTCCACCGTGCTGGCCGATGTCGGCTTCAGCATCGAGGCGGGCGAGCGCATCGGCCTGCTCGGCCCGAACGGCGCGGGCAAGTCCACCCTGGTCAAGACCCTGGTCGGCGAGCTGGAGCCGCTGGCCGGCGAGCGCAAGGTGCACAAGGACCTGAAGATCGGCTACTTCGCCCAGCACACGGTCGAGAGCCTGTGCGCTGGTTCGAGTCCGCTGGACCACCTGCAGGCCCGCGCGCCCGGCGTGGCGAACCAGGTGCTGCGCGATTTCCTCGGCACCTGGAATTTCGCCGGCGACCGCGCGTTCGAGTCGGTCGACGGCTTCTCCGGCGGCGAGCGCGCGCGCCTCGCGCTGGCCCTGATCGCCTGGGACAAGCCGAACCTGCTGCTGCTCGACGAGCCGACCAACCACCTCGATCTGGAAATGCGCGAGGCGCTGGCCGACGCACTGGCCGATTTCGACGGTGCACTGGTGCTGGTCTCGCACGACCGCCATCTGCTCGGCATGGTCTGCGACAGCTTCTGGCGAGTGGCGGACACCCGCGTCGAGCCGTTCGACGGCGACCTGGACGACTACGCGCGCTGGCTGCGTTCCCGCGGCAGCCAGGCGAAGAAGGCGGACGCCAAGCCGGCCGCGCCGGTCGAGTCGCCGGAGGAGCGCCGCCGCAAGGCCGCCGCCCAGCGCGACCAGGAAAAGGCCTCGCGCACGCGGGTGAAGAAGATCGAGACCCGCGTGGCGACCATCGATGCCGAACTGGGCAAGCTCGAGGCGAAGCTGGCCGATCCGGACACCTATAACGGCTCCACCGCCGAGTTGATGAAGCTCGGCCAGCAGCAGGCCGACCTGCGCAAGGAGAAGGAGACGCTGGAGGCGGAGTGGCTGGAACTCTACGAGCAACTGGAAGCCTGAGGCCGGCCGGATGAGCACGTCCGTCCCGCTCACGCTGTGGCTGCCCGCGCTGGCGCGTTTCACGCCGGACCATCCGCTGCACCGCGCGCTGCGTCGCGCCGATCGCCTGCCCGACGGGCCACGGGGCTATCTCGAGGGGCTGTCGCACTACTTCAGCACCAGGAGCCGCCCGCTGCCGGCCGCCGCGCTGTTGCGCCAGCACCTGGCCGGGGACGCCGGCGACGCGGTGTGGTTGAGCGCCGATCCGGCCTGGGTGCAGGCCGAGATGAACGGCGCACGCCTGCTTGCCTGCGGCCAGCTCGGCCTGTCGATGGACGAAGCGCAGGCCCTGGCTGCGCCGTTGCGTCCGGTGCTCGGCGACGCCGGCATGGGGCTGGAGGTGACCACGCCGGATCGCTGGCAGCTGCGGCTGGCCGACGGTTCGCCGCTGCCGCCGTTCGCCGCACCGGAGCAGGCGCTGGGCGAGGACCTGTTCCAGCATCTGCCGCAGGGCACCGAGGGGCGTCGCTGGCGCGTGCTGATCAATGAGCTGCAGGTGCTGCTGCACCAGCATCCGCTCAATGCCGAACGTCGCGCGAAGGGCCTGCCGCCGGTGAACAGCCTGTGGCTGTGGGGCGGCGGGACGCTGCCGACGGCCGTCACCGCCCGCGTCGCCGGCGTGATCGGCAACGATCCGTTGCTGCTCGCGCTGGCCGCGCAGGCCGGCGTCCCGGCCACGCCCCGCTCGATGCCGGTGGTGGCCGATGCCGCGGCCGGCCGGCTGGTCGATCTGCAGGACCTGCCGGTCGCCGAGATCGAACGGGCCTGGTGGCCGACGCTGCAAGCGCTGCTGGCGCGATGCCCGGTACAGCTGGATTTCGCCAGCGGCGAGCGCTGGCTGCACAAGCCGCTGCACCGCTGGCGGTTCTGGCGCCGGTGAGCATGGAGCTGCGCCGACGTGAGGCGAAGGGGCCGCCGCAAGGCTGGTCGGCAGACGTGCATCCGGTGCTGCGGGCGGTCTATGCGGCGCGTGGCGTGCTGTCACCGGAGCAGGCCGAGCACCGCCTGGCCCGGCTGGCCGCGCCGCATGCGCTCGGCGGGATGGACCGGGCGGTCGCGCTGCTGGTCGAGGCGATCCGCGGCCACTGGTCGATCGTCGTGGCCGGCGACTACGACTGCGACGGCGCCACCGGCACCGCGGTGGCTCTGCGCGGCTTGCGTCTGCTGGGGGCGCGCGACGTGCGCTACGCGATCCCCAATCGCTTCGTGCACGGCTACGGCCTCAGCGCGGCGCTGGTCGAATCGCTGCAGCCGACGCCGCAACTGGTGATCACCGTGGACAACGGCGTGGCCAGCGTCGAGGGCGTGGCCGCGGCGAAGGCGCGCGGCATCCGCGTGCTGGTGACCGACCATCACCTGCCGGGCGAGCGGCTGCCGAACGCCGACGCGATGGTCAATCCGAACCTGCCCGGCGACGGCTTTCCCAGCAAGGCGCTGGCCGGCGTCGGCGTGATGTTCTACCTGCTGCTGGCGACCCGCGCGGCGCTGCGCGGGCAGGGCGCGTTCGGCGGCGACGCGGAGCCGGACCTGTCGGTGCTGCTGGATCTGGTCGCGCTGGGCACCGTCGCCGACCTGGTGCCGCTGGACTTCAACAACCGCGTGCTGGTGGAGGCGGGGCTCAAGCGCATCCGCGCGGGGCGTGCCTGCGCGGGCATCACGGCACTGATCGAAGCCGGCAAGCGCAGCGTGGCGACGATATGCGCGAGCGATCTCGGCTACGTGGTCGGCCCGCGACTGAATGCGGCCGGTCGGCTGGAAGACATGGGTCTGGGCGTGGAGTGCCTGCTCACCGATGATCCGTCGCGCGCCCAGCACCTCGCCGCCGAGCTGGACCGGATCAACCGCGAGCGCCGCGACCTGCAGGCCTCGATGGTGGCCGAGGCCGAACTGATGGTCGGCACGGCCCACGCCACCGATGCGGTGGGTGTGGCCTTGTTCGAGCCGAGCTGGCATGCGGGCGTGGTCGGACTGGTGGCATCCAAGCTGAAGGAGCGCCTGCACCGGCCGGTGATCGCGTTCGCGCCGGCGAGCGAGGACGAGACCGCGGTGCTGCGCGGTTCGGCGCGCTCGATCCCCGGTTTCCACATCCGCGACGCACTGGCCGCCATCGACGCGCGCCAGCCTGGCCTGGTCGAGCGATTCGGCGGCCATGCCATGGCGGCGGGCCTCAGTCTGCGCGCCGACGATTTCGGACGTTTCGCCGCAGCCTTCGACGCGGTGGCGCGCGAATGGCTGGGCGAGCGGCCCCTGCAGCCGGTGCTCGACACCGACGGCGAACTCGCGCCGGAGCACCTGCACCTCGACCTGGCGCGACTGCTGCGGCACGCCGCGCCGTGGGGGCAGGCGTTTCCCGAGCCGGTGTTCGACAACGTGTTCGAGTGTCCGTCCTGGCGTGTGATGGGCGAAAAGCATCTGCGCCTGGACCTGCGCGATCCGCGCGACGGCCGCACTCACGAGGCGGTGATGTTCAACGCGTACACCGGTGTTGCGCCGCCACCGGTCCTGCGCGCCGCCTACGAGCTCTCGGTCAACGACTGGCAGGGCCGCGAGAGCCTGCGCCTGTTGCTGCGGCATATCGAAGCGGTGTGAGGCCACTTCACGCCGTGCCGCTTGCGCGGAGAGGCCAATCGGAGTGCCATGGCGGCCTCGTCCAACAAGGAGTGTCATCCATGATCGAGCAGATCACCGATCTTCCCGCCGGCGTGCTGGGCTTCCGCGCCCGCGGCCAGGTCACCGCGGCCGACTACGAGAACGTGCTGGTTCCGGACGTCGAGGCCGCGTTCGCGATGAACCCCAAGCTGCGCCTGATGTACCACTGCGGCGAGGACTTCACCGGCTTCGACGCCAAGGCCGCCTGGGACGATGCCAAGCTCGGCATGCGCCATTTCAGCGGCTGGGAGCGGGTGGCGCTGGTCACCGACGTGGGCTGGCTGCGGGTGGCGGCGCGGGCGATGCGCTTCGCGATCCCGGCCGAGTTCCGCCTGTTCGCCAATGCGGAGTACGAGCAGGCGCGCGAATGGCTGCTGGCGCCGTGAGCGGTATGGCCGTCCAAAAAAAGTTCTTGCACCGCATCAAAAGTCGTGATCTAGTCGTCCCATGACCCAGTCGTTCACCACCGCCGCCCGCTTTGCCGATGCCCTGCATCGCGCGGCTGCGTGCGCCGCGAACGGCCTGAACAACCGCAATGGCAATAACAATCGCCTCACCGGGCGGGCCATCGCGTAGACGCAAGTTTCAGCACTACATACGCGAAAAAGGCCCGCCTAGTGCGGGCCTTTTTCTTTTCCGATCCATCGTTTTTCGAGAGAAGGGGTTTGGCCATGTGTTCGATCTTCGGGATGTTCGACCTGCAGCCGGGTGACGATCTCGCTGCGTTGCGCCGGCAGGCGCTGGAGCTGTCGCAGCGCCAGCGCCATCGCGGCCCGGATTGGAGCGGTGTCTACGTCGACGCCGGGGTGATCCTGGTGCACGAGCGCCTGGCCATCGTCGATCCGGCCAGCGGCGCGCAGCCGCTGCGCTCGCGCGACGGCGCGCTGGCGCTGGCCGTGAACGGCGAGATCTACAACCACCGCGAACTGCGTGCGGCCAGCGACTACGACTTCACCACCGGCTCGGACTGCGAGGTGATCAACGCGTTGTATCGCGACCTTGGAGGCGATGCCTTTGTGCAGGAGGGCGTGGGCAAGCTCAACGGCATCTTCGCCTTCGCTTTGTGGGATGGCGCCAGCCAGCGCTATGTGATCGCACGCGATCCGATCGGCGTGTGCCCGCTGTACTGGGGTCACGACGGGGAAGGGCGCCTGTGCGTAGCCTCGGAGATGAAGGCGCTGGTCGGGGTGTGCAACGACGTGGCCGCGTTCCCGCCGGGCCATGTCTACGACAGCGCCACCGGCGAGCTGACCCGCTACTACGTCAAGGGCTGGCGCGACTACGAGGCGACCAAGGGACAGGGGCCGGACGGTCTGCGCGAGGCGTTCGAGCAGGCCGTGCATCGCCAGCTGATGACCGATGTGCCCTATGGCGTGCTGCTCTCCGGCGGACTGGATTCCTCGCTGGTCGCCGCCTGCGCCGCCCGCTTCGCCCGCGAGCGCATCGAGGACGACGATCGCTCGGAGGCCTGGTGGCCGCGCCTGCACTCGTTCGCGATCGGGCTGGAGGGCTCGCCGGACCTGGCCGCCGCGCAGGTCGCCGCCGATGCGCTGGGCACCGTGCACCACGGCTTCGTCTACACCTTCTGGGAAGGCCTGGACGCGGTGCCCGAGGTGATCCGCCACCTGGAAACCTATGACGTCACCACCATCCGCGCCGCCACGCCGATGTACCTGCTGGCCCGCCGGATCAAGGCGATGGGGGTGAAGATGGTGCTCTCCGGCGAGGGCTCGGACGAGCTGTTCGGCGGCTATCTCTACTTCCACAAGGCGCCGTCGGCCGAGGCCTTTCACGAGGAGACCGTGCGCAAGCTCGACGCTCTGCACAGCTACGACTGCCTGCGCGCCAACAAGGCGATGATGGCCTGGGGCGTCGAGGCCCGTGTGCCGTTCCTGGACCTGGAGTTCATCGACGTGGCGATGGGCCTGGACGCCGCCCACAAGATGGCTGGCGGCGGAAAGATCGAGAAGCACGTGCTGCGCGCGGCCTTCGACGGCGCGCTGCCGAAGGAGATCCTGTGGCGGCAGAAGGAGCAGTTCTCCGACGGCGTCGGCTACGGCTGGATCGACGGGCTGAAGGCACACGCCGAGCAGGAAGTCAGCGATCGCGAGTTCGCCGCTGCCGCCTCGCGTTTCCCGTTCAACACGCCGGCGACCAAGGAGGCCTATTTCTACCGCCGCATCTTCGAGCAGTTCTATCCGGGCGAGGCCTGCGCGGCGACGGTGCCGGGCGGCAAGTCGATCGCCTGTTCGTCGCCGGCGGCGCTGGCATGGGACCCGGCCTTCGCCGCGATGGCCGATCCGTCGGGCCGGGCCGTGCGGGGTGTGCACAGCCAGGCGTTGTAATGGGCGCTCAGTGCAGGTGGTCGTGCAGCAGCAGGCAGGTGTGGTGCTGCTGGAAGTCGAGGAAGAAATCCATGTCGCGCAGCGCGCCGCTACCCAGCATGTAGGGCCACGGCATCCGGGCATCGGGAAACACGTCGAAGGTCATGTGGATCGGCTGGCCGGAGACCACGACTTCGGCGGTGGCCCGGCTGACCCGTGCGTGGTGGGTGAACTCGCCAGGGCCGTTGGTTCGCGCCCGGCGGTTGTCGTAAAGGGGCAACTGGTCGGCAGCCTGGCGGTTGCCGCTGAGGTAGAGATCGCTGCCGCTGACCAGTTCGGTGGTCTCGATGTGGCCGTCGATTGGCAGGGCGACCACCACGCGCAACCAGTTGCCCCATGGGTTGCTGGCCACCAGCATCGGCTCATGGCATGCGGGGCGTGGCGACTTCGGGCCGTACACCTGTAGCTCCGTCCGGGACAGACGGAACGCTCCCAGTTGACGAAGCACGTCGATGCCGAGCACCCGCTCGCGACCCGGCACGACCTCCACCGGGACCTGAGTGAGGGTGATCGGGCCGAGCTGCATGCGGTCGAGCACGCCGTACTGCAAGGGCACGTCGGTGCCGAGAAAGTCGCGTGTTTGGCCGGTGATTCCCAGCATGCGCACGCCCATCCGCTTTGCAGTGGCCTCGTCCAGTGCCAGCGGACCCGAGCCGGTACCCGGCACCAGTCGCGTCGTCAGGCCGTTGGCCTGCACTTCCAGCAGACCCCGCCGGTCGCGTGGCCGGTGGACCAGTGGGAGGATGGCGCCAGTCGCGGGCATCTCCACCTTCATCGGCGCAACGCCCCGGTGGGCGTCGACGTAGTCGCGCATCGTCTTCAACGTCGCGGCGGGCACCTTGCCGGTGAAGCGCTGGATGACGGCCTGCTCGGCCGGGTCCGCGACCGCAGGACCCTGCGCCAGGCGCAGGTTGCCGTTGTCGAACTGGGCGCAGAACAGGGCGATGCCGGGATCGCTGCCGATCAGTGCCCGCTCGCACAGTCGGGCGTCTTCGCTGGATTTGTCCAGGTTGAGGTGGATGCGCTCCAGCGCCATCGCCGCCAGCACCCGCATGACTGGGTCCGAAGTGTGCTGGTAGGCGTCGGCCAGGGCCGGCACGCTGGCGTCCACGGTGGCCTGGGTGACCATGTCGCGGTGCCAGTCGCCGGCAGGGGCGGGCTCGGCGGCAGCGGCAACGCCGGCGAGCGTCAGGCCGGCGAGCATCATCCATGACCTCATGAGTGCATCCTTGCAGTCGGGCGGGAGGCCGCGAGTATAGCGACTGGACATCGCTCGCCGCACAGAGGCGGCGTGCCCTCTGCTACCATGATCGGCCATTTTTCCCTGTTGCCAACCATCCATGATCGAGACCAATCCGATCCTTGCGCAGATCGCGGACCTGACCGGCCGCATCGAGTCGCTTAGGGGGTATCTTTGACTACCCGGCCAAGCGCGAGCGGCTGGAAGAAGTAACCCGCGAACTGGAGAGTCCCAACGTCTGGGACGATCCGACCCGCGCGCAGGAGCTGGGCCGCGAGCGCGCCCGCCTGGACACCGTCGTCAACGGCATCGACCGGCTCACCGCCGGCCTCGCCGACGCGCGCGAACTGCTGGAACTGGCCGCGGCCGACGGTGACGACGACACTGTCGCCTCGGTGCAGGGTGACGTCGCCCTGCTCGAGGTCGAGGTGAACAAGCTGGAGTTCCAGCGCATGTTCTCCGGCAAGATGGATTCGGCCAACGCCTACGTCGACATCCAGGCGGGTGCCGGCGGCACCGAGGCCCAGGACTGGGCCGAGATGCTGCTGCGCATGTACCTGCGCTGGTGCGAGTCGCGCGGCTGGAAGACCGAGCTGATGGAGGCCTCCGGCGGCGAAGTGGCCGGCATCAAGTCCGCCACCTTCCGCGTCGAGGGCGACTACGCCTACGGCTGGCTGAAGACCGAGACCGGCGTGCACCGGCTGGTGCGCAAGAGCCCGTTCGACTCGGACAACCGACGCCACACCAGCTTCACCTCGGTGTTCGTGTCGCCGGAAGTCGACGACAACATCGAGATCAACATCAACCCGGCCGACCTGAAGACCGACGTCTACCGCTCGTCCGGCGCCGGCGGCCAGCACGTCAACAAGACCGAGTCGGCGGTGCGCATCACCCACGTGCCGACCGGTATCGTGGTGGCCTGCCAGACCGGCCGCAGCCAGCACGCCAACCGCGACACCGCGATGAAGATGCTGGCGGCCAAGCTGTACGAGCTGGAAGTGCAGAAGCGCAACGCCGAGAAGGATGCGGTGGAAGCGACCAAGTCCGACATCGGCTGGGGCAGCCAGATCCGCAACTACGTGCTCGACCAGAGCCGCATCAAGGATCTGCGCACCGGCATCGAGCGCTCGGATACCCAGAGAGTGCTCGACGGCGACCTCGACGAATTCGTCGAGGCCAGCCTCAAGGCGGGTCTGGAGGTCGGCGCCAAGCGCGCCGACGCCTGATCCGGGCCTGTCGTCCCGTTCGTCCGATCCTGCGAGGAGGCATCCATGAAGCGTGGAACGTTCCTTTCAATCGCCGCCGCCGTGCTGCTCGCCGGCACGGGCGCGGTCAGCGCCCAGCCGCAGTCGACCAAGCAGGCGATCAAGCACGATGCCAAGGCGGCCGGCCACGACATCGCCGACGGCGCCCGCGACGTCGGCCACGCCACGCGCGACGTGGCGATCAAGGTCGGTCACGGTGCACGCGATGCCGGTCGCGGGATCGCCAAGGGCGCACGGGAGGGCTGGGACGCCACCAAGCACGGCTTCAAGGAAGTCTTCCACAAGGGCGGCTGAGTCGACCCTCGTCTCTCCATGATTCAACCGACCGGCACCCGCCAGCGCGTGCGTGCCATCCGTAACGGAACCCTGCAATGAGCGAAACCCCCGAGAACCTGCCCGTCGACGAGAACAAGCTGATCGCCGAGCGCCGCGAGAAACTCAAGGCGCTGCGCGGGCAGGGCATCGCGTTCCCGAACGACTTCAAGGTCGACAGCTTCGCTGGCGACCTCAAGACCGAGTTCGCCGATGCCGAGCGCTGGACTGCCGAAGCCATCGATGCCGCGGCGCGCCGGGTCAAGGTGGCCGGCCGCATCGTGCTCAAGCGCGTGCAGGGCAAGGTCAGCTTCGTGCAGATGCAGGACATGACCGGCCGCATCCAGCTGTTCATCCATGCCGGCACCGTGGGCGACGTCTACGAGGCCTTCAAGGGCTGGGACATGGGCGACATCGTCGGCGCCGAAGGCGTGTTGATGCGCACCAAGACCGGCGAGCTGTCGGTGAAGGTCGAGCAGCTGCGTCTGCTGACCAAGAGCCTGCGCCCGCTGCCGGACAAGCATCACGGCATGGTCGACGTGGAGCAGCGCTACCGCCAGCGTTACGTCGACCTGATCGTCACTGAGGAAGCGCGCCGCACCTTCCAGCAGCGTTCGCGCATCATCGGCTTCATCCGCCAGTGGCTGGAGGCCGAGCCGCGCCGCTTCATGGAAGTGGAGACGCCGATGATGCACGTCATCCCCGGCGGTGCCACGGCGCGTCCGTTCATCACCCACCACAATGCGCTGGACATCGACCTGTTCCTGCGCGTGGCGCCGGAGCTGTATCTCAAGCGGCTGGTGGTCGGCGGTTTCGACCGCGTCTACGAGATCAACCGCAACTTCCGCAACGAGGGCGTGTCGACCCGGCACAACCCCGAGTTCACCATGCTCGAGCTGTACCAGGCGTACGCCACGTACAACGAGATCATGGATCTCACCGAGAACCTGATCCGCGAGACCGCCAGGCAGGTGATCGGCAGTACCGAACTGCACTGGGACGGCGCCACCATCGACGTCGGTCCGGCGTTCCGCCGCTGGACCATGGAAGACGCGGTGCTCGAGCACAACCCCGAGATCAAGCGTGAAGAGCTGCGCGACCGCGCCGCGATGGCGGCGCACGCCAGGCGCCTGGGTGTGCAGGTCAAGGACGGCTACGGCTGGGGCAAGCTGCTGCTGGAGATCTTCGAGAAGACGGTGGAGCACACGTTGATCCAGCCGACCTTCATCACCCAGCACCCGGTCGAGGTCTCGCCGCTTGCGCGCGAGAACGACAACGACAAGGGCATCACCGACCGCTTCGAGCTGTTCGTCAACGGCAAGGAGATCGCCAACGGCTTCTCCGAGCTCAACGATCCGGAAGACCAGGCCGCGCGTTTCCAGGCCCAGGTCGATGCCAAGGACGCCGGCGACGACGAGGCGATGCACTTCGACGCCGACTATATCCGCGCGCTGGAAGTGGGCCTGCCGCCCACCGGCGGCCTCGGCATCGGCATCGACCGGCTGGTGATGCTGCTCACCGACTCGTCCTCGATCCGCGACGTACTGCTGTTCCCGTACATGCGCCCGGAAGCCTGATCGGCGAACGACGCGCGATGACGAAGGCCCGCCGCGTGCGGGCCTTCGTTTTTCCCGGGATCAGGCGTTCGAATGCGGCCGCACGCGTCGCCGCAGGATCGCGGCCTGCAGCACGTTGACGCTGCTGGAGCCGGCCCAGTACAGGCCGAGGCCGGCGGCGAGGTGCCACACCATCAGGAACGAGACCAGCACCGGCAGCATCTGCAGCGCGGTCTTCATCTGCGTCGGCATGGCTGGGTTGAGCACGATCGCCGCCCAGGTGAGTGCGGCGACCGCCAGCGCGAGCAGGAAGTCCGGCCGCGCCAGCCGCGGGATCCACAGGAACGATCCGGCTGCCGCGACGCTCTGGCGGATCGCGGCATAGATGCCCATGCCCAGCGGCGCCTGCACGGCGGACACCAGCAGGCCGCCGCCGAGTCCACTGGTGATGCCGTGCTGCTTGTGCAGCGCCTGGGCGGCGCGAGCATAGGCCAGCGGGTCCTTTGCGTGTCGCTCGCGCAGGGCGTCGAGCTTCGGCTGCAGTGCCCGCATCCGCTGCTGGCGGTGCCAGCCCTGTTCGGCCAGCCGCAGGGTCAACGGCAGCAACACGAGACGGACGGCCACGGCGATGGCGACGACGGCCAGACCGTAGCTGCCGCCCAGGAGATGGGCGAGGAGCGAGAGCCCTTCCGCGAACGGATGAACGAAAGATTCCACGATGGCGCCTCCCTGTGCATGTCGGCTTCCGCGACATGCGTTCGTCGGGCCTCACACTCAAGGGTGCCGCAAGTCACGCCGCGCCGGCCCGCCCCGGCCAGCGCCAGTCCGCGTATTCGGGTTGGTCGTATCCCTCGCTGCAGGCGAAGCGCTGACAGGCGAGGATGGCGTCCTTCATCCGATCGCGAACGTGCGCGCCGGCCACCAGCAGATCAGGCACACGGTCGATGGCGTCGATCACCAGGTCGAAGCGGTCGATCTGGTTGCGGATGGCCAGGTCCATCGGGGTGTTGATGTTGCCTTGTTCCTTGTAGCCGCGGACGTGCACGTTACGGCTGTTGTGGCGTCGGTACAGCAGCTTGTGGATCAGCCACGGATAGCCGTGGAAGTTGAAGATCACCGGCTTGTCGCGGGTGAACAGACTGTCGAACTCGGCGTCGGACAGCCCGTGCACGTGCTCGCTTTCCGGCTGCAGCCGGAACAGGTCCACCACGTTGACGAAGCGCACCTTCAGACTGGGGAAGTGCTCGCGCAGTAGGGCGGTGGCGGCCAGCGCCTCCATCGTCGGCACATCGCCGGCGCAGGCCATCACCAGGTCCGGCTCGGCGCCGTCGTCGCTGCTGGCCCAGTCCCAGATGCCGATGCCCTTGGCGCAGTGGTCGGCTGCCTCGTCGATGGTGAGGTACTGCAGGTGGCGCTGCTTGTCGGCGACGATGACGTTGATCTTGTCGGTGCTGTCCAGGCAGTGGTCGACGACCAAGAGCAGGCAGTTCGCGTCCGGCGGCAGGTAGATGCGGGTGACCCGCGGGCTCTTGTTGGTGACCACGTCGAGGAAACCGGGGTCCTGGTGCGAGAAGCCGTTGTGGTCCTGCCGCCACACGGTGGAGGTGACCAGGATGTTGAGCGAGGACACGCTCGCCCGCCACGGCACGTCCAGCGCCTTCTCGAGCCACTTCGCGTGCTGGTTGAACATCGAGTCGATGACGTGGATGAAGGCCTCGTACGAGGCCAGCAGGCCGTGCCGGCCGGACAGCAGGTAGCCCTCCAGCCAGCCCTCCAGTGTGTGTTCGGAGAGGATTTCCATCACCCGGCCGCCGCGTTCCAGGTGGGTACCGTCGGCATCCTCCGGCAGCGTCGCGGCCATCCACGCCTTGCCGCTGGCCTGGTAGATGTCGTCCAGCCGGTTCGAGGCCGTCTCGTCGGGACAGAAGAAGCGGAAGCGGTCGGGGTTGGCGCGCATCACATCGCGCAACAGGCGTCCGGTCGGTCGGGTGTTCTCTTCGGTGGCGGTGCCCGGTTCGGTGACCGCCACGGCGTACTCGCGGATGTCCGGTCGCAGCAGCGCCCGCCGCAGCAGGCCGCCGTTGGCCACCGGGTTGGCGCTCATGCGGCGATGTCCGGACGGTGCCAGCGCCGCCAGTTCCGGCACCAGGTGGCCGTCCGCGGTGAACAGCGTCTCGGGGCGGTAGCTGCGCAGCCACTGCTCGAGCTGCCGCAGGTGGGCGGTGTCCCGGTGCGGGTCCAGCGGGATCTGGTGGGCGCGCCAGGTACCCTCCACGCGATGGCCGTCCACCTCCTTCGGGCCGGTCCAGCCCTTGGGCGTGCGCAGCACGATCATCGGCCAGACCGGCAGGCCCTCGAAGTGGCCGGTGCGGGCACGGCGCTGGATATCGGCAATTCGGTCCAGCGCGGTTTCCAGCGCGGTGGCGAGCTGCCGGTGTACCTGTCGTGGATCGTGGCCTTCGACGAAGAGTGGCTCGTAGCCGTAGCCGCGCATCAGGTCGGCGAGCTGTTCGTGGGGAATGCGCGCCAGCACCGTGGGGTTGGCGATCTTGTAGCCGTTGAGGTGCAGCACCGGCAGCACCGCGCCGTCGCGCGCCGGATCGAGGAACTTGTTCGAGTGCCAGGCGGTGGCCAGCGGTCCGGTCTCCGCCTCGCCGTCGCCGACCATGCACACCACCAGCAGGTCGGGGTGGTCGAACGCCGCGCCGTAGGCGTGCGCCAGGCTGTAGCCGAGCTCGCCGCCCTCGTGCAGCGACCCCGGCGTCTCCGGCGTGCAGTGGCTGCCCACGCCACCGGGGAAGGAGAACTCCTTGAAGAAGCGACGCAGCCCGTCCAGGCCCGGCCCCTTGTCCGCATACAGCTCGCCGTAGCGTCCCTCCAGCCAGGCGTGGGCCAGTACCGAGGGCGCGCCATGGCCGGGGCCGGAGACGAAGATCGCGTCGAGTTCGCGCGCGCGGATCAGCCGGTTCATGTGCGTCCATACCAGGGTCTGGCCCGGGTCCGAACCCCAGTGGCCGAGCAGCCGGTGCTTGATGTGCTCCAGCCGCAGCGGCTCGTGCAGCAGCGGGTTCTCGCGCAGGTACAGCATGCCGGCGCACAGGTACAGCGAGGCGCGCCAGTAGCGGTCGAGGCGGACGAGCTCGTCGTCGGGCAGGACATTGGGAGACGGAGTGGACATGGGCAGCCTCCTGGCCGTCGATGGAAGCTAGAGCGTGATGGCGTCGCCCTTGCCGGGCATGTGCACCTCGGTCGTGGTGAGCCGCGTGGCGAACGCCTGCATCACCCGTTCGTCGCCATGCACGAGGATGGTCTTGTCCGGTCGAACCGCCGCGTGCCAGGCCAGCAGTTCGTCGCAGTCGGCGTGTGCGGAGAAGCCGTTGATGGTGTGCAGGTGCGCGCGTACCGGGATGTCGTCGCCGAACAGGCGCACGGATTTGGCGCCATCGATGAGGATGCGCGCCAGCGTACCGGTGGCGGCATAGCCGACGAACACCACGCTGGAGTCTTCGCGCCAGAGGTTATGCCGCAAGTGATGGCGCACGCGACCGCCGGTGCACATGCCCGAGCCGGCCATGATGACCGCGCCGCCGCGAATCCGGTTCAGCGCCATCGAGTCGGCGGTCTCGCGGGTGAAGCGCAGGCCGGGCAGGGCGAACGGATCGCCGCCATGGGCGAACAGGGCGCGTTCCTTCGGGTCGTAGCACTCGGTGTGGCGGCGGAAGATCTCGGTGGCGGAGATCGCCATCGGCGAATCGAGGAACACCGGCAGCGTGCGCGGCAGACGGCCGCTCTCCACGCCGGCACGCAGGTAGTAGAGGATCTCCTGCGTACGCTCCAGCGCGAAGGTGGGAATCACCACGTTGCCGCCCCGCGCGAAAGTGTCGGTGATCGCGGCATACAGCTCTTCCACCGACGGACCCAGCGGCTTGTGCAGGCGGTCGCCGTAGGTGGTCTCCATCACCACCGCGTCGGCCTGCGGTGGCGGTTGCGGGTCGCGCAGGATCGGTCGACCGCTGTTGCCGAGGTCGCCGGAGAAGATCACCGAACGGCCGCCGTCGCCTTCCTGTGCGATGCGGATGCTGGCCGAACCAAGGATGTGCCCGGCATCGTGGAAGGTGGCGGTCAGGCCCGGCGCGAGGTTGATGGCCTGACCGTAGCGTGCGACCCGGCCAAAACGGTCCATCGCATTGAGCGCGTCGAGCGTGGTGTATAGCGGATGGCTGTTGTCCTCGCCGCGGCGCCTGGCATGCCGCTGGCGGCGCTCGGCGTCGGCTTCCTGCAGGCCGGCGGCGTCGAGCATCACCAGCCGCGCCAGCTCGCGCGAGGCCGCGGTGGTGATGATCTCGCCGGAGAAGCCACGATCGACCAGCAGCGGGATGCGCCCGCAGTGGTCCAGGTGGGCGTGGGTGAGCAGCAGGGTGTCGATGGCGGCGGGGTCGAAGCCGAAGTCGTCGGCATTCTGTTCGTCCAGTTCGCGGCTGCCCTGGTACATGCCGCAATCGACCAGGATGCGCTTGCCGGCAGCCTCGAGCAGGTGGCAGGAGCCGGTGACTTCGCGATCGGCACCGTGGAAGGAAATTTTCATGGGCGGGCATCCGTGGCGGAGGAGGAAAGCAGGGGGCTGCCGTTGTGGGCGTGCCAGTCGAGGATGCCCTGCCAGGCTTCGTCGGCGGTCTCGGCGTACCAGAACAGCTCACGATCCTCTTCGTCGATGCTGCCGGCCTCGAGCAGGAAATCGACGTCGAACACGCGGCGCCAGTAGCTCTCGCCCACCAGCACGATCGGGATCGGGGCGCTCTTGCGGGTCTGGATCAGGGTCAGCGCGCCGAACACCTCGTCCAGCGTGCCGTAGCCGCCGGGCAGGGCGACGATGGCTGCGGCCCGCTTCATGAAGTGCAGCTTGCGCATCGCGAAGTAATGGAACTGCATACACAGGCCGGGGGTGACGTAGGGGTTGGGGTACTGCTCGCGCGGCAGCGCGATGTTCAGCCCCACCGTCTGGGCGCCGACCTCGCTGGCGCCGCGGTTGGCCGACTCCATCGCACCCGGCCCACCGCCGGTGAGCACGGCCAGGCCCGGGACGTCGGCACGCCCGACCAATCGGCCGATCTCGCGCCCCACCTCGTAGTAGCGCGACAGCGCCTCGCGTCGCTCGGCCAGTTGCACGGCGCGGGCCAGCGTCGCGTCATCGGGCCGTTTCGTCGCCGCTTCGCGGGCTGCGGCCAGCTCGCGACTGGCGGTCTCCGGCTCGCGCAGACGGGTGCTGCCATAGACGAGCACCGTGCGCTCGATGCCGTGCGCGGCCAGCACCAGCTCGGCCTTGAGGTAATCCACCTGCAGCCGCACGCCGCGCGCCGCGCCGTCGTGCAGAAAGGCCGGGTCGCTGTCCGCTTCCAGGTAGGACGGGTGCTGCATGATCGCGCGCAGGCGCTCGTCCACCCGCGGCTCTTCCGCATGGGCCTTGGGATGCTCCCAGGGCAGCGGGGTCCGGCGCTTTCGCGGCGGGGGCGGTGGACAGTGGCGGCGATGGTTCACGGAGGCTCCTTTCGTCGCGGCCCGCTGGCCGCGATGGGTGTGGGTCAGGTTCGGGCAGCGGAAAGCTCGAGGATCTCGTCGGTGATGTCTTCCTGGCGTACGCGCTGGAACTCCAGTGTGAGCGTAGCCTCGGTGCGTTCCAGGTTGCCGTGGGCGGCGATCATCGCCTGCATGCGGGCCTGGTTTTCCGCCGCGTAGGAAAGCATCAGCGCTTCGCACAGGTCGGCGTGCACGTATTCCACCGCGAGCTGTTCGAGCAACACTGCCGGCGGCAGGTTCATCAGCGGTACCTGGCCAACGGCGAGACGGGCGGGAAAGCGGCCGAAGTCGAACGGCAGCAACCAGCGGCGCACGATCGCCGGCTCCTCGCCTTCGGCTGGACTGCCGTAGACCAGCAGTACCCGGTCCGCCGTGCCACGGGCGGCGAGCGCCGCATAGACGGCATCGGAGATCCGGTCGGCCAGCGCGGAGACCTCGTCGGTATGGGCCGCCATCGGCACGCTCCAGTCCGGCGTGCGCCCGCGGTTGCCGGCCACCATCAGGCCGCGGTCGCCGACCACGAACAGGTGCCCGTCATCCGCCAGCGGCAGGGCGACATCCAGTACACGCTCGTTGAAACTGCCGGCGAAGCCCTGTTCGGCGCACAGCGCAACCACCAGCACGCCGTCCGACCTCGCTGCCGGCGGCGCCATCGACTGGCCGGCCGGCAAGGTGCCGAGCACCTGGTCGATCGCCTGGCCGATGGTGGCCGCGTACAGGCGGATCGCCTCCAGCTCCCGCCGCGCCTGCTGCGAGCGGCTCGCAGCGATCGCCCGCATGGCGGAGATCACGCTGCCCAGCTGGCGCGTGGAGTCCAGTCGTGCGGCGACTTCGGCGAGTTGTCCGCTCATGCCGGCGGCCCTTTCGTGGCGGCGATCGCGGCGACCAGCTCGCGCACAGCGTCCACCAGCACGCTGCGGGTGGATGGGTCCAGCGTGTCGCCAATCTGCACCGGCTGGCCCTGGGCCAGGCGGGCCGGCAGTTGCCGGCACAACCCGGCGATCGCCGCGGCAGGCTGGCCGTCCAGCACACCGTCGTCCAGCGCGGCGAGCAGGGCGAGCTGTTCCACCGGCGACTGCGCGGCGAAGCGCGGCTGGGTCAGCAGGGCACGGATCGCCTGGCCACGGGCGATCTGCGCCTTGACCCGGGTGTCGCTGAGGTTGCCGAAGCGGGTGAACAGTTCCAGCTCGAGGAACTGCGAATACTGCAGCCGCAGCTTGCCGGCCACCTCGCGCAGCACCGGCGGTTGCGCCTTGCCGCCGACACGGCTCACCGACAGGCCGACATCCACCGCGGGCCGCTGGTCGGCGGCGAACAGCGCGGTGTCGAAGACGATCTGGCCGTCGGTGATCGAGATCAGGTTGGTCGGGATGTAGGCGGCGAGGTTGCCCGCCTCGGTCTGCGCGATCGGCAGCGCGGTGAGCGAACCGCCGCCCCGGGCCGCGGAGAGTCTGGCCGCGCGTTCGAGCATCCGGGCATGCAGGTAGAACACGTCGCCGGGGTAGGCCTCGCGGCCGGCCGGCTGGTGGGTGAGCAGGGCCAGCTCGCGGTGGGTGGCCGCGTGCTTGGTCAGGTCGTCGATCACGATCAGCGCGTGCTGGCCGCGGTCGCGGAAGTACTCGGCGATGCTGAAGCCGGCGAACGGCGCCACCCACTGCAGTCCGGCCGAGGCCGACGCCGAGGCCACCACGAAGATGGTGCGCTCGGGCGCACCGTGCGCGCGCACCGCCTCGATCACCTGCTGCACGGCATGCGCGCGCTGGCCGACCGAGACGTACACGCAGACCATGTCCGAGTGCTTCTGGTTGATCATCGCGTCCACCGCCAGCGAGGTCTTGCCGGTGGCGCGGTCGCCGATCAGCAGTTCGCGCTGGCCGCGGCCGATCGGAAACATCGCGTCGATCACCAGCACGCCGGTGGCGACCGGCTCGCTCACCAGGTCGCGCTCGATGATCGCCGGCGCCGGCCGCTCGATCGGCAGGTGGTCCTCGGCCGGCACCGGCTCGTCGCGGTCCAGCGGACGTCCCAGCGGGTCGAGTACGCGGCCGAGCAGGCCCGGTCCCACCGGCACGCGCAGCACCTCGCCGGTGCCCCGCACCTCGGAACCCGCCTCGACGCTGCCGTCGTCGTCCAGCAGCACGGCGGCCAGCGTGTCCTCATCGAGCGACAGCACGAAGCCCATGCGGTCGTGCTGGAAGCGCAGCAACTCGTGCAGCTTTGCCTGGGCCAGGCCGGACACCACGGCGATGCCGTCGGCGATCCGCTCGACGTGGCCCAGCCCGACCGAGCGCACGCCGAGCCGGCTGCGGGCGACGACGGCCTGGCTGCGGCGCAGCCAGTCGCCGGGGGTGGCGTCAGGCATGTCCGTCGGCATGGTTCAACTCGTGCAGGAGATGGTCGAGATCGGCACGCAAGTGGTTGCTGACCACCAGGCTGGAGCTGCGCAGCTCCAGCCCGGCGATCAGGTTCGGGTCGACCGTCAGCTGCAGCGGTGCGGTGCGACCGACGGCCTGCTGGATCGCCCGCACGCAACGCTCGCTTTCATCCGCCTCGAGCGTGCGGGGCGCGACCAGCGCGAGCGGCGTGGAGGCCTCGGCCAGCTGCTGGCGTTGCGACTCCGGCAACGCCCGCAGCGAAGCGATGAGATCGTCGAGAAAGCCCGCGACACGCGCCGAGGCGGGCAGGCGTCCGAGCAGCCGCGCCGTGATATCGACCGCCAGCGCCGCGGCACGCTGTTCGTCGGCGCGCTGCTGCGCGACGAGCTGCTTGTCGCGCTCGGCCTGTGCCTGCTGGCGCAGGGCCTCGGCCTCGGCCTGCGCGGCGGCCAGCAGGCGGGTGCGTGCCGCCTCGGCGTCGGCCTGCGCGGCCTTGAGCGCCGTATCACGTCCGGCCGCGAGCTCCGCCTGCTGCGCGGTGGCCGCTGCCGTGGCCTGGCGTGCGCGGTCGCGCTCGGCCTCGGCGTCGGCCAGCAGCTTCGTCGCCGCGTCGCGCCGTTGCGCCATCGCCCGCACCACCGGCCGGTAGAGCACCCGCGAGAGCAGCCAGATCAGGACGAGCGCGTTGATCGCCTGCAGCGCCAGCGTCCAGAAGTCGATCTTCATCGAAGGTCGCCGCTTACTTGAGGAACGGGTTGGCGAACAGCAGCAGGATGGCGATCACCAGGCAGTAGATCGCCATGGTCTCGATCATCGCCAGGCCAACGAACAGCGTACGCGAGATGGTGCCGGCCGATTCGGGCTGGCGCGCGATCGCATCCATCGCCGCCGCCACCGCGCGGCCCTCGGCGAGCGCCGGGCCGATCGCGCCGAAGCTCACCGACAGCGCCGCGGCGAGGATGCTGACAACGGGAATGAGGTCGGTCATGACGGGTCTCTCCGATCGGAAGGTGCGGGCGCGTCCGGCGCGCGGGAGGGCGGGGCGGGGTGCACGGCGGCGCCGATGAACACCATCGCCAGCACGCTGAAGATGTAGGCCTGGATGGCGCCGGTGAGCAGGTCCAGCGCCATGAACGGGATCGGCACGATCAGCCCCGCCAGCGACAGCGCGATGCCGACGACAAACACGCCGCTCATCACGTTGCCGAACAGGCGCACCATCAGCGAGAAGGTGCGGGTGATCTGCTCGACCAGGTTCAGCGGCACCATCAGCCAGCCCGGTTCGGCGAAGGTGGCGAGGTAGCCGCGCACCCCGCGGGTGCGCAGACCAAACCAGATGGTGGCGAAGAACACGATGCCGGCCAGCGCGGCGTCGGTTTCCAGATGGGCGGTGGGCGGCTCCACGCCGGGCACCAGGCCGGACCAGTTGGCGGTCAGCACGAACAGGAAGATGCTGCCGATCAGCGACCGGTACGGTGCCGGGTCGACCTGCATGGTGTCGTGGATCTGCGTGTCGATGGTCTCGACCAGCAGCTCCAGTAACGCCTGCGTGCGCGAAGGCCGTGGCGACAGGTGCCGCGTGGCCAGCCACGCGCCGAGGACCAGCACCGCCATGATGCCCCAGGTCACCGCCACGGCCGAGCTCACCGGAACCGGGCCGAGATGGAACAGCGTGTCGGTGCGCAGGGGCGAGCCGATCATGCGTGCGGCTTCCGGGTCGGCGATGGGACATCCTGCGCGGCGCTCGTCGCGCCTCGCTCGCGCAGCAGGGCATGCCGTGCCACCAGGAAACCCATGAAGCCGGCCAGCAGTGCCGCCAGGCCGAATCGCAGCAGCGCGGCCAGCAACAGCGCGCTGATCGCCACGCGCAGCCCTTGCGAGGCCAGCGCCAGGCCGGTCCGTCCGGCCGCGAGCAGTCGCACCGAGTAACGCAGCCCGATGAAATGCAGCAGGCCGACCAGACCGCCGCCGAGCAGGCCGATGCCGACGGCGGGCGCGAACGGGAGCTCGGTGAGTGGCAGGGTCATGGCAGGTTCCTCATTGACGGTGCATCCAGCGCCAGGCGAACCACATGCCCAGCCCGGCGCCGACCGTGAGCAGGGCGGCGGCGAACGTCACGCCGGTGCGCAGCCAGCGGTCCAGCCAGTGCCCGGCCAGCAGGCCGAGAAGGATCGGGGTGACGATGGTCCAGCCCAGCACGCCGATCTGTGCGAGGCGGATGCTGGCTGGAGTGACGGGGTTGTCGCGGTTGGCCTCGTCGCGCTGCTGCGCGCGACGGGCGGCCGAGGCCGCCGGGTCGCGGTTTTCGTCGCCGTGCTTCGCGGGAGGCGGCGTGCTCATGGTTCGACATTCCGCGCTCCCGGACGCAGGTAGCGCAGCAGGGTGCGCACGGCGCGGGCGTGCAACTGCATCTGTTCGACCCGTGCGCGGCGGTCGGCATCGGCCTGGTCGGCTCGTGCGGTGCGCACGGTGGTTTCCAGTGTCCCGAGCTGGTCGCCACGCACGGCACCGCGGCAGGCCACGTGGAGCTCCGCTCCTTCGCTCATCCGCAACACGCCGCCGCGCAGCGCGCAGTAGCCGTGCTCGCCGCCGGCACGCTGCCAGCGCAGCACGGTGGGCACCAGCACGGTGATCAGGTCGGCGTGGCCGGGCAGGATGCCGAAGCTGCCGCTGGCGTCCTCGCCGCGCACCGCGGTCACGTCGTCGAGGTCGACCACGACCTGCTGCGGCGTGGCGAGCACGAGGTGCAGGCGCCGGTTCATGCCGCCGCCTTCGCGGTGGCGGCTTCCCTGGCCTGGGCCTCGGCCAGCGTGCCGACCATGTACAGCGAGCTCTCGCGCCAGCCGTCGCAGTCGCCGCGCAGGATGGCCTCGCAGCCGTCCAGCGTGTCGGCCAGCGCCACGCTGCGGCCGGGCATGCCGGTGAATGCCTCGGTGACGGCGAACGGCTGGGTCAGGAAACGCTGCAGGCGGCGTGCCCGCTCGACCAGTCGGCGGTCGTCGGCACCCAGTTCGTCCACGCCGAGCAGGGCGATCACGTCCTGCAGCTGGCGGTAGTGTTCGATCACCCGACGCACCTCGGTGGCGATGCGCACGTGGCGTTCACCAAGCAGGTCGGCGTCCAGCATGATCGAGGAGGAGGCGATCGGGTCGATCGCCGGGTACATGCCCTGCGCGGCCATCTCGCGCGAGAGCACCACCATCGAGTCCACGTGCGAGGCCAGCGCGGTGACCGCCGGGTCGGTGAAGTCGTCGGCCGGCACGTAGACCGCCTCAATCGCGGTGACCGCCACGCCGTCCACCGAGACGATGCGTTCCTGCAGGGCGGCGACCTCGTCGGCCAGGGTGGGCTGGTAACCCACCCGCGAGGGCTGCCGGCCGAGCAGGCCGGAGACCTCCGAGCCGGCCTGGACGAAGCGGAAGATGTTGTCCATCAGCAGCAGCACGTTCTGCCGCCGCTCGTCGCGGAAGTGCTCGGCCATGGTCAGCGCGGTGAACGGCACGCGCCAGCGCGCGCCCGGCGGCTCGTTCATCTGGCCGTAGACCAGCACCGTGTGGTCGAGCACGCCCGAATGGCGCATGTCCAGCAGCATCTCGTGGCCCTCGCGCGAGCGCTCGCCCACGCCGGCAAACACCGAGATGCCCTGGTAGCGCTCGACCATCGCATGGATCAGCTCCATCACCAGCACGGTCTTGCCGACGCCGGCGCCGCCGAACATCGCCGCCTTGCCGCCCTGTACCAGCGGAGTGAGCAGGTCGATCACCTTCAGGCCAGTGGCGAACAGCGTACTGGTGCCGCTCTGCGCGGCCAGCGGCGGCGGGGCGCGGTGGATCGGCCGGCGCGGCACGTCGGCGGGCAGGGCGGGACCGTCGTCGCCGGGCTGGCCGGTCACGTCGAGCAGGCGACCGAGCACCGCCGGGCCGACCGGCACCCGCAGCGGCTGCCCCTGGGCCTGCACGCGCAGGCCGCGGGCGATGCCCTCGGTGGACTGCAGGGCGATCGCACGCACGTCCGTCGTGGAAAGTTGCGAAGTCACTTCCGCCAGCAGCGGGGTGCCGTCGTCGCGCAGTACGTGCAGGGCCTCGCCGACCGCCGGCAGCGGCGCCTGCGCGAAGCGCACGTCGAGCACCGCGCCGCGTACTGCCGTTACCTGTCCCTCGTGCATCCCGGCCATGGAAGACGCTCTCTTTCTCCCGGGTAGACGCGCCACCCGCATGCGATGTCCAATGGTCGGGCAACCAGGCATGGCGGGAGTTGACTCGCATCAATCCGGAACGGATCAGCCCTGCAGCAGCTCCAGCGCAGCACGGGCGGCGATCCACTCCTCGTTGGTCGCCTCGACCACCACGCGCACGCGGCTTTCCGGGCCGGACACCACCGCAGCGTGCGCCGCGTTGGCCCGGGTGTCCAGCGCGACGCCCAGCCAGCCCAGCGCATGGCAGACACGCTCGCGGATCACCGCGTTGTGCTCGCCGATGCCGGCGGTGAACACCAGCATGTCCAGACCGCCGAGCACGGCGGTGAGCGCGCCGATCTCGCGCACGATGCGTCGCACATACAGGGCCAGTGCCTCGCGCACGGGCGCCTCGTCCTCGCGCGGCAGCAGCACGCGCGGATCGGGCGATACGCCCGAGACGCCCAGCAATCCGGACTCGTGATAGAGCATGTGGCCGACCTGGTCGATGCCGAGGCCGCGGATCTGCATCAGGTAGAGCAGGGCACCGGGATCGAGCGCGCCGCAGCGCGTGCCCATCATCAGGCCGTCCAGCGCGGAAAAGCCCATCGTGGTGGCGACGCTGCGCAGGTCGTGCATGGCGCACAGGCTGGCGCCGTTGCCCAGGTGGGCGCAGATCGTGCGGCCACGCGCGCCGTCGCCGTAGCGCTCGTCCAGCACCGTGGCCATATAGGCGTAGGACAGCCCGTGGAAGCCGTAGCGACGCAGGCCTTCGTCCCAGAGCGCACGCGGCAGCGGCAGCATCTGCTCCACCTTCGGCACCGTGTGGTGGAAGGCGGTATCGAAGCAGGCGACCTGCGGCAGGTCCGGGTGCAGGCCGAGCAGCGCCTCGATCGCCTCCAGCGCGAACGGCTGGTGCAGCGGCGCCAGCGGGATGTAGCTGCGCAGGTCGGCGAGCACCGCGGCGTCCACCCGTACCGGCGCGAAGTACTTGCTGCCGCCGTGCACGACACGGTGCGCCACCGCGGCGAGCTGGCGTTCGCCGAGGCGGCCCTGCAGGCGTTCGCGGATGTGCGTCAGGGCGCCGGTGTACGGATCGCCGGCATCCAGCGCGAGCGTCGCCTCGGGTTCGCCCGCCGCCTCGTAGCGTGGTGCCGGCCCGGTGATGCCCTCGACCTTGCCGCTCCAGGCGGGCTGGCGCGGCAGCGGCGAGATCGCGGCGTCGAACAGCGCGAACTTGATGCTGGACGAGCCGCAGTTGAGCACCAGCAGCAGGTCCCCCGCCGCCTTGCCCATGGGGAAGGCGGTCACAGCGGCTGGGTCCGGTAGCGCAGGGCCAGCAGCAGCGCCACGGCGCAGGAGGCCATGCGCGATTCACGCGAATCGGCACGGCTGGTGAGCACGATCGGAACCTTCGCGCCGATCACGATGCCGGCGCTGGCCGCGCCGCCGAGGTATTCGAGCTGCTTGGCCAGCATGTTGCCGCTCTCCAGGTCGGGCACCACCAGCACGTCGGCCTGGCCGGCCACTGGCGAGACGATGCCCTTGATCCGCGCGGCGGCCACCGACACCGCGTTGTCGAACGCCAGCGGGCCGTCGATCACGCCGCCGGTGATCTGTCCGCGGTCGGCCATCTTGCACAGCGCCGCCGCATCCAGCGTGGCCGGCATGTGCGGGTTGACCGTCTCCACCGCCGCCAGGATCGCCACGCGCGGCTGCGCCACGCCGATCACCTGGGCCAGGTCGATGGCGTTGCGGATGATGTCGGCTTTCTCCTCCAGCGTCGGCGCGATGTTGATTGCCGCGTCGGTGATGATGAACGGCCGCGGGTAGGCCGGCGTCTGCATCAGGAAGCAGTGGCTGATCCGCCGCTTGGTACGCAGGCCGCTGCCCGAGGCGACCACCGCACCCATCAACTCGTCGGTGTGCAGACTGCCTTTCATCAGCGCATCGACCTCGCAGGCCGCGGCCAGCTCGACCGCGCGTGCGGCGGCGGCGTGGCTGTGCGGGACATCCTCGATCGCGATCCCGGTGAGGTCGAGTCCCGCCTGGGCGGCCACCGCCTCGATCCGCGCACGCGGGGCCACCAGCACCGGTTCGATCAGTCCCGCGCGGTACGCATCCACTGCGCCGCCGAGGCTGGATTCGTCGCAGGGATGGACCACCGCCATGCGGATCTTCCCCAGCGGTTTCACGTAGTCGAGCAGGCGCTGCACGTCATGGTTGCCCCGGGTGAGGCGGACCTCGGGCAGGGTGGCGCGCGGGCGGACGATCTTCTCCACCGGCGCCAGCACCAGGGCTTCGCCCTGGATCGCGCACTGGCCGGCCTGGTCGGTGCAGCTGCAGTCGAGCACCAGCTCCTTCCTTGCCTCGTCCTTGGAGCGCACGGTGACCCGGATGGTCAGGGTGTCGCCGATATGCACCGGGGCGAGGAACTTCAGCGTCTGCGACAGGTAGATCGTGCCGGGGCCGGGCAGGCGGGTGCCGAGCACGGCCGAGATCAGCGCCGCGCCCCACATGCCGTGCGCGATCACGCCGTGGAAGCGGGTGGAGGCAGCGAAGTCCGGGTCCAGGTGTTGCGGATTGACGTCGCCGGACATCACGGCGAACAACTGGATGTCCTCGGCGGTGAGCGTGCGCTCGATCGCCGCGGTGTCGCCGACGGCGATTTCCTCGAAGGTGCGGTTGCGGATGAAGTGGATGTCGTCGGCGTCGCCGGGCGGGCCGGCGGTGGCGGCGGGGGTATCGGGCATGGACGCGCTCCTTGGGTCCGCGGAGGGAATTCAGGCCATGTGCTGGCCGCCGTTCATCGCCAGGTTCGCCCCGGTCATGAACGCGGCCGCATCGCTGCAGACGAAGGCGACCAGGGCGCCGACCTCGTCGGTGCGTCCCAGCCGTCCCATCGGGATCTGCGAGAGCACCTTGGTCTTGAGCACCTCCTCGGGCACGGCCATCACCATGCGTGTCTGCAGGTAGCCCGGCGACACCGTGTTGACCGTGATGCCCTTGGTCGCCAGCTCCAGCGCCAGCGACTTGGTGAAGCCGTGCATGCCGGCCTTGGACGCCGCGTAGTTGGTCTGGCCGAAAGCACCCTTGGAGCCGTTGACCGAGGCGATGTTGACGATGCGCCCCCAGCCGCCGCCGATCATGCCCTCGACGAACGCCTTGGTGACGTTGAACAGCGAATCGAGGTTGGTGTGCATCACCGCGTCCCAGTCCACCTTCTGCATCTTGCGGAAGCTGGCGTCGCGGGTGATGCCGGCGTTGTTGACCAGGATGTCCACGACATGGCCGTCGGCGCGGATGCGCTCGGCACAGGCGGCGCAGGAGTCGGCGTCGGCCACGTCCATCTCGTAGGTGAGGTAGCTGCGGCCCTGGGCGGCGTGTTCGGCCAGCCAGGCGTCGACGTCGCTGCGCCCGGGCGAGTGGGTGACGATCACGCGGCAGCCGGCATCGTGCAAGGCCTGGGCGATCGACTCGCCCAGGCAACCCATGCCACCGGTGACGACGGCGGTGTGCTCAGTGCGCATGGCTCTTTCCCTTGCCGGCCGGCTTCGATCCGGCCGCGTTGCCGGGGGGCGTGAACATCGCCATCAGGGCGCTGAAATCGGGCACGGCACCCTGCATCGGCGCGGCCATCGGCATCGCCTTGCCGACATTGCTGAAGGCGCGGGTCACCGACTTCTGCCAGTCGGCCAGGGCATGCTGGACGCCCGCCACGAAGCGCGTTTGCTCGGCAATGGCCGTTTCGGTACACGCCTGCGCATCGCCCACCCGCTTCTGCATGCGTCGCCAGGCCGTGCTGCCGGGCAGGTTGGTGAGGTCACGCCAGTCGCTGGCGCGGGACAGTTCCTCCAGCTCCTTGCGGGTTTCCTCCACGTCCTCCTCCAGCGTCTTGTCGCCGAGATCGGCCCATTGCTGGCGGGCCTCCTGCATCAGCAGGCCCATGTTCAACCACAGCTGGACGTTGGCCTTGTACAGCTCCATGGGAAGGTTGGTATCGATGTTCATGATCATCTCCTCGCTTCGGGTGCGGCGGTTGGCGTCAGGCCGGCATCCTTCGTTCGTCGTGACGGGCGATACCGGCAGTCGTCCGCAAAGGTGGCCGCGTTCCATGACAATCCGTGCGGCCGTTGATTCCTGGGAGGCGCTTGTTTCCTTCAGTCCAGTCGGCGATGCAATGCGCGACGGGAATGCTCACGACTCCCGCACGTAGTGCCCGGGAGCATCGGCAAGCGGGCGATAACCGGCACGGGCGTTGCCCATCCGGGGCGGCTCGACCGGCGCGCCGGAATGCTCGTCCAGCCACCGCACCCACGCTGGCCACCACGAGCCGTCGTGCGTCGGCGCCTGTTCGAGCCAGTCGTCGGGGCCGATGTAGGCAGCACCCTTCGGACGCCGCAGCAACTGGTAGCTGCGATGCGGGTGTCCCGGCTCGCTGACGATGCCGGCGTTGTGCCCGCCGCTGGTCAGCACGAAGGTCAGGTCGGCCACAGTGAGGTAATGCAGCTTGTAGACCGATCGCCATGGCGCGACGTGATCGGTCTGCGTGCCGACGCAGAATATCGGCAGGGTGATGTCGCTCAGCGCGACCGGCCGCTCTCCCACCGGATAGCGTCCCTCGGCCAGGTCGTTGCGCAGGAACAGCCGACGCAGGTACTCCGAATGCATGCGCGCTGGCATGCGGGTGGCATCGGCGTTCCAGGCCATCAGGTCGTTGATCGAAGGGCGCGTGCCCATCAGGTACTCGCCGACCATGCGCGACCACAGCAGGTCGTACGACCGCAGCATCTGGAACGCGCCGGCCATCTGCTGGGCGGTCAGATAGCCGGTCTGCGCCATCTGCGCCTCGAGCAGGGAAACCTGGCTCTCGTCGACGAACAGCCCCAGTTCGCCCGGTTCGGTGAAGTCGGTCTGCGCCGCGAACAGGGTGACCGAGGCCAGTCGATGGTCGCCGTCGCGGGCCATGGCGGCCGCGCCGATGGACAGCAGCGTGCCGCCCAGGCAGTAGCCGACCCCATGCACCTTCCGCTTCGGGACGATGGCGTTCAGTGCGTCCAGTGCCGCCATCACGCCGAGCCGGAGGTAATCCTCCATGCCCAGGTCATGGTCCTCGGCCACGGGGTTTTTCCACGACAGGCAGAACACCGTGTGGCCCTGGTCGACCAGGTAGCGGATCAGCGAGTTGTGCGGCGAGAGATCGAGGATGTAGTACTTCATGATCCAGGCCGGCACGATCAGGATCGGCTCGGGCCGCACCTTGTCGGTCGTGGGCGTGTACTGGATCAGTTCCGCCAGGCGGTTCTTCATCACCACCTTGCCCGGGGTGACGGCCAGGTTGCGGCCGACCGCGTACTCCTCGGTGCCGGCCGGCGGCGCGCCGATCGCCAGCCGGTCCAGGTCGTCCAGCGCGTTGAGCCAGCCGTGCCAGAGATTGGTGCCGGCCTGTTCGATCGTCTGCTTCAGGACCACCGGATTGGTGGCCAGCTGGTTGCCGGGCGACCACATGTCCAGCCATTGGCGGGCAACGAAGCCGGCGACTTCCGCATGGTGCTTTTCGACCCCGTCGACGCCTTGGGTGGCTTCCTCCCACCAGCGCTCGGCCATCAGGAATGCCTGCTGCATGACGTTGAACGGCCAGCGGCTCCACTCCGGCTCGCGGAAGCGTCGGTCACCGGGACGGGGCGTGACGCAGCCGGTGCCGTTGCCCGTGGCACCAGGCAGGGAGCAGCGCGCCGCATACTCCGCCAGCGCCTGCCATTGCTGCAGTCCCAGGTGCATCAGCTCCAGCCGCTTGCCGGGCGAGGCGGCCAGGTGGGAAGCCCAGTCGCTCCAGGCCAGTTGCAGCGAAGCGGGGGAGATCGAGGCCGTCCATCGCGCCAGCGCTGCGCGCACCTGGCGATCGATACGCTCGGCGGGCGTCGAGGTGGCGGGAGCGGGGACGACGTCCTTCATCGGATGACCCGTATGCGCGGAGGTGTTCCGGCAGCTGTGATGCCGGAGAGGCAAGTGGGCAGGATGCGCCGCCACATCGGGACGGGCCTTGACTGAAGTCAACCAGCCCTCCGAACGTTACTGCGACGCAGCAAGGTCCGCCGCTGGCAGCCGCTGAAGTAAAATGGCGGTTTGCCCAGTCAGGAAGCGCCTCATGTGGTTTGCCGTCCACGCCAAGGACCACCCCGATTCCCTCGCCAAGCGCATGGCCGCACGGCCTGAGCACCTGGCCCGCCTGCATGCGCTGCAGGCCGAAGGCCGCCTGCTGCTGGCCGGTCCGTTCCCGGCGGTCGCCTCGGAGGACCCGGGCCCGGCCGGCTTCACCGGCAGCCTGATCATCGCCGAGTTCGCCAGCCAGGCCGATGCCGAAGCCTGGGCCGCCGCTGACCCTTACGTTCAGGCTGGCGTCTACGCCGAGGTCGAGGTCAAGCCGTTCCGCAAGACCCTGCCATGAGCCGGGCGATGGTCGAGCAGATCCGCGAGCGGCTCGCCGCCGCCCTGGCGCCGACCGAGCTGGAGGTGCTGGACGAGGGCCACAAACACGCCGGCCACGCCAACGCGGGGAAGGGCCATTTCCACGTCCGCATCGTAAGCGCCGCGTTCGCCGGGGTGCTGCCGATCAAGCGCCACCGCATGGTGTATGCGGCGCTGGATGGCCTGATGGACAACGGGATCCACGCCCTGTCCATCGATGCACGGGCACCTGATGTGTAAAATCAGCCGCTTGCAGTAACTTCTTCAAGTGGATTGCGCCGCCGCAACGCATTGCGGCGGCGCCTGCCGTTTGGCACAGTGCCCCGTCGCCCCGCGTTCGCGTGGGCGCTCTTAAGGAATGTTGAGCCGCCGATGCGCCTGACCACCATCAAACTTGCCGGATTCAAGTCGTTCGTCGATCCGACCACGTTGCACCTGCCCACCAACATGACCGGCGTGGTCGGTCCGAACGGTTGCGGCAAGTCCAACATCATCGACGCGATCCGCTGGGTGATGGGCGAGAGCGCCGCCAGCCGCCTGCGCGGCGACTCGCTGACCGACGTGATCTTTTCCGGCTCCAACTCGCGCAAGCCGGTGGGGCAGGCCACGGTGGAGCTGATCTTCGACAACGCCGACGGTTCGGTGCAGGGCGAGTACGGCCAGTACGCGGAGATCTCGGTCAAGCGCCAGGTGACCCGCGACGGCCAGTCGTCGTACTTCCTCAACGGCGCACGCTGCCGCCGCCGCGACATCACCGACCTGTTCCTCGGCACCGGCCTGGGGCCGCGCAGCTACTCGATCATCGAGCAGGGCATGATCAGCCAGATCGTGGAGGCGGCGCCGGAGGACCTGCGCACCCACCTGGAAGAGGCCGCCGGCATCTCCAAGTACAAGGAGCGCCGCAAGGAGACCGAGAGCCGGATCAAGTCCACCCGCGAGAACCTCGACCGCGTGCGCGACGTGCGCGACGAGGTGGACAAGCAGCTCGAGCACCTCAACCGCCAGGCCCGCGCCGCCGAGCGCTGGAAGGCGCTGAAGGAAGAACAGACCCGCAAGGAGGCCGAGCTGCGCGCGCTGGAATACCGCGCGCTGAAGGGTCAGCACGACGGCGAAGGGCAGGGGCTGTCCGCCGCCGAGATCGCCATCGAGAAGAAGCTCGCCGAGCAGCGCCACGTCGAGGCGCAGCTGGAAACCGTGCGCGAGCGGCACGTCGCCGCCAGCGATCATCTGAACAGCGTGCAGGCCGAGGTCTACAAGGTCGGCGCCGAGATCGCCCGCGTCGAGCAGCAGGTGCGCTTCAACAAGGAAACCGCCGAGCGGCTGCAGCGCGCCCAGGGCGAAGCCGAGCGCGAGCACGCCGAGCTGGCCTCGCACATCGCCACCGACCGCGAGCAGATCGAGACGCTGCGCATGGCGCTGGCCGAGGGCGAGCCCAAGCTCGAAGCGCTGCAGCAGATGCAGGACGAGACCGCCGAGGCTCAGCGCAGCACCGAGTCGAAGCTCTCCGACTGGCAGCAGCGCTGGGACGCCTACACCCGTACCGCGGGCGAATCCAGCCGTGCGGCCGAGGTCGAGCGCACCAAGCTCAACTACCTCGATCGCCAGGCGGTGGACCTGGCCCGGCGCCGCGAGGCGCTGGAAGCCGAGCAGAAGGCCACCGACGTCACCGCGCTCGATGCCGCCGCCGAGCAGCTGGAAACCGAGCACGAGACCCAGCGTGAGCGGGTTGAGACGTTGGGACAGATGCTCGACCAGCACAAGTCGGCGCACGAGAAGGTGCTCGACGAGGAGCGCCAGGTGCAGTCCGCGCTGAACGAGGCGCGCCAGCAACTGCAGACCGCGCGCGGTCGGCTGTCATCGCTGGAGGCGCTGCAGCACGCCGCGCTGGGCCAGGAGGAATCGGCCGCCAGCGGCTGGCTGGCCGGCTTCGGGCTGGACAAGGCACGCCGTCTGGGCGAATCGCTGCAGGTCGATGCCGGCTGGGAGTCGGCGGTCGAGACCGTGCTGGCTGGCCTGCTCGACGGCGTGCTGGTGGACGATCCACTGGCGCTGGCCAACGATTTCGCCTCGCTGGGCGAGGCCGATCTCGCCCTGCTGGCCGCGCAGTCCGGCGGGCAGGGCGCCGAGGGCACGCTGGCCGCACGTGTTCGCGGCCCGGCCGCGGCGTTGGAGTTGCTGTCGCAGGTACATACCGCCGACACGCTGGAGGAAGCGCGTAACCGGGTCGGTTCGCTTGGCGCCGGCCAGTCGGTGATCACCCGCACCGGCGAATGGTTGGCCCCGCAGTGGGCCCGCGTGCGCCGGGCGCAGGGCAACCAGGTCGGCGTGCTGGCGCGCGAGCGGGAGATCCGCACGCTGACCGACCAGATCGCCACGCTGGAGGCGCGCATCGAGGAGGCCACCGGCCAGCTCGAAGACCTGCGCACCGCCAAGTTCGAAGCCGAGCGCGCCCGCGACGACGCCCAGCGTGAGCTGTACAACGCCCATCGCCGCCAGTCCGAGCTGGCTGGCCAGCTGCAAAGCCATCGCGGCAAGGTCGAGACCGCCCGCGCCCGCGCGGAGAAGGTCGCCGGCGAATTGTCCGCGCTGATCGAGCAACTCGACGAACTGCAGGGCCAGACCCGGGAGGCGCGGGCGCGACTGGACGAGTCGGTCAACCACATGGGTGACCTGGAAGACCAGCGCCGCGAGCTCGAGAACGAGCGCCGCGCCCTGCTGGAAGCGCGTGAAGAAGCCCGCATGAACGCCCGCGAGGCCGCCGACCAGGCGCACGCGCTGGCGCTGTCGATGGAGTCCAAGCGTTCCTCGCTGGCCTCGCTGGAGCAGGCGCTGGCCCGTCTCGACGCGCAGATCCGCGTGGTCGAAGCGCGCCGCACCGAGATCGCCGAACAGCTCGCCTCCGGCGCCGATCCGATCGCCGAGCTGGAAGCCGAGCGCCAGACCTATCTCGACCAGCGTCTGCTGGTCGATCGACAACTGGTCGAGGCCCGCCGCGCGCTGGAAGACTGCGACATCGAGGTGCGCAAGCTGGAACAGCAGCGCCAGCTGCACGAGCAGGAACTGGCCGCGCTGCGCGAGCAGCATTCCGAGAAGCGCCTCGCCGCCCAGGCGCTGCAGATGCGTGCGCAGCAGCTGGCCGACGCGATCGCCGCTTCCGGCCTGGAACTGGAGGCGCTGCTGGCCGAACTGGCCGAACTGGCCGAGGACGCCGATGCCGACGCCTGGCGCCGCCAGCTCACCGACATCGGCCAGAAGATCGTGCGACTGGAGCCGGTCAACCTGGCCGCGATCCAGGAACACGCCGAGCAGAGCGAGCGCAAGACCTACCTGGACAACCAGCTCAACGACCTCACCAGCGCGATGGAAACGCTGGAGGACGCGATCAAGAAGATCGACCGCGAGACGCGCCAGCGCTTCAAGGAGACCTTCGATCGCGTCAACGCCGGCGTGCAGGAGCTGTTCCCGCGCCTGTTCGGCGGCGGCCACGCCTACCTGGAGCTGACCGGCGACGACCTGCTCAGCACCGGCGTGGCGATCATGGCCCGCCCCCCGGGCAAGCGCGTATCGAACATCTCGCTGCTGTCCGGTGGCGAGAAGGCGCTGACCGCGGTGTCGCTGGTGTTCTCCATCTTCGGCCTCAACCCCGCGCCGTTCTGCCTGCTCGACGAGGTGGACGCACCGCTGGACGAGGCCAACGTGGGCCGCTTCTCCGCGATGGTGCGCGAGATGAGCGAGAAGGTGCAGTTCATCTTCATCAGCCACAACAAGGCCACGATGGAAGCGGCCACCCAGTTGTGCGGCGTGACCATGCGCGAACCCGGCGTGTCGCGCCTGGTGCAGGTGGATCTGGCCGAAGCGGCTAAACTTGCCGGCGCCGCCTAAAGGACATTCGCCATGACGCTCGAGATGCCACTCGCTCTGGCCTGGAACGCCAACGTCGGCGTTCCGCTGCTCATCGCCGGCCTGATCGTGCTCGGCCTGATCTGGCTGTTCGGTCAGCCGAAGAAGGAGCAGGGCAAGCGCCGGCCCGCGCCGGAACCGGCTGCCGGCGGTAGCGGCCACCATGAACGCCGCGAACCGACCGTGGGCCACACCAGCCTCGCCGACGACCCGTTCTTCAGTTCGCTCGACCGCGTCGCCCAGGTGCCGGAATCCGAGCAGCCGGAGCAGGGCGAACTGGACATGGGCTTGCGCGAGGAGCTGGAGAAGCTCGGCGCGACGCTTGCCGGCGAGCGCGGCAACGAACCCGCGCAAACCAGGAAATCGCCGCGTCCGTCCAGCCAGGCCGAATCGATCATCAACGCACTGCGTTCGCCCGGCATGCCTGGCGACGGTGCGCCCGCGCCTCAACCGGCGATCGCTCCGGCGCCGACGCCAGCGCCTGCACCGGTGGCGGCCCCGGTTCCGGCGGCCAGCCCGGCGCCGCGCCAGGTGCCGCGGTCCGACCTGGGACGCCGCCCGCCGCAGATGCCGGTAGAACGCATCGTCACGCTGTTCGTGGTGGCCCGCGAGGGCGAGCTGTTCCACGGTCCGGATCTCGTCGTGGCGGCGGAGAAGGCGGGCCTCGAGTTCGGCGACATGGGCATCTATCACCGCCTGGTCGACGGCAAGCGCGAGCTGGGCCCCATCTTCAGCGTGGCCAACATGCTCAAGCCCGGCAATTTCGACATCGCGCGGCTGGAGTCCCTGCGCACGCCGGGCCTGAGCTTCTTCATGACGCTGCCGGCGCCGATTCCCGCGCTCGATGCGTGGGACGCCATGCTGCCCACCGCGCAGCGCATCGCCGAACTGCTCGACGGCCAGGTGCTCGACGAAGAGCGCAATGCACTGGGTCGCCAGCGCATCGCGCACATCCGCGACGAACTGCGCGGCTGGGACCGCGACCACGAAGGCGAAGAGATCATCTTCGGCCGCTGAGCCTCCGTCCCGTTTGCAAGCGAGAGAAAGGGCCGCATCGCGGCCCTTTTTCATGGACGTCGGGACAGGGCTCGGATCCGTTCTGTGAGCGGAGGGGGAGTTCGCCGGCACCAGCCAGTCAGCCTTTTGGATGCGCGCAAACTTCCGAAAATCCTTTGAAATCCGTGTATTGCCAACCATTCCTCTTGATTGAGGTTGCGCTTTCAGAATTGAATCCGCGCTAATTGGTCGCGAACTTGCAGAGTTTGCTCAGTTCGGTCACGAACATTTGCAGCGGTGCCCGCCGGCATCCAATTCCCTCAGGCTTCACCTACCGGTGTGCCCAAGCGTCAACGATTGCCGTCCGAGAAAAGGCAACCTCTGCGTGGAGTTTGGAGGCGTGATCTAGCGCCAAATTGAAGGCTTGATTGAGGGTTTTGGCCGTTGCGCTGGTGCGCAGGCAGGGGAGTTGTCGATCTGCACCGATGACTACAGCGAGAACATCTGCTTCTGTCATAGCCAGGCGTAGGAGCCCGACGGCCAGCCGGCACCCGAAATCAGGATTGTAGTGGTCCAGACCGGTACATCCGAGATACTCAGCGAACAGCTCAGGCGATAGAACCTCGATGCGGCTACCAACAAATCGGTAGTTCTGTTGCGCGACGGTGAGCGCCTTTACGATGTCGCCGTCACGAGCTTGCCGCATACGCTCAGCAACGATCGGGCGCACTTCGGCAATGAGGGCCAAAGTTTGGTCAAAAGGGACGTGGCCCTCGAGCCACTTCTTACAGGTGCCAGTCGGCATCGACCGCTTTACTGGAGGCAGTCCGCTATTGATTTGGTGTGACCTGCGATCAGCCCGGGCCCGGGGCGAGAAGGCCAACGCCCGTTCCAGCGCAGTAGGACCATAAACCCCGCCAAGCGCTTCTGCTGCTGCCGCAAAGCTCATGCGGCCGGCGACCACGCGGGCGTACGGATCCGAAATCCTTGTAGGGACGCGGCGTCGAGGCATGGGCTATCGCATTTAACAATCGTGGTAAAGAACGTACCGGTGCCAACTTTACCTTCTCGCGCGAGCCCAAGTTGACTAGCATTGGGAGTCGCCTAGCCATTCGTTGTCGAGCATGACGAGTAGTTGCCCGTGGCCGATACCCCGGAATCCCTAACAGCTTCTTCGTCGTCGGTGCCGCCGGCGAAGCGTCGTACCGCTGTGATGCGGGTGAAGAAAGGCGAGTTGGTAGTGTGCGGAGATCGCGCCGCGAAGGTGTTGGCGGTCGTTTCGGCTGCACAGATATGGTTGAACTATCTGGGTACCGAGGATCACGAGTGGGTCAGTTTAGAGGCGCTCTCACCTTATGTAGAAGGCGATCCGGTGATGCGCGCTCCGGCCGAGGTTCGGGTCGAGGACGATTTCGAATTCGAGCGAGCCCGCGAGTGGACACAAGCATTCGATCCCTTCAAGAACTACGTGGCTCTACCTACGCAGGTTAAGGCGGAAATTGGCAAGGCGCTCAACGCCAGCCGACGCACGGTCGACCGCCACTTCGAGCTGTATCAACTCGATTCAAGTGTTCGTGGTCAGTTGCCGTGCAAGTCCGGACCAGAAAAAGGCGCTTCGTATCTGGGGAAGGCGAAACTAGCGATTGTCGATAAAGCGATCGAGGAGCGGTATCGCACCGAAGAGCGTGGTTCGATCCAGGCAACCGCCGAATTGGCGGGTGCGCGGTGCGCAGCCGCGGGCCTGGAGCCGCCTTGCTACAACAGCGTGCTGGCACGCATCCAAACCTTGGACCGCTGGAAGCTCGCGCGCGAGCGTCACGGACGCGTGCGTGCAGATGCGAAAGCAGGGCCCGCCGGCGCAGGCATCCCGAATAAAGGCGACCTCAAACCACTCGACTTCGTGCAGATGGATCACGCAATTGTCGACGTGATCGTGGTGGACCCAGAGACTCGCGAGGAAATCGGGCGCCCCTGGATTACCCTAGCCATTGATGTGGCCACGCGCTGCATTCTCGGCTTCCACCTGACCTTCGATGCTCCATCGCAAACGAGCGTCGCGCTCGCACTCGAGCAGTGTTGTTTGCCCAAGGATGCCTGGCTGAAGAGTCTCGGGCTATCCGATCCGTGGTTACCCTTTGGTCTGATGAAATGCATTGGCTGGGACAATGCCAAGTGTTTCCGCAACACGAATCTGATCAACGCGTGCCGGGAACATGACATCAACCCTCGTTTCCGGAAGGTGCGCAATCCAGTTCACGGCGCTCACATCGAGCGTGTGATCGGCACCTACATGGGGCGCATCCATCTGATAAAGGGCACAACCTTTTCGAACACCAAGGAACGCGAGGATTACAAGAGCGGTGACAAAGCCATTATGACGTTGCAGGAACTCACGCTCTGGACGATCCACGAAATCAATGGCCGTTACCACAACACCAAGCACAGCGGCCTCGGACGCACGCCGCTCGAGGCCTGGAACGAAGTGTGGACGCAGGACGGCGCGCTTCGACTCCCTCCGATTCCTGCCAATCGTCGCGACTTCAGGCTGTCGTTGCTTCCTCGCGTCCAGCGCGCGATCGGTCGCGAAGGCATTCAACTCTTCGCACTTAAATACTGGGACGAAGGCCTTATTCCGTTGATTGGAGCAAAGCACAAGTTCTGGGTGGCTCACGATCCGCGAAACATAAGCCGCGTCTACGTGTTGATCAACAACATTTGGATCGACGTCCCTTGGAGCGATCGTACCCGAGCGCCCATTGCACTTTGGGAGTGGGTGCGCGCCAAGCAAGAGCTGCGTAGAAAACACAACGGCCCCGTAAGCAATGCCACGGCATTCAAACACATCGAGGCCCAGCGTGAAATGGAGAAAAAGGCCGAGAAAACCACGCGTCGGCAACGGAGGGACCGACAGCGCCGTCCTGAAGACGACCGGTCAAGCAGTCGGCCGGAGGCTGTGGACTACAGGGCAACACCGGTGCTGCTTGCCAACCCGCTGGAGGGAAATCATGAGCAACGCGGCCATTGATCTGTCAGATGCGGCGAATGCCGTTCTACAAGCTAGCGCAAGTAAGAAAGTCGACTGGATTATGGCGGACGCCTGGGTGCATACACCGACGACGACAATCGCTTTCCAGTGGATGGCCTACATGCATCGCTGCGGTGCGGTGATGCGGCCTCCCTGTCTGCAGATCATTGCAGACGGCGGCATGGGTAAGACCGCGGTGCTGCTGGCCTACGCTGAACTGTATCCCGTGCAGGAAACGGACGATCCGTTGCGGTTGCAGCGCCCCGTCGTATACGTCGAGTGCAAGCCTGAGTACAGCGGCGAACGTAGCGTTCGGCACGCGATTCTCAAGGCTTGTTGGCCACGCGCCAAGCGCATCGCTGGAACGGAGGAAGAGGTGGATGCCACTCTACGTGCCCAGGGGGTGCGTATGTTGTTGCTTGATGAGTTTGGGGAGTTGACCAAGGCTGGAGCTGCAAGCCACCGACGCGCTTTGTCGGAACTCAAACGCCTGAGCAACACTGCGCGGATAGGAATCGTAGCCGCCACAGTAAGCAACCTGGCACATGTGCTTGACGTCGATCAGCAGTTCGCAAGCCGCTTTAAACGGAAAATTACTATCGGTCCTTGGGCGCTGTCTAACGTACTGCGCAACTTCGTCTACGGGTTGCAGCGAAACCTTCCGTTTCCAGAGCGATCGCAACTCGACGATAGCAATTGTTTGCCCTTAATCGCTCAGCACAGCGAAGGAAATACCAAGGAAATTGTCGAGGTGGTCCGTCTGGCAGCATTGCACGCCCTCGATTCGGGTGCGGAGCGCATTGAGTACGCTCATCTCAAGCTGGCTATCGACAGCCCATCACCTCCGGGCATAGCACTGTCGAGCGTGGCATGAACGCAGAGTATTGGGCTGCACTAGGATCTCGCCGCGGCGCAGGTGAGTCGTTGGGCTCGTGGTTGCGGGCTGGTCCCCTTGGCGCACAAGTCGTCGATGAACCCATCGCCCCTGAGCTGGAAGTCCCTCAACTCTATTGTCCTGCTTGCAGGGTGGAAGAGGCGGGCAGGCGTCGATGGTATACCCGCGAGGAATGGCCCACGGATGGCGTCGTGTGTACGACTCACGCCCTGCCGCTACTGCTCTGTAACGCACCTCCTACACGTCTTCGCAGTCGCCACTGGTCGCCAATCCTACGGGGCGAATTCCGAGCACTGGGCGAATGGATCCAGCAAGGCAGTGCAGGTGAATTAGGGCGCGCGATCGCTCGCGCGACGTGCGCGCGTAGCGATCCACGCGTCGCCTATTCGCGTGCTTGGGCGGAGGCTCAGTGGCACTTATGGGCGATCGAATGGCCGGTGCCAGCTGCCCCGCGATTGCCAGCCAGCGGCAACTTGGTCCCGCTGCATCAGCGCGATCGCCTTGCGCTCTCGGCGATCGTGCACCGTTTATATCTGGCTTTGGAGACCGGGCAAGGCACGCTTTGGCCAGCTCTGCCGATTCGCCCCAGGGTGCTGCGTTGGCTGGAAGGTCGGATTCGGCTATTGCGCCCATCTTGGCGTCTGCACTTAGGGCGCTGCTTTCGTGACATCACGAAACCACCGAGATGACGCGACTTCAGTTGACGCTAAGCGGACCCCGCCTCGCTGGTGGTGGAGAAGACTACCTTCCACTGCAGGCGGATGAGACCTTGGCCAGCTGGGCCAGGCGTCAACCAGGCGTCTTAATGCATTCCGATTCTCCAAGCGAGAACACTTTTGGGCGGCTGGACATAAACCTACCGGGGATTTCGCACACACTGCGGCGCGAACTTCACCGCGCCGCCAAGGCGCCGGATGACTGGTTGCTCCAACCGTACCAGCGCACGTTGAGTTGCCCGCTCTGCATGGCCGAGGACTGGGCACAGGGCGTGCCCTCATATATTCGTCGCTCGTGGTGCGTCGCTTGGAGAACCTGCTGCTCCCGCCATGGGGTCCTATTTGACTCCTACAAGCGCCCGTCACCCGCATGGTATCGATTGCTCGTTGGTCCACGTTGGTCTGGCGGAGAGTTGCGAATCATTCTCCGCTCTCCGGCATGGTCGCCGGTCAAATTTTCGCTTGGCTCCGACCACCGCGCAGTGCACTTGGAGGCCGCCTTGGCCGGACGCCGCCCAGGCTTCTGGTTTCCGAAAGGAATGAATCAAGCTTCATTGCGAACGATCTACCGAGAGATCATCTCAGACCTACTGGATCAGGTCTTTCTGGCATACGACGGGCCAGAGGATCAATTACCCCATCCAAGTTTTAATCATCAGAACAACGATAATCGCTTTGCGATAAACGTCCTCGCAGAGGCGATCCTGTCAGAGTGGACGAATACGCCCTTGCCAACGTCCGCAATGGCGCAGCGAACATCGCTGCTCGTGCGGGCAATAGGCTGGGGTGAGCGGAAGCCGCCGTTCGTACGTGCAGGGCAGGTGCTGTTCCGCGGACCAATCGAGCGTACACCCTCGTTAATGCGGTATGAGAAATACCTTACATCGAAGCATTTCGTCCGACTTTCAAGACCGACGGACGGCAATCGAACGGGCTACCTGACCCTGCCTGAGGCTCGCCTGCTGGGATTGGACTGCAGTGAGGCCGTGACCAGTCTTAAAAGGATGGTCGGGCGGGGACAGTTCCTGGCCTTCAACGCGCGAAGAGGCAGTCTCGTCGAAAATCCTCATTTACCGTCGCAGGCGCGACTTGTTCCACCGTCACACCCTGAGGAAATGATCTTGCCCGGTTGGGCCTTTCGCGATCTGCCACCCCGCGAGCATACCAACGACAACGGATGGCTGCGTGACCTGTTAGCTTTAGAGTTATCGCCTGATACGAAACTGCGTCAGATCGCTACACGGCGGCGGCAACGCGAAGAGCGGACATGGGTCCGCTTTTGTCCAGAAGCGCGGGGCGGCGACACTTAACCTTCCAGCTCGCACTGTTAGTGAGAGGTCCTTGGCAAGGCCGTGGCCCTCACTTTTGAAGGGGGCTTGGCCATGGCTTGCCGAGTGCGCGCCCCTGCTTTAAGGGCTTTTCGCATTTGAATTGCTAGCTTGGTATGCAGGCATGAAGTTTCGGATGTAGTCCGACATCGAGCCACGAAATGTGTGTGCTTCCTCTGGGATAGTTATGTCCAGTGCTTTGCTAATACGTGCGGCAAGAGATCTCTGGCGTTCAGTGGGTGGGAGCGTAAGCTCCCCCGCTAGGCAGACATCTCGAAAGTAGAACTTTCTGGCATCGTTCCCGAGCCAGGAGGTTCCATGAAGAAGTCGAAATTCACCGAGAC